>JAGWWY010000007.1 GCA_018970145.1 Gammaproteobacteria bacterium
CCATGCTCGGCTTCGCTTCTTTGCTGTGGTTCGGCCTCGAGTTGTGGCCAGCAGCGGTCGGCCCGGTGCTGCTGATCGCAGCCGTGATCGTGCTATGGGTTGGCGGGCGTCGCGCAGGTCGCTAGAAATTCAACCGTTCATTTTTTCGGCATCGCGCGCCACCCCAATCGGATACCGTCAGACGCTTTGAACCAGGCACATCGACACCGGCGAGCCCCGCGTGACCCACCATGGGTGACAGCAAAGCGACCAATACGACCGCCCAAAGGGTGATCGCGGGCGACGTTCGGCAGAGCGAGCTGGCCATTATCCTTTGAGTTCGCGTGAAAGACGTTCGGTGTCGAGAGCGCCTTCCCAGCGCGCAACGACAATCGTTGCTACGGCATTGCCCACGAAATTGGTGATGGCGCGGCATTCGGACATGAAGCGATCAATGCCGAGAATCAAGGCCATACCGGCCACGGGTACGGCAGGCACCACAGCCAACGTGGCGGCCAAGGTGATGAATCCTGCACCGGTGACGCCGGCGGCACCTTTGGAGCTGATGATCGCAACTAAAAGCAGCAATACCTGATCAGTGATGCTCAAGTCCACGCCGGTCGCCTGTGCGATAAAGAGTGCCGCCAAGGTCATGTAGATATTGGTGCCATCGAGATTGAATGAGTAACCGGTCGGCACGACAAGACCCACGACCGACTTGGCACAGCCCACCTGCTCTAGCTTACGCATCAAAGATGGCAGCGCCGATTCGGACGAGCTGGTGCCAAGCACCAACCACAACTCTTCTTTGAGATAAGTGAGGAGTCGCCAAAGAGAGAAGCCCGAGGCCCTCGCGATCAAACCCAATACGACCAAAATGAAAAAAGCCGAGGTCAAATAGAAAGTGGCGATCAAAGCGGCGAGATTAGCGATAGAGTCGATGCCGTATTTTCCGATGGTAAAGGCAAAGGCACCAAAAGCACCGATTGGTGCAAAGCGCATCAACAAGGTCACCATTTTGAAGAATGTCTCGCTGATGAGGTGCAAGCCTTCGACGACCCGGCGTCGGTTTTGGTCGAGATTGGCGACGCTAATACCAAAGATGATCGCGATGAAGAGCACCGAGAGGATCTGACCACTCGTGAGCGCGCCAAGAAACGTTTCGGGAATAATCGAGAGCAGAAACGTTACGATATCCTGCTCTTGCGCCTTGCCTACGTAACCTGCCACAGCGCCGTCATCGAGCGTGGCCGGATCGACATTCATGCCATCACCCGGCCTGACCACATTCGCCACGATGAGGCCAATCACGAGTGCGCCAGTCGACACGACGACAAAATACAGTAACGCTTTACCAGTCGTACTGCCCAGACTCGCCAGTGACGACATGCTCGCAATGCCACTGGCAACGGTCAAAAAAATCACTGGCGCAATCACGAGCTTGACGAGCTTGATGAAGGCGTCGCCCAGCGGCTTGAGTTGGACAGCCATGTCAGGGGCGAAATGTCCGAGC
Organism: Gammaproteobacteria bacterium; assembly: GCA_018970145.1. GTDB lineage: Bacteria > Pseudomonadota > Gammaproteobacteria > Steroidobacterales > Steroidobacteraceae > UBA964. Next base: position 1,493 of record JAGWWY010000007.1, read on the forward strand.
GCCCCTCCCAAGAGGATGGCGAGTAGGACCTGCGCATAAAGTGCGGTCCACCAAGGCTTGGAGGGCGCCGTTGCGGAACTCATCCCCGCAGCGCCCGCAACCACGGACGCGGATCTTCTCCTCTTTCGAGCACTTCGACCAAGGCGGAACCCACGACGACCCCGGCGACGTAACTGCGTAATTTCTCGACCTGTTCGCGCGAACGAATGCCAAACCCCGCGCAGACGGGAACAGGGGATATTGCGGTTACCGCCTTGAGATACTCGATCACCGTGTCGGGTACCGCGACATTCTTGCCGGTAGTTCCCGTCATCGTTACGGCATATACGAAGCCGTCGCTCGCCGCGCAGACTTGCTGCAATCGCGCCGGCGTCGTCACCGGTGTGACCATTTGTACGAGTGCTACGCCCTCGGCGGCGAGCGCCACACGCAGCTCATCGCCTTCATCGAAAGGCAGATCCGGCACAATGAATCCACAGACGCCGGCTGCAGCCGCATCGCGAGCCAGTGCGGCATAGCCATACTGCAACAGCGGATTGAGGTAACTCATGAGCACGAGCGGTGCTGCAGGCCGCTGCATGCTGGCGAGTTCCGACATGATCCAACGCAAACTCACACCCTGCTTCAAAGCGGCCTGGCTCGAGCGCTGAATGGTCATGCCATCGGCCATGGGATCGGTGAAGGGCACGCCGATCTCGACGACATCCGACTCGCTAGCGACCATCAGTAAATGTTCACGGAAATGGTCTTTGCGCGGAAAGCCTGCGGTCATGAAAGCCACGATAGCGGGCTCACCGCGCTTCGCTGCGGCACGCACGGCTTCGGCTAATCGCTCACTCGGCCTCACGATACTTTCTCCGCGAGGATGGTTCTTTGCAAAGTCGGCATATCTTTGTCACCACGCCCCGACATACAAAGGATGACCTGCGCGCCTCGATGGGTCTTGGCCCAGCGCTTCACGCCGTGCAACGCGTGAGCGGTTTCAAGTGCGGGCAATATCCCTTCGAGCTTTGAACACTCGGTCAGTGCAGATAAGGCTTCCTCGTCCGTCGCTGACTCGTACTTCACTCTGCCTGCCGACATCAACAAAGCATGTTCGGGTCCTACGCCCGGATAATCGAGACCCGCGGAAATGGAGTCGGTCTCGTGAATCTGCCCGTTCTCATCTTGTAGCAACAAGGAGTAGCAGCCTTGCAGCACACCGGGCCAGCCGTAGCTGAGGCTCGCCGCATTCTCACCCAAGTTGATACCGCGGCCACCGGCTTCGATACCGACGATTTCGACTGACGCATCGGGAACGAAAGCATGGAACATACCGATCGCGTTCGATCCGCCACCCACGCAAGCAAACACCGCATCTGGCAATCGACCGTTGCGCTCTAAATATTGGGCGCGCGCCTCACGGCCGATGATCGCCTGCAACTCGCGCACGAGGAAAGGATAGGGATGTGGGCCCACGGCGGAACCGAGTAGATAAAACGTGCCCATCGGATCGGAGACCCAATCGCGTAGCGCTTCGTCGATGGCGGCGCGCAGGGTCTGATCGCCACCGGTGACCGGCACGACCTCGGCACCCATCAAGCGCATACGCCCGACGTTCGGCGCCTGTCGCTCCATGTCGATAGCACCCATGTAAACGATGCACGGCAAACCAAGCCGCGCGCAAGCCGCCGCACTCGCGACGCCATGCTGCCCGGCACCGGTCTCGGCGACGATCCGCGTGGCACCCAAGCGTTTGGCGAGCAGTGCCTGACCGAGCGCATTGTTGATCTTGTGTGCGCCGGTGTGCGCGAGGTCTTCGCGCTTGAACCAAATCTCGGCACCCCACGCAGCCGACAGACGCGGTGCATAGCTCAACGACGTCGGTCGCCCGACCCAGTGTCGCAACTGTTCGGTCAGTTCCGCTTGAAAATCGGCGCGGTGCAGATGCTCGCGCATGCCGGCCTCGAGACGCTCGAGGGCGGGAATCAAGGTCTCAGGAACGTACCTGCCACCGTAAGGACCGAACCGACCGCGTGGATCCGGATATTGGCCACCGAGCTCGGCATCGAGCATCCGACGCTGCTCATCGACACTGAATTTCACATGGGCATTCATCTTTCATACTCCTGCAGAGGCGCGGCGGACCGCCTCGACGAATTCGATGATTTTCTGCGGCGCCTTGCGACCGGGTGACGCCTCGACACCACTCGATACATCGACACCAAACGGACGCACGGCACGAATCGCTGCTTCGACGTTATCGGGCGACAACCCACCCGCCAAGACCAACTCGGTCGCAACGGCAACCTCGGCTGCTTGGTGCCAATCAGCCGTGACACCCGCACCGCTACGAGGCCCCTCGAACAAGATTCGCGCAGGCCAGTGCGTCGGCGCGAGCTGCTGCTGACGGACGACCGGCAGTATACGAGCTGGGTCCAGCGGTGGCAGCGAGGCGAGATCCGCCCAATCGAGCTGCAATAAATCGGGTTGGAACTCCTGCAGCAGCGTCGTCACGAGCGCTGCCGAGGGATGCAAGGTAACCGCGACACACAGCGCCTGACCCCGCACCGGCTCTGCCAAGCGCTGCGCTTGATCGATACTGAGTTCTCGCGGTGATGGTGCGAATACGAAACCGATCGCATCGACTTGCTGCTCGAGTGCGACCGAAATAGCCGTTGCATCCGTCAAGCCACACACCTTGATCCAAACCGTCTTCATGATCTTCAGGAGCGCGACGATGATCGACGCTGCTCGACCGCCGAACGAGCTGACTCGAGCATGGCCGCGAGATGCGTCGCAGGGTCTGGCGCTTGCATCAATGCACCGCCGATCAACGCCAAGTCATAGCCGACGCTCGCCATACGCGCTGCGTCGGCCGTTGTGACGACACCGCTCTCGGCCACACGGGGCACCGACGTCGGCAACTCGGACACCAAATTCTCCAGGCGATCCGGCACGACTTGCAGACTTGCGAGATCACGACTATTGATTCCGATCAATAACGACGTGCTCGCTGATCGATAACGTTCGATCAAGCGCGCTGCCCGCTCGATTTCGACTCGATCAAATGTCTCGATCAACACAAAAAGCTGCTGCGCGAGCGCCGTTTCGCAGAGCAAGCTCAAGCTATGCTCATCGAGCATCCGAACGATCAACAACACCCCACCGGCACCTGCTGCCCTAGCCTCCAAAATCTGATACGGATCGACCAAAAAATCCTTGCGCATCGTCGGAACGCGCGCGCCGCGACCATCCGCTGAGTGTCGAACCACACGTAACGCAGACGCGGCGCGCAAATGATCGAGCGAACCATCGAAGCGGTCCGGTTCGGTGAGCACGGAAATAGCCGCAGCGCCCCCTTGGACGTAGGAGCGGATTCGCGCGTCGGCCGAATCACCCGTGGCGTTACCGAGCTGTCCGAGCGCGGGTGAGCGCAACTTCATCTCGGCGATCACATCGAAGCCTCGCTCGGAAAGCGACAAAGCCGGCGGCGCTGGCAGATCCTCGAGTGACGCCGCGAGTTCCGACTGCGGTAGCAGCAATTTGGCGGCCTCGACCCGAAGTCGACTACTCGCCGCCATCGCCGCAAGAAAGTCCTCAGCCACGTCCAAACTCCGCCAAGCGCTGCAACATCTGCTTTGCGGTGCCGTTCTCGATGACGGCCGACGCTCGCGCGACGCCCTCCATCGCACTTGTCACGAGTCCGGCACACTCGAGCGCCAGAGCGGCTCCCATCAGCAAGGTATCGCGATGTGCGCCGACGTCGCGCCCCTCGAAAACCGCGCGTAACGCGGCCGCGTTATTCGCGGCATCACCACCTGCAAGCTCGGTTGGCTCGCAGGTGCGCATCCCGTAATCGCCGGGGCTACGAACACTGCGCGTTACGACACCGGGTCGTACATCGAACAATACGAACGGCCCTGCCGTAGTTGGCTCGTCCCAACCGAGCGCACCGTGTACGACAAAAGCGCGCGTCACACCGGATGAACCGGCGAGCGTCTCGGCCATGAGCTTCGCTATCGGCTCGCTGTAGGCACCAACGAGCTGAAACGGGGGTGCCGCCGGGTTGGTGAGGGGACCGAGCACATTGAAAATCGTGCGAATGCCGAGCGCTTGTCGGATCGGTGCGATCGCCTTCATCGCCGGATGGTAATGCGGCGCAAAAAGAAACGAGAAACCAGTCGCGCGCAAACACTCGCCGGCGCGCTGCTCATCGAGTGGCAACGGTAAACCGAGGGCTTCGAGCACATCGGCACTGCCGCTACGGCTCGAAATGGATCGATTGCCATGCTTGATGACCGGAGCACCACACGCGGCCACGAGTAGTGAAGTGCCCGTCGAAATATTCACGCTGCCGGACGCGTCGCCGCCTGTGCCCACGATGTCGATGGAGCGACGCTGTAGATCGACAGCGACTTTGGGCTTGCGTGCCAACTCGCGCATGGCGGCCGCGAAACCGCGCAACTCCGCCGCCACGACACCCTTCGCTCGCAACGCAGCGAGGACCGCGCCTGCAACCGCTGGAGGCAAAGACGGATCGGTTAGGGTTTTGAGAAGCCTTGTGCTCTCTTGCTCGCTCAGATGATGACCATCCAGCACACACTCGAGCATTTCTTTGACCAATTTTTCTGTGACGGAGTCAGTCACGATAACCTCCCGACTGCAGCAGAAAATTTTGCATCAGTCGAGGACCATCCGGCGTGAGCACGCTCTCGGGATGGAATTGCACCCCCTCGACCCGGAGCTCACGATGCCGCACGCCCATGATTTCTCCCTCGGCGGTCTGTGCGGTGACCTGCAGATGAGCCGGGAGAGTCTCCGGTTGTGCAATCAAAGAATGATAGCGACCGATCTCACAAGGATTCGGCAGACCTTCAAACAAACTCCGGCCGTCGTGCGTGATCTGGGATGTTTTGCCGTGCATCAAGCGGCCGGCACGAACCACCTTGCCACCGAAAGCTTCGACGATGGACTGATGCCCGAGACAAACGCCGAAAATAGGCACTGTGCCGGCGAAGGCCCGAATCACCTCCATCGAAACGCCCGCGTCGTACGGCGTACCAGGACCCGGCGAGATACATACATGGGTCGGAGCGCTCGCGAGTGCCTCTGCCACGGTCACGGCGTCGTTGCGCCGCACGTCGACCTCGGCACCCAAGATCAGAAACGCCTGCACGAGGTTGTAGGTGAAGGAGTCGTAGTTGTCGATCAGCAGCAGGCGCGGCGCAGTCATGATCAAAGACCCTCCGCGGCCATCGCAAGCGCACGCGCGGCAGAGCTACTCTTGGCGAGCACCTCATCGTATTCGCTTTGGGGCTGACTGTCGGCAACGATGCCAGCGCCTGCCTGATAGGAGTATTCGTCGCCACGGAACACCAGCGTTCGGATGGTGATGGCCTGATCCATGTCGCCTTGAGCGCCAAAATAACCGACCGTGCCACCATAGAGCCCACGCCTGACCGGTTCGAGCTCATCGATGATCTCCATCGCACGCACTTTTGGTGCACCGACCAAAGTGCCAGCCGGGAACGCAGCCGCGAACAGATCGAATGCATCACGACCCGGCGCGAGCTCGCCGCGCACGCCACTGACCATATGCATGACATGACTGTAACGCTCGATGGATTTGTAGGGCGCCACATGCACGCTGCCAGGCTTTGCGACACGCCCCAAGTCGTTACGCGCCAAGTCAACGAGCATGACGTGTTCGGCATTTTCTTTGGGATCAGCGAGTAGATCGATCTCGCGTTCGCGATCAAGGAGATCATCTGTCGAGCGCGGTCGGGTCCCTGCGATCGGTCGCAATTGCGCTTGTCCGTGCGAGAGCTTCACCAGCGCTTCGGGCGAAGACCCGACGACCGTGATGTCGCCGAGCGCGCAGTAGTACATGTACGGCGATGGATTGATGAGGCGCAGCGCGCGATAGGCCTCGAACGGATCGACATCATGTCGCCCCGCAAAACGCACCGATAACACGAGTTGGTAGACATCGCCCGCCGCGATGTATTCCTGCGTGCGGCCCACCTTGGCTAAAAATTCGCTCTGCGACATCGAGGCCACCGGCGCACTGAACTTCCCGCGGGCACTCGGCAGCGGAACCCCTCCCCGCAGCGCGAGAATGATCTCGCGACGCAAGGCTTGGCGTTCGGTCTCGCTGCCCGAATGCAGCAAAGCGATGCCGCGCGTCAGATGATCGAACACGAGCAACGACCCCGGCGCGACGTAGTGCAAATCGGGTACGCCGGCTCGATCGGGTGTGAATGGCGGTAACCGCTCAAAGAATCGAACGACATCGTAAGAGGCGTAGCCCACCAGGCCGCCCGCCAACGGGAAATCAGGGCCGGCACCAGGAGCGGTCGGCCTCGGCGCTTTCGACAACGCAACTCGCAATGCGGCCAACAACTCTCGCTGATCCCGAGGAATCGACAGCGGCTGAGTCCCCTGCGTGAAGCCATCCGCAGCGAGGCGAATGGCGAAACCCGAGTCACCGAAACCGATGAAGGAGTAGCGCGCGAGACGTTCGCCCCCCTCCACGCTCTCGAGCAAGAAAGTCGGGTTGAAGGCGCGCAGCTTCAAGAACGCCGATACGGGCGTGTCCAGATCACCAGCGATGTCGAATGGTGGTTTCATAAACGCAAAAACCCATCCCGGTTGTGTCCGGAGATGGGTTCGGGTGGCTCATCCTCTTTGGATTTTTAGATCGACAGCGCCCCGCGCCCTCTCCCTCAGGAGCGGCGCCAACCCCACCAGCGGCGGGCATTCAATTGGTTGTACGAGGCAGCGAACATAGGAGAGGGAGTATCGCCGTCGAGCCAAACACGCGTCAAGGACTGCCGCTCAGGCGTGATTGGCTAACCACCACTCGAAGAGGCCGAAACCCGCTAGACCCATCACCATCAAGCCGATTGCGGTAATGGCAATTCGTGACGGGACGTGCTTAGCAATCCACGCACCGAAAGGCGCCGCGATGACCCCGCCGCCCAACAGAGCGATGACGAGATCGTACCGCCGCCAATCAAACGTAAATAAAAACGTGATCGAGATCGCCAGCGTGACGAAGAACTCGGCGGCATTGGATGTGCCCACTGCATATCGAGGGGGCACACCATGCGCAATCAACGATGGCGTCGTCACCATTCCCCAACCACCACCGCCGATGGCATCGAGAAAACCTGCCGCTCCGCCGAGCGCATGACTCGGCGCACGCGCAAGTTCCGGCTCACTGCGACGCGACGCACGACGCAGCAGCAGCACGCCCATGACGAGAAGGTAGGCAAACACAAAGGGACGCAAGATGTTGCCATCAATAGAACTGAGCAAATAAGCCCCCAACGCACCCCCCACCATTCCGGGTATCACGAGCTTGATGAAAATACTGCGGTCAAGATTCCGAAACCACGCATGCGAGAGGCCTGATGCACCCGTGGTGACGACTTCAGCAGCATGGACGGTGGCGCTGACGAATGCCGGCGGATGCCCCATCGTTGTCAGGAACGCGCTCGCCGAGACGCCGTAGGCCATCCCCATGGCGCCGTCGATCAACTGCGCGAGGAATCCAACGAGCACCAGCGGCCAAAATTCGGGGGAGAGCACATCCATATCCGCATCCTAACGTAACGCATTACCTATAATCGGCGCATGAACAGCAAGTCGTCTCGTCCCTTAAGGGCTCTCCCCGGTCTACTCGCACTCGGCATCCTCGGCTGCAGTGGCGGCACTGGCGACATCGCCGCCCCTCGCGATGGCCTGTGGCGCGCGGTACTGCAAGTGCCGGGCGGTGAATTACCATTCGGGCTCGAGTTTAAGATCGAGCAAGGTCGTCGTCATGCCGTGCTCATCAACGGCGACGATCGAGTGCGAGTCGACGAACTCAAGATCGAGGGCGAGCGGATCACCCTGCGCATGCCGGGGTACGAGAATCGCATCGAAGCGCGTTTCAAAGACGGCGCCCTCGAAGGCACGCTCACGATGGTCAAAAGTGGCGGCAAGCTGCAAGTCATTCCGCTCACCGCAAAATACGGTGAGGACTGGCGATTTACGGCGTCGACCGAGTCGCTCCCGGCACCGGTAGCGGATCTCAGCGGTCGATGGGCGTGGCAATTCGTGGATGGCGATAAAATTTATCCGGCAGTCGCCGAGTTCAAACAACGTGATGCCATCGTCACAGGCACGGTGATGACGCCGACCGGTGATCATCGTTTCATCGCAGGCGAATTGCGCGGCAACCAGCTGCGCCTCTCCAAGTTCGACGGTGGGCACGTTTTTCTTTATCACGCCACCATCAAAGAAGATGGCACGCTCGAGGGTCAGTTCTGGTCGGGTACGGCACACACCGAGAAATTTACGGGTCGTCGTGATGCGGCCGCCTCGCTGGGTGACGCCGCAGACAAAACCACTCTGGTCGGCGACGCCGAGAAACTGAATTTCACATTTCCGGACCTTGGCGGTAGCTCGATTTCTCTGAATGACCCGTTCTTCCGGGGCAAGGTGATCGTCGTGGCCTTGGCCGGCAGTTGGTGCCCAAATTGCCACGATGAAGCAGCCTTCCTCGCGGATCTGCACCGACGCAAACGATCACAAGGGTTTGAGGTGGTCTCGCTGATGTTCGAACAGTTCGGCGATTTCCCGCAGGCGGCTGAAGCGGTCTATCGATTCCGCGAGCGCTACAAGATCGAATATACGACGCTGATCGCAGGCATTTCAGATAAAGACGATGCGGCATCGAAACTACCGCAACTCAACGGAGTTTTTGCATTTCCGACGACCCTCTTCGTCGATCGTAGCGGCAAGGTACGCAAGATCCATACCGGCTTCTCGGGTCCTGCTACTGGCATACACTACGAGAAACTCGTCAGTGAGTTCGAGAAAACGACAGAGATGCTGCTCGCCGAAGCAGCTCCGCCAGCGACTTAAGCGCAGCACTCGAGGCCACCGTCATGCCCTCTTTCGATGTCGTCTCGGAAATTGATCGTCACGAGCTCACTAATGCCATCGATCAGGCCAACCGCGAGCTGTCGCAGCGTTTCGACTTCAAAGACACCGGTTGTAAATACGAATTCAAGGAAAAAGAATTCGTCGTCCAAATGCAGGCGCAGGTGGAATTCCAGCTCAAGCAAATGCTGGATATCCTCAAGCTGAAACTCACCAAGCGAGGCATTGACGTCGCCTGTCTCGATTTGAAAGAGGCGCAGACAAATCTCGCCGAAGCACGACAAGACGTGTCGCTGCGCCACGGCATCGATCAGGAATGTGGCAAGAAGATCGTCAAACTACTCAAAGAATCCAAGCTGAAGGTACAAGGCGCCATCCACGGCGAGAAAGTGCGCGTCACGGGCAAGCAGCGTGATGACCTGCAAGATGCCATCGCGTTGCTACGCCGACAGGAGTTCGATCGGCCACTGTCTTACGACAATTTCCGAGATTGACGCTAGAGACACACCCCTCGGGGCTCAGTGCTTCGAATCGAGCTGATCGAGTAGTTGCCGGAAATCCGCGAGAATCCGGATCGCCTCTGGCGTCACACTGACCAGTTTCTCGCGTCCGTCACTGCTCTTGCCGCCTTCGACCTTCAGCAGAGCCAGGGTCGAGAGGCGATGTACCAGTTTCTTGCACGCGCTCTCGCCGCCGAAACCATACAAGCGAAACAGCAAGACCAGATCACCGACTGTCAGCGGCCCGTGTCTTGCGGCCAAGAGCAAGGCCGGAACGTGTACGACGTTCTTCATCGGTTGTGGGAAGGGTGCCTTCCGCATTGTCGAACCATGGTGAAAAAACCCGCCGTATTCTCACACCATCGACACCCCGATCAGTACAAAGAAATCGTTGTTTATTCTCAAAAAAAACTAGATCTTAAATATCGATCCTTTTTCAGAGTCGATTTCGATTCCAATAGAAGTACAGCGGGACACCCAGCAGGATTACGCCGATACCGAGCAGTGCCTGCTTCGGCGTGGCAACAAGGGCGCTGATCAACAATGCCGCGGAAACGAGCACGAAAACGATCGGTGTGAACGGATATCCCCACGTCTTGAACGGCCGCGGCAGATCCGGCTCTGTGCGCCGGAACAGGATGACCGCAGCGGCACTCAAGGCATAGAAAAGACAAGAGGCGAATACCACCGAATCGGTCAAGGTATCGTATGTGCCCGAGAGCGTGAGCACGCTTGCCCACGCCGCTTGAGCGAGCACCGCATTTACCGGCACCCGAGTGCGCTCAGACACCTTGGCCAAGGGCTTGAAGAACATGCCGTCGCTCGCCATCGCGTACGGGACGCGCGAATTGGCGAGCACTGATGCGTGCAGGGAACCCAAGGACGAGAGCATCAGTGCCGCGGCCATGAAGGTCACCGCGGCAGGTCCTGCAAATGTCTTCAACACCTCGGTGGCAACCGACGACGTCGCCGAAACGTTCGCGATCTCCTGCGGTGAAAGCACGTAGAAATAAGCCGCATTGACGCCGATATAGAGCGCGATCACGAGCAAGGTTCCCCAGATGAACATACGTGGCAGGTTGCGCTGCGGATCCTTCACCTCTCCGCAGAGCGGCGCGACGTTGTTCCAGCCGTCATAGGCCCAAAGAGCACCGAGCGTCGCCGCACCAATACCTGCCAGACCGCCCATCGCACTCGCTTCCACGCCTTCGCAGCTGCCCCCGCTCGCTGACCCTGACAGATGCGTCAAGTCACCCTGACCGAACGCGAACGCACCGATACCGACAGCGAGCACCGTGATGACCTTCATCACCGTGAGTATGGTGGCGGCGCTACCGGTCGTTGCCACGGAGGCGCAGTTGAAGAGCGTGACCAGCCACAGTGCCGACAAAGCGACGACCGTGAGTCCCGTGAGCGAGACGCCGCTACCGACTGGCAGTGTCAGCCAGCTTTGGTCCAACGCGCCGCCGAGCGCTGCGTTCATGAAGATAGCGAAGCCAACTGCAAGCGCCGCCTGCGACCCGGTCTTCATGATGGCAAAAACAGTCCAGCCGTAAAGAAAGCTCGTCGGCTTGCCGTAGGCGCGTCGCAAAAAAACATAGTCGCCACCGGCTGCCGGCATCATCGAAGCAAGCTCGGCGTAACAAAATGCACCGAGCAGCGACAACAACCCCGCGGCGAGCCAAACCGCCATGACGATCATCGGATCGTCGACATTGCAGGTCATGACCCGCGTTTTGAGAAAGACGCCGGTGCCAATGACGTTGGCAACATTGACTGCAATGCCCGCCCACAATCCCAAACCGCGATTGAGCCCTGACATCGCGCTCTAGAACCGCAGACCGAGTTTGGTCGACGCTCCGAGCGCATCGCCGGTCTTGTCGACCTCGAGGGAAAGACTGCCGATCACGAGTCCGAATTGCAGTCCAGCGAACACCCGATTCTGGGTCGGCGATAGCGACTGCAAGGTCGCAGCTGCCGCCGAATTCGGCGTGACATCACCCCAGACGCGTCCGATGCCCGCATAAGGCGTGAAGGCAAGCAAACCCTTCGAGAGGACGAGCTCAACACTGCGCGTGTCGAGGTCGAGTTGCTCGACACCGGAGAGGCGTGTGACACCGCCACGCAAGGCAAGCGCAGGCAGTACCGAGTTGCCGGCGATCAGTGCGTACTGCACTTGACCACCGTAAACCAAAATATTGCTGCCGGGCACCGCTGCGACGAACGCACCAAGATCAACATCGAACGGCAACCCCTTCGATAGCGACACTTTCGGGATCGGCAGATACTCACTGGTGCTGCCCGTTGCGACACCCCAGGATTCCGCGTGCTCGAGTCGAACCAGTGACACGCCAAGGCCGAGGTCGAAGCCCAGCACGCCAAGTGGCTCTGCGGGTGCACTCGACTTGTAACTGAGTGCCGCCACGAGATCACCGGCAAACGCTTCGAACTGCTTCGGTGTCAGGCGATCGATGGCATCGATATCGTCTGCCCGAGCGAGCGCACTCGTGCATACGATCAGCGCTAACGTCAGTATCGGGCGTAGCATGTTCATCGACGCGATGCTCCTTTGCGCATGGGTTGCAGTTGCTCGCAGAGCGCGGGGACGGCATCGATTGCCGTCGGCCCCATACGGGTCAGTCGAATATCAATAAAATGACTCATCTGCCGCGCAGCGACCGCCGACACCGCCGGAAACTGGCTCCAGCGCTCCCGCCAATCGCGCGACGTAATGGGTGGCGCACCCATCAGGATCACATCGGGGTTACGCTTCTTGATTTCTTCGAACTCGACGATAGGTGCGGGGAAATCGATGTCGTCAAAGATATTGTGTGCCCCGCAACGCGAAATCGCATCGTTCATTAAATGTCGACTACCCACGGTGTATAGCGGCACATCCCACATCATGAAAAATACGGAGGGTATGTTCGCCGCAATCTTCCCAGCAGGGCGTTTTGGCAGCACGGCGATGCGCGCCTCTACTTGGCGCGCAGCCGCCTCGGCCACCGATTCCGTACCAGCCAGTTGCCCAAGACGTCGGATCGAGCGCGGCATGTCGTCGAAACTTCGAAGGCTGACCTGATAGATCGGCAAGCGCAATTTCTGCAGACTCTCGAGAACCAGTTCGTGGGTCATGTCACGCCAGATCACGATCACATCCGGCTTGAGCGCTTTCAGCCGCTCGTATTTGAGTGCATTGGCATCACCGAGTCGCTCGATCTTTTTAGCGGCCTCCGGCGCATCGGCGCCGATGACAGTGCCAACGACCCGATCTCCAGCACCCGCGGCAAACAGCAACTCGGTCGCACCGGGTGAAAGACTCACGATACGAGTGGGTCTTTGCGACAAAGACAGCGATTTACCCGCATCGTCGGTCATGGTGATCGCAAGCGATTGCGCGAAACCCGAGGTTGCGCAGAATCCGCCCAGGAGCGCCGTCACAAACCATCGTCGTAGCGGTCTCATCGAGATGACCTCGGATTGTTGCGCGCCGCGCAATCGGCACAGCTGCCGCGATCGACGTGCCCACCCCAACGGGTTACGATCCGACGTCGAAATGACTGCGGTGCAAGCGACCAAACTACGTAGCACACAGCGGCGCTGACGGCGATCACGACGATGAGGTTCTGCCACATACGGCTCAAGCTCCCGTCAACATTAAGGTCAGACGATACGTTACGAATGCAGCCACGTAGGCCAAGGTAAAGAGGTAGGTCGCCATCATCAAGGGATGACGCCAGCCGCCCGTTTCGCGCTTGACCACAGCCAAGGTTGCAAGACACTGCGGTGCAAACACGTACCAAGCCAACAACGCCAACGCGGTGCCTAAGCTCCACTCGGTCGAGATCGTGGCGGCAAGCGCGCCGGTGACCGTCTCTTCGCTACCGGATAGAGCATAGACGGTACCGAGAGCGCCGACCGCGATTTCGCGCGCAGCCAAACCCGGTACCAGCGCGATCGCGATCTGCCAGTTGAAACCGATGGGCTCGAGCACGACCGCGAGCGCCTTACCGATATGACCGGCAAAACTGGTTTCGATCGCCGGCGTCGTGGCTCCCGATGGTGGCGCCGGATACGTCGAGAGAAACCATAACAAAACGACCATGGCGAGAATGATGCCACCGACGCGCGCGAGGAATACGCGTGCTCGATCGTAGAGACCGACCAACAAATTCAACGGATTCGGCCATTGGTAGTCCGGTAGTTCCAACATCAAGAGGTGTTGATCGCTCGTACCCTGCCAACGCTTGATCACGTACGCGACCAGCAGCGCAGAGACGATGCCTGCGAAATACAGCGCAAACAACACGAGGCCCTGCAGATTGAAGATGCCAACGTCGCGATCGGGGATGAAGGCCGCGATCAAGAGAGCATAGACCGGCAGACGTGCCGAACACGTCATCAGCGGCGCGACCATGATGGTGGCGATACGATCACGAATACTCGGAATGGTGCGAGTCGCCATGATCCCGGGAATGGCGCATGCGAACGAGGAAAGCAACGGAATGAAGGCCCGACCGGAAAGTCCCACGCCACTCATGAGCCGATCCAGCAGATAGGCCGCACGTGGCAGATAGCCGCTATCCTCCAACACGAGGATGAAGGCGAACAGAATCAGGATCTGCGGCAGGAAGACCACGACACTACCGAGTCCTGCAATGACGCCGTCGATCAGCAAGCTGCGCAGCACCCCGTCCGGCATCTGCGTTACCAACAACTCACCAAGCCTCGCGACACCGGCATCGATCAGATCCATCGGCACACTCGCCCAACTGAATACAGCTTGGAAAACGAGGAAGAGGATGACCGCCAAAGACAACATCCCGAAAATCGGATGCAGCAACACGCGATCAGCGGCAGCGACCGCGGCGCTACGCGCGGGCTCCTGATGATGGGCCATGGTCAGAAGTCGTGCGACCTCGCGATGCGCAGCGATCACATCGAGTGCGGTCGGCTCTTGCCACTCGAGCGCGCTCGTCTTTGGCCAAGGATGCTGCTCGAGTGTCTGCACCAAAGCGTCTGCGCCACCGGCTCTGGTCGCCACGGTCTCGATGACCGGGATTCCGAGTGCGCGCGACAAGGCCGCCAGATCGAGTTGAAATCCCCGACGTCGGGCGATGTCGCTGCGATTGATCGCGAGCAGCATCGGGAGTCCGACACGACGCGCTTCGAGTGCCAGACGTAGAGAAAGCGAGAGATGCATCGCATCGGCCACGAGCACGATCAACTCAGGGCGTGGCTCACCGGCTAACCGACCGAGCGCCACATCGCGCGTGATCGCCTCATCGAGCGTCGTCGGCGTGAAGCTGTAGAGACCGGGAAGATCGAGCAACTGATGGAGCTCGCCCTTCGCGTCCGAGAAAACCCCTTCCTTGCGCTCGACCGTGACGCCTGGATAGTTGGCTACCTTTTGGCGACTCCCAGTCAATCGATTGAACAAGGCGGTCTTGCCACAGTTCGGCAAGCCGATCAGCGCGATTCTCATCGCACCATCACCAAATCGGCCTCTTGTCGGCGCAAGGCGAAGGTTGAACCACCGATGCGGACGGCGAGCGGGTCCTGCCCCGGCCACATCGAGGCAACCACCTCGACCGTCGCACCTTCGATGCAGCCGATCTCGAGCAACCGGCGCGACAGTACGGCCGAATCGGTGATGGCTTCGACGAGCGACCGCTCCCCTAGCGGCAAAGCCGATAGCGGACGCAGCGGCGTTGACAGATTCTCATTCACAACGAGCGAGTATAAGGGCCATGCGGTACCCTTGCGCCCCATGGACGGCAGCGGCGGTGGCGACAACCCTCAAGTGAATGTGTTCGGCGAACCGCTCGCGCCGTGCAGCCTCGCACCCAAGACCGGCTGGTTCCGCAGCGGCTGTTGCGAGACCGAGTCCCGAGATGTCGGCTCGCACACCGTCTGCGCGATCATGACGGCCGAGTTTCTCGAATTCTCGCGCTCACGTGGCAACGATCTCTCTACCCCCCAACTCGCTTACGGCTTTCCCGGTCTGAAACCCGGTGATCGCTGGTGTCTCTGCGCTGCTCGTTGGCGAGAGGCCTTGCAGGCGGGCAAAGCGCCTAAGGTATTGTTGAAGGCCACCCATCGGCGGGCCCTCGAGCTCATCGCCCTCGCCGACCTCAAAGCGCACGCTGTCGATCTTGTCTGACACGTCACGCCGAGACGCAGTCCTGCGCGGCGCGCAGGAGCTGCTACCGCTCAGCCCGGGCATCTTCGCATGGGGCTTGGTGACAGGCGTTGCCATGGTCAAGTCGGGGCTCAGCACCCTCGACGCCACGATTCTGAGTTTGCTCGCTTATGCCGGCAGCGCCCAGCTGGCAGCGATGCCCCTGATCGCAACGCTCGCCCCCCTCTGGCTCGTGTTGCTAACGGCGATCATCGTGAACCTCCGGTTCGTCGTGTACACGGCACTGCTGCGCCCGCACTTCACGCACCTCTCAGCGGGTCGACGCCTGTGGCTCGGTTACATCGTCGGCGACATCATGTTCGTGCGCTTCACGAGCTTGCTCCAGCAGGAGCCGAATCATCCGCACAAGGTCGCCTACTACACCGGCGGCGCGCTGGCCAACTGGGCCATCTGGCAGGTGTCCTCCCTGATCGGCATCTTTGCCGCCTCGGCCATCCCTGCCAGTTGGGGGCTCGAACTCGCCGGGACCCTCGCCCTCGTGGCGCTGCTCGTGCCGCTGTGCCGCCAGTGGCCGGCGCTCGCCGGGGCCGTTACCGCTGCGGTCGTCGCCGTGCTCGCGCACTCACTGCCGCTGCGTCTCGGCTTGCTCTGCGGCGTGATCGTCGGTATTGCGGTCGCGCTCGCGGTCGACCATCAGTCGAGAGACCGCCGGGCCAGACGGCGCGCTGCCTCGGAGAGATTCCTTTCATGACGGACCTGTTGAGCGCCACAGACCCCTACGTCTGGCTTGCGATCCTCGGGGTCACCGCCGCGACGTTCATCACCCGCTCGAGTTTGTTCGTACTCGGCGCGCGGGTTCAGTTTCCACCCGTGGTCGAGGCAGCGCTGCGCTTTGCACCCGCCTGCGCCCTCGCGGCCATCGTCGCGGCGGATCTCGCATTCGTCGAAGGACAGCTCAGAATCGATCTCAGTAACCCGAAATTGATTGCTGGGTGCGTCGGTATCGTCATTTTCTCAATCACTCGTAGCATTATTGGAACAATCGCGGGTGGCATGATCACCTTTTG
The DNA here is from genome assembly GCA_018970145.1 of Gammaproteobacteria bacterium. Lineage (GTDB taxonomy): Bacteria > Pseudomonadota > Gammaproteobacteria > Steroidobacterales > Steroidobacteraceae > UBA964. The sequence goes on from JAGWWY010000007.1 coordinate 18,115, forward strand.
GTTCCTGCATTTCTGGCTACCCGTATTGTGAGCTGAGGTCCGATCGCCGCGATCGCCATCAAACTGCAACAGTAATCCAAAGATAAAACGTCAGTTTATTCATTGACAAAATGTCAATAGCGCGGCAGATTCGCCGCATGAGTTACCTCGCCGAACGCCGTCTCGAAGAAAAAGAACGTCGCCGACTGGAGATCCTCGACGCCGCGGCCGAGGTCGCTGGCGTCGTCGGTTTCGATGCCATGACGATGGAACAGGTCGCCCGCAAGGCCCGTCTCTCACGCGCCCTCGTCTACGTGTACTTCAAAGACAAGCACGATCTGCTGGTTGGTCTGTGCGTTCGGGCGCTCGAGCTTTTGCGTGAGCGGTTCGCAGCGGCCGTGGCCGCAGAGACCCAGGGCTATCGACAGGTCGAGGCCTGTGGCCGAGCCTACGTTCGCTTCGCCTCCGACCACCCCACCCTGTTCGATGCGCTAGCTCAGGTCGAGGCCCACACGCCGATCGCCGATGACCCGTCGCTCGAGGTGTCCCTCAAAGCGGGTGATGAATTGCAGTGCATCCTCGTCGAAGCCATCGAGCGTGGCAAAGCCGATGGCTCGATCCGCCCCGACGCCGGTCCCTCGGCGCTCCTCGGTCTGACCCTCTGGGGTCTGATGCACGGAGTACTGCAGCTCACCCAACACAAGTCGGGTAGCCTCGAGTCGGCTGGGGCGAGTCCGGTCGAACTCATCGAACAGAGCTTCGTGTTTGCGGCTCGGGCCATCGCGAGCCTCTCGGTGCTTCGATCGTGAAGGGTCAGATCATGAAGGCTTGGATCGGACTGACCCTTGGGCTACACACGGCGTTGCTCGGTGCCACCAGCGCGATAGCAGGTTCGGTTGCCGGACCCACGCTCGAGGCGGCGGCCACCTTGCCGGTTCCGACTGAGCGGACCGTCGCCGAGGTGCTGGGCGCTTATGTGGACGAAGCGCTGCGCTCGAACCTCGCGCTGCAAGCGGCCGGGCTCGAGGTCGAGCGGAGTCAGGCGATGCTCGAGGCCGCGCGGGCGCGCTTCTTCCCGGAGGCCACCCTGAACGCCCGCTACACCCGTGCCGAAGGCGGCCGCGAGGTCTCACTGCCGCTCGCGGCGGCCTTCAACCCGGTCTATGCGACGCTGAATGAACTATTGCTGGCCGATGGCAAGGCGCCGCGCTTCGGCAGTATCGAGGATCCCCGCTTCCTGCTGCAGCGCGACGAAGAGCAGGACTCGCGGATCAGCCTGCGCCAGCCCCTGTATGCGCCGGCCCTCCCGGCGGCCGTACGCGCGCAGCGCGCCGCGATGGCAGCGACGAGTTACGCCAAGCTCGCCCTTGAGCAGCGTCTGCAGCGGGATGTGTCGGTCGGCTACCTCGACTGGCTGCGTGCCAACCGCAGCGCCGACATCGTGGCCGCCAGTCGTGCTCTGTTGCAGGAAAATCTACGTATCAACGAATCGTTGTTTCGAAATGGCACGATCACCGAAGACCAGGTGCTGCGTGCGCGCGCGGAATTGCTCGCCGTCGAGCAACAACTCTCCGAGACAAGGCAACTACGAGATCAGGCACGCAGTTACCTGAATTTTTTGTTGAACCGGCCGCTCGATACGATGCTCGACGATGCCGTCATCGACGGTGAGCTCGTACAGGTCGCCCTCGGTCTCGAACAACTGCGTGCGCTCGCTCTCACGCAACGACCCGACGTGGGTCAATTCGAGGGCAACGTCAAAGCGATGGAATCGCGCGTGGCGATCGCTCGTGCAGCGCGGCTGCCGTCACTTGGTCTGGCCGTCGACGGTGGCACGCAGGGCGAAAAATACGAGTTCGGGCGAGGCCGCAATTATGCCACGGTCTCACTGCTGTTGAATTGGACGCTGTTCGATGGTGGCGCGCGTCGTGCCGAAGAACGTGAAGCCAAGCTCGCTCTGCGTCAGATCGAGACGCAACGCATGCAACTCGCGCAGCAGATCGCACTCGAAGTTCAACAAGCGCTCGATCGACTGCAGACGAGTCAGGTCTCCCTGCAAGTGGCCGAAGCGCGCGCCGCTGCCGCCCGTGCCGCGTTTCGCATCGCCGGTCGTAAACGCGATGAGGGCGTGATCAGTCAGGTCGAGTTTTTGGATGCGCGCACTAGCCTCACCGCCGCCGAGTTGAATTTGAATGCCGTGCGGTTCGAATCACTCGCACGACAAGCTGACCTTGATTACGCCACCGGAGCACCCCGCTCGTGAAATATTTGATGCCGTTAACGCTGGTTCTGTTTTTGAGTGCCTGTGGCGCTGCACCCTCGGATCCCACTGCCGATCTGGGCACGCCGGTGCGGACGGGTATCGCCTCGAGCGGCCCCGCCATCGCCAGCCTCAAAACCAACGGTGTCGTCGCAGCACGCGACGAGATGCGCTTGTCTTTCAAGACTGGCGGAATCATCCGTCGCATCACCGTGCAAGAGGGGCAGCCCGTCAAACAAGGCCAGATTCTCGCGGAGCTCGAACTCACGGAAATCAACGCGCAGTTCCAGCAAGCCAAACAAATGGCCGACAAGTCGGCACGCGATCTCGAACGCGGCGAACGCCTGCATGCCGATCAGGTGATCAGCCTCGAAGCGCTGCAAAACCTGCGCACACAAGCGGCCGTCACCGCCGCAGCTCGCGATGCCGCGCGCTTCAACCTCGGTCAGTCGACCATCGTGGCAACCCGAGACGGCGTGATCCTGCGTCAGTTAGCCGAGGAGCGCGAACTCGTGCCACCGGGGCAGCCGGTTATCGTGTTGGGCAGCAGTGAGCGCGGGTATGTCGTTCGCGCGGCGATCTCGGATCGCGACCTCGTCCGCCTGAGCGTGGGTGATCGAGCGGAGGTTCGTCTCGATGCCTACCCTGGGCAAGTTTTCACAGGCAAAGTGCACGAGGTGTCGGCTGCCGCCGATCCGCGTAACGGCCTGTTCCCCATCGAAGTGCGTTTCGACGTTCCCGCCGAGACCAAACTGGCGACCGGTTTCATCGCCAAGTTGCAAATCACACCCGCGACCGCAAATGCGTCCAGCCTGACTTACATACCAATCGCCGCTCTCGTCGAGGGCGATGGCAACAAGGCGCAAGTCTTTGTCGTGGATGGCGCGCTGGCACGCAAACGCGAGGTGACGGTGGCGTTCATCGATGGCGAAGCGGTTGCGCTCGCAAGCGGACTCACCGCCGGCACGGCCCTCGTCACCGAGGGCGCTCTCTATCTGGTCGATGGCGAACGCATCAGCCCCGTCACCACCGAAACCAACTAGGGGCCCAGCGTGTCGATACTCGAGTTTCCGATCAAGCGCTACCAGTTCACTCTGGTCGCTTTTCTTTGTCTCGTGGCGATGGGGATATACGCCTTCATTTCCGTGCCGCGCGAGGAGGATCCGTCGTTTCGGATCTCGGGTTTCGACATCGCGGCGATCATGCCGGGTGCCGACCCGCAGGATCTCGAGCGCCTCGTCGCCAAGCCTCTCGAAGATCGACTCTCCGAACTCGACGATGTTCGCCAACTGGAGACGGTGATCGCCGATGGCGTCTCGTTCACCATTGTCGAATTCGAAGCCTATTCCGACGCCAACAAAAAATATGATGAGGTCCTGCGCGAAGTCAACGCACTACGACCGAATCTACCCGCCGAACTTCGACAAATCAGTATTCGCAAGTTCAGCCCGGGACTCGTCAACATCGTTCAGTATGCTTTGGTCTCGGCCGAGGCGCCGTACCGCGAACTCGAAGATCATGCGCGCGCCTTGAAAGACGTATTGAAATCTGTGCCGGGAATCCGCACCTCGGAAAGCTGGGCTTATCCGCCGCGCGAGTTGCGCATCGAAGTGAACATGGAGCGTCTGGCCGATTTCAAGCTGAACGCAGCCAGAGTCATCCAAGCGCTCGATAGCGAAAACGCGAACATCCCGGCTGGCATCATCGATGTTGGGTCGCGCAGTTTTACCGTCAAGAGCACCGGCTCCTACGAGAATCTCGAGCAGGTTCGCGATACGGTGGTCAGCGCCGAGGGTGGGCGCATCGTGCGAGTGCGAGATATCGCGGCGGTGCAGTGGGCTGAGGGTCAGTGGGGCCACGTCGGTCGCTACAACGGCCAGCGCGCCGTCTTCGTCACGGCCAACATGAAAGAAGGGCAAAACATTCTCCGAGTGCGTAAAGCGCTCGGGGAGGCGGTTGCTCGCTATCAAGCGGGCTTGCCGAAGCGCGTGCAATTGGAACTCGGCTTCGATCAGTCGCGCAACGTCGAATCACGCCTCGATCGTTTGTACATCGACTTTAGCATCGCCATCGCGTTAGTTCTCATCACCCTGCTGCCACTCGGCCTGCGGGCGGCAGGCATCGTGATGATTTCGATTCCATTGTCGTTGGCGTTCGGCATCGCGGTGCTGCACTTTCTTGGCTACTCGCTCAATCAGCTGTCCATCGCGGGTTTCGTGGTCGCTCTCGGTTTGCTGGTCGACGACTCGATCGTGGCGGTCGAGAATATCTCGCGTCACGTTCGGCTCGGCTACGATCGAACTCGAGCCGCCATCCTCGGCACGCGCCAAATCATGCTTGCCGTTCTCGGTTGTACGGCAACCTTGATTTTCGCCTTTCTGCCTTTGATGGCTCTGCCGGGAACCGCCGGAAAGTTCATCCGAGTGCTGCCCACCGCGGTAGTCGCGACGGTCGTCGGCTCGCTACTGATCGCCCTTTTCATCATTCCTTTCCTCGCTTCTCGCATGCTGCGTGACGAGGATGTCGGGCACTCGAATCGGTTACTGCAGCGGATCATGGATGCGATCCACCGCTATTATCGACCCGCGCTGCATTATTGCCTCGCGAGACCCAAAGCGACGGTCGTCGCCGCTATTGGCGGCTCGCTGTTGCTCTCGTTTCTGCTCGTCCCGGTGCTCGGCTCGAGCCTGTTTCCGAAAGCCGATACACCACAATTTTTGGTGCAGGTCGACACGCCGACCGGTACTAGTCTCGCCGAGACCGACCGTGCACTGCGTTTCGTCGAAGCAGAACTCGACAAAGTGCCGGGCGTGCAATCGGTTTTCACCAATCTTGGTCGTGGCAATCCACAGATCTACTACAACCACATTCAGCGCAACGAGTCGGCGGGCTACGGCGAGATATTCGTCACGCTCGAATCGTATGACACGAGAAAGACCCCGGAGCTTCTCGATGGTTTGCGCACCCGACTCGATCAATACCCGGGCGCACGGATTTCAGTCAAAGAATTCATCAACGGTCCACCCGTCTCGGCGCCGATCGCTATCCGCGTCGTAGGACCCGACCTGCAGGTACTCGATCAACTCGCGCGGGAAGTTGAATCTTTACTCGACAAAACACCGGGAACCCGCGATGTACGTAATCCGCTGAAATTTCCTCGAACCAACATCTCGCTGCAAGCAGACACACAGAAAGCGGCCCTGCTCGGCGTTCCGGCGGTCGAAATCGATCGCGCCGCACGATTAGCCATCTCGGGCTTGCCGGCCGGCACATTCAAGGACGATGACGGCGAGCAGTATCCGATCGTGGTCAGAACTCCGCTCGACCGACGCGCCGACTTTGAGGCGCTAGAAGCGGCGCGTGCGATGTCGGTCACTGGCGAGCTCATACCGCTCAAGCAAGTGGCCTCGGTCGAGATGGAACCGGCGCCGGTGCTCATCTCCCGATATCTGCGAGAGCGCTCCGTCACGGTAAATGCCGAAGTGTTGCGCGGTGAGAATATCGGCAAAGTCACCGACGATGTCGTCAAACGACTCAATGAGCTCGAGTGGCCACGCGGCTATCGGTATGTTCTCGGCGGCGATGCCGAAGCGGGAGCGGATGCGTTTGGTGGGATCGGCACAGCCATCATCGTTGCTATCTTCGGCATCTTCGCCATTCTGGTGCTCGAGTTCGGTAGCTTCCGATCAACGCTGATCGTGTTGACCGTGGTGCCACTTGGTGTCTTTGGCGGGATGCTGATGCTGCTGATCACCGACAACGACATCTCGTTCACCGCTGCCATCGGCTTCATCGCTTTGATCGGCATCGAGATCAAAAACTCTATCCTGTTGGTCGACTTCACCAATCAATTACGTGAAGAGGGCGTGCCGCTCGATGAAGCCATCGAGCAAGCCGGTGAAATTCGCTTCCTGCCGATTTTGCTCACCTCCGCAACCGCCATCGGCGGTCTGCTGCCGCTGGCCGTGCAGAACATCGGACTCTATTCACCCATGGCCTGGGTGATCATCGGTGGCTTGATCACCTCGACACTGCTGGCGCGCCTGGTCACGCCGGTGATGTACAAGTTGATCCCACCGGCAGGACATGAACCGAAGAATATCGCGCGAGGCAATCAACCGGAGGCGTCCGGTGCGCTGCTCTAAGCACTCTCCAGTTCCCACGCCACGAGCGGCGCCCCACGACGGATCCAAAAGCCCGCGCCAATATGGCGGAACTGTCGCCGCAGACGGCTGCGATACCACTCGGCAGTGCGCATGGTGACAGCGGGGTCAGTGCGTCGCTGATCCGCGTTCTCGCGCCAATCGCGACGTGTCAACGCGCTGAAAAACAACACCCCACGACATAGATTTGCGAAATTCCTTATCGCTTTCGCGGCCGACGCGTCGTCGAGGTATTGCAACACGTCGTAGCAAACCACAAGGTCGAAGGGTTGACGCGGCCGGTAATCAGCGATGCTGCCGTTCAGCCAGCCGTATTTTTGGCAAAGATACTCGCTGTATTCCAAACCGACATAGGTGGCACCGGGCAAACCCCGCAACAAGGCGGTGCGCATCAGGCCAAGCCCACAACCCGCATCGAGAATGCTGCCGACCGGACAATCGATATGCTTGACGTAGGACACGATCAAATTGGCGCGCGCCGTCATCTCGGCTTGCGAGGTGACGGAGCTGCGTGCATTTCGATAAAAGCGCTGGTAGTAGTCGCGCCCGAAATATTCCTTGCTCAAACGATACCTGCCAATTTTCGTGCGATCGCTGCGACTTGGTCGGGGTCGGCCTTGGAGACTTCCGGATACTCGGTGAATCGCTCCGGGATTTTGATCGTCGCGTCGATACCCATCTGATCCGATCGAAAGGCGCCAAACTGGGCCGACTTCTCACAGGAGGGATCCAGAATCATCGGGATGCCGTCAGGCTGGATGATGGAATCTTTGACCGGTTGCCACCGGGTCATCATCGCCCACTCGACTTGCTTCAGATCGTACGGGTCGACATCGGGCCCCACGACGATGACGAGTTTGGCGGTCCGACCCCAGCGACCCGCAGAGCCCCACACAGCGTGAATGACGTATTTGCCAAAGTTCGGGTGGGGCTTTTGCCAGCCGTCAACCGACAACTGCACCACGTAGCACATGTTCGGCGTGACCGCGACGTCATGTACCTCGGGAATCTTTTTGCGCAGATCCGAGAGTACTTCGCCTTCGACCGGCAACAAGGCGATGTAGTTGTGATCGAAGGGCGGCACCATTTCCATGGTCGCGTGCCAAATCGGATTCTTGCGATAAGAGAGGCACTTGATACGCACCATCGGAAATACCTGGACGCGATCGTAATAACCGACCGGGTTCGAGTGCCAACCGATCGCCTCGAGCTCATCGGTGATGACCTCGCCCTCGAGTACCCATTCGGCGTGCGCGGGCACTTCGAGATCGACCGTCTCGCAACGCACCATCTGAACAGGTGAACCACGCAGGCCGCCTGCGAATGCCGTCTCGTCGACGTTGAACGGGACGCCGGTCGCCGACGCCAAGTGCAGCGCAGGATCGCAAACACCTGCAATTGCCACTTCGAGACGCTGACCCATCTGCGAGGCTTTGAAGGTATGCCGACCAATATCGGAAAACGGCGGATTCCACCAATAAAACGCGGCCAGATCGCGCTTCGCGCGCTCAGGCGGATAGGTACCGCCCTGGGGGTGGGTCGCATCAAGGAATTGCGTGAAGCGATACCAGCCACAGTTACGGCCACCGGTCTGCGGATCCTTGGAGAACGTCATCGCGTTGGTGATATAGGCTGGGCCTTCTTTACCAAACCAGACGTGCGGTAGCTGCTTATCGAGCGAAACATCATCACCTTTGATAATGACGTCCTTGCAAGGAGCGCTCGCTTTGTCGACCACGACTGGCGCATGCCACCGCGCGGGATCGGCAAGCACTTCGGAGTGATAGAGCTTGGCTTCACGCCAATCTCGAAAACCGATGGTCATCGCGGTGCGTTCGCGGGTGCCAAACGGGTTGAACAAAATCGGGATGCCTTGGGTGTTAACGGCATCGACGTTGTTGAGCATCAAGGCGGGACCATTTTTGGCGCAGATATAGTTCATCAACGACTGCAGCTCGTTGGTCCCGCGGCGCCCATCGAACGGCACGTCGATGTGCTTCAATTGCCCTTCTCGCTCGAGCAGCGCGAGATACTCGCGCATGTCCTTGAACGCCATGATGACTCCCCTTGAGTTGATCCCCGAGCGATGAGCCTACCGCCCGGCCACCATCCTGTACCAGCCCAAGCGGCAGCACCGACTCGCCATGTCCCTAGGTCGGACAGCGGATGTGGTTCGACAGCCTCGGAGTTGACACAGCCGGCATGATCACCCCACAGACGCAAGCTTGACGTCGAGCCACCCGTAGGAGCACGCCCCATGTCCGAACCCGCCCGCAAAGTTGCCATCATTACCGGATCGGCCACCGGAGTCGGCGCAGCGGCAGCGATCATGTTGGCCGGGCGCGGCTGTCACCTCGTGATCAACTACACCCGCAGTGAAACCGAAGCGCGCGAGACCGCAATGCAGTGCGAGGCCAAAGGCGCCGAGACGATCGTCTTTCAAGGTGACGTGGCGGATGATGTCGCCTGCCAAGGCATGGCGGCCGCAGCCATCGAGAGGTGGGGGCGTATCGACTACCTGATCAACAACGCGGCCAAGACCAAATTCAATCCTTACGAAAATCTCGACGGACTTTCGGCGGACGACTTTCTCGCAATCTACAAAGTGAATGTCGTGGGTGCCTATCAGATGGTGAGAGCCGTCACGCCGCAAATGAAAAAACAAGGGCGTGGCTCCATCGTCAATAACTCCTCCATCGGTGGTGTCACCGGCATTGCCTCATCGATGGCTTATGCAGCAAGCAAAGCCGCGCTCAACATGATGACGCAGTCGCTCTCGCTTGTGCTCGGTCCTGAAATTCGCATCAATGCCGTTGCGCCGGGCGCGATCCAGACACGTTGGCTGCAAGGCGGTATGACGCCCGAGCAATATCAGGACTTCCTCGTGAACGCCGCAGCGATGGTGCCACTCAAGACCGTACCGACGGCCGAGCAGATCGCCGAAGCCCTCGTCTGGTTTCTCGAAGGCGCTAGTGTTGTCACCGGGGAAGTACTGATGGTCGATGCCGGCTTGCACTGCGGTCGTCTACCGCCATCATCGAGCAACAAGGCAAGTTGGGACAACAAGAAGTAGCGCTATCGATTGAGCGACACGCGCCGTAATTCTTTGAATATGTCTTCGATGAATCGAGCTCGCTCGTCTTTCAGGCGAGCTGCCAAAACCGCATCGGGAATATGACGTTCGATCTCGTCTCGAGCGACGATGCCTTTACTCTCGAGCAAGGCCTCGAGTGTCAGTCGGCGCTCCCGCTCGACCCAGACTTGCGCTGCCAACTCAAGCAACATGCGCACCGTGGCATCCTGGATCGGATCGTTTAGATAAACCGGATCATCGCCAACAATCGGGGTACCACCCTCCGGGGTCTGCGCCCGATCAGACACGGGTCGCGAACCAATGCTGCATATAGCCCGTGCCACCGGCTCGTTTGGCGAGCGGTGCGGCGGCCACCTCGAAGCCATTCGCAGCCAAGATATCGCCAAGCCGGCAGTCGCAGAAATCCTGCGAATAGGGCTCGCCGTTATGGCGCGCATCGAACCAACGGTGATACCGCTGATAGGGCGACTTACCTTCTGTACCGGTGAAGTCATAGATCGCAAAAATGCCGCCGCGACGGGTGACTCGCGCAGCCTCGCGGACTGTCTCGTCAATGATGCGTGGCGGTAATTCGTGGAACAGGATGAACGCGAAGGTGATATCGAAATGCGCGTCGGGAAAACCCGTTTTCTCAACCAGGCGCTGCGCGAAATTGACGGCATCGCCCTGCATTGCCGCGCGTCGGTGAGCCACGCGCAACATCGGCGCCGAATGGTCGATACCCCAGACGTCAGCCTCGGGGTAACGACGATGAAAGGCCGTGCTGCTCTGTCCGATCGAGCAGGCGAGATCAAGGATGCGGTTAACCTTGCCGTCGCTCGGCGTCGGCACCGTGCCGACCAACTTGGCATGCAACTCGTCCTTGTCGTTATCACCACGGAAAAACACTTTGGTGCCGTAGTGGTACAAAAAGCCCGACAGCTCGTCTTTGTAATAGCCGCCTGGCTGCAAGTGAAAGTGCACGTTGGTGTAAGCGGGATGAACGAATGCCGGGTCGAGCAACAAGCGTCCGGGGCCGCGCTCGTCCCATTTGGCAAGTTCAGCGGTCAGTTGCGCACGCTGCTCACCGAAGCTGCGTTCGATCGCATGCCATTTCATTTCCTGCTGGCTGCGTGCCAGCCGATCGCGCAGACGACCAAGTGGCAAAGCGTGGACGAACTCGCGAATCTCCTCGACGTCGCCCCACGGACGCCCGCGACTCGACGCCGTTCGCTCTAGTGCGCCGTTCAGCCGCTCCTCGAAATCGGCACCCTTACCTAAAATGAATTCTCGCAACCCCTCGACGAAGTCGAGATAGGCGGCATCAGAGCGCCGCGCCAGCGGCGGCAACGTTTCAGGGGTGGTGCTCATATCGGTTGTGTGACCGGATTATAAGCAAAGAGCCCCAATCCCTCGTCAGCCGCCTTGCCTTTGGTCCGCTCTTTATAGGTGTCGGTATCCGGCGCATGGAACATTTTGCCCGCCCGACGCGACTCCTGCACCACGAAGGCGGCTCGCTCACGGCGACCCGATTCGTAGCGAATATAGGCTTCTTCGATGGAGTCAGACTCAACAAACGCCCGCGCGAGTACTACGGCGTCTTCAATAGCGAGCACCGCACCATGCCCGAGGAAGGGCAGCACAGGGTGTGCCGCATCGCCTAGCAGCGTGACGCGACCCTTCGACCATTGGCTCAAGGGTTCGCGGTCGAACAAACCCCATTTGAACAACTGCTCCGGTGGCACCTGCTCCATGAAGCGGGTCACCCACGGTGTCCAGCCGCGGAATTCATCCAGAAGTTCCTCGACGCTCGATCGAATCGACCAGCCCTCCTCGGTCCACTCTTTTCGCTCAGCGAAAGCGACGAAGTTCAGTAACTCCCGATTACGAACCGGATAACGATTCACGAGGTGCCCAGGTCCCACGAACACGCCTGAAGCCGGTTGCAGAATCTCCTGCGGTACACGCTCCATCGGTACGAGGCCGCGCCATGCGATATAGCCCGTGTATTGTGGTTCGAGCGCACCAAAAATTTGATGACGCACGATCGAGCGTGATCCGTCGGCGCCGATCAACGCATCGAAGTTGCGGCTCGTGCCATCGGCAAAATCGACTCGCACGCCCGCGCTTGCCGATTCGATCGCGATGCAGCGCCGATGGAGTTCGATCGCTGCAGGATCATGCCGCCGTACTTCGGTAGCCAAGGCATCGTGCAGATCAGCACGATGGATGAGGTAGTAGCGCTCGCCGTAGAGCTCTTGCAAGCGTGCGCCGCGATTGATCCAGACGAGCGGACGGGCGTCCTGATAGTGACGAACGCATTGGTCTTCAGGGTGGTAGGCCTTCTCGGCTAGAGTCTGATGCAGGCCGAGATGATTGAGCGCATGCGCCGCCGTCGGGCTCAATGAAAGACCTGCACCCACTTCGGCCAAATGAGGCGCTTGCTCGAGCACAAGCGGCTTGAACCCTGCGCGCTGCAATGCCAACGCGACGGACAAACCGCCGATTCCTCCGCCCACGATGCCGATGCTTGCCGCTCTCACGGTGGGTATTCAGCCTGAGCACTCGCTCGCACCAAAGAACCACGGCACCCTCGTCCAGACTGCGGACAAGCTTGGCCATGAGGCGGTAAAATGCCCCGTGCCTGCCAAAAACATCCACGGGAATACCCCGAAAGTCGGTTTCGTTAGTCTCGGCTGCCCCAAAGCACTCGTGGACTCGGAACGCATCCTCACGCAACTGCGGGCCGAGGGCTATGTCGTCGCGCCTGATTACGAATCGGCGGATCTCGTGGTCGTCAATACCTGCGGGTTCATCGACTCGGCGATCGACGAATCACTCGATGCCATCGGTGAAGCGCTCGAGCAAAACGGCAAAGTGGTGGTCACCGGCTGTCTCGGTGCGAATCCACAACGCATTCTCGAGAAGCATCCGAGCGTTCTGAAGGTCACGGGTCCGCATGCCTACGACGATGTGCTCTCAGCAGTGCATGAACATCTGCCACCGCTGCATGATCCTTTCGTCGATCTGGTCCCGGCGCAAGGCATTCGTCTGACCCCGAAGCATTATGCATACCTCAAGATTTCCGAGGGCTGCAACAACCAATGCAGTTTCTGCATCATTCCGGATCTACGCGGCAAGCTCGCGAGTCGCCGTATCGACGAGGTGTTCAGAGAAGCCGAGAAGCTCGTTCGATCCGGCGTCAAAGAATTGCTGGTGATTTCGCAGGATACGAGCGCCTATGGCTCGGATATCCGCTACGCCAAAGCAGATTGGCATGATCGAGCGTGGGAAACGCGCTTTCTCGATCTTGCCCAAGGACTCGGTTCACTCGGTGTGTGGGTACGCATGCACTACGTCTACCCCTACCCGCACGTCGACGATGTCATTACGCTGATGGCAGAGGGTCGCGTGCTCCCCTATCTCGACATTCCCTTCCAGCACGGCAGCCCGAGTGTACTCAAGCGTATGCGTCGCCCCGCCCACGCCGTAAACACCCTCGACCGGATTCACGCTTGGCGTCGCGAATGCCCAGACCTGACGTTGCGCAGCACCTTCATCGTTGGCTTCCCGGGAGAGACCGAAGCGGAGTTCGAAGAATTGCTGCAGTGGCTCGAAGAGGCGCAGCTCGATCGCGTTGGCGCATTCAAATATTCACCCGTCGAGGGTGCGCGGGCGAACGACGTTGCAGCCCATGTGCCCGTTGAAGTTCAGGAACAGCGACTCGAACGCTTTATGCAAGTGGCACAAGAGATAAGTGCGCGACGTCTCGCGACTCGCGTCGGTCGTGAGGAGACCGTGTTGGTCGATGGCATCGAGGGTAATACCGCCATCGCACGTTCGCGTGGCGATGCGCCGGAAATCGACGGCATCGTCCGTGTGGCCCGAGGCGGTCATCTCGTGGTCGGCGATTTTGCCAACGTTCGGATCACGGGCGCCGATGCCTACGATCTGAAGGCTTCGCCTCTCAAGGGCTGATAGTCATCAAAATCATCCCTTGGTAAATCGGTAGCCCTCGGCACTGATCGGCAAACGACGAATGCGTCGACCGCTGGCGCTGAAGACAGCGTTACAAATCGCAGGTGCCACAGGCGGTAGCGCCGGCTCACCGAGACCACTCGGCGCGAAATCACTCTCGATGAAATGCACATCGATACGCGGATCGAGACCGATCCGCAGCAATCGGTAGCGATCAAAATTGGTTTGTACGACTCGCCCGTTTCGATAATCGAGTTTTTGATCGAGCATCGCGCTCAAACCGTCTATCACCGAGCCCTGACATTGCGACTCGGCACCACTCAAATTCACGATCGGGCCGACATCGCACACCACAGTGACCGAATGCACGGCAATCGTCTTGTCATCGCTGACACTGACTTCGGCAACCTCGGCTACGTGGGCCGTGTGACTAAAATAAAAGGCGAGCCCCCGCGCGCGGCCTTTCGGTAGCGCGGTGTTCCAGCCGCTTTTCTCGGCAGCGAGTTTCAGCACGCCGGCGGCCCGTCCGGTGTGCAGCGTGTTGCGATTACCGGGTGTCAGCCAACGCGGCTCACCCAAAATCTCCAGCAGAAATTCGAGATGATCTCGCCCCGCCGCGACGGACATCTCGTGCAGGAAACTCTGCAGCGGAAACGCAAACACACTAGCACCAGGCGCACGCCAGAAACCTGTAGGTGAGCGCCAGGGCAGCAGGGTACGGGTGTAACGAAAGTTGGGTATCAACTGAGAGAAATCTTCCTGTGCCCGCAGATCGCCACCGAGCACCGGCTTCTGTCCATCTCGCGTGAAAGTGATGAGATGCTGCTGCCATCCGCTGGCACGTCCGTCGGCATCGAGTGCCGCACGCAAACCGATCGTACCGCCGGCACGAACGAAGTCGTGGGTCATATCATCTTCGCGGGTCCATTGTAGTTTTACCGGACGAGCAAGTCGCTGCGCGATGGCGGCCGCCTCGCATGCGTAATCGTTCATTAGACGACGGCCGAAACCACCGCCGACTCGCACGGGATGAATCGTGACCTTCGATTCGTCGATCTTCAACACGTTCGCGACGTTTTTCTGAGCTCGTTGCGGCGTTTGACTCGGCGGCCAAAGCTCACAGCCACCCGCGGTCGTCATGCGTGCCACGCAGACTTGCGGCTCAAGCTGCGCATGTGAGACGAACGCGTATTGATACGTCGCCTCGATGCGACGAGAGGCGTCGGCAACGCTTCGTGCGAAGTCACCGCGCTCCGCCACGATTTCTGATCCATCAATGTCGGCAAGACGTAAAGATTGAGCGCTGCTCGTAGCCCACTCGTCTTTCGCCGCATCCGCCTCGTTCCACTCGACTTGCAGCTTTTGGCGCGCTTTGAGTGCCGCCCAAGTCGAGCTTGCGACGATCGCCACTCCAGGCTGCAACTCGACGATATCTCCCTCGCCCTCGAGAACGAAGGCATCGATCACGCCGGGCTCGCGCTTCAACTCTTCGAGATTCGCGCTGACAGCCGAGCCACCGACAGCCGGGCATTTCACGTAGAGCGCATAGACCATCTCGGGCAGATAAACATCGCTCGCGAATAACTTTTGGCCCGTGACAACTTTACGGTTGTCGACACCGCCGATGCGTCGTTTCAACAAGCGTCGCTCGTTGGCAGATTTCAGGACCACCTGATCGGCGGCAGGAACCGGCAACGCAGCGGCGTCGGAGGCCAACTCGAGATATGTCGAACGTCGTTGAGTTGCCAGGTGATGTACGGCACCGTCGCCACGGGTGATGCACTCCGACACCGGCACCTGCCAACGACTCGCCGCGGCGGAAATCAGCATGGCGCGCGCGGTCGCTCCCGCGCGGCGCAGCGGCTCCCAAGCGCGAGGAACGGAGGTGGACCCACCGGCAGCCTGAGAACCGTAGCGCATGGCGTCGATGACAGCTTGGCGAACCTCGATGTCTTCCCAAGCGGCATCAAGTTCTTCGGCGACGATCATGGGCAGCGCTGTTTTCACCCCTTGGCCGATCTCGGGATTCGGTGCGAACAGTACGATTCCACTCGCAGAGATATGCAGATAGCCGTTCGGTACGAAGTCGCGGGGTGCTTCGCCTGCATCTGCGTGGACGATCAGCCCTTCCGCTGAAAAAACGAGGGCCAGCACAGTACCCGTCGCTCCACTGAACTGTAGAAACCGTCGTCGATCGATTGATGGGTGGATCATGCGAACCTCACGCGGCTTCGTCGCGCACGACGTACATTGTGCCATCCCGCGCCACGTTGTCAGCGTTTTGTCCTCATTCCGTCATCGCCCTGCAACGGCTTAGAGGCATGTTTGACCGATGCGAGTCGTACTGGTCACGGATGCCTGGGAGCCGCAAACCAACGGCGTGGTCAGCACCCTGCGTCAGACCATTTACGAGATGCAGCGCCTCGGAATCGAGGTGCGGCGGATTTCCCCCGAACAATTCGCCACGGTCCCCTGCCCGAGCTATCCCGAGATCCGCTTGGCCGTATTTCCGGGTCCGAAGGTCGGCGCGCAACTCAATGAATTCCAGCCGGATGCCATCCATATCGCGACCGAGGGTACGCTCGGCGTAGCTGCGCGACAGTGGTGTATCGCACGAAAGCTGCGGTTTACGACGTCTTACCACACACAATTTCCTGAGTACGTGCGAGCGCGTTGGCCTATCCCATTAGCGGCGAGTTACAGCTACATGCGATGGTTTCACGATGCGGCAGCACAGACCATGGTATCGACACGCGAAATGCAGCTGTTGCTCGAGCAGCGCGGCTTTCGTCACCTCAAGCGCTGGGGCCGCGGTGTCGACACAGAGCTTTTCAGACCGAGTGAGCATTACGTCGCGGCTAGCACGCCGCTGTTTGCTTATCTCGGGCGTGTGTCGATCGAAAAAAACGTCGAAACATTTTTGACGCTTGACCTGCCTGGGCGAAAAGTCGTCATCGGCGATGGGCCCGCTCGTGAGATTCTCGAATCACGCTTTCCTCAGGTGCGATTCACCGGAGTGCTCAAAGGTTCTGCGCTCGTGTCGGAACTCAGCTTGGCGAGCGCACTCGTTTTCCCGAGTCGCACCGATACATTTGGTCTTGTGATGCTGGAGGCGATGGCCTGCGGCGTTCCGGTCGCAGCCTTTCCGGTTACCGGGCCCATCGACGTCGTCACACCCGGCGTGACGGGTGAGCTGAACGTCGATCTCCGTCTTGCCGCCTTGGCAGCACTGCAGCTGGATCGAGATCAAATACGAAAAGTGGCATTGACCCGTTCATGGGCCAACGCTACTGGCGAGTTTCTCGATAATCTCGTGCCGGCGAAGCGCGTCACGACGGTCGCGCTTCGCCGGCCCAACGCATCTTCGATCAGAGCTTGACGCGCGCTCCCACGAACACGCTGTAACCGAACTGCTCGTACTCATAGACGCGGCTACGATTGCCAAAGTAACGGATGCCGGCGGTATTGGTGAGGTTCTTCGCTTCGGCAAACATCTCGAAGTTCTTCGTGAACTCGTAGCTGGCCGTCAGGTCGAGCTGATCGCGTCCTTCCCAGTAGAGATCCAGTTCACCGTCTTCAGCATTGATCTCGTTGAGATAGTCACCGCGGTCGGTGTAGCTCAGGCGGATGCTGATCGGACCCTGCTCGTAGAACAGCGCGAAGTTGGCAACGCTCTCCGACTGCCCGGGCAACGGAAATTTCGAGCGCCCCGCATACGTACGACCCACGTCGATTTCGGCATCGACTAAGGTCAGGTTCGCGAAGACGCCAAAGCCCGACATCCAGCCCGGCAGGTTGGTGAACTGCTGCTGCCACGCCAACTCGATACCCGACAGCGAACCGTCCGCATTTTCTGGCGTAACCAGTGTCGCAGCTTGGCCGATGTAGGTGCCCGTGCTGCGTAACGTGTAGTTGTAGTCCTTGAGATCCTTATAAAAGGCGCTTGCCGACAACAAACCCATCTTGTCGAAGTAATACTCGATCGACGCATCAAGGTTGTTCGAAAGGGTCGGCTTCAGATCAGGATTACCGAGCGAGACGACCAACGTCGAGCCCTCCTGGGTCTCGAGTGCGCGCGGGACGATATCCGTAAAGTTCGGACGTGTCATGCCACGCGTGACTGCGGCACGACCGATCAGCCCCTCGTTGAACTCGTAGCGCAAGGTCACACCCGGGAAAATATCGGTGTAAGAGCGGGTGTCGGTGCGGGATCGAATCGTGCTCGTGCGCGTATCGAATACCGGGGCTGACCCGGTCGTTTCCGTCTTTTCAACGCGAACACCCGCCAGAACACCCAACCGGTCGTAATCGAGGTCCCACATCGCATAACCGGAAAGAATCTGCTCGTCGGCTCGATAATCCGCCGTCGCCGACTGCTCTACACGAGGCGGAGAAGTCTTCTTCGTGGTATCGAAATACGCGTCTGCCAGTGCCGGATCGATCTTGAAGCCTAAGTTGTATCCGTAGTTTTGACTGGCAGTGCTCGTCAAAAAAGCCGCCAGCGGCGAGGACGGTGCCGCCGTTGACGCGCGATCACGGAAGCGGTTTTCATCCGCTTGACGTTCGCCGTCTTTCAACTTGAAGCCGAACTTGAATTGTCCCTCACCACCACCCACCGTCACGGGCAAACGGGCATTGATGGTGAACGCCTGAGTCTCTTCTGAGGTGGCACTTGTACGGTAAGCATTCTCGCGGAACGAGAAGTTACTGGGTGTCAGATGCTGATTGGACGTAAACAACGAAATCGACGGCTCGAGGGTGCTGTTACGATAATCGTAGGACAACGGTGCCGTTGCAGTACCGAGCGCCGCGGTACGGAAAAGCAGTTCGTCGCGGCGCGGATATGTCTGTTGGGTGTCCGCGAGCGACACTGACGCATCGACCACGAGATCGCCAAAAGCTCTCTCGCCACCAACTTCGAGAGTCGAAATTTCGTTTTCCTGGATGCGATGGCGAATTTGCTTAGCGACACGGATGTTACGGAAGCTTGCGGTCTGATCGGTCGCACCCGCGAGCAGTACGCCCTCGGACCAGAGGACGAGCAGTTGGTTGCGGTACTCGTCATCAGTGAATTTCGACAGCGTGCCGCGCACGAAGAAGCGATCGTTATCTGCGTTGCGCCACTCGGCTGCACCGGTGAATGCGATGCGCTCGCGCTGCGTGTTGTAGTCCTTGAAGAGGTTTTCGGCAACTCCGAAAACAGAACCGCCTTCGGGCCGCGTGAGACGAACCCAGCCGGTTTCGATGTTGTCGACCTCGCGGTCAGTTTCCGAATAGCTCGCCGACAGGAGCATTCCAAACTTGTTGTCATCGCCCCAAATGTTACTGATCGAGCCGGAACCGCGCTTGTCGTTGGTTCCACCGAACTCGTTATAAGAGCCGCCAGCCGAAGCACGCGCGCGAAATCCTTTGTAATCGAAGGGTGACTGCGTCTTGATGTTCACCGCGCCCGTGATGGAATCAGCGTCCTGATCCGGGCGCAGCGTTTTACTAATTTCCAACTGTCCGACGATATCGGAGGGGATCGTGTCCAAGTCGATGGCGCGAGTCGACGGATCCGGTGCTGCGATACTGACCCCGTCGATCGTGACGGCTGAGAACTCCGACGGACCACCGCGCACGTTGATGTAACGGCCTTCGCCTTGATCACGCGCGATTGCGATGCCCGCTACGCGTTGCAGTGCCTCGGCGATGTTCGGGTCAGGGAAACGACCGACGGTGTCTGATGAAACGACATTCGTCACGCCCCGCGAGTTTTTCTGCTGCTCGGCTGCGCGCGCGGCGGACGAGGAGATTTGGTTTCACGGGCAACCTCTGGCGATAGATCATCAAGCGGAAAAATACGTGACGGATTTGTGATAGTTGAAAATGAAAGCTTTGTGACAAAGACAAGGCGATTCGATGTCGTCAATTTGTCGCGCCAAGTTCATCTTGATGAAACGACGGCTGCCGAGACTCGAGTTCAATGGACCAGCAGCTGATACCCCCGCCGCGCCCGATGCCGCCGTGGATGTGGCGACAACTTAGTCGTCTGACGGGAGTGGATCGCCTCGATCGGATGTATCGCAAGTTACCGACCGACTTGCGGGGCGCAGACTTTGCGCTCGCAGCCCTGCGCGAGCTCGGTGTGTCGTTCGATGTAACGCAAAGTGAGTACGAAAGAATCCCCGCCTGCGGTCCTGTAGTCGTCACGGCTAATCATCCATTTGGAGGAATAGACGGTCTGGCTGCTATTGCCGCGATCGCCACTCGTAGGCCGGATTTGAAAGTCATTGCGACCACCGCTCTTGCATCCATTCCCGCTATTCGCGATTTGATCATCGCCGTTGATAATTTCGGCGTGCGTGAGCGTCGCGCCGGTAATGTCACCGCAGCGCGGCAAGCACTGCGACATGTTCGCAGTGGTGGAGCGTTGTTGATTTTTCCGGCAGGCGAAGTAGCGAGTCTGGATTTGTCGCAGGGGTGTATCGCCGATCCCATCTGGAAGCGCGGCGCCATCACGCTGATCCGCGCGGCCAAGGCACCCGTTCTGCCGCTGTATGTGCACGGCAGTAATGGTCTTGGCTTTCAACTAGCGGGTCTATTGCACCCCGCGTTGCGCACCGCACTGCTACCGCGCGAGGTCGCCAACAAGCGCGGTAGTCGTCTCGACTTGCGTTTCGGTGAGGCCGTTCCGACCGAGCGTATCCAGTCCATCGAAGATCCATCGAAGATCGAAAAATTCCTGCGGATTCGTCTTTACGCGCTGGCGGCGCCTCGACCGGGCCTCACGGCGGATCGCAGCCGCAAATTCAATCTGGCCTCGGCGGAGCCAATCGCACCCGCACAGTCGACGTGTCTGCTGGAGCGCGAGATCGGCGATCTTCCGACTTCGGCCCTACTGACGGAGCTCGGGAACCTGCAGGTGTACTCTGCCCCTGCGGCCGCGATACCCAACGTGTTGCAGGAAATCGGACGCCTGCGTGAGCTGACCTTTCGTGCCGTCGGCGAAGGAACGGGCGCCGCACTGGATCTCGATATCTACGATCAGCGTTACGAGCACCTGTTTGCGTGGGATGCGAAGAAAAAGAATCTCGTCGGTGCGTATCGACTGGCGAAGATCGACCAACTGCGTCGCTCGTATGGTCGACAAGCTTTTTACTTGACGACATTGTTCGAGTTCCGCGAGCCGTTTTTCGTCATGCTAGGGCCGGCGCTCGAGCTTGGGCGCTCCTTCGTTCGAGTCGAATACCAGCGGAGCTTTGCGCCGCTGCTCGCGCTCTGGCGGGGCATTGGTGAATACGTGGGTCGTAATCCGCGTTACTCGAAACTGATCGGACCAGTCAGCGTCAGCGCCGACTATGACAAAGCTTCGCATGCGCTACTCGTCCGCTACTTGAAGTGGCATCACTTCAATCCCGTGCTTGCGTCTTTGATCAAGCCACGTGTGCCGTTTCGCGCGACACACACCTTGGCGAATTTGAATAGGGAGCTGAGGGATGTCGATGGTCTCGATACCCTGTCAGATCTTTTGCCTGAGTCGGATGCCAAGCGGCAAGTTCCGGTATTGCTTCGTCAATACCTGAAGCTCGGCGGTGAAGTCGTGGGCTTCAATGTCGACCCCGATTTCGGACATTGCCTCGATTGCTTGACCATCGTCGATCTGCGACGCACGCCGGATTCCGTATTGTCGAAGTACATGGAAGAAAGAACGCTGCGACAATTCCGCGCAACGAGCTGAGCCGATCCGATCAGGATACGCGCAGTTCGTTGGTAGTCAGACTCGTAATCGAACGAACTTCGCCCCGAGCGTCATGGAACTCGACGGTGATTCCAACGCCGTCCGGTCTCGCCCAATCGAATTCGATCAAGCCGAAGTTGATCTCTCGCAAGACCGAGCCGATCCGGCGCGAATTCGGCGGTGTCACCGGCCAAACTTCGGTCAAGCCACTCGAAGTGAAATCCCACAAGGGATAGGCCGCATTGGTCGTCAATCGAGAAACTTCGGCGTAATGGGTATCGCCGCTGATACAGAACAAACCGTTGGCGCGGCGTGTGCGAATCGTCTGCAATAACCGTTGATGGTCTTCAGCGTAGTTGATCCACGCCTCCCAACCCGGGAAGTCCGCCACGACTTGCAAACTCGAGGCCAAAATACGGACCTCCGCAGGGCGTCCGAGTTGCTGATCCAGCCAGTCCCATTGTCTCTGACCAAGCATGGTCGCACCCGCATCCGGGTTACGCTCATAGGGGCCTGGCACCTCGAGCTTGGCACGCTCGAGCTCTTTAGCCCACGCGTCGTATCCCTTGCCACCCAAGTCGAGTGAACGGATCGGCGTTCGATTGAAGCGCAGATCGGGCAAGAGAATCTGCAAGCGTCGGCCGTCCTGTTCGAACTCGATCGCGTCGTAAATGCCATCACGCGTTCGACGCAAGGAGTCCTCAGGTTCGCCCCAAAAGTCGCAGAAAATCTGTCGTGAATCTTCCTTGTGAGGATAGGCCGCACCCGCGTCGTTCTCGCCGTAGTCGTGATCATCCCAAGTGGCGAGGATAGGCATACGCTCGGTGAGACGGCCAAAACCCGGCTGCGCGGACAGTTCAGCGTACTTGCGGCGCAGCACGGCCATGTCACGCGTATCGCCGTAGATATTGTCGCCGAGAAAAATAAACAGATCCGGCTCAGCCGCCAACACGGCGCTCCAAATCGGTTGCGGCTTGTCCTGCTTGGCGCAGGATCCGAAAGCGATTCTCTTTGGTAAGCGCCGCCGGTCAGGACGTCGTGGACGCGCCCGCTGAATTGGCGAGTCGACGATTGCCTGGCTGGCCGGTGCACTGGTCAAGGCCAGTGCACCGGAACTCACCAGCCAATCGCGCCGATTCAGAACTCGGCCTTCAGCGAGAAGAAGAACTGGCGCGGTGCGCCGCGCAGCAAGGTTTGTGTCGTGCCGTTGGGGTCTGCATTGACGAAGCCGTTGGAACCGACCGTCGCGATGTAGACATTGTCTTCGATGTTCGTCAGTGCGCCTTGGACCGTCAGGCGTTTGGCGAACCCGAGGTCGTTCATGCGATAGCCGATTGATGCATTGAACAAAGTGTAGGCGTCGACGTGGCCTCGGTTCAGGAAGGTGTAATAACGCTTGCCGATGTAGTTACCGTCCGCGCGGACAAAGAAGTTGCCGTCGTCGTAGGCGATCTCCGAGCGCAGCAACAGATCCGGGGAATCGGGTACCGTCTTGCCGGCGACCGGAATCACAACACCGTTGGTGGTGTAGTCATTGTCGAAGGTCGAATCGTTCCACGCCGCCGAGGTGAACCAGTTCACGTGGCGAATCGGACGCCAGTTGACCGCGGCCTCGAAGCCTTCGGTCGTGACACTGCCCACGTTCGCAAGCACGGCGGGGTTGCCGACGATGCCGGGGCCCTGCTGAATCGCGAGTTGGCGATCATCGAACACGACACGATAGGCAGTCAAAGACGCCGTCGCCGACTCACCGCGATAACGCCAACCGAACTCGAGCGTGTCTGAGGTTTCAGGCTTCAGCACATCGCGAATGGCATTGAACCCCGCTTCGGAACTGCTGAAGGGACCTGCCGTACCGGCACTGACGAAGGCGCGCGCATTCTCGGCCGCTTGACCAAAGATTTCTTGAGAGTCAGACAAGGTCCAGTTGAAACCAATCTGTGGCAAGAAACCCTCGGATACGTCGATCGTGCCGGTCTTGTTCGCACCAGTGATGGTACGGGCCGTATTCTCGACCTTCATGCCCTTGAAGCCGACATTGAAACGCAGTGCTTCACCGATCTTGAAGGTATCGGTCAGATGGTACTGCTGCGTCTTGGTTTCAAACTCATATTGCCACTGGGTCAACAACGGGTTCGACAGAAAACCCGTAAATTTCTGGGTCGGTGCGGCAATGTTGGGTTCCGGATAGAAGCGACGCGCTTGGTTGAAATCGTTGTTTTCGATCCACACGCCAGCAGACAAATCGTGATCACCCAAGCTCCACTTGAGGTTCGCGATCAGGCCTTGACGATCGATATCGTATTCAGTCGTTCGGACTGCGAGCGGAGCACCACCCGGTGTCGATACGTAGGGCGTACCCCAGAGACCCTGGCCTTTGTTCTGGTGCGTGTAGGCTTTTGCGCTCAGCGCGATGCCCTCGCCCAGCGGCAAATCAGCGCCGAGATATCCGAGCTTGTCTTCACGTACGCCGGCCGCGTTCCAGTAAGCGTCATCGCAAGCCTTCCCGTCGGCAAAACCGGCCGCAGCGCAGGCGGTCGCTGCTTTAATGGCCGACGACCAATCTGGGAACCAATTATCCCAATCCTTGCCACGACGACGAATGATGTCGTACGAGAGATCCTGATAATCCGCTTCGGCGCGATCGGAGAAGTTGTAGTACGCAGTGACGCTTGCCGTGCCGATCGGCTGAACCAGCTTGAGGTTGTACATCTTTTGCTGCTGTTCGCCCGCGCCCTTCCATTTCTCCGTGGTGCCGTCCACTACCGTCACGGCAACACGAGTGCCGCTCGAGCCGAGCTCACCCGAGTCGAGTCGCGCGTAAACGCGACGGGTCGAGTCACTACCACCGGTAGCTTCGAGACGCGCGTTGAACTCATCCGCAAGGGCAGCCGACTCGAACTCGATCGTGCCACCCAAATTGCTAGTCGAAGCCGTTGTCACTGCGCCAGCGCCCTGTGAAAGTGTCACGCGACCCACACTTTCGCTCGGAATCGCACGGCTGATGTGCAGGCCGTTGTGATTACCGTAGGACATGTCGCCGAGCGGTACGCCATCCAGCGTGAAGCCAAGCTGGTTCTGATTGAATCCGCGTACGACGATTCGCGTCGACCACTCATAAGCGCCGAAAGGGTCTGCGGACTGGAAATTTACGCCTGGCAGCTTCTCGATGGCTTTTAGCGGACTCGTACCCGCCGGAAGAAAGCCGATTTGTTCAGCGGCAATCGATTGCTGCTGGCGAGCGACACCACGCGCAAAAATAATGACCTCTTCGAGCGAATCGACGGCGCCTTTGTCGGCGGCATTTTTTTCGGCAGATTCCTGTGCGCCCGTCAAAGCTGAGGCGACGAAAACAGCAACCGTAAGGGTTGTTTTGAACGAATGACGAAACGACATGGCGAGCTCCTGATGATCCAACCGAGAGGGTCCAACCGAGAAGACGGCGACTGCGGGAGGTTAGAAGGAGATTCTTAAGCCGAGATGTCGGAGATATGACGAAAAGGTGACCGGAGCGGGAAATCCGCTCCGGTCACGCAACACTCAGACTTCGATCAGAAGTTGTATTCGTACTGGAAGAAGAACGACAACGGCTTGCCATTCCATCCGTACGTGTAGAAATACGCAGGATCACGGGCCGTGAGCTCACCGCGGACACCGGCGCGGGAGAAAGCACGATCCGTTGCGCCTCCGCGCTCCCAATACTCCTCATCGGTCACGTTCACCACACGCAACATCAAGCGATGCTGCTTCTCGTTACCCATGAAGTACTGCACAGACGCATTGAGCACGAAGTAGTCGCCGAAGTTGACGTCCGGGTTGGTGCGATTACCGCTTGCGTCGACGAGACGAGCCGCATTGTTTTGCACATACGCATACTCCGGACCCTGCCAACGCGGGTTCAAGGCAACCACCCAACGATCGGTCGGCGACCAGGTCAAAAGCGCAGATGCCATCCACTCCGGTCGTTCACCCGATTGACGGAAACGCTCTGACCCTGCGCGACCCGGCACGATCGTCGTCAATGCTTGCCCGGTACCGGCACGAACGGCCGTCAGACCGAACAAGGGATTGAGCTCGAACGACTCTTGTTTGGTGAAACTGAAGTCGAGCGCCCACTGGTCGATATCAAAAGCGACATCGAGGGTGTAGCCCTTGATGTCCTGGATCGCCTTGGTGTTGAAGGTCGCCACGTCGAGCGGCGTCAATCCGAAGCTCGGCCAGCTAGCGCAGAACTCCGTCGGTGTGATGATGTTGGGATTGATCACGCGAGTCGGATCGACGCCCGGACACACATCACGAATCGCCGCGTTGCCGAAGAGATTCGAAATCTCGGTGTCGAAGTACCCAAGCTCGATATTGTAGGTTCCACCCATGAACTCGCTGTTGATACCAGCGCCTAAACCGAAGGTTTCGACTTCCTGTGTCTCCAGCGACGGATTGTTTCGAGTGTTGCCAAAAAGACCGAGCTCCTGCGCGCGAGGATTGGCGTAGGAAGTGCCGGCGCTGCCGCGGAAGTAGTAACCTCTCGGGAACTCCTGACGAACGCTTGCGCGCCAGATGAACGTATCATCAAAGATATTATTGAAATCCTGGCGAGCAGCGATCGATAACGCCATTCCTTCGAGGATATCGAGGTTGGCTCGCAGGTCGGCGTATATTCCGTTCGATTCGATTTTTTCATCCGACACGCCGTATTCGGTAGCCGAGTTATCCTGCGTGATGATGCTCTGTACGCCAACGACAGACTCCAGATTGTCAGTCCAGAGAATCTTGGCGCGCGCATTCGCGCCATATTCCTTGTACCCCGCCTTGAACTGAGTCCCCTCGCCGAAACCCTTTACCGGAATGCCGGTGCCGAAGCTCGCGACCGTTTGAATGACGTAGCCCATCGGCGCGCCGATCGGAAACGGATTCTGCAACGTGCCGTACAACTCGCCCTTGTCGTTCACGTAGAAACCATCTCGCGAGGTCCGATCCGCCTTAAGGCTGGTTTCCGGGTTCGTGACGCAGCCGGCCGGAATACCATTGGCCTTGGCGTACGCTTCGAACTCGGCAGCCAGCGTGAAGGGGCGCTTGGTTACCGGATTCAATACAGATTGCGGAATTCGGCAGATTTGCGCATCGACTTCCGAGTTCTTCAAAGTCGGCGCCTGATAGAACGCTTCCGCCTCGAAGCTGATCTTGTCGTTGAGCGCCGTACGAAATGCTGCGTTGAACTTCGGATACTCCGTGTAGTTCGGATTGAAGATATGATCGTTCGGGAACGAATCGCGGAAGTCGACCGTCGCGAATTCATAACCTGCTTTGAAGTACGTCTCATCGTCGATCTGCCAGCGGTATTTTCCGCCGATTAGATTGTAGGTGTACGGAAAGTCGTGACGACCGCCGAGCTCGAGCACGACATCGTTATAGGCTTCTTTACTGAAGATTTCATGGGCGTCTGATTCATACGAACGCCCATAGAACATCACGCTATGCACTCCGGCATCATCGATGGGATAAGCGACGTTGCCGTAGACTTCGCGTGTTTTGAACGAGCCGTAATAAGCGCCAAACTCACCCCTTTGTTCACCCTTCGGCTCTTTATAACGCACGGAGACCACACCGAGTCCGCCGTTGCCGCCGTAGTAGAGACTCTGACCACCGCGCAGAATCTCAACCGTTTCTATCATGCGTGGATCAATGGCCGTTGCGCCCCACAGATCTTCGAGCGGTGTTCCGCGATCGAACGTCGGTACGCCATCTAGCAACAGCAAGGTATCTCGATCGGAGCCGCCATCGATCCGGATGGTGAACTCACCCTCATCGGGCGAGTAGCCAATATTCGCTCCACGAATCAAACCCGAAGCGAGCTCGCCGAAGTTCGTGAAGCCACCCGTGTCGATCTCGACCGAATTGATGACTTGTACCTGGCTGCCAAACTTGGCAGCGTCATACGCGACGGTAGACATTTCTTCAGTTACACGTCGGCCTTCGATGATCACTTCTTCGAGATCATTGACCGAGGGCGTTTGGGTTTGCGACGTCGCTAGCGAACCAGACATTGCCATCATCGCCGACAAAGCGAATAGACAAATCCGGTGCCAGAGCGTCTTCAAGAAGAGCTCATGCATGATTTCCTCACCTGTATTGGGTTATGTCGGTCGCTGCTCCAGCAACCGACACCAGTACATACGAGCGAGATAAAGCGCCGATTTAAGTGCAGTGAAGAACTGTTTACTTCGCTGTTACGGACGGATGACTAGCGGTTGTGTCCAGGCCATCTCGCGGTCACCTTCGGCGTAGGGGTTCGAATGCAGCTTCGAGGAGATCACCCTTGCACGCACGTAAATCTCGTCACCTTTTGCAACATAACGTGCCTTCGTCCCCTTGATGCTTGCGAGAGTGATGCCGATTTTCGAATCGTAAAGGCGACTCGCCCGTCCAGGGGAATCGGCGGGCATTTCACGTTGCTCCTTGCCGTCGAACTTCACACCCTGCTTACTGCCGACAAATTCAATCGTGTAATCCACTCCTTGTTCAGCAATCACCTCGAGCTCGATGACGCCGTTTTTCATCGTGAGCTCCTTCAGCGTCACACCGGTGCTGTTGTAGAACTCGCCCTGCTTCATCGCTCGCGAGATGGAATCGGGAGTCAGACGGGCAGACCGCACCATCACCCAACCGCGACCCGGATTCACCTCGCGGACACCCCAAGCGGTGTATTCATGTGCATCATCGGTTGCGATACCAAACATTACCGTCGTCTTGCGTTCGGCGAGACGCTTGGTAAGAACGATGTCCCACATGCGCTCCATGTCCGGATGCTGTGCGTCACCATCATTGCGAACACCCGGATGTCCGTTGTACATCTCGACAAAGCCATCGCCCTCGGCATGGTCGAGTGCAACGAGATCCTCGACGGTGATGGCATAAAAGAAATTTGGGTGGTTGACGTGGGCAAACATCGGACGCCCGCTGCGTCGTCCTTGCTCCACCACGGCATCGACATTCTTCTGCAGCATCTCAGGAATATTCGCGCCTCCCTGTGGCACGATCGGCTTCTCAAGGTTCACGCCGTTCATGTGGATCGGATGCTTTTCGAACCGATCCGTGATCTCCATTCCTCGAATGAAAATGAACTCGTTCTTCGCTTCAAAAAAACTGCGAAATTCATCGAGCGTCTTGAGTTTGATCTCGGTGACGCCCTCGCGCTCGCGCGACTCGACCCAGTCGGATCCGAACTGATCGAGATAGGTTTTCAAGGCCTGTTTTTTCGGCTCGGTATTCACCGGATACCAAAACTCGCCCTCTTGCATGCGGTTGTGATCGCTGAGGACTAGAAAGTGATAGCCTCGTTCTCGATACCACGAGGCGACAGTCTCCGGTGGACTGTCTCCATCACTCCACCAAGTGTGTGTATGGGTGTTGCCCTTCCACCAACCCGACACCACCGGCGTTCGAGTCGTCTCATCCAAATGCGAGGCGCTTTCATGCGCCCAAACCCCCGGTACCAGCAGCGCAAAGGCGACAGTCACGAGCCATGGTGTTTTCGGTGTCATCGGCAATCCTCGGATCTGAGCAAAACGCAAGCCTTGAGCGTGCGCGATCGCGGTGACGCCTGATTGAAAGGATCGCGACAGATGTCTGGCAGATAGGTTACGCGAACATTACAACGCCACTTGCCCACCTGACTCCTGGATACGATGCGGCGGGATACCGAGGTGTTCGCCAGCGAACTCGGCGTTGCGCGACATGAAAGCAAACACGGCTTTTTGGATCCGCGTCAACGGGGCGCGGCCGTTGGTGACGATATCGTCGCGACCGATGACGTAGGTCACCTCCTGCGGAATCACATCCTTGTAGATTCGCTGCACGTCGCGAACGAGGGTCGGCACATTGATCGTCTCCATGAAGCCGACGGTACAGTGCACACGAAGCAAGCCCTCACTCAGCTCCGTCGCCTTGGTTCGAGTACCAATGCTGACTCTCGGTGTCGACGCAACACCGATTGTCATGATGATCGTACGGGCGTGTATTACGCGGTTCACTTGAACATTTCGCACCAGCGTTCGGGGAATCCGTGCGCCGTGGCTTGTCAGGAAGACCACCGTCTTGTCGACGCGTTGCGGCTGCACCTCGGCTAGCAAGCGTCGAAATTCAGCTTCTGTGTAATCCTCTCGGCTCGTGATGGCGTGGATGGCATCGCGACCTGACTGCCAAGTTCGCATGATCCAATACAGACTGGCGCCGAAGACCAAAGGCACCCAGCCGCCCGCGGCGACTTTTTGTAAGTTACCGAGTAGATACGCTGCCTCGATCAACACAATGAATCCGAGCAGTGTGATCTGCAAACGACGCCACCGTGGGGTTGAGCTGCCAAGGAACAGCACCATCAACAGCGAGTCAATCAACATGGTAATCGACACACCCACACCATAGGCGCCCGCCAAACTTTCGGACGAACCGAAACCAATCACGAGCGCGAGAGTGAAAAAGCACATCATCCAATTGAGGAAAGGAACGTAAACCTGTCCGATCGACTCAGCCGATGAATGCTGGATCTTCATCCGCGGCAGCAAATCGATTCGCAAGCACTGGCGCGTGATGGAAAAAACTCCAGAGATTACGGCCTGCGATGCAATGACCGTAGCAAGCGTTGCAAGCACGATGAATGGCAACAACAGCGGCTCCGGGACGAGCAGATACAGCGGACTCTCGATTGCGCTGCCATCGCGCAATACCAACGCACCCTGTCCGAAGTAGTTCATCAGCAGCGCTGGGTAGACAAGAAACATGAACGCTCGCGAAATCGCGGGCCGCCCAAAGTGGCCTAGGTCGGCGTACAAGGCCTCACCACCAGTCACACACAAGAAAACCGCCCCAAAAACAGACAGTGCCAACAAAGGGTGCTGAACAATGATGTGTTCGGCGTAGATCGGATTGATCGCAGCCAGCACTTGCGGATTCTGCTGCACCGACAGCAACCCCAGCACGCCCAGCGAAACGAACCAAACCAACATTACTGGACCGAATAAGCGTCCAATCTGTTCGGTCCCTTTACGCTGCACTACGAACAAGCCGATGAGAATCACCACGGCGATCGGTACGATGAAACGGTGCAACGCCGGCGCGACCAGCTCGAGACCCTCGACGGCACTCAACACGGATATCGCCGGCGTGATCACACCGTCACCGAAGAACAGTGCGCAGCCTGCAACACCCAAGGCGAAGACCATCGACGACCAGCGGTAAGAAACTCGCGTGGCCGCAAGCTGCATCAACGAGAGCACACCACCCTCGCCGTCGTTATCTGCCCGAAGAACTATCGCGACATACTTGACGCCGACGACGAGTGTAATCGACCAGAAAATCAATGACAGAACGCCTAAGACGTTCTCCAAATTAGTTGGGTCGAGTTCGGATGCGGTGAAGACCGCTTTGAAGGCATAGAGCGGACTCGTACCGACATCACCGAACACCACTCCCATCGCACCGATGAGTAGCGGCAGAGAAACCGGGGATTTGGACTGCGTGGCCATCGACGTGGGCCGGTATCATACGCCTCTCGAGATGACGTAACCGTCATCTTTGTTAGCCGGCGGTTTTTTTGGCCACTCCACTTGTCAACCACGACACGATCTTCGGCAATTTGGGTGCGTAACGCTCCTCGTAATCACTGGATTGAACCTTCAAACCCGCTCGCTCAATGAGTGATCGCACCGGGCGATTAAGATGACACCCGCCACCGATGACTTTCTGGATAGGAGTCAATCGATGTTGCCATCTAGCAACGCCCTCCTCCGGTGACAGGCCGTGTTCGAGAAACAAGAGTTGCCCGCCGGGCTTGAGCACCCGATGAACCTCACGCAGTGCCGAGTCAACATCGGCAATAGAACAGAGCGTAAAAGTACTGACGACGGTATCGAAGCTGCTCGCATCAAAGGGCAAGTGCTCCGCAGACAGTGGGTGCACGATGACCTCACACGTACTCTTCGCCACTCGCCGCTCGGCGCGGGCATGAAGTGCTGCGTCCGGCTCGACGATCTCGAGCTGCCGAACCGACTCCGGATAGTGAGAGAGATTGGCGCCCGTGCCGAACCCGATCTCCAGTACTCGGCCGATCGCTGGAGCCAACACCGGTCGTCGATATCGACTGATACGTCGATCACTCATCGCGCGATCGAGCAACGGCGGCAGGATGTAGCGACGGTATAACCTGGTCACGGTGCGATGGCGAAGCTGGCTTTTACGGCGACGCGCAAGCGGATGTCACCCGGTCGATAACTCTCGGCTACTGCTGTCTCATCGGCCGACACACCAGACGCCCGCAGCAACATCGGCGCAGCGAACGCCGGCGTATCGGGCTCGATGGCGTCGACTCGAAGCACCGCTCCAAGCTCGGCATCGAGTCCAGCAGCAACGGCAGCCGCGTTACGCTTGGCATCTCGGGTTGCGTCGGTGAGTAACTCGCGCCGAAGCACTCTTTCGTTTTGCAAAGCGAACTGGGGTGGCGCGATCTGATTGGCGCCCACTTTAACCACGCGCTCTAAAATGACGCCGAGCTTGTCGAGATCGAGCAAGCGGACCCGCACAATGCGAGCGACGAGATAGCCCTGCAGACGACGTACGCCCGTTTTGGAATCCCACGAGAATTCCGGTTGTACGACGAGCGAACCGCTATCGATAGCCTCATCGGCTAGACCCAGTTCTTTCAGGCTACGCAGCACCGAAACTGTTTTAGTGCCGGCCTCACGACGGGCGATGTCGAGCTTCGCGTCGCGACTGTCGATCGTGATGTCGAGATGCGCTACGTCCGGTCGGACCAAACGCTCCGCGGTGCCGGTGACGTTGATGACGCGAGTGGTCGACTCCGCGCGCGTCGCAGAGGCGGCGGACGCCAAGCACAACGCTGCGAGCGCAACGAGGAACGCCCGCGTATTTTGACTATGTTTCATAGGAGAAAAACCAGAAGCATGGTGATGATCGACCCCAGAGTAGCAAGCGCCATATCTTTTTGTGCATCCCACTCATCGCCTTGCGCGCCAAGATAAGCGGCGCCCTGTCCGTCGCCCAGGATTTCAGTCGCCCACCATTCCAGCACTTCGAAAATCATACTAGTGGCCATCACGAGCACCGGTGAGAGCACGTAGCTCCAATAGCCGACCGGTTTTGCATAGAGCTCGAACAGCTCAAAAAAAGGATACGCGAGCAATAAACCGTAGGCGAAATGAACAAGCCGATCGTAGTGGTTACGAGCCCAGCCGAACAACTTCGATAGCCGGACGCCAATCACCGCGTGTGTCGCATCGTCATAAGGTACCCGGACGTACGTGTAGTACCCGCCGATGGTGTGCATGACGAGAAATATCACGATCAGGGTGTACGCGAGGTCGCCAAGGGGCCAAGTCGGATAAGTCCAGACCAGCGCGACAACCGTCGCGACCGTAAAGGAGTTCTCGGCGATCCAGACGGAACGATCGTGCGGCTTGATCGCGAGCAGCAACCAGAGAACAGCGAACGGCAGCAGTAGCCAGTGTAGGTATGCCATCGTTTGAGAGTGGAGTGCTACTCCACCGTCACCGATTTCGCGAGGTTACGAGGCTTGTCAACATCAGTGCCGCGCGCGGTCGCCACATGGTACGACAGCAACTGCAGGGGGATGGTGTAAACCACCGGGGCCTGCAGATAGCTCACGTGTTTCGGCATGGTAATCACCGTGACACCATCAGAGGACTGCATGCCGGAATCGGGGTCGGCAAAGACGATGAGTTCGCCGCCGCGGGCTCGCACTTCCATCAGGTTCGATTTGAGCTTCTCAAGCAGATCGGTGTTTGGCGCCACGGCGACCACGGGCATGTCGTCATCGACCAGGGCTAGAGGTCCGTGTTTGAGCTCACCGGCCGCATAAGCCTCGGCGTGGATGTAGGAAATTTCTTTGAGCTTGAGCGCTCCTTCCATCGCGATCGGGTGCATGGTGCCGCGACCCAGGAAAAGCGCATGGTGTTTCGGTACGAAGCGCTGCGCCAACTCGCGGATCACCGGATCGAGCGCAAGCGTTTTCTCCATCATGCCCGGGAGCTCAACCAAGCGACTGACGAGCGTGTGCTCCTGCTCCGGGCTCGCACCGTGCGTCTTCGCCAAAGCGACGACCAACATGCCAAGTGCGACCAACTGAGTGGTGAAAGCCTTGGTCGAGGCGACGCCGATCTCGGGGCCTGCGCGCGTGAGCATCACGAGCGCAGACTCGCGCACGAGAGAGCTCTCGGGCACGTTGCAGATGGCGAGCGAACTCAAATACCCCGCTTGTTTGGCAAGACGCAGCGCAGCCAGCGTATCGGCGGTCTCGCCCGATTGGCTGATCGTGACAAACAGCGAGTTTTTCGGCACGACTGGATTACGGTAGCGATATTCGCTTGCGATTTCGACCGTGCAGGGAATTTTCGCTAGCTGCTCGATCAGGTAATGAGCAACATAGCCTGCGTGGTAGCTCGTACCGCAAGCGACGATATGCACGTGCTCGGTCTTGGCGAAGATCTCGCTCGCAGCCGGACCAAATGCCGCCTCGAGCAAGCGGCCGTTGGCGACCCGCTCTTGCAGCGTGTCGGCCAGTGCACGCGGCTGCTCATGAATTTCTTTGAGCATGAAATGCTCGTATTGGCCTTTCTCGGCCGCATCGGCGGAAAGCTCGCTGACGTGCAACTTGCGCTCGACGTTCGAGCCTTCACGATCGACCACTTTGACGCTCTGACGACGCACCTCGGCAACATCGCCCTCCTCGAGGAACAAGAAGTTCCGCGTGACCGGCAGCAGCGCGGCGATGTCGGAAGCGACGAAGTTTTCACCCTCGCCCAAACCGATGACGACGGGGCAACCCTCGCGCGCCAGAATCACGCGATCGGGGTCGCGCTCGCTGACGACCGCCAAGGCATAGGCGCCTTCGAGCTCGCTCACCGTGGCGCGCACCGCCTTGAACAGATCACCGACGGATTTCATGTGGTGATGGATGCGATGGGCGATGACTTCCGTATCAGTTTCCGAAGTAAACT
Organism: Gammaproteobacteria bacterium; assembly: GCA_018970145.1. Taxonomy (GTDB): domain Bacteria; phylum Pseudomonadota; class Gammaproteobacteria; order Steroidobacterales; family Steroidobacteraceae; genus UBA964. Next base: position 52,316 of record JAGWWY010000007.1, read on the forward strand.
CGTACCCTGCGGCTCGCAACTCGGCTCGCAACTCATCGTGGTTTTCGATGATACCGTTGTGGACGATGGCGAGGCCGTCTTCGGAAATGTGCGGGTGCGCGTTACGTTCGCTCGGCACACCGTGGGTCGCCCATCGCGTGTGCGCGATACCAATCGAGCCATGGGTGGGTGATGCATCGATGGCATCTTGCAGGATTTGCACTTTGCCGACCGTGCGCACCCGCTTGAGATGCCCCGAGCCGTTGAGCACGGCGACGCCAGCCGAGTCGTAGCCACGGTATTCGAGCCGACGCAAACCCTCGATCAGGATGGGGACAATATCGCGCTCAGCAATAGCTCCGACGATTCCGCACATGTAGCAAAGTCCGGTTGAACAAAGGCGTATTTTGCGCCTTTTCTAGGGACAGATACATCACCCGAAGTGGGTGGTTTCAGCGAGCGGATTTATCTAGGCGTAGCGCGCCGTCCAATTTCGCGAAAGCGCGATCAAACGTGGCGAGCGGACTGTGCCCATGCTGCCGTGCGACTTCAAGAATCAGTAAATCACCCAAGCCGACCGACGCGCTCTGTCGCGAGAGTGTCACCACACGACGTACTACCTCAGGTTCCTGCAACACCAAACTTTCGTGGTCGAGCAGAACCTCGAAGGTTCGGGTCAATTGTTGCGGTGTTCGTCGATAGCTGACCGTCAAAACCCAGATGGTTTCAAGCAGCACCAATAGCGAGACCCAAGCGCCCGGGCGAACAAACATATCTGCAAGTTTCGCTTGTTCGAGATCGTCTCGAACCAGCATACGCACGAGTACGTTGGTATCAACGGCGCGCATGACGTTGCCGGATATAAGCGGCGATCGCTTCCTTGGTATCGACGGGCTTACGCGAGGACGGTGCGACGTCACCAAACAAGGCCTGATGAGCATCGAGTGTGGTTGTCTTGCCGGCTCGACGGACGATGAAACTGTCGTCGCGCAACTCCCACTCAAGCACGGCACCCGGGCCGACACCGAGGCGCTTGCGAACTTCCGCTGGCACGGAGATCTGCCCTTGAGCCGTGATGCGTGACTGCAGCAACTTCATCCACATAAATTACCCCGGTAATGAAGTCGGGACAAGTTGCTTATTTTGGTGGGCTGCTCGCGTCCGACGCCCGTCGGAAAACAGGTCAAGAAACGAATAAAGGAAACTCAGCGCTTCTTCTGCGGCCGTTTCCAGCCATCGAGAGTGAGCTGCTTGGCCCTGGCCACGGTGAGCTTGCGCGCCGGCACGTCCTTGGTGACCGTCGAGCCGGCACCGACGGTCGCACCTTCGCCGATGGTGATCGGAGCGACGAGAACCGAATTGGATCCGGTGTGCGCGTCATCACCGATGGTGGTGTGATGTTTATTCGCACCGTCGTAGTTGGCGATGATGGTGCCGGCGCCGATGTTGACCCGTGCGCCGACCGTCGCATCGCCGACGTAAGCGAGATGGTTAGCTTTGGCGCCCGTTGCCATCGACGAGTTTTTGACCTCGACGAAGTTGCCGATGTGGACATCGTCCGCGAGCTCAGCGCCCGGTCGTAGCCGCGCGAACGGCCCGATGAGCGAGCCCGCGCCGACGCTCGCTTGCTCGATGACACAGTTCGGATGAACCACGACATCGCCCGCGATATCGCAATCACGCAGTACACAATTCGGTCCGATGCGCACTCGATCGCCGAGCGTGACTCGCCCTTCGAACACCACATTGATATCGATCGACACATCACGACCGATCGACACGGGGCCTCGAACATCGACTCGCGCGGGATCGACGAGCGTAGCGCCCGCCTGCATCAGTTCACGCGCACGCAGACGCCGGTGCTCTGCTTCGACCTCGGCCAGCTGCAACTTGTCGTTGATGCCAAGTACCTCAGCGACCGTCGGCGCGATGAGGGGTTGGACTAGGACGCCATCGGCAACCGCCATTTCGATGATGTCGGTGAGGTAGTACTCACCTTGAGCATTGCTGTTCTTCAGACGACTAAGCCAAGCGCGCAACTGTGCGACCGGCACAGCCATGACGCCCGTGTTGCCTTCGCGAATCGCAAGTTCATCAGAGGTGGCATCTTTCTGCTCGACGATGCGCAGCACCTTGCCATCGGCATCACGCACGATACGACCATAGCCGGTCGGGTCGTCGAGCATCACGGTCAGCAAGGACATGGCGCCCTCACCGGCCAGCAGCAGCAAGTTCGTCAAGGTCTCCGCGCGAATCAGCGGCACATCACCATAGAGGACAAGCGCAATGGCCGCATCGTCGAGCGCGGGCAGTGCCTGCTGCACTGCATGACCGGTACCGAGTTGCTCGGCCTGCAAGGCCCATTGCAAGCTGGAGTCTGCGGCGAAAGCTTCACGAACACGATCGCCACCGTGGCCGAAAACCACATGCACGGATGCCGGGTTCAAACTTTGGGCGGTGGAGATCACATGGCCGAGAAGAGGCCGGCCAGCCAAAGGCTGCAAAACTTTCGGCAGGTCGGATTTCATCCGCTTGCCCTGGCCGGCGGCCAGAATGACGATCGAGAGAGGCAAACCAGACCGAGCGCTGCTCGAGTCTCGAGCCATGATCAGCCTTTGATCTTGCGCAGTTTCGCGATCATCTTCAGCTGAGCCGCCGCACGAACGAGTTCGGCAAGCGCTTCAGCTTCAGAAATCTTGTCGAGGTGGCTCGCGAGCAATTCTTCGGCGCGCTGCTTGGCCTCGAGAGCGCGGGCCTCGTCGAGATCATGAGCCCGTAGAGCGGTGTCGGCGAGAACGGTCACCTTCTTCGGCTGAATCTCGATGGCGCCACCGCCGACGAAAAAGGATTGCTCCTCACCTTCTGGTGTCAACACGCGAACTTCGCCCGACTTGAGCAGCGTCAACAACGGAGCGTGACGGGGCGCGATGCCCATCTCACCCTGCGACGCCGGGACGAACACCATCTTCGCCGCTCCCGAGAAAATCTCGCCTTCGGCGCTGACGATATCGCAATGGATGGTGTTATCGGCCATGTGGGGTTACCCGTGTTGCAACCGCAATTACTGTAGGGTCTTGGCTTTCTCGACGACTTCCTCGATCGAGCCGACCATGTAGAACGCCTGCTCGGGCAGATGATCGTATTCGCCCGAGAGGATGCCCTTGAAGCCCCGGATGGTTTCTTTGAGTGGGACGATCTTGCCGTCTTGACCCGTGAACACCTTCGCAACGTTGAACGGCTGCGACAAGAAACGCTGGATTTTGCGCGCGCGGAACACCGTGAGCTTGTCCTCTTCCGAGAGCTCGTCCATGCCGAGGATCGCGATGATGTCCTGCAATTCTTTGTAGCGCTGCAACACAGCCTGAACACCACGGGCGACCGAATAGTGCTCTTCGCCAACGATCAGCGGATCGAGCTGACGGCTGGTCGAATCGAGCGGATCCACGGCCGGATAAATACCGAGAGCCGCGATCTGACGCGACAACACGACGGTCGCATCGAGGTGAGCGAAGGTTGTCGCAGGCGACGGGTCGGTGAGATCGTCCGCCGGGACGTAGACGGCCTGAATCGAGGTGATCGAACCCGTCTTGGTCGAGGTGATGCGCTCCTGCAGCACGCCCATCTCTTCGGCCAGCGTCGGCTGGTAACCCACCGCCGAGGGCATACGACCAAGCAGCGCCGACACTTCGGTACCGGCGAGTGTGTAGCGGTAGATGTTATCGACGAAGAACAGTACGTCGCGTCCTTTCACGCCGTCTTCGCGCACTTCGTCGCGGAAGTATTCGGCCATGGTGAGACCCGTGAGCGCGACGCGCAAACGATTGCCCGGCGGCTCGTTCATTTGGCCGTAGACCATCGCCACCTTCGAGTTCTCGAGGTTCTCAAGATCAATGACGCCCGACTCCGCCATCTCGTGATAGAAGTCGTTGCCTTCACGGGTACGCTCACCGACGCCCGCGAACACGGACAAACCGCTGTACTGCTTGGCGATGTTATTGATGAGCTCGAGCATGTTCACGGTCTTGCCGACGCCGGCGCCGCCGAACAGACCGACCTTACCGCCCTTGGCGAACGGCACGAGCAGATCGATAACTTTGATGCCCGTGACGAGCAGATCGCTGCCGCCGGCTTGTTCGTCGTAGGACGGTGCGGGGCGGTGGATCGACCACTGCTCTTTTGAAGCGACGGGGCCGCGGTTGTCTTGCGGCGTACCAAGCACGTCCATGATACGACCCAAGGTCGCCTTGCCTACCGGCACCGAAATCGGCGCACCGGTCGACTCGACGGCGAGTCCGCGCTTCAAGCCTTCGGAGGCGCCCATCGCGATGGTACGCACCACACCATCGCCGAGCTGCTGCTGCACCTCGAGCGTGAGATCGACGTCTTTGAGCTTCAGTGCCTCGTAGACCTTCGGGATCGATTCACGCGGAAATGCCACGTCGATGACCGCGCCGATGATCTGAGTAATCTTGCCGGTTGCCATGTCGGTACCCTGTGCCTTGTATTCGTGTTCGAGTCGCGTAATCAGACTGCGGCAGCGCCGCCGACGATTTCCGCCAATTCTTTGGTGATCGCCGCCTGACGCGCCTTGTTATAGACGAGTTGCAGATCGCCAATCAGTTTGCCTGCGTTATCCGAGGCCGCCTTCATGGCGACCATGCGCGCTGCCATTTCACAAGCAACGCTCTCTACCGCACCGCGGTAAACCTGTGATTCGATGTAGCGCATCAAAACGCCATCGAGCAGTTCCGCGGCACTCGGTTCGTAGATGTAGTCCCAATGATCCTGCAGACCATCGACATCGACCGTCTCGGCCGGCAGCAGCTGCGTCACCGTCGGCTTTTGGGTCATCGTATTGACGAACTCGGCGTTGACGATGAAGAGACGATCGATGGTGCCATCCTTGTAGGCATCCAGCATGACCTTCACCGAACCGAGCAGATCACGCACGTGCGGCTTGTCGCCAAGACCCGTGACGCTCGCCAGTACCGGCGCGCCGAGGCGACGGAAGAACGCCACGCCCTTGCTGCCGAGCAAGCAAAGATTGACCTTGGCACCCTTGCCCTGCCACTCACGCATCATCATCAATGTGGTCTTGAACACATTGGTGTTGAGTGCGCCGCAAAGACCACGATCGCTCGACACTACGATGATGCCGATCGACTGCGCTTCACGCTCGATCAGATACGGATGCTTGTAGTCTGGATTCGCTTTCTTCAAGTGGCCGATGACGTTGCGGATCTTCTCGGCATAGGGACGCGAGAGGCGCATGCGCTCCTGGGCGCGGCGCATCTTGCTCGCAGCGACCATCTCCATCGCCTTGGTGATCTTCTGAGTGCTTTTCACACTCGAGATCTTGTTGCGTATTTCCTTTGTGCCGGGCATGCGTTGTCAGCCGATCAGTAGGAGCCGGTGGCCACGAAGTCGTCGCAGATTGTCTTCAGCGTGCCTTCGTGCTTCTTGAGGACAGGCTCGGCATTGATCGCATCGAGCGACGCCTTGTGCTGAGAGTTCGCAAACGACTGCAGCGCCGCCTCGAAGGCAACGACCTTGTTGCGGTCAACCTTATCCATGTAGCCGTTGTTGACGGCGTAGATCGACAGTGCCATTTCAGCGACCGACATCGGCGCGTACTGCTTCTGCTTCATGACCTCGGTCACCCGCACGCCGCGCTCGAGTTGCTTGCGCGTGGCGTCGTCGAGATCCGATGCGAACTGCGCAAAGGCCGCAAGTTCGCGGTACTGCGCGAGGGCGAGACGGATACCACCGCCCAAGCGCTTGATGATGTCCGTCTGAGCAGCACCACCGACGCGCGACACCGAGATACCGGCGTTCATCGCAGGGCGGATACCCGAGTTGAAGAGGTCCGTTTCGAGGAAAATCTGACCGTCGGTGATCGAAATCACGTTGGTCGGAACGAATGCCGTCACGTCACCCGCCTGGGTTTCGATAATCGGCAGACCCGTGAGCGATCCGGTCTTGCCCTTCACGGCACCCTTGGTGACCATCTCGACATACTCTTCGTTGACGCGCGCACTGCGCTCGAGCAATCGCGAGTGGAGATAGAACACGTCGCCGGGGAAGGCTTCACGGCCCGGCGGACGACGCAATAACAAAGATATCTGACGATAAGCGACGGCTTGCTTCGACAGGTCATCGTAGATGATGAGCGCGTCTTCGCCGTTGTCCATGAAGTATTCACCCATGGTCACGCCGGCATAAGCCGAAAGGTATTGCATTGCAGCGGGCGTCGAAGCAGAGGCCGCAACGATGATCGTGTGGTCCATCGCGCCATGCTCTTCGAGCTTTCGTACCACGTTGGCGATGGTCGACTGCTTCTGACCGATCGCGACGTAAATGCACTTAATACCCGAGGACTTTTGATTGATGATCGTATCGACCGCAAGTGCCGTCTTGCCGGTCTGGCGGTCACCGATGATGAGCTCACGCTGACCGCGACCAACCGGAACCATCGAGTCGACGGCCTTGTATCCGGTCTGCACCGGCTGGCTCACCGACTTACGGTAGATGACGCCCGGCGCCACACGCTCGATCGGCGCAGTGCGAGTCGTCTTGATCGGGCCCTTACCATCGATCGGGTTGCCGAGCGCATCGACGACACGGCCAAGCAGTTCCGGACCCACAGGCACTTCGAGGATGCGGCCGGTCGTTTTGACCGTATCGCCTTCCTTCAAAGATTTATAGTCGCCGAGCACGACGGCGCCGACGGAATCCTGTTCGAGGTTCAACGCGAGACCGAACAAGTTCCCCGGGAACTCGATCATTTCGCCATAGCGAACATCGGCCAGACCGTGAACACGGCAGATACCGTCGGTGACCGAAACGATCGTACCGACGTTGCGCGCTTCCGCCGCCGACTCGAACTTTTCGATTCGCTGCTTAATGAGATCAGAGATCTCGGATGCCTTGATGGACATGTGTGGTCCTCTAAAATTCTTGCAACGACTGGCTCAAACGCCAGCCATGGTGTTACCGAGTCGCTCGATGCGCCCGCGCAGCGAGCCATCAACGACGAAATCTCCCGCCTTCACAACCGCGCCACCGATCAGAGCCGGATCGACCTGGCTGAAAAGTTGCACCTTGCGCTTCAAGCGCGCGGTCAACGCTTGCGTCAACTTCTCGCTCTGCTCTGGCGTCAACGGCATGGCCGAGGTCACGGTCACCTCGACCGTGTTCTCGACCTCAGCACGCATGGCTGCGTACTGCTCGGCGATTTGCGGCAGCGCAGCCAAACGACCGTTGTCCGCGAGCAACTGCACGAAGTTACGCGCCTGCGGATCGTCCGCGACACCGACAACGTCGAGCAAAAAACCGACGAGATCGGCACGTTTGACATGCGGATTGCCGATCAATGGCCGCACTCGCTCGTCACTGACCGCGATGCTCGCTTTCGCCAGCAACTCGCCCCACGGTGCGAGTTGCTTTGCAGCATGCGCGTGATCGAACGCAGCGCGCGCGTAGGGCCGCGCGATGGTTGCTCCGTCAGCCACGGGCGATTTCTTCCGCCAGTTTATCGAGCAGCTGCGCGTGCGTCTTCGCGTCGACTTCACGCTCGAGCAAACGCGAGGCGCCCACGACGACCATCGAACCGAACTCCTTGCGCAACGCTTCGCGAGCGCGACCGGTCTCGGTGGCTGCTTCGTCTCGAGCGGCGGCGACGATACGCGCGCCCTCGGTTTGTGCAGACTGCTTCGCAGCTTCGATCGATTCATTGGAGCGGCGAGCGGCCTGATCTTCGATCTGCTTAGCGCGATCACGCGCCTCACGAACGATTGCATCAGCCCGCTGCGTTGCCTCGGACAGGTCCTTTAGGCCCTTGTCGGCGGCAGCCAGCCCGTCGGCGATTTTCTTCTGTCGCTCTTCGATGGCGCCGATGATCGACGGCCAGCCGAAGCGCATGACGAGCCAGGCGACCGCGAGGAACGCGAGGCCCTGGATGATCAGCGTGACGGTGATACTCATGCTCTTCTACCCCTGTTGCCTGGATCGGCACCCGCCCGATGACGGGTGCGGGCGGCGATTAGCCGACGCCGAGAGCCGACAGGAACGGGTTCGCGAAGATGAGCAGCAGCGCGATGGCGACACCGATGATGGGCACCGCGTCGAGCAAGCCGGCGACGATGAACATCTTGGTCTGCAGCATGTTGGTCAGCTCGGGCTGACGAGCCGCACCTTCGAGGAACTTGCCGCCGAGCAGCGCAAAGCCGATCGCGGTACCGAGCGCGCCAAGACCAATGAGCAGGCCCGCGGCGATCACGGTCATGCTCATGACGTCAGCGATCTGGGTGATGTTTTCCATTGCAAATCTCCGTGAGTAACTAAACGAACGAGAATCAGTGCTCCTGCACAGCCATGCTGAGGTAGACGACCGTCAGCATCATGAAGATGAAGGCTTGCAGGGTGATAACGAGAATGTGGAAGGCGGTCCAGATGAAGCCCGCGATGAATTGCATCGGAGCCATCGCCCACGTCATGCCGCTCGCAAAGCTGCCGCCCAAGGTCATGCAGGCGATGAGGATGAAGATGAGCTCGCCGGCATACATGTTGCCGAAGAGTCGCAGACTCAGCGACAACGGGCGAACCAACTCTTCGATGATACGCAGCAGCAAGTTGGCCGGCGCCAGGACAATCGTGCCGACGGCACCATGCGCGTGGAAGGGTGCGGTGAACATCTCGCCCACGAACTTCACGACGCCCTTGTGCTTGATGGCGTAATACTGAATGAGGATGAACACGCAGATCGCCATGCCGAAGGTGGTCGACAGATCAGCGGTCGGCACGACGCGCAGATAAGGCACACCGGCCGCATGCGCTGCGGCAGGCAACAAGTCGACGGGGATCATGTCCATGAAGTTCATCAAGAACACGAGCGCAAAGATGGTCAGCGCCAGCGGCGCGATGAAGCGCGTCTTGGCGGGGAAGGTCTCTTTGACGATCCCGTCGATGCCTTCGATCATCATCTCGACGGCGCACTGCAACTTGCCCGGCACACCTGAGGTGGCGTGCCGCGAGGCACGCAGGAAGACAACCAAGAAGACGACGGCAAGCAGGACTTTGAAGAAAATGCTGTCGAGGTTGAGGACCATGAACGATCCGTCACCGACCGGAGCAGTGAGGTGCTGGAGGTGGTGCTTGATATAGCCCGTCATGCCTCCTGCTTCGCCTTCAGCCGCCATGTTCACCTGTCCTCTTTAATGACGGCCACGCCGACCCAAAAGCCAACCTGACCCGCCAACATGCCCAACAGAAAGGGCAGCGGCGCAAGATCCGATACACCGAGTGCCAGCCACACGGCCACCACTACCCAAAGCCATTTCAACCCTTCGCCCATCCACATCGCCTTGGCGATGCGTTCGGCCGGTGCCACGCCCGGCGCGAACAAGCGCCAGCCGAACACGAGGTTGCCAACCGCTACCACGGTGCCCCCGGCAACGGTGGCCATGGCATTCGAGCCGCCGGTAATCACCGCAACAATGATTGCGGCCAACACGGCCCCCCCCATTTGCACTGCGGCGAACCGCAATGCCAATCGTTTGCCATGAAGTTCCGGGTCGCGTTGGGCGCGCATTGTAGATGTGCGACCCTGCACCATCAATGGATATGCGCCAAAATTCCGTCGAGTTCATCGAGCGAGTTGTAGCTGACGATCAAACGTCCCTTGCCGCCCTTGCCCGACTGCTCGATGACGACTGTCGCACCCAAGGTGTCAGAGAGGCGGGTTTCGAGCTCACGAACGTTCGGGTCGCTGCTACCGGCGGCGGCGGCGCCGCGTCCAAAGGCGCGATCTGCCTCGGCCGAGCCATCGTCTTTCGCCGGTGGATTGATCAGCCGGCGAACCAATGCCTCAGTTTCACGGACCGATAAGCCTTTTTTCGAGACTAATTGAGCGACTTCGATTTGCTGGCGAGCCTGCGTCAGGCCCAGTAGCGCGCGCGCGTGACCCATTTCTATCTCACGCCGATCGACGAGTTCGGCGACCTCGGGAGCGAGCTCCAGCAAACGCAGTAGGTTACTGACCGCCGCGCGCGAGCGACCCACAGCCTCTGCGGCTTGCTGATGAGTGATGGAGAACTCGCGGATCAGCCGGTCGAGGGCCCGAGCTTCCTCGAGGGGGTTGAGGTTCTCACGCTGGATGTTCTCGATGAGCGCCATCGCGATGGCGCCCTCGTCGGGTACGCGGCGAATAATGGCGGGAATCTCAGTGAGCCCGGCCAACTGGGCGGCGCGCCAACGGCGCTCACCGGCAATGATTTCGTATCGTGAGGGTCGGCTGCCGGGGGCTGCGCCCGGCATCTCGATCGGACGGACGACGATCGGTTGCACCACGCCCTGGGCACGGATGGAGTTCGCCAGATCCTCGAGCGTTTCTTGACGCATGTCGACGCGAGGCTGGTACCGCCCACGCTGCAGGACATCGACCGGCAAGCGGGCCAACTCGTCGCCCGAAATCGGCGCGGCTCCCGTCGCCGTCGAGGCCGACGATGGGGCGCGCGCCGCGCTCATCTGTCCGAGCAGAGCGTCGAGTCCGCGCCCGAGGCTGGGCTTCTTCTGGTTCATGCACGCGATGATAGCGGAGTCGCCGCCACCGTCGCCTCGGCGCTTTCACGCGGCCGATTCTCGGACACTCCGAGAAAGATTTCGCGGAACGCGACATAGGTCAGCGCACCGAAGAAGCAGTAGAGCACGGGCACCAACATCGGCAAGAGCAAACCGAATAGCACCGGCAACGCCACAAACAAAGCGCCGATCGCCAGCACCGAGTTGAGGTTACGAATCTGCCCCGCGGCGCCGAGACGCAACGCGTCCCGGTAAGGCAGACCGAGCAAGGTCATGCACGGAAACTGGAAGATCGAGGTCAAACCCGGAATATTGAGCCCGAAGTAACAGAGCCCAAGGGCGAACGCGGAATAGACGAAGATCTGGCGCAGCGCGACGAACCCGTCAGGGCTCAACACATCGAGCGCATTACGCGAAGTGTAAAAAATGTTCCACCACGCTACGCCGGGCTTGGCCAGCAACACGATCCAAATGATGGCACCTGCGATCGTGATCAAAGCCGAAAAACGTAGCGTGATCGGTGCATGCACCGCGAGCATGGTGAGTATGTCGGCCAGACGGATGCGCGAACTGCGATCGACCTGCGCCGCGATCAAGATGCTGCCGAGCAAGGCCGACAACGCCAACATGGCGCTGAGCAAAGGCAGGCGATGCCCGAAGAAAATCCACAAACACATGAGCAGACCGAGCGCGAGCCAAACACCCGCTCCGCGCCACAGCAACTGCAACGCAGAGAGTACCCAGCGCCGCAACGCGCCGGGAGCCGCTTGCCGCGGCTCGAGCGTCATGTAGCGGCGGCGAGCGGCTGTGCGAGAGGGGCTTCACCCCGCCCGATCATCTCGCCGGCTAAGGCGAGGTAAGCAAGCGCGCCGCGAGACTCCTTGTCGTGCAGCAACGCGGGCTTACCGAAAGAGGGCGCTTCGGCCAGACGTACGTTGCGCGGGATGATAGTGCGGAACACTTTATCGCCAAAATAGTTGAGCAGCTGCGAACTGACTTCGTTGGCAAGATTGTTACGCGGGTCGAACATCGTGCGCAGCACGCCTTCGATTTCGAGCGACGGGTTCACCGCTTCACGGATCTGCTCGACCGTACTCATCAGCGCCGTGAGGCCCTCGAGAGCGTAGTATTCGCATTGCATTGGCACGAGTACGCTGTCCGCTGCTACCAGGGCGTTCACCGTCAACATGTTGAGTGACGGCGGGCAGTCGATGAGGATGATGTCGTAGTCGTTGCGCACAGCTTTCAGCGCCTGTCGCAACTTAGTCTCTCGAGCGACCGACAACGACAATAATTGAACTTCGGCTGCCGTGAGATCCTGATTGGCGGGCAGCAAATCCATCGGCGGCGCTTCGACATGCAGCATCGCCTCAAGCGCCGTGCAAGCACCGATCAATACATCGCCGACGCCGCGTTCGATCTGGTTCTTTTCGATACCGCAGCCCATTGTGGCGTTGCCTTGTGGATCGAGATCGACGAGCAGCACGCGACGACGCGTCACAGCCAGCGACGCGGCCAGATTCACGGCGGTGGTGGTCTTGCCGACGCCACCTTTCTGGTTGGCGACGGCGATGATGCGGCTCATGGCCGCGAGTCTAACCGAAGGACGAGCGCGTGACGCTCTTCATCTAGGCCGGGTATCGCCAGCTCGACGTCCTGCTCGATGACCCACTGAGGCGACAACCCAGCTCGCTCCTGCGTTGAGCGCCGACCCTTCATCGCCAAGACTCGCGTGTCTGCACCACACAAGCCCCGCACCGTCGTCATGAGTTCAGATAACGGCGCGAAGGCGCGCGTCACCACGGTATTGAAGGCACCGCGCTCGTCTTGCCACTGCTCGGCCCGAGCGTGTACGGCCACTACATTGGCGAGCCCCAGTGTGCGTGCCGCGTGGTTCACGAAACGAATCTTCTTACCGTTCGAGTCGAGCAACGTGAACTGACGCTCGGGCTGAATGATTGCCAAAGGTAAGCCGGGGAAGCCCGCACCGGTACCGATGTCGATGATGCGCTCCCCCTGTAACAACGACGCGATCGACAAGCTGTCGAGCAAGTGATGCGTCAGCATTTGCGCGCGCTGGGTGATCGCCGTGAGATTGAAACTGCGGTTCCAGCGTTCGAGCTCATCGAGCAACTGCAGCAAGCGCTTTGCGGCAGCGGCATCGAGTGATACTCCCAGTCGGCTGGCGCTCGAGATCAAAAATGCCTGTTCACTCACGGGTGCATCACTTGCCGATCTTGACCACCGTCCGTCCTGTCACCGTGCCATCGAGATAAGACTGGAACGCCCCCGGCAACGCATCGAAATCGATGGTTTGCGTCACGATCTGATCGAGATGCCGCGGCTTGAGATCGGTGGCGATCCGATTCCATACGATGAGTCGCATCTCGCGCAGCGTCGCCGACGAATTGATGCCGAGCAGGTTCACGCCTCTCAAAATAAAGGGAATCACAGAGGTGTGCAGTTCCGCTCCACCAGCAAGACCGATGCAGGCGATGTTGCCCCAGGTGTCAACGGTGCGCGTGAGCCAAGTCAAGGTCTCACCACCCACATTATCGATGGCGCCACCGAAGCGTGCCGCTTCGAGGGGTCGTTTGCCGTAGTCGATCTCTTTTCGCAGCAACACATCAGACGCCCCGAGCGAGCGCAGATAGCCGGTTGACTCCGCCTTGCCGGTGACCGCGAGGACTTCGTAGCCGCGGCTCGAGAGCATGTCGATCGCGATGCTACCGACGCCACCGGTGGCCCCTGTCACGACGATCGGGCCTTTCGCCGGCGTTTGGCCGTTGTGCTCCATGCGATGAATGGCGAGCGCCGCGGTAAAGCCTGCGGTGCCGAGTGCCATGGCTTTGAAAGCACCGAGACCTTGCGGCATCGGGATCACCCATTCACCTTTGACACGCGCGTATTCCGCGTAACCGCCATCGTGTACTTCCGACAATCCGCAACCCGTCACGAGCACGTGGTCGCCTGGCTGACAGCGCGAGTCTGCAGACGACTCCACAACCCCCGCCAGATCGATGCCGCCGACGAGCGGATACTTACGCAAAATCTTGCCGGCACCCGTCGCTGCCAGAGCGTCTTTGTAGTTGATATCCGAATATAAAACCCGAATGACGACATCACCTGGAGCGAGATCTTCCAGCGTCAACTGCTCGAAATGGGCAACGATTTTCTTGTCGATTTCATGGATGCGGAACGCCTTGAACGTCATGACGGGTTTCCCTCGGCAATCGCTTGCTTAGTGACGGGGTTTCGCGCGAGCCAGGCGATGAGACCATCGACATTTAGGCCGATGTCGAGACCCAACAATTCGTCGATTCTTTGGGCTGGCAACGTGCAGCCGTGCGCCTCAATCTCGGCATACAAGACCCGACTGATTCGGTGTAATAGTCGATCACGCAGGCTTCGTTCGACGTCAGCGTCAACAGACGCCTCCTTGGCTGCCTCGGCGAACGCCCGGGTCATACGCTCGAGAGCGACCGCCAGCCGTGGTAAATCGCGGACCTCGCCATAATGGGTGAAGTAGGCGGTTCGCGGCTGCAGAGCGAGTATCCGATGGATCGAGTCGATGAGTTGGTCCGGGTCGAACTGCGTCGGCGTCGTGGTCGGAAAAGCAAACGCGCGGCCATCGACATCGAATTCCCGGTAAGACAGACCGAAGGTGTCGCCGGTAAAAACGGCTTTGGCATGATGATCAAAGAAAACCTGATGGTGCATCGCATGTCCTGGCGTGTGCAAGATTTCGAAATCACGGTCCGCCAAAGAAAATCGCTGCCCGGGCTCGGTCGAAACGACTCGCTCGCTCGCGATAGGTAAAATTTCGCCATATAAGGCGCCGAACGCTTCCGCGCCATAGACGGCGATGGATGCATCGACGAGCTTGCGCGGATCAACCATGTGCGGTGCGCCTCGAGGGTGCAGCACGGCTTTCGCATTCGGCAGAGCCTGCATCAGCTGACCGGCACCACCGGCATGGTCGAGATGCACGTGGGTGATGAACACCCAATCGACAGCATCGCGAGACAAACCGAGCGAAGCGAGCGCTGCCAGTAGTTGCGGCACCGACCGAGAGGTACCGGTTTCGACGAAAGCGGCACGCCCCTCGTGGACGACAAGGTGCACCGCGTCGAGCATGGGCCGCACATATTCGGCGTCGATGGCGTGGATGCCGTTGTCATAGGTGATCACGAGGTAGCCCTCTTCTCGAGAACGTCTTTCCAGCGTTCCTCGAACGCCCAGACTTCCTCGAAGCCAACCATGCGACAAAAATCGTCGAAGCCGAACAGTGCAACATCGGGCGAGACGCTGGTTCCTTTTTCTTTGAGGTGACGCATGGCTCCCTCAATCGCAGCACTCGCCGACAGGGCGGCCAGCGCAGGCCAAATCGCCATTCGATAACCGAGCGCCTGCAGCTCTGCTTTCGAGCGAATCGGCGTCTTTCCGCCATCAGACATATTAGCTATCAACGGCGCACGAATCCCCGCGCAAGCAAGTCGCATCTCGTCCTCGGATTGCAACGATTCGACGAACACGACGTCAGCACCGGCTTCGGCATAAGCCCGTCCACGGCGTAGCGCCTCGTCAAAGCCGAGTCCCGTTCGTGCATCGGTGCGAGCAATCACCAAAAAGTTCGGATCCTGACGCGTGGCGGCAGCGACACGAATCTTGGCGACCATGTCTTCGATCGGAATGACTCGCCGATACGGGGTGTGGCCGCACTTCTTGGGAAACTCCTGATCCTCGATTTGAATCGCGCTCACGCCCACTCGTTCGTAGCCGCGCACCGTATGCTGCACGTTGAGCAAACCACCGAAACCCGTATCAGCATCAGCGATGACGGGGGCCGACGATTTCTCGACGACCTTGCTGACTCGCGCGAGCATGTCGGTGTAAGTTGCTAGGCCAGCATCCGGAATTCCGAGGTAAGAGGCGGTCAGCCAGAAGCCCGAGGCGTAAACCGCATCGAAGCCGACCCGTTCGGCCAGCATGGTGGAAATCATGTCGAAGACACCGGGTGCTACGATGAACTCACCCGCATCTAATTTGTTCTTCAGACGTGCATCAGCCATGTCGCTTCCTGAAAGCCGTGGAGGGATATCCCAGAGTGCGGCAACATATCAGACATGAACATTCGTTACATGGCGCTGCTGTTGGCATGCGCAACGACGTTAGCCTCCGCGCAACCGCGTCAGGAAATCGGCACTCTGGTACTCGACGGCGTTCCGGCGCATTCCACGCGGGTGGCCGCCACGCTCGACAAGTGGCTGGCGGGACGCAGCGCCAGCTTTCGCGATTTCCTGCCGGATGGCAGCATGTTGATCAGCACCCGTTTTGGCGATGCAGAACAAATCCATCGCGTCGAGCGACCGCTCGCGGCTCGCGAACAGATTACCTTCGAGGCAGAGCCGATTTCATTGGCGCTTGCCAACCCGACCGCTGCACCCGGGCAGTTCCTCTATGCGCGTGATCGTGGCGGCGACGAAAACGCCCAACTGTATCTACACGATTTGGCATCGCGCTCGACTCGCCTGCTGACCGACGGCAAGGCGCGTCATGGTGGTGCCCTTTGGTCTCGAGATGGTCGATTGCTCGCGTATCAAAATAATGCGCGGAACGGCATCAACCAGGATGTTTACGTTCTGGAGGTGGCGCGGTCCGTGCCCGCGCGACTGGTCGTGTCGTCACAGGGCCAAACGTGGCAGCCACTCGATTGGTCACCAGATGGAACGCGTCTGCTGCTGCTCGATTATCGATCCGTCACCGATGCCGATCTCTATGTGGCTGATGTCGCCAAAGGCAGTACGAGCCGTCTGCCATTACCGAAAAGCGGTATCGGCAGCGCGCGCTTTTCCGCAGACGGTCGCGGGGTGTGGTTCTCGGCCGATCTTGGCGAAGAATTTCTGCAGCTACGCTATCTCGATCTCGCCGAGACGAAGCCACGCACGCTGACGGCGGATCTGCCTTGGGATATCGACGACTTCGAGGTCGATCCCAATGGGCGCTACATCGCTTACATCGCCAATGTCGACGGTTACAGCCGTCTCGAGTTGCGCGACCTCGGTAGCAACACGACCCGCCGCCCGAGCGGTTTGCCGGCGGGGCTGATCTCGAACCTGCGTTTCGATGCGCGCGGCACTCAACTCGGCCTCACCATCGAGTCAGCCACAGCACCGCGCGACGCTTGGAGCTACGATATCGACAAAGATGCGGCGCAGCGTTGGACTCGTAGCGAGTCGGGGCCGATCGATCCAGAGCGCTGGCAAGCCGCTGAACTCGTGCGCTACCCCACTTGGGATCGCATCGGTAAGCAGCAACGGCAAATCCCGGCTTTCGTGTATGCGCCGCGCGGCAAGGGACCCCACCCCGTCGTCATCGACATCCACGGCGGCCCAGAGGGTCAGTCGCGGCCAGGCTATAGCCCATACACGCAGTATCTCGTGAACGAGCTCGGCTATGCCGTGATCCAGCCGAACGTGCGTGGCTCAACGGGCTACGGACGGACATTCACCCAATTGGACAATGGCCGTTTGCGCGAAGATTCGGTGAGGGATATCGGCGCCCTGCTCGTGTGGATCGCTGCAAACCCGCAGCTCGATGCCAACCGTGTCGTCGTCATGGGGGGCAGCTATGGCGGTTACATGGTGCTCGCCTCGCTCGTTCATTACGGTGATCGTCTGCGCGGTGGCATCGACATCGTCGGTATCAGCAACTTCGTGACTTTTCTCAACAACACCTCCGGTTATCGTCGCGATCTACGACGCGCCGAGTATGGTGATGAGCGCGACCCCGCGATGCGTACGTTCCTACAACGCATCTCGCCACTCAATCGCGCCGAGACGATCCGTAAGCCGTTACTGGTCGTGCAAGGCCTCAATGATCCGCGCGTGCCGGCATCGGAGAGTGCGCAACTCGTGGCGCGCGTGCGTGGAGGCGGTGGCGAGGTGTGGTATCTCGCGGCCAAGGACGAGGGGCATGGCTTTCGCAAAAAAGCCAACCGCGACTTCTATCTGAAGACCGCGGCGACTTTTCTGGAAACGCTCAAAGAATAGGCGTTATTTCTTCGGCGTCGGACGAAGCGACGTGGCGAGGCCCGGTCGCTGCGCAGAGTAATAGGCGGCAAGCGCCTTGATATCCTGTGCGGAGAGTTGCGCGGCAAAGCCCGCCATAATCGCGTTCTTGCGACCACCCTTCTTGTAGTCCGTCAAAGCGCGCTCGAGGTAATCGGCATGCTGACCGGCGAGAGTCGGATATTGCGGCGTGATGCCGACGCCATCGGTGCCGTGACAGGCCACGCAAGTAGCAGCGGCATCCGGAGCCTTACCGACCGGCTTCGGCGTTGCGGCCGCCGCGACGACGGGACCTGCGAGGAACGCAGTCATGTCGACCAAATCCTGCTCGCTCCACGACGACGCATTCGCATGCATGGTGGCGTGACTGCGCTCGCCGCTGCGGTAGGCCTGCAGCGCAATCAGCAAATATTCCGGATGCTGCCCGCGCAATTTCGGCACGCGGTAATTTGGGTACGCGTTTTTGTAGTTGGGGATGCCGTGGCAACCCAGACAGGTGTAGGCGAGACGGGCGCCGCGCTCGGCATCTGCTGTTTGCGCCCACGCAGGGGAGAATACCGAGGCCGCTACCAAAGACAGCGCCAGAACGAACTTCGTCACCGCAACCCCCTGAAAACTGCACGATTCAAGCGTAAAACCGGCCGGAATGTTAAGGTTTCGCGCCCGGAATTACCACCGCAGCCGTCGTTGACGCACCCACATGATCGCCCTGATCCAACGAGTCTCCTCTGCCAGCGTGACCGTGGCCGGCCAGCGAATCGGTGCGATCGAAGGCGGATTGCTCGCTCTGATCGGCGTTCAGCCCGCTGATACCGAATCGACCACAGAGCGGTTACTCCAACGGCTGATCGCCTATCGGGTATTCCCCGACGAGGCGGGTCGCATGAACTGCTCGTTGGCAGACGCCGGCGGCGGTCTGCTGCTCGTGCCGCAATTCACCCTCGCCGCCGACACCCGCAAAGGCACCCGCCCGAGCTTCGGCACAGCCGCGCCACCGGCAAAAGCCGCCGCACTCTTTGATCATCTCTGCATGCTGGCACGCCAAGCCCATCCCACGGTCCAAACCGGCCGCTTCGGCGCCGACATGTCGGTGGCGCTCGTGAATGAGGGGCCGGTGACATTCTGGTTGCAGGTGGGCGAATCGGCGGAAGTTTCCGTCTAACCCGAGCCGGTTTGGCCTATCATCGAGTTCTCCTGAATACGCTGGTTTCGCGAGGTCGTCATGGGAATCGGAATGCGCGAACTGATCATCATTTTGTTGGTGGTCCTGTTGGTGTTTGGCGCCAAAAAATTGCGCAGCATTGGTTCAGACTTGGGTGCTGCGGTACGCGGCTTCAAGAAAGGCATGGACGATGGCGATGCGACAGAGAGCTTGAAACAGATCAAGCAGGACTCGGCTGATGCCGATTTTGGTGACACCGCCAAGACGGCACCGACCACAAACGACCAGAAGCCTGCCGACCGGAACGGCTGAGGCTGCCCGCAGACCGCGGGCCAAACTGTCCATATGTTTGAAGTCGGTTTCAGCGAACTGCTGCTAATCATGGGGCTCGCACTACTGGTGCTCGGCCCGGAAAAGCTCCCCAAGGTCGTTGGCGAGATCGGCCGCTGGATGGGTCGTGCTCGCGCGATGGCGAGGCAATTCCGCGAACAACTCGAAATCGAAGCGCAAGAAACCGCGCGTCGCCAAAGCCAGCAAACGAGTGCAACCAACGCGACGAACTCGATCTCGCCGACCCCTGAACCCGATGTCGCGCCCGAGACTCCTCCACCCAGCGCTGCCTCCAGTGAGAGTGTGGGCGACAGCACCGCACCCGTGGTCCCAACGCCCTCTGGCGTTGAGGACTATGTCAATCGTCACCCGGATGATCCACCGCGCGGATGAGTGATCACTCGGAACAATTGGCCGAAGGCACCTTGATCTCGCACCTGCTCGAGTTGCGTGATCGTCTGCTGCGCGCATTCATCGCCGTGATTGTGGCGTTCATGCCGTTGGCATTTTTCGCCAACGAGGTGTTCACGTTCGTAGCCACGCCGCTGATCGCGCAACTGCCCGAAGACTCTTCGTTGATTGCCACCAGCGTCATCTCGCCCTTCATGACGCCATTCAAGCTGGCCTTTTTCGTCGGGCTGTTCCTCGCCATGCCGTACGTGCTCTATCAAGTCTGGGCATTCGTCGCGCCCGGTCTGTACAAGCACGAGAAACGCTTCGCTTTCCCGCTGCTGGCATCATCGATCGTGCTCTTCTATTGCGGCATCGCGTTCGCCTATTTCGTGGTCTTTCCGGTGATGTTCGAATTCTTTGCGAACACCACCCCGGCAGGCGTCCGCATGATGACGGATATCACTAGCTACATGGACTTCGTGCTGACGATGTTCCTGTGTTTCGGTCTCGCTTTCGAAGTGCCCGTCGTGGTCGTGCTGCTGGTGCTCACTGGGCTCATGAAAGTCGAGAAGCTCGCGGAGATACGCGGCTATGTTTTGATTGGCATTTTCGTCGTCGCGGCGCTGTTGACGCCGCCGGATGCCATCTCGCAAACCATCATGGCTGTCCCGATGTATCTTCTCTATGAAGGCGGTATCGTGATGGCTCGTCTGATGAATCGCATGCGCAGAACAGATGCGGGGGAGACTGCATGAACAACTCTAACGAAAAAACCTTTCTCGGCCACCCACGGGGTCTTGCGACCCTGTTCATGACCGAATTCTTCGAACGCTTCACGTATTACGGCATGCGCGCCCTGCTCGTGCTGTTCCTCGTCGCGGCAACGAGTGACGCCAACCCGGGTTTCGGTATGGATCGCGAAACCGCCGGGGCGATCTACGGTCTCTATACGGGAGCCGTGTTCCTGTTTTCGCTGCCGGGGGGCTGGATCGCTGATCGACTGATCGGTCAGCGACGCGCCGTGTACTGGGGCGGCATCTTCATCGCGGCGGGCAACTTCCTGCTCGCCATTCCTGCTGGCCCGGCCGTGTTCTATCTCGGGCTCGCCACCATCGTCATCGGCGTGGGTTTGCTCAAGCCCAATATTTCAGCGATTGTCGGTGCGCTCTACGAAGGTCAATCCGGCGCGCGACGCGATGCGGGGTTCTCGATCTTTTATATGGGTATCAATCTCGGCGCGCTGCTCGCACCGTTCATCGCAGGCACCATCGGTGAGTCCTGGAACTGGCGTGCCGGTTTCTTCTGCGCGGGTGCTGCGATGCTCATCGGTGTCCTGCAATACCGCATGACCGAGCACTACCTCGGCGACGCTGGCTTGCCGCCGCAAGACGTGAGCGACGCCGAACGCAAGCAGGCTTGGACGTATCTGGGTATCGGCGGCGCTCTCGTCGGTGTGCTGACAGCCCTGCTCTACACGGGTGTCATCCCCGTCACCATCACGGGTCTCGCGCAGACATTCGCGACAGGTATGGTCGCTCTAGGCTTTCTGTTCTTTGCCTGGGTGTTGCTGCTCGGCGGCCTCGACGGCGACGAAAAGAAGCGCGTCTTGATGATTGCCGTCTTCTTTCTGTGCGCGGCGCTGTTTTGGGCGGGCTTCGAACAAGCCGCGACGACCTTCAATCTCTTCGCACAGGACTACACCGATCGATCATGGCTCGGCCACCTGTTCGCTGATGGCGAACATCCAGCGGCGTGGTATCAGTCCGCCAATCCGATTTTCGTCGTGATCTTCGCGCCATTCTTCGCGTGGTTGTGGGTCGCGCTCGGCAAGCGTCACCTCGATCCGTCATCACCGGCCAAATTCGGTCTTGCGTTGCTGCTGCTCGGCTTTGGCTTTCTCGTGATGATGTGGGCGGCGCAGCTCGTCGTATCGTCGGGCGGGCAAGTTGCACCGACCTGGTTGCTGCTCACGTACATGCTGCACACCTTCGGTGAGTTGTGTCTGTCCCCGGTCGGTCTGTCGAACGTCACGAAGCTCTCGCCGAAGCGCTATCAAGGTCAGATGATGGGTACTTGGTTCTTGGGCGCTGCCGTCGGCAATGCACTCGCGGGTCTCATCGGCGGTCATGTGGGCAGCGGTGACGCCGCCGCCATGCCCTCGCAGTTCCTGCAAATGTGCTTCATCGCAGGCGGCGCCGGCTTATTGCTCATCGTCACCTCACCCTGGCTCAAGAAACTCACGGGCGAGACGCAGGGCGCGACGAAGTGAGTACGGCTGAGGGGACGACGCTGCCACCGCAGCTGACGCTGCGCGCGGTCGCTCTTGCGATCGTGCTTGCGATGATTCTCGCCGCGGCGAACACCTATCTCGGTTTGTTCGCTGGCATGACCATCGCTTCGGCGATTCCGGCTGCTGTCGTTTCGATGGCGGTGCTGCGCCTCTTGGGCGGCGGCGGTATCTTGGAAAACAACATCGTACAAACGGGTGCTTCCGCCGGTTCCTCGATCGCCTCAGGCGTGATCTTCACCATTCCGGCTCTGGTGATCCTCGGCTTTTGGCAAGACTTTCGCTATAGCTGGGTGCTCGCGATCGCAGGTCTTGGCGGTTTGCTCGGCGTGTTGTTTTCGGTGCCGTTGCGCCGCGCACTTATCGTCGATCAAAAATTGGCGTTTCCCGAAGGCCAGGCTGCCGCCGAGGTATTGAAAGCGGGTGAAAATCCTTCGCAGGGGATCCGCATTCTGGGTATCGGCGCAGTCGGTGGCGCGTTTGCCAAACTCGCAGCCGGTAGCGGATTACGCCTGATCCCCGACACTGCTGCAAGCGCAGGATTTGCGGGCAAGTACCTCGCTTTCTTTG
Source organism: Gammaproteobacteria bacterium (assembly GCA_018970145.1). Classification (GTDB taxonomy): domain Bacteria; phylum Pseudomonadota; class Gammaproteobacteria; order Steroidobacterales; family Steroidobacteraceae; genus UBA964. The sequence goes on from JAGWWY010000007.1 coordinate 74,685, forward strand.
GGACGAACCTCTCGCCAGCACTGTTGAGCGTGGGTTACATCGTCGGTCTGAACGTCGGTATCGTAGTGCTCGCCGGCGCGATGCTCTCGTGGAATATCGCGATTCCCTACTACGTCGCCGAAGTCTTGCCGCAACAGGCGGAACTCGCACAAGCGGCGGCCGGTCTCGATCCCGAAGATCTCGCCGGCTTCATCTGGTCGAAACAAATTCGCTATCTCGGTGTGGGTGCCATGCTGGTCGGTGGGATCTGGGCGCTCGTGTCGTTGCGTCACTCTTTGTTGTCGGGTGTTCGCAGCGGTCTTGCCGCAGCACGCGCTAGCGCTGCCGGAGAAGTGATCGCTCATACCGAACAAGACTTGCCGATGAAGTCGGTGTTGCTCGGCATCTTGCTGTTCACGTTGCCGCTCTGGGCGCTCTATCAGGCAATCGTGGGATCACTGGCCGTCAGTCTGCCGATGACGATCATCATGATCGTCACAGGTTTCTTGTTCTGCTCGGTCTCGGCGTATATGGCAGGCCTTGTCGGCTCATCCAACAATCCGGTCTCGGGTATCACCATCGCAACGATCCTCTTTTCTGCGGTCGTATTGTTGGTGTTGATGGGCAAAAACAGTGCAGCGGGTCCCATCGCTGCCATCATGATCGGCGCCGTGGTCTGCTGCGCCGCCTGTATCGCGGGCGACAACCTACAAGATCTCAAATGCGGCTACATCGTGGGCGCGACACCTTGGCGTCAACAAGTGATGCTCGGCATCGGCGCAGCAAGCAGTGCGCTCGTCATGGCGCCGGTGCTGAATTTGCTCGCGCAGGCTTACGGTATCGGCGTACCGAGCGAGGCTCACCCAAATCCGCTGTTGGCACCGCAAGCGACCTTGATGGCTTCGGTATCGAAGGGGCTCTTCGGTGGGCAGTTGCCGTGGGACATGATCGCCGTCGGTGCTGTCATCGGCGTCGGTATCATCGTGCTCGATGAAATTTTGAAAGCGCGAGGCGCATCGTTCCGCACACCGGTGCTCGCCGTCGCCGTCGGAATCTATCTGCCGCTCGAGTTGATGACGCCGATTTTCTTAGGCGGTCTGCTGGCCTGGACGGCCGAGCGACGCCTGCGTCGCCAAGGTCTCGAGGCAGCCGAAATCGAACGTCGACATCGCAAGGGCCTGTTGTTCGCAGCCGGCATGATCACGGGAGAGGCCTTGATGGGTATTGCCATTGCCGTACCGATCGTCACCTCTGGTTCCGCGGACGTGCTGGCATTGCCATCGCTGTGGCATTTCGGTGAGTGGCTCGGCCTCGTAGTTCTTGCCGCGTTGGCAGGCCTGCTTTTCAAGACGGCGATGACCGCGGACCCGTCACCCAAATCGTGACGGGCTCGCGTCGTGCGACGATCGTCACGTGTTTTGCGATCGTCTATCTGGTCTGGGGGTCGACCTACCTCGTCACCAAGATCGGTGTCACGTCGTTGCCGCCGTTTCTGTTCGGTGCAGCGCGCTTTATCGTCAGCGGCGTCCTGCTCGGCCTCGTCGCGGTCTGGTTTCAACGCCGACGCGGACTCACGCCGACGCGACTAACGCCCCTCGAGTGGCGTACGGTTCTGATCGCTGGCTTGTTGTCGGTGGCGGTGTCGAATGGCGGTGCCATCTGGGGGCTGCAGTACGTGCCCTCGAATCAAGCAGCGCTCCTGAATGTCTCGTCGTCATTCTGGATTCCCTTGATCGGGTTGTTCGGCGCACGCGCCCACGCCATTGCACCGCGTGTCGCCCTCGGGCTCGCCGTCGGCTTCGGCGGCACGGTGCTCGTCGCTTGGCCTGGCCCCAATCCACTGCCAGGCAGCGCCGGACCATACGGCCCTTGGCCGACGGTCGCGATCGTGATCGGCTGCATTGGTTGGTCTGCCGGAACGATCTATCTGCGCAACGCCGTGACGTCGCTAGATCTCATGAGCTTCACAGCACTGCAAATGCTCTGCGGTGGTTTGATGCTGTTAGTTCCGGCCATCCTGCATGGCGATCTCGCGCAATGGGACTGGGACGCCGGTGGTCTCGCTGCCCTCGCGTACATGACGATCGTCAGTTCGTGCATCGCTTACACGGCGTATGCCTGGTTATCGGTCAATGTCTCGCCCGCGCAAGTGGGTACGTTCGGCTTCGTCAATCCGGTTGTGGCGACGCTGCTCGGTTGGTGGGTGCTCGATGAAATACTGACGGGCTCGCAGATCATCGGGACCGTTGTGCTGCTGCTTGGCATGGTGCTCATGAACTGGCCACGGAAGCAGGGCAGCGTGACACCAACGGTTCGATCCGCGGAGCCCTGAGATCGAGTTGTGGCAGCAACCGTCGCTCGTTCGACGGAAAATCGATCACGGCTTCGAGTAGCTCTCCATCAGCGTTACGAATATTGGTTAGCCCTTCGTAACGCATCAACACCTGATCGGCTTGCCGATACGAAACTTCGATATAAGGCGTGAACCACGCCAACACACCCGATAGATTCAGGCGAATCACGCTCGCCGTACTGCCCTCGATGGTTACTTCGCGATGTTTGCGAATCTTGAAGTTGTAGGTAGTGAGCTGTGAGGGCACAAGGAATGGAAAGCTCACGGCTTTTCCGGCCTCGAGTTCCCGCCAGTTCAAACGCACGAAGTCGTCGAAGCCCGCATCGATGACCAAATTCGGTCGCAACGCCACCGTCGTCTCCCGACGGGGCGAAGTAGCATTCAACTGTGAATACGCCCGCAAGCCCTGAGCCGTCCGACGTACACCCTCGGCATAACCGGAACGCGTATCGATCATGTTGAAATCCGGTGTATGTCGCTGGCTCTGGTAACTCAACTCCTTACGGGCGAAGACCGGGCCACCGAAACCGCAGCGATACAGGACGACGCGATTTTCGGCAGCCGTGCCCGCCTCGCGCACGAAATGGGACTCGATATACAGCAGGCGGCCGGATTCTTTGGTTCGGGCGTAGCCTGTTTTGACGAGCTCGCGCGCCGCCTGCGCCGGCGATGCCACCATCAGAGTCGCTAACCAACAGATCCAGATCGTCGAGCTGAGCAGCCTGTTCATCGCCGATTCAATCGCTCGAGTCCGCGCGGCCCGATGAACCAGGAGCCGATCCAACTGGTGAGCCCAACGACAATCGCGGTCCAAAGTGCTGGCCAAAAGCCGAGTAAGTCGAAACCCGGGACCACGTACGCAACCAAGGCGAGCATCCCGGCGTTGACCACGAGCAAAAACAAACCCAGTGTTACCACACTGATCGGCAAAGTCAGCAAGATGGCGATAGGCCGCACGAACGCGTTGACCACGCCGAGCAGCACCGCCGCTAGCAGCAATGTCGCCGCATCGTTGATGACGACGCCATCCACCCACTCGGCAGCCAACCAAAGCCCGAAAGCGGCGATTACGGCGCGCAGTACAAAACCGGTCATCGATTTATGCCTCCTCGGCAAGATTGTGCCATCGCGCTATCCTCTGCGTACGGACTTCCGACCACCGCTTTACCAAGGGGTTCCATCATGCCGACCGACTACGCTGCCGTTCATTTGATCATGTTGCTCGCCCTGTTCGAATACTTCATCTTCACCATGGCCGTCGGCCGTGCTCGCTATCAATACGGCGTCAAGGCACCTGCGACCACGGGCGACGAGAATTTCGAGCGCGTGTATCGAGTGCAGATGAACACACTCGAATTACTGGCTCTATTCATTCCAGCGCTATGGAGCTTTGCGATCTTCATCGACGAGGCCTGGGCGGTGTTGCTCGGCACGGTCTTCATCATCGGTCGTGCGCTCTACTTCAAGGGCTATGTCGAAGCGGCCAACAAGCGCAGCCTCGGCTTTGGGCTGTCGTTTTTTCCGACGCTCGGCTTGCTGTTCGGCGGCATCTACGGTGCCGCTCGCTCGCTACTCGGCTGAGTTGCGGCGGCGGCTCCAGACCAAGATCGCCACCGGAATCAGCGAAACGCCGATGATGCTGAGCGTAACCAAGCCAAAGTTGTTTTTGACGATCGGGATATTGCCGAAGAGATAACCGCCACCCAAAAAAACAGTGACCCAAAGTAATGCGCCGAGCACGTTGTACGTCTGGAAGCGCGGGTAGTGCATGCGTGCCACACCGGATACGAAGGGCGCAAAGGTCCGTAGAATCGGCAGGAAGCGCGACAACACCACCGTCTTGCCACCATGTTTGGCGAAATAGACCTCGGTCTGCCGCAGATATTCGACCTTCAGGAGTCGATATCGGCCGCTGAACGCGGGCGGCCCGATCCATTTGCCGATCGCGTAGTTGCAGGTGTTGCCCAGAATCGCCGCGATGATCAACAAGACGGCGACGACGCCGATATCCAGTGTGCCGCTCGAGTCGATGGCGACGAGAGTGCCTACCGCAAACAACAATGAATCACCCGGTAACCATGGCGTCACGACGAGGCCGGTTTCGGCAAAAACGATGATGAACAGGATCGCGTAGATCCAGACTCCGTAGGCCTGTAACAACTCCACGAGGTGCTCGTCGAGATTCAGGATGAAGTCCAGCAAAAACTGCAGCATTTCGATCATTGGCGTTCCTTTGCTCTAGCGCCTGTCGCTGCACTTAGCGTACGCAGCGCCAACTTGACTTCCGGATCCTCTCGCGCAGCGATCGGCATGACATCAGCGCCCGGAAGCAGCACATCAGGTTCGATACCCGTTTCATTGATGGATACGCCTGCTGGCGTCACATATCGCGATGTCGTGAGTTTCAGGGCGCGACCATCGGCCAGTGGTAGAACACTTTGCACGACGCCTTTTCCATAGGTTCGCCGACCCACCAACTGTGCACGACCATTATCTTTGAGGGCGCCCGCTAAAATCTCGGCAGCCGAAGCCGACGCGCCGTTGATCAACAACACCAGCGGCACACCCTCGAGCAACTGACCCCGAGAGGCGTCCATGCGGAAATTGGCTTCCCCTGTACGACCTGTCGCCGAGACGATATTACCCGCATCGAGCAACGCATCGGCTACCTCGACTGCAGCTTCAAGAACACCGCCCGGGTTGTGCCGCACGTCGAGTACGACGCCACGCAGGGGCTCTGAAGTGGCGAGTTCCCGCAACACTCGCTCGAAATCTTTGCGCGTCGTCTCGCTGAAGGAAGCGATACGGACATAGGCATAGCCCGACTCCAGCATCTCACCGGAGACGCTGTGCACCTCGACCTTGACGCGCTCGAGCGCCACGCTGACCAATTCGGCGCTCTCGGCGCGACGCAGGGTCAGGCGGACAAGCGAGCCCGGCGGACCGCGCATTTGCTCGAGTGCCGCGCTGACATTACCGCCGACGGCCTCGTCATCGATCTGCAGGATGACGTCGCCGCCGCGTATACCTGCTCGCGCTGCCGGTGAATCCGCCAAGGAGCGTACGACCTTGATGCCTTCGCCTTCAGCAGACACCTCGATACCAATACCGGGATAACTCCCGGCTGCGCCGCGGCGCAGCTCCTCATACTCGCGTCGGTCGAGGTAAGCCGAGTAGGGATCCAATCCGCCGACCATGCCGCGCATCGCTTGCTCGAGCAAACGATCGGGTGTCACCTCATCGACATATTCGCGCTGCACTTGCGCGATAATTTCGGCGATCCTCCGCGATTCACTCGCTGGCAGCTCGCGCACCGTCAAGGGTTTATCCGTTGTAGATTTCTTTGATGGATTCGACACGTCGAGCGTTTCGGTTTCGGGCTGAGATACGAACCACGTGCCAGAGGCGCCCACAGCCAATCCTGCGGCCGCAGCCAACCAGACGAGACGGTGGGATTGCGCGAGGCTCACGGCTGACGAGTACTGAACCAAGGAGCGGGGTCGATGGGCCGCGCCGCTTGGCGAATTTCGAAATACAGCTGCGGCGCCGGACGCCCGCCCGTATCACCCACCGCTGCGATCGTATCGCCAGCCACGACGGTGTCGCCCACTTGGCGATAGAGCTGCTCGTTGTGCCCATAAAGACTGAGGAATCCGCCACCGTGATCGATGATCACGAGCAAGCCCAAGCCTGCGAGCCAATCGGCATAGACAACGCGGCCACGATAGATCGCTCGTACCGGTGCGCCACGCTCGGCGCCGATCAGGGCCCCCTCCCATTTCATCGAACCCGCGCGTTGCTGACCGAAGCGCGAGACGATTTTTCCCGACACCGGCCACGCCAATTCGCCGCGCATCCGAGCAAAGGGGCTCTTGTTGTCGCTCGGAAAACTCGGCGTGGTACGTCGGAGCTGCTGGAGTAACTTTTGCAGAGCCGCTTGTTCGCGCTGCAAACGCTGTAAAGTCGCGTTACGTTCTTTGGCTTCCGCGTTCAATTGTGCGAGGACGACTCCTCGCTCCACGCGTGCTTTGTCGAGCTTGGCGACTTCACCAGACTGTTCGCGCTCCAACCGAGCGATACGCTCTTTCTCGGTTTCGAGATCACGCTCGAGCGCTGCGATCTCGTTGACCTTCGTTTCGATGACGCTGAGCTGTCGAGCCCGCGCCCGGCCGAAATAGGCGTAATACGCGACCAACCGACCGGCCTGCGATGGATCCTGTTCATTCAGCAGCATCTTGAGCGGATCTTCGCGGCCGATTTGATGTGCCGCCCGTAGCTGTGCTGCCAGCGACGCTCGCTCGCTCGCCAACTCGGTTTCGCGCGCCCGCTTTTGCTCCGCGAGCTCTTGCAACCGTTGCTCACGAGTCTGCCGCTCACCGCGCAAACGACCGAGCACGACTCGCGCAGCCGAAGCGGACTGCTCGGCAGCCCGCAAACTTTTTGCAAGCCGATCCTTTTCGGCAGCGTCTTTGGCGACCTGACTGCGGATGCGTTCAATTTGTGAGCGCAACTGACGCAAGTCGGCTTCCGTTTTAGCCGCATCCTGCGCGTAGCCCGTCGGCGCTGCCGCCAGCAGGGTAAAAAGCAACGAAAAACAAAGGGTTCGGCCGCGCATGCGGCGAAATTGTATAATCTCTCGCATGGAAAAGTTGCCGGAATACATCGCCAACCACCCGTGGTTGGTTGGGATGGCTGCGCTCGCCGCCCTGCTGGTGCTCGTTTACGAGATCCGCCTCCGGCGCGACTCTTTCGCGGCCATCTCACCGCAAGATCTGATCCGCCTGCAGAACCAAGGCGCATTGGTGCTCGACATTCGCAAGCCGGAGGACCACGCCGCGGGTCATATCGCCGGTTCGCGCCAAATGGACTCGCACGAACTCGTCAACGCTGGCGATAAATTGAAGAAACACAAGGAAAAACCGGTGGTGGTCTATTGTCACTCCGGCAGCACCGGCGCCTCGGCTGCGCGCGTACTGAACGGTCAAGGCTTCACGCAAGTTTTCAATCTGCGCGGCGGTATCAGCGGTTGGCAGTCGGAAAATCTGCCGCTCGCCCGTGAGAAGAGCCAAGCCTGATGGTCAAAGTCGTCATGTACGCGACCGGCTGGTGCCCTTATTGCGAACGGGCACGGGGCCTGCTAACCCGCAAAGGTCTCACCTTCGAAGAAATCGATATCGATGCTGAGCCGTCACGTCGCGCCGAAATGATGACTCGCAGCGGTCGTCGCACAGTTCCGCAAATTTTTATCGGCGAGGTCCATGTCGGCGGTTGCGACGACTTGCACGCCCTCGACGCCCGTGGCGGTCTCGATCCATTGCTCGTCTGACGACGTATGATCACACGATAACTAACTCCTGAACTCATCGTCTTCCACAGAGGCTCATCGACATGGCTGATCCGAATCCAACTGCAGATGGCGTTGCCGGCACCGAAGCTGATCCGAACGCACCTGAGTTTTCACTGCAAAGCGTTTATCTCAAAGATTGCTCTTTCGAGGCGCCCAAGGGTCCGCGCGTCGACGGGCAGTGGAATCCGAACATCAATCTCGAACTGGATACGGCAACCGAGATTCTCTCGCCCGATCTGCGCGAGATCGTGCTGCGTATCAGCGTCACCGCCAAGAACGGTGACGCCACGGCTTTCTTGGTCGAAGTGCAGCAGGGCGGTATCTTCGCGGTACGCAATCTCGGCGAAGAAGACTATCGTCGCGCGGTTGCCAGCATCGGCCCGAACGTGCTTTTCCCGTACGCGCGCGCGCAAATCGCCAACCTGGTAACCCAGGGCGGTTTCCCGCAGCTGTTGCTGCCGCCGGTCAACTTCGAACTGTTGTATGCGCGGTCGCGCGCCGAAGCGGCCGAAGCGCAGACTCAAGCCGCTCAGCAGCCGCTGAATAGCTGATATCGATGACGGCCACGGGCACGCCGCTGGCCGTATTGGGCGCTGGATCCTGGGGCACGGCCCTGGCGATCCAGTTCGCCCGCACCGGTCACGACACTCGACTCTGGGCGCGTGACGCCGCACTCTTGGCGGCGATGGCGCAGGATCGTCGTAATGCTCGCTACCTACCGGATGCGCCATTCCCCGACCACTTGCACGTCGTCGATACGTTGGCAGCGGCGATTGATGGCGCGCAGGATGTCCTCATCGCCGTACCGAGCCATGCACTACGATCACTGCTCAAAGAATTAGCTCCCATCCTGCCACCCGATACGCGCCTCGCGTGGGCTACCAAAGGCTTCGAACTCGAGACCGGCCTGCTACCACACCAAGTCGCCCGCGAGGAACTCGGTTCCGACCGGTCATTCGCCGTGCTGTCGGGTCCGACATTCGCGCGTGAGGTCGGCGCTGGCTTGCCCACGGCGATGACGATCGCCGCGACGGAGGAAGCGTTTGCGGTGTCGCTTGCACAAAATCTTTCGTCAGCCAACTTTCGCGCTTACACCTCGACCGATATCGTGGGTGTCGAGGTCGGCGGTGCCACGAAGAATGTGCTGGCGGTCGGCGCCGGCCTCGCTGATGGCCTCGGCTTCGGCGCCAATACTCGAGTGGCATTGATCACCCGGGGTTTGGTCGAAATGACCCGACTTGGCGTGGCACTCGGTGCACAAAAGGAAACCTTCATGGGCCTCGCCGGGCTCGGCGATCTCGTCCTGACTTGCACCGATGATCAATCTCGTAACCGTCGCTTCGGTCTGCTATTGGCGGCGGGTCGCGGTGTCGAGGCCGCCCTCGTGGAGATCGGTCAGGTGGTGGAGGGATATCTCGCTGCCCGTGCAGTCAAACTCGTGGCAAAACGATACGGTGTCGATATGCCCATCTGCGAGAGTATTTATCGCACGCTTTACGAGGCCTTACCGCCGCGCGAAGTGGTCAAAAGTTTGATGTCGAGACCGATCAAAGCGGAGTTCGATTAGTGGAGATCGCAAAACCAGTCTGCCGCCAAGCCTCGTAAAGCACGAGTGCGACGGCGTTCGACAAATTGAGGCTGCGGTTCCCCTCGCGCATCGGGATGCTCACGATGGCATCCCCCGTCACCTCGGCCTTTAGCTCCTCGAGTATCTTCATCGGGAGACCGTGCCGCTCGGAGCCGAATATCATCACATCACCCGGCTGCCAGGCGATTTCATCGTAACGAATCGACCCGCCCGTTTCGATCGCGAACCACCGCTCTGCGCCTTGCGCGGCCAAAGCAACACGGCAGGCAGCGAAATCCTCATGGATATGCACGGCTGCCATCCAACGGTAATCGAGACCAGCGCGACGAACCGAGCGACGATCGAGGTCGAAGCCAAGCGGTCGGATCAAATGCAGCTCGGCGCCGGTGTTGGCACAAAGCCGGATCACATTGCCGGTATTGGGTGGTATCTCCGGCTCGAACAGCACGATATGGAACATGCGCGCATGGTAACGCCCTGACTCTATAATCTCTGCATGTCCAGTCCCGCCGCTTCGCTGCGCTATCGTTTTTTGGGCCTCGATTTCGCCTCGCCCATCGTCCTGCTCTCGGGCTGCGTGGGTTTCGGCGAGGAGTACACACGTGTCGAGGGTTTCTCGAACGCCGACTGTGGTGGTGTCGTGCTGAAGGGCACGACGCTCGAGCCGCGTCTCGGTAATCGACCCCATCGAGTCTACGAAACACCGATGGGCATGCTGAATGCGATCGGATTGCAGAATCCAGGCACCGACCATGTCGTGAGCCAGATTCTCCCGACTCTCGATTTCACCGAAACCCGCTTCATCGCCAACGTCTCGGGCTCGACTATCGAGGAGTATGCCGAGGTCACACGCCGGTTCGACGATTCGCCGATCGATGCCATCGAGATCAACATCTCCTGTCCCAACGTCAAAGAAGGCGGTGTTGCTTTCGGGAACTACCCCGAGATGTCGGCACGCGTCGTGGCAGCCTGCCGAGCGGTGACGCGAAAACCCATCATCACGAAGCTCTCGCCCAATCAGACAGACATCAAAGAAAACGCCCGTCTTTGTATCGAGGCTGGTAGCGACGGTCTGTCGGTGATCAACACCATCATGGGCATGGCCATCGATGCGAAAACCCGCCGACCCGTCATCGGCAACGTGCAAGGCGGCTTGTCAGGTCCGGCAATCAAACCGATCGCGCTGCTGAAAGTACACCAAGTGTATGACGTGGCCCGCAAGCACAACGTACCGATCATCGGTCAAGGCGGCATCACCTCGGCGACGGATGCCATCGAGTTCATCATCGCAGGTGCCAGTGCCGTGGGTGTCGGCACATCGTTGTTCTACGACCCGATGAGCTGCAAGAAGATCAACGCAGGCATTGCCGAGTATCTGCATGCCCACGGCTACTCAAACGTCACTGAACTGGTGGGGTCGTTGCAGCTTTGAGGTAGACAGTCTGCGTCGGGTATGCAAACTCGATGTCGTTGGCAGCAAAGTCAGCGTGGATCCGCCGGTTCACCGCATCGACGATCTTCAAAAATTTGAACCGAACGTCGGCCGGTTCAGGCACAAAATATACGATCTCGAATTCGAGTGCCGAAGCACCAAACTGCAGCAATACGCAGTACTCGAAACGCGTGCCCGGGACGCTCGCAACTGCCGCCTCGACAAGCTGCGGTATGAGCTGCAATTTTTCGGGTGTGGTTTGATAAGCGACACCGAGTGTGAACAACGAGCGGCGCTCCGGCATGCGGCCCATGTTTCGGATGCGGCATTTGAGCATGTCGGCATTCGATAGCACGATCTGCTCGCCCGAGAGACTACGCAAACGAGTGCTCTTGACGCCGATTTTTTCGACGGTGCCATCGATGTCGTCGATACGCAACCAATCACCAACCTCGAACGGTTTGTCGAGCAGGATCGATAGCGACGCCAGCAAATCACCGAGTATCGTCTGTACGGCGAGCGCGATCGCAATACCGCCGACACCGAGGCCCGCGACGAGTGCCGTGATGTTGACGCCGAGGTTGTCGAGGGCAAGCAACATCGCCACGGCGAAGATCAACACCCGTGCGACGAACAACCCGATATCGAGAACGACGTTTTCGGAAGCGCCACCGACACGCTCTGCCGCCTGACGCTTGCGTTGTTCGACCAAGAAGCTTGCCGCTGCAACAGCCCACAAAGCAGCCTGAAACCATCCGGCGAATACGATGACGCTGATGGAGATCCGATCGAGCCGCGGCGGTAGCTCGAGAAAACGCATGGCGAAATACAACGCCACGACAAACAGGAACAAACGACGAGTGCGCTTGATCAGCAACAGCACGAGTTCGATTGGACCGGCCTCGGTCAAATCGCGTAGCTTGCGCGCACGCGACAACAGGAACATTCGCAGGAAGGGCAACACGGTAAAGGTGACTGAAAAGGCCAACGCTGCCAGCGCCCATTGGGACAACGGGTTGCCGTACAAGGTTTGATCCAACCAGAGCATCGCGTCAGTCATCGGTCACGCCGCTGCGTCGTCTGAACCCTCAACAGCATACTCTTCCATCGCGAGTTCTTTAAGTTTGCGCGTCAAAGTGTTACGACCCCAGCCGAGCAGCTTGGCCGCTTCCTGTCGATGACCGCTCGTATGACGCAGAGCCACGCGAATGAGCGTACGTTCGAACTCAGGCAACGCAGTATCGAGCAGCGGCGCGGCATCACGACGCAGCGATTCCGTCTCGGCCCAAGCGGCCAGGACTTGCGACCAACCGTCGGCGTCCGCGAGTGCGCTGGTGCCACGGATTTCGCTTGGCAAGTCTTCGAAACGAATCTCGCCACCCGGTGCCAACACCGTTAAGCGACGACAAAGATTGACGAGTTCGCGGACATTGCCCGGCCAAGCGTAAGCCTCGAGTGCGGCGCGCGCATCGGAGGCGATCCGTTTGCGCTCCACACCAAGCTCTGTCGAGGCAATACCAAGGTAATGGTCCAACAAATCAGCGACGTCCTCACGTCGCGCCCGCAAGGGAGGCAACTCCATCCGAATGACGTTCAGCCGATGAAACAAGTCTTCGCGAAACAGACCGCGCGTGACCCGATCTTCGAGATCTTGATGGGTTGCGGCGATCACACGCACGTCAACACGAATCGGTAGTTGACCACCCACGCGATAGAACTCCCCTTCGGCAAGGACCCGCAGCAAGCGGGTCTGCAAGCCGGTCGGCATATCGCCGATCTCATCGAGGAACAACGTGCCACCATCGGCCTGCTCGAAGCGCCCACGACGCAGCGCATCAGCACCGGTAAACGCGCCTTTTTCGTGACCGAACAACTCCGACTCGAGCAGCTCGGACGGGATCGCCGATGTATTGAGGGCGATGAACGGTTTACCCGAACGAGGGCTGTGCTCATGTAACGCGCGGGCGACAAGCTCCTTGCCGGTGCCCGACTCACCAGTGATCAAAACGCTGACAGCGGAGCGAGACAAGCGACCGATAGCGCGAAACACCTGTTGCATTGACGGCGCCTTACCGAGCAACTCGCGCATCGGCGTCTCGTCGGTAGAACTCAGGATGGGTTTCGCGCTGCTCTCTGCTGCACGACGAACCAACTCGACAACCTGGTCGATATCGAAGGGCTTTGGCAAATACTCGAAAGCACCGCTCTCGTACGCCGATACTGCGTTATCGAGATCCGCGTGTGCGGTCATCACGATGATCGGCAGCTGCGGACGCGTCTCGTGTAGACGGCGCACCAGATCAAGACCGGATAGCCCCGGCATACGGATATCGGTCAACAGAACATCCGGCGCATCGCCACGCAAGGCCTCGAGCGCCGGTTCCGCAGCCTCGAAAACCCGCGGTGTCATGCCCCCACTTTTGAGTGCGCGTTCAAGCACCCAACGAATCGAGGCATCATCGTCAACCAACCAGACGCGCAGTGCAGAGTTCATGGCGACGTCTCCAAAGGTAACAACAGACGAAAGACAGTACGACCGGGTTCGCTTTCAAATTCGATGACACCGCCATTCCGGTTCACGAGTTGCTGTGACACAGCCAAACCCAGACCGGTGCCGTTCGGCCGGGCCGTCACCAGTGGGAAAAACAAACTGCTGCGAATGGCATCAGGCACGCCTGGACCGTCGTCCAACACCTCGATCCGAGCGGCCAATCGGTGTCGGACGAGACCGATATGCACCTGCGAAACGGCGCGCGTCCGCAGCACGACACGCCCGCCACTGCCGACCGCCTGCAAGGCATTGCGACTTAGGTTTAACAGGGCTTGCACCAGCTGATTGCGATCGAAACGACCCTCGGGAACACTGGGATCGTAGTCACGCTCTACACTGACGCCGCGATCGGCTTCGGCGACGGTCAAACGATAGACGTGCTCACACACTTCGTGAATGTTGAGTCGCTCTTTTTGTGAGGGCCGGGCTGAGTGGCTCATCGTATCAACCAACGCCGTCAACCGGTCTGCCTCGGCGATGATTACATCCGTGTATTCGCGCAGCGACGGATCAGGCAGTTGGCGCGCCAGCAATTGTGCGGCGCCACGTAAACCACCGAGCGGATTTTTAACTTCGTGGGCAAGTTGTCGAGTCATCATGCGGCTGCTGTCGAGGCGGGCGCGAAGCTCGTTATCGCGATTGAGCCGGGTACGCGGTACGGAATCGATCATCTCGAGCAACAAGCGCTTTTGACCGCTAGCCGCATCGACGCGCGTGATGCTCAGATCGACCAGCTGCGGTTCTCGCGGAGTCCCGGCGGGACGCAATGACAATTCGAATTCACTGAAAGCCTCACCGTGCTCCAACGCTCGCGTCAACAATCCTTGCAAACCGTTGGTATCGGCAAATAGCTCGGTAAACGATTTGCCGCGTGCCTGATTGAGACCGATGGCCATGAAACCTTGCGCGGCCATGTTGGCATGCAGAACATGGAGACCGGCGTCGAGAAGAACGACGCCGGTCGCCAACGCATCGAGGAGTTCGGCAGAATCGTGATGCGCAGCGAACGACTCAAAGAGGCGTTCAGCGGCCATAGGCTCGGCTGCGCATCACGTGATCATCCTCAGCAGCTGTAGTACAGGTCGAGCTCGACTGGGTGCGTGCTCATGCGGAAACGCGTGACTTCCTGCAACTTGAGGTTGATGTAGGCATCAATCACATCGTTCGTGAACACACCGCCGCGAGTGAGGAACTCGCGATCCTTGTCGAGGTGCTCGAGAGCCATATCGAGCGAGTGACATACCGTCGGGATGTGCTTGGCCTCCTCCGGCTCGAGATCGTACAAATCTTTGTCCGCCGGATCGCCGGGGTGAATCTTATTCTGGATGCCATCGAGACCCGCCATCATCATGGCAGCGAAGGCGAAGTACGGGTTGGCGGAGGAATCCGGGAAACGCACTTCGATGCGGCGCCCCTTCGGATTGGCGACGAACGGGATGCGAATCGAGGCCGAACGGTTACGCGCCGAATAGGCGAGCATCACCGGCGCTTCGAACCCCGGCACGAGCCGCTTGTAGCTGTTGGTGCCCGCGTTGGTGAAGGCGTTCAATGCCTTGGCGTGCTTGATGATGCCACCGATGTAGTACAGCGCGAGCTCGGAGAGCCCGCCGTACTTGTCACCCGCGAACAGCGCTTTGCCGTCTTTCTGCAAAGACTGGTGCACGTGCATGCCCGAGCCGTTATCACCGACGAGCGGCTTTGGCATGAAGGTCGCCGTCTTGCCGTAGGCATGTGCCACGTTGTGCACGGCATACTTCAAAATTTGGACTTCGTCCGCTTTTTTGACGAGACCGCCCGGGCCAATGCCGATTTCGCATTGGCCACCGGTCGCCACTTCGTGATGATGCACCTCGACCGTCAAGCCGAGTTCTTCGCAGGCGTTGCACATCGAGTTACGAATATTTTGATAGGCATCGACTGGCGGGACTGGGAAATAGCCGCCCTTCACACCGGGACGATGGCCCATGTTGCCTTCGGGATAGACCGTATTGCTGTTCCAAGCACCCTGCACCGAATCGATGGCGTAGGACGAGGTGTGCATCTCGTTGGTCCAACGTACGCTATCGAAAATGAAAAACTCGTTTTCGGGACCGAAGGTCGCACCATCGGCAATACCGGTGCTCTTCAAATACGCCTCAGCGCGCTTGCCGATCGAACGCGGATCGCGCTCGTAGCCTTGCATGGTGGCAGGCTCGATGACATCGCAACGAATGTTGACAGTGGCATCCTCAAAGAAAGGATCGAGGACCACGGTGCCGGCATCCGGCATCAGAATCATGTCGGACTCGTTGATGCCCTTCCAGCCAGCGATCGACGAACCGTCGAACATCTTGCCGTCACGGAACAAACCCTCGTCGACCGCCTTCGCCGGGATGGTGACGTGTTGCTCTTTGCCACGGGTATCGGTGAAGCGCAGGTCAGCCCACTTCACTTCCTTGTCCTTGATGATCTGAATGACGTCACTGGCGGTGGTCATAGTCGCTCCGTACATGTATCTGGAATGGGAAACTCAACGCCCAATATTGATGCAGAAAACGTGCCTGTGGCATATTTGATGGCAGTTTCAAGGGGTTATGTTACTTGACTACCCCGCAAGCCGCAAAAAATTGCACTACTTTAGGGCGAATCAAACCCGACTGCACTAGAATAGTGCTTTTCACGAGTATCTTCGTCGGCGTGCCGCCGGCAGCACCCGCGCTCCCGCCGGCGACCCCAAGCCAATCAGTTCGAACAAGCGACAGGGCTATACTTGCGCGCCACTAGCGCGCCCATACGAGTCCCCTCAACGCTGCCAGCCACCGGTTCCATGCCTCGTACTTTTCAAGAACTGATTTTTGCCCTGCAGCAGTACTGGTCGGACCAGGGCTGCGTGATTCTGCAACCCTACGACATGGAGATGGGGGCAGGCACCTTTCACACGGCCACCTTCCTGCGCTCGATCGGACCGGAACCTTGGAGCGCCGCCTATGTGCAGCCCTCGCGCCGGCCGACCGACGGGCGTTACGGCGACAACCCGTTTCGTTTACAGCGTTACTACCAGTTTCAGGTGGTACTGAAGCCTTCGCCGCTCGACATCCTCGATAAATACGTTGGGTCGCTGAAAATGTTGGGTTTCGATCCGCTCACCCACGATATCCGCTTCGTCGAAGACAACTGGGAATCACCCACGCTCGGCGCTTGGGGTCTTGGTTGGGAAGTCTGGCTGAACGGCATGGAAGTCACGCAATTCACCTATTTCCAACAAGTGGGCGGTATCGATTGTCGCCCCGTCACAGGCGAAATCACTTACGGGCTCGAACGCCTTGCCATGTATCTGCAAGGGGTCGACAGCGTGTTCGACATCGTCTGGACCGACGGACCACGCGGCAAAGTCACGTATCGCGACGTGTACCACCAGAACGAAGTCGAGCAGTCCGCCTATAACTTCGAGCATGCGGACGCGACCTCGCTGTTCCGTCATTTCGACGAATACGAGGCCGTCTGCCAGCGCTTGCTCGCGGCCAAGCTCGCGCTACCGGCTTACGAGCAAGTTCTCAAAGCCTCGCACACGTTCAATTTGTTGGATGCGCGTCGCGCGATTTCGGTGACAGAGCGTCAAAGATTCATCCTGCGGGTCCGCACCCTCGCCCGTGGCGTCGCGCAAGTCTATTACGAGAGTCGTGAAGCTCTCGGCTTCCCGTTGGGTGCTACCGGCGCGGAGCTCCCGCGATGAGCACTCGCGATTTTCTCTTCGAACTCGGCACGGAAGAATTGCCACCGGTCGCGCTGCCTGAACTCGAGCGCGCGCTCTTGGCAGGAATCCGCGATGGCTTAGTCGGTGCCGGTGTTCCGCACGGCGCTCTAGTCTCGTATGCCGCGCCGCGACGGCTCGCTGTGCTGGTGCGCGATCTTGCCGAGCAGCAACCGGAACAAGTATTGAAGCGACGCGGTCCGCCGCTATCAGCGGCTTTTGACAAAACCGGTCAACCGACTCGGGCCGCCACGGCTTTCGCCGAATCCTGCGGTGTCGATGTTGACTCCTTGAGTCGCATCACCGAAGGCAAGGGCGAGTTCCTTTTCTTTGAGGGCCGCAAGCCGGGTACGCCGACATCGGCTTTGATCGTGGCGATCGTGCAAAGCGCGCTCGATGCCTTGCCGATTCCGAAACGTATGCGTTGGGGCGCAAGCCAAGCGGAATTCGTTCGACCCGTGCACTGGGTGGTGCTGCGCTTTGGTGACGAGGTGCTCGATGCCACACTGCTCGACACCCGAGCCGGCAGCACGACACGCGGCCATCGTTTCCACGCGCCCGGCGAATTGTCGTTGCCGACACCCGCCGATTACGCCGACGTTTTGCGTAGCTCTGGCCATGTGATTGCAAGCTTCGGCGAGCGCCGTGAGCGTATCCGCGAACAGGTCGAATCGGCTGCACGGCGTCTCGGCGGTCGCGCTGTATTCGATGCTGCGCTACTCGATGAGGTCACTGCATTGGTCGAGTGGCCGGTGCCGATCGAAGGCCGCTTCGACGATGAGTTTCTGGAACTTCCGCGTGAAGTGCTGATCTCCACGCTGCAGGAACACCAGCGCTATTTTCCCGTGGAAGATCCGTCCGGAAAGCTGACGCCCTGGTTCGTCACCATCAGCAACATCGATAGCCGCGATCCCTCGCGCGTGCGCGAAGGCAACGAGCGCGTCGTCCGCCCGCGTCTCTCGGATGCCGCGTTCTTTCAAAGACAAGATCGCCGTGCCCCTTTGCGCAACTGGCGCGAGGGTTTGGACCGGGTCACCTTCCAAGCCAAGCTCGGCTCGATCGGTGACAAAGTCCGCCGCATCGCGAGCCTCGCAAGTCAGATCGCACCGATCGTCGGTGGCCAAGCCACTCTCGCAGCGCAAGCGGCTGAACTTTCCAAGTGCGATTTGCTCTCCGCGATGGTCGGCGAATTTCCGGAGCTGCAAGGCATCACCGGCGCCAACTACGCCGCCGCCGATGGCGAGCCGGCCGAAGTGGCGAACGCGATCCGCGAGCATTATCTCCCGCGCGGTGCGGGCGACGAGCTGCCCTCGACCCCGAGCGGCATCGCCGTGGCGCTCGCCGACAAACTCGACACACTGGCCGGTATCTTTGGCATCGGGCAAAAGCCCAGTGGCACGAAGGATCCCTTCGCGTTGCGGCGTGCTGCGATCGGCGTGCTGCGAATCGTGCTCGAGCGGCGTCTTGAGCTCGACCTGGCGGATCTCGTTGCGCAGGCGGTGACGCTACAACCCGTCAGCACACCCGATACGCCAAGCGAAGTCTTGGGTTTCCTGATGGATCGACTACGCGCGATCCAACTCGAGGCCGGTCACGGCAGCGAAGCGTTCGATGCAGTACAAGCCACTGGCTCGACCAAGCCGGGCGATATCCAATCGCGACTCGAGGCTTTGCGGCGGTTTCGCGAATTGCCAGAGGCGGAAAGTCTCGCAGCCGCCAACAAGCGCATCGCCAATATCCTCAAAAAAACGGACGCTGGCGCATTGTCTGTCAGCATCGATCGTGGCCTGTTGCGCGAGAGCGCCGAGCGCGATTTGGCTGCGGCTCTCGACGCCATCGCGGCCTCCGTCGATACGCACCTGCGTGCTGCCAACTACGACGCCGCACTGACTTTATTAGCGAGCTTGCGCCCGCCGATCGACGCTTTCTTCAACGATGTGATGGTGAACGACCCGGATGCGGCTTTGCGCGCTAATCGACTCGCCCTCGTGAACCGCGTCAGAACGCTATTCGCCGGCGTCGCTGACTTGTCGCGCTTGCCGGGATGATTGCGTTTCGCTCCCTCGTCTTCACCATTTTCATGTTTGCGTGGACGCTGCTCTACGCGGTCATCTTCGTCATCGCAGCACCGCTCGTTTCGATACGACGACGCTATGATTTCGTCCGTTGGTATGGGGAGCGCATGCTCGACGGATTGCGTCTGATCTGCGATCTGCGTTTCGAAGTCAGTGGTCTCGAGAATATCCCCGCCGAGCCGCACATCGCTTATTGGAAGCATTCGTCGGCTTGGGAGACGTTTGCGCAATTTTTACTCGGCCCTCCGAAAGTCATCGTGCTTAAACGCGAGTTGATGTACATCCCATTCTTCGGCTGGGGTCTCGCTTTGTTGCGATCGATCCCCGTCGATCGCGGCGCCGGTGCCTCGGCAGTCAATCAAGTGGTGCAGCGCGGGACGAGCCGGCTGCACGAAGGATTATCGATCCTGATCTTTCCGGAAGGCACCCGAGTCGCTGCGGGTGAAACTCGTCGTTATGGGGTCAGCGGAGCGCTGCTCGCGAGTCGCAGTGGCTATCCGATCGTGCCGGTCGCACACGATGCCGGACACTACTGGGCGCGTCGCGGCTTGCTGAAAAAGCCCGGGACGATCCGGGTCATCGTCGGCGCACCGATCGTGACCGCTGGCCGTGACCCGCGCGAGATCAATGACGAGGCGCAGCGATGGATCGAAAATACGCTGCGTCAACTGCCCTCGGCGAACCTCTCGAGCGGAGACTGATCCGATGCGACGCAGACAATTCATGGGTCGCCTCGCCTCCTTGGGCGTGGCGGCCGCGATTGCGCGCAACTTCAATCTTGCGCAAGCAAACACCTTCAAGATCGCGACCGATGTTGATCCAACCGAGCTATCGATCGCAGCGCTGCAAGATCTATTTGCGAACGGCTTCCAGAGCGAAGCGATCGTCGCTGGATACCTCGCTCGCATCGAACGCGAAGACCCTCTTTTCAAGTCGGTGATCGCCGTGAACCCGCGTGCGATCGAGATCGCACGCGCACTGGATTTGGAACGACGCGCGGGCCGTAACCGCGGGGCACTGCACGGTGTGCCGATCCTGCTCAAAGATAATATCGAATCGTTCGACCCGATGCCGACAACCGCCGGTTCGCTCGCTCTCGCTCGCTCGCAAGCAACCCGAGATGCCGATCTCGTGGCACGATTGCGTGCTGCGGGTGCCGTGATCCTCGGCAAGACGAACCTCAGCGAATGGGCGAACTTCCGCTCTACGCGGTCGATGAGTGGTTGGAGTGCGGTCGGCGGGCAAACGGGTAATGCCTATGACCCGAAGCGCAATCCGTCAGGCTCGAGCTCCGGCTCGGCGACGGCAACCGCGCGCAGTTTTTGCGCGGTCGCCATCGGTACCGAGACAGACGGTTCTATTTTGTCACCGGCTGCACTCAACGGAATCGTCGGCTTTAAACCGACACAAACTCGGGTTGGCGGCCGCGGCGTTATCCCGTTGTCGCCACGACAAGATGTGGCCGGGCCCATGGGTCGCAATGTCGCCGATGTCGCAGCCGTCGCGGCGGTTATGTTTGACGAACCTTTCGACGTTGCGCCAATTTGGCAGGCCAGCGCCGATAGCTTGCAAGGTCGACGAATCGGCTGGTGGCCAGGCTCACCCAATTTGCGTCCCGATGTACTCGCGCAATGCAACTTGGTCCGCGATCTGTTGGTTACCAAGGGCGCCGAGATCGTCGAGCTCACGCTGCCCATGGGCCTGCAGCAGTTCGGCGCAGCGGAGTTTTTGGCTTTGCTGTACGAGTTCAAACAGGCCATCGACACCTACTTGAGCGGTCTTGCGCCGATGCGTCGTGAAGCCCGCTCGCTCGCCGAATTGATCGAGTTCAATCGGCGCGAGGCCGCGCGCGAGATGCCGTTGTTCGGCCAAGAAATCTTTGAGCAAGCGGTCGTGTGCGGTCCATTGACCGAACCGAAATATCTCGATGCCGTGCGATCGCTGCAACAATCGGTCGACGTCGACGGCCTCGCCGCGTTGTTTGACCAGTCGACACTCGATCTAATCGTCGCGCCCGGGAGTGGGCCTGCAGAACTCATCGACCCGATCTGGGGTAATCGACGCGATACGGGCGGTTCGTCGCTCGGCTCCGCTGCCGCGGTCGCAGGCTATCCCAGCCTCACCTTGCCGGTCGGTCTGGTGCGAGACATGCCCGTTGGACTGACTCTGGTCACTCGGCGCAACGACGACGTGCCCTTGTTGCAACTGGCCGCCGCGATCGAAAAAGCGACAAACGGGCGGATCCCGCCTGAAAAAAACGCCGACGCGCGCTAGGATGCGTGCTTGGGGGGCTTAACAGGAGTTTTGCTATGTCGATCAAAGTGATGGTGGCCGATACTGCGCATCTGCATATCTATACGATGGCAAAGGCCCGCGCCAAGCTCGAGAAGATCGCCACGTTTGCCAATCCGTTCGCCATCAAACACGAACGCGATGCCGGTACCGACAAACCTGGTCGCGCCATGTCGCGCGTTGCGGGTCGGCGCACGGCACTCGAGGGTCGAACCACCCTCAAACAACAAGCGGCGGATCAATTCGCGCGCATGGTGGCAAAGACTGCCTCAGCCGCCGTCCGCGATGCCGAAACGACCGGACTCGTGCTCGTCATGGCGCCGCGCTTCATGGCGATGGTTGATGAACACCTGCCGGCGACGGCGGCCAAAAAAATCACGGCCCGCATCAAACGTGATCTCGTCGATGTACCGCGCCTCGATTTGCAGCGGCGCATTAATGCGAGTCTGATGCCGTAAGTTCCTGCACGCGTGGCATCGACGCGGCGGCGCCAAGACGACTGACTGCGATGGACGCTGCCCGGCTCGCTCGCCGGGCGGCTTCCGGCAACACCTGACCGAGCGCAATACTCGCGGCCAACACGCCCGTAAAGCAATCGCCGGCGCCGGTGGTATCGAGCACGGTCGCAGGCGTCGCGGCAATAAACTCGGTGTTCGTGTGCGTGAAAATCAAAGCGCCCTCGGCGCCCAGCGTGACGATCAAAGCCTGCTGCGGTCGCTGCAACAACCGCGGCCCGAGCCGACGAATCTGCGTCGCGTTCATCGAGCTTGCTTGACCGGCATAGCAAGCAAGCTCGGTTTCATTCATGACGAGCACATCGGCGAGTGACAACAAGTGCTCGCTGCCCGTCACAGCGGGTGCCGTGTTGAGCACACAACAGCCGCCCGCCTCTTTCGCCGCCGCGAAAAACGCTTCGATCGTCTCCAGCGGCGTCTCGAGCTGAGCGAGATACACGATCGCCTCAGGTAGATCGTGTGCGACATCCTCCACGCTCAGACTCGCGTTGGCACCGGCGTGTACGACAATACTGTTCTCGCCCGAGGCCGCGAGCATGACTTGAGCCAACCCCGTCGTGACGCCAGCGCGCGTTTGAACTCGCGTGGTATCGACGTTCTCGGCGCGCAGCAAGCCTGTCAACGCGTGGCCGTGGGCATCATCACCCACCGCACCGATCATCGCGGTGGGAACCCCCATTCGCGCGCAGGCAATCGCTTGATTGAGGCCTTTGCCGCCCGCTGAGTGTTGGTAGCGCAAGCCCAACACCGTTTCCCCGGGCAAGGGCAAGCGCTCGACCTGCGAGAGCAGATCCATATTCAGACTGCCGCAAACGACGACGTCGCTCATCGCAGAATTGAGGGTGTCGAATCGACCTCGAGCAGACTTGCTTCACCATACACGGTGAGCTTCTCGCGCGTGTCGGCGATATCCATGTTGCGCAGCGTAAGTTGGCCGATGCGATCTTCGGGGCTGAACATCGCCTCGCCTTTTTCCATCGTGAGACGCTCGGGGTGATAGGTCAAATGAGGCCCGCGGGTGTCGATGATCGAATAATCGTTGCCCCGCCGTAGCTCCAGCGTCACCTCACCCGTGATGGCGGCGGCCACCCAAGCTTCTGCACTGCTGCGCAACATCAAACATTGCGGATCAAACCAGCGCCCTTGATAAAGCAGCCGGCCGATACGACGGCCGTTTTGACGATATTGCTCGATGGTGTCTTCGTTGTGGATCGCGGTCACGAGGCGCTCGTAGGCAATAAATAACAGCGCCATGCCAGGTGCTTCGTAGATACCGCGACTTTTCGCCTCGATGATGCGATTCTCGATCTGATCGCTCATCCCGAGACCATGGCGACCGCCGATACGATTGGCCGCTTCGAACAACGCCAGCAAATTACCAAAGCGTTGGCCGTTGAGGGTGACGGGTTTTCCCCGATCGAAACCCACGGTGCACCGCTCGCGTTGAATCGCCACATCGTCACGCCAAAACGCCACGCCCATAAGAGGTTGCACAATGTCGATGCCCCGGTCGAGAAACTCCAAGTCCTTGGCTTCGTGAGTCGCGCCGAGCAAATTCGAATCGGTGGAGTACGCTTTCTCGGAGGTCAGTCGGTAATCCAAGCCGGCGGCTTGCAGATAGGCGGACATTTCAGCGCGCCCCCCGAGCTCCTCGATGAAGCGTCGATCGAGCCACGGCTTGTAAATTCTCAGTTGCGGGTTGGCGAGTAAACCGTACCGATAAAAGCGCTCGATATCATTGCCCTTGTGGGTGCTGCCATCACCCCAGACATGGACGTCATCTTCACGCATCGCACGCACCAGCGCCGTACCCGTCACGGCACGCCCAAGTGGCGTGGTGTTGAAGTAGGTATTGCCGGCAGTCGAGATATGGAAAGCGCCGCACTGAATCGCCGCTAGACCTTCCTTGACGAGCTGATCACGACAATCGACGAGCCGCGCATGCACGGCACCGAGTTCCTGCGCTTTACGCGGAATCGCCTCGTAATCGGTCTCGTCAGGCTGCCCGAGATGAGCGGTATAGGCGCAGGGTAACGCGCCGTGCGCTCGCATCCAGTGAACCGCAGCGCTGGTGTCGAGACCACCGGAAAAAGCGATACCGACGCGATCGCCGATGGGCAGAGATTGCAGGATCGTTGTACTCACGGCGGCATCTTACCGGGGTTAACATGCGCCTGAGGAGGCAAGGATGCTCAAACACTGGAGAGAGTTATTCGGCACGGTGCAGTCCGCGGTCAGCGGATCGACCGAAACAGAGAACCATCGGTTGCAGTTGGCAACGGCGGTGCTGTTGATTGAGATCATGCAATCTGATGCTGGCGCAAGCGAAATCGAAGTCGCAACCGTCGAAAGATCGCTAAGAGAGCGTTTTGATCTCAGCGCGGATGAGCTTGCTTCATTGATGTCGTTGGCCCGCGCACGGCAGGAAGCCGCTCACGATCTGCACGCCTTCACATCGCAACTTCACGCGGCGTTCGACGCATCGGAAAAACAGCGGATTCTCGAGATGTTCTGGCAGGTTGCGTATGCCGACGGCAAGCTCGATGACCACGAGCATCACTTGATGCGCAAACTCGGCGACTTGCTGCATGTTGGCCACGCTGCGTTCATCTCGACCAAGTTGCGCGCGGCGGCGACGCAAAAAAGCCGCGAGTAAATGGCGGGGCTGACTGGACTGTCAGACGTCGAGATTGGCTACCGAGAGCGCGTTCTTTTCGATGAACTCGCGCCGCGGTTCGACCTCATCCCCCATCAGCGTCGTGAAGACTTCATCGGCTGCGACGGCATCCTCAATGCGAACTTGCATCAAGCGACGGGTCTCGGGGTTGATCGTCGTGTCCCAAAGCTGCTCGGGATTCATCTCGCCGAGACCCTTGTAACGCTGAATCGTCTGACCGCGTTTAGCGTGTTCGAACAACCAGTCGATAGCTTGTTTGAAAGAGCTGATTTCGTGACGTGACTCGCCACGTTTGACGTAAGCGCCTTCTTCGATAAGACCTGTCAGTGTGCGCGACAAATCAGCGATGCGTTGGTATTCAGGTGAGTCGAAGAAATCTCGGGTCAAGTGACGATCGAAGCGGCTGCCATGCTCGTCCTTCGAGACGTGCAGGCGCGCGATTCCCACGCCGTCGGCCAAAGGTTGCAGATCGATTTTATAACGCGCAGCCCCATCCGCCTCTTGGTTCAGCCGAGTCAACAACTCGGTAGTCCAGTCTTGCAAGGCGTCAGGGTCGTCGAAGGTCGCGCGGGAAATCACCGGCACGTACAACAACTGGCCGAGCAAACGCTCGTCGTAACGACGCGCCCAACGGCTGATGATTCCCTGTACTTCGACATACTGCCGAGCTAACGATTCGAGACCAGGGCCTCGCAGCGGCGGTGCCGCCGGATTCACGAACAGTTCGGATTCGTCCAAAGCCGCGTTGAGCAGCATGGCATTCAATTCGACTTCGTCTTTGACGTACATCTCTTGTTTGCCGCGCTTTACTTTGTAGAGCGGCGGTTGCGCGATGTAAATGTGTCCGCGCTCGATCAACAGTGGCAACTGTCGATAGAAGAAGGTCAGCAGCAACGTGCGGATATGGCTACCGTCGACATCGGCGTCGGTCATGATCACGATGCGGTGGTAGCGCAATTTCTCGATGTCGAATTCATCGCGACCGATGCCACAGCCGAGCGCCGTGATCAGCGTCCCGACTTCAGCGGATGAAATCATCTTGTCGAAGCGCGCTTTTTCGACGTTCAGAATCTTACCCTTTAACGGCAGGATCGCCTGCGTGCGGCGATCGCGGCCCTGCTTGGCAGAGCCGCCGGCTGAATCTCCCTCGACCAGAAAGAGTTCGGAAAGCGCGGGATCTTTTTCCTGACAGTCGGCGAGCTTGCCTGGTAAACCCGCGATATCCAGTGCGCCCTTGCGACGGGTTAGTTCGCGTGCTTTGCGCGCTGCTTCACGGGCGCGCGCCGCATCGATGATTTTGCTGGCAATCGCTTTCGCTTCTTGCGGTTTTTCGAGAAGAAATTCCGAAAACTTTGCCGCCATGGCGGTTTCGACGACACCCTTCACTTCTGAAGAAACCAACTTATCTTTGGTCTGTGAAGAGAATTTCGGATCGGGTAGTTTGACCGACAGGATCGCGGTGAGGCCTTCGCGGGCATCATCGCCAGTGGTCGGTACCTTTTCGCGCTTGGCGATCCCTTCTTTTTCGATGTAGTCGTTCAGTGTGCGCGTCAAGGCGGCGCGAAAACCAGCCAGGTGAGTACCGCCGTCTTTTTGTGGAATGTTGTTCGTGTAACAAAACATCGACTCCTGGTAGGAGTCATTCCACTGCATCGCCACTTCGATACCGATAGGGCCTTCTTGAGTGCGAAAATGGAATACTTGCTCGTGAATCTGTGTTTTTGAGCGGTTCAAGTGCTTGACGAAGGCTTGTAAACCACCCTCGTGTTGAAACACATCGCTCTTGTCCTCACGCTCATCGATCAACTCGATGCAAACACCGGAATTGAGAAACGACAGTTCGCGCAAACGCTTCGCGAGAATGTCGTAATCGAACGAGATATTGGTGAAGGTTGACGCGCTCGGTTTGAAGCGGACGCTCGTGCCCGTGCGCTCGGTCGTGCCGACTTCGGCCAGCGGCGCCACCGGTTCGCCGAGGCGATATTCCTGCTTGTGCAGTTTGCCGCCGCGGTGAATGGTCAGATGCAATACGTCCGACAAGGCGTTCACGACAGACACGCCCACGCCGTGCAAACCGCCTGAGACCTTGTATGAGCTGTCGTCGAACTTACCGCCGGCGTGCAGCACCGTCATGATGACTTCAGCGGCGGATCGGCCTTCTTCGGCGTGTATGTCGACGGGGATACCGCGACCGTTATCTTCAACCGTTACGGACTCGTCGGCGTGGATGATCACCAAAACGCGGTCACAGTGGCCGGCTAGCGCTTCGTCGATGGAGTTGTCGACGACCTCGAAAACCATATGGTGTAGGCCCGTGCCGTCGTCGGTATCCCCGATGTACATACCGGGTCGTTTTCTGACAGCGTCAAGACCCTTTAAGACCTTGATTTTACTGGAATCGTAGACGTCGGCTTCGGTCATGGAATAGCCTGGGTAACAGATGCCAAATCATACCCGAAATACCCTACCTTGTTCCACGTGAAACAGGCTTTCGGGTTCGCCAAACAGGCGGAAATCTTTCTCGAGCGCGGTGACTACAATCTGGCTCTCAAGGCGTCGAACACGTCCGATGAAACGTTCGAGACGACTGTGATCCAACTCAGCGGAGGGGTCATCCAGTAGTACCGTCGGACGCAAGTCGTGCTCGTGTTTGAGAAACTCCAACTGGCATAGGCTCAGTGTCACCGCGGCCAGTTTCTGTTGCCCCCGCGACAAAACCTCGCGAGCCGCTCTCCCCTTCACCCGAACGCTGATGTCAGCGCGATGGGGTCCGACAGTGGTGGACCGGCGCTCGCGGTCACGATTGGTCTGCGCGGCCAGGGCATCGGCCAAGGATGCGCTGCGATCCCAACCCGGGAGAAAACTCAAAGAGACCTCGAGTCCGACCAGTTCTTCGACCATTTCCGTCCAGTATGGGAGCACGGCGGCCAGAACCCGCTCGCGAGCGGAGGTCAAGGTTTCTCCTTCGCGGGCCAATTCCTCGTCCCAGACAGAGACCGGTGCAGAGCCCGATTTCAGAGCGGCGTTCCGTTGGAGCAACGCGCGCTGATATCGGCTCCAAGCGGCGGCAAAGCCGTGTTCCACGTGGAACACCGCCCAATCTAACCACCGCCGCCGGCGCGTGGCGCTCTCCTCGATGAGCTTATGGGCGTCCGGGTCGATGATTTGCGTCGGGAATGCGAGCGCTAGCTCCGACAAATTGCGGATACCACTGCCATTGAGACGCCCAATCGTGGCAGAGCGTTGCTCGCCCCCCTTTTGAACTTCTACCCCGAGGGCGTGGGTGCCCTCGGCATGGACTACCTTGCCGACGGCTCGGCAAAGACCTTGCCCATGACGAATCAGGCGCTCATTGAGGCGAGTTCGGAACGAGCGACCCCGACCGAGTAGATAAATCGCTTCCAAGATCGAGGTTTTGCCGGCACCATTTGCGCCGTAGATCAACGTCGTACCGGAACTGAAGCTCAATTCGGCAGTTTCGATACAGCGGAGATCCCGGACGGTCAGCTCCGCCAAAGCCATTCGCGATCAGAGCCTCATGGGCATCACGACATACTTGGCACCGTCCGCTTCAGAAGCCGTGATCAAGCAGCTGCTATTGGCGTCAGTGAGCGCAAAGTTGACGTGTTCGGTATCAATTGCAGAGAGCGCCTCGAGCAGGTAGGTGACGTTGAAACCGATCTCGATTTCTTCACCACTGTAGCCCACTTCCAGTTGATCTTCCGCTTCTTCTTGTTCCGGGTTGTGAGCTTGGAGCGTCAACAGATTCGGTTTGATGTTGAGGCGAATCCCGCGATACTTTTCGTTGGACAAAATCGCCGTTCGTTGCAGACTTTGCCGCAAAATACCGCGATCTGCGTCGATCACGCGGTTTGCGTTGCTTGGAATCACGCGGCCGTACTCCGGGAAACGACCGTCAATGAGCTTCGAAGTGAAACGAATGTCGCCGATCTGGCAGCGAACGTGATTAGTACCAATCGAAAACTCGACTTCACCCTCCTCACCAAGCATGCGTTGCAACTCGAGCACGCCCTTGCGCGGCAGAATCACCTGCTGTTTGCCAGTCACCCGTTCAGTCAATGTCGTTTCACACAGGGCCAAGCGATGTCCGTCGGTAGCAACGGCGCGCAACTTGCCCCCTTCGGACTCGAGCAACATTCCGTTTAGGTAATAGCGCACATCTTGTTGCGCCATCGAGAAATGGGTCTTGTCGATCAGCCGCCGAAATGCCGCTTGTGGCAGCTTCAAGACTTGTTGAGGGTTGATCTCGTCGATGACCGGGAACTCGGCTGCTGGCAACGTCGAAAGCGTGAAACGACTACGCCCGGCGCGCACCACCACTCGATCAGCTTCACTCGTCAGTGTTACCGACACGCCCTCCGGCAAGGATCGCAAGATATCGAGCAATTTGCGACCTGGGACGGTGAGTTCGCCGGGTGCGCTGACCGTAATCGTCACCGCACTGACGAGCTCGACCTCGAGGTCTGTTCCAGTCACGCTCAAGCGGTTATTGCGAGCGCTGAGCAGGACGTTGGAAAGCACCGGCATCGTCTGTCGCCGTTCGACCACGCCGATCACGTTCTGGACCGGTCCGAGGATCTCTTCGCGAGTGGCTGTGACTTTCATATATAGGTTTTAAGAGTTTAAGAATTCAGATAGTTGTGATTGTAGGCACTGTGGATATGCGGAAAACCTGAATAACCCTCGACGAATCAGTGTGTTGCGTTCAGTTGCCTTGTGTGTGCGGCTAGGCATATCCGACCGATTCCCTGTGCGTCGATTGTGAATGATTTTCGCCTCCGAAAACATCCACAACTTATGAACTTCAACCCGTCAGGGTTCTTAACAGGTTTGAGTAATCTTCCGCGATGCGCTGTTCCGTCTCGCGCAGCCCCTTGATACGTCGGCAAGCATGCAGAACGGTTGTGTGATCTCGGCCGCCGAATGCATCGCCAATCTCTGGCAGGCTGTGTTGCGTGAGTTCCTTGGCGAGTGCCATCGCGATCTGGCGCGGTCTCGCCACCGACCGACTGCGCCGTTCGGATAACAAATCAGAAACACGAACCTTGAAGTAATCGGCCACCGTCTTTTGGATGTTCTCGACCGTGATCAGCCGCGCCTGCAATGAGAGCAAATCTTTGAGCGCTTCTTTGGCGAAATCGATCGTGATAGCTTGCCCGGTGAAACGCGCGTTGGCGATGACACGACGCAACGCGCCTTCGAGCTCGCGCACGTTAGAGCGAATACGTTTGGCGATGAACAACGCGACGTCTTGCGAGATCGTCGCGCCCGCCGCCTCACCTTTGCTGATCAAAATTGCTGCGCAGGTTTCGAGTTCCGGCGGCTCGATCGCAACTGTCAAACCCCAACCGAAGCGGGATTTTAAGCGTTCTTCGAGTCCGTCGACTTCTTTGGGATAACGATCACAGGTGAGGATGACCTGTTGCTGACCTTCGAGCAGTGCGTTGAAGGTGTGGAAGAATTCCTCTTGCGAGCGCTCTTTTCCCGCAAAAAATTGGATGTCGTCGATCAGTAGCGCATCGAGCGAGCGATACGCGGCCTTGAATTCGTTCATCTGATTATGCTGCAACGCTTTGACCATATCGCTGACGAAGCGCTCGGAGTGGACGTAGGCAATGCGCGCATCGGGTCTGCGCGCGAGGATGGCGTGACCGACGGCGTGCATCAAATGGGTTTTGCCGAGGCCCACTCCGCCGTAAATAAACAGCGGGTTATAGGCTTTCCCCGGGTTCTCACCTACTTGTTGCGCTGCCGCTTTGGCGAGTTGATTACTCTTGCCGACGACGAAGGTCTCGAAGGTGGAGTCCGGATTCAAGCGCGCACCGACGATCAGACCTGCAGGCCGCGCCGTCGGCAACACCGTCAACGACGCGGTAAGTGGGCTCGGTGGTTGCATCTCGGGTTTTGCACCAACCTGAACCGTGACGATCGGCGCCTGTCCAGGCATGGCGTTTTGCAGCCAAACACCAATTCTCGGCAATAGATTGGCATTGACCCAATCGACGACGAACCGATTCGGGGCCAGCAACTTCAACGAGCCATCACCCTCGATCGCCTGCAAAGGACGAACCCAGGTGTTGAATTGTGCTTCAGGGAGCTCGCTTTCCAGCGCTTGCGCGCAGCGAGCCCACAGCGAGTGGTCCAAGCGCCAACCTGCCTGTTGATGAGGAATCGGGAAGGGGACGGAGAGAATATACTGATAGCCCGGCCTGTGGATATCTCGGATTTGGCTTGACACTCGCGGTGCCGCTGCTTAACCTCTGCGGCCTTTTTTCGGTGACGCCAGCATGAAACGCACCTATCAACCCAGCAAAGTCCGCCGCGCCCGAACTCACGGTTTCCGTGCCCGTATGGCGACGGCCAACGGTCGTAAAATCCTCTCGCGTCGTCGCGCCAAGGGTCGCAAGAAGCTGATCCCCTGATTCGGGACGCTTCGTCGGCACCCGTTCGGTTGCGGTTTCCTGCCGCTAACCGCGTTCTCCGTAAAGTCGACTTCGAAGCTGCCTACCGGCAGGGACGTCGCCTCGGAAATCCCTTACTGAGTTTGGTCATCCGCAGGGCTGCCACCGACAGTCCTCGGTTGGGTATGGCTGTTGCGGCAAAAACCGTTGGAAATGCCGTCGCCCGTAACAAACTTCGTCGCATAATCCGCGAGTCGTTCCGACATGCTCAGCATCGACTACCCGCGGCCGATTACATCATCGGTGCGCGAGCGGCTGTGCGAGCCGCGTCGGCACAATCGATACGCGAGAGTCTCGAGGGTCTTTGGACACAGGCAGCAAAATCATGCGCCGCATCCTCCGTGCCCTAGTTCGTGCGTATCAGCTCATCGTAAGCCCGCTGTTGGGGCCACGATGCCGTTTTTTTCCGACCTGTTCGCACTACGCGCTCGAGGCTCTCGAGACGCATGGTGCGATGCGGGGCAGCTGGTTGACTCTTAAACGAGTGGGCCGTTGCCATCCTTTTTGTGAAGGCGGTTACGATCCCGTGCCGCCGCGTTTAGAGAAGAGATCGACGTGACTTCGACCAATGCTCGCATGTTCCTGTGGCTCGGCCTCGTGCTCGCGCTGTGGCTCAACTACGAAACTTGGCAGCGTGATTACGCGTTGCCTGTGCCTCCCGTGGCCACTACTGCCGCTGCGGCGCCGAGTGCCGAAGAGGTCACCGGTCTTGCAGCGAGCGTGCCGCAAGCTGCCGCAACGACCACTGTTGCGACAACCGCCAACGCTACCCGTGCCGTCCCCGCAGCGGACGTCGCTGGCTTAGCCGCGCCGCGAGCGCCCGCAACGCCAACGGCCGTCGCGAGCACCATCAAGGTGGTGACCGATGTGTTGACCGTCGAAGTCTCGTTGCGCGGTGGCGATTTGGTGCTCGCGGATCTCGCGCAGTATCCGCTCGTCAAAGGCGAAGACGCGCGGGTTCGTTTGCTCAATACCAACCCAGCCAATTTTTATTTATTGCAGACGGGGTTGACGGGAGCTGCAGGCGAGGCACGACCGACTCATCTTGCCGATTTCGAATCGGCACAGACTGAATATCGAATGACCGACGGCGCTGACGAATTGCGTGTGCCACTCGTATGGCGCGATGCCGAAACCGGTGTCACCGTTACCAAGACGTACGTATTCAAGCGCGGTCAATACCGAATCGATTTGCGCTATGACGTTGAAAATGCGGGTGCAGCGACTTGGCGCGCCGCTTCTTATGCGCAAATTTTGCGTAACGATCCGCCGGTCGAAACCTCCATGTTCTCGGTCGAGAGCTATGCTTTCCAAGGGCCGGCATATTACGACGGCATCAAATATGAAAAACTCGATCGCGACAGCGCGGAAGATCGTGCGCTGTCACGCGACATCCAAGGCGGTTGGATTGCAGGGATGCAACACCACTTCGTCGCGGCGATCGTCCCGGCCGGTGCGGTGACCTATCGCTACTCGATCAAGACCGAGGGCAATCAATATCTACTTTCGACCACGGGGCCTTCGATCACCGTGGCGCCGAGCAGCGGCGCGACCTTCGAAGAAACTTTGTTCGTCGGGCCGAAATTGCAGGCGCAACTGGAACAAGCCGGTCCGAGGCTCGATCTCGTTGCCGACTACGGCATTCTGACGTTGCTGGCCAAGCCACTGTTCTGGTTACTCGAGCAAGCTTACAAACTCACGACCAATTGGGGCTGGTCGATTGTGCTGATCACGCTGCTGCTGAAATTGGTGTTCTATCCGTTGTCTGAGTCGTCTGGCAAATCCATGGCAAAAATGCGCGTTCTCGGCCCGCGTATGAAGAATCTCCAGGAAACGTATAAAGACGATCGCGAGAAACTCGGTCGCGCCATGATGGATCTGTACAAGCGCGAGAAGATCAACCCGTTGGCTGGTTGTTTGCCGATCCTCATTCAAATGCCGGTGTTTTTTGCGTTTTACTGGGTTTTGCTCGAAAGCGTCGAGATGCGACAAGCATCCTTCGCCTTCTGGATCCAGGATTTGTCCTCACGCGATCCTTTCTTTGTGTTGCCGATCATCATGGCGGGTGCGATGTTCGTGCAGTACAAACTGAACCCCACGCCGCCCGATCCGATTCAGGCAAAGGTGTTCATGATCCTGCCGTTCATCATGAGTGCGACCTTCGCCTTCTTCCCGGCAGGCCTCGTGTTGTATTGGGTCACCAACACCTTGTTGTCGATCGCGCAGCAGTGGAACATCAACCGCCGCATCGAGGCGGAGGCTAAGAAAACGCGCGCAGCGTGAACAGTTCTCGCCGCGATACCATCTGCGCCATCGCCACGGCTGCTGGCCGGGGTGGCGTGGGTATCGTGCGGGTATCAGGCCCTGCGACGAGCGCGATCGCAAACGGTGTCATCGAGAGCGGTCTGCCGCCACCGCGGCGCGCCATGTTCGTGCCTTTTCGCGATGCCGCCGGTACCACGCTCGACGAAGGTATCGCGCTCTATTTTCCGGCGCCGCATAGCTACACCGGTGAGGATGTGCTCGAACTTCAAGGCCATGGCGGTCCGGTAGTGCTCGAAATGTTGCTCGCGCGAGTCATCGAACTTGGTGCGCGCCGCGCGCGCCCCGGTGAATTCACCGAGCGAGCTTTTCTCAACGACAAACTCGATCTCACCCAAGCCGAAGCCGTTGCCGATCTGATCGATGCAGGCTCTGTGGCGGCCGCTCGTGCCGCTTTGCGATCTTTGCAAGGCGAGTTTTCGCAGCAGGTGCACAGTCTCGTCGAAGCTGTGATCGAGTTACGTACTTGGGTGGAAGCGGCGATCGATTTTCCGGAAGAAGAAATCGACTTCCTCGCCGATACCGCGCTCGTGAAACGACTCGACGCGCTGCAGAAACGATTTTCTGAAGTGACGCGCTCGGCCAAGCAAGGTCGCTTGCTGCGTGATGGCATGACGGTCGTCATCGCGGGGCGGCCCAACGCGGGTAAATCGAGCGTATTGAATGCACTCGCGGGCTATGAGGCAGCGATCGTGACGCCTGTCGCCGGAACGACTCGCGACGTATTGCGTGAACACATCGCGATCGACGGTATGCCATTGCATGTTCTCGACACCGCAGGTCTTCGAGCCACGGCTGATATCGTCGAAGCGGAAGGGGTGCGCCGCGCCCGTGCTGAGATCGCCAAAGCCGATCGAGTCCTCTTCATCGTTGACGCCACGAC
This sequence comes from Gammaproteobacteria bacterium, assembly GCA_018970145.1. Lineage (GTDB taxonomy): Bacteria > Pseudomonadota > Gammaproteobacteria > Steroidobacterales > Steroidobacteraceae > UBA964. The sequence goes on from JAGWWY010000007.1 coordinate 108,911, forward strand.
CGATCCTGATGCCGAGGCTTGGCGCAGCGAACAAGCACAGTGGCCGCCAGGGTTACCGGTCACGTTGGTGTTCAATAAAATCGACGCCTTATCCGCAGCACAAACCCGCGCACTAACGATCGAGCCACCGAGCGGTGTTCACCAGATACTGACGCTATCGGCCAAACAGGGTGTGGGGTTAGATCGTTTGCGCGAGCATTTGAAGGCGTGCATGGGTTACGAAGCCGCTGACACCGGCACCATTTCCGCGCGCGCGCGGCATCTCGATGCCCTGCAACGAGCAGAACACCATGCGGAAAACGCCGTAGTGCGATTGAAGCATGAGCGTGCCGGTGAGCTGGTCGCCGAAGAGCTGCGTCTTGCGCAAATGGCGCTCGGCGAAATCACCGGTGAGTTTCAGGCGGACGACCTGCTGGGTCGGATATTCGGAAGTTTCTGCATCGGAAAATAGCAATGCTCATCACGCGACGTCGATCGATTGCACTTGGAGTGGCTGCCGCCGTTAGCGCAACGACGGACGGGCTGCGCGCTGCGACACGATCGCTACACGATGTCATCGTCATCGGCGCTGGTCTCGCGGGTCTGCATGCGGCACGTCTGCTAGCTGCCGACGGACTGAAAGTGCTCGTTCTCGAAAGTGATCGACGGGTCGGTGGACGGTCTCACACGGCCTACGAATTCGATTCGCGAATCGAGCTTGGCGCTTCGCAAGTCGGGCGGATGTATGCGCGCATTCTCGATACAGCTCGTGCGCTTGGCATCGAAATGGCGCCCGGTGCGCACATCAATGCACCCTATTCCTTCGTGCGCGGCGACGAACTGATCGGTGCCGCGAATTGGGCGGCTTCGAAGCGAAACCCGTTACAGGGGCCTGAGCGCAGTGTTCCGCCGCACGCGCTCGGGGCGTATTACATCGAACAAAGAAATCCGTTCCAAAGCTTCGATGAACTGCTCTCAGCAAAAGCCCAAGAGTTCGATCTGAGTGTGGCGCAATGGCTCGAGCGGCAAGGCGCATCGGCAGCAGCGCGCGAATTGATCAACGAGACGTTGGGCGCCCCCGGTCTCGAGAACCAAAGCGTACTGCGCATGTTTCAAGAAGCCACACGCATGCGGGTCGAGAATCGTGCACGAGCGGCCGCACCCGAATCATCGGGCAAAGATGCTTACGAACGTGCCGCGCTCAACTCGTTCCATATCGTGGGCGGCTCATCGAAGCTTACCGACGCGATGGCCGCCAGCCTCGGCGATCGTGTCATCACCGGCAAAAAGGTCGTTGCCATCGACATGACTCGCACCGGCTGCACCGTGCGCTGCGAGGATGGCTCACAGTGGCAATCGGCGCGAGTGATTTCCGCTCTGCCCTTCACGATGCTCAGACGCATCGCGATCACCCCCGCATTACAGGGTGCGCAAGCGCAGGCTGTCGAAAGGATGCCTTATGGCAACCAAAGCCAGGTGTGGTTGCGCGTCAAAGCGCCCTATTGGGAAGCCGACGGCATCGAAGCGTCGATGTGGACCGATGGTCTTTTCACCTTGATCCGTCAACAGATTGAACACGACGGCAAGCGGGAACTGATCAGCGCCCTGGCCTTCGGGGCGAAATCACACGAGTTGGATCGTCTCGCGCCGCGTGATCGCGGTGAGCTTGCGATTCGATACATCGAGCAGCGTCGACCGAGCACTCGTGGCAAGCTCGAGTTCATCGGAGCACATTCTTGGGCACAGTCACCGACCATTGGCGGTTGCAGCTACGGCTTGCAACCGCACGTGGCGTTCGATTGGAACTTGCAGATGTCGAAACCGCACGCGCGACTGCATTTCGCCGGCGAACACACGCGACGATTCGAAGTCGGCATGGAAGCAGCGATGGAATCGGGCGAGCGTGCTGCACTCGAGGTGCTGCAGAGTTAGCGCTTGAGTCGAATGAAGCCTATCGTCGCTAGCAGGAACACGGCGGCGATCGC
>JAGWWY010000008.1 GCA_018970145.1 Gammaproteobacteria bacterium
CGGGGTCTTCGTCGAAACACCGACGGCCGCAGGTGATGCCACCGAGCTGCGTAAGTATGTCGTCAAACTGCCCGATAGCACGCTCGCGCCCTACTTCGGTACCAGCACAGCGATCGGAGCCGCCTTCGTCAAAGGCATCAAGCCTGCACTCGGTGGTGGCATCGCCATAGTCCCGGGAACCGTCAGCGGTTCGACTCTCGAGTTCAGGGCCGTCAGTTCTCGCGGCATCACGGCGGCAGCGCCGCGATATTTCGACGGCGTGGAAACTCGCAGCGCGAATGTCATCGTCACGGCCGAGCCCAATGCACTGCCCTCGATCGGGCAGTTTTCACTCAACATCACGACGGCTGAGCTGAAATCTTTGACGACACTCAAGACGAGTGCGAATGAGAACTTCTCTGGACGCCCAACCCCCATTGGCGCCTCCGGAAGCGACGGCGCTCGAAATCTCGACGAAGCCTTGAAGCCACGTAATCCGGAGTTTGATCAGCTCGGTCTCGATCCGGCCGGCTTGACTATCGGCGCCGACGGAACCAACTGGATCTGCGATCGACGCGGTCCGTTCCTGATGCAACTTGATGCACAAAGTCGCACGACGCTGCGGTTGGGACCTGCTGGGAACGCAGGGTCGATACCTGGCGTCACACGAAGTTTGCCGAGTATTCTGGAGGCGAGACAACCAGGACTCGGCTGCGGAGGCTTGGCGATTCGACCCACCTCGGGCGATGTCGTCATGGCGATCGGAAGCGCACTCGATATTGGTGGTCGCACCGCGAGCACCGCAGCACTGATTCGTCTTGTCAGTTACAACCCGCGTTCGAGCGCAGTACGTCAATTCGCGTTCCCCGTTGCGCCCAACGAAATCTCACTACAGGTGCTGGATCTCGATTCGTTGAGTGAAGATCGCCTGCTTGCCCTCGTCCGCTATCGCCCGGGTAAGGCGGATGCGAACTGGGAGTGGGAGGTTCGCGTCATTGATTTGAGTGCTGCAACAGACCTCACGAATCGCGCCCTGACGAGTGGCCCCAGTGCAGGGCTCGCGTTGGAATACGGCAGTCTCGCTGCGATCGAAGCAAGCGGTGTGAGATTGGCATCAACGAGCAGGGTCTTGAGCCTACGTCCGCTCGGTTGGCGACTCGAACGACCCGAGGGTCTCGCGCGCATCGATAACCAGACACTGCTCATCATGGCCGAGGTCAACGGGGGCGTGACGAGCCGCATTCGCGGCGGCGACGCCAGCTTGCGGGTCGATCAACACCAAGTCGATCGGAATGGGCTTATCACACCACGAGCAAGCGGCGCCAGCACTGCGCCGGTTTACGAGGTCGTACCCGCCTCGGCCGATCAGCGGCAGTTGGTGCTCTGGAACGTGAAACTGAAAACCGCTCTCAACTGATCAAGCATGCCTGCCCCGCTGCTTGCAGCGCGCGACAAAGTTGCTCGGCATCCGTGGGCGTCGCAACGCCCGCTTTCAACAAATGCAGCCCAGATGCGTCCTTGCCGCTGCGTTGGTAAACGGGCTGCAGGTCGCGTAGTGCCGCGTGGCGCGACTGTAATTCGCGCCAGGCCTTTCGCGCACCCTCAGCGCTCGAGAAGGCGCCAAATTGCACCAACACTTTAGGAGCAGGCGGCGGTGTGATTTTCGCGGGTGCAGCAGGCGCCACCGGTGTCGAAGCAACGATCGGTTCGGAAGGCGCTGTTGGTGCTGGAGTTGCTGCCGGTGGCGCAGCAACTTTTTCAGCCGAATCCTGAAGAGTCGCCTGCTCTACGCTCGGCGTCGCAGTCAAAGCGGTTACCCGCTCTTTGGCCTTTCCCGCCCATAACCCTTCGGGGTGCTTCTCGAGGTACTCCCGATAAGCGTCGAGGGTGTCGGCATTGCGGGCTACCGACCAATCCCGCTCGGCCAACAGGGCCTCGCGTCGAACACGCGCCTCGGTCGCATGAGGACTACGAGGATGACGCTCTTGATAGGAGGCATAGCCATCGGGAGTATCGAGGCGACGTGCTTCTTCCCAAGCCGCGTCAGGACGCGCGCAGGCAACGAGCACAGCGCACAGCAAGAGCACAACACTCAGGTTGCGCACCGCGTTGTTAGAGATCACGGACCAAGCGTACATAACGTCTCATCTCCGGGGCGTTGCGACCGTACCGCAAGCCGTTGGCAAAATTGACACTCCAGTGACGAGTCGCCGAGAGATCTTCTCCCTCGTCACACCAATACGGAGCAGCGATACTGTTCGGGTAAATCCGCGCGTCAATCGTCGGCTTACCGCAATCGCGACACACCAATTGCTGAAGCTCCTCCAGCCTCGGTAGGCGCCAATCGCCTCCGAGTTCCCGAGTCGCGATGCGCGCCGCCGCACGCGCCTCGGCAAGGGTCAATGCGCGAGCGACTCCAATGCAGCTTTCGCCGCTCCACCGCTGACCCACCGTGCAACGCATCCACTGCAGACGGGCATCGGCACTGATGGCCGTGAACTCCGCTAAGCGTGCCTTGCTAATCGGTGCACCAAGAGCGCGGGGGACAGCCATCCCCATGAGAACCGCGCAACACGCGACCCACAGCCATATCGAGCTGTACCAGAGTTTTATGTGGACGTACTGCGACGTGCGCATCCGGAGAGCGGTCGAATAAAGTACCATTTTGGAGTATACCCATTTACCCGCCACCTCGAGCATTCACTGAACTTGCATGGATATCGCGATACTCATCGGAATTCTGGGCGCTTTGGGGCTAGTCATCGGCGCCATGATCAGCGCGGGCACGGTCGCCGCTTTTTTAGACTGGCCGTCGGCCTTGATCGTCGTCGGCGGCACCTTTTTCGTGGTGATGGCGCGCCATTCGCTAGAGACCTTTGTCGCCCATCTCGCAGCGCTATCACGATTGGTCGCCAAGCCGCAGCGCGACGTGGGGCAGCTGAGTCAAACGCTCCCCGAGTACGCCACACGGATCCGGCGGGATGGCCCCTTGGCCCTCGAACCGCAGTTACACGATATCGAGAATCCGCTCATTCGTACCGGACTGACCTTGATTGTCGATGGCGCCGATGAGCCACGCCTGATGCAACGACTGCAGTTCGAGATGGACTCTGTGAATCGTCGGGATGAGTCGATCATCGCCGCTTGGCAGACTTGGGCCGACGTGGCGCCAGCCATGGGCATGATCGGCACGCTGGTTGGACTCGTGCAGATGCTCGGCGGAATGTCCGACCCGGGGTCGATCGGCCCTGCGATGGCAGTGGCGCTGCTGACGACTCTCTACGGTGCGCTCATCGCCAACGTCATCGCGACACCGATCGCAGAAAAGCTTCGAGCGCTGCATCGAGACGAGATGATTTATTGCGAAGCAGCGACGCTCGGATTGCGCGCCATCGCTCGAGGTGAAAGCCCTCTCCTGATCGGTGACACCATCAACGCATTCCTCCGCAGGGATGTGCAAGCGCCACCGACGCTTTCAACCTGACCGATTCATGCGCATCGAAAAAAGCTCTCGCTCCGCTCCGCCTTGGATGGTGACCTTCGCCGATCTGGTTATTTTGTTGATGTGCTTTTTTGTGTTGATGCTGTCGTTCTCCACCATGAGCGACTCCACGTTTGCGACCGTCTCGAGCAGCATCCGAGATTCTTTCAAGGGCACTACGACAGACGCGCGGCCGACCCCAGCGACATCGACTTCCGCGAGCGAAATCTCCTTCTTGCCGGCGGCCAATGACGCGTTGAGGCTATCGACGACTGCCGTCTCGGACGATGCGGCATTGTCGAAAGACGTACCACCGACGCTACTCGCCGATGCTCGTCGGATAGAGAGCGGGTTACGTGAATGGATCGATCGAAAAATCCTGGATGTACATCCGACAAACACGCGGATCCTGATCCGATTCGACACGCTCGGCTCAGGCGATGCGGCCTCGAAGGCCCTGGCTGCAAACGGCATGCTCGCAGCGATGCAGCGTATCAACGAACTCGCGCCGACACTCAGCAGTGAAATCACGATTACCGGCGCCACCTCGACATTAGTCGAAGCCGCTCGAAAATCGGATGTCGATCCAATCGACACCGCCAGTAGAGATGCACTACTCGCGCTCGAGCGTGAAGCTGGCGTTTTACTCAAGGATGCGCTTCGGAGCGAATCGATCAAGATCGATAGTCGCGGCCAAACTTTGCTCATTTCCATGGGAACCGAAGGCGCTTTCGGCTCCGGTGACGCGCAACTGTCGGTGCAAGCTCGGCGCTGGACTCAGCAGATCAGCGAAGTCGCTCGGAAGAGTGATGCCATGATCGTTGTCTCCGGACACACGGACGACATACCGATTTCTAATACGAGATACCGCGATAACTGGGATCTATCGGCAGCGCGCGCCATCGCCGTCGTTCGAGAGATGGTGCGAGTGCATAAAATTGACGCGGAACGCGTAAGAGCACAAGGATTCGCCGATACCAAACCCGTAGCAGCCAACGACAGCGCCACCAATCGACTGCGCAACCGACGAATCGAGATCGCGCTGGAAGTCGGCGCGCCGACCAACTGATCGACGCGCCATTTCTTTACGAATACTCCAAAGCGAAGCTCACTTCACCGGCGCGGGCTTCTGATCCTTCGCGTAGTGCTCGAGGCTCGAGAGGCTGCGATCACTGCTCCACTCGGTTGGCGCATCGAAATATTTCTTGTAGTTCTTTTCGCAGTAATCAAGGACATTGCGAGTGAGTACTTCTTCGAGATTCGGCGTCGTCCCCATGAAACAGGCGTACTGACATAACCCCGGACGCTGGCCCATCAGCATCCACGGCAGCCATGGCGTGATGCGATTCCACGTGCCGGTGTAATCGAGCGAGGTGATCTTTTCGTTCTGCAGATCTTCCACCCTCACGTGGTGGGCAAAGAACTCGGACACCTGCGCGATGGGACCTGCCGACTCGCGCGGCCACTTGGCGGGCTGCAAAGCGCTCGGATAAGCCAGATGCACGTGGATCTCCATCTCCGCCATGCCGCCGTGCTGATACCACGGCAGGATGAACGGGATCTTGGGTGGTTGTTCCTTGTTGAGACCGCCGAAATCGGACATCGCTGGAAAGTGATCTTCGATCATGTAATTGAACGGATCGTTGGCCACATGCACCGCTTTGACCGTCTCGTTGGTCAAAGGGTTCTTCCAGTCATCAAGCACTTCGCCACTGCGCAGATCGGTGTAGACGATCACTTCGCGACACATCCGCCGAATGCCACCGTTCGCGCCTTGCTCGAGACGGATCACGCCGAAACCCGAGGCACCCATCAGATCGACGACCTTCTTCTGCGGTTCGATGGCCATCACATAGCCCTTGAACCAGAAGTATTTCTGCTTGCCGAAATCGAGATCACCCTGGATACGGGCGTAGGCCAATTGATTACCGCGGCCGGTGGAAAGATCGAGATACGGCCCCTTGAGGCCGGGGCCGCGGCCGTGCAGCGAATGCAACGCGGCCGACGCACTGGCCAACGGCCCGCCGAGGGTCATTCCGGCGATGCCCGCAGCGCCTATGGCCAAGACGCCACCCGCGCTCGCCGTTGTCAGAAATTCACGTCGGTCAGGTCGTTGCAGATCGGAATACTGAGCCATGAATGAACCCCTCGTGTCAGGAAGCTTTAGATGATGCCGTCAGCCACGACTCGGCGACGGGACGGCATCATCCTTTGTCCATTTTCGAGGGATCGACTGTCGGTAGTCAGACGCCCTTGAGCCGCTTCAATTCGCTCAGCACCATGACCGAGTGGCCCTTGGCGTCGACGTTTTCCCAATGCTTGGCGATACGGCCCTCGGGATCGATGATGAAGGTGTCCCGACGGGCGATTTCGAACATCCCGAGCATCTTTTGCAGCACTCCGTAGGCCGCGGTGGTCTGCTTGCTGGGGTCTGCCAGCACCGAGAAGGGTAGGCTGTGTTCCTTGGCGAACGCTTTCTTGGAATCTACATCATCAACACTGACACCATAGATCACCGCCCCTTCGCGACGGAAGGCAAAGATATCGTCTCGGAATTCGCAGGCTTGAGTCGTACATCCCGGCGTGTTGTCCTTCGGGTAGAAATAGAGCACCACCCATTTGCCACGCTGCTCTTTCAAAGAAACCCACTTGCCCGTTTGGTCCTGCAAACGAAAATCTGGCGCTGGTGAACCCATTTTAGGGGAGCTCGCCAAGGCTACCGTGGCAAGCAGCACTAGGGCGAGACCGGAGAGCCAACGGGACATCGATCGCATGTTCATTCTCCTGTCTTTGGGGTGAGCGCTTATCATAGTGCCATGCGCAAGCGCACAGCTATCGTCTTGTCGGGTGGCGGAGCCCGCGCGGCCTATCAGGTCGGCGTACTGAAAGCCCTCGCCGAACTCACCCCGAGTGAGGATCCGCCTTTCGACATCATCGTCGGCACCTCCGCAGGCGCGGTCTGCGCAGCCGTGCTCGCCACTCACGCGCGTGATTGGCGCGAGGGTGTTCGTCGGCTTGAGCAGGTCTGGGGCCAGTTCACCGTTGGGCAGGTATTCGAGGCCGATACCGCTGCGATGCTCCGCGCCGGCGCCCGTTGGTCGCTCTCGGCTATTTCAAGCGGACGCCTCGCGAGCGCTCCGGATGCGCTATTTGACAACTCGCCCTTGCGCAGACTCTTGGCAGATCGAATCGACTGGGGTCTGATCCGCAGCAACGTGCAAGGCGGGATATTGCATGCCCTCGCGCTGACGGCCACCTCCTACGTCGGTGGCCAGCACCGGATTTTCTTCGAAGCGGATCCGGCCGTTAGAGACTGGCAAGGGGTACGACGGATAGGGGCGCGTACACCTTTAAATCTCGATCACTTGATGGCGAGCGTCGCCATTCCGTTTTTGTTTCCGTCGGTGAAAATCGGCGATCGATACTTCGGGGATGGGGCGATGCGGCAACTCGCACCCCTATCGCCCGCCATTCACTTGGGCGCAGAGCGTATCTTGGTCCTCGGTGTCCGCGCGCAAAACGCAGCCGGGATCGACGATGATCTGCGATCGCTCCAGTCGCCCTCGTCGGGCGATATCTTTGGTTTCATGCTCGACACGCTGTTCAGCGACCAAGTCGATGCCGATCTCGATCAACTTGAACGCACCAATCGATTCTTGAACGAAGCGGACAAGACGGTCGTCGGCTTGCGCCGCATTGCAGCACTTCGCCTCGTCCCGACCGCGGACCCTAGAGACATCGCCGTGCGCCATCTGACCGCATTACCGAGCGCCTTGCGCACTCTGCTCTCGGTCATCGGCGCGCGCGGCGCGTCAGGCGGACTGTTAGCGAGCTATCTGCTCTTTGAAGGCGTCTATACACGCGAATTGATTGAACTTGGCTACCGAGACACGCTCGGCCAGCGCGGAGTTATCTTGGATTTCTTAGCCTAGTTTTTTGCGTGAATTTTTACGATAACACTTTGCGACGCAAAGCTGCCATCGCACGATCCAACCCCTCGAGCGTCAGCGGAAACATTCGGTTTTCCACTAAGTCTTGAGTCAGGCTGATCGATGGAGTCCAACCCCAATGCTCTTCGGGCGTCGGGTTCAACCAGATGAGTTTCGGGAAATGCGCGGTGAAGCGCCGCATCCACTCGACACCGGCTTCCGCGTTCCAGTGTTCGACACTGCCGCCTGGTTGCAGAATCTCGTAAGGACTCATCGCTGCATCCCCGACAAAGATCACCCGATAATCAGAATTGAATGTACGCAGCAGATCGAAGGTTGCGCTCTTCTCGGCGTGGCGACGTCGATTGTCCTTCCACAGCGTTTCGTAGATGAAGTTGTGGAAGTAAAAGTGCTCGAGATGCTTGAACTCGCTCCGAGCAGCCGAGAAGAGCTCTTCGCACAGGCGAATGTGATCATCCATCGAACCGCCCACATCCAGCAGTAGCAGCACTTTCACGGCGTTACGCCGTTCGGGGCGCAGCTTCAGATCAAGCCAACCCGCATTGCGCGCCGTTGCATCGATGGTGCCATCGAGATCGAGCTCATCGGCGGCGCCTTGCCGCGCAAACTTGCGCAACCGACGCAGCGCCATCTTGAGATTGCGCGTGCCGAGTTCGCGTCGATCATCGAAGTTGCGATACTCACGCGCCTCCCATACTTTGACAGCGCGGCGCTGACGCTGGCCCTGATCGCCGATGCGTATGCCCTCGGGGTTGTAGCCACCCGAGCCAAAGGGCGATGTGCCTCCCGTACCGATCCATTTGTTGCCGCCTGAGTGACGCTCTTTCTGTTCTTTCAAGCGCTCACGCAAGGTCTCAAGCAGCTTGTCCCAACTGCCAAGCGCCTGCGCTTTCGCTCGCTCCTCCTCGGTGAAGAGGCGCTCGGCCATCATCTGCAACCACTCGGCTGGTACTTGTGCGACGATTTTCTCGAATAAGCGCTCGGCACCCGCGAAATGCTCTGCGAAAACGCGATCGAAGCGATCGAAATGCCGCTCATCCTTCACGAGCGTCAGGCGCGCCAACCAATAAAACTCCTCGGCAGAACAGTAAGCGACGCGCGCCTCAAGCGCCTGCAGCAACGAAAGAAGCTCGGTGATCGACACCGGAACTCCCGCCGCTCGCAGATCGAAGAAGAAGCGGATCAACATCGGCGTCAGCGCGCGCGACGATTGAGGAAAATCAGCTGCTCGAAAAGGTGGACGTCTTGCTCATTCTTCAACAACGCGCCGTAGAGCGGCGGGATCGCCTTTTTCGGGTCATCGCTGCGCAGCACTTCCGGTGGAACATCCTCAGCCAGCAACAACTTGATCCAATCGAGTAACTCGGAGGTCGATGGCTTCTTTTTGAGACCGGGCGTCTCACGCACCTTGTAAAACGCGCCCAAGGCCTCCGCAAGTAGCTCTTTTTTCAGATTCGGATAGTGCACGGCGACGATCTTTTCCATCGTCTCGGCATCGGGAAAACGGATGTAGTGAAAGAAGCACCGACGCAGAAAGGCATCGGGTAGTTCCTTCTCGTTGTTACTCGTGATGATGATGATCGGTCGATGCCGCGCCTGGACCAGTTCGCGAGTCTCGTAAACATAGAATTCCATCCGGTCGATTTCACGCAATAGATCGTTCGGGAATTCGATATCCGCCTTGTCGATTTCGTCGATCAGCAATACCGGTTGCGTCTCGGAATCGAACGCCTCCCATAACTTGCCCCGCAGTATGTAATTACGAATGTCCGCGACTTTGGGATCACCCAGTTGTGAGTCTCGCAAGCGTGAGACGGCGTCGTATTCGTAAAGACCCTGCTGCGCTTTACTGGTCGACTTGACGTGCCACTCGAAGATCGGTCGGCCGAGAGCACCAGCCACCTCGAGAGCAAGCTGCGTCTTGCCCGTGCCCGGTTCACCCTTGATCAGGAGCGGCCTGCCTAAGGTGATGGCCGCATTGACCGCCATACCAAGATCAGCTGTGGTGATATAACGATCAGTACCGACGAAACGCGTTTCTGTCATGGCTTGGCCACCAAGGTCAAAGAATACTGGGTCGGGCCTGGTAACAAAGCTCGCGGTCGCCCGCTGACCCAGTCGTCAAACCCCGTTTGATAGAAAGGCGACAAGGGATGCCCGCTCTGACCACCAGGAATCTGTAAGTACGCTTCCGACTCACGCCCCGGTGAGATGGCAAAGCGCTCGGAAGCGCCGAAACTAGGGCCCGTCACATGCGGCACATTCATATCGCCGTTGAGTTGTCGCGCTGGCATGTCGAGATAGCCTGCAAGCGGACCCAAGGCCGCCGAGAGCGGATGGCGAATACGCGTGGTGTTGTATTGACCCCAACGACAATTGGCGAGCGTTCCGCAACTCTCTTCCAAACGCTCTATCACGAGATCCGCTTGCTGTAGCAGGAAACTGCGCCAATCAGCATAGTTGGCCGTCAGCATGTGAGCGGGCTGCTCGGTGACGAGCCGCCACAGTGATCCCTCGAAAAGTGCATTCGGATATGAACCCTGCGCCGTCTGCAAAGACTCGGTGAACATGCTCCACACCGCTTTACGCGTAGTGTCGCGATAGGCGCGCACCAGACGATAACTCACCGAATCGGCCGCCGCGACACCCCTCCATTCGCTCACCCAGCGACGCAGCTCAGCCCGCCTCGGATGATTCTTGAGTGCATCCTCATCAAGCACGCCTAGTAACAGTTGCTGCCAACGATCTAGAAACTCCGCCCGCGCATCGAACTGGATCGACAGCATGTCTGCAGGCGTCGCCTCGCCATCGATCGCAAGCAACCGATCGCGGATGCGGCCCTGCCTCGTTCCCATGTCGTAACCCATGCCGCTTTCAGCCTCATCGTTACCGAGCACCGTCTCGAGTTCGCCCTCGACATGACGGGAGTTGGCACTCCACAAACGACCGACCTGCGGGTCGACGATTCGCGGCGCTGCGGTCGCATCGCGCCAGGGCACCGGACGAGCCGTTTCGGGTCCGAGCGAACCTTCCGGGATACGCCCGATAATGGTCCAAGCGATCCGCCCGCTCCGATCTCCGAGGGTAAAGTTTTGATGTGGGATTCCGACGCTCGGCGCCAGTTGTAGTGCAGCTTCAAGATCACTCACCTGCTGCAACTCGAGACTCGCGAGATTGGTCGCACCACGCTCGGTGATCAACCAGCGTGCCGCCCAGCAGGTCTCGCCCGTCTTGGCATCACCGTCGACCTTGATGATGGGGCCGGACGCGCTTTCCCAAATTTCGAACATCTCGGGATCGGCTCCGGCGATCTCGATACGCTCTTGGCGAATCTCGAAGGCGGTCTCACCACCCGGCGCCAGATAACCACGCCGCCCCGATACACACGACAAACCACGCACGTCCGCCCAGTCGCCATAGCTGTTGGTGAACGACCACGCGATCCGACCGTTGCTGCCAGCTGCCACTGCTGGAAGACCCGGTAGCGTCACACCATTGAGCTCCATCGGCGAACCGTCGTTGTCCGTCACGATGAGTCGGGCACGGTACCAAACGGTCGGCACTCGCAAGCCCAAATGCATATCGCCCGCCACCAAAGCCGCACCGCTTTGCGTGTGTTTCCCCGCGACGGCCCATGCATTACTACCCGGAAAACCTCGCGCCTCCTCATCAAAAGCGGCGCGCACGACGACACCGGAAACCCGGGAGCGACGTAAATCGAGCCACTCGGGCGGCGGCACAGCCGGAGCTGCGAATGCGGCGCCGCCATTGGCAGCCTTCCGATCGGCATCGGTTGCGAAGTTCGGTGCGTCCCATTCATTGCCGCGGGGAAACAGAAACTGCTGCACGGCGCGCACGGCGGTCAAATCGATCTCGCCATCGCCGGCGGCTGTCCGCATGCGCTCCTCGAGTCGCGCGCTGATCGCACGGCGCGTCATCTCCGACTCGATGCTCTCGTGCTGCAACTGCCACCACATCGCATGCACAACGAGAATCGAGTCTTCGACAAGCCATTCGGCCGGTTTTTGACGCAGGAGCAAATATTCCCACGGTCGGACTTCGAGGGACCCGAGACCCGCATTCACGCCCCGCGTATAAGCCTCGATCCAGACGCGTTGGTCGGCGGTGCTGTCGTTGATGACCTGCCTTGCGACCTCACGCAGTCGGAAGACTCGCGCCGATTTGTCTTGACCCACCAGAGTCGGACCGAGCAACGCCGCCAACTCACCGGCTGCCAGACGCCGCGAGAGATCCATTTGAAAATAGCGATCCTGAGCGTGCGCAAAGCCGAGACCAAAAGCGACATCGGCAAAACTACGCCCCCGTATAGTCGGCGCACCATCGGCATCGCGCTCGATACGTACATCCGCCGTCAGCGCACCCGCAGGAGTCTCGATACCACCTGCGAGGTCAGGCAGCGAACCGCGCAAAGCCCAGTACGCCGCCGCAATCGTCGCAACCAACAATGCGGCCAAGATCAGCAAGCCGCGACCAACCCAACGCTTGATCGGCCTTGCCGTCATACTGAGCACTAGCGATGTACGGTCAGGATCTGCAGAGAATTCGTACCACCCTGCACGCCCGAGAACTCGCCCTTGGTGAGAATGATTTGGTCACCCTCACAGACCAGCTGCAAGTCGAGCAATTGATGGAATACGGCTCGCAACAAGCCATCACGCGTATCACGCGGCAGATCGAAGGACACCGGATACACGCCGCGATAAAGGGTCACTCGGCGCCGCGTTTTCTCGTGCCGGGTAAACGCATAGATGGGAATGCCCGAGCGAAAGCGCGACATCCACTGCGGCGTGGCGCCGCTCTCGGTCAACGCCACGATGGCCTTTACCTCGAGATGATTGGCCGTGTACATCACCGCGTTGGCGATCGCCTCCTCCGTTTCGGAGAACATCGCACCGTATCGCTCACGGGGTTTGTGTGCCGCAATTTGATAACGCTCGGCGCCCGAGATCACCTCGGCCATCGCCGCTACGGCCTTGACCGGGTACTTGCCCGCCGCCGTTTCTGCCGACAGCATCACGGCATCGGTCCCGTCCATCACAGCATTGGCGACGTCGCTCACCTCGGCGCGCGTCGGCACCGGGTTCTGGATCATCGATTCCATCATTTGCGTCGCCGTGATGACGATGCGATTCGCATGCCGAGTTTTGTAGATCATGGTCTTCTGCAAACCGGTCAGCGCCGCGTGACCCATCTCCACACCGAGATCGCCACGCGCCACCATGATCACGTCGGTAGCGGCGATGATTTCATCGAGATGGGCAACCGCCTCGTGCCGCTCGATTTTGGCAACGATACGCACGGACTCGCCGCCCGCCTGTTTAAGCAACTCGCGTGCTTTGTGGACATCTGCGGCATCACGTACGAACGACAACGCAAGGTAATCAAGACCCTGCGCTGAAGCGAAGCGGATATCCTCGAAATCTTTGTCGGTCAGGGCAGGTGCGGAAATACCGCCACCTTTGCGATTCACACCTTTGCGGTTGGACAGCTCGCCGCCGGCCATCACCTTGGTCTCGATCCGAGTGCCGTGAACGGCCGTGACTTCAAGCACGATGAGACCATCGTTGAGAAGCAGCGTATCGCCCGCTTTCACGTCGTTGACGAGTTCTTTGTAGGCGACTCCGACGACGGACTCATTCCCGGCTTTGGAGTCGAGTGCGGTATCGAGCGCAAAGGCTTGCCCGTCCTGCAAATCGACTTTGCCACTCTGGAAACTCTCGATCCGAATCTTGGGACCGGCGAGATCGCCCAAAATAGCGACGTAACGACCCGCGCGCGTTGACGCCTCACGCAACAGCATGATCCGCCGCAGGTGGTCGTCATGGTTGCCGTGGGAAAAGTTCACCCGAGCCACATCCAGACCGGCCCGGCACATATCGAAAAGGACGTCGATATCGTCTGTCGCCGGCCCGAGGGTGGCGACGATCTTGGTTCTACGCAACATAGGCCTTCATTGTGAGGTGCACGCAAGCCCCTTGCCAGCACGTTATGCGTCGAATCGGGCCTCCAGCGCCGCCACTGCCGGGAGGGTCTTACCCTCGACGAACTCGAGGAAGGCGCCGCCACCGGTGGAGATGTACGAAATACCGGGTTCGACACCGAACTTTTCGATCGCCGCGAGCGTGTCGCCGCCGCCCGCCAGAGAGTACGCCGAACTGGCAGCGATCGCCTCGGCGATCACCCGCGTTCCACCCGCGAACGAATCGAACTCGAACACACCAACTGGACCATTCCAGAGTATCGTGCCCGCCGATTGCAACAGCGTTGCAAGCGAGCGGGCGCTCGAGGGGCCGATATCGAGGATTAGCTCGTCGGCTGCGACCGTTTCGACAGCTCGTGTTGTTGCGACGGCTGTCGCCGAGAATTCCTTGGCGACAACGACATCAGTCGGCAGCGGAATCGCAGTGCCTTTGGCTTTTGCCTGCGCGAGCAACGCACGCGCCGTATCGAGCATATCCGGCTCGTGCAACGACTTGCCGACGGCAACGCCGCTCGCCGCCAGAAAAGTATTGGCGATACCACCACCCACGATCAGCTGATCGACTTTCGAGAGCAACGACTCGAGCACGGTGAGTTTGGTCGACACTTTTGAGCCCGCGACGATCGCGACCAGGGGACGCGCGGGCTTGGCCAGCGCGCGCTCGAGCGCCTCGAGCTCGCCGACCAATAGCGGGCCTGCGCAAGCAATCGGCGCAAAGCGCGCGACGCCATGTGTGCTGGCCTCGGCTCGATGCGCGGTGCCGAAGGCATCCATCACGAAGATGTCGCAAAGCGCCGCCATACGACGCGAGAGCGCCTCGTCGTCCTGCTTCTCGCCTTTGTTGAAACGCACGTTCTCGCAGAGCACCACTTCGCCAGGCGCACACTCGATCCCATTCAACCACTCACTCACAAGGCGCACGGGGGTACCGAGCAGCTCTGCCAAACGCGCGGCGACCGGCGCCAAGGAATTCTCGGCAGAGAACTCACCCTCCTTGGGGCGACCCAGATGCGACAGCAGCATCACACGCGCGCCGGCGTCGCGTGCTGCGCGGATCGTCGGCAGCGCCGCGCGAATACGCGCATCGCTCGTGATCACACCCCCCTCGACGGGGACGTTCAAATCCTCACGGATCAGCACACGCTGACCCTTGAGCTCGAGATCGAGCATCCGACGAACCGGCATAATGATCAGTTCGCCTTCGACCACGCGAGCGTCGTGTCGAGCATCCGGTTGGAGAAGCCCCACTCGTTGTCGTACCACGCGCAGACCTTGACCAGATTACCGCCGATGACCTTGGTCATCGTGCCATCGAAGGTCGATGAATGCGCATCGTGGTTGTAGTCGATCGAGACGAGCGGCGCTTCGGTGTACGCCAATACACCCTTCAGCGGACCTTCGGCGGCGGCCTTCATCAATTCATTGACCTCCGCCACCGTGGTCGCCCGTTTCGGAGTCAGGGTGAGATCGACCAGCGAGACGTTGATCGTCGGTACGCGTACGGCGAAGCCGTCGAACTTGCCCTTCAGTTCAGGCAGCACGAGACCCACGGCTGCTGCGGCGCCGGTCTTGGTCGGGATCATCGACATGGTGGCCGAGCGAGCGCGGCGAAGATCCGAGTGATAAACGTCGGTGAGCACCTGATCGTTCGTATACGCGTGCACGGTGGTCATGAGCCCACTCTCGATGCCGATGTTCTCGTGCAGCACCTGCGCGACCGGCGCCAAACAGTTGGTCGTGCACGACGCGTTGGAGATCACTGAGTGCGCCGCACGCAGAATCTGATGATTGACGCCGAAGACAACGGTCGCATCCACATCGTCACCACCGGGCGCCGAGATGACGACCTTCTTGGCGCCACCCGCCAAATGCGCAGACGCTTTGGCCTTGCTTGTAAAAAGGCCGGTGCATTCGAGCACGAAATCGACCCCCAGCTCGCCCCAAGGCAGCTTCGCGGGATCGCGCTGGGCGAGCACCCGGATGCGATCGCCGTTAACGACCATCGAATCTCCATCGACCTTCACTTCACACGGAAAGCGGCCATGCGCGGTGTCGTAGCGCGTGAGGTGGGCATTGGTTTCGGCATCACCTAAATCGTTGATCGCAACGATTTGTATCTCGCGGTTACGGCCACTCTCGTAGAGCGCACGCAGCACGTTGCGTCCGATCCGTCCATATCCGTTGATGCCAACCTTGATCGCCATGTGTCCTGACCTCTCAATGAAAAAGCGTTTGGTATCTGTTCAGTTCGCGAGCAGCTCGTCGATCGCGCGACCGATGTGAGCGCTCGTCAATCCGTAATGCTCGAAGAGCTCCGCGGCCTTGCCCGAGGCGCCGAACCGATCGATGCCGAGCACTCGTCCCTCGCTGCCAACGTACTTCCACCAGCTTTGCGTAGCCGCGGCTTCTACAGCGACACGACGCGTGACCCGCTTGGGTAACACCGCTTCGCGCCAAGCGGCGTCCTGCCTATCAAACGTATCGGTGGACGGCATCGACACGAGTCGGATTCGACGACCCGCCGCGTTCTTGGCGCGCACCGCTTCGGCAGCCGGCGCGACCTCGGAGCCGGTCGCCATCACGATCGCTTCAGGCTCACCACCGACGGGCTCGATGAGGACGTAGCCGCCGTTTGCAATCGCGGCGAGCTGCGCGGTGTCGCGCGGCTGCTGCGGCAAGGCCTGACGCGTCAGCACCAGTGAGGTCGGGCCCGTGACACGCTCGATGCCCGTTAGCCAAGCCACTGCCGTCTCGGTGGCATCGCACGGGCGCCACAGCGACAGATTCGGCATCGCTCGAAGCGAAGCCAGATGTTCAATCGGCTGGTGCGTCGGACCGTCCTCGCCAAGCCCGATGGAGTCGTGGGTGTACACCAGCAGAATTCTTTGATGCATCAGCGCAGCCAAGCGCACGGCGTTACGCGCATAATCAGAGAACACGAGGAACGTCCCCGCATAAGGCGCGAAACCGCCATGCAGGGCAAGCCCGTTCATCATCGCCGTCATCGCGAATTCGCGTACGCCGTAATAGACGTAGTTGCCGCTCGCATCCTCTGGCGTGATCGCCTTGGAGTCCTTACGGAAGGTGTTCACCGAGCCGGTCAAGTCCGCTGAGCCGCCCAGCAGCTCGCCCATGCCAGGGCCGATCGCATTCAGGATGACTTGAGAGGACGCGCGGGTCGCCTGCGGCGCAGTCACGGCCGCCGCCGCCGCCATGGCAGCATCACGCAGTGCAGGCCAGTTACCCGGCAAGTCGCCCTTCATCCGGCGGGTGAACTCCGCCGCAAGCTCGGGAAACTCGCGCTTGTACCGATTGAAGCGACGTTTCCACGATTTCTCGGCTTTGTCGCCGCGTGCGCGCTGGTCCCACGCAGCCCGCACGTCTTCGGGCACCACAAAAGGCTCGTGCGACCAACCGAGAGCGGCGCGCGTTGCGGAAATCTCCTCGACACCGAGTGGCTCACCGTGAGTCGACTTGCTGCCCTGCTTATTAGGCGCACCCTTGCCGATGACGGTGCGCGCGCAAATCAGCGTGGGCTGCCGACGATTCGCCTTCGCCTTGCGCAGCGCCTTGGAGACCGACTCGGCGTCGTGCCCATCGATATCTTTGATGACCTGCCAGCCGTAAGCGGTGAAACGCTTGGCCGTGTCGTCCGACATCCAGCCGTTGACGTTACCGTCGATCGAGATGCCGTTATCGTCGTAAACGCAAATCAGTTTGCCGAGGCCCAAGGTGCCAGCGAGCGAAGCCGCCTCGTGCGAAATGCCCTCCATCATGCATCCGTCACCAAGGAAGACCCAGGTGTGGTGATCGACGATGTCGTGGCCTTCGCGATTAAACTCTGCGGCGAGCAGCCTCTCGGCCAGCGCCATACCAACGGCAGTGGCAATGCCCTGACCGAGCGGGCCGGTCGTAGTCTCGATACCGATCGCCGGCTCGTGCTCGGGATGACCTGCCGTGCGCGCGCCCAGCTGACGGAAATTTTTGATGTCCTCGATCGAGAGCGGATGACCTGTCAAGTGGAGCACGGAATAGAGCAGCATCGATGCGTGCCCATTCGAGAGAACGAAGCGATCTCGATCCACCCAACGCGGGTTGGCCGGGTTGTATTCCATGGCCTCACGCCAGAGCACTTCGGCGATATCCGCCATGCCCATCGGAGCGCCGGGATGCCCAGAGGCTGCCCTCTGCACCGCATCCATGGAGAGCGCCCGAATGGCGTTGGAGAGGGTGCGGCGATCAGTCATGGGGCGGGCTCATCCTGCTTGCGTGAAACTGCAATTCTCGCTCACCGAGCGCCTTTTTTTCAATGAACCACCGCGATTAACCGCTATACTTTTCCGGCTGTGTAACCGCTGGACGATGCCCATGGCCAATCATTACCTGTTCACTTCGGAATCCGTTTCCGAAGGCCACCCGGATAAAGTCGCCGACCAAATTTCGGACGCCATTCTCGATGCCATCCTCACCGAGGATAAGCGCTGTCGAGTGGCCGTCGAAACACTCGTGAAGACGGGTGTGGCAATCGTTGCAGGCGAAGTCACGACCAACGCGTGGGTCGATATCGAAGCCATTGTGCGTCGCACCGTGCTCGGCATTGGATACAACTCCTCGGATATGGGTTTCGACGGCGCGTCGTGCGGCGTACTCAACGTCATCGGGAAGCAATCTGCCGACATCGCTCAAGGCGTCGATCGCAGTGATCCACGCAAGCAGGGCGCGGGCGATCAGGGCTTGATGTTCGGCTTCGCCACGAACGAAACCGAAGTTTTGATGCCCGCGGCGATCACTTTGTCGCATCGTTTGGTGGAGCGCCAAGCGAAAGTGCGCAAGCAAGGCAAACTGCCCTGGCTGCGTCCGGATGCCAAGAGCCAAGTCACGCTGCGATACGAGAACGACAAGCCGGTCGCCATCGAAGCGGTGGTGCTCTCGACGCAGCACAGCGACGACATCTCGACCAAAAAGCTGCGCGATGCCGTGATGGAGGAAATCCTCCTGCCCGTGCTGCCGAAAAAGTGGCTGCACAAAGGAACCAAGTTTCACATCAACCCGACCGGTCGCTTCGTGATCGGTGGGCCGGTGGGCGATTGCGGTCTCACGGGCCGTAAGATCATCGTCGACACGTACGGCGGCTTCGCGCGCCACGGTGGCGGCGCTTTCTCGGGTAAGGATCCCTCGAAAGTGGATCGCTCGGCGGCCTATGCAGCGCGGTACGTCGCCAAGAACATCGTGGCTGCCGGGCTTGCCGACCGCTGTGAAGTCCAGGTGTCGTATGCCATCGGCGTGGCGGAACCGACCTCGGTCATGGTCGAAACCTTCGGCACCGGCAAAGTCCCGCGTGAGAAACTCACGCAGCTCGTCGGCCGGCATTTCGATCTAACCCCTTATGGCCTGCGCGAAATGTTGAAGCTCGCCCGGCCCATCTATCAAAAAACCGCGGCGTACGGCCATTTCGGGCGTGAGGATCAGGATTTCACCTGGGAGCGCACCGACCGGGCTGCCGCCTTGGCGGCCGACGCTGGAATTAAGCGTCGTCGCTGAAACAGTCGCTGCCGCGAGGCGGCGCAGGTAAACTACACACCGCGACGAGGGGCGCTGCAGCATCGGGTTGGCCGATGCCAGGCTCGTTGCGAGTCAGGATGACGTTCAACGGCGCCCGTTAATCTTCAACCAAGATCAACGGAGTCAGACCATGAACGCTGTCGTTAAATCGATCGGTAAGACCGACTTCCACGTCGCCGATCTCTCCCTCGCCGATTGGGGTCGCAAGGAAATCCGTATCGCCGAGACCGAAATGCCGGGCTTGATGGCGATCCGAGAGGAGTTCGCCCCGACGCAACCTCTGCGCGGCGCCCGCATCACCGGCTCGCTGCACATGACCATCCAGACGGCCGTGCTCATTGAGACGCTGCAAGCGCTCGGTGCGCAGGTTCGTTGGGCCTCGTGCAACATCTTCTCGACGCAGGATCACGCGGCCGCTGCGATCGCCGTCAACGGTACGCCCGTCTTCGCCTACAAGGGCGAGTCGCTGAAGGAATACTGGGATTTCACTCATCGCATCTTCGAATGGTCCGACGGTGGCTACTCGAACATGATCCTCGACGACGGTGGCGACGCCACGCTGTTGCTGCACCTTGGCACCAAAGCCGAGAGCGATCTGTCGGTGCTCTCGCACCCGGGCAGCGAGGAAGAGGAATACCTTTTCGCGAGCATCAAAGAAACCTTGCAGCGCGATCCGAAGTGGTACTCGACGCGTATCAAGCACATCCGCGGCGTGACCGAGGAGACCACCACCGGCGTCAAGCGCCTCTACCAGATGGCCAAGGATGGCGCCCTTGCCTTCCCCGCCATCAACGTGAACGATGCGGTCACGAAGTCGAAGTTCGACAATCTTTACGGTTGTCGTGAATCGTTGGTGGATGCCATCAAGCGCGCCACCGACGTCATGATCGCCGGCAAAGTCGCCGTGGTCTGTGGCTATGGCGATGTGGGTAAGGGCTCGGCCCAGGCCCTTCGAGCGCTCTCCGCGCAAGTGTGGGTCACCGAGTGCGATCCGATCTGCGCGCTGCAGGCAGCGATGGAAGGTTACCGCGTCGTCACCATGGAATATGCCGCCGACAAGGCCGACATCTTCGTGACGGCCACGGGTAACTTCCACGTGATCACGTTCGATCATATGAAGCGCATGAAGGACCAGGCGATCGTCTGCAACATTGGCCACTTCGACAACGAAATCGATTGTGCTTCGTTGAAGCAGTGCCAGTGGGAGAACATCAAGCCGCAGGTTGATCACGTGATCTTCCCCGACGGCAAGCGCATCACGCTGCTCGCCGAGGGGCGCCTCGTGAACCTCGGCTGCGGCACGGGCCACCCGAGTTTCGTGATGTCCTCGTCGTTCGCGAACCAGACGATCGCGCAGATCGAATTGTGGGCGAACCACGAAAAGTATCCGGTTGGCGTGTATGTGCTGCCGAAGCATCTCGACGAGAAGGTCGCACGACTGCATCTGCAGAAGCTCGGCGCCCAATTGACGGAACTCACCGATCAGCAAGCCAATTACATCGGTGTGACCAAGCAGGGTCCCTACAAGCCCGAGACCTACCGCTACTGAGTTTGCGCTGACAGAGCGGCAGTCATGGCGTTAGCATGAACGTCATGACTGCCGTACATCTGCTGCAACTGACCGACACCCACCTCGTCGGCGATCCGGCCGGCGGCATGCGCGGCATCGTCACACTCGACACGCTCCGCGCGACCCTCGATCTCGCAAGGCGCCGCTGCGGTGGTTTCCAACAGCTCGATGCGATCCTCGCCACCGGTGATCTCGTACACGACGACCCCGACGGTTACCGCTGGATCGCTCGCGAACTCGGTGTGCTCGGCCCACCGGTGCTGTGTTTGCCTGGCAATCATGACGATCCGGCGTTGATGAGCGACGTGTTCGCCGAAGCGCCGTTCCAATATTGCGGCCATCACGATTGTGGACACTGGCGCATTGTGATGCTCGACTCGATGCTCCCCGGCAGCGCCGCCGGTCGCCTCAGCGACGCCGAGTTGCAGCGCCTCGAAAACGCACTGGCCGATGCACGGTACAAACACGCGCTTGTCGTGCTGCATCACCACCCGATCCCATCGAACAGCGTATGGCTCGACACGGTCGCTCTCGAAGAGCCGCAACGCTTCCTCGAGATTCTCGCCAAACACCCGCGCGTTCGGGGCGTGCTCTGGGGCCATGTGCATCAAGCGTTTGATGGCATGCACGGAAACATCCGAATGATGGCAACGCCCTCGACTTGCGTGCAATTCAAGCCTCTCGTCGTCGACTTCGAGCTCGACACACGGCCGCCGGGGTTCCGGCTACTGTCTTTGCAGGATGACGGCCGCATCGACAGTCGGATCGAATGGCTAGAGCTGAATGATGGTTCAAAGAACGGCGTAGCTACATCAGGATTTCTTTGATGCGCAGCTTTGGGCTCTTCTTGGTGCTGTTTGTGGCGGGCTTTGCAGCCATGGCTCTCTTCTCTTGGCCGCTCTACGATGCCTTGACGCCGACATTCGACCTCAAATTTCACCGCGTCGCGAATCGCCTCGGCATGCTGGCACTGCTCATCGGCTTTATCTGGATGGCGCGCCGTCTCGGCGTCGCCGATCGCGCGAGCCTCGGCTGGGGCCTCGCCCGCCCGAAGTTCTTGCGCGAAGCCGGCTTGGGCTTGCTGCTAGGCGTGGCGACGATGCTGCCGGTTGGCCTTGCGATGTTCGCGTTCGATTTACGCATCTTGAATGCAGATCTCGCCATCGACAGCAGCTTGCTAATGGCCATCGCCTTTGGCGGTTTACTGACCGGTATCACCGTGGCTTTGATCGAAGAGACTTTCATGCGCGGCGCCATGCACACTGCGATCGAACGTGAATCCGGCACGACCCTCGCCGTCTCGCTCACCGCAGTGCTCTACGCAGCGGTGCATTTCGTTGGCCGCTATCGTATTCCCGTCGAAGAGCTCGGTTGGGATAGTGGTTGGCGACATGTTGCAGGCACGCTCGCACAGCTCGCCGAACCGCTGGCGATTCTCGATGCCTTTCTCGCGCTCGCAGCGGTTGGAGTGCTGCTAGGCATGGTGCGTGCGCTCACGGGCAACATCGCTGCCTGCATTGGCTTGCATGCCGGTTGGGTGTGGGTCATTGCGTTGCTGCGCGAAACATCGCAACCGAACGCGACCCATTCGGCGCGCTTCCTGCTCTCCGACTTCGATGGCGTGGTTGGGTGGCTAGTGCTCGGTGCGACCGTGCTGATCGGTGCGTTGCTACTGCCCTTCTACGCTCGACGACGCTCAGGCGTCGTTGCCGACATCGCGCCGAATCAACGGTGACAACAACGCGAGGCGACGCAGCGGATCGAGCAGCTCGAGACACGCCTGTTTGTCGGCGAGACTGATCGGCAATATCTCGACCAAGCGCGAACCGACCCAGTCGGCGTCGTCGAAGCGTGGTTCGATGCCTTCATAGATATCGCCGAGCTCGGGCAAGACACGACGCAACAAATCGGCGAGGTGCCGATACTCCTCGGGCACGGTTAGCGCCGCGCGGGCACTCGTTGCCGGTTGATCGATCCATTCGACCTCACCGAGGTTCAGCCCATCATCCTGACGCCACGCACGCAACACCCGGAAGCGACGCTCGCCGCGACAACTGATGCCGAGTAGCCCGTCCGGTAGAAGATTGAAATCGACAATACGCGCTGTCGTGCCGATCTCACAAAAACCGGATTTCGCACCGGCTTCGCCGCCCTCGGTGATCAGCACGACGCCGAAGCAACTGCCCTCGCGCATGCAGCGCTTGATCATGTCGACATACCGTGGCTCAAAGATACGCAGCGGTAACGGACCGCGCGGGAACAGCACGGTACTGAGCGGAAATAGCGGTATTTCGCTGGTCTCGCTCATCGACTTCAGGACTCGCGGCCCCAGCGCTGCATCAGCTGATGCTCCACCCCAAGCTGGTCGAGAATACGCGCAACAATGAAATCGACCATAGCAGCGACATCGGTCGGTCGGTTGTAGAAGCCGGGGTTCGCCGGGAGGATCGTCACGTCGAGCCGCGCCAGCTTCAACATGTTTTCGAGATGGATCGGCGAAAACGGCGTCTCGCGCGGCACGATGATCAGATTGCCACGCTCTTTGATCACGACATCCGCTGCGCGTTCGAGCAGATTTTCGCTAGCACCCGTGGCGATGGCCGATACCGTCGCCATGCTAGCCGGGCACACCACCATTTGCCGCGGCGCACCGGAACCACTGGCTACCGGCGAGGTCCACTCCTCGTCACCGAAGACACGCAGCTGACCCTCGCGCGCGTTAAAGAGTTGGCTGAGATATCGGGTCTGTTCGGCCGTACGCCCCGGCAATTTGCAGTCAGTCTCGGAGCCCACCACGATCTGGGCGGCCTTCGTGAACATCAGAAAAACCTGATAGTCCGCTTGGATTAGGCACTCGACCAGACGCAATCCGTACTGGGTACCCGAGGCGCCGGTCATGCCAACCGTGACGATGCGTTCATCCCTGCGTGCCATGCCCTACCTCCCCGAGCGCTGCGAGCAACTTGCCGTGCAAGCCGCCAAAACCACCGTTGGACATGATCAGCGCGTGGTCTCCCGGGCGCAA
Source organism: Gammaproteobacteria bacterium (assembly GCA_018970145.1). GTDB lineage: Bacteria > Pseudomonadota > Gammaproteobacteria > Steroidobacterales > Steroidobacteraceae > UBA964. The sequence goes on from JAGWWY010000008.1 coordinate 23,569, forward strand.
GCGTTGCGCCAGTTGCCGCGCCAGCAAGTCGACATCGTCACAGTGGTACCCACGACCACCGAGCTCGGCGAGAACGGGCGAAGGGTCCCAACCGAGCGCAGGTGGCGTATGCAACCAGACTTCATCGGCTGCCGTTAACGATGACGCGAGCGCATCGCGATGTACACCCATGCGCATCGTGTTTGAGCGAGGCTCGAGGATCGCAACGATACGCTCAGAGCCAACCCGAGCACGCAGACCCTCGACGGTGGTCGTGATGGCCGTTGGATGGTGCGCAAAATCATCGTAGACGCGTACACCGCCGACTTCACCACGCAACTCCATGCGACGCTTGATGCCGCGAAATTCTTTGAGCGCTGCGCAGGAAACTTCGGGTGGCACACCCGCATGACGCGCTGCGGCGATCGCTGCCAACGCGTTGTCGACGTTATGTCCGCCGATCAACGACCAGGCCACTTCGCCGGCCAGAACATCACCACAGAAAACCTCGAAGGCTGACCCGTCGGCTGCCACTTGACGCACTTTCCAAAACGCCCCGCCGACTCCAGAGCGAGCAAAAGATTCGCGCGGGGTCCAACAACCCATCTCCAATGTCTCAAGCAAATGCGGCTCGCTTGCGTGATGCACGATCAAGCCCGAACCGGGGACCGTGCGAACGAGATGATGGAACTGCCTCTGGATCGCTGCGACATCCGGGTAGATGTCGGCGTGGTCGTATTCGAGATTGTTGAGGATCAGGGTGCGAGGTCGGTAATGGACGAATTTCGCGCGCTTGTCGAAGAACGCCGTGTCGTACTCATCCGCCTCGATCACGAAGAACGGGCGCTCACCCAAGCGGGCGCTGACCCCGAAATCCTCGGGTACGCCACCGATCAAAAAACCCGGCGACAGGCCGGCGAACTCGAGGATCCACGCAAGCATGCTGCTGGTCGTGGTCTTGCCATGGGTGCCGGCGACCGCCAGCACCCAACGCTCGCGCAACACCTCTCGTGAGAGCCATTCGGGACCTGATACGAACGGAATATCGCGCTCTAGCAAAGCCTCGATCACCGGATGCCCGCGACTCATTACGTTGCCCACGACAACCACATCAGGCTGTGCATCGAGTTGCTCTGGATCGAAACCCTCGACGACCTCGATACCTAGCGCCGCGAGCTGCGAACTCATCGGGGGATAGACGTTGCGATCAGAACCGGTGACGCGATGGCCAGCCGCTTGAGCGATGGCCGCGATCCCACCCATGAAGGTGCCGCAAATGCCGAGGATATGCAGATGCATCAGCCGGCGGCCGGTGCATCTGCGCCGAGCCCGAGCGCGACCAGCACGAAAAACGTGAACAACTCACCTGCCATGAACAGCAACGCGCACTGCAACATCGAACGCTCGGTCGCAGCACGCAGAATTCTGGCATTGACATAGATCAAAAAAATACTCAGAGCAAATGCCACGAGCGCAAGCGGCGTCATCGCCACCGGCTGACCCACCTCGGGTCGGATGGTGGACACCAGCGGAATACTCACCGGCGCGAAGAGACAGGCGACACCGAGCAGAGCCGTCGCTGTTTGCACGAATCGCTCGAGTCGTCCCGACAGTTGCAGGATCAACGCAACCCAAGCGAGCGTGATCAGCGTCGAGAGGATCGCCTGCGGTACGATGGAGTCCTCAGCCGGCATCAGCCAGGTACCGAGCGCCGCTTGCAACACCACGAGCGTGGCGAAACAAATGCCGAGCAACTGCTTGGAAGTCGGCAGGTCTTGCGGACCCGCACGCAATAACAAGATGTCAATGAAGATTTTGATGATGCCGGTCATTTTCCGAAATTCGTTCCCCTGAGCGCTGAATTCTTGCATAGTCCATCGATGCCGTCGTCCACTGCCTTGATCGCCTCGCGACCCGCACTCGAGGATCTGCTAGCTGAACTGCAAGGTGAGACGGCTATCGGCATCGACACGGAGTTCCTGCGGGAGCGCACCTATCGGGCGGAGCTCTGTCTCGTGCAGATGACGACTCGCCATGAACCGGTCTGCGTCGATCCGCTCGCACTCGGCGACCTGGATCCCTTGCGTGCGACATTCAACCACGGCGGACCGCTGAAGGTCTTGCACTCGGGCCGTCAGGACCTCGAAGTATTGATGCCGCTCGTGGGTCAAGTAGCGCCATTGTTCGATACCCAAATCGCGGCCTCCTTGGCAGGTTTCCCGGCCCAAGTCGGTTATGCCGAATTGGTGCGGAGATTGCTCGGCACGGAGTTGCCCAAAGGCCAAACACGAACCGACTGGTCGCGCCGTCCACTCTCACCGGAACAGGTGGAGTACGCACGGGATGACGTCCGCTACCTTTTGCCCTTGCGCGAAGTGCTGCTCGTCGATATCGATCGGCTCGGGCGTCGCACTTGGCTCGAGGAAGATCAGCTCGCCTTGCAGGATCCTGCCACGCTGCAAGTGGATCCCGATCGCGCGTGGCAGCGTTTCAAAGGTGTCGCGGCGTGGGATGAGGGTCGTCAAGCCTTGCTGCGCAGTCTCGCCGCGTGGCGAGAGCGTCGGGCGATCGCGCGTAATCGTCCGCGCGGTTGGATCCTCGATGATGGCGTGCTACGCGAGATCGTGCAGAGCGTGCCCCGCTCAATGGATGAGCTCGCGCGCCTGCCGGAGATGCCCGAGGGGGTCGTGAAACACTCCGGCGATGAGCTCCTTGCGATGATCGAGGCTGCGCAGATCGACCACCCACCACCGCCGCTGCCGAAACGCGAGCGACCAGACCCCGCATTCGTTGCGACGGTGAAGGCATTGTCGAGTGTCGCCCAAGCAGTCGCCAAAGAACTCGACATCGCGAGCGAAGTATTGGCGACGCGCAAAGATCTGGAGGATATCGCCGCAGGTCGCGATGCGGCGAATGTGCTCGGTGGTTGGCGGGCCGACGTTTTGGCTGACCGCCTGCGCGCCGCGATCTGACGGTTACCGAGCGAGCGCCGCTTCGACGCGGGCGGTGACTGTTGCGAGCGGCGCATCCGCATCGACGCGGCGCAACTGACCCTTGCCCTCGTAGAACCCGACAAGTGGCGCGGTCTGCGCCTCATAAACCTCGATGCGTTTCGCGACGGTGTCTTCCTTGTCGTCGGGGCGTTGCACCAGCTTCGGGGTTTCGCAGCGACCACCACAGGGTGGCGGTGACGGTGGCGGAGCCGTGTGCACGTTGAACACGAGCCCACAGGTCTCGCAGGTGCGACGACCCGAAATTCGCCTCACGAGCAATCCGGAATCGACTTCGAAGAGGAGCACAGCATCGAGCGGCTGACCGATCTCGGCCAACATTTTCTCCAAGCCCTCGGCCTGCGGAATCGTGCGCGGAAATCCGTCGAGGATGTAGCCAGGACTGGCATCCGCCTCAGCGAGCCGCTCCCGCACCATCCCGAGGATGGTGGCATCGTCGACCAACTGACCCGCGTCCATGACGGCCTTGGCGCGACGCCCAAGCTCCGTGCCTTCACGCACGTGGGCACGCAGCAGATCTCCCGTGGAAATCTGCGGGATGCCGTGACGTTCGACCAGACGCTGCGCCTGGGTACCCTTGCCGGAACCCGGCGCGCCGAGAAAAACGATGCGCATGATGAGCGGCACAGTAACCGGCCGGTTCCGACAGGTCAAACCGTCCGGTATGCTCCCGACCCATGAAAAAGCCTGTCGCAAAGCCATCCCGCCGCAAATCCGCCGCCCCGACCCGCCGCAGCCGCAGCGCGATCACCGCGCCGCGCAACGCTTTTTACGCCCAGTCGGGCGGCGTCACCGCCGTCATCAATGCCTCGGCTGCGGGGGTCATAGAGACCGCTCGTCGCCACCCCACGCAGATCGGCAAGGTGTATGCCGGCAGGCACGGCATCGTCGGCGCTCTTCACGAGGAGCTCATCGACTGCTCCAAGGAATCGCCCGCGACAATTCGGGGCCTTCGTCATACGCCCTCGGGCGCCTTCGGCTCGGCGCGTTTCAAGCTCAAGGGACTCGAGCAGAACCGCCCCGAGTACGAACGGCTCATCGAAGTCTTCAAGGCCCACAACATCGGCTATTTCTTTTACAACGGCGGCAACGATTCGATGGATACCGCTCACAAGGTCGCCGAGATGGGCAAGACCTTGGGTTACCCGATCACTTGCATCGGCGTTCCGAAAACGGTCGATAACGATTTGCCATATACCGATTGCTGCCCAGGCTTTGGCTCTGTTGCAAAGTACGTCGCCATCTCCACCCTCGAGGCGTCGTTCGATGTGGCATCGATGGCTAAGACCTCGACCAAAGTATTCGTCATGGAAGTCATGGGTCGACACGCCGGCTGGATCGCAGCGGCAGGCGGCCTCGCCGGCAAGGGTCGCGACGAGCCGCCGCATGTCATTTTATTCCCGGAAATTGCTTTCAATCGCGAGGCTTTTCTCAAACGCGTCAAAGAATGCGTCGATCGCTGCGGCTACTGCGTGATCGTCGTATCCGAAGGAACGGCGTATGCAGACGGCAGCTTCCTCGCCGATGCGGGTACCAAGGATGCTTTCGGTCACACGCAGTTGGGTGGCGTTGGCCCGGTGATCGCCAATATGGTGCGTGAGGCGCACGGGTACAAATACCACTGGGCCGTTGCCGACTACTTGCAGCGCGCCGCCAGACATATCGCCTCGAAGGTTGACGTCGATCAGGCCTATGCCATGGGTCAAGCGGCGGTGGAGCTCGCGCTTCGCGGACACAACGCGGTCATGCCGATCGTCGTGCGTAAATCCTCGAAGCCTTATCGATGGACGGTGGGCAGCGTGCCGCTCGCGAAGGTCGCCAATGTCGAGAAAAAGCTGCCGCGCGATTTCATTACCGCAGACGGATTCGGAATCACGGAAAAATGCCGTCGCTACTTGCTGCCGCTGATCGGCGGCGGTGACCCGCCACCGTACAAGAATGGTCTGCCGGTTTACGTGAAGATCAAGGGCGTGGCGGTGAAGAAAAAACTTCCGCCGTTCACGCGCTGACGAGAGCGCCGCGACGCGGGTCGCTCGAGGCCGTAGCCAAGCGCTGTGCTATATTGCAGCGCCTTTTTTCGCTGATCTGCTTCAGGGGGAACAATTAGAATGGATGCCCATTTGATCAATTGGCTGTGGATAGCCATCGGTTCGGGGTTGCTCGCAGTTCTATACGGTGCGGTCTCCGCCGCATCAATCAATCGTCTTGATCCCGGCAACGCTCGCATGCAGGAAATCGCGGCGGCGATTCAGGCGGGTGCGCAGGCTTATCTCAATCGTCAGTATTCGACGATCGCCGTCGTCGGTGTCGTGCTCTGCGTCGTGCTCGGTTTGGCGCTCGACTGGGCGACGGCCGGCGGATTCGCCGTCGGCGCGATCCTCTCGGGTATCGCAGGCTACATCGGCATGAACGTGTCGGTGCGAGCCAACGTCCGTACGGCCCAAGCTGCCAACGAGGGTTTGAACGCCGCACTGCAGGTCGCTTTTAAAGGTGGCGCGATCACCGGCATGCTGGTCGTCGGCCTCGGTCTGCTCGGCGTGGCGGGCTACTACTTCTGGATGCGCGGCGTGGTGGGTGACGATCACGCGTTGCACTCGTTGGTGGGCCTCGCCTTCGGCGGCTCGCTGATCTCGATCTTTGCGCGTCTCGGCGGCGGTATCTTCACCAAGGGTGCAGACGTCGGTGCCGACCTCGTCGGCAAGGTCGAAGCAGGAATTCCTGAGGACGACCCGCGCAACCCGGCCGTCATCGCCGACAACGTCGGTGACAACGTCGGCGACTGCGCCGGTATGGCCGCCGACCTGTTCGAGACCTACGCGGTCACCTTGGTCGCGACCATGCTCTTGGGCGGCCTCATGCTTGCAGACTCCAACGGCGCGTCGATCATCTATCCGCTCGCTCTCGGTGCAGCCTCGATCGTGGCTTCCATCGTCGGCACCTTCTTCGTGAAGGTCAGTGATGGTGGCAAGATCATGAACGCGCTCTACAAGGGTGTGATCGTCTCGGGGTTGGTTTCGGCCATCGCGTTCTGGTTCATCACCGGATCACTGATGCCGGACAATCATCTGACGATGTTTGGCTGCACGCTGATTGGTCTTGCCCTCACGGCTGCCATGATCGTGATCACCGAGTACTACACCGCGACGGAATTCAGCCCGGTGCGAAAAGTGGCAGAAGCCTCGCAAACCGGCCACGCCACCAACATGATCGCGGGCCTTGGCGTGTCGATGAAGTCGACTGCTCTGCCTGTCATCGCGGTGTGTTTGGCGATCTGGGGTGCCTACTCGCTCGAAGGTCTCTACGGGATCGCCATCGCGGCCACGGCGATGTTGTCGCTCACCGGCATGATCGTCGCACTCGATGCCTACGGCCCGATCACGGACAACGCCGGTGGCATCGCCGAAATGTCCGGGCTCGACAAGAAGGTGCGCAACATCACCGATCCTTTGGATGCGGTGGGCAACACCACCAAGGCGGTTACCAAAGGTTATGCCATCGGTTCAGCGGGCCTCGCCGCGCTCGTGCTGTTCGCCGACTACACGCACAACCTCGAAGCCGTGGGCAAACTCGAAGAGTTCTCGCTCTCTGATCCGGCGGTGATCATCGGCCTCTTTATCGGCGGTCTCGTACCTTACCTCTTCGCCGCGATGGCGATGGAGGCGGTCGGTCGTGCCGCAGGCTCAGTGGTGACCGAAGTGCGTCGTCAGTTCCGCGAGATCAAGGGCATCATGGAAGGAACGGCGAAGCCGGACTACTCCAAGGCCGTCGATCTGCTGACCAAGTCGGCGATCAAAGAAATGGTCGTACCGTCGTTGTTGCCGATCTTGGTGCCAGTGGTCATCGCGTTTGGCATGAACGCATTGATGGGCCCGGGTGCCGGTATCCGCGCTCTCGGTGGTCTGTTGATCGGCACGATCGTCACGGGTCTCTTCGTCGCCATCTCGATGTGCACCGGCGGCGGTGCCTGGGACAACGCGAAGAAGTACATCGAGGAGGGTCACTTTGGTGGCAAGGGCTCCGACGCCCACAAGGCCGCTGTCACCGGCGATACCGTGGGGGATCCGTACAAGGATACCGCGGGCCCGGCGATCAACCCGCTCATCAAGATCATCAACATCGTCGCTCTGCTGCTCGTGCCCTTGCTCTGAGCCAGAGGCGACTTCCGCACTCTGCGAACCCCGCCCTCGTGGCGGGGTTTTTTTTAGAAGATCTTGCCCGGCTCGCCGATACGACTGCGATAAGCGCCGGGCGGCTCCTTCGGGTCGTCGCGACTGCGATCGGGAATCTTCGGCTGGTTAGGATCGGGCACCAGCAGGCGCCAAGCCTCCGTCGGACGGGTGGCTGCCCAAAACAAGCCGCCCAAGCCCTGTGGAACCGTTTTGCGCTCGGGGATGTCGGGCTCCGTCTTGCGCGACCGGACGATCACCTCGTCGATATCGGCGGGTAAGGGTTCAGCCCACTGAGCGGGCGGCAACAGACTTCGGATGTCGCCCACTCGCAAATCCAGTGACGGCGCGCCCGCGGGGCGTGGTGGCGCCAGCGGCGACGGTTGGTCCGAAGCCCGTGTCGGCGTCGACAACACGATCCAGCCCGCGAGCGCAAGGCTTGCATATTGGTTCCACCGGGCTACATTGACCGCATCGTGTTTCATATCGGAGCCGCTCCCTTGCGACATTTCCTGCCTCGCCTTGCCGGTGTCATCGCCGCGCTGAGCCTCACCCTGGTTACCCCCACCCTGACGGCAGCGACGGTCAAATCCGTCACGCCCCCGCCGCCCGAGAAAGTCACCTCGGTGGAGGGCATCACCGAGTATCGCTTGGCGAACGGCATGAAGGTACTGCTGTTCCCCGATCCTTCCAAGTCGACGATCACGGTCAACGTAACCTACCTCGTCGGTTCACGTCACGAGGGCTACGGTGAAAGCGGCATGGCGCACCTGCTCGAGCATCTCGTATTCAAAGGAACGCCGCGCTTTCCGAACATCCCGCAGGAACTGACGGCGCGCGGCGCGCGACCGAACGGCACCACGTGGTACGACCGTACCAACTATTTCGAAACCTTCGCCGCGACTGACGACAACCTGCGCTGGGCACTCGATCTCGAGAGTGATCGCATGATCAACTCGTTCATCGCGGAGAAAGACCTGCAGAGCGAGTTCTCGGTCGTGCGTAACGAATTCGAGCGCGGCGAGAACGATCCGTCACGTGTGCTGCTGCAGCGCGTGATGTCGACGGCTTATCTTTGGCACAACTACGGCAAGTCGACGATCGGCTCGCGCGAGGATATCGAGCGCGTACCCATCGAGAACCTGCGCGACTTTTACAAGAAGTATTACCAGCCCGATAATGCGGTGTTGACCGTGGCGGGCAAGATCGACGAAGCCAAAACGATTGGCTGGGTCAATGAATTCTTTGGCAAGATCCCGCGCCCGACTCGGATCTTGCAGCCGACCTATACGGTCGAACCCGTACAAGATGGCGAGCGTCACGTCGTATTGCGCCGCGTCGGCGAAGTTCAGGTGACCTCAGCCGGTTATCACATTCCGGCGAGCGCGCATCCGGACTTTGCCCCCGTGGAAATCCTCGCCGATATCCTCACCAACGAACCCTCGGGACGTCTCTACAAAGCCCTGGTCGAAACCGGCAAAGCGACGAGTGTCGGCGGTCTCGCCTTCAGCCTCAAGGATCCGGGTTATGCCTATTTCACGGCCGAGGTGCTGAAAGACAAGTCGGTTGACGATGCCACCAAGACCATGCTCGGTGTGCTCGACAACATGGCGGCAACTCCCGTTACCGAGGAGGAAGTTCAACGCGCTAAGAATCGCTTTCTCAAGGGCTTTGAGCAGGCGTACAACAACAGCGATCGAGTCGGCCTCGGTCTCTCGGAGTACATCGCCAAAGGCGACTGGCGTCTGTGGTTCCTGTCGCGCGACCTGATGGAGAAGGTGACGGCCGCCGATGTGAATCGCGTCGCTGCGCTGTATCTGAAGCCCGCGAATCGCACGACCGGTCTCTTTGTCCCCGAAGCCAACCCGGATCGCGCGATCATCCCACCCGCACCAAACCCTGCCGAACTACTCAAAGATTACAAGGGCAAGGCCGCCTTGAAACAAGCGGAAGTATTCGACCCCTCACCGGCGAATATCGTCGCGCGAACTCGCAGCGAAACGCTGCCGGGCGGAGCGGAGTACAGCTTCCTCACCAAGTCGACTCGGGGTGGTTCGGTCAACGCCACCATCACGCTGCGAGTGGGCAACCTCGGCGCGCTCGCCGGTAAATCGACAGTCTCGGAGTTGACTGCAGCGATGTTGCGTCGTGGTACTACGACGCGCAGCCTGCAGCAGATCAACGACGAGCTCGACAAGCTCAAGACGTCGGTCGGCATCGGCGGTGGCGGGCAGACCGTGACGATCAACATGACGTCCACGCGCGAGAATCTCGTGCCGGCGATGGAAATCGTGGCGGACATCCTGCGCTCGCCCTCGTTCCCGGAAGCGGAGTTCACCAAGCTGCGCGACGAGCTGCTAGCCGGTATCGACCAAGCACGCTCGGATCCCCAATCGATCGCCGCACGCGAGATCAATCGGGTCACCTCACCCTATCCTGCCAACGACTTCCGGCACACACTGGACTTCGATGGCGAGATCGCCGCGTTGAAGGCGGTCACGATCAAAGATTTGCGCGAGTTCCATGCGCAGTTCTATGGCGCCTCGAATGCTACGGCCTCTGTCGTCGGCGACTTCGACGAAACGACGGTGCGCGCGGCACTCGGCGCCACGCTCGCGGGTTGGCAAGCCAAAGTGCCCTATCAACGGGCCGAAGCCAAGTTCTTCGAGATCCCAGCAAGCGCTCGCAAGATCAACACGCCGGACAAGGCCAACGCCGTGATGATCGCGGGATTGAATCTGCAACTGCGCGACGACGACGCAGACTATCCGGCGCTCGTGATGGCAAACTACATGCTGGGCGGCGGATTCCTCAATTCGCGCCTCGCAGTGCGCATCCGTCAAAAAGAAGGTATCAGCTACGGCGTCTCTTCGTTCCTGTCGGCAGACTCGCTAGACAAGAACGGCGACTTCGGTACCTTCGCCATCTACAACCCGCAGAACTCGGCTCGTCTGCTTGCGGCCTATCGCGAAGAACTCGACAAAGTTCTCAGCGAGGGCTTCTCCGAGTCAGAACTGAAGGACGCCAAGAGTGGCTGGCTGCAGGGCCGCAACGTAAGCCGCTCGCAGGATCGCGAGCTCGTGGGTCGTCTCTCGAGCTATTTGTTCCTCGATCGCACGCTCGAGTGGGACGCCGACTTCGAACGCAAGGTCGCGGCACTCAGTGCCGCCGACGTGAACACGACGGTCAAACGCTGGCTCAAGCCGGATCAACTGACCATCATCGAAGCAGGCGATTTCGAGAAAGCCGTAAACGCAGGAGGCAAGTAAACATGGATAAGAGAAGTGCACTGATCATCGCTGCCGTAGGCAGTCTCGTGGCACTCGGTGTGGCGGATGCCATGGGACCGAAGGAAGGCTCTGAGAAATGCTACGGCATGGTGAAGGCCGGTAAGAACGACTGCGCTGCCAACGCCCACAGTTGTGCGGGACAGGCGAAAGTCGACTCCGACCCCAATGAGTGGATCGTGGTTCCGCAGGGTGTCTGCGACAAAATCGTAGGCGGTCGGACCACGCCGGGCGGTTGAGCCTGCGAGCTTGGCATGCCGGCTCGGCACCTCGCCGAGCCGGCATCGGCCTGCGTGCTGCACACCACAGCGAATGGATCGCACAACGGCCTGACGTCGGCTGGTTCGAGATCCACGCTGAGAATTATTTCGCCGAAGGCGGCCTGCTACCGGACATTCTAGACACACTGCGGCGCGATCTTCCGCTGTCCATCCATGGCGTTGGGCTTGGCCTCGCGAGTACCGATCCGTTCGATGCGAGGCACCTTCAGCGACTCGCGCGGCTCAACGATCGTTACGAACCCGCCGTTGTATCGGAGCATTTGTGCTGGGGCAGTGCCCACGGAATCCACTACAACGATCTTTTGCCGTTTCCGTTCACGCGCGACATGCTCAAGCACGTCGTGGCACGAGTTCAACTCGTGCAAGAACGGTTACGAAGACCAATTTTGCTCGAGCACCTCTCGAGTTACGTGACATTCGAAGAATCCCACCTCTCTGAGACGGAGTTTTTGATCGCGCTCATCCGTCGTACTGGTTGCGGCTTGCTGCTCGATCTGAACAATCTCGTGGTCAACGCAGAAAACCACGGTATCGATCCGGAAGCCTACATCGCGAGCTTGCCCGTCGATGCCATCGGCGAGATCCATCTGGCCGGACACGGACATTATCGATACGGCGATAGAACCCTGTGCATCGACACGCACGATCGGCCGGTACCCGATCGCGTTTGGAGCTTATATCGCTACACACTGCGTCAGTTCGGGGCAAAGCCGACCTTGATTGAATGGGACGCCCAACTGCCGACGCTGTCCGCCCTCGCCGCGGAAGCGCACAAGGCCGATGCGTGTATCGCGGAGCTCGTATGAGCCTGCAGATCTGGCAAAGACGGTTCGCAGCGCAACTCGATGCGGCAGAGCCACCGCAAGACCCCGGAATGCACGTATATCACCACAATCTGCGCGCTCAGTTTCGTAAAGCCTTGGCGGTATCTTTTCCGATGGTTGCCGAGCGACTTGGTCCGGTGATCTTTGATACCTTGGCCGAAAGATTCCGTCAAAGAAATCCCTCACGTAGCGGCGATTTACACCTGAGCGGCTCGGCCTTTCCCGAGTTCCTCTTTGCCGATGCACACACCACAGCCCGTGCAATCGGGGAATCCCCGCGAACGGCTCTCGGCATCGACCTCGCGGAGCTCGCGCGTCTAGAGTGGGCTTGGCAGAGCGCACTGATCGCAGCGGATCAACCGGCTATCGGCGCCACCTCGCTCGCGAGATTCCCCGAGGAGCACTGGCCGTCACTAGCGCTGCGATTACAGCCCTCTTTCGCCGTGCTGCGCTCGCGCACCGCTGTGATCAGCTATTGGGAAGCGCGCCGCGAGCGAACCACGTCCGTGATGCCCGCTGCGACCCGAAGCGGTCCGGAACAAGCCTGGCTCGTCGGCACCCCGCGAGGTCCGACACTGCAACGCTGCAACGCTGCTACGGCCGAGTGGCTCGAGCTGCTCAGCGCCGGCGCAAGCCTCGCGACCGCTCTGGATGGCTCCACCGGCGTCGCTGAGCTCGACATGACAACAACGCTACAGGGTCTTTTCAGCCACGGTGCCGTGGTGTCCCTCGATCTTCGCGCGGACGAGCAAGCGTAGGTAATGATCCGGCTTGGCAGTCTGCCGGAAAACACGTATTTTCTGCGGCCCTTTTGGCGAGATTTTTGTCATGTCGTTTGATGCCGCTCGTGAACAGATGATCCAGCAGCAATTGCGGACTTGGGAGGTTCTGGACCAGGACGTTCTCGACGTGTTCGAGAGTATTCCGCGCGAGCGATTCGTCCCCGCAGGCTACGAGTCACTCGCCTACGCAGACATCGAGCTGCCATTGGGGCAGGGCGATTACATGCTGGCGCCCAAGGTTGCGGGTCGCATCCTGCAGGCGCTTACAATCGAGCCCGCAGATCAAGTGCTGGAAGTTGGCACCGGCTCGGGTTATCTGACCGCGGGTCTCGCCGCCCGCGCCCGCAGCGTGCGCTCGCTCGAGATCCGCACGGATTTAGCCGCTCAGGCTGCCAAAAATCTCGCGGCCTTCGGCGTGAACAATGCCTCGGTCGAACACCGCGATGCCTACGCCAACGAGGCGCTTGGCAGCACGGCATACGATGTCATCGCTCTCACTGGCTCGCTGCCGATCGACGATGCGCGCTATGCGAGACAACTGGCCATCGGGGGGCGTTTGTTCGCTGTCATCGGTCAGGGCGCGGTGATGGAGGCCACGCTGATCGAGCGCGTCTCTGCCGATCAATTCCGTCGCACCGTCTTGTTCGAGACCAGCCTCAAGTCGCTCGTCGGCGCGGCGGAACCTGCCCGCTTTCATTTCTGAATTCGGCAGTTCGTAATTTGGAGTTTCAATCCATGGTGCAGGAATTGTCGGTCGAGGATCTTAAAGCCCGGCTCGATACCGGCGAGCGGCCGCTCGTGATCGACGTGCGCGAAGGCTGGGAACTCGACATCTCCCACGTCCCCTTCGCTCAGCACGTGCCGATGGCGCAGGTACCGAATCGCGTCGGCGAATTCGACGCGGATACACCGATCATCGTGATGTGTCGCTCGGGCGCACGCAGCCTACAGGTTGCCCGCTTCCTCGAGAGTCACGGATTTCGGTCAGTCAGCAATTTGACCGGCGGAATCTTGGCCTGGGGGGAACGGATCGACCCCTCGTTGCGTCCATACTGAGCCGGACGACGTCTGGTCAGACACGGCGTCGACTGTTATAGTGATATATAACACCCTCTGAGGATTCTTATGAAGCGCGTACTCGGGCTGTCGCTCGGACTCATGATGGCCGTCTCGACGGCCGCCGCTGAAGACCTGAAGGCGGTCTACGATCGCGCCTTGGCCAACGATCCGCAAATTCGCGAGGCGGAAGCGCTACGTCGTGCGACGCGTGAAGCGAAACCTCAGGCGTGGGCAGCGGTGCTTCCGCAGATCTCGGGAAGTGCGAGCCGCAGCAAAGCCGAATCCGAGGTGGAAGGTCAGTTCCCGCAAGAGATCGTCCAGAACGGCCAAACCGTCGTGTTCAACTTTCTCTCCTCGAGCAACTCCAAGCCGGAAACCGATCGTTGGAGCCTAGATCTGCGCCAGAGTCTGATCTCTTGGGACAACTGGGTTGCGATCAAACGGGCCGATCGTCAGGTTGCGCAGTCGGAAGCCGACTACCAGGCCGCTGAGCAGCAGCTGATCCTTCGGGTATCGGAGGCGTACTTCAACGTGCTGGCCGCGCAGGACACCGTCGATGCGCAGGCCTCCTCGCTTGAGGCCATCTCGCGCCAGCTCGAGCAGGCCGAAAAGCGCTTCGAAGTCGGGCTCATTGCGATCACCGACGTGCAAGAGGCACGGGCCGCGCGCGACAGTGCGGCCGCCGCAGTCATCGCATCCAAGCGCCAACTGGCTTCGACCGAAGAGTTGCTGCGCGAAATCACCGCCGAAAAATATCGCGAACTCGCCAAACCCGGCGATTCGATGCCACTCAAGTCACCGGAACCGCAAGACGAGACGCAATGGGTTGAGCGCTCGATGGAGCAAAATCTCGCGCTCGTCTCGAGTCGGCTCGCTGCCGAGATCGCTCGTGACAACGTGCGTATCGCCTTCGGTGGGCATCTGCCAAAACTCGACCTCGTCGCGAGCAAGAGCAATACGGACCAGACGAGCCCGATCAACTTCTCAAGTGGCAACGTAGGCACTCGCACGAACAACAGCGACGATACGAGCTACGCACTACAAGTGACCATGCCACTCTTCAGCGGTGGCGCGACGCAGTCGCGAGTCCGTCAGACCGAATATCAATGGCAGGCTGCGCGTGAACGCCTCACCCGCGTCTCGCGCCAAACCGAACGTCAGGCGCGTGACGCCTACCTCGGCGTCATCAGCGAAATCTCGCGCGTGAACGCGCTGGGCCAGGCGCTCGAATCGAGCCGCACCGCATTAAAAGCAACCGAAGCCGGTTATGAAGTGGGTACGCGCACGGCCGTTGATGTACTTGAGTCGCGTCGCGCGCTTGCGGTAGCCGAGACCAATTACTCGCGCAGCCGCTACGACTACATCCTCAACGTCATGCGCTTGCGACTCGCCTCGGGCACGCTTGATCGCAGCACGCTCGAGGAAGTGAACACCTGGCTGACTGAGACCTCGCAACCGCGCTAACGCGGCATCAACCAGAGTCGCTTGTCGAGTCGCGCCTCGACAAGCGCCAGCACGCGCTGCAGCGCGCCGCGCGACGAATCCAGCTGCATACGCGCGCATGCGCCTCGGCGCTCGCGTTCGTCCGTGTTTTGCGCGAGCAGCCACAGTTGTTGCTCCAACTCGTGCGCGTCGGCGACGATTGTGACGGCGCCGGACTCCGATAAGTTTCGAGCGACGTCCGGACTGTTGAACAACTGCGGTCCGGTGAGTGTTGCGGCGCCCATCGCCAACGGCTCGAGTAGGTTGTGACCGCCCACGGCAACCCAGCTGCCCCCGACGAAAACCGCTTGCGCCAAACCATAGTGGGCCAGGAGATCACCCAATGTGTCGAGCAAAATGACAGAGGTCTCACGGCCGATAGATCTATCGAGCGAGCCTGCTCGCCACTGCGACACTCGAGCCCATGATAATCCCGACGTTTCGATCAACTTCGCCACCACATCGAAACGCCGTGGATGTCGTGGGGCAATGATCAACAGCGAGTCGAGGCCTGCGACTTCAAGACGCCGCTGTGTCTCGAGCACGGCACTCTCCTCGCCGTCGTGGGTACTCGCCGCGATCCAGACGAAGCGCTGTGCAACGGGGTAGATGCGTTGCAGTTGCTGTCGCTGCTCGATCGCTGCGGCAGGCGGCGAGAAATCGAATTTGAGGTTGCCCGAAATCGAAACACGATCCGTTGGCACACCGAGAGATCGGAAACGCTCAGCGTCGATGTCTGATTGCGCTGCGATCGTCACGTGCATGCCTAAGCTCTGCTGCACCAAGCTGCTCCAGCGCCGATAACGCGCAACCGATCGCGCCGACAGTCGAGCACTGGCGAGAATGATCGGAATACCACGCTCACCACACTCGTAAAACAATCGCGGCCAGATCTCCGTTTCGAGCACGATACCGACTTGCGGTTGAACGCGATCGAGAAATCGTCGTACCGCGCCCGGCAGATCAAGCGGCAGGAATCGCAAGGTCACGTTTTGGTCGGCAAACAGACGTCGGGCATGCGCCATCCCCGTCGGCGTAATGCAGGTGACGACGATCAGGGCATGCGGGTACCGCTCGCGCAACGCGAGTACCAACGGCGCAGCCGCTTGCACTTCGCCGACCGACACCGCGTGGAGCCAGATCGAAGGCCCCGCGAGCTTTGAACCGAAACCCAAACGCGCAGCGAGATCGATCGCCCCACTGCGCTCGATTCGAGCGCGCCAAGCTAACTGCAGCAAAAATAGCGGCGCCAGTAGCCAAGTCGCGATTCGATACAGCCCGAGACTCATGGATTCGTGCTCACGGACTGACATTAACGATATCGCGATAACCGGTCAGCAGCTGCGACCAATCTCGTTCGTCGAAGCGGCGCTGTGGCAATGCATCACCCACTTTGAGAATCGAGCGGCGTAAACGGACGAGATTGGCGTCGCACCACAGCCCCCTCTTGCGCAAACGACCCCGATCGAAGTCGATCATCCACCAACGCCCGTCGGGCCCGTGCAGGATGTTGTGCGCGTTAAGATCGGCATGATCGAGCCCGACGCGATGAAATCGGGCAACGAGCTGCCCGAGCGAGTACCAATCTTCATCGCGCAAATCGAGGGCGACGATGCGCATCGCGAGCGTGCTTACATCGGCGATCCGCTCGGTAATCAAATCGCCGCGATAGAACCAACCGCGGCGCACATAACGAGCGGCCACCACTTTAGGTACCGGCAAGCCGAGATGTCGCAACCGCTGCGTGAGATGAAATTCGGCGATCGGACGCGAGGTCGCTTCACCGCGATCAAAGTAGCGATCACCGAGCCTGCGAGCGAGAAAACCGCCGCGCTGGTAGTGACGCAGAGCCCAAGCGATGCCGTCGGTCTCGATGAAGATCGTACTGCCGCGACCGGCCGCTGAGCCCGCTATCGCACTGCGACTCTCCCAATAGGCCGGGTCGAACCACTCCGACGACACAACCGCTGACAAATTGCCGCCATGCGAGGGGTCATATAGCATCACGGCGTCGCCCGTTTCGACCCGCACGCAAGGCGGTTCCGGTGACTGACCCTCGCTCATCGAAGCCCCCTGACGGACGATCTCATGTTGCACTTCGACACGCCGCCCGCCTCCGTGTGCCTGTTGCGGCTGTCGGCCATCGGCGACACCTGCCACGTCGTGCCCTTGTTGCGCACGCTGCAGAAAGCTTGGCCCGATACCCACTTCACCTGGATCATCGGCCGCGCGGAAGCACGCTTGATGAGCCTATTGCCTGACGTCGAGTTTATCACCGTCGACAAACGAGCCGGATTTTCAGCTCTCGCCGCCTTGCGCCGGCAGTTGCGGGGACGTCGCTTCGATCTCTTGATGCACCTGCAGTTATCCTTGCGTGCGAGTCTTGTCGCGGCCGTCATTCCAGCGCGTCACAAGCTCGGCTTTGATCGTGCCCGGGCACGCGAAGGTCAGTGGTTGTTCACCGATACGAGAATCGCCACGCGCCAGCGTCAACACGTCCTCGATAGCTTCTTGGGATTCGCCGACGCCTGCGGCATCACCGAACACCGCTTCGAGTGGAATCTACCGCTGCCGACCGACGCGTTGAACTACGCACGAGAGTGGATTCCACCCATCCGGGACGAGCTTGCGGCAACATCCGCTGGAACCTTGGTAATCAGCGCCTGCTCGAGTCACGTGCAGCGCAATTGGCGACCGGAGCGTTACGCCGCCGTCGCGCGACATGCCATCGACAAACACGGGATGCGCGTCATCCTCGCCGGTGGCCCCGGGCCGATCGAGCGCGAAATGGCCGACGCGATTCGACAGCACTGCCCTGCCGTGATCGATCAGGTCGGCAAAGATACGCTGCCGCAGATGCTGGCGTTACTCGCGCGCGCGCGGGTGTTACTCGCGCCCGATACGGGGCCCGCCCATATGGCCACCATGGTGGGCACGCCCGTCGTCGGGCTCTATGCGGCCACCAATCCCGCTCGTAGCGGTCCCTACCTTTCGCAGCAGTGGTGTGTTGATGCGTTTCCGCGGGCAGCGGCCAAGTTCCGACAGGCCACCCCCGAAACACTGCCGTGGCACACCAAGATCGAAGAACCCGGCGTCATGGAATTGATCGAAGTCACGGAAGTCTGCAACCGTCTCGATGCCTTGCTAGCATGCCGACCATGAACGACATCCTCGTACCCATTTCGCCGGGCGAATTGCTCGACAAGATCACCATCCTGCGCATCAAGGCGGCCCGTATCGACGATGCCGAAAAGCTGCGCAATGTTCGCTTGGAGCTCGATCTGCTCGAGCAAACCTGGCGTGACAGCGGCTGCGCCGTGCCCGAAGTGGCCGCCGACGAAGCGGAATTGCAACGCGTCAACGAGGCGCTCTGGATCATCGAAGATGACATTCGAGACAAGGAGCGCGCCCGAGAGTTCGACGCGAAGTTCGTCGAACTCGCCCGCGCCGTTTACGTCACCAACGATCAGCGTGCCGCGGCAAAAAAGCGCATCAACCTTGCGCTCGGTTCACGCATCGTGGAAGAGAAATCCTACAAGCCGTACTGACGGCGCGGCGGCGTGCACTCAACGCTGTAGTGTGTACTCGGCGCTGCAATAAGGGCACTTGGCCCAGCCGGTTTTCTCGATCGGCAGGTACACGCGCGGATGGGAATTCCACAGATACATCTGCGGCATCGGGCATGACAGCGGCAGATCCTGCGGCGTGACTTCGTAGCGATTCTGGGCGTTGGGCTGCAGCAAGGGCTTGGAAGTACTCATGGTGCGATTATACGCCGCTGCCGAAGGCATCGTTCCATACCCGGGTCACCGCGGCACGCTCAGCCACGAACTCCACGTCCGATACCACCGTCGTTTCATCGCGTAACGAGCGATGGTGGGTCCGTTCACGATAGGTGCGATAGGCGGACGTGAGCAGGTCAACGACCGACTGAGGCACAAGATCCCCCGATGCCAGCGTCTCTAGCTGACGAATCGTATCGGAGAACAACAGCACCGCCTCGTAACGCTCCGCTTCCCGCAACGCCCAATACTGCGCTAGAAACTCGATGTCAGCGACGCCACCGGGATCTTGTTTGATATCGAACTCGCCCGTACGTGACTTGCTGAGTTCGCGCCGCATGCGTTCGCGCATGTTGCGGACTTCCTCACGTAAGGTCTCACGCTTGACGTGATGCCGCAAGATATCGAGTCGCACAGCCTCGAATCGCGCCTTCAGCGAGACCGAGCCCGCGACAGCACGCGCATGCAGCAAGGCCTGATGCTCCCAAGTCCACGCTTCGCTGCGCTGATATTCAGCGAATGCGTCTATCTGGGTGATGAGCATGCCCCCCTTGCCGCTCGGTCGCAGTCTTACATCCACTTCGTACAAGCGGCCTGCAGCCGAGTGCACCGTCAGAATATGCACGATGCGCTGGGCGAGACGCACAAAGAAAACTTGGTTGTCGATGGGTCGATCACCCATCGTCTCCTGTTCGAGTCCGGCGGAATCGTGCAGAAAGACGAGATCTAGATCCGAGCCGTAACCCAGTTCAATACCGCCTAATTTGCCGTAACCAATGGCGCAAACACGCACGTCCCTGCGCGGTACCGGCTCCGCATCACGACAGGACGGCACACCAAAAGCTTCCGTCATCTGCTGCCAAGCCTGCTGCATCGCTTTTTCGATGATCAGTTCGGCGATCTCGGTCAACCGATCGGAAACGCGCATCAGCGGCAGCGCGCCGGAGAGATCTGCGATGGCAACACGGAATACCGCTGCGCGCTTGAACTGCGCCAAAGCTTCGACCAATCGCTCAGGGTCATGGGCGTCGACACGAGCTAACCGATCCTCAAGATCGGTCTCAAGCGCGTGCCGATCCGGTAACTCGGTTAACGAACGCTCATCGAGCAACTCGTCGAGCAACAGCGGATGCGCTGCCAATTGCGAAACGAGGAAATCGCCACCACGACAAACTGTCACAAAACGGTGCCGAGCGGCCGGGTTTTCATTGAGTAGCGAAAAATAAGCCGATCGCCCACCGATCGCCTCGAGCACACGCAGGAAGCGTCGCAACATGACGAGGTGATCATCATCGGCATTCAAGCTTCCGAGCAACTGCGGCAAGAGCGCCTGCAGTCGGCGCAGCGCCGTCGCATCCAGCCGGCGTACCCAACCGCTACTGCGAAAATCACACAGTAATCGCGCGAGTTCCGATACAGCGCCGAAGCCCCGCTGTTGCAGTAGTGATTCCAACTGCGGACTATCGTAAGACTCATCCCACAGCGCCGCGAGCTCATGGGCCGCCGCACGCGTGACGATCGCCTCATCGCGATCATTGACGGGAGAAAATACCAACGACTGGAATTGCCTTTGTACGAACTCGAGATGCACCGCCAATGTTTTACGTAACGAGGCCCAATCGGGCTCGCCCATGGCACGCGCCAAGCGTGCCTGCGACGCGTCGTCGGTCGGCAGAGTATGGGTCTGTGCATCGCGAATCATCTGCAGACGATTCTCGAGACTGCGCAGATAACGGTATGACGCATCGAGCCCTTCGACGATCTGCGGCTGCAACA
Source organism: Gammaproteobacteria bacterium (assembly GCA_018970145.1). Taxonomy (GTDB): domain Bacteria; phylum Pseudomonadota; class Gammaproteobacteria; order Steroidobacterales; family Steroidobacteraceae; genus UBA964. The sequence goes on from JAGWWY010000008.1 coordinate 43,998, forward strand.
GCCGACTCCGCCCAAGCCGCGGCAGCACCTCGAAGAGATGCGGACTTTGCAGGCGCCGATCCTGGCCACCACGAATCAACTGCAGAGATTGCACTATAAACTCGATTTCGCGAATCCCGCCGGGACCAAGCTTGACGTGATCGATCAGATCTTTTCGTGCGACCTGCTTTTCGATCAGTTGTTTCATATCGCGCAAACTTTCGAACACGCCAAAATCAAGATAGCGTCGATAGACAAAGGGCCTCACCGCCTCGTCGTAGAGTTCTTGATAAGCCGCCGTGCCAGTGATGGCCCGTGCCTTGATCCAAGCGTAGCGCTCCCAGTCGCGCCCATGCTGCAGCAGATAATCTTCGAACGAAGAAAACCCGCAGGCGAGCGGACCGGAATCGCCAAAGGGCCGCAGCCGCATATCGACGCGGAAGACGAATCCGTCGGCCGTCGTCGACGAGAGTAAGCGCAGCAGCATCTGACCGAGCCGAATATAGAACTCATCATGGCTGACAGGCGCCGCGTGCTGAGTCTCGCCGTATTCCGGAAAAAGGAATACGAGATCGATATCGGAGGAGAAGTTCAACTCTCGCCCCCCGAGCTTGCCCATACCGACGACGACGAGTGGCATCGGTCGGCCATCTTCGTAAAGTGGTACCCCGTAACGCGAGATCATCACCCGCATTGCATAATCGACCGCTACTTGCACTGCATCATCGGCAAACGCAGAAAGATCGGCGAGCGTTTCCTCGAGGTTGGCGAGCCCCGTAAGATCGCGCCACGCGATCCGTACCATTTCGCGGCGACGCCAGAGGCGCAACCAGCGCTGCGCCGCTGCCTCATCGACACTTGGCGAGAGCACGACCCCCTGCGGCCAACACGAGGCGCCCTGTGCCCTGCGCGGCGATCGCAATGCATCGTCTCGCTCAAGATCAGCCACGAGTGCCGCGTCGCGAGCGAGGCTCTCCGTCACGAACTCGCTGCACGAGAGCACGTGAGCCGCGCTCGCACGCCACGCAGTCGGCAGCTGGTCGATCAGCTCGTTGTCAATCAACTCAGGGTTCATGGGCTTAGGCAGGATACAAAAAAAGCCCCGCACGAGGCGGGGCTTATGTCTGCAGCGCGGCAACCGGAGGGGGAGAAGGTCACCACGCAGGAACAAGACTAATCGTTACTCAGCAGGCAGTATGTACGCAGTTGTACCTAACCCGAGCTTCCGATGCCTGTCGATTCCGCCGACTACCGTAACGCCATCAGCCGTTTCTTGACCGGTGTGACGATCGTCACCACCGTCGCGGATGACAAGCCCTCAGGACTCACGGCGACAGCCATCGCCTCAGTTACGCTCGAGCCACCGACCCTGCTCGCCTGTCTCAACCGTCACTCGAGTACCTGCCAAGCGATCATCCAAGCCGGGCGCTTCACGGTGAATGTCCTCGCCAACGATCAGACGGATCTGGCCAAGCTGTTCGCCTCTCGCGAAGCGGATAAATTCCAACGACTGGCCGAGCTCGGCCAGGGTCTCGAGATCAGCGCTTTCGGGACGCCTCACCTGATGGGCGCACTGACCTCGATTGACTGCGCCGTATCGGCCACGACCGATATCGGCACGCACCGAATCTTTTTCGGCGAGGTTCACCGCGTGCGATGCGGCGAAGGCTCGCCGCTCGGTTATTTCCGCGGCGCCTTCGTCGATCGATGACGATCGACCAATCAACGTCGAGCAATACGACCTAGACGACCAACAGTGGTAGCGGCATGGCGCGCTGCTGCTCCGCGGCCACGCGCAGCAACAGCGGCTCGGCATAGGGCCTCGCGACATACTGGGCGCCCATCGGCAAACCACGCGCATCGAGGCCCGCGGGAACGGTAATCGCCGGCAATCCCAAGTAATTGAAAGGCGCGGTGCAATGAACCAAGCGACTCAGAATCTGCCACAGCGACGCGCCTGCCCCCACATCCGTTTCGTCGCATCGCGGCACCGGAATAGGCAAAGTCGGCGTCAGTAGCACATCGCAACGCGAAAACACGCTCGCGACGAAACGTTGCAGCAGCGGAATGCGTAACTGCAACGCCTCGAGATACACCGCTGCCGGGATGGCGAGCCCGGTCGACGCACGTACCCTGACCTGCGGCGTGTATCGCTCACCGCGCGAGCGCAGCCACGGCGCATGCAAGGCGGTCGCCTCGGAATAGACAATGGCCCGGCTGAGCTCGGACATCTGCACCACACCGGGCACCGCGACATCGACGCGCTGCGCACCCGCCGCCAGTAACGCTTGCAGCGATCGATCCATCGCCGTGCGAATCTCGTCAGTTGCAAAATCAAAGAAATAATTGGTTGGTACACCAATACGTAGTTTGTCGACACCTTGACGGATGACGCTTCGGTAATCGGGGATCGGTCGCAGACTGGCATTCGCGTCGATGCCATCGCCGCCTGCCACCACCTGCAAGATCTCGGCGAGATCCGCCGTCGTTCTCGCCACCGGCCCAATCACATCGATCGACGGCGCGAGCTTCATACTGCCCGTACGCGGAATTAATCCATACGTCGGCTTGAGGCCGACGAGCCCGTTGGCCGAGGCCGGAATACGTACGGAACCACCCGTATCTGAGCCTAGACTTGCAAAAGCGGCGCCGCAGGCAACCGCAGCGCCCGAGCCGCTCGATGAGCCACCGGAAATGTGCTCCGGGTTCCAAGCATTGCGGCAATCGCCGTAGGCGGCATTGTGCCCGGTCGCACCGAGCGCGAATTCCGCCATGTTGAGCGCACCGACTTCGAGTGCACCGGCTTGCTCCAAGCGGGCGGTCGCCGTCGCCGTATGCCTTGGAGACTGATCGAGCACGACTTTTGATCCGTAGCGGACCACGCCACCGCCACGCCCGAACATATCCTTGTGGGCTAGAGGAACCCCCTGCAAAGCACCCACGGGCATAACACCCCGACGACGAGCGTCAGCCAACAGAAGATCCGCGCGCTCCGCCCCCCGCAGCAAGCTCTCGGCCTCGATCGCCAAAAAACAATTCGTTCGCTGCTGTGCACGACGGGCACGCTCGAGTGTCTGCCGAGCAAGCTCATGGGCCGAGATCGAGCCTGATCTCAACGCTGCGACTGCATCCAAGAGGTTCTCCGGATAGACCGCACTCACGGCGACTCTCCTTGGACCACCTCGTCTTGCGTCACCTCGTCGGCGAGCGCTTCGAGCACCCGCAAATAGTCAGACGGTTCGCACTCAAAGGTCACGCCTGGTTCGACCTGTTGAGAACTCGCCCGTACGGCTGCGATCGCTGCAGCCGCGCCACCCGCGATGCGCTCAGCCATCGACGGATCGAGGATCGGCACCTGAACGAGACCTGCCAAATCTTCGACCCGATCGGTAGACAGGGTGGGCGACACGTTAGACGGGCTCAAATTTGGTTGCGACACGATCGGCTCACGCACGAGTTAGAGACGCCATGGTAGCGTTTGTCGCATGTCACACCCAACCACGAATACCGACGTCATTGTCATCGGTGCCGGCCTCTCGGGGCTCGAAACGGCACTGACCCTGCAAGAAGCCGGCTTGACGGTTACGGTGCTCGAGGGTCGTCGTCGAGTCGGCGGCAGGCTCTATACGCTAGATCATGTGCCGGGTAAGCCCGAGGTCGGTGGCAACATCGTCTCTCGCGCCTATGGCCGGGTCATCGCTGCAAGCGCGCGCTACGGAGTTCCTCTACGCGACGACGCACCGCGCTATGCCGCTTTTCCCGATAGGCAAGTCACCTTCATCGGCGGTCGGGCCGTCGATGCGGCGACTTGGGCGCAGCACCCGGCTAATCCCTTCGTCGGCGAAGAGCGCTCGCTACTGCCCGCTGCATGGGGTCGCACGGTGCTGAATCGTCATCGCCCGTTCGATGATCTCGAGAATTGGCATCAACCGCAGCACGCCGATCTCGATATCTCGGTCTACGATTTTCTACGTTCACGTGGGGCGACGCCTGCGGCCATCAGACTCGGCTATGAAACCAACATGCCTTACGGAACAGAGTCGTCGCATGATGTGTCGATCCTGCAACTGGCTTTCGTGGACCACTGGCAACGCATCAATCAACGGCAACTCAGCGCCGGTGATCGCTTCGTCGGAGTTTTCGAGGGAGGTAACCAGCGACTACCCATCGCGATGGCGAAACGGTTGAATGGTGATCTGCTGCTTAATCGACATATCGTCGCCATCGAGCAGACCAAAGAAACGGTGCTCGTACGGTGCGCAGATGGCTCACGGCACCGCGCTCGGGCCGTCGTCAGTTCCATGCCGTTCACGACCTTGCGGCATGTCTATCTAGATCCACTACCGCAACCCTTGCAGCACCGCGCGATTCAAACCTTGGGCGCCAAGCCGATCACACAATTCCATCTGCTACCACGTCGACCTTTCTGGGAAGATGATGGATTAAGCCCTGCGTTCTGGACCGACAGCCTTGCCGGATCCGTGCTCGCCAACCGCGATCCGAAGGATCCCAAAACCGTCACGAGCCTCACCGTCTGGTGCAGCGCTGCCAACGCTCGATTTCTCGATCGCCATGCTGATACGGATGCGGCGCGACTCGTCATCGCGGACATCGAGCGCCTGCGCCCGGCGGCACGCGGTGCGCTCGAGGTGGCGGCCGTACACTCCTGGGAGCGTGATCCGCATGCGGCAGGGACCTGGGCTATTTTCAGGCCCGGTCAAGTTGCACTGACGAGTCATCTTGCCAAGGCGCACGCCAAGCTGTTCTTTTGTGGGGAACACACCGCGATAGCGGCGCGCGGCATGGAGGCGGCGTTCGAATCCGCCGAACGCGTGAGCCTCGAGGTGCTGGACGCGCTCAGCTGAGCCGCAATTCCCCCGGCGGTTATCAACGAATCGCAGCGATCAGCGACGTTGGCGAAAGTACGGGATGACCTCGGTGGCGTATAACTTTGCCTGCTGCACCATGGCCTCCTGCCTCGCTCCGTGCGGATGAGGCACTGGAGAGCCACCGAGCTGATAGACATGATCAAGGCCCATATCGAGCAAGGCACCGAGGCGAGCGCGGCACTTGGCTGGTGAACCGCAGATCGAAAACCAATCGACGAATTCATCGGGTACGCCTTTGAGATGGCGGCCCTCTTCCTGTGCGTGATGCTTCATGTCATAGCCGGTTTGCATCTGCGCTGCGAGATCTTTGAGCTGTTGGGGTAAATGGTCGAGTGGCGCGTTTTTCATACCGGCAAAGTGCGCCACCATCCCCGAGATCATGCGGCCGAGGTTGATAGCACGCTGCTCATCCTCATCGCAGACCAAGTTGACATAGGCACCGATCCTGACGGAATCGCGCGAACGCCCCGTTTCTTTGAGACGCGCGAGCGCCACATCCATCGCCCATTGGATACGCTCAGGCGCGCTGCCGACCGCAAAACTCACCCGATCACCCACATCCACGGCCATGGCGATCGTCTGCGGACCAGTACACGCGACATCGACCACGACCGGATCGACCTTCAGCGAGTCGTACCAGCGCAATCTTGATGGCGTGCCGTTCCGATCGATGGTCTCGCCGCGCGTGTAAGCCTGCAGGCGCTGGACAAAGGTGCGCAACTGGTTGGTGGTACCGTTCGCAATGCCGATGTGCGCGGCGGACGAGTCGCCGCGACCGATACCGCAAATCACCCGACCGTTGGATTCCGCCTGCAAGGTGGCGAGCGCACAAGCCGTGACGGCGACATCTCGGGTCACCGGGTTGGTCACACCCGTCCCGAGACGCAGGCGTGTTGTGGTCTGCGCGGCCAGCGCCAACTGCGCGAACGGATCCGGACTCAGGTTCTGGGTGTCAGGGCACAGCAAGAGGTCGAAGCCTAGCTCTTCGATCTGCTTGGCGAGGCGTGCCGTGTAGCCCGGGGAGGCTTCCATGACGATCCCGAAGTCCGGGCCCGGGAACCGATCAGCTTGCGTCATGTCTCAACTCGGGTGTGGGGGGCGAGTGCCCCGATGCCGAAGTGTAACCTCACGTCAAAAGCGCTAGCATTCGCCTTGCGGTCAAGACATCAGCCATTACCTCGGCTGGCATACGGAGTTCGTCGATCATGAAGTTGTTCTCGCGTGGATCCTTCTGGAGTCTCATTGTCCTGTTCGCACTTACCGGACTGGCACGAGCTGACGAATACGCGAGAACCGTCGAGCTCTTCAAGAACGCAGGGGAAAGTGCCGACTTTTTCCAAAAGAACTACGCCTACGCGGTGTTTCCAACCATCGGCAAAGCGGGGCTCGGCATCGGCGGAGCCGGTGGCACGGGCCGCGTCTACGAACGCGGAAACTACGTCGGCGATGTGTCGATGTCGCAGATCAGCCTCGGCTTTCAGGCGGGCGGTCAGGCCTACAGCCAAATCGTTTTCCTGCAGGATAAGCGCGCCTTTGACGAGTTCACCTCCGGGGAATTCGCCTTCGGTGCGGGCGTCGGCGCCATCGCTATCACGGCCTCGGCCAGTGCATCGGCGGGTACGACCGGTGCGACCGCCGCTGCGAGCGGTGGTAAGCGCGACGCCACGACGACGGGCAACTACTACAAGGGCATGGCGGTGTTCACCATCGCCAAAGGCGGCTTGATGTACGAAGCCTCACTCGCTGGCCAAAAATATTCTTACAAGCCGCGCAAGAAATAACGCGGCGAGCGGGTCGCTGAGCGCCGATTTACGCAGGCTCGGCGCTCGAACCGCGCCCACCACGCAGCTCGTACTCCTGCGTGCCGCGATGATAGATGTGATCCGTATCGAGAGCAGCGGTCTTGGCGTAGATGAATCCAGGCGCGATCGACTCATAGATCGGCTCGAAACCGCGCTGTTCGGTCATATGGAAAAGCTCAGCGAACGACTCGACGACGAAATAAGTCGATTGCAGATCGGAAATCTCGTAGTCCGTACGCATGACCCGATCCACATTGAGATGAATCCGATGCGGCGATCGACCCTCGAGTGAAAAGCGCGTTTCGGTAGGTCCAGAGAGAATGCCCGCACCATAGATACGCAGACCGCCACTCTCGCGAATCAGACCGAACTCCACGGTGTACCAATACAGCGCGCTCAACGCCTTCAGGCGGTTGTACTTGAGCGCCTTCCAACCCGCTCGGCCGTAGGCCGCCATGTAATCTGCAAACACCGGATCGGTCAGCAAGGGCACGTGACCGAAGACATCATGAAAAACGTCGGGCTCCTGGATGTAATCGAATTGATCGCGCGTACGTATGAAATTGCCTGCTGGGAACCGACGGTTCGCCAAGTGATAAAAGAACACCGCGTCCGGAATCAGCATGGGCACCGGCACGACCTGCCAGCCGGTCATCGGTCGTAGCGATTCGTTGATACGCTCGAAAGACGGAACGCCACCTCGCCCCAGATCAAGCCGCTCCAACCCATCGACGAAAGCCTGACACGCACGCCCCGGTAACAAGCGCCGCTGACGTTCGAACAACTCATCCCACAGTCGATTTTCGTCGACGCCGTATCGGCGTTGTTGTGACTCGAGCCAATCGTCACCCAAATGGCTCGGCCGCTGCAACGGCGCCACGAAGACCGACGGCGGTGTTGAGGGGATTCGACTGAAGTCGAACTCGGTCACAACGAACTTCAGCGACGATAATCGAGAGGCGGCTTTCGATCACCCACCACCGAGACGTATTTGAAATCGGCACCGCGCCGTTGCGCGAACTCCGCTTTGGCGCTTCGGATCAACTCGGCGTCTTGCATCAGCCGAACGGCCGTCAAGCTGAGAACCTTCGTGGCATTCTCCATGCCCTTGAGCCCGATGCTCATACCGCCCGCAGCAACGGCCTGCCAAGAGTGCGCCGGCGTACCCGGCACCCAAGTTGCCGTTCTAAACCCGATGGTCGGCACCGTCCAACTGACATCACCCACGTCTGTGGATCCGTAGCCACCGCGTGAATTCGGCGCCTGAATCTCCCTCTCGGAACCTAAAGTCAGCGCCGCTTTACCCAGCGTCGCATAGAGTTTTTCCGCAAAGGCTTGCTCGTTGGCGTCGTAAGTCACGCCACCAACTTGTCGCAAATGATCATCGACGACCGATGCCAACGCATCGTTCGGAAGCAAGCTGTAGGCACCGTGAATCACTTCGTGATTCACGGTGGTGCCGGTGCCGTCGGCTGCAGCTTGCGAGGTCTTCACGATTCGATCAAAGATTTCCGACATGATAAGCGGATTTCGGTGCCTGACGTAGTAGAAGACCTCCGCGCTTTCCGGAACCACGTTCGGCGCGTCCCCGCCGCGCGTGATGATGTAGTGGATGCGCGCATCCTGCGGAACGTGCTCGCGCATCAGGTTGGCCATGAAGTTCATCGCTTCGACGCCATCGAGTGCGGATCGTCCTCGCTCGGGCGCACCCGCTGCATGAGCCGCGATGCCGGTGAAGCGGAACTTGGCGCTCTTGTTGGAGAGGGTCGGCTCGTTGGTGACGATATTTTGGTCACCCGCGTGCCAATGCAACGCCACATCGACATCGTTAAAGAGCCCGGCACGGACCATGTAGGCTTTACCGGCGCCGCCCTCCTCTGCCGGTGTGCCGTAAAGACGAATCGTGCCGCTGCGGCGCTGCATCTGCAGCCAATGCTTCACCGCAATCGCAGCTGAGGTAGAGCCTGCACCGAAGAGATGATGTCCACAGGCATGTCCCGAAATACGCCCCTTCAAGGGTGATCGCTCAGGCGCTGCCGCCTGAGACACACCCGGCAGTGCATCCATCTCCGCAAGAATGGCGATGACCGGCTCTCCACTGCCGTATTCGGCCACGAATGCCGTCGGCATATCGGCCACACCCGCGATGATACGAAAACCCGCCTCGCGTAATTCTTTCTGCAAACGTGCGCTGCTTTGCTCTTCCTGATAGCCAACCTCCGCCCAGTTCCATAAATCGAGCGCGGCAGCGCGATCGGCGGCGCGGCGCGACTCGATGAACTTGAGAAGGGAGTCATCGGCGATAGCCGCGACGGAAGTCAGCACCGTCGCCATCGTCACGGCGGCTAGCGCGTAGGCTCTAATCATCATGGAATCACCTTCAAGGAAAACGAAGAGTCAAAAGCGCCAAGATTGACGGCGATAAAACTTACCGAGCACCCAGATCGGGCCAATCAGCAGATAAACGAGATCGGTGAGAAAACTCGGTCGTTTACCTTCGTAGGCATGACCGATGAATTGCCCGATCCAGGCAATCACGAACACGGCAACAGCGGCTTGCGCCAATGTCACGTCACCGAACTGCGCGTACACATAGTCGGTGATGCCCAGACTCGCTAGCATGCAAAGAGCAGCGCCGACACCGAGACGGATCGACAAGCGCAGCCAAAAAACGATAGTGAGAGCCGCCGCGATCCACGCCACGCTGCCCACCGGCAGCGCCTCGCCAAGCGGAATAGCATAGAGCAACGCCATGACGGACCAGACGATCGCCGGCACACACAGCACGTGCAACAACTGATTGCGCGCATCCTCATGATCGGCCGAATAGGCAGAAAACCACCGATCGATCGGACGTTCCGAAGTCTGGGTCATTCCGATAGCCATTGCCGATTGCTCCTTTTTTGGCCGTCACCCACCGCAAGCTTAACCCGTCGCCGCTCGCCAACCACGCTCGAGCTGCTCCAAACGATCCTCGAGTAGACCCGTGTAGCCAATCGACAAGCGCACAAGCCCGGGGCTGATGCCCGCGCGCGTCAGTGCCAGTTCGTCGAGCTCGCTGGAGGTACTCGAGGCACTTGCACTCATCAACGTGTCGCTGAAGCCAAGGCTGACGGCCATGTAACCAAAATCCTCGATATTTTGCAGATGCTCCATAAATCGATTGGCGCGCTCAGCACTGCCAAGATCAACCGCAAGCAGACCCCCCGCACCGTAGCCGGCATTGGCGAGCTCGCGATGCAGCACATAATCCGGGTGACTCGGGAGACCGGGATAGATGACCGCGGCACCCAAGGCCGTCAGTCTTTCGGCACAGCTGCTGGCGCGGCGCGCGTGCTCTTGCATCCGCAGCCCCAGATTCGGGAAGCGGGTGGCCACTTCGTACGCCGAGCGCGGATCCATCGTCGGCCCGAGCAACATCAAGCTGCCCAGATGCAGGTCGTACATCCCATCGATAAAAGCACCGCTCGCACAAACGCAACCGGCCACGATATCCGATGCACCGTTGATGAACTTCGTGAGACTGTGGATCACGACGTCGGCGCCGTGTCGCGACGGTGAAATCGATAACGGTGCGAACGTGTTGTCGACGATCAATAAAGCGCCGTGACGGTGCGCGATATCAGCTAAAGCCGGCAGATTGGCGACGCGCAACGTGGGATTGGAGACCGTCTCGCAATACAGCACCCGCGTGCGCGCGCTGAAGGCTGCCTCGACTGATGCGAGATCAGATAGATCGACGAACGTCGTCTCGATACCCGCCTTGCGCGGCAGAAAATCATGCAGCAGCGCCCAAGTGCCACCGTACAAGGCTTGGCCTGCCACGATATGGTCGCCGTGACTGCAAGCGTGCAGCAACGAGCCCGAGATGGCGGCCATCCCGCTCGCGGTGCAGTACGCACTCTCGGTGGCTTCGAGCGCCGCCAAATGACGCGCAAGCACCATGACCGTCGGATTGAAGTGGCGTCCGTAAAGGAAGCAGCCGCCACCGGGTCCTTCACGCCCCTCGAAAATCGCCGGCATTTTGCCGGCTTCCATGACGGTGAAGGTGGCGCTGGTTTCGATGGAGAGGTTAACTCCGCCGTGCTCGCCAAACTCGTGACGTGATCGCGCCACGCGGGCCATCGGATCGCCTAAAGGTCGTTCTTGCATCGCGCGCCCCCTTGAGAGAGGTTAGTATTTTCCACCATGACAACAACTACAACCGGCGCGAGTCGCCACTGGATCAGCGTCCTCATCTTCAGCGTGTTCGCCTGGACGATGAGCAATCTCGATCAGTCCCTGTTCGGCTATGCCATACCGGGTATCTTGGGCGAGTTTCAGGTGGGCCTCGATGTTGTTGGGCTGATCCTCACGGTCGGCTTCATCACCGCCTCGGTCATGGTGATTTTCGCCGGTCTCGCTGCCGACACCTGGGGTCGTCGCTGGACTTTGACGGCGCTGCTCGCGTTGTCCGCACTGTTCGTGGGACTGCACGGATTGGTCGAGGATCTCGCGCAACTGACTTGGTTGCGCGCCCTCGCCTTTGGCCTCGCTGCCGGACTCGCACCGATCACGGCCGCTTACGTCGCCGAATCTGCACCCGCGCGCCATCGCGGCATGCTGATGGGTGTTTTGCAATGCGGGTATCCACTGGGGTGGTTTCTGGCAGCCATGCTTGCGGCACCGCTACTCGAAACCAGCGGGTGGCGCTCGATTTTTTTCATCGGCTTTGCCGTGGTTCCGATCGCTTTTTTGATCGGCTGGCGTTTGCCTGAGAGCGAGCGTTTCCAACAAGTGGCCGCAACGCGCTCTAGCGAACGTGCGTCGATCATCGACTGGGGTTTACTGCGCGAGATGTTCTCAATCGACTATCGACGGCGTTCGATCGCCTCGATCGCTTTGTTCTTTGCATTCGGTTGCGCCTACGCCGGAACGGCGTTCTTTTTTCCGACCTATTTCATGGAAGTGCGCGGTTACAGCCAATCAGAGGCAGCGCAACTCGTCGGTCTCTCCAACGGCATCGCGATTTTCGGCTACCTCGCTGCAGCTTATGTCGGTGAGTATTGGCTGCCCCGACGTGACACCTTCGCATTGTGGACGTTGCTCGGTGCGGCAGCGCTCGTCGCGCTGATGTGGTTGCCGCAAGAACGCTGGCAGGATCTCGCACTCTTCGGTCTCACCGGTGCTTTTTTCTATGGCAGTAACGCCGTGGTCGGTGCACTACTGACCGATTTGTTCCCGACGCGGATGCGCACCACCGCCTACGCCGTCTGCGGCTCGGCACCGCTTAGCGCAGGCTTTGCATTATTCCCGGCTTTGGTTCCACTCGTTGTGCAATCGGCCGGTTGGCAGTGGTCGTTTACGGTGATGATCGCACCCCTGTTGGTATTGGCGGCGCTAGCCGCCCTCGCGCTGCCCCGTATCGCCTCAGGCAGCGATATCGACGCGGTCAACCGTGGCTGACGGTATCGTCCAACGGCTCATCGCGTGACGCGGGCCCACCGAGTGGCCTTGCCCCCGCTGGACGCTCGATGTAGCGCCGGACCTTGCCACGACCACCCTCGATGAGTCCGCTCAGTTGCTCGCGCACTTCGCGGTCTGCGAGCGTCGGACGCGTCAAGCGCCGCTGATAGTCTGTCCAGGTCGGACTCTCGAACCGTTCGGTCCACACTTGCGGATCGTCGAGGCTCTGGCACAGCGACCAACGATATGCTCCGTCGCGACGGCGGCGACGCCCCAGCTCGTGTGCGACGGCTACGAACTGACGGACGTTGTCGTCCGATACGCGATAGTCAATCTCGATGACGATGGGTCCTGATGCAGGATCGAGTTCGACCGCCGGCGGATCGACGATTGGTACGATTTGCGGATCGAGCGAACCCATACGCGCAATCGAGACGGGCAACCACCTCGCAAACACGAAGGTGCTCAAAGAAGACACACCAGCGACCGTCAAGATCTCGCGGAGTCCGTGGGCGGCGGCCAAGTGCCCCCAAAACCAGCTGCCGAGGGCGAGACCGGCGAAAGCGAAGGTTTGATACATCGCCAGCGTTCGCCCCGTCACCCAACGCGGTGACGACAACTGCATGGCGATATTCAAGTTAGCAAGCCCGAGCGTCCACACGGAGCCTGCCAGTACGTGAGCCAGTAACGTGACAATCGCATGGTGGCTTTGTGCGATGACGATCATCGCCACGGTGGCGACTGCACAGATCCAACGCAGCAGGGCATCGCTCGAGAAACGACTGCGCAGCGCACTGCTCGAGAGTGCTCCCATCATCGCACCGATACCGAAGCCACCGAGCAGGAGGCCGTAGGTCGGGGCACCACCTGCCAATAAATCGCGCGCGACGACGGGCATCAGCGCGGGCACCGCCGAGATCGGCACGGTGAAGAGCACCGCGCGTATCAGGATCGCCATCAGATGCGGTGACAAGCGAACGTAACGAATACCGGCCGCGATTGCTCCGAACAGTGGCTCGGGCGGCAGCGGATTCTCGCTCTTCGGTGCACGCCACCACAGCAAGGCGCTCAGCATTCCGATGTAGGACAGCGCATTGATCACAAAGGCAGCGGCCGCACCGACGCTCGCGACGATGATGCCACCAATCGCAGGACCCACGCTGCGCGCCAGATTGAAGCCCACCGCATTGGCCATCACGGCAGCCGGTATTTGTGCGCGCGGGACCTGATCGGCAATGGAAGCCTGCCACGCCGGCGCGAACGCCGCGGTGCCACAGCCGATCAGGAACGTGAAGGTCAGCAACCAAATCGGTGTCAGCCAAGCCAAGATCGCAAATGCAGCGAGCGAGATCGACGCCAGCAGCATCAACAACTGCGAGAGGATCATGACCCAGCGACGATCGTGGGTGTCAGCATAAGCGCCGGCGATCAATGACAGAAAAAAGAACGGCAACGTGCCCGCTGTTTGCACGAGGGCGACCTGATCGGGCGAGGGTGCGATGGTCGCCATCAACCAGGACGCGCCGACGGTCTGGATCAGACTGCCGAGCGACGAAACGAGCGACGCCCACCAGAAAACGGCAAAGACCGGATGAGCAAAGGGCGCCAGCGTCGACTGGCGCCAACGGGCTATACGGGAATCGGCGGACGCGGTCATCGGTGAGAACTAAAGCAACGGTCTGCAGCGCAGAAATAGAGTCGCAACGGTATCATGATGGCATGTCGGTGAGTTTCGAAAATATCGTCAACGCCGCCAAGACGCTCGGCGATCAACTGGAACGTACGCCCTGCAGGCGCTCGCGTACCTTGTCGGCTCTGACGGGTGCGGAAGTGTGGTTGAAGTTCGAGAACCATCAGTTCACGGCCTCGTTCAAGGAGCGCGGTGCGCTGAACAAGCTGTGCAGTCTGAATGCAGAGCAGCGGCAGCGGGGCGTCATCGCGATGTCAGCCGGCAACCATGCCCAAGGCCTTGCTTTTCACGCCAGCGGCCTCGGCATTCCGGCCACGATTGTCATGCCCGCGAATACGCCATTCAACAAAGTTCAACAGACTCGCGCGCACGGTGCGCGGGTCATTCTGCACGGCGCTCAACTGACCGACGCGGAGCAACATGCCTACGAGATAGCCAAGGCCGAACATCTCGTGTTCGTGCACCCCTATGACGATGTCGACATCATCGCAGGCCAAGGCACGATTGCACTCGAAATGCTCGAGGACGTACCTGATCTCGAGATGCTCTGTGTCCCCATCGGCGGCGGAGGCCTCCTTGCCGGCATGGCGATTGCCGCAAGAGCGATGCAGCCCGACATCGAACTCGTTGGCGTTCAGACCCGCGCCTTTCCCGGCATGTACGCAGCGATCAAGGGTACGAGTCCGACTTTCGCCGAGCGCACCATCGCCGAAGGTATCGCCGTGCGGAATGTGGGCCTCTTGACACGAGCGATCATCGGCGAGTTGGTAGACGACATTCTGCTGATCGAAGACTCCGCCATCGAGAATGCCATCAGCCTCTTGGTATCGATTGAAAAAACCGTTGTCGAAGGTGCCGGTGCCGCGGGCCTGGCGGCCGTCTTGGCCTATCCAGAGCGCTTCAAAGGCAAACGAGTCGGTCTCGTCTTGTGCGGCGGTAATATCGATACGCGTCTGCTAGGAATCGTGCTGCAACGTCAGCTCGTACGCGAGCGGCGTCTTGTCACCCTCCGTTTCGAGAGTGCCGACCAACCGGGTACGCTGGCACGCATCGCCACGCTGATCGGCGGTGCCGGCGGCAATATCGTCGACGTTGCCCATCATCGACTCTTTCTCGACGTGCCGATCAAAGATGCCGATCTGGACTTCACCATCGAAACGCGCGACGCCGAACATACCCAACAACTCGAGGCCACCCTGCGAGAGGCCGGCTTGACGCCGCAAACGATTGCATCGACCGGAGGCTGACTGACGCCATGACCAATCCGAAAAAGACCGCGATGGATCGCTTTCTCGATACGGTTGAACGCGCCGGCAACGCGCTGCCCCATCCGGCAACATTGTTCGCCTTGTTGGCTCTGAGTGTTGTCGTGGCCTCGTTCATTGCCACGCACTTGGGCGTATCGGTGCAACACCCGACGACCGGCGCCACCGTGACGCCTGTCAACCTGCTGAGCCTTCAGGGCCTGCATCGGATCCTGACCAACCTCGTCACCAACTTCACGGGCGTCGCACCGCTCGGCACGGTGCTCGTCGCTTTGATCGGTATCGGTGTCGCCGAGCATTCCGGATTGATCGGCGCTGCGCTGCGCAAGTTCGTCCTCGCGGCACCGCAGCGACTGCTGACACCGATCATCGTATTCGCCGGCGTCATGTCGAACATGGCGAGTGAAATCGGCTACGTACTCCTGATCCCACTAGCCGGTCTGATCTTTCATTCTGCCGGTCGCCACCCGATCGTCGGCATGGCGGCCGCCTTCGCCGGTGTCTCCGGGGGATACTCGGCCAATCTTTTGATCGGCACCATCGACCCACTGCTCGCGGGGCTGTCACAAGAGGCCGCTCGGATCGTCGATCCAAGCTATACCGTCAGTCCGCTCGCCAATCGGTATTTCCTCGCCGCATCGACTCCCGTCATCACGCTGCTCGGCTGGTTCGTCACGGAACGCTTCACCGAAAAGCGTTTCGCCGACAGCAACAAGACTGCATTGGACGGGTCAGCGGAGAGTCCATCGACGAGCGAACTGTCGTTGTTCGAGCGTCGTGGTCTTCGCTACGCGGCTGTCGCGAGCCTTGCCCTGACGCTATTGATCATCTGGTCGATGCTGCCCGTCGGCTCAGTGCCCGCTGGCGGATTCCTGCGCGATCCGAGCACAGGAGACCTCCTGAACTCGCCGCTGCTGTCAGGCGTCGTCGCGATCATCTTCCTCTTCGGAGTCGTCAGTGGCGTAGCCTACGGCATCGGTGCAGGGACGATCCGCAGCGATGCCGATATCGTCAAGGGCATGAGTAACAGCATGTCGACTCTTGGCGGCTATCTCGTACTGGTATTCTTTGCTGCGCAATTTCGTGGCGCTATTTAATTGGACCCAACTTGGCCTGATCATGGCCGTGAATGGCGCAGAGGGACTCAAAGCGCTTGGCCTATCGGCAGTGCTGCTCTTCGCTCTTTTTATTTTGCTCACCGCCACCGTCAATCTGATGATGGGCTCAGCGTCGGCAAAGTGGGCGTTGATGGCGCCGGTGTTCGTACCGATGTTCATGTTGCTCGGCTACTCACCAGAGCTGACGCAAACGGCTTATCGTGTCGGCGATAGCGTGACCAACATCATCTCGCCGATGTTGAGCTACTTCGCCCTGATCATCGCGTTCTTCCAGAAATACGAATCACGCGCAGGCCTTGGCACCGTGGTCGCTGTGATGCTGCCCTACTCGATGACCTTCCTGATCGGTTGGTCGTTGATGTTCGGTCTGTGGCTGGGCTTTGGATTACCTGTCGGACCCGGGTCTCCGCTCTTTTATTCGGGCGTGAACTGACAGATCGCTCGCGGCCGTTCATCTCTGGCGGTTGCGCGACGCACTTCGAGATGCTGAACTTTCGGTGGCATCGTGGGTGACAAGGTGACCGACGCGCGTAACGTGCCGCGTTCGCAATCAAATAACCAATCGCCCCGTAAGCGATTCTCGAGACTGAGGTAACCGGGTCGACTGCGACAGACGCCGAGCTCTTGGCTCAATTGGGCAAACTCGGCACGCCGTCGCTCGAGTGAGCGATCGAGAAAGAGATTCATCGCAGCGAGCTCACGCGCCGTCGCGTCATCCCACTTCGTGACCAGGCCCTCGACACCGACCCGCGCCGCCTGCAACTCAGCCGACGGCTCGATCGCGCGCGGCTTGAGTTCACCGCCGCGGGCCAACGCGGCGATAGCGTCATCCAGTGCGCCGCCCCAAGGTGTGTAGGTCCGATTCCCAAGTGCGATCAGACCAACACCATAGTCCGGCAGCCAACGCATCTGCGAACCGAAACCGGGCAGCCCACCGGAGTGGGCGACGATGTGCGAAAACTCGCAACTTTGACTGATACGCAAGCCGTAGCCGTAGCCCGTGACGTTGAGTTGCGGTTGCCCACTTTTGCTCAGCGTGATCGAAGCGGGTCGCAGGCGCCACATCTGTTGCATCTCTCGTAATGACGAACGTGCGATAGGGCCACTCGACACATCATCGCGCGACGGATAAGCCGCGAGGAACTGACCGACGTAGCGGCCAAGATCATCGAGTGAGGTCAACATGCCACCCATCGCACCGAACGCGCCATCGGCGAGCTGCGGCTCGAGTTTCCATTGACCATCTTCGTATCGGTAACCACGTGCCAGACGCCGATCGCTAACAGCGCTCGGTTCGAGTGTGGTCGAAGTCATGCCGAGTGGTTGGAGAATTCTTTTGTCGACATACTCGGGGTAGGACAGGCCCGAAACGATGGCAACGATTCGACCAAGCAGAGCATAGCCATAGTTCGAATACTCGAAAGCAACGCCCGGCGGATTCGAAAAAGGCATGCCTTGCTGTAACAAGGCTGTGAACTCATCCTCGCTGATCGCCAGCTGCTGATCACCCCACGGGTTATCTTCCGGGAACCCTGCAGAATGAGTCAGCAGGTCGCGTATCGTCAGCTTCGGTGAATCACTGCTTGGATAGCGCCAGCTGCGCAGCTCGGGCAAATATTTCTCGGCGGGCTCGTCGAGCGACAGGCGCTGCGCATCGCGCAACTGTAGGATCGCCATCGCCGTGAAGCTCTTGGTCATCGATGCGATACGAAAAACGCTGTCGCTTTTGACTTCGGCACCGCTCGCCACATCGCGCAGCCCATGCACGCCGACGTGGACGAGCCGACCCTCTACGATGATGCCCCAAGCGCCGCCGGGTACTTTTTCGCGACTGAGAAAGTCCCGCATCATACGATCGACGTCGGCATACGCCGCGGGCACTTCCGCGTGGGATGTCATTAGGCCGGCGCTGCCAAGAACAGCAACGGCAGCCCACAAAGTGACCCTCTGGCGTGCTTGCTTCATGACTGAGCCCCTCTCAACGATTCAGGCGATGCGAGTCGTACCAGCCGATCGTTCCTTGAATGGCAGCGAGCCACTGACTCGGTCGACCGAAGCCGTGACTCGCCTCAGGCAAGCGCATCAGCGCGCTCGGCACACCTTGCAACTGCAGCGCTTGGAAATATTGCTCCGAGTCGCTCATGGGGGTGCGCCAGTCCTGCTCGCCGGTGATGAGCAGCGTCGGCGTTCGCACTTTGCCGACCAACGACAAGGGCGATCTCGCCCAATATTTCCCCGGCTCTTCCCAAGGCATACGATCGAACCAATATCCCGCCATCGTGGCACCGATGTCCGTCGTCAATGCCGTCGAAGCCCAGTTGATCACCGGTCGCTTGACCGACGCCGCCGCGAAGCGACTCGTCTTACCGATCGCCCAAGATGACAACACCCCGCCGCCGGAGCCACCACCGATATAGAGCCGATTCGTGTCGATGAAGCCCTTGGCAACGACCGCATCGACCACGCTCATCAGATCGTCGTGATCCTTACCCGGGTACGCACGATTGATGAGACTCGCAAACTCCTCGCCGTAGCCGATCGAACCGCGTGGATTCGCAAAAGCCACCACGTAACCGGCAGCCGCGTAAAGATGATGTGTGATGGAGAACATCGGTCCGTAGTCGAGATGCGGTCCGCCGTGAATATCGAGCGCCAGCGGATATTTCTTTGACGGATCAAACCCCGGCGGATACAGAACCCAGGCATGCACCGATCGACGATCTGCACTCGACTTGATCCACCATTCCTCGAGCTTGCCGATATCGCGCTGCTCGCGCCATGCCAAGTTCATATCCCACAACGTCCGCGCGCCCGCTGCAGCCGTGATCGCGAGCGTAGCCGGTCGGTCCGCCTCGACGCTCGGGTAAGCGAAGACGCCCGCTGCAGCCGAATAGGCGCTGCCACCCGACGATGGCAACAATAAGCGTGTGGCGCCGAAGGCTTCCACCACGCGCGTGATCGTACGGTCACGCGTCACGAAGCCCACACGATTCACGCCTTGGTCTTGATACTGGAAGTAAACGCCCGAGGCGTCTTCGCGCCATTGCGGTTGCGAGGCGACTCGGTCGAGCGCCGCGGTCAGGTTCACCGCAGCGATCGTCGGCTGACTATCGATAGACATCCAAAAGAGATCGGTGCGTTGATGCGAGTTACGACGATTACGCCAACCCACATAGACGACTTCACGTCCGTTCGGGCTTATCGCCGGCGACGTCTCTGAGCCATCATCGCGAGTTAATTGTTTGGGCGATGAATCCGAGCTCAAAAATATCTGCCAGAGATCACTTTGATTGGCTCGTCGACGAGCGGCCTCATGCGTATCCGCAGACACGACGAGCGATCTACCGTCCGGCATCCAGGCTGGCGCGTCATCACGCGCTCCCCAATCACCCGCCCCGCGGGTCAGCTGCCGCGGCTCCGTCGAATCGGCGACGTCCACAACGAAGACGTGCCGCTCACCGGGCGTGCTCCAACCACCTGAATCCGTTCGGTATGGATAGCCACGCACGATGCGCGGTTCGGGCGCCCACTGTGCGCCGTCCGGCTTGGTCGGCAATTCGTAAAAAGCCTTGGGCTTTTGCTCGACGAGCATCACGAAGGCGAGTTGCGAACCGTCGGGCGACCACGCGATACCGCTCGGCGCTTGAACGCCGCGCGTAATGACATGCGTACGACCATCTTGCACGTCGAGGACGAAAATCTGCGGCTTGCTCCCTTCGCGCCCGATGAAGGCGATCTTCGTGCCATCCGGCGACCAACGCACCGAGCGGGGCGATTTGTCGGTACCGACCAAGAGTTGCCGAGCGCTGCTCTCAACCTCGACCAACCACAATTCGGTCGAGACACGATCGGTCTGAATATCGCGAAGCTCGCGTAGCACCGCGACACGCTTGCCATCCGGCGAGAGCTGCGGATCCACCGGTTGCTCGAGGCGATAAAGATCGAGTGCCTGCACCGGCACACGCTGCTGTTTCTTCGAGCGGATCCACTCCTCGACCTGAGCTTCGAGAATGTCGAGCGGCAACGCGCCTGATCGCAAGATCACATCGTGAAAATCGCGAATATCGAAACGTGCACCGAGCACACGCTGCGACTTTTCGCGCAGCTTGACGATGTGCAACATACCGACGGTATAAGCGGTCGCTTGGCCGGGCATGACGATGTAACGCTCGGTCGCCTTGGTCGCCGCGTCGCGCGTCATCGGCATGTTATCGAGGTGGTATTGAATCACCTGCTCGCGCGTCCAACGCTTCGCATGCAAGCCGGTATCGACCACCAAACGTACCGCGCGCGTCAGTTCGAGCACGAGTCGACCGAAATCGGAATACGGATCGGCGTAGAGACCGAGTTCCTTGGGCAAGCGCTCGGTGTAAAGGCCCCAACCCTCGGAATACGCGGTAAAGCCTCCGAAGCGGCGAAAGCGCGGCAACTCGTCGAGCTCACCGGCAATTGCCAACTGCATGTGGTGCCCCGGGATGCCCTCGTGATACGCGAGCGCTTCCATTTCGTACTTCGGCATATCCGCCATGCGATACAGGTTGGCGTAGTAGATACCCGGCCGCGTGCCATCGGCAGAGGGGCGCTGATAGAACGCCTTGCCCGCCGACTTCTCGCGAAACGGTTCCACCGCTTTCACGAGCATCGACGCCTTCGGCAAGGTACGGAACAGCGATGGCAATCGCTCGCGCATGCCGTCGATCAAGCGGGTGGCCTCGGCAAGATAAGCAGCCTTGCCCTCCGCCGTCTCCGGGTAATAAAACTGCGGATCGTTGCGCATGACCTCGAAGAAAGCCTGCAAGTCCCCGGTGAAGCCGACCTGCTTCATGATGGCGCGCATCTCACCGTGAATACGCGCCACTTCCGCAAGACCCAATTGATGGATCTCCTCGGCGGTCATCGAGGTTGTCGTATAACTCGAGAGCAAGAAATCGTAATAGCGAGCGCCGTCACGTAAACGCCAAACGCCATCGTCGGTACCAGCGCGCTTACCGGCGGCCGTTGCATACTCGATGAGCTTTCGATAACCGGGGCCTACGGACTCGAGCAACGCGGTGCGCGCCTCGGCGAGCAAGCGCGATCGCGTTGCGACATCGATCTGGATCGACAAAAGCTTGCCGTTGATGTCGGCCCACAACGGACTGCTTTGACCCGAGTCATCGAAAGGTGCGCCACGAATGACGTTCGCGGCATCGGAAATCACATACGGAAAGACGAACGCCGGCGGCAGCGCGCCACGTCCCTCTGCCTCATCGGCGTTGACCATCGCCTGATCGAGCCGCAGTGCGACACCACGCAGACGAGAAATATATGCCTCCGCGTCGGATACGGACTGCACACGGTGCGAGTTGATCAAGAATGCAGGGATCTGCGCCTGCAAGCCGTTCATCTGATCGAAAGGATAACGATGATGGCGCCACTCGTCGCGCGCAAGCTCACGCTTCGCATTCATTGCGAAGATGTCGTATGACAGCCGACCCTGAGCATCGAGGGCCGCCCGATCGAGGGTCGACTCCAAGACCTGTAATTGACGTCGAGTGCGTGCAAGGTCCGCCTCTCGACGCTCCTCGGTCAGCGGCGACCATTCACCGTAGCGCGACCGCAGCCCGAGAGCGGTCGCATATTCAGGGCTCGCAGCCACGTCTTCATCAAAGGCGGCTTCGAAGAAGGCTTTAGCTTTCGCGTTCGTGTCGCCATCGGGCGTCACCGCCGGCGCCGTGAGGGTCGTCAATACGACGAAAAAGACAGCGATGATTCCCTGTTTGATCATGAGTGAACCTTTTTTGGATTGATTTCTCAAATTCGCGCTGCGAGCTCCGTCGCCTGACGAATCGCCCGCTTCGCATCGAGCTCCGTAGCCACGTCGGCGCCGCCAACGAGATGTACGGTGAGACCGGCTTGCTGCAGCGGCGCGACGAGCGTGCGCAACGGCTCTTGGCCGGTGCACAACACGACCGTGTCCACCTCCAAGGTGCGTGGCGTATCGCCCACCACGATATGCAAACCCCGATCGTCGATATGCCGATACTGCACATCACCGATCATCTCGACCCGCTTCATCTTGAGTGCGGTGCGATGGATCCATCCGGTCGTCTTGCCAAGGCCCGCGCCGGGCTTGCCCGCCTTGCGTTGCAGCAGGAAAACCACCCGTGCGGGCGGGGTTGGCTGCGGTGTAACGCCAGCGACACCGCCACGAGCGACAGCCGGATCACCAACGCCCCACTCGCGCAACCACGCCTCGCGATCGAGCGTGATCGAGTGGCCGTCGTGCACAAGGAACTCCGCTAGATCAAAGCCAATCCCGCCTGCACCGACGATGGCAACACGCGCACCGACGGCGCGCCTGCCCGTGAGCACATCGAGGTAGCTGCAGACCTTGGGGTGATCCTGTCCCGAAATCTTCGGGTCGCGCGGAGTAACGCCCGTTGCGAGAATCACCTCGTCGAAACCACTACCGATCA
The DNA here is from genome assembly GCA_018970145.1 of Gammaproteobacteria bacterium. Lineage (GTDB taxonomy): Bacteria > Pseudomonadota > Gammaproteobacteria > Steroidobacterales > Steroidobacteraceae > UBA964. The sequence goes on from JAGWWY010000008.1 coordinate 66,644, forward strand.
AAGATTCTGGGCCGATGCGCTGAGCCAGTCTGACATCGACTTTGGTCGCGGTCAGTCTGCCCTGGAAATAGCGCAACGTCTCTTCGAATTCCTCTTTGCCCGGAATCTGCTTCGCGAGATTGAACTGTCCGCCAATACGCTGATCCGCTTCGAACAAGGTCACTGAGTGACCACGCTCAGCCAAGGTGGCTGCGGCGGCGAGACCCGCAGGTCCCGCCCCGACAACAGCGATTTTTTTGAGCCGACGAGCGGCCTTGATGACGAGCTCGGTTTCGTGACAAGCGCGCGGGTTTACGAGACACGAGGCGATCTTCCGCGAGAAGGTATGATCGAGACAGGCTTGGTTACAAGCGATGCAGGTATTGATATCCGCTGCACGCCCCTGCGCTGCCTTGCGTACGAAGTCGGGGTCGGCGAGCAAGGGCCGCGCCATCGACACCATGTCGGCATCGCCAGCAGCGAGCACCGCATCGGCAACGTCGGGCGTGTTGAGACGGTTGGTCGTACATAACGGAATCGCGACGCCGGCAGCACGTAACTCGCGACGCAGCTTGCCCGTCACCCAGGTGAACGCACCACGCGGTACAGAGGTCGCGATGGTTGGGATACGCGCCTCGTGCCAACCGATGCCCGAGTTCAGAATCGTCGCGCCGGCTGCGGAAATCGCCTTGGCTATCCGGATGACCTCGTCCCAGCTTTGACCGTTTGGAATCAAATCGAGAATGGACAATCGGTAAACAATGATGAAATCGCGACCGACCGCTTCGCGTACCCGCGAGACGATCTCGACCGGTAATCGCATCCGATTCTCGAACGAACCGCCCCACTCATCGTCGCGAAGATTGGTGTGCTCCACCAAAAATTGGTTGATGAAGTATCCCTCCGACCCCATCACCTCGACGCCGTCATAACCCGCTTCGCGTGCGAGCGCGGCACAACGCACGAAGGCGCGAATCTGCCGCTCGACGCCCGCGGAGCTCAGGGCGCGTGGTGTGAACGGTGTAATGGGCGATTTGATACGCGATGGCGCCACCGACAACGGGTGGTAGCCATAACGCCCCGCATGCAGGATCTGCAGTGCGATACGACCGCCTTCGGCATGAACCGCATCGACGATCGGACGATGCCGCTGTGCCGCGCGCGATGAGGCGAGACGCGAGCCGAACGGCGACAACCAACCCTCGATGTTGGGCGCGAAACCGCCCGTGACGATCAGTCCGACACCGCCGCGAGCGCGCTCGGCGAAATAGCTCGCGAGACGTCCGAAATGTTTGGGATCGTCCTCGAGCCCCGTATGCATCGAGCCCATGAGGACTCGGTTTGGCAACGTAGTGAAACCGAGGTCCAGTGGAGAGAGCAGATGGCTATAGAGAGACATGGACGGAAGTCTACATGGTCACCCGGCCCCAAAAGAAAAGGCCCGGGATTTCTCCCGGGCCTCGAACGTCACGCACGGAGGGGATGGCGTGACGGGGGGATTACATCCCCATGCCTTCCATGCCCGAGGGGGCCGGATGCACGTGGTCGTGATCGTCCTTCGGAGCCTCGGCGATCATGACCTCGGTGGTCAGCAACAGGCCGGCGACCGACGCGGCGTTCTGCAGCGCAAGACGCGTAACCTTCGCGGGGTCGAGGATGCCGAAGTCGAGCATGTCGCCATACTGACCCGTGGCGGCGTTGTAGCCGTAGGCACCCTTGCCGGACTTGACCTGGTTGAGGATCACAGCGGCATCTTCACCGGCGTTCTCCACGATTTGACGCAGCGGCTCCTCGATCGAGCGGGCAAGGATGCGGATACCGACCGTCTGGTCTTCGTTCGCACCTTCGAGCTTCTCGAGCGACTTGGTGGCGCGAATCAGCGCAACACCACCGCCTGGCACCACGCCCTCTTCCACCGCCGCACGCGTGGCGTGCAGGGCGTCTTCGACGCGAGCCTTCTTTTCCTTCATTTCGATCTCGGTGGCAGCACCAACCTTGATGACGGCAACGCCGCCCGACAGCTTCGCGACACGCTCTTGGAGCTTCTCCTTGTCGTAGTCGCTGGTCGCTTCTTCGATCTGTTGACGGATCGACTCGACGCGAGCCTTGATATCGGCGTTCTTGCCGGCGCCGTCGATGATCGTGGTGTTTTCCTTCTCGACCACGATCTTCTTGGCTTCGCCGAGGTCATTCAGCGTGGCCTTCTCGAGCTGCAGACCAACTTCGTCGGAGATGACCGTGCCACCCGTCAAGGTCGCAATGTCCTGCAACATGGCCTTACGACGATCCCCGAAGCCCGGCGCCTTAACGGCGGCGACCTTCAGGATGCCACGGATGTTGTTGACGACAAGCGTGGCCAGAGCCTCGCCCTCGACGTCTTCGGCAATCACGAGCAGCGGACGACCCGCCTTCGCGACGCCCTCGAGCACCGGCAGCATTTCGCGGATGTTGGAGATCTTCTTGTCGACGAGCAGGATGAATGGCTTGTCGAGTTCGGCCGTCTGGTTGGCCTGCTGGTTGATGAAGTACGGCGAGAGGTAGCCGCGGTCGAACTGCATGCCCTCGACGACGTCGAGTTCGTTCTGCAGGCCCGAGCCTTCTTCAACCGTGATGACACCTTCCTTGCCGACCTTTTCCATCGCCTGCGCGATGGTCTTGCCGATCGAGTCGTCACTGTTCGCGCTGATCGTGCCGACCTGCGCAATCGCCTTGTTGTCCTTGCAGGGCTTGGCGAGCTTCTTGATGTCTTCGGTCGCGACGATAACGGCCTTGTCGATACCGCGCTTGATATCCATCGGGTTGCGACCCGAGGCAACCGCCTTCATGCCTTCGCGGATGATCGCCTGCGCGAGCACCGTGGCGGTCGTGGTGCCGTCACCGGCCTCGTCAGAGGTGTTGGAAGCGACTTCCTTCACCATCTGCGCGCCCATGTTCTCGAACTTATCCTTCAGCTCGATTTCTTTGGCAACCGACACGCCGTCCTTGGTGACGGTCGGAGCGCCGAAGCTCTTCTCGAGCACGGCATTACGGCCCTTCGGGCCGAGGGTGGCCTTGACGGCGTTGGCGAGAATGTTGACGCCGCGCACCATGCGCGAACGAGCGTCATCACTAAAACGGACTTCTTTGGCAGCCATGTTTCTGTATTCCTTGAAAGTGGAGTGAGTGTGGCTTACTTGCCTTCGATGACGGCCATGATGTCTTCCTCGCGCATCACGAGAAGATCATCACCGTCGACCTTCACTTCGGTACCGCTGTACTTGCCGAAGAGGATCTTGTCGCCGACCTTGACGTCGAGCGCACGAACCGAGCCATCCTCGAGGATCTTGCCCTTGCCGATGGCCACGATCTTGCCCTGCGAGGGCTTCTCGGCAGCGCTGTCGGGGATGACGATACCGCCTGGCGAGGTACGTTCCTCTTCCAGGCGCTTCACGATCACACGGTCATGAAGCGGACGAATTTTCATGTTTCGCTCCTTAAGCTAACGAAAGATTGATGTTGGAAACCAGGAGGGTGTTAGCACTCTACCCGGGTGGCTGCTAATGATAGTGGCGGACTGTTTCTTTTCAAGGGTCGAGCCCGGTATGCTGCTGTGCGGGCGAACCGGCAATTTCAACTAACCTTATGAAATTATTAAAAAATATGCTTCCGAATAATCTCATGACTGCGGTGTGGGTCGTGGTCGTCATGGCGCTGTCGATGCCGATCGGACAAGCCCAACTGGGTGATTCGGAGTTCCTGCCGCCCAAGGAAGCCTTCCAAGTCACCGCGACCGCCGAGGGCGCGGACAAGATTCGGATCGATTTTCTGATCGCGCCGGCGTACTACCTTTATCGCCACCGCTTCAATTTCGCGCTCGACGCCGCAGCCGGGAGCCCCGGCGCCTCGCTTGGTAATGCGGCCATTCCCGAGGGTAAGTGGAAGGAGGACGAGTTCTTCGGTCGCCAACAAGTTTATTACTCGGCTGTGAGTGTCACCGTTCCGGTGTCACGCGCACCGGGCGACGCGCTGACGCTGCCGCTTCTGATCGGTCTGCAAGGCTGTGCCGATGCAGGCCTATGCTACCCACCGGAGAAGCGACGTTTGAGCGTGACGCTGCCCGCGACCGATCGAGCCGCCACTCTGCCCGCCGATCCGGACGGCTTCGTATCGGAACAAGATCGCCTCGCCGCGCTGATCAAAGACGGCTCATTGCCACTCGTGCTCGCGACTTTCTTTGGCCTTGGTTTATTACTCGCTTTCACGCCCTGCGTGTTGCCGATGGTACCGATCCTCTCAGGCATCATCGCGGGGCAAGGCAACATCACCACCGGTCGCGCCTTCGGTTTGTCGCTAAGCTACGTGCTCGGCATGGCGACGGTGAATACTTTGGCCGGTGTCGCGGCAGCTTCGGCAGGCGCACAGGTTCAGGCACTGTTCCAACAACCGTGGATCATCACGGTCTTTGCGTTGCTGTTCGTCGTGCTCGCCGCGTCCATGTTCGGACTTTTCGCCTTGCAGTTGCCCGCAGCACTACAAACGCGCCTCGCCGATGTCAGCAACCAGCAACGTGCGGGCACCTACGGTGGCGTTGCCGTAATGGGCGCACTGTCGGCCTTGATCGTGACGGCTTGCGTCGCACCGCCTTTGTTTGCAGCTCTGGCCGTGATCGCGCAAACCGGTGACGTACTACGCGGAGGCACCGCCCTGTTCGTGATGTCGCTCGGCATGGGTGCACCTTTGTTGATCATCGGCACTTCGGCGGGTCGTTGGTTGCCCAAAGCCGGCGCCTGGATGGATACCGTCAAAAAACTCTTCGGTGTGCTGATGCTGGCCGTCGCAGCGTGGATGCTGGCGCGGATCGTACCGGAGCCGTACGCGCTCGTGCTGTGGGCGATCCCGGCGTTCGCCGCTGCGATCGTGCTCTGGGTCGACATTCAGCCGCGGAGTTGGCGCGGTTGGCTGGGCCGTGGCATCGGCGCGGCGTTCGGTCTCTACGGCTTGGCGCTGCTCGCAGGCCTCGCACTCGGCGGTCGCGATCCGCTCGCACCGATTCCCCAGTGGAGCGCACCGCAAAGCGCGCTCGAATTCAAAAAAATCAAAACAGTCGCCGACCTCGATCGCGAAGTCGCCGCAGCAAGTGCCGCCGGCAAGCCGGTGATGCTCGACTTCTATGCCGACTGGTGCGTCTCTTGCAAAGAAATGGAACGCTACACCTTCACCGACGCCACCGTGCAGAGCGTGTTGGCGGGCACCGTTTTGCTCAAGGCGGACGTCACCGCCAATGACGAGGCGGACCAAGCTCTGCTGCAGCGCTTTGGTATCTTCGGGCCGCCGACCATCGCTTTCTGGAACACCGAGGGCGTGGAACTCAAGCGCTTCCGCGTGGTCGGGTTCATGCAGGCCGACGAATTTGCGGATGTCGCCCGTCTCGCCCAAGCGCCCGGAGCCACCCCATGAAAAAATCCTCGCTGCTGACGGCGGGCGTCGCCCTGCTCGCCGGCGTGATTGCCTTCGTCGCGATTCGCAGCTTCCTCGAACCCAAAGCCCCGCCTGCGAACGAGATAGCCCCCCTGCCCGGCGCCGCCGCGACAGCGAGCGCCGCCGGGGGCAGTCCCAGCGTCGCTCGGCAGATTCCCGAGACGCTGCCCGATTTCACCCTCGCGACCCTCGAAGGTCCACCCAAGGCCATCTCGGCGTTCACCCAACCCTCGCTGGTGGTGAACTTCTGGGCCACGTGGTGCGCGCCCTGTCGCCGTGAAATCCCGCTACTGCGCCAAATTCGTGCCGAACGTGGGGCTAAAGGTGTCGAAGTAGTCGGCGTCGCCGTCGATTTTCGCGAAGATGTCGTCAAATACGCGGCTGAAATCGGGCTCGACTACCCACTACTAATCGGCGAAGAGGACGGGATGGCGGCCGCCGACTCGTTCGGCGTCGATCCCGTGTTCCCGTTCACCGCTTTCGTCGATCGGGAGCGCCGCATCATCGCCCTTAAAATTGGCGAACTTCATGCCGATGAAGCGGCCTTCATCCTCGATCATGTCGACAAAGTGAACGCGGGAAGTCTGCAGCCGAACGCTGCCCGGCAATTGATACGAGAAGAGATCCGCCGTCTCGACGCCCTGCGGCCGAAGGAACCGGCCTGATCCGCCTTGATATCGCTCGTCGCGTCGGACCGTTGTCCGAGCCGGGAGCGTCTTCTATCCCGATTGTGCCGCGAATAGGGTACATTTCGCGTCCATTTTCGTGATCTTCGGATCGGATCGGGGGGTGCATGGACATTCGCAAGGTCAAGAAGCTGATCGAATTGCTCGAGGAATCGGGCATTGCCGAGATCGAAATCAAGGAAGGCGAGGAATCGGTCCGCATCAGTCGCCAGCCGACGGGCGCGGTGGCAAGTCACTTCCCGATGTACGCCCCGCCGATGACATCTGCCCCGATGGCCGTAGCCGCAACCGCCGGCCCCGCCATCGAGAGCCCCGCTGCAGCAGCTGCCAAGTCGAACGATTACACGGTACAAGCCCCGATGGTCGGCACGTTCTACTCGGCGCCGGCCCCGGGCGCGAAGGCCTACGTGCAGATCGGCGATGAAGTGAAGGTCGGTCAGGTGCTCTGCATCATCGAGGCGATGAAGATGATGAACCAGATCGAGTGCGACCGCGCCGGTAAGATCACCTCAGTGCTCGTCCAGAACGGCGATCCGGTCGAGTTCGGCCAAGCGCTGTTCTCGATTCAGTGATTCAGGCGTCGGCATGATCGACAAGGTCATCATCGCCAATCGCGGCGAAATCGCGCTGCGGGTGCTGCGCGCCTGTCGAGAACTCGGCATCAAAACGGTAGCCGTGCACTCGACCGCCGATGCCAATCTGAAGCACGTGCTGCTTGCAGACGAGTCGGTCTGTATCGGCCCACCGCCATCGGCCAAGAGCTACCTGAATATGCCGGCGATTATCGCCGCCGCCGAACTCACCGATGCGGCCGCGATCCATCCGGGCTACGGCTTCCTCTCGGAGAATGCCGACTTTGCCGAACGCGTCGAGAAGAGCGGCTTCACGTTCATCGGTCCGAAGGCCGAGACGATCCGCATGATGGGCGACAAAGTCTCGGCCATCAAAGTCATGAAAGCGCATGGCGTGCCCTGCGTGCCGGGCTCGGGCGAACCACTCGGTCTCGACAACGATGAGAACCTACGCATCGCCAAGGATATCGGCTATCCGGTCATCATCAAGGCCTCTGGCGGTGGTGGCGGACGTGGCATGCGGGTCGTACATAACCCGGCTGCACTCGTTCATTCGATCGGCGTGACTCGCTCGGAGGCGCTGGCCGCTTTCGGGAACGATCAGGTCTACATGGAGAAGTTCCTAGAAAAGCCGCGGCATATCGAGTTCCAGGTGTTAGCCGATCATCACGGCAATGTCATTCACCTCGGCGAGCGCGACTGCTCGATGCAGCGGCGCCATCAGAAAGTGATCGAAGAAGCGCCGGCTCCCGGCATTACCTCGGCGCAGCGCGCCAAGATGGGGGATCGCGTCGTCGAAGCCTGTCGTGCGGTCGGCTATCGCAGCGCCGGCACGCTCGAGTTCCTCTACCAGGATGGCGAGTTCTACTTCATCGAGATGAACACGCGTATCCAAGTCGAGCACCCGGTGACGGAAATCATCACGGGCATCGATCTTGTCAAAGCACAGCTGCGGATTGCCTCGGGCGAAGCACTGCCCTGGCAGCAGGACGACATCGTGCTGCGCGGGCATGCCATCGAGTGCCGTATCAACGCTGAGGATGCCAAAACATTCATGCCCTCGCCGGGCCCCGTTCGTCTTTGGCATGCGCCAGGCGGCCCGGGCATTCGCGTGGATAGCCACATGTACTCCGGCTACAGCGTGCCGCCCCATTACGATTCGCTGATCGCCAAACTGATCTCCTACGGCGAAGATCGCGATGTCGCCATCGCACGCATGCGTAACGCGCTCGCGGAAATGGTAGTCGAGGGCATCAAGACGAATGCGGCACTGCATCAAGAAATCCTAGCGCATGCAGCATTCGCGCAAGGTGGCCTCGACATTCATTATCTCGAGCGCCGACTCGGCCTCAAATAAATCACCCGTGCCTCAGCTTGCGATCACGCTCGATCTTGACGAGCTCGACGCCGAGCTCGTGGAAGAAGCCTGCTTCGAGTCGGGTGCCGTCTCGGTCGTCCTGACCGATCAGCGCGACGACGCGATACTCGAACCCGCTCCGGGTGAAGTGCGTCTATGGCCCGCCACGCGTTTGCAGGCGATTTTCATGGGCTCTATTAGCGATACCGCCGCCATCGATGCCTTGTGCGAACACGTTTGCCGTACCTGCCGTATCGATCGAGCGCGCTTGACGGTCACGGCGATCGAGGAAAAGGCCTGGGAGCGCGAGTGGCTGCGAGACTTTCATCCGCTGCGATTTGGTCGTCATCTGTGGATCTGTCCAACGCATGCGACAGTCGAGTCTGAGGGCGCGGTCGTGGTGACGCTCGACCCGGGTCTTGCCTTTGGTACCGGCACTCATCCGACTACGCGCTTGTGCCTCGAGTTCCTCGACTCCCAATTCACGGGCGGCGCCCTGTTGCCCGAGGACGCGTGCTTGGTCGATTATGGTTGCGGCTCCGGTATCCTCGCCATCGCCGCACTGCGCTTGGGCGCGCGCGCAGCCTATGCGCACGATATCGATCCGCAAGCGCTCGTTGCCAGTATCGACAACGCCGAGCTGAATGCCGTCGCTGAAGCGCTGCACTGTTTTGCAGCCGCTGACGAGCTGTCGGCGATCGTGGCGGCACGGGGCGGCGCCAAGATCGTACTGGCCAATATTTTGTCCGGGCCGCTCTGCGAGTTGGCGCCGCGACTTACGGCACTGTTAGCGGTCGATGGCGTTCTCGTGCTAGCTGGACTACTCGACGAACAAGCCGATGAAGTCATTCGTGCCTACTCGACGCTCGTGCCTTTGAGCCGCTGGAGAGCGCTCGAGGGTTGGACCTGTCTCGTCGGTCAGCGTCGTGGATAACGCCGTCGTGTCAGCTGCTTTCCAGATCGGCCGCTGGAGCATCAAGGCGCCCGCGGTGCTTGCACCGATGGCCGGCATCACCGATCGGCCTTTTCGCATTCTCGCGCGGCGCTTGGGCGCTGCGATGGCGGCCTCGGAGATGATCACCTCCGACACTCGTCTTTGGAGCTCCCGCAAGTCTCGTCAAAGAATGAATCACGACGGCGAGCCTGAACCTCGTATCGTGCAGCTGGCAGGTGCAGAACCCGCCGTACTCGCGGAGGCGGCCCGAAGAAATGTGGATCTCGGCGCGCAGATCATCGACATCAATATGGGCTGTCCCGCCAAAAAAGTCTGTAATCGTTTGTGCGGCTCCGCCCTAATGCAGGACGAGCCGTTGATCGCTCAGATCCTCGAGGCGGTCGTGGCTGCGGTCGGCTCCTCCGGTATCCCCGTGACGCTCAAAACTCGCACCGGTTGGGATCGCGAACATCGCAACGGACCCAGCGTCGCACGCATCGCCGAGGCGAGCGGTATCGCAGCGCTCGCCATCCACGGCCGCACCCGCGCGGACTTCTACGAGGGGTCAGCCGAATACGACACCATCCGTGCGATCCGCTCCGGCGTGCGTATCCCCGTGTTGGCTAATGGCGACATCGACTCCGCCGAAAAGGCCCAGTCCGTTCTCGCGTGCACCGGCGCCTCGGGCGTCATGATCGGCAGAGCCGCGCACGGTGCGCCGTGGATTTTTCGCGATATCAACGGTCTACTGACGCACGGCTCCAAGCCCGCCCCACTCTCGCGCCGGGAGCTGCGTGATATAGTTCTCGCGCATTTGCAGGATATTTACGCCTTCCACGGCGAAGAATCCGGCCTGCGAATCGCCCGTAAACACCTCGGCTGGTATTCCCGGCTGCTCGATGAACCCGCCGCGGCTCGCGCCCGGTTCATGGCAGCCGAATCGACGTCGCTGCAGTTTGCGTGTGCGCAGGAATATTTTGATCTCTGGAGTGCCGATGATAACGGACAACTCGACGGGCGGTGACTTGCTTCTGCGGGACCACACGGAGCGCGCGCTCGAACACTACCTCAAGTCGCTCGATGGCCATCACACCTCGGGTCTCTACGATCTGGTACTACGCGAAGTCGAAGAACCTTTGTTTCGCGTCGTCCTGCAGCACACCAACGGCAACCAGACTCGCGCTGCTGATTTACTCGGGATCAATCGCGCCACGCTGCGCCGTAAACTTCGTGAATTCGGTCTTACAGCGAACTAGCCCATGCCTGTCACCATTCGTCGCGCTCTCATCTCCGTCTCCGACAAGTCCGGTATCGTCGAGTTTGCCAAGGCACTCGCCGACCGTGGCGTCGACATCCTCTCCACGGGCGGCACGGCAAGACTGCTGACCGAGCAAGGCGTCGCCGTCAAAGAAGTCGCCCAGCACACCGGCTTCCCCGAAATCATGGACGGGCGCGTCAAGACGCTGCACCCCAAGATTCATGGCGGCTTGTTAGGCCGTCGTGGTGTCGACGAAAGCGTGATGGCATTGCACGGTATCGACCGTATCGATCTGCTGGCCGTCAATCTATATCCCTTCGCAGAAACGGTCGCGCGGCCAGCCTGTACTTACTCCGAAGCGATCGAGAATATCGATATCGGTGGACCGGCCATGGTACGCGCAGCATCAAAGAATCACGATGCCGTGACGGTGCTCGTCGATCCGCAAGACTATGCCGCCGTTCTCGAAGCCCTCACCGCGAACGAGGGTGCCACGACGCCCGAGTTGCGTGCATGGCTCGCTGCCAAAGCCTTCGCTCACACCGCCCGCTACGACTCGATGGTCGCGAGTTATCTGCAAAGCCGCAGCCCCGCGCCGGGCGCTGGCTTTCCGCAGTCACTGCCGCTCGTTTACGAGAAAGTACAGGACCTGCGCTACGGCGAAAACCCACACCAGAAGGCCGCCTTCTATCGCGAAGTCACGCCGCGCGCCGCATCGGTTGCCAGCAGTACACTACTGCAGGGCAAAGAACTCTCGTTCAACAATATCGCCGATGCCGATACGGCTATCGAATGCGTGCGCCAGTTCGGTACACCCGCTTGCGTCATCGTCAAACACGCTAATCCTTGCGGTGTCGCCGTAGCCGGTACCCTGCTTGAGGCTTACGAGAAGGCGTTCCGCACGGATCCGACCTCCGCGTTCGGCGGCATCATCGCGTTCAATCAACCGCTCGACGCGGCGTTGGCTACCGTCATCGTCGGCAGACAATTCGTCGAGGTGATCGCCGCACCCCAAGTGACACCCGAAGCGCTCGTTGTGCTTGCTGGTAAACCCAACGTTCGGGTGCTGGAGCTCGGCAGCATGCCACGTGATGTCGGTGCCGAGTTCGAATATCGCAGCGTCGCAGGTGGTTTACTTGCGCAGTCGCGCGATGTCGGCATGGTCGCGCGCAGTGACTTGAAAGTCGTGACGCGTCGACAACCAACCGAGCGCGAACTCGACGATCTGCTCTTCGCGTGGCAAGTCTGCAAGTTCGTCAAATCGAATGCGATCGTCTACGCCCGTGATCGAGCGACCATCGGTGTCGGTGCGGGGCAAATGAGCCGCGTGTATTCCAGTCGGGTCGCGGCCATGAAGGCCGCAGACGAAAAACTCGAGGTCAAAGACGCGGTGATGGCATCGGATGCCTTTTTCCCCTTCCGCGATGGCCTGGATGTCGCCGCCGAATACGGCATCGCTGCCGTCATTCAGCCAGGCGGCAGCCTGCGTGATGCCGAAGTGATCGCTGCCGCCGACGAACATGACATGACCATGGTCTTCACCGGCATGCGTCACTTCAGACACTGAGGCATCGCGCGATGAAAGTGCTGATCGTCGGCAATGGTGGGCGCGAACACGCCCTCGCGTGGAAGTGCGCGCAAGCAACGCGAGTCACCGAGGTCCTGGTTGCTCCGGGTAATGCGGGCACCGCTCGTGAGCCAAAGCTGCGTAATGTTGACGTGGCCGCCGATGATGTCACAGGGTTGGTTGCGCTCGCGCAGCGAGAGGCGATCAATCTCACCATCATTGGCCCGGAGGCGCCACTCGTGCTCGGTGTCGTCGATGCGTTCGAAGCGGCGGGCTTGCGCTGTTTCGGGCCGCATCGGGCGCCGGCGCAACTCGAAGGATCGAAGGCTTTCACCAAAGAATTCTTGCGGCGCCACGGCATCCCGACGGCGGCCTATGCGACTTTCACCGCCGACACCTTCGACGCTGACTGGGTACGCCGGCAACGCAGTCCGATCGTCGTCAAAGCGAGCGGTCTCGCGGCTGGCAAGGGCGTCATCATCGCGGCCACCGCCGACGAAGCGATCGCGGCAGCGGAATCGATGTTCGAAGGCCAGTTCGGCAGTGCCGGTGCCGAGGTCGTCATCGAAGAATTCTTGCCGGGCGAAGAGGCGAGCTTCATCGTCATCGCCGATGGCGTACACGCCTTGCCCTTTGCCACCTCACAGGATCACAAGCGCATCGGAGATGCCGACACCGGACCGAACACGGGCGGCATGGGCGCCTATTCGCCAGCACCCGTCGTCACGCCGCAAGTGCATCAGCGCATCATGCGCGAGGTGATCGAACCCACGATCGCGGGGCTCGCTGCGGATGGCATGCCTTATACGGGCTTTTTGTATGCCGGGATCATGATCCATCCCGATGGCACACCGAACGTACTCGAGTTCAACTGCCGCTTCGGCGATCCGGAAACTCAGCCCATCATGATGCGCTTGAACTCGGACCTGACGGCGCTGTGCGAGGCGGCGCTCGATGGGCGCTTAGATCAGATTTCGATGGATTGGGATCCACGCGCGGCGCTAGGCGTCGTACTCGCAGCAGGGGGTTACCCGGGTGAGGTTCGCAAAGGCGACGTGATTCACGGGATGGATATCGCCGCGAAACTCCCCGGCAAAGTATTTCACGCCGGCACTGCTTTGCATGAAACAGCGGTTGTAACTGCAGGCGGTCGCGTGTTGTGCGCGGTCGGCCTTGGCAGCACGGTTTCGGCGGCCCAGGAAGCCGCCTATCGATTGGTTGATGTGATCAGTTGGGAAGGCATGCAATGCCGTCGCGATATCGGATATCGCGCGATCGCCCGCGAGCAGCGCTGATCTCACTGCCCACGGGCCATTCAACTTGGCGCTTCGTCTTAGCGCTTCATTGCCTCGAAGAACTCCGAATTCGTCTTCGTGTCCTTCATCTTGTCGAGTAGGAACTCGATCGCCGCGAGCTCATCCATGGGGTGGAGCAGCTTGCGCAGGATCCACATCTTGGCAAGTTCACCCGGATCGGTAATGAGGTCTTCCTTGCGAGTGCCCGAACGATTGATGTTGATGGCCGGAAAGACTCGCTTCTCGGCGATACGACGATCAAGGTGGATTTCGCTGTTACCCGTGCCCTTGAACTCTTCGTAAATCACATCGTCCATCTTCGAGCCGGTATCGATGAGTGCGGTCGCAAGAATCGTCAATGAGCCACCCTCTTCAATGTTGCGTGCCGCACCGAAGAATCGCTTCGGACGCTGCAGTGCATTGGCATCGACACCACCGGTGAGCACCTTGCCGGAACTCGGCACGACCGTGTTGTAGGCACGTGCCAGACGCGTGATCGAATCGAGCAGGATCACCACGTCCTTCTTGTGCTCAACGAGGCGCTTGGCCTTCTCGATCACCATCTCGGCGACTTGCACGTGACGGGCTGCGGGTTCGTCGAAAGTGGATGACACCACTTCGCCTTTGACCGTTCGCTGCATCTCGGTGACTTCCTCGGGCCGCTCATCGATGAGCAACACGATGAGATACACCTCGGGGTGATTGGCCGTGATAGCCGTTGCGATGTTCTGCAACAACATCGTTTTACCAGCCTTCGGCGGCGAAACGATCAAACCACGCTGTCCTTTACCGATCGGCGCGCACAGATCGATCGCACGTGCCGTGAGATCTTCCGTCGAGCCGTTGCCGCGCTCAAGCTTCAGACGCTTCGTCGGATGCAGCGGGGTCAGATTTTCGAACAAAACCTTGTTGCGCGCGTTCTCGGGCGAATCAAAGTTGATCTCGCCGACCTTCAGCAACGCAAAGTAACGCTCGCCATCCTTGGGAGGACGGATGAGACCCGAGATGCTGTCGCCGGTGCGCAAGTTGAAGCGCCGAATCTGCGCCGGACTGATGTAGATGTCATCGGGACCGGCGAGATAAGAGCCATCGGCCGAACGCAGGAAGCCGAAGCCGTCCTGCAGAATCTCGAGCACGCCGTCGCCGTAGATATCCTCGCCCTTGCGAGCATGCGCCTTCAGCAGACTGAAGATGATGTCCTGCTTGCGCGAGCGCGCCATATTCTCGACGCCGAGCGCAGCGGCCATCTCCACCAGCTTGCTGATGGGCATCGCCTTCAACGTCGTCAAGTTCATCGACTTACGCGACGCTGCGAGCTCCTCAGGGCTGATGATTTCCGCATCGTCACCGGAATCGATGAACGGCGCGTGATCCATCGGCATTTCGTCGTGCATCGGACCACCGACGTTACCGTGACGCGGTCCGCGATTCGGGTCTCGATTACCGCCGTGTCGCGGCTTCTGACGACGCGGACCGCCACCACCACCCTGACCCCCTAGGTAACCGCCTCTCACAGGTGGCTATCCAGAAACGCCGCCAGTTGCGAGCGCGACACCGCACCCACTTTCTGCGCCTCGACGGTGCCGTTCTTGAACAGAATGAGCGTCGGGATACCGCGGATGCCGTACTTCGGTGGTGTCTGCGGATTGTGGTCGATGTTCAACTTGGCGACGCGAACACGATCGGCATATTCGCCCGACAGCTCGTCGAGGATAGGCGCAATCATCTTGCAGGGACCACACCACTCGGCCCAAAAGTCGAGTAGGACGGGCTTGTCGGACTTCAAAACGTCATCAGCAAAGGTGGCATCGCTGGTATTGATGATGTGAGGGCTGCTCACGCGGGTTAACCTCCAGTTGGAGTTAGCAAAACAAGTTGAGAGGAGATAAATCAGGGAGTTTGCGAGCCCGTGGCTGAACGCCGTGTCGGGGGGCCGTCAAACGGTTACACTACGCCGTGTCGATTTTTTGGGTTGCCTCTGGAAGGACCAGAAAATTGTATGGATGTGAACTGGGGCTGTTGCCGTAAACCGTGGGCAGAACGCCCTTATGGGACGCTTTTGTAGCCAATTCTCGTCCCGTTTGCAAGCATCCTCTGTCCACTCGCCTCGATCCAATACGAACTAATGTCCGAAAACCATCTATCCGATCTCACCTTTTCCTCCCTCGATCTCGTTCCTGACCTGATGCGTGGCATCGAGGAAGCCGGTTTCACCCGCTGCACCCCGATCCAGGCACAGACCTTGCCCTTCGCCCTGGCCGGCCGCGACGTGGCTGGCCAGGCGCAGACGGGCACGGGAAAAACCGCCGCGTTCCTCGTGGGCCTGTTCCAGAATTTGCTGAAACACCCCGCCCCACCGACTCGCGGCGCCACCGCGATCCGCGCCCTGATCATCGCGCCGACGCGCGAACTCGCCATCCAAATTCACCAGGATGCAACCCAGCTCGGTCAGCACACGGGGCTGCGTATTGCCGTGGTCTATGGTGGCGTGGATTACGAGAAGCAGCGCCGTGACCTCGAGGGCGGTGTCGATGTCTTGATCGGCACGCCGGGGCGCATCATCGATTACTTCAAGCAGCACGTTTTCGAACTGCGCGAAGCGCAGGCCGTTGTGCTCGATGAAGCCGATCGCATGTTCGATCTCGGCTTTATCGCCGATATCCGCTATATGCTGCGGCGACTGCCGCCACCCGAGCGCCGGCAATCGATGCTGTTTTCAGCAACGCTTTCGCAGCGTGTGCTCGAGCTCGCCTATGAACACATGAACGACCCGGCACTCGTGCGCATCGAACCTGAAAAGATCACGGCCGATCGTGTTCGACAAGTGATGTACTACCCGGCGATGGAGGAAAAAATTCCGCTCCTCGTCGGGCTGCTGCGCAAGATGGATCCACATCGCACCATGGTCTTCGTCAACACGAAGCGCATGGCCGAGAAACTCGAAGATACACTGCAAGCCAACGGCATTCAGGCACAGGCGCTCTCGGGCGATGTGCCGCAGAAGAAGCGCATGCGTTTTCTGCAGGAGTTCCACGACGGCAAGCTCGCGGTGTTGATCGCAACTGATGTCGCCTCGCGCGGGCTGCACATTCCGGAAGTCAGCCACGTTTTCAATTTCGATCTGCCCCAAGACTGCGCCGACTACGTCCATCGCATCGGCCGCACCGCTCGCGCTGGCGCTGAGGGCGATGCGATCAGCTTCGCTTGTGAGGAATACGCCGTCGCACTGCCGGATATCGAAAAATACATCGCTCGTAAAATCCCGTACGAGCCGATCAGCGTAGACATGTTGCCGGAACTCACGTGGCCGCCGCGTCGTCCGAGCCCTGAGGGCGCACACCGTGGCCCTCGTCGCGGCGGACCCAGCGGTGGCGGCGGACAGCGTGGCGGTCCCCGCCGCGGCAGCAGCGGCGGCGCGCGCAGCGGTCGCCGCTAGAGCAATTCGACCACGGCGTCGATCGCCGTGAACTCCTCGTGCAAATGCGGATCACGCGAACTGTCGGGTCTTCGCACGCCGTAGACCCAACGCACTTGCGCTGAGACGGCCGCGTGCAACACCGCTTTGCTATCGTCGGCAAATAAGCTGCGCGCGGGATCGAAGCCCACTGTCGCTTGGGCCGCACGCCAGAATGCCTGATCTTCCTTGGGCGCACCAAAACCGTGAGAGGTATGGGCCGCATCCAGAAAATCGAGCACGCCCGTTTGCTCGTGTTTGATTTGCAGGATCGTCGGATGCGAGTTGGTCAACAGCACCAATTGCTTGCCGCGCAGCCGTATTTCTTCGAGAAATCGCCGCGCTCCGGGTAACCAAGCGACTCGAGCGGCCTCCTCGCGATGGACGGCGGCGATATCGATGTCGAGCTGTTCGCTCCAATAGTCGATCGAGTACCACTGCAGCGTCCCTTGCACGCGGTGGAATCGTGGCGCAAGTGCCGCATGGGTTTCAGCGAGCGAGAGCCCCTCTCGCTCTGCGTAAATTTCCGGCACGCGCGCGAGCCAGATGTAATTGTCGAAGGCGAGATCGAGCAAAGTACCGTCGAGATCGAGCAGCACCGTGTCGATCGCAGACCAATCGGGAGTATCGGCAGTCTGGATATCCATGCCGGTATGATACCCGCCGGATGATCGCCGACCTGCACCTTCACAGTCACCACTCCGACGGCGTGCTCGCGCCAGCGGCGCTCATGCAGTTGGTTGCAGCGCAGGGCGTCACAGTCGCCGCCCTCACCGATCATGACACCGTGCGCGGCTGTGCCGAGGCAGCGCAGAGCTGCGCCGCGCTTGGCATCGCCTTCGTACCGGGAGTGGAGGTCACCGCCGCCTGGCAGGGTCAAGAACTGCACGTGCTCGGTCTCGGCATCAACCTCGGCAGCGAGGCGCTGCACACTCATCTGTCGATGGTGCGGCGATTGCGTCAGGCGCGTTTGCTCGAAATCGGTCGCAGGCTCGAGCGTAAAAAACAACTCGTCGTCGGCGAGGCGATCGAGGAGCTGTGTAAAACCCACGACAGCCCGACACGGTTACATTTGGCGAGACTTTTGGTTGTTCGCGGCCTCGCAAAAGACATTGCACACGCTTTTGACAACTGGCTCGGTCGAGGCCAGGCCGGTTACGCGCCAGTGGGATGGCCCGCGCTGCAGAACGCAGTCCAAGCCATACGGGAGGCTGGTGGCCAGCCCGTGTTGGCTCACCCGCATCGCTATAAAATTAGCTCGGGTGCGCTGCGGCGCTTGCTCGCGGAGTTTTGTGGCGTCGGCGGCCTCGGAATGGAGGTGGCCATCGGCGGTATGAGCAGCAACGATTTGGATCGACTTGCACAACTCGCCCGCGCCAATGGTCTTATGGCTTCCACTGGCTCGGACTTCCACGATCCGGCCATTCCGTGGAATCCGCCCGGCCGCTTCGCTAAGCTACCGCCCGGCCTCGAACACGTCGCGGTGCGGCTGCAGAGATGACAGACGAAACCGAAAATATCGACCGCGAGCTCTTTCGCAATATCGAAAAACTGCGCCAACTGCGCATCGAGCATCGCGATCTCGACGAAGTGATTGCACGCCTGTCGATGGATATCCACGTCGACGAAATCGAACTGAAGCGGCTCAAGAGACGCAAGCTCCTGCTGAAGGATCAGATCGAGCGTTACGGCAGCCACTTGATTCCCGATCTGAACGCCTGAGGAGCGAGTGATGAACGAAAACCCGGCCGCGTCCTCGAAGCTGCTAGTCGAATTACTCAGTAGCGATGGTCTCAACGAGGCCATCGCGATCCTGATCGTCATCGCCATCGCCGTCATCGCCGGTCGCCTTGCGAAGGCCGTGCTCGGGCGCGTCGGCAACGATGTAATGCAACGCCCCTGGACGGGTCGCCTCATTGAAACTGCGGCAATCCTGACCCCCTATCTCGTCGCCGCGCTGTTGATCGGTTTGGCGGAAAATGCAGCCCGTCAATTCGGTATGGCCTACAACGTGCTCGCGTTGAGCTCACAACTGGTCATCGCACTCGGTGTCGTGCGGATCGCGGTTTATTGTCTGCGTTTACTGCTCGGCGAGACCAGTCTCGTCGCCCGTTGGGAAACTCGTATTACTTTGGTGCTGTGGCTAGGCCTTGGTTTCGAGCTGCTCGGTTGGTTCAACTGGCTCGAGAGCACGCTCGACACCATTGACCTGCTGCCCGGCAAGTCGGTTTTCAGCCTGTGGGCTTTGCTCAAGGGGCTCATCGTCATCACGGCGTTCGTTCTGATCACCAGCGTGATTGCGCGAGCTATCGAGCGACGCGTGATGCTGCTCGAATCCCTCGCGCCGTCGACGCGGGTCGGTATCAGTAAGTTCACCTACTTTTTCCTCCTCAGCCTCGGCATCCTGCTTGGTATCAATGCCGCAGGCGTCGACTTGACAGCCCTCACCGTCCTCACCGGTGCCATCGTGTTCGGTCTAGGCTTCGGCATCCGCGATATCACCAGCAACTTCGTCAGCGGTTTCGTATTGCTGATGGACAAGTCCATCAAGCCGGGTGATGTGATCAGCTTCACGCAACACACCGGTACGACCTCCGAGAACTTCGGTTGGGTACAGGAACTGCGCGGTCGGTATGTTGTCGTGCGCGACCGCGACGGCGTGGAATCGCTGGTGCCCAACCAAAATTTGATCATCAACTCGGTCATCAATTGGAGTTACTCCGATCAGCGCGTACGCCTGCGCCTACCCGTCATGATCAGTTACGACGACGATCCGGAACTCGCGCTAGATCTGCTGATCCAGGCGACCAGCGATCATCCGCGCATCCTGCGCGACCCCGGTCCGGTATCACGACTGATGTCGTTCGAAAACTACGGCATGAAACTCGAGGCACGCTTCTGGATTCGGGACCCGATGAACGGTGTCAATAACATACGTTCGGATGTGAATCGCAAGATCTGGAAGCTCTTTAAAGATCACGGCGTCAAAATTCCCGTCGCACAGCAAGAGGTGCGTGTGCTCGAACCCGGTGCGATCCTCGCTCGCCCCAGCCACCCGTCCGACGATGCCGATCCGCGCGGGTAAGCTGCTGATCCCCGACGACGAGCTGTCGGTTGCTTTCGTGCGCTCCGGCGGCCCGGGCGGGCAAAACGTCAACAAGGTCTCCTCGGCGGTGCAATTGCGTTTCGACCTGCAGGGCTCGAGCGCTCTGACCGAAACGGTAAAACAGCGCTTGCGGCGTCTCGCCGGTCGCCGGCTCACCGACGAGGGTGCCGTATTGATCATCGCGCGTACACAACGCAGCCAGGAGCAGAACCGCCGCGAAGCGGAGGAACGACTTGCCCAACTGATCCAAGCGGCCTTGGTCGAACCGAAGAAGCGGTATGCGACCAAGCCGACCCGCGCCTCGAAGGTTCGACGTCTCGAGAGCAAGACGCGTCGTAGCGGCGTCAAACGGGGTCGTGGCCGCATCAGCCCCGACGAATAAGCATCAAGCGTGTGTAACTTGTAGGATGCTGTGGCGGATCTGCTCCGACAACACGTACTCGGCATCCGCTGCCACTCGCTCCAAGACGGCGTCGAATACGAGTAGGCCCGCTTCGTCGTTGCGGATCACCGAGCGCTTGAGCAACAAGGCAATGAACTGATCGAACATCGCGCGATCGGAAAACTCGGGCGAGTTGAAGCCGTAAAGCATGTTGATACGTTGCGCCATCAATTGACAACGCTCAGCGAGCGCTCTGGCAGTCAAAATCCCCGAGCCCGCGTGCGTGAGTGTGGCGATAGCGAGGTAATAACGCTCGATCGTCTGTACCGACGCCTGCGCCAAAAGTGACAGTTGAATGGCTTTTGGCGAACTCGATGGCGGTCGACGCCAGAGATCACTCCCCTCGACCCGCTCGAGTACGCCGAGTTGCGCGAGGGCGCCCAGTGTCTGGTCGACAACCTGCGCGAGCTCGGTCTCACTCCATTTGAGAAACAACTCGGCCGCGACGTAAGGGTAGATGCGCCACGCGAGTCGCTGGATGTCTTCGGTACGCACCGTCGTATTGCTGATGAACGCACAAGCGATCAACGAAGGCAGCGTGAACAGATGCGCCACATTATTGCGGTAGTACGCCATCAACACAGCCATGTCGTCGTTGATACGTACGACATCACCGAGCTTGTGAGTCTGCCGTTGCAAGACCCTCATCGACTCGCCATACGCTACGATCTCGCCGCCATCGAGTGTCGTCACCGTGACGCGACTGTCGTAGGGCTGAAGTTTGAGCAGCGCCAAACACAGATCGAGTTGGCGGACGAGATCCTGCGCCACCATCGCCTGCCTCGGCATCGCCAGTAACGTGATCGCCAGTAAATTGATCGGGTTGACGGCTGCGGCCGCATTGATATTGCGCATGACTCGCTGCGCAAGTTGTTCGACGAGCGGGCCGACCCACGGCGCACGCCCCTCCTCGTCTAATGTCGATGATTGCCAGCTGGGATCCTGTTGCGCGAGCAACTCATCGAGATGAATGGGTTCACCGACATTCACATGCACTCGACCGAACTTCTCGCGCAAGACGCGCAGCGCACGGAACAGATCACCGATACTCTCTTTGCTCTTTGGGCGGCCCGACAGCTCGCCAACATAGGTACCCGCCTCGACGATCCGCTCGTAACCGAAATACACCGGCAAAAACACGACGGGTCGACGCGGGTCGCGCAAGAAACTGCGTACTGTCATGGACAACATGCCGGTCTTCGGTTGTAGCAGTCGCCCGGTACGTGAGCGACCCCCCTCAATGAAATACTCGATCGAATGACCGCGCGCCATGATGGTCGCGAGATATTTCATGAAAACGGCGGTGTAGAGCGTATTACCGGCAAAACTACGCCGCAGAAAAAAAGCGCCGCCCTTGCGTAAAAAGCGGCCTACAACCGGAATGTTGAGGTTGATACCAGCCGCGATGTGCGGCACGGCGTAGCCTTGTTTGTAAATCACGTACGAGAGCAGCAGATAGTCCATGTGGCTGCGATGGCAGGGTACGAACACCACTTCGCGCTCAGGGCCGATCTGCCTCAAGGTCTCGGCGTGATTGAAGCTGACACCGTCGTAGAGACGATTCCACAAGCGCCGCAGTCCGCCTTCCATCAAGTTGATGAAGACGTGCGAATAATTGGCGGCGATCTCCTCGACGTAGTCGCGCGCATTCAGGATCGCCTTGCGGCGCGAGATCTGCTTAGATCTCGCCTCGAAAGCGGCCGCCGAGCGTACGGCGCGGGTGCGTAAGACCTGTGTCACGATGGTACGACGGTGCGATAAATCAGGCCCGATACGCGCCGCTCGCTGCCTGCGAAAAGCGGCCCGCTGCAAACGCGTCAGCCGCGAAGCCTGTACCGCAGCAGATCCTGCCTCTTCCAACAATCCGCGCAAGCTCACCGGCTCGCCAATTTCGATGAGCGTAAACCGTCCGTTGAAGAGCACTTGCAGCAACTTCCGGAAGCCGCCTGTCAGCGCCCAGTTCTCCGTCAGCAACAATCGCCACCAAGATCCCTCTTTTTCGGGCGCTCGCCCCCAATACACGGCGACGGGCACCAGGCGTACATCGAAGCTAGGATCGGCACGAACGACCTCTATCAACCGAACCAGCGCAGCCGGTGCGCGGCGCTCTATGCGAGCGTCAAAGAAACCCCGTGCTTGCAGTAAAGGAATAGCTGCGCGCACGGTATCTTTGCCGCGACCGACGAGCCGTCCCGAGGGCGTAGGCAGACCCTGCCGAGTGCAGAGATTTTCGAGTACTGCGACATCAGTCGAGCTGCGTCGCTCGAACATGTAACACACGGGTGCAGCGCGTTGCGCACCGATCGAACCGAGCACCGCCTCAGGTCGCACCTCGGGCTTGACCCAACGTGCCAGTAGCCAACGCAACGGTGCGATCATGGGAACCCGCGCAAAAAGCCGCTCAGCCAGAGCTGTATTTGCGGCAATGAGTCATGCAGGCGGTGCCCGTCGTTCACGATATGCAAGGTCGCGCCCTGCGATCGCGCAAAACGCAAACCGATCTCCACCGGAACGACATCGTCAGTCCAACCATGCACCACCGTGGTGGGACAAGCGGCGCAAGGAGGTGTCGGCGGTAAACCGGGCAAGTCGAAGGCCGGCGCCATCAAGAACAAGCCGCGTGCACCAGCCGGAATCGACCCTGCCACCGCCAAAAATCCACCGAGGCTCGAACCCACATGCACCGCCGGCGGCAGCGCACGAGCGACAGTCAATAATTTCTCGAGACGACCCTCGACGGAATCGATGCCACGATAATCGACCGACACGCACTGCCATCCGAGCTCACGCGCGATCACGGCCAAAGCGACGATTTTCGTACCCCACGGTTCCGAATCCTTACCGTGCGAAAAAATCAGCTGCCGAGTCATCGGGTCGTCTCGGTCGTCGCGAGCTCGCCTTGCCAGTTTGCACCGATTGGCAAAGCGTTGCGTACACGAGTTGCTCGTGCGACCACGGCATCAAAGGATTCGATACCGCGCGACACGGCCAGCGGAACACCTCGCGGCTCATGACTGACTCGCGAGACCGCGGCCCAGTCGATAATCTCGCCTTGCGCTTTCAAGCGCTTCTCGAGTCGCGCTGCGAGCGCACGAGTCAACAGCTTCTGCCGCGCCGTTTTCCAGTTGCGCGGATCATCCTCGAGTACATCGAAGGCCTGCAGTAACAACTGCCCCTCGTGCCAGCCGAAGACGAAGGGCTGATTGACTACCGTGACCTTGGTTCCCGGCCCCACGAGGTCATAAAGAAACTCGACATCTTCCGGAAACAGTCGAATGCAGCCGTGACTCGAGCGCAATCCGACGCCGGCAGGTTTGTTGGTGCCATGGATCAGATAACCTGTCCAACCAAGATACATCGCGCGCGTGCCGAGCGGATTATCAGGGCCTGCCGGCACGACGGCCGGCAGGATCTCACCATTTTCACGATGCTCGCGACGCACGCCCGGGCCCGGTCGCCAAGTCGGATTTTTGGCCAAACGGGTGATACGCGTCGTACCAATCGGGGTTGCCCAGCCAACTCGACCGATGCCGATCGGAAAGGTGTAGACGATGGCGTTGTCGCCCTTGGTCACTTTCGGAAAGTAATAGAGGCGCATTGCGGCTAGATTGATCACGACACCGTCACGCGGCGCATTCGGTAGCAAATGCTGGGTCGGCAAGACGATCTCGCGACCCTCGCGAGGCAACCAAGGATCCACGCCCGGATTGGCGCGAACTAGCTCCTCGTAGCCGACGTTGAAGCGGCGCGCAAGATCGACGAAGGTGTCTTCATGTTCGGCACGAGTGACTTGCAGTGCGCCCACAAGATCGCTGCCTTCAGCCGGTAGCTCGAACCGATGCAAGCTGACTGCGTAAGGCAGTGCCTCCTCTACCGTCGGTGGCGGCGCCACCCAGGTCGTCTCGCGTTCACGCTCGAGCGAGACGCAGCCGCCGAGTGCCAACAGGCACAAGCCCAAAGTCCAGCGAAGCACAGGATCGAACACTCGCATGGTCGGCGAGATTACAGCAGGATGGGGCGATTCGGCTGCTCGTTGCGATCGCCACCCTCATGGGGGAAGTGCCGCACCAGCAAGGCCGCGACACCGTCGACCCCGGCGATCGCACCCTCACGAAAACGACCTGCTCGAAAGTGGGTCTCCATTTGCTGACACACCGTCTGCCACTCAGCCTCGGAGACGGTTGCAGCGATCCCGCGATCCGCAATGATCTCGACGTCGTGCTCGGCCATCAGCAGATAGATCAAAACGCCATTGTTGTTTGCCGTATCCCAAACTCGATAGTGTGAAAACACTTCCACGGCCCGCTCGCGCGGCGTGCGATCAGCAAGTAACGCCGATACATCGAGCGCGGTCTCGATTACGAAACGAATCTCGCCCGCATGCCGCGCCTCGACGGCGGTGATGGCCGCTTCAATGGCCGAAAGCGCCTGCGCGGGGAAACGTCGCCGCGTCATGAGCGGTGTTGCAAGGAGATTGGCAATCCAACGGCGCAGAGTCATGAGGATTCACCAACGCCCTGAGGCACCACCGCCCCCAAAACCACCGCCACCACCACCGAAGCCGCCGCCAAAACCCCCTCCACCACCGAACCCTCCGCCACCGAATCCACCATCCCAACGACCGCGGCGAGCGCGAGTGTTGAACGCACTCGCCGGAATCACCCCAAGCACGAGGGTCAAAAAGAACGCGCCGAACGCCGCCAGCGCCGCTGCGAATAAAGCAGTCCCGGCGAGCCACACAACCGTACCAACGATGCCACCGGTCGCGAGCGAGCCAAAGAATCGGCCCAATACTTTGCGCAGCGCCGCGCCCACGAAGAAAACAAGAATGAACAACAAGCCGAACAAGTCTCCCGTGGTATTGCCGCCCTCGCCATTCCAGCTCGGTTGCGGCTCGGGTAACGGCTCACCATCGGCAACTTGGATCATGCGCTCGACGCCGAGTGCGATGCCGCCCGGATAATCACCCGCGCGAAATGCGGGAACCATGCTCTCGTCGATGATGCGATTCGACACCAAATCCGTCAGCGCACCCTCGAGACCGCGCCCCACTTCGATACGTACTCGTCGATCCTCGACGGCCACGAGCAGCAAGGCACCATCGTCGACACCTTGCCGCCCGAGCTTCCAAGCATCGACGACACGGATCGAGTATTGCTCTATTTCTTCGGGTGCGACGGTCGCTACCGTCAGCACGGCGATCTGTACGCCCTTACGAGCCTCAAACGCCGTGAGCACCGACTCGAGCTCAGACTCTTGCTGCGCCGAGAGCACCTCAGCCTGGTCGGTCACCCGAGCGGTGAGCGCGGGAACCGGCTGCAGCTCGGTTTGGGCCCATACCGAGGGCACGCACGCAATGGCCGCGAACAAGCACGGCCATAGCGCACGAGGTAACGAGACGGCGCGGCGCGTCACTTCGCTGGGGCGGGCGCGCTGAAATCAACCGTCGGGGCAGCGGAAATGGCCGCTTCGTTCTCGACGGTGAAATTGGGCTTCACCTCGTAGCTGAAGACCATCGCCGTCAGGTTGGACGGAAAGCGCCGGATGGTCCCGTTGTAGGCCTGCACCGCCGCAATGTAGCGATTGCGGGCGACGGCTATCCGATTTTCCGTACCTTCGAGCTGCGCCTGCAGATCCCGGAAGTTTTGATCGGACTTCAATTGCGGGTAGTTCTCGCTGATGGCCAGCAGCGTCTTGAGGGCGCTCGTCAACTCGCCTTGGACTTTCTGATAGCGCTCGAGCGCGACCGGATCATTGACAAGCTCCGGCGTCACCTGGATCGAAGTGGCTCGGGCACGCGCCTCGGTGACACCGACGAGTACTTTCTCTTCTTGAGCGGCAAAACCCTGCACGGTCCGCACGAGATTCGGGATCAAATCGGCACGCCGCTGATACTGGTTGACCACCTCGGACCACGATGCCTTCACGGCTTCGTCCTGCTCCTGAATGGTGTTGTACCCGCAGCCGCTGAGTGCCAGTGACGCCAGGGTGACAGCACCCACGATCAGTCGTTTGAGTATCGAATTCATAGAATGGGTATCCTCCGACGCGATTACCAGATTTTCACTCTTTCGGCGGGCTTGCGATAGAGCCGATCGCCCGGTTTCACACCGAACGCCTCGTAAAACTCCGCCATGTTGGTGACCACACCATTACAACGGTACTCGCTCGGACTGTGCGAGTCGGTGATCAGTCGCGTACGCAGTTCGTCGTCGCGATATTTGCGACGCCACACCTGTGCCCAACCGAGAAAAAACCGCTGCGGTCCCGTGAATCCGTCGATGGTCGGTGCCTCATTACCCTTGAGTGAGATGAGGTACGCGCGATAAGCCACCGCGAGACCGGACAGGTCGCCAATGTTTTCGCCCAAGGTGAGATCTCCGTTGATCGTGCGATCGGCGATCGGTTTGTATTGGCTGTACTGCGCAGCCAAACGACCCGCTCGCTCGCGAAAACGCGCGTTGTCATCGAAGGTCCACCAGTCGCGCAGGTTACCCTCGCCATCGTACCGGCGTCCCGAGTCGTCGAATCCATGGCTGAACTCGTGGCCGATGACGCCGCCGATACCGCCATAATTCACCGCATCGTCGGCAAGGGGATCGAAGAAAGGCGGCTGCAGGATGGCAGCGGGAAACACGATCTCATTCATGGGCGGGCTGTAATACGCGTTGACGGTCTGTGGCGTCATGAACCACTCGTTACGATCAACCGGGCTGTCGAGCCGCGAAATCTGCCGGGCGAACTCGAATTCATTGACACGACGCAAGTTGCCGAGCAGATCATCTGCACGAATTTCGAGTTTTGAGTAATCACGCCATTGGTCCGGATACCCGACCTTGACCGTGAAGCGCGCGAGTTTGCGCTTTGCTTCGATCTTGGTATCGGCACTCATCCATTCGAGTTCGTCGATCTTCACTTCGAATGCTTGTCGCAAGTTTCCGACCAGCTGGCGAATACGCTCCCGTGCTTCCGGTCGGAAGTTCTGCTCGACATAGGCGCGACCTGCAATTTCGCCGACCGTGCGATCGAGCAAGTTCACACCTCGACGCCAGCGCGGTTGCTGCTCCTGCACACCGCGCAGGGTCTGCTCCCTGAACTCGAAACGAGCCGCATCGAAGGCGCCCGGAAGAAACGCCGCATTACCATCAAGCAAACGAAAGCGGAAGTAAGCGCGCCAATCTTCGATGGGCATATCGCGCAGCAAGCGCGACGCCTCGCGTAGATAACTCGGCTGACGGATGTCAACCGCCTGAATTGTAGTCGGATCGATCCCGAGCCCCGAGACGAGCGCCGCCCAATCGAGTGCGGGCGCGAGTGAAGCGAGCTCTTTGATCGGGGTCTTGTTGTAGGTCTTGATCGGATCGCGGTTCTCGACGCGAGTCCAATGCTGCTGCGCGATCGCCGTCTCGACGGCCAACACACGTGACGCTTTGGTCGCGGCATCCGGCGTCCCCGACAAGCGCAACAACTGCTCGGCGTACCGGACGAACGCCTCGCGGAATTTGCGATTGCGCTCATCGTCGGCGAGGTAGTACTCGCGATCGGGCATGGTTAGACCGCTTTGTCCGATGCCCGCGATGTAGCTCGATGAGTTCTTTCGATCTTGGCCAACATAGAAACCGATGGGCGCTCCACCACCGATGCGCTGCGCGCGACCGATGTACTCGAAAATCGCTCGGGCGTCGTTGATGGAATCGATGCGCGCGAGCTCATCGTGCAGTGGCGCAAGCCCCCGCTGCTCGATGCCCTGCTCATCCATGTATGCAGCGTAGAGATCGCCGAGCTTTTGACGATCCGAGCCCGGCGTCTTTTGGGTATCGGCTGCAGCCGCCTCGGCGAGCGCTCGCAACGCGGCGATCGCATCGTCCTCGAGTTTGCTGAAAGTCCCGTAATTCGAGCGGTCGGCGGGAATCTCGGTTGTTTCGAGCCAAGTGCCACCCGCGAAACGGTAAAGATCATCCTGAGGTCGAACCGAGCGATCGAAACCAGCCAGATCCAGGCCCGATCGCTCGGCAGCCAAGGTGATCGAGGCGCTCGTGCACACCAAGCCAAATGCTCCGACTACGGCGATCCAACGCTGAATAAAACGCATCTGCCGATACTCCGAATCTGCTCTGAGAAGCTGACAGGTTACCTGTTTCCCGCGCCATCAGTATGCTGGCGCCCGTGTCCCGTTATCGCCCCCCAACCCGCCCCGGTTCGAAGTTCATCACGGCAGAGGGCCATGCCAGGCTCGCAACGGAACTCGACCAACTGTGGCGCGTCGAGCGCCCGGCGGTGACGCGCGCGGTCAGCGAAGCGGCGGCGCAGGGAGATCGCTCGGAAAACGCGGAATACACCTATGGCAAGAAGCGGTTGCGCGAGATCGACTCACGGGTGCGCTTTTTGCGCAAGCGTCTCGATGGCATGGTCATCGTGTCGAACCCGCCCTCGGATGTGCAGCGGGTATTCTTTGGCGCATGGGTCACGCTCGAGGATGATGCGGGCACCGAGCGCCGCCATCGCATCGTGGGTCCGGACGAGTTCGATCTCGCGCCCGGCTACATCAGCATGGATTCACCGCTCGCACGAGCGTTGCTTGGTAAACGTCTCGACGACGAGGTGCACGTCGAGACGCCGACCGGTCGGCGGCGTCTCGTGATCCTCGCGATCGATTACACCGGCGTCAAACCACCCGCACGTTCTTGAACTGCCACGGATCTTCGTGATCGAGATCTTCTGTGAACAGGCTCTGGCGGCCTGTCAGCGGATTCCAGTCGGTGAACTCGCCGACGACAGGACCGAGATACGGCATACAAATCTCAAGATTGCGGCGATAGTCCATGTCGTCGGGCTCGACGATGCCGCGCTGCGGGTTCTCCATCGCCCAGATCACGCCTGACAATACGGATACACACACCTGCAAACTCGTCGCGTTGTTGAATGGACAAAGCTGACGCGCTTCGTCGACCGACAGTTGCGAACCGTACCAATAAGCGTTTTTGGCATGTCCGGCCAACAGCACGCCAAGCTCATCGATTCCGCCCGAGGAAATTTCGTCCATCAGAATCCGTTGCTCGCTCTGCATGGCGTAGTTGCGGCCGACGAACTCGTGCACCGACAAAACCGCATCATCACAAGGGTGGTAGGAGTAGTGCACCGTTGGTCGATAAGTGACGATATCGTTTTCTTTGACAGTCAGATAATCGGAAATTGAAATCGATTCGCCATGGGTGATCGCGAACGCGTGGAAGTGCCCCGCCTTGGGAGTCCAGGTTCGAACGCGTGTCGCTGCGCCGGGGCGCGAGAGAAAGATCGAGGATCCGCGTCCGAAATCGTAGCGATTACCGTCGGTCGGAAAATGCCGCTCATGTGAGCCCCAGCCGAGCTCGCAGGGCTGACAGCCCTCGCTGACGAAACCGTCGACAGACCAAGTGTTGACGAACTCATCCACTCGCTTGCGTACGGGCGACACCTGGGTGTCGCGCTCGGCGACATGGATGACCTTTACATCGAGTTTTTTGGCGAGTGCCGCCCAGTCCTCGCGCGCGCTCGGCTCGTCAGTCTTCACACCGGTCGCCGCGGCAATGTCGAGCAAGGCTTTCTTGACGAGGTGGGAGACGAGGCCCGGGTTCGCACCGTGCGTCAGCACGGCAGTGGGACCACCCTTGCGGCCATCGCGCAACGCGAGTGCCGCCTCGCGCAGCGCGTAGTTGGTGCGACGCGCAGCGGGCACGCTCTGGTCGGTGTAACCCCCGGGCCATGGCTCGATGCAGGTATCGAGGTATAGCGCACCACGCTCTTGGCAGAACTGCACCAGCGCAATCGACGAGACGTCGACCGAGAGGTTGAGCAGGAAATCACCCTCGCCAACGAGTGGCTCGAGCAAGCTACGCAAATTATCCGGCTTGACGGGCTGCGTGATGAACTTCACTCCGAAGTGACGCGCCTCTGCGAGGCCGCGCTCATCAGCAGAGACAATGGTGATGCGATCGGCACTGGTGCCGATATGCCGCATCATCAACGGCAAGACGCCTTGCCCGATGCTGCCAAAACCCACCATAACGATCCGGCCGGAAAAATTAACGTGAACCTGATGATCGCTCATGATGCTCCTTAGGAAAAATGAAAATGACGGTCAGCCGATGCGCCAAGCCGGTGGCACGGTTTGCTCGTACCCGGGCAGGGATTCGATGCGTTGCAACCACCGGCCTAGAGCGGGATAGTTTGCCTCGATTGGTAAAAAACGTCCCGCCAAATCATGTGCCGCGGGTCGCGTCAGAGCACGACGGAGCAGTTGGATCGCCGGGAAGATCACCATATCTATCGCGCTGTAGTCGTCGCCCACGATCCAATCGAATCGCGACACGCGCATCTCGATGGTGCGCGCCTCCCGAGCAACCACGTGCATCGCGTCGGTCAGAGCATCACGCGACAAGGGGCGCTCCTCGTCAGCTGGGCTTGCCGAGCCGAGCAAGGTTCGACAAATGCCCATGATGTGCGGCTCGGTATACGCCTGGAACTCTTCGATCACGCGCAAGATGACGGCCGCTTCCTCGGGTGTACGGCCGAAAATCGACGGCTCAGGATACTTGCGGTCGAGGTAATAGAGCACGGCCACCGACTCGAAAACGACGTAGCCATCGTCTTTGAGCACCGGCACCCGACCGCGCGGGTTCATGGCGAGCATCGGCGGCGATTTCTGCTCCTGGAACTCAAGTTGCAGTCGGTGTCCCTCGAACGGCAGTCGCTTGTGCGCAAGCGCCAACAGCACCCGCCAGGAGTACGGACAACCGCTCGCCCAATAAAGGTCAATCGCCATCGCGGGATTGTAACGGTAACAGTCTGGTCGGAGAATTCGCGCCTGCCCCCCGAGGAGGTCTCATGGCACTGCGCACTTTGGTCGACGTCGACACCCTGGCCGCCCACTTGGACGACCCGCGCTGGGTGGTGCTTGACTGCCGTTTCGAGTTGACCCGCCCAACTTGGGGAGAGGAAGCCTTTGCCGCTGGGCATATTCCCGGCGCGCAGTACGCACACCTCGATCGCGATCTCGCCGCTCCACAAACCGAAACTTCAGGGCGACACCCATTGCCAACCCCAGAAGCCTTCGCCGCGCTCGCCCGTCGTTGGGGCATCAACGAAGACACGCAGATCGTCGTGCACGATCAAGGAAGCGGCGTCTACGCAGCACGCGCGTGGTGGTTATTCCGTTGGCTCGGGCACGAATCGGTTGCCGTGTTGCGCGGTGGGCTCGCCGCCTGGACGGCGAGTGCTCGCACGCTCACCACCGAAACGGCCACACGCGCAGCTGGCAACTTCGTCGCGCGACCGCAAGAGAACTGGATCGTGACCGTGGATGACGTGCTCGACTCGCTCGACTCGCATCGACTGCATGTGGTCGATGGGCGTGGTGCCGATCGATTCGCGGGTCACAACGAAACTATGGATCCGATCGCCGGACATGTGCCGGGGGCCGTCAATCATCCGTTCACCAACAACTTCGCCGCTGACGGCACATGGTTACCCGAGGCGGAGCTGCGCGCGCGATGGGAGACGACCCTGCGAGGCCGCCCCGCGAACGAAATCGTCACCATGTGCGGTTCAGGCGTCAGCGCGTGCCTTAATCTGCTTGCCCTCGAAACACTCGGTATCCAAGGGGCTCGCCTCTACGCGGGCTCATGGAGTGAATGGGTTCGTGATCCGTCGCGTCCGGTTGCCACAGGAGCCTCTGCATCTTGAACAAACCCGCCTGGTCAGTGACCGATTCGGTCGAGCTCTACCACGTCAACGCCTGGGGCCACGGTTACTTCGGTATCAACGAAGCCGGCCATGTCACCGTGCGTCCTGAGCAAATCCCGGGTCGCGAAATTGATTTATTTGAAGTCGTGCAGGGACTGAAGGCTCGCGAGTTGACGACACCTGTTGTCGTGCGCTTCTCCGGCATCCTCGCCCATCGCTTGCGCAAACTGAACGAAGCGTTCGCACGCGCCATCGCCGAGAACGACTACCGCAATCGTTACGCAGCGGTCTTTCCGATCAAGGTCAATCAGCAACGACTCGTCGTCGAAGAGGTGTATCGCTACGGCGCCGAGTTCGGCTTCGGACTCGAGGCGGGCAGCAAGCCGGAACTGCTCGCGGTGATGGCAATGACCG
Source organism: Gammaproteobacteria bacterium (assembly GCA_018970145.1). Classification (GTDB taxonomy): domain Bacteria; phylum Pseudomonadota; class Gammaproteobacteria; order Steroidobacterales; family Steroidobacteraceae; genus UBA964. Next base: position 98,886 of record JAGWWY010000008.1, read on the forward strand.
AGAATTCACCGGACCGCCTGATCGTCTGTAACGGCTTCAAGGACGACAGCTACATCGAAACCGCGATGCTCGCGACCAAGCTCGGTCGCACCATCGTACCGGTCGTCGAAAATTTCTCCGAGCTTGATCTCATCCTCACGCATGCCGACCGGCTCGGTGTGAAGCCGAAGATCGGTATTCGCGTGAAGCTGGCCAGTGAGGGCTCCGGTCGCTGGCGTGATTCGGCTGGCGAAAAATCGAAGTTCGGTCTCTTCATCACCGAAATTCTCGAAGCTGTAGAGGTACTCAAGCAGCGCGGCATGCTCGATTGTCTGAAGCTAGTGCATTGTCATCCGGGCAGCCAACTACAAGATATCCGTCGCGTCAAAGAAGCGATCAACGAACTCGCGCATGTCTATGCCGAGCTCAAGCTCCTCGGGGCGGGACTCGAATACATCGATGTTGGCGGTGGACTCGGCGTTGATTACGACGGCTCCGGCACCAACTACGCCTCGTCGATGAATTACGACATGCAGGAATATGCGAGCGATGTGGTCTATCGCGTGGCTAGTGTCTGTAACGCGCGTGGCATCGCGCATCCGATCATCGTCAGCGAATCGGGTCGCGCAATCGCCGCGCATCACAGCGTACTTATCTTCGATACGTTAGGCACCTCGGCACTCGATCAGTTCCATGTCACGGGGCGCGAAGATCAACAATATGCCGACCGATCGCTGCCGCAACCGGTGCAAGATTTGATTGGCGCTTATCGCGAAGTGAGCGACCGTACGCTCGTCGAATGCTGGCACGATGCCCTCACGGCTCGCGAACAGTGCCTGCAAATGTTCAAACTCGGTTTGCTGTCGCTCGAGTTTCGTGGCTTGGCAGAACGCCTCTATTGGGCCACCTGCGCCAAAATCCGCGACCACGCACGCAAACTCGAAGAGACCCCAGAGGAACTCGAAGACCTCGAGAACATTCTGTCGGATATCTACTTCTGCAACATGTCGGTTTTCCAATCCCTGCCGGATAGCTGGGCGATCGATCAACTATTTCCGATCATGCCCATCCACCGCTTGGAAGAATGCCCGCAGCGTCGCGCCGTCCTCGCCGATATCACCTGCGACTCCGACGGTAAGATCGACCGGTTCGTGAGCCATCGCGAAGTAAAGCGCACACTCGAACTGCACGACTATCGTGCGGGCGAGGAGTACTACCTCGCCGCCTTCTTGGTCGGTGCTTATCAAGAAACTCTGGGTGATCTACACAACCTGTTCGGCGATACACACGTGGTGCACATTCGGCTCGCCGACGATGGCACCTGGTGTATCGATGAAGTGGTCATGGGTGACACCGCCAATCGCGTGCTCGAATACATGGAGTACGATGTCGCGGAGCTCTACCCCGCGCTCGCTCGCGATTGCGAACGCGCCATTCGCGATGGCCGTATGACAGTCGCAGAGAGTCAGGCGCTGAAACGTTTTTACGAAGGCGAGCTCAACGGCTACGCTTATCTGGAGTGATATCGATGTCCGCGCGCGCTAACGAGAGTCGAGACTTCCGCAGTTATCACGCCTTTCTGCGTGCCGCTCGCAACTACATGGAAGGCTCGCTCGTCGGGCAGATGCACGACTCGTACGAGCGCGCCTGCGAACAGCGTGGCTTGACGAGCGAACGCGCCCCGAAAGATTGGCGAGCAGCCGAAGCGGTTCTCGATGACCTGCCGGAGTTCCAGCTCTACAACTGGGCTTATCGCAATCTGCAGCGCTTCAAATATCATCGCCCGCATTTGGGCATCTTCGCTTTGCTCGAATCGCAACGGGATCGGCTAGTGCACGAGCTGAACAACAGCGCGGCCAAAGCGTCGGCCCAGTTGCGACTCGATCCGAATCTGCCCTTACCCGAATACTTTCGCTTCGTACCGTTCCATCAGCACACCGGCGGCGTTGCGCACGATGATCTCGACGGCTTGGCCTACGAGATCGGACGTCGCACGACGGTGCCTGCACACGCAGACCCAAACGGCATTTACCACATTCTCTTCGATTCGCTACCCGAGCGTCGCTACGAACGCGTACTCGACTGGGGCACGGGGCATGGCGCTGCGCTCGTGACGTGGCAGCAACGTAATCCGCAGTCGGAGTGTCATGGAGTCGATCTGTCGGCGCCCTGCTTGAAGGTCGCACATCAACGCGCTCTCGAGCACGGATTCCGCTTCTACCTCTCGCAGCAAGATCTTGAATACCTCGACTATCCAGACAATCACTTCGATCTCGTGTTCTTCAACTTCATGTTGCACGAACTGCCGCCCGCGCATACCCCCGCGCTGCTGCGCGAAGTCGTGCGCGTACTCAAGCCCGGCGGCCTCTTTGCCGGTCACGAGTTCCATTTGCGCCCCGGCGATCCGTTTCAGAACGTGCTGCAGCGATCGCACGCATGGACCAACAACGAGACGTACTCGACGCCGTGGTACGACACACCGATCGAAGTATGGGCAAAACAAGCCGGCTTCAGTCGCACCTCGATAAGTCCGTTCGAACGCCTGAATCGGTCCGTCAAGCGGCCAGGTCGCGCGCCGATCAATGCGAATCACTGGAATCTTTACGTCTTCGAGAAATGAGCGGCGATCCATGAGCGAGTTCAAAGCATCCCTGCAAGGTCCCATCACCGACACCGAGCCGGATTTTCTGCACGATGTCCCGATGGATAACGCCGTCGGTGCCATCATGGCGCTCACCGCCGAGGTCTACCTGCTTCGCGAACGTCTCGCCACGCTCGAAGCCGAGCTCACCAGTCGTCAAGTACTGCCCGCCGACGCCGTCGAGACGCATGTCGACACGCCCGAACAAGCCTCGGTCCGCTCAGCCGATCTGGCGGCCTACACCGAGCGAGTCATGTCGGAGCTCAGTCGTGATCGCGTGCCGGTCTCTCGCATCGATCCTGGCGTCACCCGGTATCTGAAACGCGATTAGTCGGTATGATCATCAGCGATCTTTCTTTGGGAGACGCCAGATGATTCGCAAACGTTTACTCGCCGCGCTGTCCGCCATGACGGCTGCTGTCGCGATCAGCCTTACCGGCTCCGCTGCCCTCGGCGCCGCCAAGGCCAAAAAAATCGACCTAGCTACCCCCGAGGGAGTGAACTTGGTCGGTCGCAAAATCCAATGCGGCGCCGTCGACAACACGCCGACGATCTACTATTTCCACGGTGAAGGCTTCGCCCGCGTCCCGGGTGAAGCAGATCGCAAATTGTTCGACGTCGAGGGTTACAACGTCCGCCAATGCGTGACGGTCAACGACCCGCAGCGCGGGACCGGCTGGCGCCTCGTCTCGCGCGAGTTGCTGTTGTACGTGGACCCGGCGACCGGCGAATTGCTGCGCGAATGGAAGAATCCGTGGACCGGCGCCACCGTCAAGGTGTTGCAGACGGCCAACGATCCGGTGAATCAGCGGCCTGTGTTCCCGATCGGCGCCGATGGCAAGCCGGCGACCTGGCCCGGCACCATCAACGGCAAGACGTGGTGGAACACCATCACGGTACCGCTGTTCTACAGCAATCCCTTGGCGGGTCCCTACCAAAAGAACATCGGCGGCTTCTATCACGCCACCGAAATGTTCAATTTCTTCGGCAACATCGACGAGCTACTCGATCCGAAGAACACCAACCCGGCTATCGAGGTAGGCTGGGTGCGCATGGCCGACTGGCTGCCCTGGATGGAAATGAGCGGCCGCGCCGGCCTTATTTACATCCACGCGGCGGGACGCAAGCTCGACAACTACGAGCAGCTGTCACCGGTGATGCGCAAAGCCATCGAGACGCAATACCCGGAATATCGGACCCCACCGCCAGGTGACGATAACCGCCCCAATGAAACCAGCTGGACTTACTTCAAGAAGAACTTCCCGACTGGCACCGCACCCGCCGGAGCCGTCAAAGGCGGTCATTGATTCCGCGCGGTTTACTTGCCTGATGGGCGAGTAGTAGCATCGGTTCGCCTGCCGCGGCGTTTGGGCTGCGGCAGGCGAATGTTCAAGAGATCCGTCTAAGATTGATTTCTAAGAGACGATTGAATGACAACGATCTACGTAGGTAACCTGCCCTTTTCCGCCAACGAAGCTGACGTCCGTGTGCTGTTCGAGCGCTACGGCAAAGTCGATTCGGTCAAACTCGTCAACGACCGCGAAACCGGCCGCCCTCGTGGCTTCGGCTTCGTCGACATGCCGTCTTCGGATGCCCAAGCGGCGATCAGCGCCCTCAACGGTTACGAGATGAACGGCCGGGCTCTGCGCATCAATGAAGCGCAGGAGCGGGCGCCGCGCGGTCCCCGCCCCGGTGGCGGTGGCGGCGGCTTCCGTCGCTGACCCGAAGCGGACGCATCCGTTCCGATATTTTGAACGATGCCGGCTCTCCGGCATCGCTAGTCTCGTTTTTGACCTGAAGGATCGCCCGGATGCCGCACCGCTACCCTGCTCAGCCGAAACATCTCACCGCTTTGAAGTTGCCAGTTCCACCGCGCCGAAAACTGCCGGCAGATCTCAAAAAATATTTCGACCTCTGCGACGAGAAGATCGGCTTCCTGCCGAATGTGCTAAGGGCCTACAGCTTCGACGAAGCGAAGCTGCGCGCTTTCATCGCGATGTACAACGATTTGATGCTCGCGGACTCGCCGCTCACGAAGCTCGAGCGCGAAATGATTGCGGTGGTCGTCTCAGCCGCCAACCGCTGCTATTACTGTTTAGTCGCGCACGGCCAGGCGGTACGCGAGATGTCCGGTGATCCATCACTTGGCGAGATGTTGGCGATGAACTATCGCGTGGCGCTCGTTTCCAAGCGCCAGCGTGCCATGCTCGATTTCGCGCATCGCTTGACGAGCAACCCGGCGGAGGTTGGCGAGGAAGCGCGCCAGACACTGCGTAAGGCAGGCTGGTCGGATCGAGCCATCTGGGATATCGCCTCCATCACGGGTTTTTTCAATATGACCAATCGCCTCGCTACGGCCACTGACATGATGCCGAATGAGGAATATCACGAGCGCTCACGCGGATGACGAGTCTTGTCGCACAGCGCGAAGTCTTTCGCGGCAAGATCACGTCTCTCACCGTCGACACGGTCGATCTACCCAATGGACACCGAGCCGATCTCGAGATCCTGCATCACCCAGGCGGCGCCGCCATCGTCGCCATCGACGATCAAAATCGCGTCTGTCTGCTGCATCAGTTTCGCCATGCCGCCGGCGGCTATGTTTGGGAACTTCCCGCCGGCAAACTCGAACCCGACGAGTCTCCCGAGTGCACCGCCCAGCGAGAGCTCATCGAAGAAGCGGGTGTCGCCGCATCGACTTGGTGCTCACTCGGTATGTCCTTGAGCTCTCCGGGCGTGTTCACCGAGCGGATCCATCTCTACCTTGCAACGAACCTCAGCCCGGCGCCCGATGCGCGCGAAGCAGCCGAGGTTTTCGAGGTGCACTGGATCGATTTCAAAACGGCCGTGCACCGAGTCTTGAGCGGCGAAATCGACGATTCCAAAACCGGTATGGGACTGCTACGCGCTTGGCATACCCGAGGAGAAAAACCATGACGATGACAACGACGATGAAAGCTCTCATGAGCGACCATGCGGGTGGACCGGACAGCCTCGTCCTTAGAGAAATTCCACAGCCCGTTCCGGGTCCCAAGGAAGTTCGGGTCGTCGTCAAAGCCTGCGGTATCAACTATCCCGATGCACTCATCATCGAAGATAAGTATCAGTTCAAACCACCTCGCCCGTTCGCACCCGGTCTTGAAACCGCAGGGATCGTCGAAGCACTCGGGCCAGAAGTCACCAACCTCAAAGTCGGCGACCATGTGATCGCTCACACGAGCCATGGTGGTCTTGCCGAGAAACTCGTTACCCACGAGCGTAACTGCACACCGATCCCGACCGACATGCCCTTCGATGAGGCCGCGGGTCTGCTAGTCACTTACTCAACTTCACTGCACGCCCTGCAAGATCGCGCACACTTGCGAGCCGGTGAAACGCTGCTCGTACTCGGTGCCGCCGGGGGAGTGGGTCTTGCTGCGGTGGAGCTCGGAAAGTCGATGGGCGCCAAAGTTATTGCGGCGGTCTCCTCGGAGGACAAAGCCTCCGTGACACGCGAGCACGGCGCAGACATCGCCTTAGTCTATCCACGCGAGGTCACCGATCCCAAATCTTTGGCGGCGCAATTCAAGGAAGCTTGTGGAAAACACGGCGCCGATGTGATCTACGACGCCGTCGGCGGTGATTACGCCGAAGCCGCCCTGCGCGCCATCGCGTGGCAGGGGCGGTTTCTGGTGGTTGGCTTTCCAGCAGGGATCCCGAAGATCCCACTCAATCTGCCCCTGCTCAAAGGCTGCGATATCTGCGGCGTCTTCTGGGGCGCTTTCGCTGAGCGCGACCCGGCCGCGCACCGGCGCATTATGCAGTCGTTGCTCGAGCGCTATCAGGCAGGCCAGATTCGCCCGCGCATTTCAGACCGATTTTCTTTGCCGCAGGGTGGAGAAGCCATCCAAAAATTGTTGCGACGTGAAGCGATCGGCAAGATCGTGGTGACATGTACAGCGTGATGTTTGCAGGGTTCGCAGTCGCGCAGCTGGCGCTCTTCGTCTGGCTGCTGCGGCTGACGCGAACCCATCGTCTAGCCGCAGGCTATGTTTTGCTCGTCCCCCAGTTTTTTTTGATCTGGGATAACGCTCGGGTTGCTCTTGGCGTATTGATCGGTTTCGGCGACCTGCTTTACACCATCACTTGGCCTGCATTTTGGGCGCATTGGCTCGCGGGTTGCTGGCTCATCATCGCGAGCGGCTCCATCCTGCGGCTCGCGGGTGTGGCGTGGGCTCAATCTCGCTGGGTCATGGGAGGATTTTGCCTGCTAGCCGCCGCCCTGATCATTCACGATCTGCCGTTCTTCTGGACCAAAGAAATTTATCCGGTCTGCGAGTTCGATCTGATCCGCTACGCTGGAGCCGTCTCCGAATCGACGCGCTGTACGCCAGACCAAGCACTCGTGCGCAGCGAGCTGCCGCTTGCACCGCTCGTGACCTGTTTCGTCGTGATCCTCTCGGGGCTCGTCATGTGGCGTAAACGCGCCATGCCGTGGATGACCATCGGAGGCGTCGTCATGCTGCTCACCGCAGCCATCCCCGCACTCAATCGACATCGACTCGACAATCTCGGCGAAGTTTTCATTCAAGGTGGCGCTATCGTGACCCTGTGGTTGTTGATGCGTCGAGCCACGCCACCAGTTCGAGCAGATTCGATACCTCCAGATCCGCAGCCGGCGCGAGGTCCGTAGGCCAAGAAATCGCTCGCCGGTTGATCCACACGCTACGACAACCGGCGGCACGCGAGCCCATCACATCGAGGCGCGGCTCGTCACCCACGTACAAAATTTGATCGGGCCGTAGACCGAGCGACTCCGCGACCGCGAGAAAGGCCTCAGGCTTGGGTTTGGCGTGGCCCACCGTCTCCGCATTGAGCGTGGCGACGAAGTGGCTACCGATGCCGATACGATGCACATCGGCATTGCCGTTTGAAAAGGTGGCGAGCGGGTAACGTCCCGACAGTCGCTTGAGCGCCGGCAGCACATCCGCAAACAAGGTCACATCGTGACGAGCGTCGATGAAGACGGCGAAAGCGTCATCGGCGATCGTCGGATCGTGTTCATGCTCGATCGCAAAGCGTCGCAAGGCTTCGGTGCGCAACCAGGTCATATCGTGCGCTCGATCCGGGCGTTCTTCGACCAGCGCCAT
>JAGWWY010000016.1 GCA_018970145.1 Gammaproteobacteria bacterium
TCACCACCGTGAGTCTCCGCCATCACCTTCGTCAGCGCCGCCGTCAGCGTCGTCTTACCATGGTCAACGTGACCAATCGTCCCAACGTTAACGTGCGGCTTGCTGCGTTCAAATTTTTCCTTGGACACGATTTCTTCTCCTGAACTGAAAAGGTGAATACGAAAAGGCGTTACTGCTTGATGATCGACTGCGCCACGTTCGGCGGCACTTCCATATACTTCGAAAATTCCATCGTGAAAGTGGCTCGACCCTGGCTCATCGAGCGCACGGTCGTCGCGTAACCGAACATTTCGGATAGCGGTACTTCCGCATTGATCTGCTTACCCGACGGAGAATCGTCCATGCCAGTGATCTGGCCACGACGGCGATTCAGGTCCCCGATGACATCGCCCGAATGATCCTCCGGTGTCACCACCTCGACCTTCATGATCGGCTCGAGGATCACGGGCTTCGCGTTGCGGAAGCCATCTTTGAAGCCCATCGAGCCGGCGATCTTGAAAGCCATTTCGTTCGAGTCGACGTCGTGGTACGACCCATCGAACAACGTGACCTTCACATCGACGACGGGATAACCCGCGATAACGCCGGTATCGACCGCTTCTTTGATGCCCTTGTCGACGGCGGGGATGAACTCGCGCGGCACGGTACCACCCACGATCCCATTGATAAATTCGTAGCCCTTGCCGAGCTCGTGCGGTTCGATCTTGAGCCACACGTGACCGTATTGACCGCGACCGCCCGACTGACGCACGAACTTGCCTTCGGCCTCGATGGTGCCCCGGATGGTTTCTCGGTAAGCGACCTGTGGCTTGCCGACGTTAGCTGCGACCTTGAACTCGCGCTTCATGCGATCGACGATGATTTCGAGGTGCAGCTCGCCCATACCCGAGATGATCGTCTGGCCCGATTCGGGATCGGTATGCACCCGGAACGACGGATCTTCTTTCGCGAGACGTTGCAACGCGAGACCCATTTTTTCCTGATCGACCTTGGTCTTCGGTTCCACCGCCACCGAAATCACGGGGTTCGGAAACACCATTTTCTCAAGAGTGATAACTTTGTCTTCCGAGCAAAGCGTGTCGCCCGTGATGACATCTTTGAGGCCAACCGCAGCGGCGATGTCACCGGCACATACTTCCTTTATTTCGGAACGCTCGGAGGCGTGCATCTGCAATAGACGACCGATGCGCTCAGTCCTCGATTTGGTCGGAACGTAAACCGCATCACCCGAGCTCAACACGCCCGAATACACTCTAAAAAAGGTGAGATTACCGACGAACGGATCGTTCAGGATCTTGAACGCGAGCGCTGCAAACGGTGCCTCGTCGTTGGCACTGCGCGCGACGACTTCACCGTCCTCACCGACACCCTTCACTGGGGGTACATCGATCGGCGATGGCATGAACTCGACAACGGCGTCGAGCAGCGCCTGCACGCCCTTGTTCTTGAATGCGCTGCCGCACATGCACAGCACGATCTCGTTACGCCAGGCTCGCTCACGCAGCCCGGACTTGATTTCCTCGAGCGAGAGTTCTTTCCCCTCGAGATATCGGTTCATCAAAGTTTCGTTGGCTTCAGCAGCCGCTTCGATCATCTGCGTACGGTAGGCTTCGGCATCGGCGCGCATCGCATCAGGGATGTCGCGATATTCGAAGTTCATGCCCTGCGTCTCGGCGTCCCAGTAGATCGCCTTCATGCGCAGCAGATCGACCACACCTTCGAAGTCGTCCTCCGCGCCGATCGGCAACTGGATCGGCACCGGATTACCGCGCAAACGAGTTTTGATCTGCTCGATACAGCGCAGGAAGTTCGCGCCGGAGCGATCCATCTTGTTGACGAACGCGATACGCGGCACGCCATAGCGATTCATCTGGCGCCACACCGTCTCCGACTGCGGCTGCACACCGGCGACCGCGCAGAACAGTGCCACCGCAGAATCGAGCACGCGCAAGGACCGCTCGACTTCGATGGTGAAGTCGACGTGCCCGGGCGTGTCGATGACGTTGATGCGGTATTCGGGGAAGGACTTGTCCATGCCCTTCCAGAAGCAAGTGGTCGCCGCGGAGGTGATCGTGATGCCACGCTCCTGCTCCTGCTCCATGTAGTCCATGACGGCAGCGCCGTCGTGTACTTCACCGATTTTGTGCGATACGCCCGTGTAAAAAAGAATGCGCTCGGTCGTGGTCGTCTTCCCGGCGTCGATGTGTGCCGAGATTCCGATGTTCCGGTAGCGTTCTATGGGTGTTGCACGCGCCATGGCGGATCTGACGCAGGAGGAACCCTGCGGTGTCGATTACCAGCGGTAGTGCGCAAAAGCCTTGTTGGCTTCGGCCATACGATGCGTATCTTCACGCTTGCGAACGGCAGCGCCGCGGTTCTCCGAAGCTTCGAGCAACTCGTGCGCGAGACGGAAAGCCATCGACTTTTCGCTGCGAGCACGTGCTGCTTCGATGACCCAACGCATGGCAAGCGTCTGACGACGCGGCGCGCGGACTTCGACGGGCACCTGATAAGTGGCACCACCGACGCGGCGCGACTTCACCTCAACGACTGGCTTCACGTTATCGAGAGCCTGTGAGAGCAGCGCGATGGCATCACCACCCTGCTTACCGGTCTTCTCGGAGATACGATCGATCGCACCGTAGATGATGCGCTCGGCAGCCGACTTCTTGCCGCTCTTCATGACAACGTTCATGAACTTGGCGAGCATATCGCTGTTGAATTTCGGGTCCGGCAGAATATGGCGGACGGGGGCTTGTGCACGACGTGACATCGATTAACTCCTGAGCCTTATTTCTTCGGGCGCTTGGCGCCGTACTTCGAGCGACTCTGCCTGCGGTCATTGACGCCGGCGCAATCGAGCGTGCCGCGAACCGTGTGGTAGCGCACACCCGGCAAGTCCTTCACACGACCACCGCGAATGAGCACCACGGAGTGCTCCTGCAGGTTGTGTCCCTCACCACCGATGTAGGAGGTGACTTCGAAACCGTTGACGAGACGCACGCGGCAAACCTTGCGTAGCGCCGAGTTTGGCTTCTTGGGGGTGGTGGTATAGACGCGGGTGCAAACACCGCGCTTCTGGGGGGCAGCGCCAAGAGCGGGCACCTTCGTCTTTTCAGCACGGGTGCGGCGCGGGGCGCGAATCAGCTGACCTGTCGTGGCCATGCAGTCTCCAAGTCTTCAGCGTTGCGAAAAATCAATGACAGCTGGACAGGAGACATCGCTCGCAAGATCCGCAAAAACATCTACCGACAGCGTGTGCTGAGGCAGAGAACCCGGACCTACGACCGACAGCTCGACGACCGGCTGCGGCGGGCGAGCTTCCGAGACAACCCGGGCCACCCCCTCGCGGGGGCGGCCCGGTATCTCGAAAGCCGCTGTTTCACGGCACCCTGCCCGAAGGCCAAGGGCCGATAAAGGCCGCGGATTCTAGGAAGGCATCCGCGGCCTGTCAACGGTTAAAGGGGTGATTAGAACCGATACTTGAGGCGCGCACCCCAACTGCCCGGGCGATCCAGGAACTGGAACGGGCCCAGTGCCGACATCGGATAGGCCTTATCGGCGCAGTTCCGGCAGTCGATCGCGGCGGTCAGGCCCGGCAAGTTCGCAAAGCGCAGCGACACACCGGCGTTGATATAGGTCTGCTTGCCAGACCAGGTGCCGTTGGTCGATGCGGGGCTGCCCGTCGTGCCGATAGCGTATTCGTCGCTGGTGTTGAAACCGAAGCTCGGAATATAGGTGATCGCACCGGCGGTGAACTCGTAGCTCGCGTTCATGCTGATCGTGTAATCCGGTGCACGCACCGGCTCTGCGATCTGGCCGAACTGATCAACGAAGTTCGCATTACAGGCCGGAGCACCCTGGAACGTACCGGTCGGGTTCGCGCGGCACACGGCCGCCTGATCCAACACGCGCTGGCTGATGCTGACGTACTTCGCGTTCTGCATACCGAGTCCGGCCGTGATGTTCAGACCGTCGATCGGCACCCAAGTGGCGTCGATTTCGATGCCGTAGTTCTCGAGGTCCGCCGGATTGGTGGTCGTCGAGATCTGCAGACCGTTCACATCGATACGGGCCGGGATCTGAATGTCGTCCGTCATCGAGTAGAACGCGGTGGCGTTCAAGCGAACGCGGTTGTCGAACAGATCGGCACGGGTGCCGAACTCGTACGACCACACGGTTTCCGGCTCGAAGGGGATGAACGCGTTGTTCGCCGTCGCGCGAGCCGGCCAGCCACCCGACTTGAAGCCGCGGGTCGCCGACAGGAAGAACATCACGTCATCGGATACGTCGTACTGCAGCGCGACGCGCGGCGTCCACACCTGCTCGTTGATCGTGAGCGGGATACCAGCCGCGATGATCGCTGCGCTCGAGAGGGCTGCACCGGTTGCACCGGCATTGCGCTCGATCGAGAAGTCTTTGGTCTCCTCGGTGTAGCGAATGCCGGCCGTCACGGTGAAAGCGTCGTTGAGTTTGAAGTCGCCCTGACCGTACACGGCGTAGGTCTCGAGACCGTTCTTCATGGTGCGGTCAGCCGCAACCGTGAAGGCGCCGGTCGCAGCAGTGCTGTTGCCGTTGGCGAAATCAGTGACGTTGTCCTCGTTCATATAATAGAGGCCGGTCGTCCAGTTCAAGCGGCCAGACTGGCCGTTGAGCTTGATTTCCTGCGAAAACTGCTCGTGGTCACCCATGTTGACGAGCGGTGTGAAACCACGGCTGTTGGTGGCGCGGGGCAGTTCACCACCGGAGTCGACGAGGAAGTCGTGATCCGTGTCACGGAAGCCCGTGATCGCGGTCAAAGTAATGTCATTGTTGAGTTCGCTGGTGACGATCAGGGTCGCCGCACGCGTCGCCGCCTCGTTGCCGAGCGGCAAGTTGGCCTTGGCACCCGTGATGATGCCAACCAACGAGCCCTGGGTGATCTTGTTGTTGACGATGCGGTTGCCGTCGGAGTTTTCGACGTTCAGGAAGTTCGTGTTGCGATCATCCACGTACTCACCGATGAAATCGATGGTGACGCCATCAACCGGGAGAAAACGGATATCGGCACGCAAACCCGAGGCATCACGATCGTTGAGGTAGTTCCCGGTCGAAACTTGCAACGCGTAGCCATCGTCCTTGACGCGGTAGGCCGAGAACTTGGTCAACAAGCGATCGCTGATCGGCAAATCGATCGAAGTACGGGCCGTCCAGAGACCGAAGCGGCCGAGGCCGGCTTCGACATAGCCCTTGAGCTCCTCGCTCGGCTTTTTCATGACGACGTTGACGGCGCCACCGGTGGTGTTGCGACCAAACAGCGTGCCCTGCGGACCACGCAATACTTCGATGCGCTCGACATCGAACAAGCTGAAGTTGTTGTGGTTCTGGCGAGCGACGTAGACGTCGTCGACATACGTGCCAACCGGCAGGTCGAACGTGGCGATCGACTCGGCATTGCCGATGCCGCGGATGTAGAGCGAGCTCGAGGTGCCGACACCCACGTTCGAGTTACCCGTCAGGTTCGGGATGTTGCGCACGAGATCATAGGTGTTGAACACCTGGCGCTGCTCGAGTTGGTCGGCCGTGAACGCCGTGATGGCGATCGGCACGTCCTGCAGGCTCTGCTCGCGGCGCTGAGCCGTGACCGTGATCTCCTCCAAACCGCCGGACGTATCTGGGTCCTGTGCGGTTGCCGTGGCAGCGGCCGTCAAAGCGGCGGCAGCCAACACCCACTTAGCATGTTGCATATTTGTCACAACTCCATTGCCAAAAAGCTACAAACAGAACCGTGGATCGTCTTACATTGATAACGACTCTGCAATACCTCCGCCAACTGTCGGACATCAAAACCAGCTGAAATTGAACGAAATACTGATCCGCGGCGTCTTGGACGGGTTTGGCGGCACCTCGTGACGCAACCAACTTTCAAACAGCACGACCTGTCCCGCCTTGGCTGCCACCGTGTGCCACGGACGCAATGCCTCTGGCGCGTCCGACCGCCGCGGCGGTGCTGCCATGTAGCGATCGAGGCGTGGATCCTCGAACTTGAGGCCCGCGGCGCCGCTCGGTGTACGCACGTAGTAGGTGCCGCTGATGGTCGAGAGCGGATGCAAGTGCAAACTGTGAACGACACCCTGCGGCATCACGTTCACCCAGCAGTCGGTCATGGCGAGTTCGCGACCTTCTAGGTCGAGAGCCAAAGATTTCGCGTAGTTTCGTACGTGCGCCGTAAGCGCCCGCTCGAGCTTGGCGAACGTCGGCGAGAGCTGCTGCATGCGACACAACGAACCATAAGAGGTGTAGCCGCCGGGATAGTTACGAGCCGACCAGCGCCGTCCGGCCGCATCGTCGAGTTGCAATTGCAAGCACTCGGCAAGCAGGCGCCGGTTCAAATCGCTGCTGCCGCCTCGGCGCAGCGGCGCGAAATACAGCAACGTCGGGAACAACGCTCGGACACGCGAATTCATTGATCGTGCTCTGCCACCGTTTTGGCAGACTTCGGCTCGGGCCGGCCGGTGTAACTGCGCAGCAGCAGGAATCGCAACAACCGGGGAAAATGTCGCGACAGGAAAACGATGATCTTGCCGTGTCCGGTGACTACGATTTCGGCCTCGCCGCGCTCGACGCCACGCACGATCTCGCGCACGGCGACATCCGTCGGCACACGCAGCCACGCCGGCACCGGATCTGGCACATCTTCCTGCAACTGACCCCGGTTGTCGGTGCGACGGATATCCGAGTCGACGAAACCAGGCGATACCAAGGTCACACCGATACCGTCGCCACGCAAATCACCGCGTAACGATTCCGACAGAGCGCGTACAGCGAACTTGCTCATGGCGTACGCGGAAGCAGACGGCGCAGCGACGTGACCTGCCACACTGCCCACGAGCACCAATCGACCGCGACTTGCGCGCAACGTATCGAGGGTCTCGTAGACGGTTCGCAGCAAGCCGAAAACATTTGTTTCGAACTGCCGTCGGTAATCGTCCAAGCGCAATTGCGGTAAGGGCCCCGCAACGCCGAACCCCGCGTTCGCGTACACGAGATCGATGACGATACCTCGCGCTGCTAATTCTTTGACGACGCGCGCGATGTCACCCTCGAGAGTGACGTCGCCCACATGCACGCTGACCTCAGCGCCCGCGGCACGCAACTCGCTCGCTAACGTTTCGAGGCGCTCGAGGCGACGAGCAACCAGGGCCAAGCGAGCACCGCGCCGCCCATATTCGCGCGCCAATCCCTCGCCGATGCCCGATGAGGCACCCGTGATCAGAACCGTCATCATCGTACGGATACTCCGCGTCGATACGCAGTACGCCAAAGTAGTGCGCCGCCCAGCACCAGTAAAAACCAGGGATCCATCGCACCACCGCCACCGCCGGAGCTGCCCGCGCCGGGCGTCGTCGGCGCCGTCGGCGGAGTGGTCACCGGTGGTGCAAAGCTCAGCTCGCTCGGACATGCAGGCCCTGCCACAGCGGGTGGACGATCACTGCTCGCCGAAGTGGCCGTGACGTTGACCCGTGCGGAATCGCGTGCGCCTTGATTGTCGGTGACAGTCAATTGCAGTTGCAGCGTCCCGCTCGTCGGCGGCAGCACGATCGCCGAGGCGCTGTTGGCTCCTGAGACAAGTGCACCACCCGTGCCGCTAGCGAGTACGGTCCACGCATACGTTTGCAAGCTTCGACCGCAGGAGGCGGTCGAAGCGCTCGCTTGCAGCGCGGCATTCTGTCCGGCCGTGACGCTAGTCGGTGCGACGACCACCGCGAGGGGCCGGCGCGCCTGCTCGAGAGCTCCCACCGCATCGACCATGCCGGCACCGCAGGCGGCCGTCGTGCATGCACACTCGGCCGTTTGCCGATCGTTGACGTTGCTCGGATTACGACAAGTCGGGATCCCGCTGACGGCCGGGTAGGCTCGGGCGCCTGCGCGCAGTCGCGCGGTGATCTCGGCGCTCGTGAGCGTGGCATTGACCGACACCATCAACGCCGCCACGCCCGCTACGAGCGGCGCCGAAAAACTCGTCCCAACATTGAAGTTGAATTGATCGGTATAGCCATGCGCCCCGGGCACGGTTGCGCCGAGGTTGGTGGTGGTGTCGATCGAATACAGACAAGGGTCGTTCGCCCCGGTGTTGACGCAGTTACCACCGGGCGCCCCGATGGTCGCGTTGACACCCAAGCTACTGAAACCCACCTTCGTGCCCGCGTGACGCAACGCAACCACCGACACCACGCCTTGGCAACTCGCTGGCGCGGCGACAGGGCCCGATTCGTTACCCGCCGACGCCACGATCACGACGCCGCTGCGCACGAGCTCGTCGATTACCGTCTGATAGGAGGCCGGACAACGATCCTCCGACCCGAGACTGAGATTCAGTACCCGCGCGGGGTTCGGATTCGCAGGCACACCGGCGACGCCGAGTCCGCCCGCCCATCGCATCCCGGCGAGGATGTCCGAGTCGTAACCACCACACTTACCGAGCACCCGAACCGGCAAGATCCACGGACGCCACGTGAGACCGGCGATACCTGTGTTGTTATTCGCCCTTGCTCCGATGAGACCGGCCACGCGCGTGCCGTGCCAAGATGACTGTTCCTGGGCCTCGCAGTTGTTGTCAAAGATTGGCAGAGCCGCCTCGGCGGTGGTAACCCAATCGCCCGGATCGGACGCATCCGCATCACGCCCGTCGGCATCGTTGGCAGACGTGAATTTCCCGTCCGAGTCGCCCGAGACAAAATCGTATCCGGGCAGCAACCGACCGCCGCTTGCCGCGCGCTCGAGATCCGGGTGATCGTAGCGGATGCCGGTATCGAGCACGGCCACGATGACACCCGCGCTACCCGTGCTCGAGTCCCACGCGCCCTCGGCCCGCACCGCCGACGCCTGATCCGCCTTCAAATACCATTGCGCGGCATAGAGTGGATCATTCGGCACAGCATGGGGATACCGACGACGATCTGGTTCGGCAAATGCGATCTGCGAGTCTGCCCGCAAGCTCGACAGCGCCGCCTCGATATTGCTCGCCGTCGCCGGCATACCGAGACTTAGAACCGCAAGCCCGTCACCCAATCGATCGATCACCTGCAGGGGCAAATCGACCCGCTCCGATAACGCCTTGATCTCCGCTTGCAACGCAGCGAGATCGCCTGCGGAATCGCCGATGGAATCGCTGCGAAAACCAACGAGCACCCGGTCGGTCACACCGCCACGACTCGAAGGCGCCGACCGCGCCGGTTGGTATTCGGCGGCTGCCGCGAGCGTCGCGACCATGAGCCACGCCATGACGATCAGCGGCATGGCGACCGATAGCGTCGCGACCTCGCGACCCAAAAACTTCGAAGGCACGCTAGCACTCCGTACGAACGGGATGGTGTCTGACATTCCGTATTTGACAATCAATGGTTGACAGCCAAAAGACAAGGCGCAAGATAGCAAAAAGACCGACGGGGGTAGGTCCGATGAGACGACAGTCTTGTATGGCTATGGGCTTCGTTTGCCTGCTGGTGAGCGTGTTGCATGCGGCCGAACCTCGCACCAGTGCACCCCTGCCCGACGCCGACGCGCGAACGCTCTACACTCTCGGGCAGCTGATCTCGCGCACCCTCGAGAGCTTCGCGCTCACTCCCGACGAGTTGAAATACGTCGGGATGGGTCTCGAAGATGGCGTGTTGCAACGCGAACCCAAAGTCGATCTCGCCGCGGAAGCGCCGCGTCTGCACGAACTGCAATCCGCCCGGCGCGCCGCCGCGGCCGCTGTCGAGAAGGATCGCGCGCTCGCGCACGTCGCGAGCGTATCGGGCAATCCCGATAGCATCCACCATCCCAACGGTTTGATCGTCGAGCCTTTGAAATCCGGCTCGGGTGAAACGCCCTCCAGTAGCGACCACGTCAGCGTGCACTACGTCGGACGCTTGGTGGATGGCACCGTGTTCGACAGTTCACTCGCCCGTGGCGAACCCACCACCTTGCCCGTCAAAGGCGTGATCGCCTGTTGGAACCAGGCGTTGCCAACCTTACGCGTCGGCACTCGAGCGAGACTCACCTGTCCGCCGGAACTGGCATACGGAGACCGTGGTTTGCCGCCTGCGATCCGTCCCGGCGCTACGTTGATTTTCGAACTGGAACTGCTCGGTATCGTCCGCTGAGGTAATTTATGATGTTGCGTCGTCTGACTCTTCTCGTCGCTCTACTGATCCCCGTCTACGGCTACGCCCAAATGGGCGCGAATGCTCCGAAGAGCGAAACTGCCCAGAAAATTGAAAAGGCTCTCGCAAGCTCCATACGCAGCGACGACGAACGGGCGCGAGACGCGCGCGAGCGAAAACCCGTACAGACTCTCGAATTCTTTGGGCTCAAACCGAATATGACGGTGGTCGAGCTGATGCCCGGTGCCGGCTGGTACACCAAGGTCCTCGGTCTCACGCTCGCCGAGCAGGGCAAGCTGTATGTGACGCTGGGCGCCGGACGAATCGCACCGCGCTTGAAGGAGTGGGGACTCGATAAGGTCGAGTACGTCGACGATAAAACCGTGATGAAGGCGGCGCCCGGCACGATGTCGATGCAGGCCGACTCGATCAAACTGCCGATCAACAATGTCGACATGGTGTTGACCTTCCGTAACCTGCACAATTTCAACGCCGAGAGCCGCGCGATGTTGCATCGCGCCGTTTTCGACGCGCTGAAGCCGGGCGGCATCTACGGCATCGTCGATCACACCCGCCGACACAACGAAGCGACCACGCGCGAGAACTGGCGTCGCGTCGATCCGGTGCTGATCATCAAAGAAATCTTGGATGCCGGCTTCGTGTTCGACGGCTTTGCCGATCTGCACTATCGCCCGGATGATGAACTGCGCTACGACACGCAGCGCCCGACGGTCGCAGGCTACAGCGATCGATTCACTTTCCGTTTCCGCAAACCTGCGCCTTGAAGCTCTACATCGGCAACAAGAACTACTCGTCGTGGTCCTTGCGGCCATGGGTGCTGATGCGTGAACTCGGCATTTCCTTCGAGGAGCACCTCGAGCCCTTTGGCGAAGATGCGACCGAGATGCACGATCGTTTTAGTCGCTTTTCACCGAGCGCCAAAGTGCCTTGCCTGCACGATGGCGAGTTACGTATCTGGGATTCGCTCGCGATCGTCGAGCACTTGGCGGAGCGTCACCCTCGGGTCTGGCCGAGCGATCCGGTGGCGCGCGCTTTTGCGCGCAGTGCGACTGCCGAAATGCACTCGAGCTTTGGCGCGCTGCGTCGTCACTGCAGCATGAGTTGCGGGCAGCGCGTCGTGCTGCGCGAGCGCCCGCTTGATCTGCAGGCCGATCTCGCGAGGCTGCAAAAGCTTTGGACGATGGGCCTTGCGGGCTTTCGCGGTCCGTTCCTCGCCGGCGCAGCATTCACTGCGGTCGATGCGTTCTACGCACCTGTCGCGTTTCGTTTGCAAACCTACGGAGTCTCGCTCGATGAGCGCTGCGATGCCTACGCGGCCAATTTGCGCGCGCTGCCTGCCATGCGAGAGTGGTACGAGGCTGCCTTGGTCGAACCTTGGCGTGAAGCAGCACACGAAGCCGAAATCACAGCCGTGGCCGCGTCAATCGTCGATCTTCGAATCGCGAACTGACAGAGCGGCTTTACCTCGCCTGCCTTACATCTCCGGCCTGGCGGATTGGCGCGGTGTGATCGCACAGTTGGCGAGTATCCATTTGAGATTCAGCGCGATGCGCTCGGTCTGCGGATCGGTGAACGCATAGGCATGCTCCTTCACACTGCCATCAGCGAGCTTCTCGAGCACCGATAGCACCATCGAGTTGCGATTGAAGTAGTCGTTGGCCTCGTTGAGCACGTGCCAAGTCACCGCACGCAGTTGCAAACCGAGATCGCGCGGCACCGCTTCGTCCGTCTTAAACCAATGCATGCCTCCCTTGTCGTGCAAGCTGATATTGTCGTAGCGCTTGAAGGGGATGTCTCTCCCACCGCCGACGCCCGGAATGTCGGCATAGCAATGGAAGACGCGTGAGCGCTCGAGCCAATATGGTTCACCGGAAGAGACTCCCGTGATTCGACGACCGGTTGTGATGACCCATTTGTGATCGTGAAACCACAGACTGCTCTTGGCGATCGAAATCTCGTTATCCGTGCGGACCCGATGCCCGTCCCAATCGAACTCGCAACGGCCCGGTGCCTGCAAGCCGCGGAAGTGGTCGGCGCGCCGCTTGAAAAAATAGTCACAGCCTTCGGTGCGACGTAACTGCGCAGGCGTCAGCGTCGCGAGCTCCGCCTCGTCGATCTCCCCTTGCATGCGTAGGTGGTGTTGCATCGTGACTTCATCACTCGCAGGACCCGCGTGCAGACTCGCAATACGCCAGGATCTTTGCACACCGCTCTCCGTCTGCACTTCGTTGATCCACAGATAGGCGTAGCGACCGAAGGCGGGAGCGTCAACCCGGCGAATCGTCGTCGACATGCGCAGGTGTCGATCGTCGGCCGCAAGCTGGCGACGTTGATCGAAGTAATGTTGGTTTGCGTTGTCGTAATGTCCGGGCAGCAGTTCAGCCATGATGCGCAGATTGCGCTCGCCGGCGGTCGAGTCCTGCCCTTGTGCGTGTAGCTCCGGGGTGATGATCATCAACAGGCACCCGGTCAGCCACGCCAACGAACACGCAGCGCCTTTTTTTTGCACTGGGTTTTTTATCTTTGGATTATTCTGCACTGGTATTGTCGGCATCAGACGAGCCCCCTGCTGCGCATGATGCACGAGCCTTAGCGCCTGTGCGAACATGCGGCATGCGTTCGTTCAAGCCCGTCCACACCGCGATCCTCTCCCTGCTTTGCGCGTTGCTGCCCGCGATCACGGCCCGAGCCGATGTGGCTGCGATCGCGGCACCCGATCGGCCCGCCGCCGCGGTGGCCGAACAGGTATTGCGCCGGGGTGGCAACGCCGTCGATGCGGCGGTAGCCGTGGGATTCGCGCTCGCCGTCACTTTTCCGGAAGCGGGTAATCTCGGCGGCGGCGGCTTCGCGACGCTCCATGTCAAAGGCGAATCGTATTTCCTCGATTTTCGCGAGACGGCGCCTGCCGCAGCCACGCGCGACATGTACCTCGATGCGAACGGCACAGTCATTCCGCAACTGAGTCTCATCGGACATCGCGCCTCGGGTGTGCCAGGCACGGTAGCGGGCTTGTGGGAGCTGCACCGTCAGCACGGTAGCCGGCCATGGTCTGAACTGATCGCACCAGCCATCCGCTTAGCAAAGGACGGGTTCATACCCGACACGAAGCTCGTCCGTCTCATCCGTGAGGCCGAAGCAGATTACGCAGGTAAAACCAACTTCCAGCGCTATTTCGGCGAGCTCAAAGAAAACGTGTCGTTCAAGCAGCCGCAGCTCGCAGCGACGCTCGAGCGCATCGCCGCGCAAGGGTCTGATGGCTTCTACCGCGGTGAAACGGCGACGCTGGTCGAGGCGGAAATGCAGCGCGGCCACGGGCTCATCACCGCGGCCGATCTCGCTGCCTATCGTCCCATTTGGCGCAAACCGTTGGTCAGCCAATGGCGCCACTACACGCTCGTCACACCGCCACCGCCCAGTTCGGGCGGCATCGCGCTGATCCAATATTTGCGCATGAAGGACTTATTGGTAGAGCAATTCCAAGGCGTTCCGCATAACTCGACGCGATACGTACACCTCGTTGCGGAGATTTCCAAACGCGTGTTCGCCGATCGAGCCGAATATTTGGGCGATCCCGACTTCGTCAAGGTACCCGTCGAACGACTGACCGACTCGGATTACCTACGTCGGCGCACACAGGAAATCAATTCGACGACACCCTCGGCTCCGCAGGCCGTGAAGCCGGGACTCGGCGAATCGCTCGATACCACCCATTATTCCATCATCGACGGCCAGGGTAACGCCGTCTCACTCACCTACACGCTCAACGGGAGTTTTGGCAGTGGCGTCGTCGTGGAGGGTGCGGGTTTCTTGCTGAACAATGAGATGGACGATTTCAGTACCAAACCCGGCCAGCCGAATCTGTACGGTGTCGTGGGCGGCACCGCCAATGCGATCGCCCCGGGAAAACGCATGCTTTCCTCGATGACACCGACGATTCTGCTCGAAGGCACTGCCGTTCGCGGCATCTACGGGACACCGGGTGGATCCACTATTTTCCCGGCGGTATTCCAGACGATCGTCAATCTCAAAGATTTCGGCATGACGCCCATACAAGCGGTGACAGCGCCCCGCTTTCAACATCAACTGCTGCCGCCGAACCTGATCGTCTACAGCCGTTGTTGTGCGTTATCGGAAACCACACGCAACGAGTTGACGGCGATGGGCTATCGAGTCGAAAAGAGTCCGTGGGAATTCGGTGATATGCAGATCATCGAGATGGACGTGAACGGCCGGCCGACGCCCGCTTCCGACCCACGCGGTCGCGGCGAGAGTCGTGTCATCGATCTCGGTCCGCCGGCGACCGCATCGCCTGATGAGTCGACTCGTGAGTCGACTCGCTAGTCGATAACGGCAACTGCGGCACCACCTCGACGCCATCAAGCTCGACAAGGCGATTTGCGTCAAGCGCCGGATCGAGGTCGCGGAATTTGCGTGCCGTGACCCACACCCGCGTCTCCAGTGATCGCGTGGCCTTGTTGTAGGCATCGACGGCCTGCTTGATGCTGCTACCGACCTTGCCCCAGTGCTCACCCATGGTGGAGAGACGATCATAGATTTCTTTGCCTAGTGCGCTGATCTGCTCGGCATTGCGCGCGATCTGCTCCTGTCGCCAACCATAGGCTACCGCGCGCAGTAACGCGATCAAGGATGTGGGAGTCGCAATCATCACACCCTGATCGACACCGGCTTCGATCAACGAGGGATCCTGCTCGAGAGCCGCACTGAAGAACACCTCGCCCGGCAGGAACAACACCACGAACTGCGCACTGCTACGCACTTCCTCCGCGTACCCTTTCCGTGACAGGGCGGTGATGTGCGCTTTGACGGCGCGCGCGTGTTCCTGCAATTTCAGCGCTCGGGTCGCGTCGTCACGCGCCTCGAGAGCCGCGAGATACCCCGCTAGAGGCACTTTCGAGTCGACGATGACGTTACGCCCCCCGGGTAACTTCACGATGAGATCCGGACGCAGACGCCCCTCTTCGGTTTCGACCGAAAGCTGCTCGACGAAGTCGCAATACGACAGCATGCCAGCAAGCTCGACGACGCGGCGTAACTGGATCTCACCCCAACGACCCCGTACGCCTGGTTGCTTCAAGGCACCAACGAGATTGGTCGTCTCACTGCGCAGCAGGACCTGCTCGCGCATCAACTGTTCGACCTGCTGAGTCAACGATTGATAAGCGCCCACTCGAGTCTTCTCGATCTCCTGGATCTGCAAGTCGACTTTGCCGAGTGATTCTCGGATGGGTTTGAGACTATCGTCGATTTTCTGCTGACGTAATTCGAGATCGTGCTTGGACTGCAGTTGCAGATTCTCGAACTGCCCTCTGGCAAGCTCGAGAAATTGTTGGTTGTTGGTCTGCAGAGCCTCCGCCGACAGCGCTTTGAATGCATTGGCCAGCTGCTCACGCGCCGCCTCGAGAAGCGCGGCTTTTTCGGCGGCGCCAGCTCGCTCGGCAGCCAATGTAGCTCGCAGCGCCGCCGCCTCGGCCGTGAGCTCAAGCACTTTGGTCTGCGATTGCTCCAGCGCGGAGCGCATATCGCTCGCACCGCGTTGGCGGACCCACCCCGCAAGAGCGACACCGGCAACGGCTCCCGCCACGATGGCAACGATCAACATCAAAATGTCCATGTGGCAACTATAGAGCGTCGCCGTACCAATGGGTGAGCCGGTGGGTGCGACAATGCAGCATGGCGGAGCACGACGTCGACCAACTGCATGACGAGGGCGCGCTGTGGCACGGCCGCGGTCAGCTGGCACGCGCCATCGCCTGTTATCGCGCCGCGTTGACCTGGAATCCAACCGCGCTCGAGACCCGCAGTAATTTAGCGCACGCCTTGCTCGAAATGGGACAGCAACACGCTGCTTGGCAAAGCTTGGAGGACGCTCCGTCTCGGCAACGTCAGCATCCGACCTTGCTCGCGACGGCAGGTGCCTTGCACTGCGCACTCGGACGCCATGAGGCCGCAGTCGATATTCTCGATCCATTGACTCGTTCGGGACGCGTCGACGAGATGCCCTGGGTGAATCTCGCCACCTCCCAGCGGGAGCTCGGCGCCGAAGCCGCCGCACTCGCTTCCTTGCGCGAGGCTTGCGATATCAACGCGGACAATGCGCGTGCCCAAGCCGATCTCGCCGGGCTACTGCTGTCCCTCGGCCGATCGACCGAGTCGCTCGCGGTGGCCGACGCATTTCTCGAGCACCATCCCGAGGATCGACAATTGCTGGCCGTCGCCGCGCTCGCGCTCCACGAGCTCGACCGCCATGACGAGTCTCGCGAAATCTGCGATCTGGATTCGATGGTCGAGATCGTTGACCGCGATGAGCTCGACTTGCCACCTGGTCTGCTGCAAGAGCTCGCTAATCATCTCGGTGCGGAGCCCTCCTTGCTGTCATCGCCCTTGAGCAAGGCCACTCGCGGCGGTCGTCAGACTGGCGAGCTGGATCCCGCTTCGCACCCCGGTTTACTTGCCATCGAGTCATGGGTGAAATCTTTGCTACCCACCGAACTACATTCCTGGCGTTGGTGGGCCACCCTCCTCGAAGCGGGCGGACGTCAACTGCCACATATCCACCCGCGCAGCAGCTGGAGCGGTGTCTTCTACGTTGCGCTACCCGAAGCGCTGCAACAACTGGACCCGTCGTCGGGCGCCCTGGAGTTCGGTAGGCCACCCTCGCATCTACGTCTACGCTCGAATCCGCCGACGCGCGTCGTGGCACCGATGCCCGGGCGCCTCGTGATCTTTCCCTCGCACCTATGGCATCGGACGCTGGATTTCAGCGCCGCAGGGCGGCGCGTGAGCGTTGCCTTCGATGCAACCGATCAGAACAGCGGCAGCTGAGGTAGTCTAATCCCATGAAAAACTGGGACGTGATCGTGATCGGTGCCGGCTCCGCCGGACTGCCTCTGGCCATCAAGGCCGCCGAACGAGGCGCGAAAGTGCTGCAACTCGAGGCGGACTATCGCATCGGTGGCACCTTGTACTGGTCCTCCGGTCAGATCAGCGCGGCTGGTACCCGGTTGCAGCGTAGCCTCGGAATCGACGACAGCCCCACTGAGCATTTTCGCGATGCGCAGCGCATCGCCAAAGACAGCATCGATCCCGTCGTATTACGCACCTTCGTCGACCACGC
Organism: Gammaproteobacteria bacterium; assembly: GCA_018970145.1. Taxonomy (GTDB): domain Bacteria; phylum Pseudomonadota; class Gammaproteobacteria; order Steroidobacterales; family Steroidobacteraceae; genus UBA964. The sequence goes on from JAGWWY010000016.1 coordinate 17,284, forward strand.
GGCGGGTCTCATCGATTGGCTGATGGATATCGGTTTCCAACCCGCGCCCGGTACACCGGTGGCGGGTGAAGCACATGAAGCGTATGCGACTCGGCGATATCTTTGGGGAACCCGCCAGGCGATATCGATCCTCGAGGTCCTGCGACCGGTTCACGAGAGGTGGGTCAAATCCGGCGGAATCGAGTTGCGCCTCCAACATCGCATGACGGAGTTGCTCACCGATGAGCGCGGTGCCGTCATCGGCGTCAAGGCGAGCACTCCGAACGGTGAGGTACAGTTTCGCGGGAAGAACGTAGTTCTGGCATCGGGCGGCTATGCGGCCAACCCGCAACTCTGGGCAAAGCAAACACCAAAAGCGCCGCTCTGCTCATACACCAACCCCTACTCGCGCGGCGATGGTCTAGAAGCTGCCGCGATACTCGATGCGCGTGTCGATCGAGGCGATTATTTTTTGAATACGTTTGCAGGCTATCTCGACGATGCTGCAGATCCGACGAGCGGTCGTTTCTTGTTGCTCTCGCCGGGCGCGCGCAAGGTGTGGGAAATCTTCGTTGATCGACGCGGTCGTCGCTTCATGCAAGAAGATCATCCGAGTATCGATTACCGCGAGCGCGCCTTGTTTTCACAACCCGGCACGGCGATGCACATCGTTCTGGATGAGGGCATCTTGCAAAATGCCGCGCCGCTGACACCGGAGGACGCAGCCGCCTATCGCGCTCGCTTCGGTCGTCATCCCGCCTTCATCAAGGCTCGCACCGTCGATGCCCTCGCGCGCAAGCTGGATGTGCCGGTAAGTAACCTGCGCAAGACCATTGCGCAGTACAACCGCGCGGTCGATGCCGAGCTCGATCGCGAACAAGGCAAACAGTTTTTGATCCGTCGCATCGAAACGGCCCCGTTCTACGCCATCAAGGCGCAGGGCATCACGGTGGTCAGCCCTGCCGGTCTTGCCGTTGACCAACATTTGCGCGTACTGAATCGCGCCGGCAAACCCATCAAGAATTTGTACGCGGCGGGTGAAGTGCTGGGTTTCGGTCGCACCTCTGGCAATGCCTATGTCGGCGGTTTATCCCTGACACCTGCACTGACCTTCGGCAAGTTGCTCGGTGAAAAACTGCTGTCTTGGTAGAGGCGGCAGGGCTCCGCTGCGAAACCAGTCTCCGCGCGACTCTCAGACGTTGCGGCCGAGGACGATCTCCTGCAACGCGGGCAGCATGCGTTTGCGCGCATCATCGAAACTGACTGCCGACAACGCAAATCGCACGGCGAGCGCCGCGACCGCCTCACCATCGACCATCACCGGCACCGCGATGCTGCCCTGCTCGGTCAGTCGCAACGGACGTGTGGCGCGAGCGTAACCTCGCTCGCGCATGGCCGCGATGTCACGATCGAGGGCGACGCGATCGGGCCACAGGGTCACGGTCTCTTCGGAGCGGCTCGGCCAGAGAGATTCCAGCAGCGTCTCGCGCACCCGCGGGCTCGAGAAGGCGATGATCGCCCGCCCCGAGGCAGTCGTGAGCACGGGAACCTGCATGCCACGCTCAAAATATTCGACCGCAAAACCGCTCTCTCGATCGGTCGAATCTTCGATGAACAACTCGGGGAAGCGGGGCGTCATCAGGCTCATCGGCCACTGGACACGCGCAGAAGAGGCATGCATCGCGCGGCGAATCGGCTCCAAGCGTTCTGTTGTCGCGTCGAAACCGTGACTCAGCAGCGACGCCTTGAGCGTGAGTTGATAGCGGCGGTTGGGCAGTCGAACCACGAAATCGGTGGCCTCGAGCGTCGCCAGACAGCGATTGACGGTGGTCCGTGCGAGACGTAACCGCTGACTCAAGGCCGCGGTCGTGAGCGGACCGTAGCGGTTAAGGACTTGAATGAGCTCCAAACCCCGCAACAGCACGCGCACCGGGGTGGGATGCCCCGGCGGCATGCGATGCGTTCCTGCAGGGGCGCCAGTGTTCTTGCTGCCCTGATCCTCGTCCATCGTCTCTCTCGGCTGGCGGCCTTCCCGGCCGCCGCCTACTTTAGCCTATCGTCATAACGATATGCTCATTCTGCGGCTTATTCCGCAGCGCTTTCCACCTCGCCGACCGACGATTCCTCGGATTCTCCGCCGGCGATACTTCCGACGTCCCCAAATCCGCGAGAGCTGTCGTCCGCTTTGCGCCGACGATGCGCGTGAGCCGCAAAGCCCGTGCCCGCCGGAATCAACCGACCGACAATGACGTTTTCCTTCAAGCCGCGCAGATCGTCCTTCAGACCGCGTACCGCTGCCTCGGTGAGGACGCGGGTGGTTTCCTGGAACGACGCCGCCGAGATGAACGACTCGGTGGCGAGCGAGGCCTTGGTGATGCCGAGCAACACCGGCGCGAACGCCGCCTGCTCTTTGCTGTCGGCCGCCATACGATCGTTGATGTCGAGCGCACGCGAACGATCGAGCTGCTCACCCTTGAGCAACGGTGTCTCGCCGGCGTTGGTGATCTCCGCTTTGCGCAACATCTGTCGAATAATGACTTCGATGTGCTTGTCGTTGATCTTCACGCCCTGCAGACGGTAGACGTCCTGGATTTCGCGGACCAGATAGTTCGCCAAAGCCTGTACGCCCTGCAGGCGCAGGATGTCGTGCGGGTTCGGCTCGCCGTCGGCGATGACTTCGCCGCGGGTGACCTGCTCACCTTCAAAGACGTTGAGCTGGCGCCACTTCGGGATCAGCTCTTCGTACTTCTCGCCGCGCTCCTCGGTGATGACGAGACGACGCTTACCCTTGGTCTCTTTACCGAAGCTTACCGTGCCGCTCTTCTCGGCGAGGATCGCGGGCTCCTTCGGTTTACGTGCTTCGAAGAGATCCGCGACACGCGGCAGACCGCCGGTGATATCGCGGGTCTTGGACGACTCTTGGGGGATACGGGCGATGACGTCACCCACCGACGCCTTGGCACCATCCTCAAGGCTGATGAGTGCACCCGCGGGCAACGTGTAGACCGCCGGAATCTCCGTATTCGCGAACGGCACTTCCTTACCCTTGGCGTTGACCAGCTTGATCGTCGGACGCAATTCTTTGCCACCGCGCTGCTTGCTGCCGTCCATGACGACGACCGACGACAAACCGGTCACTTCGTCCACTTGACGCGTGACGGTGAGTCCATCGACGAAGTCCTGGAACCTCAGGAAGCCGGCCACTTCCGTGACGACCGGATGGGTGTGCGGATCCCAAGTGGCGACCGTTTGGCCGGCCTCCACCATCGTACCCTCGGTGCTGTTGATCTGCGCACCGTAGGGGATCTTGTAGCGCTCACGCTCACGACCGAACTCATCGACCACGCCAATCTCACCCGAACGCGACACGGCCACGAGATAACCCTTCTCGTGCGAGACCGTCTTCACGTTGTGAAAGCGCAGCGTGCCCTTGTTGCGCACTTCGACGCTCGAGGTGGCCGCCGCTCGCGATGCCGCACCACCGATGTGGAACGTACGCATCGTAAGCTGGGTACCCGGCTCACCGATCGACTGCGCCGCCATGACACCGACCGCTTCGCCGATGTTGATGATGCGACCGCGTGCGAGATCGCGGCCGTAGCAGGTCGCGCACACGCCATAACGCGTATCGCACGTAATGGGCGAACGAACCTTGACCTGATCGACGCCGTGCTGCTCGAGCACACGCACAAGATGCTCATCGATGAGCGTACCGGCTTCCATCAGAACGGCGCCCTTGCCACCCGGACGCAGCACGTCTTCGACGATCACGCGGCCGAGCACACGCTCACCGAGACCTTCGACGACGTCACCACCTTCGACGAGCGGCGTGACCATCACGCCATGCTTGGTGCCGCAATCGACTTCCGTGACGACGAGATCCTGCGCGACGTCAACGAGGCGACGCGTCAGGTAACCCGAGTTCGCAGTCTTCAACGCCGTATCGGCGAGACCCTTACGGGCGCCGTGGGTCGAGATGAAGTACTGCAGAACGTTCAAGCCTTCGCGGAAGTTCGCAGTGATCGGCGTCTCGATGATCGAGCCGTCAGGCTTGGCCATGAGGCCACGCATACCGGCGAGCTGACGAATCTGCGCCGCGCTACCACGCGCACCGGAGTCCGCCATCATGAAGATCGAGTTGAACGACTTTTGACGCTGTTTTTGGCCCTTGCTGTCGATGGCTTCCTCGGTGCCGAGCTTATCCATCATCGCCTTGGCGACTTGGTCGTTGGCGCGTGACCAGATGTCGACGACCTTGTTGTAGCGTTCACCGTTGGTAACGAGACCGGAGGCGTACTGCTCCTGGATCTCCTTCACTTCGCGATCGGCCGCAGCCACGATCTTGACCTTCTGTTCCGGGATCACAATGTCGTCGATACCGAACGACACCGACGCGCGCGTCGCGTAATGGAAGCCGGTATACATGACGCGATCGGCAAAGATCACGGTGTCCTTCAGTCCGAGGATACGGTAGCAGGCGTTGATCGTTGCCGAGATCGCCTTCTTGGTCATGTCCTGGTTGATGACGTCGAACGACATGCCGGCGGGCAGCACTTCGGAGAGCAGTGCACGACCGACCGTGGTCTTCACGAGACGACGACGCTCGATCCACTCGCCGTTCTCGATGACCGTCTCGTTGATGCGCACGCTGATACGCGCTTGCAGGTGAACCTGACGAGTCTCGTAAGCGCGATGCACCTCGCCGACGTCGGAGAACATCATGCCCTCGCCTTGCGCACCGACGCGCTCGCGGGTCATGTAGTACAGACCAAGCACGACGTCTTGCGACGGTACGATGATCGGATCACCGTTGGCAGGCGAGAGGATGTTGTTCGACGACATCATCAGTGCGCGGGCTTCGAGCTGCGCTTCGAGCGACAGCGGCACGTGCACGGCCATCTGGTCGCCGTCGAAGTCGGCGTTGAACGCCGTGCAAACGAGCGGATGCAGCTGGATCGCCTTGCCCTCGATCAGTACCGGCTCAAAGGCCTGGATGCCAAGTCGGTGCAGCGTCGGGGCGCGGTTCAAGAGCACGGGATGCTCGCGGATCACCTCGGAGAGGATGTCCCAAACTTCCGGTCCCTCACGCTCGACGAGACGCTTGGCGGCCTTGATGGTCGATGCGTCCCCACGCAGCTGCAGTTTGTGGAAGATGAACGGCTTGAAGAGCTCGAGCGCCATTTTCTTCGGCAGGCCGCACTGGTGCAGGCGCAGCGTCGGACCGACCACGATGACCGAGCGGCCGGAGTAGTCGACGCGCTTGCCGAGCAGGTTCTGGCGGAACCGACCCTGCTTGCCTTTGATCATGTCGGCGAGCGACTTCAGTGGGCGCTTGTTCGTACCGGTGATGGCACGTCCACGACGGCCGTTGTCGAGCAATGCATCGACCGCTTCCTGCAGCATGCGCTTCTCGTTGCGCACGATGATATCCGGGGCATTGAGCTCGAGCAGACGACGCAAGCGATTGTTGCGGTTGATGACGCGACGATAGAGGTCGTTGAGATCGGAGGTCGCAAAGCGACCGCCATCGAGCGGCACGAGCGGACGCAGGTCCGGCGGCAACACCGGCAGAATGGTCATGACCATCCACTCCGGACGGTTGCCCGATTCGATGAACGACTCGATGAGCTTCAGACGCTTCGAGAGACGCTTGAGCTTCGTTTCCGAGGCCGTATTCGCCATGTCTTCGCGCGCCTTGAGCACCTCGGCCTTCAGGTCGAGCGAGCGCAGCAACTCGTGAACGGCCTCCGCACCCATGCGAGCGTCGAATTCATCACCATGCTCCTCGATAGCCTCGAGGTACATTTCGTCGGTCAACAACTGACCGCGCTGCATCGGCGTCATGCCCGGATCGATCACCACGAAGGCTTCGAAGTAGAGCACGCGTTCGATTTCACGCAGCGTCATATCGAGCATCAAACCGATGCGCGAGGGCAGCGACTTCAGGAACCAGATGTGTGCGACCGGCGAGGCAAGATCGATGTGACCCATGCGATCACGACGAACCTTCGACTGCGTCACCTCGACGCCGCACTTCTCGCAGACCACGCCGCGATGCTTCAGACGCTTGTACTTACCGCAAAGACATTCATAGTCTTTGACAGGGCCAAAGATTTTGGCGCAGAAGAGACCATCGCGTTCCGGTTTGAAGGTCCGGTAGTTGATGGTCTCGGGCTTCTTGACCTCGCCGAAGGACCAGGACTTGATCATCTCGGGCGATGCGAGCCCGATCTTGATCGAGTCGAAGTGCTCGACTGGTGCGTTCTGCTTGAAGATTTTCAGTAGATCTTTCATGACTGCACCTTGCCTCAATCCTGTTCGAGTTCGACATTGATCGCGAGGGAGCGGATCTCCTTCACGAGCACGTTGAACGATTCGGGCATGCCGGCATCCATCTGATGATTGCCGTCGACGATGTTCTTGTACATCTTCGTCCGACCGTTCACGTCATCCGATTTGACCGTCAGCATTTCCTGCAGCGTATACGCCGCACCGTAAGCCTCGAGTGCCCACACTTCCATTTCACCGAAGCGCTGACCACCGAACTGCGCCTTGCCGCCAAGCGGCTGCTGCGTGACGAGCGAGTACGGTCCCGTGGAGCGGGCGTGCATCTTGTCGTCGACGAGGTGGTTGAGCTTCAGCATGTACATGTAGCCGACCGTGACCGGACGCTCGAAGCGCTCGCCGGTACGACCATCATGCAGGTAGGTTTGACCCGACAACGGTAGATCAGCCAGTTCGAGCAGACGCTTGATCTCGCGCTCGGCCGCACCGTCGAACACCGGCGTTGCGATCGGCACGCCGCGCGAGAGGTTCTTCGCGAGAGTGACGATCTCCTGATCGGTGAAGGTGTCGGTCTGTTCGCTCTGACCACCGGTCTCGTTGTACACACGACCGATGAACTGACGCAGCTCACCGACCGCCTGCTGCTGCTCGAGCATGCGACCGATCTTGAGACCCAAGCCCTTGGCAGCCCAGCCCAAGTGGGTTTCGAGCACCTGCCCCACGTTCATACGCGAGGGCACGCCAAGCGGATTCAGAACGATATCGACCGGTGTACCGTCTTCGAGGTATGGCATGTCTTCGACCGGCACGATGGTCGAGATGACGCCCTTATTGCCGTGACGACCGGCCATCTTGTCGCCGGGCTGCACGCGGCGTTTGACGGCGAGGTAGACCTTCACCATCTTGAGCACGCCCGGGGAGAGATCGTCGCCCTGGGTGATCTTGCCCTTCTTGTTCTCGAGTTTCGCTTCGAACATCTTGCGCTGATCGCGCAATCGCTCCGCTGTTGCTTCGAGTTGCGAGTTCGCCTCTTCGTCATCGAGACGAATCTCGAACCATTGGTCGCGCTGCAGACCATCGAGATACTCCTCGGTGATCTTCGTGCCCGACTTCAGTTTGGCGGGACCACCAGCGGCGACCTTGCCGATCAACATGCCGCGCACACGCTGAAACATGTCATCTTCGAGGATGCGTTGCTGATCGCCGAAGTCCTTGCGGACGCGCTCGATTTCAGCCTTCTCGATCGAGAGGGCACGCGAGTCCTTCTCGACGCCATCCCGCGTGAAGACCCGTACGTCGATGACCGTGCCATCCATACCCGGCGGCACGCGCAACGAGGTGTCCTTCACGTCACTCGCCTTCTCGCCAAAGATGGCGCGCAACAACTTCTCTTCCGGCGTCAGCTGCGTCTCACCCTTCGGGGTGACCTTGCCGACGAGGATGTCGCCCGCGCGCACCTCGGCACCGATGAAGGCGATACCCGCTTCATCGAGCTTGTTGAGTGCTTGGTCGCCCACGTTCGGGATGTCCGCGGTGATTTCTTCGGAACCGAGCTTGGTATCGCGCGCGACACAAGTCAGCTCTTCGATGTGGATCGTCGTGAAACGATCTTCCTGCACCACCCGCTCGGAGATCAGGATAGAGTCTTCGAAGTTGTAACCGTTCCAAGGCATGAACGCGACCAGCATGTTCTGGCCGAGCGCGAGTTCGCCAAGATCGGTCGAAGGGCCGTCGGCCAGCACGTCGCCACGCGCGATCACATCGCCCGCCGACACCAGCGGACGCTGGTTGATGCAGGTGTTCTGGTTCGAACGGGTGTACTTCGTGAGGTTGTAGATGTCGACGCCGGGCTCAGCCGAGTTGGTCTCGGCGTCATCGACGCGCACCACGATACGCGAGGCGTCGACTGAATCGACCACGCCGCCACGACTGGCCACCACCGTCACACCCGAGTCGATCGCCACGGGACGCTCCATGCCGGTACCGACGAGCGGCGCCTCGGTGCGCAAGGTGGGCACAGCCTGACGCTGCATGTTCGAGCCCATGAGCGCGCGGTTGGCGTCGTCGTGCTCGAGGAACGGAATCAGCGAAGCGGCAACCGACACGATTTGCTTCGGCGACACGTCCATGTAGTTGATACGCTCGCGCGGCATCAACGTGAACTCGTTCTGGAAGCGGCAGGAGACGAGCTCGTCGGCAAGGTTGCCCGAACCGTCGGCGTTGGCGTTCGCCTGCGCGATCGCAAACTCACCCTCTTCGATCGCCGACAAGTAGTCGATCTGGTCGGTGACTCGGCCATTCTCGACACGGCGGTACGGCGTCTCGAGGAAGCCGTATTGGTTGGTGCGGGCATAGACCGACAAGGAGTTGATCAAGCCGATGTTCGGACCTTCCGGCGTTTCGATCGGACATACTCGACCGTAGTGGGTCGGATGCACGTCGCGGACCTCGAAGCCCGCACGCTCGCGTGTCAGACCGCCTGGGCCCAACGCCGAGACGCGACGCTTGTGCGTCACTTCGGAGAGCGGGTTGTTCTGGTCCATGAACTGGCTCAGCTGCGAGGAGCCGAAGAATTCTTTGACGGCTGCAGCGACCGGCTTGGCGTTGATCATCTCCTGCGGCATGAGCGGCTCGCTCTCGGCGATGTTCAAGCGTTCTTTGACCGCACGCTCGACGCGCACGAGACCGACGCGGAAGGCGTTCTCGGCCATTTCACCGACCGAGCGCACGCGACGATTACCGAGGTGATCGATATCGTCAACTGTGCCGTCGCCGTTGCGGATGGCGATCAGCACCTTCAGCACATCGAGAATGTCTCCCTTGGAGAGCACGCTCGAGCCTAAGATTTCCTTACGACCGACGCGACGGTTGAACTTCATGCGACCGACGGCCGACAGATCGTACCGCTCGGCGTTGAAGAACAGGTTCGAGAACAGATTCTCGGCAGCATCGCGGGTTGGCGGCTCACCGGGGCGCATCATGCGGTAAATCTCGACCAGCGCTTCAAGGCGATTCTTGGTCGGATCGATTCGCAATGTGTCAGACACGTAAGGACCACGATCGAGATCGTTGACGTACAGGGTGCGAACTTCGGTGATACCCGCCTCGATCATCTTCTCGGCCGAGGCGGCCGTGATGACCTCGTTGGCCTTGGCGATGATCTCACCCGTGTCGGTGTTCACGACATCGTGCGAGAGGATCTTGCCGTAGATGTAGTCCCGAGGAACGGCAAGCTTGCTGACGCCCGCATCTTCGAGTTGGCGCACATGACGTGCCGTGATACGACGGCCTTCCTCGACGACCACTTGGTCGCCAATGCGAATCTCGAAGCTCGCCGTCTCGCCACGCAGGCGCGCCGGCACGAGCTCGAGGGCCGTCTCGTCCTTCGAGATGAAAAAGGTGTTCTTGTCGAAGAAGGTGTCGAGAATCTCACCTTCATTCATGCCGAGTGCACGCAGGATGATCGACACCGGCAGCTTGCGGCGACGATCGATGCGCGCGAACACGCAGTCCTTGGCATCGAATTCGAAATCGAGCCATGAACCACGGTAAGGAATGATACGGGCGCTGAACAAAAGCTTGCCCGAGGAGTGCGACTTGCCGCGGTCGTGATCGAAGAACACGCCGGGGCTGCGATGTAACTGTGAAACGATGACGCGCTCGGTGCCGTTCACGACGAACGTTCCGTTATCGGTCATCAGCGGCAGCTCGCCGAGGTAAACCTCTTGCTCGCGCACGTCTTTGACGGGCTTCTTCGGACCCGAGGCTTCCTTGTCGTAAACGATCAGACGGACCTTCACGCGCAAGGGCGCTGCGTAGGTCAGGCCACGGAGTTGGCACTCCTTGACGTCGAACACCGGCTCGCCGAGTCGGTAACTGACGTACTCGAGTACCGCGTTACCCGAATAGCTCGAGATCGGGAAGACGGTCTTAAACGCCGCATGCAGACCGACATCGACGCGCGTTTCCTCGACCTTGTCGGCCTGCAGGAACTGGCGATACGAGTCGAGCTGGATGGCGAGCAAATACGGCGTCTCGAGGACGCTGCCCTGCTTGCCAAAGTTCTTGCGGATGCGCTTCTTCTCGGTAAAGGAGTAAGCCATCGGTCACCTCACACTTTCAAACTGGACGGAGACGACGAGGCAACCGAGGCCTTCAAGCCCCGGTTGCCACGCATCTCGCGATACAAAGGTAATTCCCACCACGCGAGCGGCGGGGTTACTTGATCTCGACCTTCGCGCCGGCTTCTTCGAGCTTTTTCTTCATGCTGTCGGAATCGGCCTTGTTGACCCCATCCTTCAGCGTGCTCGGAACGGCTTCGACGAGGTCCTTCGCTTCCTTCAGGCCGAGGCCCGTCAGTTCGCGCACGACCTTGATGACGCCCACCTTCTTGTCGGCCGGATACTCCTTGAGGATGACGGTGAACTCCGTCTTCTCCTCAACCGGAGCCGCGGCAGCGGCGGGACCCGCGGCGGCCGCGACGGCCACCGGAGCAGCAGCGGTCACACCGAACTTGTTCTCCATGTCGGAGATCAGTTCGACGATCTGCATGATGCTCATGTTGGAAATTGCTTCGAGGATTTCGTCCTTGCTAACAGCCATTGTGGTAACTCCAAAGATATTTCAAAGGCAACAAGATCAAGCGCTGACGGCCTGCTTCGCATCGCGGATAGCCGCGACCGTGCGGACCAGCTTGGTATGCGGCGCAGCCACCGTGCGAACGAATTTCTCGATCGGTGCTTTGAGCGTACCCAACAGCATCGACAGAGCCTGTTCGCGCGTCGGCAGCGATGCGACTTTCTCGAGATCCTTGCCGGGCAGCACATCGCCACCCAAGGACACGAGCGTCGCAACGAGCTTATCGTTCGCTTTCGAGAAGTCCTTCACCACGCGCGCCGCAGCGCCCGGGTCGTCCTTCGAAAAAGCCAGGACGAGCGGACCCTTCAATTGGGGACCGACCGCTTCAAACGAAGTGCCGACCAATGCCTTGCGTGCCAACGTGTTTTTGACGACACGCATGTACACGCCTTGGGCACGGGCCTTGGCACGTAGCTCAGTCATCTGCGAAACCGTGATACCACGATATTCGGCAGCGACCACTGATTGCGCCGAAGACGCAATCTCCGCCACTTCCTTTACCAGCGCTTTCTTGTCTTCTAGGTTCAGAGGCACTAGTTGATTACTCCTCTCCTGAAGATCACACACCGGTACGAGACTTGCGCCCCGCACCGGACCCTATGGACGGCGACCTTCAAACGAGGACGATCCTCGTATGAGCGGTGCACCACCTGCGCAGGCCATCTCATTAAGAACGGGCTGGTTGCTTGCGCTTCCACCCACTCGCCTGCGGTCTTCGATGGAACTCGGCGACTTGCATCACCGAGCCCGCATCAATTCAAAAAAATCAAACCCCGAGCGACGCCTGATCGATCTGCACGCCCGGCCCCATCGTCGAGGAGACCGTGACACGCTTCAGGTAGATACCTTTCGACGTTGCCGGCTTCGCCTTCTGCAGGTCGGCCAACAAAGCCTGAAGGTTCTCGCGCAAGTGCTGCGCATCGAAGCTCACCTTGCCGATGGTGCAATGCACGATACCGGCCTTGTCGACGCGGTAACGCACCTGACCACTCTTGGCATTCTTCACGGCGCCGGCCACATCGGGGCTCACCGTACCTACTTTCGGATTCGGCATGAGACCACGGGGGCCCAAGATCTGCCCGAGTTGACCCACGATGCGCATGGCATCAGGGCTCGCGATCACGACGTCGAAATCCATCTTACCGGCCTTCACCTGCTCGGCGAGATCTTCCATGCCGACGATGTCGGCGCCAGCTGCCTTGGCGGCATCGGCGTTCTTGCCCGAGGTGAACACGGCAACGCGAACCGTCTTGCCGATACCGTGCGGCATCACGGTCGACCCGCGAACCTGTTGGTCGGACTTGGCGGCATCGATACCGAGATTGATGGCGGCGTCGACCGACTCGTTGAACTTCGCCTTGGCGAATTCTTTGACGAGCTTGAACGCGTCATCGACGGGATAAGTTTTGCCCGGCGGGAGAGCGTCCTTCCAGGGCTTCATACGTTTGGCGATGAACGGCATGATCAGACTCCTTCCACATCGACGCCCATCGAGCGGGCGCTACCGGCAATCGTACGCACCGCAGCATCGAGATCGGCTGCAGTAAGATCCGGCGTCTTGGTCTTGGCGATCTCTTCGAGCTGGGCGCGAGTGATCTTGCCGACCTTGTTGGTGTTGGGAGTGCCACTGCCCTTCTCGATGCCGATCGCCTTGCGGATCAGCACCGCAGCAGGCGGCGTCTTCATGATGAAGGTGAAGCTGCGGTCTGCGTAGACCGTGATCACCACTGGAATGGGCAGCCCCTTTTCGAGCTTCTGCGTGGCAGCGTTGAACTGCTTGCAGAACTCCATGATGTTCACGCCCTGCTGACCCAATGCTGGGCCGATGGGCGGTGAGGGGTTCGCCGAGCCTGCAGGTACCTGCAGCTTGACGTAGCCTTGGACTTTCTTGGCCATCGTTCACTCTCCTGGGTTCCAACGCCCACGCTCCAGCGTGAGCTCCCCATGCGCTTCCTTGCCGTTACGACACGCGATCCTTCGCGTATCGATCCATCGACTCGTCCCCTAACGAAGACGAGCCTTCAAAAAAACCTCAGGCCTTTTCGACCTGCGAAAAATCCAGCTCGACCGGCGTCGAACGACCGAGGATCTGCACTGCAACCTGCAGGCGATTCTTCTCGTAGTTGACGTTCTCGACCACGCCGCTGAAATCATTGAACGGACCATCGGTGACCCGCACAACTTCACCCGGCTCAAAAATAACTTTCGGTCGCGGCTTCTCGACACCTTCTTCCACGCGACGCAAGATCTGATTCGCTTCGCGGTCGCTGATCGGAGCCGGTTTTTCCTTGGTGCCGCCGATGAAGCCGAGCACCTTCGGAACCTCGTGCACGAGATGCCAGGTTTCTTCGTCCATCTCCATCTGCACGAGCACGTAGCCCGGATAAAACTTGCGCTCGCTCTTGCGCTTCTGACCATCGCGCATCTCGACGACCTCTTCGGTCGGAACGAGAATCTCGCCAAACTTGTGCTCGAGACCCGCTCGCTTGATGCGCTCCTTCAAACCATCGGCCACGCGATGTTCGAGGTTCGAGTAGGCATGGACGACGTACCAACGCATTGCCATGAAATCAGACTCCTGCGTCCGGGCCGCCGAGGATCAACTTGGTCAGCCAACCGAGGATCGAATCGACCCCCCAGAAGAACAAAGCCATGATGATCACGAATACGAAAACCACTGCGGTCATGGTGCCCGTCTCTTGCCGGGTCGGCCAAAAGACCTTGTACAACTCGATGCGCGCATCGAGCGCAAACTTCCAGAAGTCGCGCCCATACTGCGAGAGAAAAAACACAGCCCCGGCGACGATGAGGCCACCTGCGAAAACGAGCCAACGCACCCAATCGGCCTGCTCGCCCTTGAGCACGTAAAACGAGGCGATCCCTGCGGCCGCGATCAGGATCGCAGCCCAGAGTTTCGCTTTGTCGGCGCCAGTGACGCCGTCGTTTTTGACTGCTTCGTTCATCGTTGCACTGATCCTGCGTAGCCCGAATTGGCAGGCCAGGAGGGAATCGAACCCCCAACCTGCGGTTTTGGAGACCGCTGCTCTGCCAATTGAGCTACTGGCCTGTACTGTTTCGACGAGCCTCTTACTTCAGGATCTTCGCGACGACGCCGGCGCCGACGGTGCGACCGCCCTCGCGGATCGCAAAGCGCAGACCATCTTCCATCGCAATCGGAGCAATCAAATCCACCACCATCTTGATGTTATCGCCAGGCATCACCATCTCAACGCCCGCCGGCAACTCAATCGTCCCAGTCACATCCGTCGTGCGGAAGTAAAACTGCGGACGATAACCCTTGAAGAACGGCGTGTGACGACCGCCCTCTTCCTTCGTCAGCACGTACACCTCAGCCTCAAACGTCGTGTGCGGCAAAATGCTGCCAGGCTTGGCCAACACTTGACCACGCTCAACATCCTCGCGCTTCGTGCCGCGCAGCAGCACCCCCACGTTGTCACCAGCCTGACCCTCATCGAGCAACTTGCGGAACATCTCCACGCCCGTGCAGGTCGTCTTCACCGTGTCCTTCAGACCGATGATCTCCACTTCCTCGTTCACCTTCACAATGCCGCGCTCAATACGACCGGTCACCACCGTGCCGCGGCCCGAAATCGAAAATACGTCTTCCACCGGCATCAGGAACGGCTTGTCGATGTCACGCTGCGGCACGGGAATGTATCGGTCCATCTCCTCCACCAGCTTGATCACCGCCGGAACCCCAATCGCGCTCGGGTCACCCTCCAGCGCCTTCAGCGCCGAGCCCACCACGATCGGCGTGTCATCGCCAGGAAACTTGTACGTCGAGAGCAGCTCGCGAACTTCCATCTCAACGAGCTCCAACAGCTCCTTGTCGTCCACCATGTCCGCCTTGTTCATGAACACCACGATGTACGGCACACCCACCTGACGGGCCAACAAAATGTGCTCGCGCGTCTGCGGCATCGGACCATCCGCAGCCGATACCACCAAAATCGCCCCGTCCATCTGCGCCGCACCCGTGATCATGTTCTTCACGTAGTCCGCATGCCCCGGGCAATCCACGTGCGCGTAGTGACGCTCCTTCGACTGGTACTCCACGTGCGCCGTCGAAATCGTAATGCCGCGCGCCTTCTCCTCCGGCGCCTTGTCAATCTGATCGTATGCCTTGAACTCACCACCGTGAGTCTCCGCCATCACCTTCGTCAGCGCCGCCGTCAGCGTCGTCTTACCATGGTCAACGTGACCAATCGTCCCAACGTTAACGTGCGGCTTGCTGCGTTCAAATTTTTCCTTGGACACGATTTCTTCTCCT
>JAGWWY010000020.1 GCA_018970145.1 Gammaproteobacteria bacterium
TTGATGCCTTTGACGAAGGCGGCTCCGATCGCTGTGCTGGTACCGAAGTAGGGCGCGAGCGTGCTATCGGGCAGTTTGACGACATACTTACGCAGCTCGGTGGCATCACCTGCGGCCGTCGGTGTTTCGACGAAGACCCCGCGCGCAATCGCTTCGCCCTGTTCAAGTATCGCGCGAACGAAGTCGGTCGATGGGGCATTGATCGATGCGCGATAGGTGGCGGTCAAGCGGCTGTCGCTGCGCAACAAATCGAGTATCGCCGCAAGATCCGTATCGAAAGTCGAAGATGAAAAATTCAAGCTGCGTGTCGACAAAATCGTGGCCACTTCCGCTGGAATCGCGACGCCGTTACTGACATCCGCATCGCTATCGAGCGCAAACAGGAATTGGCCACGACGTAGCGTCGCGCTTGAGAGTACGCCGCCTTCCATGCCGCCTTGCAGTTCACGCAAGGTGAGGGTAGCCGCCACGACTGTGGCCTGACCGATGGCGATTCCGCCAATAGCGAAACGAATGCTGTCGCAACCGCTTGGGCAACGATAGGTGTATCCGCCTGTCGCGCTGGTCGTTCCGTTGATCGTGCCCGAGACATAACTCAGTCCGCCCAAGGCAATATCGACCCACGTTCCCGTTTGGATTGGCGCTTCGCCCGTGGGCGGTGGGGTCGAGCCGCCGCCCGAGCTCGAGCCACTACCACCGCCACCACCGCAGGCCGTCAGCAGCGCAGCAATCACCAGCGCGGCCAGCGGCGTTGAGTTGAAAGGGCGGTTGCGATACACGTGATGCATCGCTCAGCGCTTGGAACTATCGAACGGTTCGCAGATCAGCGGACGAAGCGTGACGATGTTGGCCTTTACATCCGTGAGAGTGCCGATCACCAGATCTTCATCGAGGGTCAGAATGGAGGTCGCGGTGATCCAGCGTCGTCGGTCATTTCGCGCGATCGTGCTCGAGAATTTTTCGGTTCCGGCGGCTTGACCAACGTAGAGCAGATTACCTCGCAAGCGCAAACGAAACGGTTCATCGGATGTACGGGTCTCGAGCGATTGGTTATCGATCGTCATCAAACGATCGGCCGAGCAAACGAGTTCCGGGATCGCCCGTGATCGCGCATCGGGCGTTTTGATCGGTTGTGCCGAATTGGCCGTTTTGGTCGGTGCCTGTGGGTCCGACGCGAGGGCGGCGCGCGACAAGGCGTTCGTGATGAGCAATACGGCAAATCCCATGATCAACCAAGGCCGACAGCCTGTCATGACAAAATCTCCAAAACGGAATATTCGAACTATACTCCAGCATCTCAGCGCTCGGCGCCCGCTCAAGTTTTGAGTTCAAACAACGACTGGAAACGCGATGCTCAGTCCGGTTGGTCTTCCTCCCCAAGCTCCTGTGCCACCGGATAACGATCTGGTGCCAGCGCTCGACCGCGCGATCGCGTTGCCGAATGCGGGCTCAGGCTCGGGTTCCTGGCAGGCGGGATCTCTACTGTCGGCATCCGTGCGTTACCAGAACGACGAGATGATTCTGAAAGTCGGTGATCGATTTTTTTCGTCTCGCCCGATACCGGGTGTGGCGGAGAACTCGCAGTTGTCGTTGCAGGTGGCACGCGACCCCACAGGCTCGATGATGCTGGTGCCGATGCTGCCGCTTGCGGGCCGATCCATGGCGCGGATCGGTGGCTCTCCGCCGGTGGTTCGCAATATGACGGTGGCCTTGGCGGGCGGCAATGAGATCGCACCAGCCGATGGCGCTACCGCGATGACGACGGTACGCTCGTCGGCGCCGCCGACGCTGGGGGTGCAATCTTTGGCTGCGAAGCTCGCGCCGCCTCGCGCCTTGGCGGACTGGTTGCTGCGATTGTCTCCGTTAGTGAGGGCGAGTGCCGCGACTCAAGCGGATGCGGCGCCTGAAATTGGCGGTTCTGTTGCATCGTCGTCGCGTGGAGTGACCGGCTGGGTTCAGGCGTTGACTATCTCGCTGGCGCACTCAGGTCTGTTCTACGAATCTAAGCTCAAAGATAAACGCAGCGTCCCTGTCAACGATATGAAGCGGCAGTTGCTCGACTCGATCTATCGTCAGCCTGCGGCGCAATCGATCCAAGATGCTTGGGCGGCGCTCGATGAGCTCGTCGGCTTTCAAAGCGCTGCCAACGTGGCGCACCAGGCAGGCGGATGCTGCTATTCGTTCGTACTACCGGCGCCCGACGGGCTCGGTGCGTGGTGGGTCGTGTTTCAGCAAGATCCGCGGCGGGTTCGCGATGACGAGACGCGAGGGGGGCAGCGGGACGATCAAGAGCCACCGTGGCGTATTCGGCTCTCGGGGATCGAACTACCCGACGGCAATATCGATATTCGTCTCGAGCAAGTCGGTGCGGCCGGTGTATCGGTCACCTTACTGACTCCGCGCGCGGATCGTGCGACGCATTGGGAGACGGCTCGTCAGGAGCTCGCTCGTCGGTTTGAGGAAGCGGGCCTCGAGCTCGCACGCTGGTCGGTACTCGATCCCCGCGGTGAGAAAGCGCAGCCCTCATCAGTTCCGGGTCAGTTGCGTACGGTGCGAGTATGAGTCGGCCGGTTGATCGAGCGATCGCGCTCGAATACGGCGAGAATCCGGTACCACTCATCGTGGCAAGCGGTGATGACGAGTTGGCTCGCTCCATCGTGCTTGAGGCCGAGCGTCAGGGCGTACCGGTGATGCGCGATCCCGCCTTGGCAGCGAGGCTTGCGGAGTTGCCGGTGGGTACGTCGATTCCTCGCGACGTTTATCTTGCCGTCGCGGTGGTGTTGTCTTGGGTTTATTGGATGCAGGGCAAAGAGCCCGATCAGGCGAGTTCGGCGCGTCGTAACGAAGTGTAATCTCGGCTCCGACCGCGGGGGTCATATAAGCTCACGTCTTCATCGGGTTGTCGCAACAAAGAAATGATACGGCGCTGCGCTGTGACAACGCGGCTGAAGACCTGATGATTTCTAGCCTGTAACGTTTTGCAGCGCTCGATTTGCTCGCGTACGTGCTGAGCGCGGTCCGGGTTGCTGCGTACTTGATCGATGGCTCCCAGCCCCTTGCTCAGGCGCTCGAGCGTTTCGATTTCTCGATCTTTTTCAGCGTGGAGCTGCTCGAGCTCCTGCACTCCGTCACCGATCAGGCCGTTACGGCCGCGCAAGACTGCGTGCTCTTTTTCGAGGATATGGCAGATTTTCTTGCAGAGTGACTCAAGGTCACTGAAGTTGTCGGTGGCGGGGTGGTTGGGTGTCATGAACGTCCTAACTCGCCGAGCTCGTTCTCCAATTCCATGAACTTGCGGGCGAGTCGCTCCTCGTCGATGGGGAAACGACCTTCGAGAATCTCTTTGCGGATGCGATCGACCTTTTTTTGATCGAACGCTCCATCGCCGGCCACTTGTCGCACGGCCTGCGCCATCTCTTTCGCGGCTGCCGACACCTTGACCGGGAGCACCGCAACATCCGCGCTGCGCGGGGTCGTTTGTTGCTGCACGGCAGCACTCTGTTGCTGGCGAGCGGCAAGGGCGTCGGCCTTGGCTTCGCGGGCGACGGAGAGAGCATTCGGCTGGACTTTATCGATTGTCATGTTGTTTCACCCACTTTTATGTCGGTCTAGTCGACCGTGGATGAGAGAACTTTAGTGCTTGCGAGTACGCTTGTCTCGGTCGGTCGCTGGATACCTAGTCGGACCGTACCGTCGGATTGAACATGTCCGCGCAGTTTTCGTCCGCTCTGAGGATTCTCAAGTTCGATCCAATCACCGGCTTTGCCGTTCTGCAGGGCGATCAGCTTGGAATTGACCCGTCCGCCGGCGAATTCCGACCATACGGTGACGATAGCGCTGCGCTTGACTAGCGTGTGCGAACGCGCGTCGGAACGACCGACGGGTTCGCCCTGACGCAGGGGGCGGGTCGCGGTCAGTCCAACCAACGTTCTGGGATCCGATAGGGTGGCCGAGAGGGGTCGACCCTGGCGCTCGACGACGGCGACGATCAGGTCGTGTTCGGTGAGCACATGCCCATAGGGCAGGTCTTTGGCAGCCAGGACGATAGCGGCATCGGTTGGTCGTGCGGCGGTCGCCGGCCGGGGCGTACCCTCGAGATTGGGTAAATTGATCGCAACGAAGCGTTTCGGTAGCAAGGGCGCCGCGTTGCAGACGACCTGCACCGTGGTGCGCGCCTCATAGGGAAAAGACCACTGCCAACCCGACTCGCATTCGCCGAGCGAAAGCTTCGGATCGACCGAATGGGCGCGAACACTACCCTCCGGAAGAGACAGGCTGTGCTCGACAAAAGTCTCGGCCGCCGAGGCGAGTGATTCGCCGCGAGCGAGGGCAGGGGCGAGTGCCAGACACGCCGCGAACGCGAGTAGCGTTTTTGACATGTCTTGCACCCGGTGCCCTTGAAACCTTAGCCCTGCCGCAGCAGGTTGAGAACGTACTGCTGCGACTGGTTCGCTTGAGCGAGCATGGCCGTGCCGGCCTGAGCCAGAACCTGGGCTTTGGCGAGATTCGCAGACTCTTTGGCGTAGTCCGTATCGAGAACGCGTGATTTCGCTTCCTCGGTATTCTCGACCAAGTTCATCAGGTTATTGATGGTGTACTCGATGCGGCTCATGGTCGCGCCCATTCGGGCGCGCGATTCGTTGACGACTTTTGCAGCCTGATCGACGTAGTCGAGGGCCGTGATTGCGCTCTCCGGGTCGGCGATGGTCACGTTGTTGACCGATTGGCGCAGGAATGCGCGGTCGGTAGAGTACTGGCCGAATTTAACGGTCAGTTTTTGAGTACGTGGATTGATGAGCGGACCGTCGTCTTGTACGTCGAACATGTCGTACTCCGGATCGAACCCGGCCGCTTTGAGCACGAACTGGTAATCTGAATCGGATTTCAGCTTGTTCACCAGATCAGTGACATCCGTCACATTGTCCGCAGTTAGAACTCGATCGCCGATCTGCATCTCAAAACTGTTACCCTCATTCTTCGGAGTTGAGTTTCGATGGAACTGTAGATTGCTGAGATCGAATTCCTGACGCCAATAGGGCGGGCTCGCGGTGCTGACATAACTGTTGCCGGCGCTGACCGTCATAGTATCGGTAACAGTGATGGACAGATTACGATCCGCGTCGTCCGCAATGTTGGTACCGGTGAATGTTGTGTCCGGATCTGGCTGGCCAGCGATCTTCCAGACAATCTTCATCTGTCCGTTGGAGAACTGAAGATCTACGGCGGTTGAATCAAATTTGGGATGAGCTTTGAGTTGGTCAATTAAATTTGTGACCGACGTGACCGCGATCGCTGAGATCACATTGTAGTTCACGCCGTCGGGATTGCCCTGGGTGTCGCGCGAGCCGTCCCACAGCTTCAGTTCGAAGTTTGGAAGCGGCGTTTCAGTGAAACTGACGTCAACGATATTGCCTTCCGCATCGTAAATGTTGGAGCGCGCGACTGCTGAGGCCGTAATGCTGTCGTTACCGGCAACCGCGGGACTCCGTGATGCGTCGTCGATGGTGAAATTGATAGTCTGAACCGCAGTGCCGGCGCTCGCGATCACATTGACTCGCTCGGCCATGCTCAGGTCTTCGATAGTTAGTGACTGTAAGGGCACCTGTATGTAGTCCGCAGCATTGATGCCAACCTGCACCTGCATCGGCTTGGCATCCTCGGAGATCAATTTCACATCGCCGTCCCAAGCTGCTTGGGTGGAGACACGACGCATTTCCTTGATGAGCTCATCGAATTCAGCTGCGATGTAGCTACGATC
>JAGWWY010000009.1 GCA_018970145.1 Gammaproteobacteria bacterium
GCTGCGCTCGATAGCGCTGGCCGACGCGTCACGCTCACTTTTCGTGATGTATTCCCGAGCAGCACGCAATATCGCATCGAGTCGCAAGCGGCAGGCGCGAGTTTCGTCTCGCGCGCAGTGATCGATGGCACAGGTGGTGCGGGGGCTACGCTGTCGTGGAGTGCTGACATCTCCGAATCGGCCACATTCCGGGTGATCGCGCTGCGCGCCGGGCGCGCCGATGTGACGCTCAAAACCGCGCAGGGTGCGACGACGACCGCAGTGGCTGTCTCGACGGTGGCGCCTGCCATCGTCATTGATCGAAGCGAACCGCTCACCGGCACGGTGCGCCTCTCGATCGGCAACGGCGTGGCTTATCCGCTCGTCGAGTGGTTCATCAACCTCAATCGCCTCGGTAATGTCGCCGGCACCGCCGGAAACCCGATCAACTGGAACACCGAGTCGATCGCAAGCGGAGAGCATTTGATCCTCGCACGCATCCAGACCGCGACCAACAGTTTCGTCGAGGTGCGTCGGACGGTGCGTGTCGCGAATGTGTCTTTGACCGCGCGTCTCGAAGAGCCGACGGCGGGGGAGATCCAGATCATCGCTCGTGCGAGTTCGACGGCGGGTATCGCGAGTGTCGAGGCCACTATCGATGGAACCTCGCTCGGCAAAGTGACCTCGCCCAATTGCGCGACCTGCGCCGTACCCTCTGAGTCTTACCGCTGGATCCTCGACAAGGGTCGATATCCCTCGGGCAGCTATGCCATTCGGGTCACGGCCGTCGATCGCGAAGGCATCAGCAAGAGCGTCGATCTGACGTTGCAGGTGCGCAATCCGCCGACGTTAACGCTCGATACACCGGGCGATTACGACATCGTGCACTCGCGACTCACAGTGCGCGGTCGAGTGGGCAGTGATCGACCTGGCACGATCCGAACCGTGATCACGCTCGGCAGCGTCACGGTGCTCGACACCACGAGCGTGAACTTCGAAGCGGGCTTCGATCTCTCGGGCGTACCTGGTGGCGCTTATTCTTTGATCGCGCGCTCGACCGATAGCGCGGGGGTGCAGCAGAGCGTCTCGCGGCAGGTCATCGTCACCGAGAGTGCCGATCGGCTCTACACGCCGGTGTTGAGTTTGGGGGCGGGTGTGACCTTGCTCTATTCCGATGGCGCGCAGATTCTCTATCGCAATGCAGCGGGTGCTTATCTCTTGCAGGCGTTGAGTGGCGGTGCGCCCGTGACGCTCGCGGGTGCCGAGTCGGTCGAGTTTGCGACCGATTGGCAGATCGCCTCAGGCCGTGTCTATGCGCAAGGTCGCGCCGGCGATTGCACCACGCGCTGCATCTACGAGTGGGACAGCGCCGGCTCACGTCGCAACCTCTCGAGCGCCAATCCGTTCGGTAGTGTCTCGGGTACGCGCTGCTCCGATGAAGATCCGATCGTGCGTGGCAACATCGTGATGTGGGCGAACTGGCTCTGCGGCAAGGGCGCTTACACGCTGTTCGATCGCAGTTCGGGTTCGTATTCTAAGATCGATGCGCCCGCCAGCGCGAACTACATCGGCAACAACCAGTTCGACGTCAGCACGAGTGGCGGTTCCGCGGTCGCCTACATCTGGGCGCAGATGGGCGGCGAGGGGATGAGCTCCACCTTCGATGTGTTTCGTCATACGGGCGGTGCGAGCACGCGCTTGAGTTCACCGGGCACGCGCAATGTCTATCCGCGCACCAACGGCACGCGCGTCGTCTGGGAGCAATCACCTATCGGCGGTAATGCCGACGGTTCGGTCGCGCTTGTGAGCGCAGGGCCGCAGACCATCGCCTCGAAGGTGACGCAATGGGCGCTCACGCCCCAAGTGCTTGCGTGGCGTGAGATCACCTCGGCGACTCCGGGTGACTTCGGCACCGTTCGATACGAGTATGGTTTGCGAGCCGAAACCAACGGCACTATCGCCACGATCTCGACGCGCTCGTCCGCAGCGCTGTATGCCGCCACTCGATCGTGGGTGCTCTTTGGTGAGGAGGGTAAGTTTTACCGTTTCGACGCTGCGCAAGGCACGCGCAGTCTTGTCATCGAGGCAGGCCCGCAGGGTCTTTGGGCCAATGATGGCGTCGTCGTGTTCTCGCTCGGTGGCGGGAAGATTTATCGGGTGCAGTGAGTCAAATTACGGCGGATCAATTCTTGACCTCGCCCCATGTTTTTATCTCCCCATTCAAAAAGGGAGACACCCATGAATTCGAAGACCGGTTTGGTTTTATTTGTTGCCGCCATGTCGCTTGCGCAGGGCTGTGCAACCATCACTCGCGGGACGACCGAAGTGCTCGTCATCGAAACAACGCCGTCGGGTGCCGACGTGAGTCTGAGTAACGGCCTGCGCTGTTTCACGCCCTGCGCGCTCGAAGTGAAGCGAAAATCCAATCTGGTCGTGGACATCACCAAGTCGGGCTTCGACCCGGTGCGGCTCAACGTGCTCTCGGAAGTTGCCGGGGCGGGCGCCGCCGGCATGGCGGGTAATGTGATCTTGGGTGGTGTGATCGGCGCCGGGGTCGATGCCGCCACAGGTGCGACCAAGCGTCTCGTTCCAAATCCGGTTCGGGTCACGCTGAACCCGGTGGCTCCAAAAAGCGGGGAGTGAGTCGATCGCGGTAACTGCCTTTTAGCGGGTCAATCGGCGTATTTCGAGGCGTGCCTTGATGATGGCCTCATAGGGAGACTTTCAAAAGTTTCCTCGGAGGTTGCCATGGCATATGCTATTTCCTTGTACGACGCGCTGGTGAGTATCAACGTTCCGAAGCCGCAGGCGCTTGCGGTGGTGGAGTCGCTGGAACAAACGATGACGTCCGAGCTGACAACCAAGACAGACCTGCAGCAACTTCGCGATCACACCGATCGCGAGTTCGTCGCGGTGCGAGCGGATATCCAGCAGCTGCGGGCCGATATGAATCGCGAGTTCGCCGCAGTTCGGGCGGAGATGGCTCGAGGTTTCGAGGAGCAGACGCAGGGACGAGCGGCAGATGTCGCGTTACTGCGCTCGGAGATGAACGTGGCCATCAGTCGGGCCTCGATGCGCTCGACGCTTTTTATGATGGGGTGGACTTCACTGCTCTTCGCGGCGATACAATTCCTCGGGTCCTGATCGGGATCGATTTTGGGGCTCATTTATTGAGCCACCGATTCCGCATAATGGCGACATGACAGCACCCAAACTCATCGTCGCCATCCGAGCTTTGTCGCTTTGCTTGGCCGTCGCGCTCACGGGATGCTCGCTGACGGCAGACGATGGGTATCTGGCCCCGCCTGATATCGCCGCGTTCGACCGCAGCACTGCTTTGCAATGGGCTCATCGTGAGCTTGGCGCGGCCACCTACCAACAGCTCACGCAAGATACCGAGTGCCGCGAATTTTGCGATGTTTTCCAACGCGGTTTCGAGCAGGCGCGGCACTCGCGCATCGTGCTGCCCGCCTTGGTTGATCGCTACCGCGAGGCGGAGCGGGTGAGTTCCTGATGTCTATGACCGATTTCAAACTCTCCCGAACCGGGCTGGAAGATTTCATCAAATGCCCACGCTGCTTCAAGTTGCAGCGCGGGATGGGGCTCAAGGGCCTGCGGATGGTGCCGCTGACGCTGGCGGTTGCCACCGATGCGCTGCTCAAGAACGAGTTCGACCTCGTGCGCGAAAGCGGTGACTCCCATCCGCTTTGGGAGCGCGAGGGACTCGATGTGCGTGGCTTTGCGCATCCGGATCTCGAACTTTGGCGCAACAACTTCAAAGGCATCCGAGTGCTCCACGAACCTAGCGGCTGCACGGTGTATGGCGCGGTCGATGACGTGTGGCAACACCGCCAAACCGATCACCTGCACATCGTCGATTACAAATCGACCTCCAAACAGGGTACGCCCGATCTCGAAAGCGGCTTTGGTGCGGGCTACAAGCGCCAGATGGAGATCTATCAATGGCTCTTCCGTCAGGCGGGGTTCGAGGTCAGCCCTATCGGCTATTTCCTCTACGTAAATGGCAGCAAAGAAGGGCGGTTTTATGAATCAGGACTCCGCGGCACAATGCAGTTCGAGACCACCGTGCTCGCGCACGAGGGCGACGATAGTTGGGTTGAGGAGACGATCATCCGAGCCGTTGCTTGCCTCAAAGACGAGAGCCTGCCGGTTAGCGATCCGAGCTGCGACACCTGTCGTTATGTGGCCGAGAGATCGGCATTGACGATGTGAGGGACTGATGGCGCGCTTCGAGAAACTGCAGGATCTCTTCGGTATCTTCTGCCGTACGCGCGAGACCCGTTCGCTCGTTTCGCTGTGCGATGAAATGAACGCCTCACAGGCTACGGTGAAGCGCCTGATCAGCTTCTTGCGTGATCAGCGCGGCGTCGATATCCGCTATGACCGGGAGCAGGGTGGCTATCGCCTCGAGCGTAGTCCCGACGATCCGAATGCCGCAGTTCTGCTCGGCCTCACCGGTCGCGAGATCTCAGCACTGCTCGAAGCCGAAGCCTTGCTCGAGCAGATTCCGCCAGGCTTCGTGCGCGATGAGACGGAGGTCGCGCGCTCGCGTCTCGGCAAGGTGCGAAGGCAAGCCTTCGGTAAAGGCGATCTCAAAGATCGCGTTCGTCTGCGGATGTCGCAACTGCGCAGCACGAGCGCCGATGCCTTTGCGACGGTGCTCGCGGCGCTGCGGTCGCGTCGACGTGTCGAGTTCGTATATCGCAGTCGAAGTCGTGACGAGGAGAAATCGCGTAGCGCCTCACCGCTGCGGCTCACCTTCTATCGCAGCAACTGGTATCTCGCCGCGTGGTGTCACGAGCGCGAAGAGCTGCGCGTGTTCTCGGTCGATCGTATCGCGAAGCCGCGTTGTCTCGCCGAGACCGTCTATGACCCGCCGGCTGAACATGTATCGGCCGAACTCGATTCGAGTTACGGCATCTTCACTGGCAAGGCCGATAAGGTCGCGGTGCTGCGCTTCAACGAACTCGCCGCGCGGTGGGTCGCTGAAGAGGAGTGGCATCCTGGAGTTCGCAGTGAGCCGCAAAGCGATGGTGGGGTGATTCTGCGCATCCCCTATAAACACGAGACCGAACTCGTCATGGATATCTTGCGTCACGGGCCCAACGTCGAGGTGCTCGGGCCGATCTCGCTGCGTCATTCAGTGTGTGACGCGCTCACCATGGCCGCTGCTCGATACGCTGAACCAAAACGTTGAAGCCGCGCCATCGCGCGTAACGCTTTAGCGCCCTGCGAGAGAGCGGACGATTCGGTACCAGTGCTCGAGGCCCTCATAGAACGACTCGACCGGGATGCGCTCGTCGAGGCCATGGGCGAACTGGTCTTCGGCGCGGATGAAGGTTTCACTGATGCCGTAGGTTGGGATGCCAGCAGCGCGGTAGAAGAGTCCGTCCGTCGCGCCCGACTCCTGGATCGGAATGATCGGGATCCCGGGATAGCGTGCATGCACCGCCGCGGTCACGGCCTGGATCACATCTTCGCGTAGCGGCGAGGCTTCGCTGTAATGCGGTTCGTCGATGCTGACAACCTCGATCGACTCGCCGACGATACTCTGTAGTTCGCGGCGGATTCTCTCGGGCGTGACACCCGGAAAAATACGACAGTTCACGGTGGCACTGGCTTGTTGCGGTAGCGCGTTCTCGGCATGGCCTGCGCGCAGCATGGTAGCGACACAGGTCGTACGCGTAGCGCCGAGATACACCGGGTGCTTCCAAAGCTCATCAGCCGCCGCAGCATCCTCAGGGTTGGCGCCGAACGCACGCATGGCAGCGCCGAGCGCTCCGTCGGTGATCTCGCCCGTCGCTTTGAAAAAAGCCAGCGTGGTGTCGGACCATTGGACGGGGAACCGATGGCGTTGGATTTTGCCGAGCGCAGCGGCAAGCTCGTAGATCGCGTTGTCCTCGCGCGGTTGTGAGCTATGACCGCCGGGGTTGTAGGCGCTGACCTTGTAGCTGGCGTAGGTTTTTTCAGCGGTCTGTATGTTGTACGAGCGAGCACGCCCCGTCGGATCGAGGGTACCACCGCCCGCATCGGTGTTGAGCGCGTATTCGGCATCCACCCAGTCGCGATGTTCGCTCAACAACTTCATCGTCGTAGCGCCGGTTGTTTCCTCGTCGCCGCTCAGCACCAGCACGAGATCTCGTGTGGGTACGAAGTTCTCGCGTTTCAGTCGCAGGAACAAAGATACCAGCGTCGCGACGCCGTTCTTCACATCGAGCGCACCACGACCATAGAAATAGCCGTTGGCCTCCTGTAGCTCGAACGGATCTCGCTTCCAATGTTCTTTCAGGGCGGGAACCACATCGAGATGAGAGAGCAGCAGGATCGGCTTTTTCGCCGCGCCGGTGGTACTCAGAGCGGCGCGATATCGAACGGCGAGAAAAGCGGTCTCTTCATGCCGGCCGAGCAGGATGTCTTTGTCGGGGAAGCCCGCCGCCTTCAGTCGATCGGCCAAATATTGTGCGAGTTCGGGTGTTTCGTAGCCGGGCGGAACGCTCTTGAACGCCATCACCCGCGCCAATAGTGCGCGGGCTTCGAGTTGCTCGGGTGTTCGGCTCGCCGTCAGTACATCGGCCGCATGAGAGGCCGAGGACACGATGACGAGAAGCAGGGCGCCGACGAGTGAGGCGCTGCGCATTACTTCATCCGATGCAGCGCGCAGAGCTTGTTGCCGTCAGGGTCTCGTACGTAAGCAAGATAGATAGAGCCGATGCTGCCGGTGCGCACGCCCGGCGGATCCTCGATCGACGTTCCCCCGTTAGCCACCGCGATATCGTGAAACTGCTTCGCTTGTTCGGGTGAGTCGCACTTGAAGCCGATGGTGCTGCCGTTGGCGGCGGTAGCGGGCTCGCCATTGATAGGCTCGCTGACGCAGAACATGTTTCCGCCCGCTTGATAGAAGAGCCGCATATGACCGGTCGGTGCCTGGTTACGTGTCGCGGGTTTGGCGCCGAAGACGGCGAGCACGGCATCGTAAAAACGTTGCGAGCGATCGATGTCGTTGGATCCGATCATGATGTGGCTGAACATGAGGTCGCTCCTAGGTATTTATCGGGGGTAGGTTTCAGAAGACTGCGGCCACGGCGTGATTTTTTGCAAAATCTTGCTGAGTTTACGCGCGGCGATTTCCGTATCGTGTGCGACCTGCGCGCGCAACCAATAGCCATCAGAAAGGCCGAGGAAACGACACAGTCGAAGATCGGTATCGGCAGTAATCGCTCGTTTGCCCGCGACGATTTCGCTGATGCGCTGCGGTGGGACACCGATCTCGCGAGCAAGTCGATATTGGCTGATTCCCATAGGAACCAGGAACTCCTCATGGAGTAACTCACCTGGTGTAACCGGAGGCAAGGCGCGCATCTGTGAAACCCGTTTTTTAGTGGTAATCGACAATCTCGACCTCTTCGGCACCACCATCGCGCCAGCGGAAACAAATCCGCCATTGGTCATTGACTCGAATGCTGAAGGTGCCGCTCCGAGAGCCGTGCAGTCCTTCAAGTCGGTTGCCCGGTGGTACGCGAAGATCAATCAGCCGCTCAGCAATCTCAAGCTATCTTAGCTTTCGACGAGCTATCCGATCGATCCGTGCAAAGCGCGAAACAGGCATCCCACGGGCTAGTGCTTCCGTGTCCTTACAACGAAACGATCGAATCATGAGTATTCACGCGCGACGTGATGGCTGTCAAGATCCAAGACAGATTGGTTGGATATGGACGTTTTACTGCAGCGCGGAACTGATGAAAACGTGAGTTTTGCTGTGCAAACTCACGAATGGCTAGGAGGTTGACGCTGAGTGGGCCATTGTCGATGCAGTGTCCACTCAGCGTCAGGGCTTGATCGGCTCTTACTTCCCGAAGCTCAACCGAAGGTCGAGGTAGTAGTGACGGCCGTAGTCCGAGTGCACATCGGACATATAGCCAAAGTAATCGTCCGCCAGCGGTGCTCGCTCGTTCGTGACGTTGTTAACGCCGAATCGCACCCGGCTCTTCACGCCCGAGAGATCGAAGCGATAGTCGACCGTCGCGTTGCCCGTGGTCATCGCCGGCAAAATCCAGCGAGTACCATCGGCCAAGGTGACGCCGCTGTCGTAAACACTGCCGATGCGGAAGCCCGACAGCGACGCGCTCCAATCGCCTTTGCGCCAACTAAGCGTCAGGTTGTGGCGATTGCGCGGGTTGCCATCCATGCCGATGAGGTTGGCGAAACCGTCGACCGGGTAGTTGCCCGGCAACGTGCCAGCGGCTTGTGCAGCAACGAGATCACCCGCAAGTCCGCCCGCCGATTGCTCGAGCTCCGTCATGAATGAGGCAGCGTAGCGAACCGAGAAGCGACCGAGATCGGTGCGCAAGCTGTAGTCGAGCGCCACGTCGATGCCCGCGGCCGTACGCGTATCGAGGTTGGTGTAGCGATCGTCGATGAAGTTCACATCGCCCGCTGGGCAGATGCCGGCCTTCAGGTAGTTGGCCGGATCAATGTTGAAGCTCGTGCTCGAGCGAACGACGGCCGAGTTGCCGGTGAAAGCTCCGCAATTGGTGGTGCCGTTGGCGATACGCGCGAGCAGATCGACGAGCGTGTGGTTCTCTTCACCGAGCAGTCCAATCGTGTTGGTCTTCTCTATTTCCCAATAGTCTACGCTGAAGGCCAGATCTTCGAGCGGCGCGATCACGAAGCCGACGGAGAAATTCTCCGACTCTTCGGGCTCGAGCGCATCGCTGCCTTGCGCCAAGCGCAGCGTGCCTTCGCGGCAGGCGGTGGCGCTGACACCGGCTTTTTCGGCGGCGTATTGGCAGACATAGTCCGTCGTCGTGTTGGTACGCGAGACGATCGACTCGTTGACGGTGATGAGGTTCGGCACGCGGAAGCCTTGCGACCACGATGCACGCAACAACACGTTATCGAGCGGGCGCCAGCCGAGTGCGACTTTACCGACGGTGGCATCACCCAGATCCGAGAAGTCTTCGTAACGGCCGGCCAACTGCATATCGAGATCTTGCAGCACGGGCAACGAGAACTCGGTGAACACGGAGTCGGTACGACGATCACCCGAGCTGTCTGGCGTCGGCGAGGAGTTCATGACGTCCGAAATGAATGGGTAAGTTTCACCACCGGCTGCCGTAAAGCGGATCGTGCCATCGAGGCGCGGGTCGCGATCGTCGACGAACGACTCTTCGCGAGTCTCGAGGCCGATCACCATGCCAGCTTTGCCGCCCGGCAGATCAAAGAGGTCATTACGCGAGAACTTGGCATCGAACATCGTGAGCTCGGTTTCGGTCAGACGATAAACGTCGATGAGCGCACGCTCGATGTTGGAGTTCACGCCGCCGCTGAACGGGTTGTACGCGGCGGCGGTCGAATCGTTCAGGGCCGCTTGCATCAGAGTGTTGCTGATACGGTTGCTCGTGATGTCATCGTTGGTGGCTTTGTTCCAGGTGACCGCGGCCTCCCAGTCCCAAGTGCCGATCTCGCCGCGAAAGCCCTGCACGATACGGAACATCTCACCGTCGTTGTCGACGATGCGGCCCTTCTGAGACCAGCGGTAGTTGTCCATCGAGAGCGCAAGGCCCGTGCACGGTACGCGCGGGATCACCGAGGCGGGCAGGCGATTCGGTGAACCGCAAGGGCCGAACGGGTTGTAGTAGTTCTGCGCGCCGACGACAAGGTTCGAAGCGGCGTTCACGAAGCTGCTCGGACCGCGACGGGTGATCGTCTCAGATGCGTAGTACATCAACTCGGTGAAGCTCTCGAGTGATTCGTTGAGCTCGTGATCAATGGTCGCGTAGACGTTCAACCGCTCGAGCGCCGAGCGCAGGTCTCGATCTTCGTTGAGGTTGTACCGAACCGTGCCTTGACCATCGACCGCGCCGCACACCGTTGCGCTGAGGGCGTATTTGCAACGCGGGTCGCCGACGGGGTAGGTCTCGAATTCACCGGCCGAGTCCCAAATCGTGTTGGTCAGACCAAAAGCCGTGACGGCCGGAACTACGTCGAACTGACCCCACAGCGAGTTCGCCGAGTCATTGGTGAAGCGCGAGTCGCCTGCCCAACGTGAGTCGGCAGGGATGTAGCGGGTGTAATCGGAGTTTGCCCAACGCGGGTCGTCCTGCGAGCCCACGCGATCGCGATCAAACCAGCTTGCAAATACATTGAGCTTGGTCCGGCCCTCGTTGAAAGCTTGGCCGAACTCGGCATAGATCGACTGGTTGCTACGCGAAAAATTCTCGTAGTCCGTATAACGCGCGCCGATGTTGAAGCCTTCGAAATCGCGCTTGATTACCGTGTTGAATACACCGGCCACTGCGTCGGCGCCGTAGATTGCCGAGGCGCCGTCGCGCAGCACTTCGACACGATCGATGCCATAGGTCGGGATCATGTTGGAGTTGACACTGTTGACCGGGACGAAGCTGCCGCCAACCTGTTCGGTCTGATACTGCGGCGAGTTCACCATGCGACGGCCATTGAGCAACACCAGCGTGTTGCCCGTGCCGAGGCTGCGCAGATTGAATGCGCCGACGTCACCGCCCGCCGAGTTCACACCACCGCTGATGTTGGCCGCCTCGTTGACGAAGTTGTTGCCGTTTTCCGGGATGAGATCGAGCAGTTGATCGCCCGAGTCGATGCCAAAGACTTCGATTGTTTCGCTACCGACGATCGAGATGGGCAGGGCGTCCGAGATGACGGCGCCGCGAATTTGCGAACCGGTGACGACGACCTCTTCGAGGACCTCGGTGCCCGTTGCAGGCTGTTGTGCTAGCAACGGTGCGCTCGCGCCGATGGTCAGCGCGACGAAGACGTCGACCGCTGCTCTATTTCTCGATTGCATGTCCCGCTCCATTTCGTATTGAATTCGGTGTGCAGGCCGTGAGTGGGCCCAAGGGGTAAAGGTTATATGAATTTGGTGCGTCAGCGGTATGGGTTTAGTCGGATACAGCAACGTGCCTGTGTTTTTATCGCCACAATATTTTTGTGTCTCGCGGCGGGTGAGGCCGCCGCGCAGCGCCAAAGCTTGCTCGAGTACCCGAGCATCCACTCGCCGAAGGTGGGTTTGCAGGGCATGGTCGTTTCGCAGAACGAAATCGCCAGTGCAGTCGGAGCGCGAATTTTAGCCGAAGGGGGCAACGCCTTCGATGCGGCGGTGGCGGTGGGTTTTGCCTTGGCCGTGACGCTGCCGCGCGCGGGCAACATCGGTGGCGATGGATTTCTGACTGCCTATGTGGCGAGTCAGCGGAAAGTCACGACGATTGATTTTCGTAGCGTCGCGCCGCAAACGGCGCAGCTTGAAATGTTTCTCGATGCGAAGGGCGAGGAGAGTGAGTCTGCTTCGGTCGGGTATCGAGCTGCCGCCGTGCCCGGCACGGTCGCGGGGCTCGAGCTTGCGCATAAACGATACGGAAAATTGGCGTGGGCTCAGTTGGTTGCCCCTGCCGTCGCACTGGCTCGCGACGGCGTGGTGCTCAGCGCCGACGAGGCCTTTGTGTTTGGATGGGGACAGAAACGATTGCAAGCGAGTGAGGCGGCGCAACGTACTTTCTTCAAAGCGGATGGCAGTGGATATCGCGCGGGCGAGCGTTTGCAGCAAGCGGATCTAGCATGGACACTTGATGCGATCGCCAAAGGCGGCGCTGATGCTTTTTATCGCGGTGAGATAGCAGCACGCATCGAAGCGGATATGCAGCGCCAGGGTGGGTTGATTACCCGGGCCGATTTGGCTGCCTACCGAGCCATCGAGCGCGAACCTTTGAGCACCACTTATCGGGGCTACACCATCTATACGGCGCCGCCGGCGAGCGGGGGCATTACGCTGTTGACCATGCTGAATATTCTTGAGAACTTCGAGGTCGCGAAGTTGGAACCGGGGTCAGCCGAAGCGGTGCATCTGTTGGCCGAGACGATGCGGCTCGGTAACCGCGATCGGATCGCGCATTTGGGTGACACGGCGTTTGCGACGGTGCCACTCGAGGGTTTGGTTTCAAAGAAATACGCAGCTGATCGAGCCAAGCTGATCAAGCCGCGCAAGGCCGGCAAGGACTCGGTGATAAAGGCGGGAAATCCGGCCGATTACGAAAGCCCGAGCACGACACATTATTCCGTGGCCGACTCGGCAGGAAACTGGGTCTCCGTGACCTACACCTTGGGCTCTGATTTCGGTTCGGGCGCGATGATCGAAGGCACCGGTATTCTTCTGAACAACCAGATGAATAATTTCAGTCACGAGCGAGCTCGCATTGCCTTGCAACGCGGCGAGCCCTTGCCGCCAAATGCCATGGAAGCGGGTAAGCGCATGGTCTCGACGATGACGCCAACCTTGGTCCTCAGAGGCGACACTCCTTGGATGGCTGTCGGCACACCGGGGGGCGGTCGCATCGTGAATACCATCCTGCAGGTTGTGGTGAACGCCATCGACTTCAAACTGAATATTGACGAGGCCATCCATCAACCGCGCGTATCACAAGTGTCGGGCGCGCTTGAGATCGAGCCGAATTACAATCCGGACACCCGCAAACGCCTGGAGAAGATGGGCCACAAGACACGCGCGAGCGAGACCATGGGCAGCGTGCAGGCAATCGTTCTCGAAAACGGCTATTTCTTTGGCGGATCCGACCCACGCAGACCCGGTGCAGCGGCGGTCGCGCCGTGAAATCACCGCTTCTCGTCGGCGATATCGGTGGCACTCATGCGCGCTTTGCGCTCTACGAGGGTGGTGTCGATGGCAACGGCGAACTGCATCTGCATCGCACGCTGTCAGCCGGTGCACATCCGACGTTCGATCAGGCGATCCGCACCTATCTCGACGGTGTGGCAATCGACGCGGCGAGCCTCATCGGTGGGGGCTTCGCGGTCGCAGCGCCACTCGATGGTGGCGTTGTTCGCTTCACGAACTCGCCTTGGTCTTTCGTGGGGTCCGAGTTGCAGTCCGCGTTGAAGCTGTCGCGCCTTACCGTGATCAATGATTTTGAGGCGTTGGCGTTGCGTGTACCGTCTCTCTCGAACGAGGAGAGGCTCACCTTGCGTTCAGGAAAGTCGGAGGCTCAAGCGGCCAAGCTCGTGTTGGGCCCCGGCACCGGTCTCGGTGTTGCCGGAATCGTGTCGCTGCCAAGCGAAGGCGGCCGGTGGCGGGCGGTGCCGGGTGAGGGTGGGCACATCTCGTTTGCACCGAGCGACGATTTCGAGTTTGAACTGCTGCAGTTCCTGAAGGGGCGCTACGGGCGAGTGTCGGTCGAGCGCGTCTTATGCGGTGATGGCCTCGCGGCGATTCATCAATTTTTGTTGTCGCGCGCGGGTGTTTCAGACCTGCGCGCGATTACCGCCGCAGCGGTCACCGCTCAGGCGCTCGCGGGTGAGCGCCTTGCTCGCGAGTCCGTTTTGCGCTTTCTCGCTGCGCTTGGCAGTTTCGCCGGCGACTGTGCTTTGATGTATGCCGCGCGCGGCGGCGTCTATATCGGTGGCGGCATCGTGCCGCGATTCGTTTCGTTACTCGAGGAGAGTGATCTTCTCGAACGCTTCAACGACAAGGGACGAATGTCTCCTTGGGTGTCGCAAATCCCGCTGCATCTAATGACGGACGAGCGTTCGGCCTTGCGGGGCGTGGCGATGGTGGCTGCGCTGCATTAACCGGTCTACGTGTGCGTCGAGATCATTGAGCCGTTTATTTTTCGTTTGACAGGTAACGATCGAGCTCGCGATGGAAATGTCGAATACGGCATTCCTGCTCGCTCCAGATCGGACCACGAAATCCCCGTGAACGACTTCCGGCGCCAACGGCATGCACTAGCTCGACGTCTTGATTGAGCACCTCACCGAGATCCGCCGATTGTCCCTCGCCGAATCGCTCGATGGGTGGGCGGGTCGCGCCGGTGATATCGGTACCCTTTGGTAATCCCATCCACGCGGGGACAAAGTAGTTCGGATCGTCGACATGACGAAACATCGTGATGTTGTCGTAGTAGAACTTTTTCGGGTCGTCGGGATGCGGCAGGAACCGCATGATGAAGACGCCTTCCGGGTGACAACCGATTTGTACGTTCGGGAATAAGCCCGTCGCCCAGCTGTCAGTGAGCTGGCCATCAACGAAGTTGTCGTAGTGAGAGAGGCCCAGGCGTTTCGCTCTCTCTCGCTTGCTGCGCTGTACGGCTTCGCGCACGCCGCTCGCTGAACCGTGATAAGAGTCGGGATCCATCCCCGCGTCTTGCATCATGAAGCGAAGCCCGGCATCGACGGATTGTTGGTCCGTAACTCGATGCGATTTGACGCATAGCGGTACGATCATTCGACTGAAGCCATTCGGATAAAGGTCGTATTGGCTGAAGTCCTCCATGACCGTTTGTGTCTGCGGATGGATGTGGGGTAGGTGATAAGTTTCATAGAAAGAGTCCACACCCACTTTCCAGTTCGCGTTCCATACCGTCCGGACGTGACGAACTGGATTCATCTCATCGATTCGATAATTTTCGAGATAGCCCTTGGGCAGTCCGATCCAGTCGGTAAGCGGCGCTGCTTTGCCATCTAAATTCACGAACACCAAGCCGGCATGGGTGTCGCAGCGAATCTCGGTTAGCCCGGGGCGATGTGCGACCAGCGCCGGCGGAAAGGTGGCTTCGTCAGTGATGGTCTTGAGCGAGCCATTGCAACCAAATCTCCAGCCGTGAAACGCGCAGGTAAAGTCGCTCACGCTGCCAAAATCGTTCAACGCCACTCTATTGCCGCGGTGGGAACAGACGTTGTAAAAGGCGCGCAGAGAGCCGTCATCTTGGCGAACGATCAAGACGGACTCGTGTCCGATTTCGAAGGTGAAGTAATCGCCAGGCTCCCGGACGTCGGCGGTGACTCCCGCTAGCAACCAGACACGCGGCCAGAGCTGCGCCCACTCTCGACGCATGAAATCCTCGGCGTAATAACGAACCGGATCGGGCACATCGAGCCCGTTATCGACGGCTTGTCGCTTAGCTTCGAGCGAATCGGCAGGTGCGTTGGGGTTGACGGCGTAGGTGTAGGGCATGGGCGCGTACCTTTTCCTCTGCTTACTTTTATGTGTTGCTTTATAACAACAAAACTATCGTCGAGCAAATTAAAAAAACAGTACTGTTTGATTTTTTTATATCCTACCACCACACTGATACGGTAGCGTGAAAGTTGCGTTTCGGTCTGTCTGCAAGACGAAAGCGAAAAGACAAATTTACACAGGGGATAACAGGATGCTCAACACATACGGACGAACTGTGCAGCGCGCGGTTCGATCGAGTCTGCTGGCGAGTGCTCTAACGGTTGCGGCAGCGGCTCATGCGCAGCAACCGGCTGAGGAAGAGATTCGTCTCGATGAAGTTACCGTCACTGCATCGCGTGGTGCATCGGCCACGGACCTGCAGTCGACCCCGATTTCGGTATCTGCGGTCACCTCCGCCGATATCGATCGATTGGTCGCCAAGGACATCTCGGGGCTTGCCTCGGCAGTGCCGGGTTTCTCAGCCGCTCGAATTACGGCGTTCAACGCTGCATCGTTCGCGATGCGCGGTGTCGGTTTAACCGACATCATCGTTTATCAAGATTCGCCGGTCGGTGTGCAGGTAGACGACTTCGTTATGCCAAGCGTGCAGACGCAACTTCTCGACACGTTCGACATCGAGGGCGCTGAGGTTTTGCGCGGACCGCAAGGTACTCTGTTCGGAAAGAACACGACGGGCGGCGCGGTCAACATCCGTACGAAGCGCCCCAACATGTCGGAGTTCGGTGCTCAGCTGCGGCTGGGTTATGGCAGTTTCGGTTCGCGACGGATTCAAGCGGCCGTCGATTTGCCGCTGCAGCAGGACGTCTTCGCTTTACGTCTCGTCGGCTCGATCGCCGAATCGGACGGCTATTACAAGTTGGGGGCGACTTACGGCCCAATCAACACACTCAACATCTTCGGTGGTACCTTCGCCCCCTTCAACATCCCGGGTGTGACCGGCCAAAAGGGCGCTGGTACCGGCGAGACGACGGGCGGTGATGACGTTGTCAACGGACGCATCAAAGCGCAGTGGAATGTGTCGGACGATCTGACCGTGCTGCTGCAGGTCGAAAAGATGCGCGACCGATCGGATGCCGTCCCCGCGTTCAACGACACGCCACCGGGCGGACCTTATCTTTGGAACGTTCTCGGGTTTACTCGTCCAACGGGCGATCCGCTCGATAATATGGGTTCGACCCAGCGCGGTGATTCACTGCTTGCCATGGACAAAGGACAAAAGATCGACGTAGATGGCGTCTATCTGAATGTCGAGTGGGATTTGGGTGCGCATCGGCTGTTCGCGGTCGCTGGATCGCGCGATCAGGATGAGCATCTCCCGAACACCTATACGGGTGCTGCACCGATCAACTCGATCACCAAGCAGCCGTTGTCTTTGTTCGATGCGACGCGCGATACCACACGCGAAACCAAGCAGATTGAAGTCCGACTCGCCTCGGACACCGATGGTGCTTTCAAGTACGTGGTCGGCGGATTTCAGCAAACGAACGATGCAAAATTCTGCGTCGTACAATTGCTCGGTTTCATCGATCTTGCGTTGCCGTTCGCCGCACTTGGCCTGCCTGCTCAGTTCAACAACAACACGCCGCAGGTG
Organism: Gammaproteobacteria bacterium; assembly: GCA_018970145.1. Lineage (GTDB taxonomy): Bacteria > Pseudomonadota > Gammaproteobacteria > Steroidobacterales > Steroidobacteraceae > UBA964. Next base: position 16,590 of record JAGWWY010000009.1, read on the forward strand.
TTGTGTAACCAGCAAGACTCCGATTCGTTGGCCGGTTTCGTCGATCTGACTTATCAGGTCAGCGACAAATTCCAACTCGGTGCTGGCTTCCGCCATACCAAGGACGAGCGTGAGTGGGCGGGTCGTACTCAAGTCGGCTTCGGTGCCCTCGATCCGAAGAACCCGAACTTGACCGCGGCTCAACTGGGAAATCCGTTGGCTGCTGGCGACTTCACTCGCTATCCCGGCGGACAAATTGTCAATGCCTCTACCAAGGGCTTCGAGAATCTGCAGCGTAGCTGGTCCGAACCCAGCTGGCGTCTGACCGGTTCTTATCAGTGGACCGACAGTCTGTTTAGCTACCTGACGATTTCGCGGGGCTACAAGGCCGGTGGCTATAACGATCAGACCGGCACTAGCGGTTTGATGGTGCCGTCGTTGACCCGCCCGGTGGATCCGGAATACGCGACCAACTATGAATTCGGACTGAAGTTCGAGTCGGAGGATGGTCGATTCCGTTTCAACCCTACGGTTTTCTCAACTCTGTATGAAGATGCGCAACGCGCGGTCAACATCATCACCAAGAAGGGTGGAGCAGACTTCCAAGAGACGGTGTTCTACAACGCTGCCGAGGTCAAGTCGCAGGGCATTGAGCTCGAAATGCAGGCGTTGGTAACGGACTCGTTCCGGATCCGTGGCCAGGCCGCGTTTCTCGATGCCAAGTACGACAAGTTCGTGATCACCCAGCCTGGGCTCGTCGATGCTGTCAGCGGTGGTCAGATTGTGGCATTCAACGGCGACTTCTCCGGTCTGCCGGTGCCGCGCTCGCCGAAGACCAGCGGAGCTATTTCGGGCACCTACACGACTGATCTGGCCAGTGGTTCGCTGGATGTGACGGGTGAGGTGTACTACGAAGACGCCAACCTGTTCTATATCTCCGCCGCTGGGCGTCAGTACGATGCGTACCTCGACGAGAAGACGCTGCTAAATCTATCCGTGACCTACACCGATGGTCAGGATCGATTCTTCGTCCGTGCCTACGGTAAGAATCTCTCCGATGAGCGATACCGAGTTGCGTCACAATCCGTCGCTACGTTGTGGACCCACACGCAGTGGGGCGCGCCGCGAAGCTACGGCATCGAGGTGGGAGTGAACTTCGGCGGTAAGTGACCGCTCGATCGCTGTCAAAGCAAGAAGGCCGGCGAAAGCCGGCCTTCTTTTTTAGCGAAAAAGATTGGCGAGAAAAGTCTTCTATTCAGCCGACCGGCGCGAGGGGGCAATAGTCCTCCTTCTCGACGACATCAACCACGAAGGAAAGCTTCGCCATTCCGCCGATGATGGCCATCACTACGCCCAGTTCCAAAATCTGCGCTTCGGAAAAGCGCTCGCGCAGACGCGCGAATAAAGCTGGGCTCAGCGCACCTCTCATATTGGTCAGCACCATCTGGTCTGCGTATTCGATGACGGCCAACTCCGCTGCGTCGAAGAGTTCCGAGTCAACCTGCTCCGCCGCCATCGACGCTGTTTGTGCCGGCGAGAGTCCCGCTGCGATCGCACCAGGAATATTTTGTTTGTTGCAGGTGCGACAGCCGTGTACGAGCGAGAGCCGCAGTCGTGCGATTTGCTTGTAGCGCTGCTCGACGACGCCTCCAAAGAAAACCTTCGCGTAGAACTCGTTCATGACGAGATCGAGAAGATGAGGCGCCTGAGCAAAGACCTCGATAAAGGTCGGCTCACCGGTGAGTGCGTTCAGCATGTCCCAAGCTGGGGCGACGTCTGCGCCCAACTCGGTCCGAGGCGTACGTGTGAATAGCGTGTCCGTCATTAGCGATCGCCAACTTTGAACCAGTCGGGAATACCTCCTGGCCAGACATCGCCCCACATCTGATTGCCGCCATCGACGACGAGTGTCTCACCAGTGATGAACTTACCCGTGATATCGGCACCGACATGTACGACGGACTGCGCGATATCGAACGCATCGCCGTACTGACGCAGCGGGTTCGCGTTACCGAATCGGGCGGCAGCCTCCGGAGGGTAGACGTTCAATCCTTCGGTGGCGATCGAGCCCGGCGAGATGCAATTGACACGGATGCCAAGCGGCGCCCATTCGATCGCGACGGACTTACTGAGATAGATGACGCCGGCGCGCGCCGCGCAGGTGTGGGCCACTTGCGGCATGCCGCGCCATACATTAGCCACGATATTGACGATTGAACCGCGGCTCTTTTGATCGCGCCACGCTTTGGCGGCGGCTTGCATCATCCACCAGGTGCCGTTGAGATTGGTGTCGATGACCGCGTTCCATCCTTTGACGGAGTAGTCGATCGCCGGTTGCGGAAACTGCCCGCCGCCATTATTTATCTGCAGGTCGAGTTTGCCGAAACGCTGAATGGTCTCATCGATCAGGGCGTTCACCTGTTCGGGATCGCGAATCGTCATAGCGCGATAGCCAATGTCGCGACCGAGATTCGTGCGGATACTCTCGGCGGTTTCGGCGAGTCGATCTTCTCGGCGGCCACAGATCATCACATCGGCGCCGAGACGAGTGAGCAAAAATGCCATCGCTCGCCCAAGTCCGCTGCCACCGCCGGATATGAGACAAACCTTGCCGGCTAGAAGATCGTCTCGGAAAGCATGCGGACGCTTTGCGAGCTCCTCATCCGTCAAACCCCATTGACGGGTTGCTGGTGGAGGTCGCTTGAGTGGGGTGGTAGCTGACATTCGAGCCTCGTAGACCTAATTAAAGTGATTTCAAACCGAACAGGGAGACGCTGGCGATATTTCGGTTGGGAATACCGCCGAGGTTGTGGCTGAGGCCGATGCTAGGTGCAGCCAATTGACGCGGTCCCGCTCGTCCGAGCAACTGGTTGTAAATCTCGTAGACCATCCTGATACCGGAGGCACCAACGGGATGACCAAAGCATTTCAAACCGCCGTCGGTTTGGCAGGGATTGCGACCGTTTCGGTCGAAGCAGCCATCGAGGATATCTCGCACCGCCTGGCCCTCATCGGCAAAGCCGAGATCCTCCATCAACACCAGTTCGGTAATCGAAAAACAATCATGTACCTCCAGCAGTGACACTTCCCGCCGTGGATCGGTGATTCCCGCTTCGTGATATGCGCGTTGGGCGGCTAGCCGAGTCGTGGGCGTGTACGCTCCGTCCCAACCCGCATGCGACAACTCGTAACCGTTCGAGGGGACGAGTTGCATGGCTTTGATGACGACAGCATCGTGCCGACCCATTTGACGGGCGATTTCCGGCGTAGTGACGATAGCGCAGGCGGCGCCATCGGAGACTCCGCAGCAATCGAGCACGCCGAGCGGCGATGCGATCATCGGAGCTGCCAGCACTTGCTCGATGGATATTTCTTTGCGCAAATGGGCTTTCGGCGAAGCCATAGCATTGGCGTGACTTTTCACCGAGACATGCGCCATCGCTTGCTTGAGTTGATCGATGGCGATTCCATGCTTCGCCGCGTAGGCGGCACCGAGCTGTGCAAAAGCCCCGGGTGGAGTGAATCCGGGCTGCCAAAGATCCTCGAAGGTACCTTTGGTTCGTTCAGGTAAGCCGCCAAAGCCAGTATCTTTGAGCTTCTCGACACCCATGGCCAGCGCGATGTCACAGGCACCCGCAGCAACAGCATAGGCCGCGCCGCGCAGCGCTTCTGTGCCCGTCGCGCACAAATTCTCAACGCGTGTCACGGGAATGTTCGGCAATCTCAATGCCATCGACAACGATAGCGCTGACTTGGAGACGCTTTGTTCATCGTAGAAAACGCCAAGCCACGCCGCGTCAAGTTGATCACGGCCGATACCGGCATCCCGAGTCGCCTCATCGAAGGCCTCTCGCATCAGATCGTCTGCGCCTGCGTCCCACCGCTCGCCAAATCGAGCGCAGCCCATGCCGATGATGGCGACTTTGTCCCGTATGCCTTTCGCCATGGTCAGTGACTTCCGTTACGAAATCCGACGACAGGTGCGGCTTTCCAGAAGTATCGACGGAATCCGCGCAGGCGATCGACATCTTTTAGACGAAAAACGAACCGTACCTCCTGACCGACGGCAGCTTCATTCGGTGCGAAGTCGGTGAATTCGATGAACGCGTTGCCGCCGCTTTCGAACGCGACGTTACCGTATACCAACGGCGGCCGTTGACTATAGGCAAGCCAGTCTTCTGTGAAAGTCTTGATACGCCCGTGCTGTTCGTTGAGTGCAATGGGATCTTGCCGGCCAAGTTGACGACAGCTCGGTTCAACACAGGCGCCACTGAGGGGAAATTGGATCGTCCCGCAGCGAACACAGCGACCGCCGGTCAAGGTCAACAGTTCGTCGTGCCGTCGCCATGCAACCGTTTGTGCCGTACGGTTGTCACGCTCGCTACGCATCCCGAACTCCGGCGTCAACAAGCCGCAGTGTGCGAGAAATCGCGTGTACGACTGCTCTTCGAGTCGCTCCTGCAGGGCTGTCGCGACTGGTCTTGAACGACGCCATGCGTCGATCGCCGAGGTGACTTCAAACAAAAGCACATCAACGCCTTGTCCGAACCCCACGAGTACGATGCGCTCACCAGCGTTAGCCTTCTCCAGAACTGCAGCGAGCATAAGCAGCGGGTGACCCGTGCCGGTGTCTCCTACTCGATCGTACAGGTTGTCTGCCAGCCGATCTGCCGGTATGCCCGATAGCACCGCAAGTTTTTTACCGACGTTACTCGAGACGTTGACAAGCAGATGCGCGACGTCGGTCGGCAACCACGATTTCTCGCTCAGCAGATCGACGATCGCTGCCGGTACCTGCTTTTGCCACCCTTCCTCGCTCACCCAACGCTCTTCTAGACTGTAGTCGAAGGACGAATCGGCAAGCCGGTGATGGTCAACGAAATCCGCTGCGTGATGACTGCTACCTACATATCGCGCGATGACCGCTCCGTCGCCGACGAGGAGCGCAGCTCCCGCGTGACCATAAGTCATTTCCTGCTCGCTTCCCGGCTTTGCGAGTCGACGATCCGCTCCGATCACCAGCGTGTTCTTTGACGATGAGTGGAGCATCGCCTGCGCCAAACTGCTGGTACCGGCGCGTTGTGAGCCGGCAGAATCCTGCGTGCTGACGGTCGACGAGAGCCCGAGCGCGCCGGCCACGATTGTCGCGTTGCTGCGATCGGCAAACGGCAGTGTCGTCGACGCCAGCACGACGTTTGAGATCGATTGCCGCGCGATGTCGCGCAAGGCTCCTCTGGCCGCTTCGACACCCATCGTCAGGGTGTCTTCGTCCCAATTGCAGACAGTGCGTTCGCCTCGCTGCCGGTTCAGCCCCGGATTGACCCAAGCCATCGCTCTTGCCACGACGGCCCGCGGCAGTCGCAAGCTTGGGATGCATACACCGAATGCGAGCACTCCGCGCATGTCAGGCGGCGATCCAGTCCGCCAGCATCGGCTTAACGCGTAAGTGCTCAGGGATCCGTTCGGGTCCAATACGACGATCCAGCTCCTCGTGCCAGTGGTAGATACGACGCTCTTGATAATTCAAGTTGATGCCGCGGAACGCACCGGATTCGACAGACTCCTGAATCTGCTCGGCAAATTGTGTGTCTTCTTCGAGGATGCGTTCGAAATTGCTCAATCGTTGTTCCCACAGCGGCGACAACCCCTCGTCACCCCAGTCAGGAGCAAACCAGACGATTTCGATTTCCATGCTCTTGTGACCAGTCGGCCAAAATAAAATGAACGGGTTGCCGGTTGCGTCGATCGGCGTGACGAGATTCGGGTAGAGGTTGAAGGAGGGGTTGTTCGATAACGTAATTTCGGTCGCTGTCTCGATGCGTCGCATACCTCGCGTGCCGGGGTCTTGCCAGTCCGGGCGCCGGTTGGGCGTGCACATCAGCGAGTGTCCGCGCTGCCAGAGCGTGATAAACGAGCCGCGATGATCGAGGAATCGATCAACGGTATTCTGGTGGATTGACTTCAGGTGATACACCTCGAGAAACGCATCCAGCAGAATTTTGACGTTACACCTCACCGGATAGGATTTCTTGTGTACGAAACGCACTTGCTGCGGCTGAATTTCCTCGAGCATGTTTGGGATCGGTGCGAGGTGTGGCAGCAACGGTTCTGCAGCACGATCTTCGTTGATGAAAATCCAATTGCCGATCGATTCGCATCGAACCTCTAACAGCGGAAACTTCGACAAGTCCAAATCCACGAAGTCGCGCTTGTCGCGCAGATTAATCAGACGGCCATCGAGACCGTAAGTCCATCCGTGATAGCCGCAGACAAGACCCTCGATTTTGCCGCTGCATTGCTTCACCAAGGGCGCCCCTCGATGACGACAGGAATTGTAGAACGCGCGGACGACACCGTCTTTGCCGCGCACGACGATGATCGGGGAACCAGTTCGCTTGAAGAGGGTGAAACTACCGGGCTCGGCGATTTCATCGGCATGACAGGCGTAGAGCCACGAGCGACGCCAGAGGTATTGCTGCTCAAGATCCAAAAAAGAAGGGTCGGTGTAGCGAGCACCGGGGATCATCGGCAGTGCGGGGAAACCGCGTGGCGGGGCGGTCCGCTCGCCCTCGGCCCGCATGCCGGCCTTCAACAATTCGACCGTGGCCGCATCCATTTCTTACAGCTCCTGCGCGATGATCGTAAACTTATATATCTTACCGCCGCCCGGCGCCGAAAAGAAACAAGCCTGACTGTTTTTTTGTATGGTTGCGGTGTAGAGTCGTGTCGTATGGCCATACCGATACTTCACCATCACGACCCATCCCCATTCGCCGAAAAAATCCGCCTCTGCTTTGGCATCAAGGGGTTGGCTTGGCGCTCGGTAAGGGTGTCGATGGTCATGCCTCGGCCGGCCCTGTCGGCGTTGACGGGGGGTTATCGAAAGATACCCGTCATGCAAATCGGGGCAGACATCTACTGCGACACGCGCCTGATCGTTCGTGAACTCGAGCGGCGTTATCCGGCGCCCAGTCTTTTCCCGGGTGGCAGCATGGGTTTGTCGCTTGCGTTGGCCGCGTGGAGCGATCGGACTTTCTTCGACCCCGGTGCGGGTTTGTCGATGGGTCTGAACCGCTCGTCGATTCCGTCCGAAGTGATCGATGATCGCAAGTCCTTTTTCAACTTCATGGATTTCGATCAGCTCGAACAGGACATTCCGCACCTTCGCACGCAGTTTCGAGCGGGCCTCGCCATCGTCGAAACCATGCTCGAGGATGGGCGCGCATACGTGCTCGGCGAATCGGTGTCTTTTGCCGATATCAATGCGTATTTTCCGATCTGGATGGCACGCGGGAATTTTGGCGATGCCGCCGCGATGCTAGCCGAGTGGCCTAAGCTGCGTGCTTGGGAGCACCGCATGCAATCCTTTGGCAACGGACACCGCAGTGAAATCAGCGCAGACGCAGCGCTTGAGGAAGCGCGCGATTCGCATTGCGAGCCCTCGAGAGGTGTCGATGCCAACGATCCTCTCGACCTACGGGAAGGTTGTCCGGTCAGTGTCGTACCAACCGACTATGGCTGCATTCCCGTCGTAGGCGAGTTGCGATCACTCGACGGTGAGAGGGTGGTGATCAACTTGCGTTCACCCGAGACCGGCGCGATCGCTGTGCACTTTCCGCGTCTGGGTTATCGAGTCAACGCCCTTGCCTGAGAGCTCAAATCACCCGATCAGCACGCCAGAGGTCGCGTTGCTTGGCGTCGAAGCCAAGCGATTCGAGCACCGCATCGGTGTGCTCGCCAAGCGTAGGCGGACGTTGACGGATGCCCGTCTGCGATCGCGTGAAGCGCAGCGGCAAGTCGGGAACCGGCGCCGATCTCGGCAACCCGGGGTAATCCTCGATGGGTGTGAACCAGCGCATGGCTGCGGCTTGCGGGTCCTCGAGCGCGCTTTGCGGTGTGTAGACGGGTCCGGCCGGTATGCCCGCCGAGTCGAGTTCGCGCAGTGCGTCGCTAGTCAAGCGCGTCGAACACCAGCGATGCATTCGCTGCAAGATGGCCTCGGAGTTTTGGCCGCGCCCGTCGTCACTCTGGAAGCGCGCGTCGTCGATCCAACGCGTCAGCTCGCCCGGGTTGTCACGATCCATGAGTTTGGCCCAACGTTTGAAAAGCCCGTTGCCGACGCAGTGTGTGAGCAGGTGCCCGTCACGAGTCGCGAATACGTCCGAAGGCGCCGAGGTTTGTACGCGGTTGCCGGTGCCAACGCGGTTGATGCCTGTGACGCCTTGCTCGATGAGATGCGAGCCGAAAACAGCCAACGCCGTCGCCTGCAAGGCAGCGCTGACCTGCTGACCAGACCCGGAGCGATCCCGTTCCATGAGCGCAGCGAGGACGCCGAACGCCGACAGCACGGCGGTGGCGTAATCGACATACGGAGCAGCCGCTTTCGCAGGGCTGCCCGGCGTGCCTGTGATGTACATCGCGCCGGACATCGCCTGACCGACGCCGTCGAAGCCACCGCGCGAGGCATAGGGGCCGTGCTCACCGAAAGCGGTTTGGGTCGCGAGAATGATGCGCGGGTTGATACGCTGCAACGATGCGAGATCCAACCCCAAAGATCGACAACTCGCGGGCGGCAAATTCACGACGACGACGTCTGCGCCGGCAACCAGTTTTTCAATGATCGGTCTGGCCGCAGGGTGACCGAGATCCAGAGTGATCGACTTTTTGTTACAACCGGTCTGCATGAAGACCGCGCCCTCACCCTGGGCTGTGACCGGTGCGATGTAGCGATCCTCACCGCCTTCTGGGCGCTCGATGCGCACCACCTCCGCGCCGAGATAGCCGAGCAACGTCGCGCAGTATGGGCCGGCGACGTAGCGGCCGAAGTCGAGTACGCGGATATGACCGAGGATGGATTCGTTTTGATTCATGGGGGACTTGTGTAATGAACTTTTCGTTGACTGAGGATCAGCTGGCTTTGCAGGAGACCGCGCGCAAATATGCGCGTGAGAGATTGCCATCTTTCGCCAGTCACTGCGAGATACATGACGAAGCGCCGCCTGCCGAATTGGTGCGTGAATTCGCCGAGATGGGATTCCTCGGGATCAATGTCTCGAGCAACTATGGTGGACTCGGTCTCGGCAACGTCGAGGCCTTGATTGTGATCGAGGAGCTCGCCAAGGTTTCTGGTGCGGTCGCTTTTCCGGTGTTCGAGTCGTGTGTTGGGCCTGTGCGTGCGATCGAGCACTTTGCCTCTGAGACACTGCGACAGCACGTGATTCCGGCAGTCTGCCGGGGTGAAAAAATGGTGGCTGTGTCCATGTCTGAGCCCAACGCGGGATCGGCGTTGACGGATTTGACGACCAAGGGTGTCAGACAGGGCGATCGAATCGTTCTCAACGGCACAAAACGTTGGTGTTCTGGCGGTGGTCACGCCGACGGCTACGTCGTCTATTGTCGTCTGTCTGATGATCCGGGTCCGAAAGGTATCGGCGCGGTCTACGTCGAAAAAGCGACGCCCGGGCTTAGCTTCGGCGCACGCGAACATTTGATGGGTTTTCGTGGCGTGCCATCGTCGGATCTAATTTTTGAAGACTGTGCTGTTCCACTTGATCATGTCGTAGTTCCAGCCGGCGGCTTCAAACAATTAATGGAAGCGTTCGATCTTGAACGCTGCGGTAACGCAACGATGGCTTTGGCACAAGCCTCGGGTGCGCTCGAGGACGTGATCGCCTATGTGAAAGAGCGTAAGCAGTTCGGCAAACCGATCGTCGAGTTCCAAGCTGTTCAGTTACGCCTCGCCGAAATGGCGATGCGGGTCGATGCAGCCCGCTTGTTGATTTGGCGTGCGGCGGCCAATGCGGAAAAGGGGTTGCCGTCGATCCTCGAGTCTTCCATGGCCAAATGCTTCGCCAACGAGATCGCGCGTGAGGTGTGTGGACATGCCGTGCAATTGATGGGCGGTTACGGCTACTCTCGCGAATATCCAATGGAGCGGCGTCTGCGCGACGCGTGGGGATGGGGTATCGCGGGTGGCGCGGTTGATATCCAAAAGGTCAATATCGCTGCCGCGATGGTGGGACGTCGCTTCGATCAACGTCGCTGAGCATCGATCACGAATCCAGTCGGAGGTATCCAAGATGTCGAAAGTCACTTTCGTGTCGCGAATGACGGTCAAAGAGGGGCGCGAAGCTGAGTTTGTCGAGCGCTGCAACCGATTGCACGCGGCCGTCAAACAATCGGAGCCCGAGACGCTGTACTACGAGTTCTTCAAGTTGCGAGAGCCGCAGCGTTACTGCGTCATCGAGTCGTTCGCGAATGCGGCGGCAGAGGAGGCTCACATGAGCTCCCCGCTGTTGGTCGAGCACGGACCGGGTATCGTCGACTGTCTCGCCGAACCTTACGTGCGCGAGTATCTCGATCCGTTCGAGGTGCCTTGATCAACGATCCTTACTTTGGCGCATTGCGGCGTTGATCTCGGACGGTGAGGGATTTCGTCGCAAGGTGAGTCCACCGTTGATCTGTAGGGTCTCGCCGGTGACGAAACTCTCGTCACTCGCAAGCCATACCGCTGCATTGGCGACATCGGCCGTCGTTCCGAGCCGTCCTAGTGGATATTCTTTTCGGAACACGTCAAGCAAGGCGGGAATTGCCGCTTCGCGCGAGGTCATCGGAGTTTCGGTGAAACCTGGCGCGATGGCGTTGACCTTGATACCGCGCGCACCGAATTCATTTGCGAAGCAGCGTACCAGCGCTTCGCTCGCCGCTTTGGTCGCGATGTAGGCGGCGTGGTGGTAGAGCAGAGCACGTACCGAGGCTGACGATACCGTGATGATCGAGCCGCCGCCGCTTTTAGACATCTCGGCGACAAAGGCTTGCAGGAAAAAAAACGTGCCTTTGAAATGCAGTGCAGAGAGTTGATCAAGTTGCTCCTCGGTGGTCTCCAGCAACTTCGCGAGCAAGCCCCATCCCGTACAGTTGATGGCAACATCAACCTTTCCATACCGCAAAGCAGTGGTGGCTGCGAGTTTGTCGACATCCGCCTTGTCCGTGACATCGCACAACAGATGATCGCCATCGATCTCGCTCGCGAGAGAGACTAGGGTCTCTGCGTGTCGTCCCGCTACGACTACTTTGGCGCCTTCGACCGCCAGTCGTCGTGCAATGACTTGGCCCATGTTATCGACACCAGCTGCACCGAGTATGACCGCCACTTTTCCTGCCAGTCTCATGAGTTCACTCCTGACGAACGTTGATTTTGCAATTCCCGCAAGGGGCGTTGACCATCCCAACCGTCAGCTTTACGTGCGACAAACCGGTAGAAGTCGCGCAGCGCATCGGAGGGTTCGTACAGCTCCAAGAAATGTCCGAACACCCGCCGAGTATCTATCATGGTGAAAGACACACCGGTCGCGGTACGTGCCGATAGCGCCGTCGCGAAACCGTCAGTTTCTAATTGGTTTGTCGATATGGCGAGATCGTCGACGAAGCACGCCACGTGATGCAGACCGGACTGATCGCGCGCAAACTGCTCGCGCAGCACTGAGGGTGAGTCATCGGCTTGCGAGATGAGTTCGATCATCATGTCACCGGCCTGCCCGTAGGCAGAGGAATGCACGAACGGCCGTGCGACACCGCGATACCACGATTCGGAAAGCGCAATCCGCTCCATCAAGTAAAACGGGCCCCAACCAAAACGACGGGAGTAGTCGAGCGCAGCGCTTCGGGCGTCGGGGACGTGGTAGGCGAGTTGAACCGGCTGCAGCTGCAGCGCTTTGATCGCAACTGGCGATCCTGGCAACATCACCCGATCTTGCGTAGCGGCTTGCTGCCGTCCCAGTTGATGGCGGCCTTGCGAACGATCTCGAAGAAGCCGTCGATCGCAGCGCCGCTTTCGATCAGTTCGATCATGCAGCCAGGATACGCGCCTGGCCGAGTGTCAGTATCGACGTAGGCAAAGCGAACGCCGTTACCGGTGCTGCCGGACTGCACGGCATAAACGCCGCACGACTCGAGACGGCGTAGATCGTCGGCGACCGACGCGGTCATTACACCGAAGTGCTGAAGTCCGCCGCGCGACGAGCAATCGGTGGTGTTGTAGATACTTGGAGTGGCATCGTGTTGGTGGATCAACTCGACTTGGACAGCGCCCCATTGCGCAACCGCAACCGACATATCGATTTCGGTCCGTTGTCCGCGATAGATACACTCCGCGAAACTGATGTGTTCCATCAGGAAGAAAGGACCGACGCCGATAGAGGTCCAGTAATGCACTGATGCTGGGATATTCGGCACGACAAAACCCAGCTGCATGACCGGGCCGAAAGCGGTGACCGCCGTCGGCGTTTCAGCCGACATGAGAATAGAAGTCGAGCGTCATGCTATCGGCGCCATTTTTGAGGCACGCGAAGATGGGCGGCACAAGCCGATCATGGAACTCGGTTTTCTGGTGATACTCGAATGCGGCCTGATCTTTAAAGCGTGCGTAGACTGCGTAGATTCCCTGTTTTTCCTGGTGCTTGATGACGTCGTATATCAGCGTGTCAGGCTCGTGCTGGTGGGTAAGTTCCGATAACTCTCGCTGCAGTGCTTCGAATTCGCCTTCCTTTCCAGCGGTGACTTCGAGCAAGGCAAAAAACGTAATCATGCGCAGTTCTCCTGTATCGAGAGGGGAAGAGAGATCAGTCCAGACCGAGCTCGCTGACGAGCGCAGTGCGCAACTTGAATTTCTGGATCTTGCTCGAGGACATCGGCCATTCGGTGACGAAACGGATTTGTCTCGGTACCTTGAAGCTCGCAATATCCCTGCGACAAAACTCCACTAGTTCGTCCGGGCTCGCCGAGCAGTCGGGTTTTAATTCGACGAACGCAGCGGCGACTTCTGCATATTTTGCATCGGGGATGCCGACGACCTGTGCCAGTTTGACCGCCGGATGTTTCTGCAGATGCGATTCGATCTCGGCAGCTGCGACGTTCTCGCCGCCGACCTTCAGCATGTCCTTGAATCGACCGTAGAACATGATCGTACCGGCGGCATCGAGAGCACCGATGTCGCCGGTGTGAAACCATCCATCGCGATCAAGCGCGCTAGCGGTTTTTTCAGCATCGCGGTAATAACCCTCAAAAAGACTGTAACCGCGCACCAGGACTTCACCACGTTCTCCGACGGGTTGATCGACACCCGTATCCGGATCGACGATCCGAACCTCCAACCCGGGGAGTGGTCGACCGAGACGTGTAATTCGTTGTTGCTCAGGCTCACTGGGCGAGCCTGTGGTGACTGTGCCCGAGGCCTCCGTCATGCCGAAGCTGCCTACCTGCAGTGCGTTTGGCATTGCTGCCATGATCGGCTGCGCTACTCCAGGTGGTTGTACGGCAAAGTTAGAATTCATCAGTTTGATGCTGGACAAATCTCGCTTCGCGAAATCCTCGTGATAAATGAGTCCTTGCATGATGGTCACGAAACTGGGGTACGTTGCAGTGACTTTGTATTCCTCCAGCATTCGCAGAGCGAGACCAGCATCGAAGTAACCCATCGTGATGTAGGTTCCGCCCACATCGAAAATCGCGAGCATCGGCAGCACTGCGGCGATATGAAACATCGGTAGCGGTGACCAGAGTGAGTCGTTGGCTGTCAATCGATAGCGGTGCCGGCCCAATGCGATCGAATTACGTACCTGTGCTTCGTGCGTGATGAGACAGCCCTTTGGATTGGCCGTGGTGCCCGAGGTATAAAGCATCAGCGCAACATCGCGTACGCGAGTTTGGAGCCGAGTCTTGTGTACTTCGACTTCGTCGATCGAGTCGGCGAGCGTCCAAAAGGTCGCTTGGTTGACGAAACCAGCCCGATCGCTACCGCCAAGAAGCACGAGATTGCGTAACTTCGGAGCTGCAGCCAATCGGACCCGCAACGCATCGCTCTGTGTGCCGATATCCGGCAGGGCGCCTTCGAGACGCTCGACAAAGTTCACTTGATCGGCAACCGCGTCTGTCGTGATCAACGTCACCAGGTCCGCGTTCTCGATGACGTAGCCGATTTCCGCGGACTTGTAGCGCGCATTGATCGGTACGATTACTGCTCCACACAGGGCGATGGCGAAGTACAGTTCGACAAACTCCGCGCAGGTGTGCATCAGGATGCCGACGTGGTCGCGGCGTTTGACTCCGAGGGCCTGCAAGCTACGTGCGAGCCGAATTGACCGGTTCGCCAACTGCGCATAGGTGTAGTGAACCTCTGGAAACACCAGGGCCAACTTGTCCGGATTGCGATCAGCGGCGGTCAGTAGCAAGTCACCCATGGTGGTGACATGGATTCGCAGGGACGAGAGATCTTCGGACATGGGCATCTACGCACTTCCTATTCGGCAGGACCGAAGGCGAGCAAAACATTACCCGGCATATGGAAATAGACGCCGTATCCGGAGGCCGCAAACAGCATTCCATCTTGGGCTATCGGACCGGCTCCACCGCCGAACGATCCGCCCGTGGCCGTCGAACCGCTGACGGTCTTGAAAGATTGAGTCGAGTCGAATTCCCAGATCACGCGACCGGTTGCACTGTCATAGGCCCGCAAGCGTCCGTCCATATGGCCGGCGAGAACCGCACCTGGAATTGCCGTGATAGCCGCGGAGATGCCCGGCTCGCAAAACTTTCGGCCGTTGCAGACGTTGTTCGCAGGTGTTGCCCACAACAGCTTGCCGTTGGCGATATCGACAGCATACAGACCGGCCTTTGAGGGCACGGCATGCAGATGTGTTTCGGCTTCCGGGCTGCTCATATCCGAGATCGGCACGAATAGCGTTTGACCATCGAGAGCCATGCCGAAATGCACGCCACCTTGAATGCCACCGCGACCAACTTTCTGCTGCCAAACCGGTTGTCCGCGCTGAGCTGGATCAAGAGCGTACACATCGCCCGACTTTTGACCGGCTAATAGCAGATCACGTCCGTTGCGGTCACGCGCGACGATGGTCGCTGCGCCGAAATCAACATCGGGGCCGTTTTCTACAGGGCAGTTTGGATTATTCGCCATCATGCAGGCGACATTCCAAGCATCGCCGCGCGTTTTTTGTCGATGCCAGAGTAACTTTCCCGACTGCATATCGAAGGCGAGCAAGGCATCGCTTCGATCGTTCGATGGAGAGGAGTAATTCTCACCGGTTCCGACATAGAGAACGCCGCGAGTTTCGTCGATCGATGGGCTGTTCCAAACGGGCGCACCCGAGGGAGCCAGAATCGCAGTGCCAACGCTCGTACGCCCGACTTCTTTCGGTTGTTCATCAATCGTATGGGTTTTCCACAGCGTGACACCCGTCGCCGCATCGATCGCCATGACCGCACCTCGGAAGGTGCAGCACGGATAGTTGGGGTCTGCGGCTGAAGTGACCTCGAGTGACGAAACCGGGACATAGAGTTTGTTTTTCAACAAAACGGGCGCACCGGTTACCGTCGCATTCGGATGATCGTCTGCTTTAGCCACCCAGACGAGCTCGCCGGTGCGCGCATCGACGGCATAGACTCGTGCAATCAAGTCGGCGAAGTAGGCGAGTGGACGTTGTGGTGGAGTCGATGCATCCCACCCGTCAATGACGACGGGTGTTCGGACCTCTGCGCTCGCACGAAACGTCCAGCGGATGCAGCCCGATCGCTTGTCGAGCGAGTAAACCGTGCCGTCTTGGCTTCCGACGTAAACGGCGCCCATGGCGATCGTCGGCTGCGATCGCGCTCGTTGGGCGTTCGGAAAGGCGAATGCCCACTTCAGCTCGAGTTTGCCGAGCGAGGCTGCGGAGAGACCGGCGACGTCGGCCGGTATGAAGCGTTGATTCTGTCGGCTCACACCCCATCCCGCCTTGGCCGGCGGTTTTCGCAAATCGAAGTTGGCCGCCTCGCCTGTGCACATCGGTGCCGCAGTGGCCTGTTTGAACGACTCGAGGGACTGCCCGGTGAGATATTCGGCTACCGCTCGCTTCGCGGCCGCGTCGAGCGGCGCGGACTGCGCCTGCATGATGCCTTTCTCCATCGCATGCACGACTGAATCGGGCGCCATCATTTCCAAAAACATTTTATGCGGGGCCTTGGCGACGCTGCCCTCATGGCAAGTGGCGCAATGCTGCTCGTAGGGCGCCTTACCCGGATGCGCGGGTGTTTCGGCATGACTGGTCACGGCCAAGCCCACGGTAGAGGCAAGCACGATGACCGCTCTGAACGCTGTTTGCGTCGCCCAAAATTCGATCTGCATATGTCCCCCCTCGTTATGCCTAGCTGAAGTCGCCGCCCTCGAGTAGATGACTGAGATCAGCGAGAAACTTAGCGCCGACTGCGCCATCGATGACACGGTGATCGCACGATAACTGCAGTTGAATCGTGCTAGCGGCAATCAACTTGCCATCGCGTACGATGGCGCGAGGCTTCGCAGCGCCGACAGCCAATATGGCCACCTGCGGCGGATTGATGATGGCATCGAAATAGTCGATACCGAACATGCCGAGATTCGAGACCGTGAAGGTGCCTCCCTCGACATCGTCTTTGGCGAGTTTGCCATCGCGAGCCTTCGCAGCCAGTGCGCGCGACTCCGTGGCGATGGTGGTAATGGTCTTCGAGTCGACTGCTCGCAGTATCGGTGTCATCAGTCCGCCGGGAGTTGCCACAGCAATACAGAGATCCACCGGTGTGAACTTGAGCAGCGCCTTGTCGACAAAGTGGCTGTTCAACCGTTCGTTCTGTTTGAGGGCGAGCGCCGTGGCACGCAGCAGAATATCGTTGATCGATACCTTGGTGTTTGACTTGGCGAATTCACCACGCAGACGCTCCATTGCCGTCGCATCTACTTCGATACCGACCCGATAGTGCGGTATCGACTGTTTCGACTCGAGCAAGCGACGGGCGATCGTCAGTCGCATCGAGGTCATGTCTTCGCGAACGGGCGTGGCGCTGTTATCTGTCATCAGTCCGTTGTCGCGGGCGTAGGCCTCGACATCGTCTTTGGAAATACGGCCGTTCCGGCCTGTGCCCCGGACAAGCCCGATGTCGATTCCAAGCGCCTCAGCCACCCGTTTGGCGATCGGACTGACTCGTAAGTCATCGCTTGCAGCAGTTACCACGGCGGGCGCCACGGCGGGTGCTTCGTCTGCTGACTCGAACGACGCATCCGCCGCTTTGAAGTTGGTGATGAAGGCATCGACCTCGACATCGCTCACTTCGGTATCCGTCAATACCCCAAGCAGCGCACCCACGGGTCGTGTATCACCGGTCTCGACCAAAACCCGGCGCAATACACCCTCAGCGGGAGACTCGACTGAGTTGACGATTTTCTCGGTCTCCACGTCGAGCAGCGGGTCGCCTTTCTTCAACGTGCTACCGACGGCAACATGCCATGTGTTGAGCGTTCCCTCCTGCATTTCGATACCCCATTTAGGCATCGTGATGGCTTGTATCCGCTTACTCATGCTCAACCTGCCTTGAGCAACTGGCGAGCAGCCGCTTCGATGGCTTGCGGACCGGGAATGTAAGCACGCTCAAGCTCTCGCGCAAACGGGACCGGTGTGTGTGGCGGCGTCAGTTGCACGACGGGCGCTCGCAGCGCATGGAAGGCATTGCTCGCGACAAGCCCCGCAATATCGGCTGCGACCGAGCAACGCGGTGGCGACTCGTCGATGATCATCAGTCGACCGGTTCCCTCGAGACTCTCGTAGATGGTTTCATCATCCAAGGGTGAGAGCGTGCGCGGATCAATGAGATCGGCGGTGATGCCATCTTTGGCCAACGCATCCAAAGCTTTTTCGGCAAAGCTGACCATACGACCAATGGCGACGATAGTCAGATGTTCGCCTTGTCGGACGATATTCGCTTCGCCAAAAGGGATCGTGTAATCGCCCTCTGGCACAACCGATTTACGCGGATACAGTGCCTTATGCTCAAAGAAAATGACTGGATCGTCATCGCGGATGGCGGTCAACATCAGACCCTTCGCGTCGTAGGCATTCGATGGCACCACGACCTTCAAGCCTGGCACGCCGGTGACCATGGCGTACATCGACTGGCTGTGCTGCGCGCCCATGTTCATACCGGCCCCCGTGGCAGTCCGTATGACGATGGGGCAAGCGGTTTTGCCGCCGAACATGTAGCGAAACTTCGCCGCCTGATTGAACACTTGGTCGAAACAAACACCGAGAAAATCGGCAAACATCAGCTCGGCGACCGGGCGCAGACCGGCTAGCGCGGCGCCATTGGCCGCACCGACGATGGCTGATTCGGAGATTGGCGTGTCGATCACGCGCTCTTCGCCAAAACGCGGCAGCAAACCCTTGGTGACACCGAACACGCCGCCGGCCGCATCGCGTTGACCGGAAGTACCTCCGGCGCCACCGGATACGTCCTCGCCGAGCACGATCACTCGCGCGTCACGCTCCATTTCGAGATGCAAGGCTTCGTTAATTGCATCGCGCATCGACAGTTGTCGCATCGGAATTTCCTTGAGAATTCGTCGTTCAGTAAGAGACGTAGACGTCCGTCTCGAGTTCGGCAGGAGAGGGCGGCGCCGCGCTGCGCGCCGTCGTCACCGCCGTATCGATCTGCGTCGCGACGTCTTGGTCGATCGCGTCGAGATCTGCATCGCTCAGCCAAGCCTCTGAGGTGACGCGCTGGCGGAAGTTCTGTAGGCAATCGAGAGTCGCGCGGTGACGAGCCACCTCGTCCTTGGCGCGATACAGCATCGGATCACCCTCGAAGTGACCAAAGAATCGAGTCGTACGCGGCTCGATCGTGCTCGGTCCTTCACCACGTCTCGCGCGTAAGGTGGCGCGTCCCATTGCCTCGTAGACGGAGAAGAAATCGCCGCCGTCGCAGACTTCGGCGGGCATGCCAAATCCGCGCGCACGGCCCGCGATATCCTTCGAGCCGACTGCGTAATCCGCGCCGGTGTGCTCCGAATAGCCGTTATTTTCGAAAACGAAAATAGCGGGCGCCTTGAGCACGACCGCGAGATTCATCGCTTCGAAGACCGTGCCTTGATTGGCACTGCCGTCGCCGCCGAATGCAACGGCGACGTGCCCGTTTTTCTGAACCTTACAGGCGATCGCAGCGCCAACGGCGATAGGCGGTCCGCCACCGACGATGGCGTTGGCACCGAGCATACCCTTGCTCATATCGGCGATGTGCATGGAGCCGCCTTTGCCCTTGCAGAGCCCGTCAGCGCGTCCGTAGATCTCGAGCATCATGCCCGTGACGTCACAACCTTTGGCGATGCAGTGACCGTGACCCCGATGCGTACTGGCTATCCAGTCTTGATCAGTCAATCGTTCGCAAACGCCGACCGCGACCGCCTCCTGCCCAGAATACAGATGGGTAAAGCCCGGAATCTCGCCGGTTTGGATTTCGAGGTGCAATCGCTCCTCAAAATCGCGGATGGTCCGCATTTGACGATAGGCTCGGATCAGGAAATCGCGCTCGAAGACCAAGGCTGGCCCTCCTCATGGCTCGTTGCAACGACCACACTCTACGGCAGCGGTAAAAAACGATCAACTGTGACGGTTACCAACACAGCTGACTTTTATTTAGCGCTGCCGACACGCCCCTCGAGGTAATCGTCCAGCACCTTGTGAAAGTGGCGGATACGCAGCTCTTGGCTGCCGATCCACAAGCCCTCGAAGCCGCTCGAATGCATGCCTTCCTGCACGCCGGGCAGATTCTGCGCGTCCTGGTCGAGAACGAGGCCGATCGACTTGTCACCGTGTTGAAAGTGTTGGTGTTTCGGCCGCGCTGGACGTTCGGCGCCATCGGGCAGCAATTCGAAGGTCCAGATGTCGTAGAACATCTGGTTGGGATCGGTTGGGTGCGGGCGCTGACGAAACAGCATCAGATCGTCGGCGTGTACGTTGAGCGTCACATTCGGAAAGATGAGGTAATGGTAGTCGTCAGTCAGTTGGTCGTCATTCAACTGTGAATAGTCTTTCCCCATCGACGCGCCTGTGCGCCGCTTGTGCGCCTGTACGTCGCGACGAAGGTTTTCGAGTGGCTCATCGTAATCGGCCGGATCCATTCCCGCCGTTTTCATGATGCTCTTGATCGGGTCCGGTATCGACGGCGGCTTACGTACTCGTGGACTGACTGTGCCGAACGGGATCAGATAACGATTGTGTCGGTCGTAGCAGTCGATCTGAATGTCGAGGTCGTGCAAGTAGTACAAAAGTTGCGGGTGGATACCCTGAACGTGATAACTCTCGTTAAAGGCGTCAACGGACGCTTTCCAGTTGCAGGACCACTCGACGGTGATGTCTCGAGTAAGCACCATTTTCGGCACTTGGTAAGGGTCGAGGTGCTGCGGGATCGGATCGAGAAAGGTTCGCAGAGGTTCGACGTTCGGATCGAGGCTGAACCAGACGAACCCGCCCCACGTGTCGCACGGTAGTCCGCGCAGTCCGCGGCATGGGGGCGCGCCTTGCGGGAAGGTGTCCAAGTCGGGTATGCGAACGAATCGACCGTCGATGCCGTATTCCCAATGGTGGTACTGGCATTTGAAAGTCTCTGCACTTGAGATTCCGCTCGGTCGTAAGCGATTCCCGCGATGCAGGCAAACATTGAAAAACGCGCGCACGGAACCATCGATCTGTCGCACCAACAGTATGGATTCGCGGCCAATTTCGGTGGCGATGTAGTCGCCGGGCTCCGGAATGTCGGCCTCGAGTCCGCCAAGTAGCCATACTTTGGTCCACATGTGCTGCCATTCGCGCTGCATGTGGTCCGCGGACGTGTATCGCTCTTTCGGAATAATGAGCGTTGGCAGATCGGGATCCGGTGCTTTCGCTGTCGGTGTCCCGGGACCATCCGACTCCGGGACGCGACGTACTTTGCGATAGTTCGGCGCCTTGGATCGCTCTTTCAGTTCCTGCAATTCCAGCTCGGTCAAGGAATCGGACTTTGGATCGTTCGTCATGACTGTGAACTCGTGGGCATCGCCCAGCAAATGCCTCGACGCAGCAGCTCAATGAAGGCGGGCGTATTCCAACTGCCGCGTTCGACGGTCGGGTACTCCTCCATCAACGGTCGCATATCGTACTGACCGCGGGCGTGGCCGAGCGTGAAATACAAGACCGATCCACTACCCACCTGCTTGAGATACAGCACCGGTCTCGGTTCGTCTTGGGTCCAATCCGAGTCTACGAACAGCGGCGTTTCACCGGTCCATCGCGTCTGCAACAACACTTCGATCGGTGGATGCAGTGCACTGAGATACAGTTCGTCATCAGCTGAAAACGCCTCGATACCTGCCACCAACGGATGACTCGGATCGGTCACCTCCACGCGGTAAGGCGCGATCGGCGGGTGTGCGAGAAACTGACTGCCCAAGGTTTGCATCAATGTCGGGACGACGCGTGGCGCCGTCCACGCCTTGTCTTGCTTCGACCACTTCAGTACCGAGTTGGTCCCATGCAGGGCGAACCAGCGCTTGCCCGAGGCAACCCAGCGATTCAGGCGGTTGGCTGTTTCCTCATCCGGCATCACATCGACCGTGTAAGTCAACAGCAAATCGGCGCGTTCGATCGCCTCGATGTCCCTGTAGTCCCCAGCAACGAGAGTTCGTATCCGCGGGTGCTCCCCGAGAAGATTCAGCAGCTGGCTGCGGACGAAATCGATATCGTGGTATCGACCACCGACAATCAGATACGCATCGACACGAGCTGGCAGTAAGGCCATGAATCAGTACTGGACGCGCTTGGTAAATCCGTTGTCAGCGACGACATTAGCGCCCGTGATGATCGACGCTGCAGGGCTGGCTAAAAAGGCCACTACACGTGCTACTTCGTCGGGTGAACCGAAGTGCCCGTTGGGCATCGCGCGCAACGTCGAGTCATACATTTTCTGATTGGTGCTCTTGATCATTTCCCAAGCACCACCCTCAAAATAAATGGGACCCGGTGAGACGGTGTTAACACGAATATTCTTGCGTCCGATGAACTGGGATAACTGTTTTGAATACGTAATCAGCGCCGCCTTCATGGCGTTGTAGGCCATCGGTACGTAAAAGGTTTCCAACGCGTTGGTTGAGCTGATGATAACGATACTGCCGTGCCCCGACTTTTCGAGATGCGGGGTTAAAAATTCACACCCACGGACCGTGTGTAGCACGTCGACTTCGAAGCACTTCCACCAGTTCTTTTCCGAGTCCATGCCGCCGCCGGCGCTGACGTTCGGGATGAAGATGTCACAGCCACCGAGCTGCGCGACGCTGCGCTCCAGCCACGCTTTGTACGCATCAGCATCGCGAACATTGACGGCTCCGCCAATCACCTGGGTGCCTTTGGTTGCGACTTCGCGTACCGCGCTCTCGACCTCATCTTCACTGCGCGCGCAGAGAGCAATGTCACAGCCCTCTCCCGCTAGCAGATCGACGATGGCTCGACCGATACCCTTGGTGGCGCCTGTAACGATGGCGCGTTTTCCTCGCAGACCCAAATCCATGCTGATTACTCCGATCGGTGCTTATTGAATGGTGAGACAGTTATCGAGAACGAGTTCCGCTCCGTTGATGAATCGCGATTCGTCCGAAGCGAGGAATACCACGACGTTAGCGACATCGAGAGGTCGACCGAGCCCCGGCCCACTTTGCGTATAAAACTCATCCGGGATGCCAAGTAATTTGTTCGCCTCGGCAACCATGGGAGTGTCGGTCGCACCCGGGTGTACCGAATTGCAGCGGATATTGTATTTTTGCATCTGACACCAAACGGCGATCGCTTTGGTCATGCCACGCACAGCACCCTTTGCCGCCGAGTAGGCAAAGAACACTGGGTAGCCGAGATGGGTCGCCACGGATGCCATGTTGATGATCGAACCACCACCGGTGGTGTGCATGGCGGGAATGGCGTGTTTGCAACCCAAAAAGACGCCTTCGCTCATCACGGCGTTGTGCAATCGAAATTGCTCGAGCGTGGTCGATTCGGGTGTGGCGGGGATCACGAGGCCGGCGTTGTTGACCAAGATATCGAGGCGGCCGAACTGCTTCACCGTTTCTCCGACGACGAACTCCCAACGCGACTCATCGCGGACATCGTGCTGCAGAAAAGCGGCACTGCCGGCTCGTTGCGCGTTGAGATCGGCGGCAAGCTGCTCGCCTTCGGCGGTTTTAATGTCCGTGATCATCACCTTCGCACCTTCACGCACCAGCGCCTCGCAATCGGCCTTACCGAGACCCTGAGAACCACCGGTTACAATGGCGACTTTGTTGACTACGCGACCCATGTTGGCACTCCTGATTCGGCACGCAAGAAGGAATAAACTTTCGGTAACCGGCGGCGACGTTACCAAGCAGCTCTGTCGGTTTCAATCATCTTTGACTTTTTTAGCGTGCCTCTGTCATCGTTCGGAGATGTCGTCCGATCTCGCGATGGCAAGGGCGAGGACGCCAGAGGGAGAGCATGGGTCGAAAACGTGAAGCGGTAGCCGCAGACCAAGACGTCGTTGGTTGGCAAGCGCAAAAAAGTGCGGCAACGCGTAATCTCATCGTCGAGGCTGCTATCAAGTGTTTCGTGGAACTTGGCTACTCGAGCACGACAACTACCGTGATCGCCGCCAAGGCCGGGCTTTCGCGTGGTGCGATGCTGCATCACTTCCCGTCCAAGATCGACATCGTCAGAGCGGCCGTCTCCCACCTGCACGCCAAGCGTCTCAAGGCGTTTCGTCGAGCGGCACAACGAAATCCCGTTGAGGGCGATCGTATTCGCGCAAACCTCGACGCCTATTGGCAACATGTTCGGCACCCGATGTTCGTCGCGTTTTTCGAGTTGGTTGTCGCTGCGAGAACGGATCCGGAGTTGGCAGAAATTCTTCGTCCAGCTCAGGAAGCCTTCGAGGACGAATGGCATCGCACCGCGCGCGAGGTCTTCACCGACTGGCAAACCGACGATGAGACTTTTGATGTCGCACTCGATCTCACTCGGTATGTTCTTGAGGGCATGGCGATCAGCTTTCTCGTCCACAAAGAGACGGAACGCGATCGGCGCGTTGTCGATTATTTAGAACAAAAGCTGCGCGAATTGCGTGATAGCCACCGTCATCGCTGAGGAAACTGCCGATAATAGTCTTGCCACGTGCTCGAAGCTTCGGGGAAATCCGCCGGGAGTGGCTCGAGATAGGCCCGATTTCGATCCCGCTGTCCGAGGCTTCGAGGGTATTCGTCGGGAGACAAATAATAGAAAAAGTGCAGCGTGCGTCGCGCGAAGCGCCAACGATCTTCCTCGAGACGGTAATCGTCTTCGTAGCGTAGAGCTGCCAACAGTGCAACACCGTTGCGAACAACCTCCGCGTGCGAGTTCACCCAGCCGTGGGCTGCATCGGGATTCAGCGGATCGAACTCGACGACGGCGTCGTGAGTGAAGTGGTTACTAGGCCCCAAAACCGCGAACCTGCGATGAAATTGGTCCACGATCGCCTCGCGACCTCGCGCAGCGATTTTGCCGTCGACCGATTCGAAACGGCCGTCCTGCGTGAATAGCAGGGGAATACCGACAATGTCGCGTTGATCGACCAGTCGGCAGTAGTTCGCTACCAGCAGACGGATCGATTCCCGATCTTCGAGACGACGAATTCTTTGCTCTAACTGCATGGGGTGATGTCCGTGACCAACATGACCAATCAACTGCGTTATTTTGAAGATTTACACGAGGGCGAACAGGCCGAGTCGCGCGAGGCTGTCGTGGACTTCGACGAAATGCTCGACTTCGGGCGCCGTTACGATCCGCAATATTTCCATACCGACCCCGAGGCCGCCAAGGCATCGCCGTTTGGTGAGGTTATCGCATCCGGACTTTACACCTGTGTGTTCTGGCGTAGGCTCGATCACGAGATCAGCGCTGATCTGGCGTGGATTTGCGGCGTCGCGTGGAAGGACACCCGCTGGCACAAGGCTGTGCGAGGTGGCGATCGCCTGCGCGCGCGCTGGGTCTGTCGCTCAAAACGCCTCTCGGCTTCGGATCCGACTCGAGGCATCGTCGAGATGGGCTACTCACTTGTGGATGCACACGGTTCAACCGTGTTTTCCTGTATCAGCGTCAACCTAATGGCGCGAAAGCCTGATACACCCCCTAACTAGGCCGGTAATGCCACTTCGATCATCCCTTGCTCATTTACGCGAGTGTTGAAGGCTTGTAGCGGCGTGTTGGCAGGTGCGCCAAGCACTGCGCCGGAACGACAGTCGAACGAGGCGCCATGCAGGGGGCAGATCAAACGGTTGCCGCGCAATCTGCCTTCGTGCATCAAGGCGAAGGCATGAGAACAAATACCATCGAGGGCGAAAATGCCGTCCTTCGTTCGGCAAACGACCAGTTGACGGCCGGCGATTTCGAGACCGTGTTTATGCCCTTCCGCGAGATCTTTCAGCGCGATCGCGGCATGCCACAGCACCGTCATCTACCGCCCCTTGAACTCGGCTGCGCGCTTGCCCGCAAAGGCGGCAAATCCTTCCTTGGCGTCCGTCGTGTCTGCGGCGAGACTCGCCATCGACCGCGACTCGAGCGCCAACTGCTGTTCGAGCGCATTGCTGTAGGTGTCGGCGAGCAATCGCTTCACCTCGCCGTGAGCGCGGGTGGCGCCGGCAGCGAGGGTGGTGGCGATCTCGGTCGTGGTGGAGATCAGCTCGGCATCCGGCACGACGCGGGTGACGATGCCGCGTTGGCAAGCGTCGCTTGCGGTGAGCACGGGATTCAGCAGCATTAATTCTTTGGCTCTCTGCAAGCCGACCAGTCGCGGTAAAAAATACGAGCCACCGCCATCGGCCGACATGCCGATACGAGTGTACGCGAGAGTGAATTTGGCAGATTCGGCCGCCACCACCACATCCCCGGAGATGGCGAGACTGAAGCCGGCACCCGCTGCCGTGCCGTTGATCGCGGTGATCAGCGGCGCATCCATGCGCGCAAAGCGCGACACCGCCGCATGCAGCGGTGCGGTGATGCGCCGCAACAGTTCAGGAGCGCCATCACCGGCATTGGCAAACGACTGCACATCCCCGCCACCGCTGAAAAAGCGTCCTTTGCCGGTCAGCACGACTGCCCGTATCTCCGGGTTGCCGTCGCAGCGGATGGCTGCCGCGAGCAATTCCTCCGCCATCTCCGCGCTTACCGTATTGGCAGTCTCCGGGCGTGCGAGCGTGATGAAGGCGATCTGCTTTTCAACTCGAAATTCGATAGTGGTAAAGGACATGCGGTGACTCCTGAATTAACGCGGGGCAAGGCCCAACTCGAAGATATCCAGTACGCGCGTGGCGATTTCACTCGGCGTTAGCGCATCGTTAGCGCGGTGCCAGTGCGCGATCCAGTTAAGTGACCCAGCCAACGCGAATGCGGTCATTTTTTGATCGCAGGGGCGAATCGATCCGTCCTCGACGCCTTGCTGGATCAAGCGCCGCAGCCCGCGGTCGACCTGGGTTTTCAATTGCTTGATTTGGCGGCTCATCGTCTCGCTAAGGCCTTCTTCCTCGAGGCGTACCATGCACCAGCCGAAATCGCCCGTGACCGCGATGGCGTACTGCGAGGCGACGGTCATGAGTCGCTCACGACCAGAGCCGCCTTGGGTTTCGGCGGCGCGAAAACCCGAAAGAATTTCGTCGACCCCTTGGCGAAAGCATTCGAACAAAAGTTCTTCTTTGCTGGCGACGTAGCTGTAGATCGTTGGCTTGGTGACATTGAGTGCTTGGGCCAGATCGTCGAGCGAGGTGTTGTGATAGCCCCTCGCTGAGAATGCCCGAGCGGCTGCGCGGATGACGGCATTACGTTTCCCGTCGCGCTCAGCGGAACGAATCGAGGTGCCGCTCCAAGGGCCGGAGTTGGCGCGAGAGGTAGCCTTCATACGGCGAGTGTACTTTATCCGACGGTAAACAGTACTATACCCACAAGTAAAGTCACGCCTCGGAATATTGATCATGAGCGACCTTGCCACGATTCGTGAATCGGGACCAAGCGACGACGACGCTGAGCGCGGCACCGTGCAGACGCCGTTGCGTTTCGTTACGGCGGCCTCTTTATTTGACGGGCACGACGCGGCCATCAACATGATTCGCCGCTTGCTGCAATCGCAGGGCGCTGAAGTCGTCCACTTGGGACATAACCGTTCGGTCGCCGATATCGTTCGGGCGGCGATCGAGGAGGATGCTGACGGTATTGCGGTCAGCTCCTACCAAGGCGGGCACAACGAATATTTTGCGTACATGGTCGACATGTTGCGCGAGCGGGGCTGCGAGCACATTCGAGTCGTCGTCGGCGGTGGCGGCACGATCGCGCCCCATGAAATTTTGGCACTCGAGGCGCACGGCATCGAAAAAATCTATACGCCAGAGGACGGCCGCACCTTGGGGCTGGTCGGCATGATTGCCGATGTCATTCGTCGAGTGGGTGCGAGCACCCGCCCGGCCTACCGGCTCGGCACCTTCACGGCTGACGATCATCGACAACTCGGACGGACGATTTCGGTTCTCGAGCGATCCGTGCGAGATGCAGAGCCCGCGGTGGTCGATGATTTGCGCGCTAATGTTCTCGCAGCGATTGCGAGCAGCACGCGCCGCGCGCCGGTGATCGGTCTCACCGGCACCGGCGGGGCCGGCAAAAGCTCGTTGAACGACGAGCTCATCCAGCGCTTCGTGCGCCACTTCCCGGATGCGCGTATCGCGGTCGTTGCAGTTGATCCCACCCGTCGTCGCTCCGGCGGCGCGTTGCTCGGTGATCGAATCCGCATGAATAGTCTGGCTGCGCCCCACGTCTACATGCGATCGCTCGCCACGCGTCGTCGTAATCTGGCCACCTCGGCCGTCCTGAAAGACGTCATTGCGCTCTATCAGCTGGCCGGTTTTGATTTGATCATCGTGGAGACTGCCGGTATCGGACAAAGCGATACCGAGGTGATCGATTTAGTCGATTTGCCGATCTACGTGATGACGAGCGAATACGGTGCCGCCTCGCAGCTCGAGAAAATCGACATGCTCGATTTTGCCGAGATGGTCGTTCTCAATAAATTCGAGCGTCGTGGTGCAGAGGATGCGCTGCGAGATGTGAAAAAACAGTGGCGCCGCAATCACCCCGATCAGTGGCATGCGTCGGACGAGGATATCCCGGTCTATCCCACCATCGCCTCGCGCTTCAACGACCCCGGTGTCAACAAGCTGTTTGCTGCGATCTGCGCACGGCTCGATGGCAAAGGTATTAGTGCGCGCCCGTGGCGCGTCGAGAACCCCGGTCCGACGACTTTCACTTCTCGCGATCCACTGATCCCGGGCTCGCGTGTGCGCTACCTCGCAGAGATCGCCGAGGGTGGTCGTAAGGCTGACGCCACGATCGAGCGACTCGCTGCAGCGGCCAGCCGTGCCTACGCTCTATACGAGAGTCTGCGGGTCTTGGGGGATGCGGAGTTGCCCACGTTGGCGCGGCCGTTTGCTACAACGTCAAGCAGCGCCGATGCCGGGCTCTCGCGTCTGCGAGTCGAGTACAACGCAGCGTTGGAGGCCATCGGGCCCGAAGGGCTTGGTGAGTTGCGCGCTTGGTCGTCGCGTGTCGCGGCCGTGACGGATGAGCACTACGTGTACTCGGTTCGTGGTAAGGACGTCGCCGGGGAGAACTATGTCGAGACGCTGAGCCACAACCGAATTCCGAAGTTGCTGGCGCCCAAGCACAAAGACTGGGGTGACATTCTGCGTTTCGTTCTTCGAGAGAATCTACCCGGTGCGTATCCTTATACCGCGGGTGTGTACCCCTATCGTCGCGAACAGGAGGACCCCATCCGCATGTTTGCCGGTGAGGGCAGCCCGGAGAGAACCAACCGGCGCTTCCATTATTTGGCGCGTGGGCAGAGCGCAACTCGTCTCTCAACGGCATTCGATTCGACGACACTCTACGGCGAGGATCCGGACACCCGACCTGATATTTATGGCCGCACCGGCAACTCGGGTGTCTCGATCGCGACGCTCGATGACATGAAAAAACTGTACTCGGGTTTCGACCTGTGCGCGCCCACAACCTCAGTATCGATGACCATCAATGGTCCGGCGCCGATGCTGCTTGCCATGTTCATGAATACGGCGATCGATCAGCAGGTCGAGCGTCACCTCAAGCAGGCGGGACGCTGGGGCGAGGTGCAGCGGTACCTTGAGCAGAGAAACATCAAACAGGACAGACAGACACAGCCGGTTTATCGCGGTGAACTACCCGAAGGACATGATGGGTCTGGTCTTGGCTTACTGGGCGTGTGTGGTGAGGAATTGGTCGGTGTCGCGTTGTCTTCGGAGGAGTACGCCAAGATCCGTTCGAGCACGTTGTCGCAGGTGCGCGGAACAGTGCAAGCGGACATTCTCAAGGAAGACCAAGCGCAGAATACCTGCATCTTCTCGACGGAATTCGCGCTGCGCATGATGGGTGATGTGCAGCAGTTCTTCATCGACAACGGCGTTCGGAATTTCTACTCAGTCTCGATTTCTGGGTATCACATCGCCGAGGCGGGAGCGAACCCAATTAGCCAGTTGGCGTTCACGCTCTCTAACGGTTTCACGATCGTCGAGTACTACCTCTCGCGTGGGATGAAGATCGACGACTTCGCTCCCAATCTGTCTTTCTTCTTCTCGAACGGTATGGATGCGGAATACGCTGTGATTGGCCGCGTCGCGCGACGAATCTGGGCGCGAGCCATGCGCGAGCGCTATGGCGCTGCGCCGCGCAGCCAAATGATGAAGTATCACATCCAGACCTCGGGCCGATCGTTGCATGCGAGAGAGATCCAGTTCAACGATACCCGTACGACGCTACAAGCCATGTATGCTTTGTTCGATAACTGCAACTCGTTGCACACCAACGCTTATGACGAGGCATTGACGACGCCGACCGAGGAGAGTGTGCGGCGCGCCGTTGCGATTCAGTTGATCATCAATCGCGAGTTGGGTCTCAATAAAAATCACAATCCATGGGCTGGGTCGCTACTGATCGACTATCTCACCGACATGGTCGAAGAGGCCGTTTACAAAGAATTCGAGTCGATCAGCGAACGTGGTGGTGTCTTGGGGGCCATGGAGACGATGTACCAGCGCGGCAAGATTCAGGAAGAGAGTCTCTACTACGAGACCCTCAAGCACGACGGTCGCTTGCCCATCATTGGCGTCAATACGTTTCTCTCAGAAAACGATGCCTCTGCCGAGCACGCCACGGTCGAGTTGATTCGGTCAACTGAAGAAGAAAAGCAGGGGCAAGTTAGTGCAGTGAAAGCCTTTCAGCTGCGCAACTGCGGCGGCTCACCTGAAGTATTGAGTCGCTTGCAGAGTGTGGCGGCGGCAGGGGAGAACATTTTTGCCTCGTTGATGGATGCGGTGCGCTACGCATCGCTCGGGCAAATCAGCCATGCGTTGTATGCAGTAGGCGGTCGCTTCCGGCGCAACGTATGAAGTCGGCGAGGTAGTCGATTCCGGCGATGGCGCGCGAGCCGTACCACGAGACCATCTCTCCATCGATCAGTTCGACCGGGACCCCGGGCAACGCCGCGAGGATCTCCGCCAGATGTTTCTCGCGGAAAGGAAACGGTTCGCTGCTCAGAAGCACGCGGTCAATCGCGCCCTGGCACTGGGATAATTGCAGCGATGGGTAGCGTCTTGCGTCGTTTTCAGGCTGCCACGTGACCCAGCCAAACAAGGCGAGCATCCGTGAGATGTAGGTATCACGCGAGACTGTCATCCAGGGATCGCGCCAAATCAAATACAGCACCGACTCTGTTGCTTTATTTGAGATCGCCCTGCAGTGGTGATCGCGACGCGTGCGATAGGCCGCGCACAGCGACTCGGCTTGGTGCTCGCAGCGGAAAATAGCGCCGAGCAGCCGAAATAAAGCGAGATTATCGTCTGGCCCCCGCGGATGCGTGACAACTACCGCCGGGACGAACTGGCTGAGCTCGTCGACCGTTTCGCGTCGATTCTCGTCGATGTTGACGATGAGATGCGTAGGCTCAAGTCGACGAATCGCCTCGATATCGACATCTTTGGTTCCGCCGATCTTCGGAATGGCACGAACGATGTCGCGTGGATGGATGCAAAAGCCTGTGCGTCCGACGAGTTGCTTGCCGAGTCCGAGATCACAGAGTAGTTCGGTGATGCTAGGCACTAGCGAGACGATGCGACTCGGTCCAGAGGCGGGAAGATGCAGGTTGCCGAAATCATCTTGAATCACCACAAGATGGTGCCACTTTCCAAGCGCGGCTCCAACGTAGTTGTCGTTACCTCGAGGCAGACTTTCTTTATAAGACTCTTCCATGGGACATCGGTCCCGGGCACACTCGGTAGGTGAGCCAAACGGGGGGAGACCGATGCAGGCTTGGATTCATGACGCCGTGCGTACGCCGCGCGGCAAGGCGCGGCCGGATGGCGGGCTCGCGAGTCAGCAACCTTATGACTTGGTGGGCGCGCTCGTCGCTGCGTTGCAGTCTCGCGGCGGATCGCCGCGCGGTGTCGAATCGCTGATTCTCGGTTGCGTCGGGCAGATCGGCGATCAGGGCGGCAATATCGCACTCGTCTGCAAACTCCATGCGGGCATCGACGAGTCGGCGAGTGCGTTCACGCTAAACAATTATTGCGTCTCGGGTTTGACTGCGATCGGGCTTGCCTCGAGGCAGGTCGCTGGCCGTGATGCGTCGGTATTGGCTGGCGGCGTCGAGATGATGTCGCGTGTTCCGTTCATGGCGGACAAGGCCGGCTACTATACGGATGCCAGTTTTCCGAAGCGATCACGCTATGTGCCGGTGGTGCTCGCTGCCGATCGTTTGGCCGAGGCGCAAGATATTTCGCGCGTGGAGCTCGATCGCCTCGCGCTGATTTCTCAGCAACGGGCCGCCGCCGCCGAGATGGTGCCGGCCTTTGCCGCTTCGCGCATCACGATCGACGCGCTGGCGCACGACGAGTGCATCCGTCCGCAGACCAGTGCCGAATCGCTTGCGGCAATGGCGCCAGGATTTGCCGCGCTCGCCGAGCATTATGCGGCGGCGCTCGATGGACCGATCGATCATCGCCACACGATCGCGCACGCACCGCCGGTTTGCGATGGCGCGGGTCTGGCGCTCGTCGGGGGATCACCCGAGATCGGCGGGCGACGAGCACGCGCTCGGGTGTTGGCCTATGCAGAAGCCGGTGGTGATCCGCATGCCTCCTTGCTCGCTGGTATGACGGCGATGCATCGCGCGCTCGAGCAGGCGGGACTGACGCTAGATCACATGGATCGCATCGAGTTCATGGAATCGTTCGCCGTGACGATGGCGATTTTTCTGCGTGACCATGCGGTCGATCTGGCGAAGGTCAACGTCGCTGGGGGCCACATGGCCAAAGGTCACCCGATGGGAGCTTCGGGTGCGATTCTGCTCTCGAGCTTGCTCGATAATCTTGATCAATGCGGTGGTCGCTACGGACTCGTAGCCTGTACTGGCGCAGGTGGTGTGGGTGCTGCGATGGTCGTGGAGCGAACGGTTTGATGGGTGCCCCGAGTGCTGATGCGGCGCCGTGGCCGAGTCCACTGCGTGCGTGGATCGTGGTCGGCCTGTTGATGGTGGCCTACACGAGTTCCTTCATCGATCGTCAGATCATGAGTCTCTTGGTCGAGCCGATTCGGGCCGATCTTGGCATCACGGATACGCAGTTCAGTCTGCTCGCCGGTCTCGCCTTCTCGATCTTCTACAGTGTGATGGGCTTGCCGCTTGGTTGGCTCGCCGATCGCATGAGTCGACGCATGATTATCCTCGTTGGCATGATCGCCTGGAGCATCATGACCGCGTTGTGTGGTCTCGCGACGAGTTTCCTCGCGTTATTCATCGCCAGAGTGGGCGTTGGCATCGGCGAGGCTGCATTATCGCCAGCCGCGTATTCTTTGATCTCCGATTATTTTCCACCTGAACGACGCGCTCGAGCCATCAGTGCCTATGCGATGGGTCCGTATCTCGGCTCCGGCTTGGCATTGATCATCGGCGGTCAGGTCATCGAAGCAGCTAGTCGTATGGGTCCGTTCACCATCGAGGGCCTTGGAACCTTCGCCCCGTGGCAGGCGGTTTTTTTCGCGGTCGGTTTGCCGGGCGTGATCATCGCTTTACTCTTTTTGTTGATTCGCGAACCCGAGCGTCGGGGGCTCGCGCCGAAAAGTGCGGATATTGGGCTCGTCTCGTTTATCGGGCGACGTCGGTTGTTGTTCCTGCTGCTGTTTCTCGGTTTTTCGGTCTTCGGGATCGCGGGGATTTCTTTTCTCGTATGGATTCCGGCGGTCGCGATCCGCGTGCATGGCTGGACCCCGGGTGACATCGGGCTCGCTTACGGCGTGATCTTGCTGGTGCTGTCGGTGCCCGGCGTCTACGTGGGTGGCTGGGTGTCGGATAAGCTCACAGCGCGCGGGCAGATCGATGCTCCCTTGATTGTCGCGATCGCAATCATGCTCTCGCTCACACCGCTCGTGGTGATCACACCGATTTTGGGGGACATGAAGTGGCTGCTCGCGAGCCTTTCGGTCGTGAGCTTCGGCTTCGGTATGCTGAACGGACTGCCAGGAACGACGCTACAACTGGTCGTACCGAACCAATTGCGCGGGCAGATCATTGCCGCTTATTTCCTGATCGGCACGATGATGTCGCTCGGTATCGGCCCGACCATCGTCGCTTTCGTGAGCGACGCGATGCTTGGCGGCCCTTCGCAAATCGGCGTATCACTCTCGATCGTGAGCGGCATCACAATCGTCGCATCCGCAGCCATGCTCAATTACTGCCGAGCGGGCTTTCGTGAGGCGGTGATGATCGCTCGGCAGTGGCGCTGAGAACTAATTGCCGTTGGCGCTCTCGGCGATGTGGGTGAGTTCGCCTCGCAGCACTTTGCCGACGCTGTTACGCGGCAGTTGAGCAACGACGCGGACGCGCTCGGGGAATTTGAACATCGCCAAGCCGGCGATCCGGAAGTGCTCGCAAATCGACTCGAGTGTGACTTCGACGCCAGGTCTCGGGACGATGACGGCGCAGATTTTCTCCCCCATGATCGGATCCGCGTAGCTCGCTACCGCCCCCTCGAGCACACTCGGCATTTGCGAGAGCAGGTTGTCGAGTTCTTCCGGTGCGATCTTCACGCCGCCGCGAACGATGATTTGTTTGAGGCGACCGACGAAGCGATAAAAGCGCAGATCGTCACCTTCACCACAGAGCTCGAACAGATCGCCGGTTCGAAACCAGTTGTCACCCGTGAAGGACTGCGCGGTGATCTGCGGCGCGCGGTAGTAGCCGTCGAATACCGTGGGCCCCGTGATCTGCAGTTCACCCGGTTTGCCCGCATCGACGATTTCTTCTCCGGTGTCCGGGTTGATGATACGGGTGCGGATGTGTACCGGTGGCGGTGAGGCCCACGAGATTTCGTCGCGTCCGAAGCGCGGAAACCAGCGCGCGCGGTGCACCGGGTCGCTAGCGTTCTCGGCGTTGCTGATCAGCGACACGCCCTCGTTGGAGCCGAAGTTGTTACAGATCTCGATACCGAAGCGATCGCGATAGCCTGCGATCATTTCCGGATCGAGCGGTGCCGAGCCCGAACCAATGCAACGTAGTGAGGACAGATCGACGGTTGCCAACAGTGCCTCGTTCTTCAAGAGCATGTTGAGCAGCGCCGGCGGTGCGATCGCATACTGTGGGCGCTCGATGGCGATTTGTTTGAGGTAGGTCGGCAGGTCGAGCGGGTGATGCAGCACCAGCGTTCCGCCGTTATGCATCCAGCTCATGAAGCAGCCGCCGATCGCAGCCATGTTGATAAGCGGGAACGGATTCAGCAGCACTTCACCCGGTTGGATCCCTGCGCCGCGCAGATGCGCGAAACTGATCGCATACCAATGATTGTGGGAGCGCGGTACGCCTTTGGGTGTACCTTCGGTACCGGACGTCCAGCAGATCGTGGCGATGTCGTCGGCATCAACGACGGCGGCTTGGACGGCGTTGTGCAGCTCTGCGATTGACTCTGCATCGAGAGCAGCGGCTTCAAAGGCGGTGGCGCCTCGTGGCGTTTGGGTAGTCGAGGTGGCGCTACGCAAGCTCAACACCTGAAGCGTCAGTCCATCCTTAGCCAGGTCAGAGCTCAAAGCCAAGGCGATCCCGATCTGGTCAGTACCTTTGAGCTGATCGATTGTCAGAATGGCTTTCGCATTCGTCAGACGAACGATTTGCTCGAGCTCGTGACGTCGAAATTGCACCGGCACCGGGCTTACAACGATGCCAAGGCGCATGGCGGCGATGTAAAGCAACGGATACTCGGCGATGTTCGGCAGTTGCGTGACGAGCACGTCGTCTTTGCCGAGACCTAGCCGCGCGAGACTCAGTGAGTAGCCATCGGCAAGCGACGCAGCAGCCGCGAAACTCAGTCTATTCGCCGGGGTGCCGACGAGGTCTGCGCGATTCGGGGCATCGACGAGGGCGAGACGCTCGGGATTCGCTCGTGCATTTACGTCGAACAGGTCGTGAATGCGGGTGTCGCCCCACCAACCGCGCGCGCGGTAGTCGCGGATTTTCTCTGCTGGAGTCGTACGCACCTCAGAATCCCCCTTGGCTGGTGTGACGTCTCGGGTCAAAGTATAACTGTGGTCTAATTGTGAAAGCGACAAAAGTCGGTTTCAATGGAGGGGCGCATGAACAGACGCGATTGGTTTACCGCAGCACCGGTTGCCGCAGTGGTCATAGGAGGTAGAGATGCCATGGGAGCCACCGATATGAGCGCGACGAGTGGCGTGCACTTTGAGCATGTCAAATCCTTGATCATGGGTTGGCGTCGCAAGGATCTGGCTGCGGTGCTCGAACTCTGTGCGGACGACATCGTGTGGTATTCACACGTAGGCAGCCCGCCGATCGTCGGCAAGACCGCGATGCGAGGCTTCATGGAAAAGCTTTCGGATCAGATGCCGGTCGTGCGCTGGCGCATTTTCCACTATGCCGAGAGTGGGGATGTGGTCTTCACCGAGGGTGTCGATGACTTCACCGCACCGGACGGCAAGACTGTGACGATTCCTTACGCAGGGGTGCTGCGTTTCCGAGGCGGTCAGATCGTTGAGTGGCGCGACTATTTCGATCGCGCGTCCTTCGATCGATTCAAGGCGGGAGAGCCGCCGGCCGAGCACATGAGCGCGCTCATGAATCGACCGGCGCTATTTTGACGGACTCAGCGTCCTGTACTGATAGTCGTGGCGTGCAGCATCTTCGCCATGCGTCTCTCTAGCCCTTTCGGGTCGAGCTGCAAGGCGGCGCGCACGTCCACGGCCATACGATCGGTGTCTAGTTCGTCGATTTTGCGCTCGGCGGCCGTCAGGCCGATGCGGGCAATATCGGCAGGGTTTTCTTTGGCGCCTTGTACATGTGCCGCCATGCGAGTGTCGACGGATCCGACGATCAGTGCGGCAACGTGCGTGCCCTGACTCGCGAGCTCAGCTCGCGCCGAGGTCGACAGCATACGCGCAGCCGCTTTGGAGGGTGAGTAGGCGCCCATGTTCGGCACGGCGACGATGGCGGCGGCCGAGAGCACGTTGATCACTGCGCCACCGCCGTTGCGTGCGAGCGTCGGTGCGAAGGCGCGAATCAAGGCCAGCGGTCCGAAGAAGTTCACGTCCATTTCGGCGCGCGCATGGGACATGTCTGCAGCGCCAATCAGCAGGTTGTTACTGAAAAGGCCCGCGTTGTTGATCAGCAGATTCACATCGGTGCAGCCAGCGGCGGCGGCTGCAATCTCGGCGGGGTCGGTGACATCAAGTTCAATGGCGACACATCGCCCCGGAAATTCCTGCTCGAGATGAGCTGCAGAGCCGCGATCGCGACTGCCGACATAGACCCGCGCCGCGCCTTTCTCGGCGAGCAATACCCGGACGAAGCCTTCGCCAATGCCACGATTACCGCCGGTGACGAGGGCGACGCAGTTTTCGAGATTCATGGGTTCACAGTTCCGGTTGTTGGTAGAGCCGATCGACATCTGCGGCGCGTCGCAACAGAGCGACGCGTTGGTTGATAGTGCCCTTATCCGACACTTCATGGGCATCGACGCTCGGCGGCTCGCGCAGGATCGCGAAGCTCGTGATGCGCTCACTCGCGCCGCGTCCCTGGTTGAAGCGGTATAGCCGTGCGGTGATCTCGGCGTCGAGCGCGATGTCACTCACAGCCGTACTCGCGGCTTTGGGCCACACCAGGATCGCCAGGCGATCGCGGTTCTCACCGCAGACGAGGATGTCAGATACGAACGGGGAGAGCGCTTCGATCAACTGTGCACGCAGTCGTCCTGCCGACACCCAAGTTCCGCTCGAGAGTTTGAACTCCTCGGCCAGACGCCCCGCAAATTTCAAGCCTTGACCGAGATCGCCCGGGTCGTGCAGCTGTGCGGCATCGCCGGTGCGATAGAAGCCCTCGTCGTCGAAGATCTTGCGATTTTCGTCGGCGCTGAGGCCGAGGTAGCCCGGGGTGATCATCGGGCCTTTGAGGCGCACCTCGTAGCGATCGGCATTCGGTACTAGCTTGAGTGTGAGCCCAGGCATGGGCAGGCCGATACCGACTTCCTCGGTCGGGAAGTAGATCGCCATGCAACCGGAGGAGGTTTCGGTGGCACCGTAACCGGTGGTGAAAAAGATTCTTTCGCCGACTGTATCGACGGCCAGTTGCTGGAAGCGATCGTAGAGCGATTGTGGCAGGCCTGCGCCGCCGTACAAGGCGAGACGCAGACTGCCGAAGAAGCGTCGGCGCAGGTCGTCATCCTTCTCGATGGCGTCAGCCAGCATGGCGTAACCGAAAGGAACGTTGACGTAGAACTTGGGCGCGATTTCCTTGAGATTCTGCAGCGACTCGTCGAAGGCGCCTGGCATCGGACGACCGCCGTCGATGTAGAGCGTACCGCCGCTCGTGAGTGTTCCCATCTTGGTGTAGGCGCCCGAAACATGGTTCCAAGGTAACCAGTCGAGCATGACATCGTCCCAGCCGGCGGTCGCACCCAGTACTTGCTGGCCTTGGGCGAGGTTCGAGGCGAGCATGCGTTGCGTCTGGATCACCGCTTTCGGCAAACTCGTGCTGCCGGAGGTGAGCATGTATAGGGTGGGTTCGTCGGGCTCAATGGTCTCGATCGACTCGGCCACGGCCGCCGTGATGGCGGTGGCGAGCACACTCGCCGTGGCAAACCGCTCGCCGCTGCCAACGAGACGCGTGATCGCATCGGGGTTGTCAGTGATGATCGCCGCATCGCCGAAGTCGACGTTCTCCAAGGCTTTTTGATATAGCGCCGTCTGCTCAGCAAATACAACCGCGGGTCGTACCAATTGGATGACATGCTTGAGGCGACCATAATCTCCGCCCATCAGGGCGTAATTGACGCTGACCGGGCAAGCGGGGATGCGCGCGCTCATCGCACCGTATTTGATGATCGCGTGCGCGATGGAGTTGCCGGAGAGGATTAGGACCGAGCGCTTCCGGTCGATACCTCTTGCCAGTAGCCAGGCCGCGACGGCCTGCGCGCGTGAATTGATTTCGGCGTAGCTCGCGTGAGTCCATGGAGCATTTTTTCCACCGCGTCGCTCAGCTAAATAGGTCTTTTCCGGATGACGGGCTGCTCGCTGGGCCAGCACCTTCGGCAAGTTGCTGAGGTAACTCGCGAGCGGCAGCTCGGGCGTGACCAGAATGCAGCCATCGGCGCGACGCTCGATTCGCATCGCAGACGATGGAAAAAAAGTTTTTTTGAACGGCGCGTTCGGGCGAGTCATTCGAGCACCTCAAAAGCGCTCGTACGACGGGTCGGTCTCTCCCTTGCTACCCATGCGCATGCCAGGCTGACCCGGTATGAACATGCCGCCGACCCAGCCTTCGCGTGACGGAGTGTCTCGGTTCCAATCGAAGATGGTGCGGCGATGAGCGATCTTCCAGTCGCCTTGGCGTCGCTCAAAGCGATCAATCAGACGACCGCCGGTGAAGGTATCGAAGCGTTCGCCGTTGATATTCATGCGCGCCAGCGTCACGAGATAGGTCTCGACATAAGCGAGATCGTCGGTGACGAAGTCGAAGTGGGTGTTGCCGAGCACGTGCTGCATCGAGTCCATCAGTCGAATACGTGGAATGGCGCCATCGACATATTCGTAAGCGTTTCCCGTGTAGCGACCACCGTGCTCCTCGATGGCATCGGGGTGGTAGCAACTTTTGAGTAGCGGGCCATCGCCGCGATCCACGCCGCGGGCGTATTTGGAGAGCACCTCACGGATCGCTTCCTTGTCCAAGAGACGCGCCAAGCGCGGATCGAGATCGTTCATGCAATGCGCCCCCTCACGGCGGGTATGATGACCCGCAACTTTCATTGCAAGACTGACAAGGAAACGCACCCATGGTCAAGGACCCTCGATGTGAAGGTCGTGTCGTCATCGTCACGGGAGCGGGCGCCGGACTCGGACGTGCGTACGCGCTGCACTTGGCGAGTCTCGGTTGGCGTGTCGTCGTCAATAATCGTAATCGAGCATCGAGTGCGGATGCCGTGGTGTCGGAGATACGCGCGAGTGGCGGTGAGGCGATCGCGCAGTACGACGATGTGTGCAGCGAGGGCGCAGGCGCGCGGATGCTGCAGACGGCGCTCGATGCCTGGGGACGACTCGACGCGCTCGTCAACAACGCCGGGGTGGATCAGCACGCGCCCTTCCACAAGATCAGCCTCGAGGATTTTCGGCGAATCTTTGCGATCAACTTCGAGGGGACCGTGGCGATCACGCACGCGATCTACCCGCATCTGCGCGCTCAAGGATCAGGGCGGATCGTCGTGTCGGTTTCGAGCGCGGGATTGCATGGACTGCACGGACTCTCGGCCTATGCGGCATCCAAAGCCGCTTTGATTGCATTTATGCGCAGTCTGGCTGCCGAGGCGGCTCCAAAGGGAGTTCTGGTGTCGGCCATCGCCCCTTACGCGGCCACCCGCATGACCGAGCCCCACTTGAACGACGAGCTGCGCGAGCGGATGTCGGTCGCGAGTGTGGTGCCGTTTCTCGCCGGCCTGATTCACCCTGAAGCGACCGCGTACGGGCAGACGTGGGTCGTGGGTGCGGGCTGGGCGCGCCGAGCTTCGAGTGTCGAGTGGGGACGGGGCCACGCTGTACCTACGGCTTCGATGCCGATAATCGCCCGTGCGGCGGACGTTGCGTCATCGCCACCACAGGAGTACGCGGATGCCCTGGCCGCTCACGCCGATTTTTTGGTTTGCGCGCAACAGGGCTTGCATCGGGTCGGCGGAGGGGAGTAGCCTCAGAGTCCGAAAGGTTCCGTTATGCAAGTCAGCGCGGTGGGTCTAGGGGATCTGCCGCACAGGGTTGCTCGAAGTACCTACATCAAAAACGTCATTTGGGGGACAACAGCATGACGCTTCGCAATCGCCGTTGGATTCGCTCGGGCACGACACCCGTCGCTGCGGCCATCATCGTGGCTTTGACGGCCACATCGACTCCTTCCTATTCGCAAGGCCTCGAAGAAATCGTGGTGACCGCACAGCGTCGTGAGACCGCGCTGCAAACGACGCCGATCGCGATCAGTGCCTATGGCGGTGCCGCCTTGGCCGACGCCAAGGTGTTCTCGGCGGGCGATCTCGCGGCCACAGTGCCGGCGTTTTCATTGACAGCGGGCACGCCGCTCGATATTGAGCTGAATATCCGCGGTATCACCAACACGCGTCTTGACTCGCCCTCGGCTGACCCCTCGGTAGGCACCTTCGTCGATGGCATTTACATGGGTCGTACGGGTGACCTGAATTACGATTTCTACGACCTTGAGCGTGTTGAGGTCATTCGTGGTCCGCAGGGCGTGCTACTCGGTAAAAACGTGGTAGGCGGCGCACTCAGCATCATGACTGCCAAGCCGAAGTTTGATCAGTCCGGCTCGCTCACCGTTGGTTACGGCAACTACCAGTCAAAGCTCGTTAGCGGCTACGTCACGGGTGGCATGACCGATTCGGTAGCGGGTCGATTCTCGTTCCAGTACCGCGATCGGGATGGGTTCGGGTACGACAAGTTGCATGATCGCGACGTCGAAGATCTCTCGTCGGTGCAGATGCGCGCTCAGTTCCTCTACGACCCGGAGGGCTCGGATTGGACCGTACGCGGCATTTTCGGGTTCTACAAAGACAACACTAACGGTGTGAACGTAGTGGCGATCGAGGGCGGTACGCCGAGCTGCGAAACCAGCTACTTGCGGACCAACTGCACGCGCCCTTGGAGCAACCTGCGCGCTTATCTCGGCTTGACCGATCCGCGTGTGAACGTGGCGACAAGCATACAGTACAAGGGTGACGCGACGCCGACGAGCCAATTCATGCGTCGCGATGGTTTCGCCGTGACGCTCGATGTGCAGCGCGACTTTGAAGGCTTCACCTTCAACTCGCTCACGGGCTATACGAATGGTGAGAGCGCGCAGCTGTATGATCAGACTGGCGCTGGTCCTGAGGCACTCGGCTGGAGTATCACCAACTGGCAAGCCTACATGACGTACATGAACAACCGATACGGTACCCGTCCTGCGGTATCCAACAACGGTCAGTTCTTGTTTGCGCAGCCGGTGGCTGAAGCTGTCGATGCGACGCAGCTCAGCCAAGAGTTCCGTTTGACCTCGGCCAACACCGATTCGAAGCTCGACTGGATCGTCGGGGCGTTCGTCAAGAAAGACGAAATCGACAAGACGGACCGCTTCATCGGTGAGAACTTCCTCGGTTCCTTGCTGCCGGGCGGTAACAATCCGCTGTCGACCCTCTCAGGCGAGAACAAGTGGATCAACCAGGGCGAAATCGAGAACGCAGCGGCGTTTGCGAGCCTGGGTTACAAGCTGACCGAGACGGTCAAGATCAGCGCGGGTCTTCGCTATACCCAAGACAAGAAGTCCGGCTCGGTTCAGGGTATCGTCGTCGAAACAGGCGATCGCTTCAGCCCGAACGATCCGCGCCCGAACGTGACCATCGAAGGCCTCTGTCGTCGTCCGGACGGCACGGTCGTCAGCCCGACGCCCGCGGCTTGTGCGGCGCCGAACAAGTGGGTGTACGAGGAGGGAAGCGGCTTCACAACGCCGTATTCGGCTAAGTGGAACGAGTCGACGCCGCAGGTGACGATCGATTGGTCGCCGAGCGAGAACACGTTCGTTTATGCCACCGTCGCCAAAGGCTTCAAGGGTGGCGGTTTCGACGATACGCCGGCGAATCCGGCGCAGGCGTCCACCCCGTTCGATCCTGAAGAGGCGACCAACTACGAAGTCGGCTTCAAGACCACGCTGCTCGATCGTCGCATGCGCTTGAACGCGTCGGTCTTCAAGATGGACTACAAAAATCTGCAGGTCACGCAGACGAACGCAGCCTGTCTTTGCAATCTGACCGACAACGCGGCGAGCGCCGATATCAAGGGCATTGAGGCGGAGTTGGAGTTCCTCGCGACCGACGCGCTGCGTCTGTCGCTCGGCGGCTCTTACGTCGATACCGAATACGTCGACTTCCTCGAGTCGGCCATCAACCCGACGACCGGTACCCGTCTCGATAGCTCGGGTAACCGACTGCAGCGTACTCCGGAGACGCAAGTGAGCGTCGGGCTCGACTACACCACGGGCTTCGGTTCTTATGCTGACGCCCTGAAGTTCAGCCTGAACTACAACTGGCAGAGCGATCTGTTCTGGGCGACCGACAACATCGCCACGGAGCCTTCCTACGGCTTGCTCGATGCGCGCATCCAGCTCGCACCGAAAGACGCCGATTGGTCGGTGTCGCTCTGGGGCAAGAACCTCTCGGATGAGCTCTATCGTGTAAACATCATCCCGTTTTTCGGCGAGGAAGTG
This sequence comes from Gammaproteobacteria bacterium, assembly GCA_018970145.1. Classification (GTDB taxonomy): domain Bacteria; phylum Pseudomonadota; class Gammaproteobacteria; order Steroidobacterales; family Steroidobacteraceae; genus UBA964. The sequence continues at coordinate 59,313 of JAGWWY010000009.1, forward strand.
TCGCAGTTCGGTCCGCCGCGGACCTACGGTCTCGACATCGCTTGGAAGTTCTGATGATCTGATCGAGAAGGCGGGGTGCTCATCTAGGGCACCCCGCCTTTTTCTTTGGGGCTGATTATTTTAGCCCTCTGTTTGAGCCCTCTATTTGAGGTGATGCCATGGCTGAAGTGACCGCGATCTGCCGCTTTTGTCACGCGACCTGTGGCCTGGTCGCAACGCTCGAAAATGGACGTATCAGCAAGCTCATTGGCGATCTCGATAACCCGATGTACACGGGTTATAGCTGCATCAAGGGACGCAACTACCACGAGTTTCACGCATCTCCCGATCGCATCTTGAAACCGCTGCGGCGTAATTCGTGTGGTGATTTCGAGCCGGTCGAGAGTGGTGAGGCGCTTGTCGAGATCGCCGCGAAGACGCGAGCGATCTTGGAGCAATACGGGCCGCGCTCGATCGCGATGTACGGCGGCACGTTTAGTCACTTTTGTCCCGCGGGTGTGATGCTGCGCGAAGCGTTCATGGACGCGATCGGCTCGCCGATGCGCTTCTCGAACGCCACTATCGATCAGCCCGGCAAACCGATCTCCATGGCGCTGCACGGCAAGTGGGGCGCAGGTCCGCAAGATTTTGCCGAAGCGGATGTCTGCCTGCTCGTTGGCGCCAATCCGCTGGTATCGATGTGGGGCGGTATCCCCTCGTTCAATCCCGCGCGACGCTTGCACGAGGCGCGCAAGCGAGGCTTGCAGCTGATCGTCATCGATCCGCGCCGATCGGAGACCGCGCGCAAGGCCGATCTGCATCTGCAGTGTCTGCCGGGGCAGGATGCGCCGCTCCTTGCGGCGATGTTGCGGGTGATCATCGAAGAAGGTCTCTACGACCGGGCTTTCGTCGAGGCAGAAACAGCAGGCTTCGCGCAGTTGCGTGAGACCGTGGCGGCCTTCTTGCCTGAACGGGTTGCTGCCGTCGCAGGCGTAGCCGCTGACGATATCGTCACGGCGGCGCGAATGTTTGCCGCGGCGAAACGAGGTAACGCGACCAGCGGCACGGGCCCGAGCATGGCACCCCATGGCGTCTTGATGGATTACCTCGTGCTCGCCCTCAATACGATTTGCGGACGCTGGGTCAAAGCCGGTGAGCGTATGCCGAATCGCGGTGTGCTCTTCCGACAGTTCTCAGGCGTGGCACGCGCCGAGAAACCGCGTTCGGCCGCCGGTTTTGGGGAGGCGCTGCGGGTGCGTGGTTTGACCGATACCGCAGCGGGCTTACCGACCGCCGCGCTGGCCGACGAGATTTTGACGCCGGGCGAGGGGCGGGTACGAGCGCTGTTCGTGATCGGTGGTAATCCGTTGCTGTCGTGGCCGAATCAAGCAAAGACGCGTCGCGCACTCGAGTCGCTTGAGTTGCTGGTTGTCGTTGATCCGATGCTCTCAGCGACGGCTCGACATGCGGATTACGTCATTGGACCGCGTTTCGGTTTCGAGTCACCTGCGATCACCTTTGGAAACGAAGGGATTACCGTCTATGGCTTGTCGCTCGGTTACCCTGAACCCTATGCGCAGTATCAACCTGCGTTGATCGAACCGCCCGCGGGGAGTGATGTGCTCGAAGATTGGCGTATCTTCTTTGAGATCGGCAGACACATGGGTATGCCGCTCGCGTTTCGCGGCCACCCATTCGACATGGCATCGCCGCCGACGACCGATCAACTGCTCGAGACCTTCGTTGCAAAGAGTCGGGTGCCGCTCGAGGAGATCAAGCGGCATCCGCATGGTGCGATTTTCCCGGATCCGAAACCGCTCGCGGACTCGAAACCGTTTGATTGGCCGTATCGGCTGCAGCTTGCGGCTGCCTCCATGATGCAGGAGTTGACGGCGGTGGCCGCTACGTTAACGGTCGCGGCTGCGCAGATCGACCGCGACTACCCTTGGTTGCTCGTGACGCGACGCGAGCATGCCGTCTACAACTCGGTAGGTCAGCGTCTACCCGCGTTGCGCAAACGACTCTCGCACAACCCCGCATATGTGCATCCTCTGGACGCAGGCGCGCTCGGACTACTCGATGATATGCCGATCGAGATCGAATCGCGCCACGGACGTACTCGGGCGCGAGTGCGTTTAGCGGACGACATTCGACGCGGCGTGATTTCTTTGGCGCATGGGTTCGAGGATGCGAACCCGGCAGCGCTCATCGACGATGCGAACGATTTCGATGCCTTGAGCGGTCTACCGCGCATGAGCGCCATCCCGGTGCGCATCCTGCGCGCCGCCGCTAGCTGAAACTCGCACGTGTCGCTAAAGCGCGCGTCGTCCGGGTCCTAGAGGCGTTCGCGTCTGAGTCGAATACCCGCTTTTTCCCGATCCCAGGTGTCAGCCGTGACGCCCTCGTCGCGGAAGACGATCTTGCGCGGTTTGTTGGTCTCGGTCTTCGGGATCTCGTTCACGAGCCGTATGTAACGCGGGATCATGAAGTAGGCGAGCAATGGCGAGAGAAACTCAATGAGTTTTGCCATATCGAAAGGCTCGCCCGCTTTGGGCTTGATCACGGCGAGCACGTCTTGCTCGGCTACTTCGTTGGCCACACCGACGACGACCACTTCATCGACTTGCGGAAATTGTCGGATCGCATTTTCGACTTCGAAGGAAGAGATGTTTTCGCCGCGACGGCGGATCGTGTCTTTGATGCGATCGACGAAGTAATACTTGCCTTGCTCGTCTTGGCGGAAGAGGTCGCCGGTGTGGAACCAGCCGTTGCGCCAAGCACGCGCCGTAGCGTCGGGCAGGCCGTCGTATCCCGCGTTCATGTTCCACGGGATATCACTGCGACAGATGAGTTCGCCGATCTGCCCGCTCGGGACCTCGATATCGTTCTCGTCGACGAGACGACATTCGATGCCGCTACGCGGCCAGCCGCAGCTGCCATCGGGCGGCGCGTTCATGTCGGTCATCAAGGGCGTGGACACTTCGGTCATGTTGAAGCCGGTGAGGTAGTCGAAGCCGAAGCGCTTGGCGAACGCGATGGTCTCCTCGTTCACTGGGAACATCGTGATGTACTTGAGCGGATTGTCGGCATCATCCGCACGCGGCTCGGCTTTCGAGAGAAACGCCGCCATGACGCCGATCAGACCCGAGGTGGTGCTGCATTGACCCTCGCGCACCTGATTCCAGAACTGGGTGGTGCTGAAGCCCTCAACCAGATAGAAACTGCCCGAGCGTACGAGTGCGCAGGTGATCGAACTTGTACCGCCGACATGGAACATCGGCAGGTTTATCAGGATGCACTCGCCATCCTGCAGATAGCCGTAGTTCACGACGGCGGTGGTATATCCCTGCAGATACGGCGAGAGCACGCCCTTGGATGGACCGGTCGTGCCGGAGGTGTAGATGATGCTCTGGATATCCCAGTGCTCGATCGGAGTGCTGTCGTCGAGCGCGTTCGAATCGCCTTGCAGCGCGTCGACGTCTGTCAAAACCTGCTGCAGTTTCGGCGTTTGCAGCCCTTGCAGACGTTGTGTGAGGCTCGGATGCGCAAGCATCACCGAACCGCCCGCGGCATTGATCACGTGCTCGAGCACCTTGCCCTTGTAGGCGGTGTTCAACGGGACGTAGATGGCTCCCAAATAGTTGATGGCAAACCATGCGAGTACGATGGGCTTGCCGCTCGGCAGCCAGACGAAGACGCGATCTCCTTTGCGCACTCCGCGCGCCTGCAAGCCTTGAGCAAGACGGCGAACCTCATCGCGACAAGCGGCGTAGGACCATTGTGTGCCATCCTCGAAGCGCGCGAAGCGGCGATCAGGGAAGCGAGCGGCTCGGCTATCGAGCATGTATTTGAGGACGCAGTCCTCGCGCGCGGGGGTGATGGTGTTGAACCACACCGGACGATTTTGGGCACTCATTCGGTTGCTCAAGGCTGCAGTTGCTTCATCAACGTGGCCATATCGAAGTAATCGCGCCACGAGCACACTTTGCCATCGCGAAAACGAAACACGGTCATGAAGGGTAGACTGATTGGCTTGCCCTCCTTGACGTAGTTCTCGACGCCTTCGAGCATGCCGACATCACCCTCGACCACGATGGCGTGGATGTCGTAGCGCTTGTTCGTCATGCCTTTGGCGAACTTGTCGAGAAACTGCACGACGGCGTGTTTCCCGACCAGGTCTTTACCCGGCATGATGCCCGCGACCACATCGTCGGTGCACAGCGCCATCACGGCGGTAACGTCGTCTCTCACCCAAGCAGCGTAGTACTCGCGGATGGTCTCGGTGTGACTCATGTGTCGTCCCCTCTTGCGTCGATGCGACGCTGCAGTCAGGATAGAAGTATTAGGTTCTGTTGTGCAAGTTACCGGAGCCTTGGCGGGAGGGGGAATCAATTTGGCTCGTGTGCAAATGCCCACGGTGGATCAGGTGCGTGAGCTGCCGGAGCTCGTCCGCCATGTCGTACCAGCGTCTTGGGAGGACCTCAACGGTCACGTCAACGTCCAGCACTACACGGCGCTGTACGACATGGCCGGCTATCCGTTCATGGACATGATGGGGATCAGTGCCGAATACGTGCGTGACAGCCGCGTCGGCATGTTCGACCTCGAGCACCACATCTGGTTTCTCGACGAGATGCACGTGGGCGATGTGGTCACGGGGCACGCCTGCCTCGTGGCGCGAGGTCCGAAGCGGGTGTTGTCAGTGATGTTCATCATCGACGAAACACGTCACCGCCTCGCGAGTGTGCTCGAGGTGGTGTCGACCACAGCCGACCTCGATACACGCCGCACAATCGCGATACCCGAGCCGTTGGCAAAATGTATCGACGAGCTGATCACGGAGCAGAATTCACGCAGCTGGAAGGCACCGAGTAGCGGTTCCTTGAGCGTCTAGGGGAGGGTTTATGGAAATGCATCAAGCCTTGATCGATTTGTTCGTGGTGGTCGCGTCCTACATCATGATGTCGTTCATCGTGGTGTGGATCATCGGTCTTGCGATCAAAGACTCGAGCATCGTCGATATCTGGTTCGCGCCCTGTATCGGCATTGCCGCAGTGATTGGTTACTACTTGGCTGACGGTGCCGAACCACGCCGTGAGTTGGTGATGATACTCGCAGTTTTGTGGGCAGCACGGCTCGGCGGCTATCTGCTCTGGCGTAACTGGGGTCATGAAGATCGGCGTTATGCGCGTTTGCGTCAGCACGTCGAGTCTCAGGGCAAGAGCTATGCGTGGCACAGCCTCATCCATGTGAACATCTATCAAGGCATCACGGTGGTGATCATCGCGATTCCCTTCATATTTGCACAAGTTGCAACGGAGCCGGTCGAGCTCGGAATCCTGGCGTACATTGGCTCCGCGCTGGTGCTCTTCGGTATCGCGTTCGAAGGGATGGCGGATCTGCAACTCACGCGCTTTCGTTCGAACCCCGCCAATCAAGGTCGGGTTCTCGATACAGGCCTATGGCGCTATTCGCGCCATCCGAACTATTTCGGCGAGTGCTGCGTGTGGCTTGGCTTCGGGCTGATTTCGACCGAAGTGCCTTGGGGGTGGATCGGACTTGCTTCGCCCGCATTCATGATGTGGGCGATCCTCGGCATGATGGGCAAGGAATTGCTCGAGCGCCGCATGTTGAAGAAGCGCCCTGAATATCAGGATTATGTGCGGCGGACGAGTGGCTTCTTCCCCTTGCCACCGCGCGATTGACTGCGTTTGCGGCGTGGCGTCGAGTCGATGATCACTTCGACGTCGTGCGGGTGGATCACCTCGCCGCAGCTGCCGCAGACCAAATGCGTTTTAAGCCGGTGATCACAGCGCTTGTGGGTCATCTTGATGCTCGGACCGTGCGGCGAGGGCATCCAGCGCGAGCCCCACTCGTGCAGCGCCAAAGAGAACGGGACCAGGTCGAAACCTTTCTCCGTGAGTCGGTATTCGTAGCGGGGCGGCTTGTCTTGATAGAGATGCTGTTTGATGACGCCTGCCGACAGCAAGAGTCGCAGACGATCGGCGAGAATGTTGGTCGCGATACCGAGTACGGAGTTGATATCGTCGTAGCGATGCAACCCAAAGAAAAGCGCAGCGAGCAGCAGTGCGGTCCAACGATCGCCCACGGTGTCGACCGCGTGAAACATGGTGGTATCGACGCCCTCGGCGTGGCGTGTGGCCGTAGCGCTTTTGCGCCGTCTCGGCATGCGTTCCGTCGCAACCGGGTGTCGTGCGCCGGGGCCTGCCGTCGACGAGATGTCTTGCAGGCGCACCGGTTCGTCGCAACGCACGCAAGTGAGCGTCGGGTCGAGATTGTCACCGCAGCGGCGATGTTGGATGCGCGGCGGCAGGCCGTGTTCACCCGCCCAGCGATGTTCCCAAGCCCACATGCACAGGGCTACCGGATAGAAATCGAGGCCCTTCTCGGTCAGGCGATATTCGAGACGGCTCGGGGCCTTGCCATAGGGCACTCGGTACAACACGCCGTATTCGATGAGCGCGTTCAGACGTGCGGTCAGCGTGCCGCGCGCGGCTCCAGTGCGACGCCTAAGATCTTCGAAGCGGCGCACCCGCAAGAAGGCGTCGCGCAGTATGAGGAACGACCATCGATCGCCGATCGCCTCGAGTGCGCGCGAACCCTCGCCACTGCGCAGCAGATGGCGGATCGTCTCAATGTTTTGTGGCAACTTGCTGCGCTGCATAAAGGGCCGCAGTTTAACACCCGAGGAGTGAGCAACCGATGAACTGGCAGCAACTGAAGAAAATCTTGGCGTTCTACGGCCGCTTTACATTGAGTTTCACCCAAGTGGGTTATCTCGCGCGGCGAGTGTTTTGGTCAAAGTTCGTGCCCGATTTTCGAGGCCAGCGTTGGCTCGTTACCGGCGGTTCGGGTGGCTTGGGGCGGCAGATGGTACTTGAGGCGCTGCGTGGCGGCGCGACCGTGGTCGCGGCTGCGCGCAGTGAGGGTAAGCTCGCCGAACTGCGCGCGGAGGTCGAGGCGTCGGGTTTGACGGGTCTTGCGACCGAGTGCTGCGACTTCACCTCCACGGCTGATACCGAGCGCTTGATCGAACGTCTCGTGGCTCGGGGTCAGCGGTTCGATGCGCTGATGAACAACGTCGGGGTGCTTAATGACGACCTCATCGTTACGAGCGAGGGACGAGAGGCGTCGTTCGTCTCCAATCTGTTGTCGCACTATCAGCTCACCGAGGCGCTGGTCGCCAAGCAGTTGATCGGTAACGGCAGCGTGGTCGTCAACGTGACCTCGGGTGGTGGCTACAACGTGCCCCTGATGACCGGCACGATGAACGTGACGGATCCGAAGCGTTACAACGGTACCGTGGCCTATGGGTTCCACAAGCGCGCACAGATGGTGCTGAATCAGCACTGGCGCGACACCTACGGTGCGCGGGGCATCGACTTTTTTGTTATGCATCCGGGCTGGGCAGATACGGCGGGCGTGCAGCGATCATTGCCGCGTTTTCGCAAGATTCTCAAATCCATCTTGCGCGATGCCGAGTCAGGTGCCGACACGGCGATTTGGCTCGCTGCCAAACGACCGCCACAACCCGAGGAGGAGTCGGTGTGGTTTGATCGCGCCGTACGCACGGCCCACGTCTATCCGCATACGCGTGCGACACGCGAAACGCCGCAGTCGTTGGTGGCGTGGCTCGAGGCCGAGTTGGCGCGTGGTCCGCGCTAACTCAGCCTGCCCGCTACTTCGCTCTCAAGGGGCAACGTAGACGGATTTGCCGCGCGAGATCGTCTCTAGCACTCGTAGCTGCAGCAGGTTCTCGGGATCCATGCCGAGAGGATCCTGATCGACGATCACGAAGTCGGCTTGCTTGCCTGCGGTGATGGAGCCCTTGCTCGACTCTTCGCCATATTGGCGGGCAGCGTCAATCGTGATACCTGCGAGGGCTTCGAGCGTGCTCGCGCGTTGCTCGGTGCCCAAGACTTGGCCGCTGCGGGTGCGACGAGTGGTGGCTGACCACAGCGTACGGATCATGTCAGGCGGTACGACCGGTGGATCGTTGTGTAGCGTGTAACGAATGCCGCGCTCCGTCGCCGATCGTGTCGGGCTGATACGCATCGCGCGTTCTTCACCTAGCGTTTCGTCACGATGCCAATCACCCCAGAAGAAGGTGTGGCTGACGAAGAACGACGGGGTGATCTCGAGACGCGCCATGCGATCGAGTTGATCGTCACGCACGGTTTGCGAGTGGATCATGACCACCCGCGGCGGCTTGGCGACGCCAGCGGCTTCGACCGCATCGATCAACATTTCTGCCGCAGCATCACCGTTGGCGTGTGCCAAGAGCGGAACATTCGCTTGCAGCGCGGCGGCCACGGCTTTCTGGACGACCGGCTCCGGCAGGCTCGGGTAGCCGCGATAGTTGGCATCTCGACCGGCGGGCGGAACGGCATAAGGCTGACTCAGGAATGCCGTTTTACCCTGTGGTGATCCGTCGAGGATGATCTTGACGCCATCGACCCGAAAACGGTTCTGGTATTCGTCGGATACGAATTCTTTGGGCAGCGCTGTACCGATGGGCGACCAGTAGCGATAAGCAACCACATCGAGGTTCAGCAGGCCGTTTTTAGCTGCCGTCTGCAACAGTTGGAGGTTTTCCGGATTCGCGCCACCATCCTGCACCGTCGTCAGACCTCGGCTCGCCATATAGGCGAGGGTTTTTTGCAAGCCTGCCAAGGCGCCGTCGGGATTCGGGCGTGGTAGTCGGGTCATGACGGCGTAATGCGCCATTTCTTCGAATACGCCGTTGGGCTCTTTGGAGTTGGCCTGTCGTCGATAAGCTCCGCCCGGTGGGTCGACGGTCTCGCTGGAGATACCTATTTGCGATAGCAAAGCCGAGTTGCCGACGCTGAGATGACCCGATACGTGGACGATGAAAATTGGATGCTCGCGCGATACCGCATCGAGATCGTCTCGCGTCGGATGGCGTTTTTCTTTGAGCAGTGAGTCGTCGTAACCCACGCCGACGATCCATTGCCCCGGGGAGATACTCTCGCGCTCAATATGCTCTCGCAGCGTCGAGCGCAGATGGGCGATGTCGTCGACCGGTCCTACCGGTGGCGGTGCGAGGTTGACGAAATTGATGTAGGCGGCCGTTGCCGTCAGATGACCATGGGCGTCGATGAAACCCGGCAGCATTGCACGGCGGCCGAGTTCGACGATGCGAGCCGTGCCTTCGTGCGCCGCTCGCAACTCGCTGCCACCCACCGCCGCGATACGATCTGCCTCAACGAGCACCGCTTCGGCGATGGGCCGAGCCGGATCGAGGGTGATGATACGACCCACATACAGCGTGGGTGCGGCGAGTGCAGCTTGGAGAGAGGCCGTCGCCACCAGCAGCGCGACCGCAAGGCCGCGCTGCCAATAGTTTAGGCGGCTGCGCGCGCGTGTTGGGTCGCTGCGGCCGGCCAAAGATCGCGTCCGTAGAACCAAGCGGCGTGGAAGCCCGCCGGCACCCGACCGGGAATCGCAACGCGCGTGATCGGCCCTGCCGTGATGTTCTTGGCGTCGAATATCCATGCTTCTGATTGGTAGTCCGCGATGTTGGTCGCGAGTGTAACGCAGTAGCCTTGGTCCTCGTCGCCGCCTCGGGTGCTCTTCGCGAAAGCTGTCTCGCTTGGGAACCAGCCGCGCGGATAGTGGTAGATCTCGCGCGTGCCTTGCTCGTGGTCGTATTTCACGAGCCCTTCGAACGCCAGCGTTTGCAGATCGGTTGGGATCAGCTGGTGATAGGAGTAACGGCTCTTCACTCCGTAGAGATCCATGTCTGGCAAACAGAACTCGACGTTCAGGTCGTCAAGTTGCTCTTCGCTGCACTCGCCGGTCTTGAGGTTCATACGCCAACGACGTAAGTGACCTTTGTAGCGCAGGTAAGCCAGCATCGAGCTCAGCGGGCCCTCGGAGGGGTCGCGGCGGATCGTCGGGTCGGGTTGGAAGCAGCCGTCCATGATGATCCAGTCGCCCTCTTCCCATGCGTTGACCATGTGCAGCACATAGCCCGGTTCGAACTCGAACCAGCGCACTTGCTCCTGCGTGCCGTAGCGCGGCATCACACCGAAACGGCTCGGGATGTCGCGACGGAACTGCACGATGCGATGCCCCGTTTTGCGCAGCAGCGCCGGATCGTGGAACAGCGGGAAGTCGTGCAGAATCGTGTAGTTCGGAGTGATCGTGGTGTCGTGCGGCAGACGCGGTCCGGGCAAATCGATGCGTGCCGTATGTTTTACGCGACCGTCGGCGCCGATCACGTAATAGTTCAGCCACGGCTGAAAATCGGCATAACCATAGTTGATATATTCATGGGTGCGCACATCGACCTTGCCGTGCGCGTTCAGGGAAGTGCCGAGCCCGCCACTGAAGGTTTCCTCGCCTTTTGTCTCGAGCGTCAGCGGATCGAGCGCATGGACGCGACCCGAGTTGTACCACGCAGCCAATAATTTGCCGTTGTGCAGGTTGAGGGTCGTATTGGCGGTATCTTTGCAGTAGTCGGGGTTCATGGCCGCGCTCTCGCGACCGGCGACGCGCGAGATATCGTACGGACCCATGATCCCCGAGAGCTCCACTCGACCGTGCTCGATCTCATCATGGAGCGCGCGCGTTTGGGTCCACTTGCGGATGTAGCTCGCGCGGCCGTCACGGAAATACATGCCGTGCACCATACCGTCGCCATCGAACCAGTGATACGGGCCCTTGGGTTCGAAAATCGGGTTCGGTCCTTGACGCATGTAGGCGCCGTACAAATCGTCGGGTACCTTGCCGGCGTTGACTTTCAAATCGACGGCTGTGACCTCGGAGACCACCGGTGTGTAGGGGCCGTGCAAATACGGGTTGTCGATGCCATCTACCCAAGTCGGGCGGTCGATGGGGTCTTGCGTGCTGATATCGGTGTACTTGCGCATGGATGCTCTCCTCAGGAAGCCCGCTCGACGATGAAACTGACGGTGGTGGTAGCGCTGCCGCCCACATTGAGGGTGGCGAAACGCTCAGCGTTGTCGACTTGATAAGCGCCCGCCGTGCCGGTCACCTGTTTGTGGCAGTCGAGCAGCATACGAACGCCGGTCGCGCCGACAGGATGCCCAAGTCCGATCAGACCACCGCTCGGGTTGACCGGAATCCGACCGCCGATTTCGATGTCGCCGTTTTCGATGGCTTGCCAGCTTTGTCCGGGCGGTGTGATGCCAAAGTGATCAATTGCCATGTATTCGGTGCTGGTGAAGCAGTCGTGTGTCTCGATGCCGCTCAGTTGCTCGACTCCGCTGATCCCGGCGCGACGGTACGCGTCGGTAATGGTGGCGCGTACGAAGGGGAAGATGTGCGGTTGGCCCTCGCTCATCTTGACTTTGGCGTCATAGGTGATCGGCGCGGTACGATGACCCCAGCCAGCGATACGAGCCAAAGAATTAAGCGAGCGACCGCGTTGTCGTGCCCACTCGCGTGCCACCGCTTCGCTCGCCAAGAAAACGACGGCCGCGCCGTCGGTGATCTGGCCGCAATCTTGTTTGCGCATGCGCCCGTCGATCACGGGATTCGCGACGTCGTCTTGCTGGAAACTTTGTTCGGTGAACTCCCAGCGACGCGTCTGCGCATTCGGATTCTTGCGGGCGTTGCCAAAGTTGATCTCGGCAATGCGCGCGAGATGCTCGGCCTTCAGGCCATAACGACGGTCGTATTCACCGGCGAGTTCACTGAACACGTGCGGCCATGGGTATTTCACATCGACGCATTCGTGACCAGCCCACATGGCGGTGGCGCCGATCAACTTGGCCGCTTGATCGCCCGGCACGTTGCGCATTTGTTCGATACCGACCACGGCTGCCAAGCCGTAGCGACCTGCTTCGATTTCGGCGGAGGCGGCGAGAGCGGCCAGACTGCCCGAAGCGCAGGCGCCTTCGTGACGCGACGCCGGGATACCGGCCAAGTCCGGCAAGGCCGCGGCAAGCACGCCACCCAGATGCCCTTGATTGCAGAACAGTTCAGCTGCGAAGTTGCCGACGTGGGCAGTGTCGAGTTGCTGCGGTGTCAGTTCCGTGGCCGCAAGACCCTGCTGGAGTACCTCGCGCATGCCGTCGGCGATTTCGCGACCGCTACGGGCCCAGTTTTCGGAGAAGTCGGTTTGGTACCCTCCGAGGATGTAAACGTGTTCCGTCATATCAGTGCCCCCGTGATACGTCGCAGAATAGTATCATTATGCAAGTCATTGGGAGATGGCCATGAGTGGAAATACGGAGTCGCTCCGCCAGCTTGTTCGTTTGCAGGACTGGGCCTCGGGTCTGAGACTGCCGATGATCGCGGCGCCCATGTTTTTGGTCTCGGGACCGGATTTGGTGCTCGCCTGTTGTCGAGCGGGCATCGTCGGCTGCTTCCCGGCCCCCAATGCCCGCACGATCGAGGTGTTGGACGAGTGGCTGCAGCGTATCACCCAAGGCCATGGCGCATTGGTCGCAAGCCGACCACGCTACCTCGGTCCGTGGTCTCTGAATCTCGTCACCCACAGCTCCTACGAGCGTCTGCCCGCCGAGCTCGACCTGATCACGAAGTACCAGCCACCGCTCGTGATCACGGCGCTCGGCAGCCCGATCCCGGCGATCGAGCGGGTGCACGCTTATGGCGGCAAGGTGTTCGCCGATGTGAGTAACCTGGCTTTTGCGCGCAAGGCGGCGGCTGCCGGGGTGGATGGACTGATGCTGGTTTCGGCGGGCGCCGGTGGACACACTGGAAAGATCTCGCCCTTTGCTTTCGTCGATGCAGTCCGCGAATTTTTCGACGGCATCATCGTGCTTTCAGGCGCCATCGGTACGGGCGCTGCCGTTCGGGCAGCCGAGCTCGTGGGTGCCGATCTCGCCAATGTGGGCACGCCCTTCATCGTGGCCGAAGAGAGCCTCGCGAGTCGCGATTACAAAGATATGGTCGTTCGGGCTTCGCTCGAGGATCTGGTGCTGACCAAAGTATTCACCGGTGCTGAGGCCTATTATTTGCGCGAGAGTATTCTGGCGGCGGGGCTCGACCCGGACAATCTGCAGGGCAAGGAGAAGATGGATCTCTCGAACACGCAGCAGCAGGTTAAAGCCTGGAAGAACATCTGGTCGGCAGGTCAAGGCGTGAACCACATCCACGCCGCCGAACCGGTTGAGACGATCGTAGCGCGCTACGCTTTAGAGTATCGAGCGGCTGCGCTGCATCCGGTGTTCGGCTCGTGACGCGCGAAGATCTCGTTGGCGCTTGGGCCTATCACGGCTGGCGTATTGCGTACGAGGACGGGCGGGTCACCGAGCCCTTCGGCGAGGGCGCGAGTGGTTTGTTGCTCTACACCGCAGATGGCTACATGAGCGCCAACATCATGGCCGCTGATCGCGAGTCGTTTGCGAAGCTGAATCCCCGCGAGGCGACGCTGCGCGAGCGTGCGTTGGCGTTCGACGGTTACTTCAGTTACGCCGGCCGGTGGCGCCTCGTGCGCGGCACGATCGTACATGAGGTGACGGTCGCGCTGAATCCGAGTTTGGTCGGTAGTACGCAGTGGCGCACGCCCATTCTGCGAGGACGGCGATTGATTCTCGCCGCGGATGAGCCCACGTCGCGCGGTGCACGTCGCCACGAACTCGAATGGCGACGGGCAAAGAAATGACTCACGATCTCTACGACAAGCATCAATCTTCGCTTGAGGCGGCCGTCGCAGCGTGCCGTGACCGCCGGTATTTCTCCCTCTTCTCCGAAACGCCTGATCGGCATCGCGGCGGCGCCCGTGCACAAGCAGAGGGTCGGGCTCGTCACGCAGCGACACTCGGGCGATCGTTCGAGCTGGATCAGCCCGGTACGAGCGGGCGTACGGGAGCCGAGGTGTCGCCTTACACGCAGCAGTCGCTAGGCATCGACTATCCGAGAGCGGATCCGGACGCCCTGTTTACGGCAGGCTCGCGCGCGATGACCACTTGGGCTGCCGCCACGATCGAGACTCGGCTCGGCGTCTGCATGGAAATCGTCGACCGCCTGTACGAGCGGGTTTTCGATACCGCGCAGGCCGTGATGCATACCGCGGGTCAAAGCTCACTGATGAGCTACGCCGGCAGTGGCACTAACGCGCTCGATCGAGGTGTCGAGGCCTTGGCTTACGCGCAGATGGCCATGAACCACATCACGCCCTCGGCGCGCTGGGAGCGGCAGTTTGGCGCGACGCTCATCCCGCTGCAGAAGACCTATCGATTGGTGCCGCGCGGCGTGGCGGTAGTCTTCAGTTGCGCCACGTTTCCGACGTGGAACGCCTATCCCGCGATGTTCGCCAACCTCGCTACCGGCAACCCGGTGATCGTCAAACCGCATCCGACGGGTGTCCTGCCCATGGCGATCGCCGTACGCGAGTGTCGCGAGGTGTTGGCAGCGAACGGTTTTGATCCGAATCTCGTGACGCTTTGCCTCGATACGATCGAAGAACCGCTCGGCAAGGTGTTGGTCAAACATCCGCAGACCGCCATCGTCGATTTCACGGGCAGTGCGCGCTTCGGCTCGTGGGTCGAGGCAAATGCCTGGCCTGCGCTGTGTTATTCGGAGACCTCAGGCGTCAACACGGTCGTCATCGATTCGGTGGACGACCTCGAAGCCGTGATCAAAAGTCTCGCTACTACAATGAGTCTGTTCTCGGCTCAGATGTGTACATCGCCACAAAATATTTATATCCCGAAGGCGGGCGTTCAGACTGCCACAGGTCGAGTCGATGCCGCCGAGTTCGGTGAGCGACTCGCCTCTTGCATGAAATCTTTAGCTACCGACGGCAAGCGTGCCGGTGCGATTCTGGCGGCGATCCAGTCGCCAAGCACGCTGCACTTGGTGGACGACATGCACGATCAAGGCGCAAAGACGGGTCGGGTGCTGCTCGAGTCGAGTGGTTACGTACACCCTGATTTTCCGCAGGCGCGAACGCGTACGCCGCTGCTCGTTGAGCTAGCGGCTGGTGCCGCCGGTCGGGTGTTGTATGGTGAGGAGCGGTTCGGACCGATGGGCTTCGTCGTCCACTGTGATGATCGCTACGCCGCGCTCGCTCACGCCACTACGGATGCCAAGCGAGCCGGCGCGATTACGGCGTTCTTGTATTCGACCGACGAGGCGTTTATCGAGCGCGCCGAGCAGGCCTATTCACTGGCCGGTGCGCAGCTGACCATCAACCTGACCGGGCCGATGCCACTGAATTTTGCCGCTGCCTACAGCGACTATCACGTGACTGGCTTGAATCCCGCCGGCAACGCCACGCTGACGGATCTGGCGTTTGTGACGTCGCGGTTTCGAATTACGCAGTCGCGACGTCTCGTCAAAGATTCTTGAGTGGTGCCGCCTGGGCCGGGTCGACGTATTCTTCGATTTTTGCGATCAGGCCCTCGCTGACCGTCACGACACAACAGGCGAGCATGCGAAACGGCGACCCGTCGGGCAGCGTGCCTTCGAGCACGTGTTGTTGAAACCAGCCATCCGGCAGGATTTCGTGGCGGACGATCCGGTAATGGCGTTGCGGCAACTTGCGCGACATCCACGCGAGCATCTTTAAATTTTCGTCCACCGTTTGGGCCACATCGTCATAGTTGTGCCAGATTCGCGCCTCGCTCGTGTAAAAGGCGCGCACCTCAGTCGGGTCGCCGCGTTCCAACGCCGAGAGAAAACGGTTGGACAAGGCGCTGATATCTTCGCGATGACCCATGATCGACTCCCCCTTTTGATCAACGAAGTTGTGTCGCAAAGTGAGATTAATGGACGTGAGCGAACGACGCCACTTTGACGTATTCCTCGAGACTTGGCGAGCGTTCGCCGTGGCTGCCGTTCCGTCGATGCTCGGTTCGGTGTGGGCGACCGGACGCGTGGGCGCGACTCTCTCGCCAATCGATCTAGCCGAGTGGGCGCTGTTGATTGCCTTGCTCACCGTCGTCGGTAGCGTCAGCCAGTTCGGCATCAAACCAGGCTACATGCAAGAGGTGAGCGATCGCGGCGGCGAGCATCGTCATGCGGCGCTGCGAGCAGCATTGTTGATGGTGGGGGTGAGCGGTATCGCGGCCGGTGTCATCGTTGCGGGTCTGCTGTATGTCCTCTCGATGCACGGGCATTGGCACAATGTTGCCGTTCTGCCGTGGCTCCCTTTGTACGGCTTGCTCGCCAATGTTGGCATGATGTTTCACACGGATCTGCGCATCTTGGGTGGAGCACGGGTGCTCGCGATCATCGCGATCGTCACATTCCCGCTGTTCGTCGCTACTCTCGAGTTCCTGCTGTGGGTCGGTAGCGATCCGCTCGCGGCCTTCTTCGCGACTCAATGTGCGCTCTCTCTGCTCGTTGCCGCACTGTTGGCTGCGCGTAGCGGTGTGTTGCAGGCCTCAGGAATAGATGCTCGATTTTTACGGCGGGCCCTGCTCATGGGGCTGCCCGTCATGGGCGGGTTGCTGGCGAAATACGTGGCCGACTTTGCGGTCTCGGGTACGTTTCGTTGGGGTGTCGATACGGTATCGGCGGGTGGCTATGGCCTTGCCGTCCGAGTGACCGAGCCTTTGATGATCTTGTATATCGGCTCGTTCCAGATGGCTTGGGGTGCGCATGTTTACGGCTGGATCAAAGAATCCCCGCGCGGCGACTTGGTCGCACAGCATGCCGCGCGTTCTTGGTGGCTTGCCGCTGTCGGTCTGCCGCTTGGTTTTGTGATCGCATGGCTCATCATCCTGGCTACCGATATCGCCGCTAACGATCACGTCGCCACTGATCGCACATCAGAGGCGGTGGTGGCGTGGTGGTTCATCGCGATGATGATTTCGCGCACCCTGGCTTTCGGGATGGCCTCGGCGATGGGGTTCGGCCAGACCTTGCAGCGCAACTATCGAACGGGAATGCGCTACGCGCTGATCGAGATGCTCTTGAGCGTGACATTACTACCGTTCACGGCGGTCGTGCTCGGCGCGAAGACGGCGGCCGCGGTGGCCGCCGTCATTCCTTGGTTGACCGTGTGGCGTTTACGCGCGATGTCGCGCGTTACTGTTGTAGCTTCGTCAGTTCCGCCAGCACCATCTTCGAGTGCCCATCCGGGTTGACGTTGTCGAAACGTTTGGCGATGCGGCCCTGCGGGTCGATGATGAAGGTGTCGCGTCTGGCGATATCGAACAGTTTGTATTGGGGATAGCTCGTCAGCGAACCATACGCTTGGGTGACGGCCGTCTTGCTATCCGACAGCACCGGGAAGGGTAGGCTGTGTTCTTTGGCGAAAGCTTCTTTCGAGTCGACGGCATCGACACTGACGCCGAGGATCACGGCATTGGCGCGGCGAAAGGCAAAGATATCGTCACGCAGTTCACAGGCCTGAGTGGTGCAACCTGGCGTGTTGTCCTTTGGGTAGAAATACAGCACGACCCATTTGCCGCGGTAATCTTCCAGTGAGCGCCACGCGCCGGTCTGATCTTGCAGCTTGAAGGCCGGAGCCGGGTCACCCGCCTTGGGAATGGCCAACGCCAGGCTAGCGGCAAGCGCGAAAAACAGGGTCGTAAGGGTTCGGATCATGGCAAGGTCCTTTGTCGTCGAGGGGAGTTTGGACTCTACCGAACGTGGGAGCCGCTCGCCATCTCCCGTGCGCCGTTGCGGGACCGATGCGTGTGCGAGGTCACTGGGGATGCCAGCTGATATCGTCTACCGGTAAATCGCGAACGCGGTAACTCGCCGAGATGTACTCGTCCTCGACCATCCGTCGCAGGATGAGGCGAAGATCCTGCCCCGCGTTTTGGGCTTGCTCGGCGATCTGCGCGAGTTGCGAGAGAGTCGAGATGGCCTTGCCGTTCACGCTGACGACCTCCTGTCCATATTCGATGCTGCGCAACTCACCTTGTGAGCCGGGCTCGATGTGATGTACGAGCAGGACGCCCGCTTCGTCGGTCGAGGCGACTTCGTACATCAAGCGGGGTGCGAATACGACGCCACTGATACGCAAGCCGCGACGATCGAGGTATTGGATGCTCGGGACAAGGTTAGCGTCGATGACGAGTTCACGATCAGCACGCAAAACCCGCAGCGGCGTTTTGCCGTAGCGTCCGCGCAGGTCGATCAGTAAATCCGAGATGGCGAGATATCGTTGATCGGATCCCGCCAAACCGAGGATTTCATCACCGCGTTGCAAACCGAAGCCGTCCGAGGTGAGTGGCGGGTCGGCGACGATCAGCGTTTCGATGTCGCTCTCGTCGACGGCGAAGGCCGTCGCAATGCGCGGCACCGTGGCGCTGCGACCGGCGCGCAGCAGTTCGAGCACGCGACAGGCATGCGGCATCATCACCGCAAAGTTCATGTTCTGGGAGCGACGGTCGCCGAGTGAGGCCGTGTTGATACCGATCACGCGACCGGTACCGAGATCGATCAGCGGGCCGCCGGAATTGCCCGGACTGATGGGCGCATCCGTCTGGATCATCGGATATCCGTTGGAGCGCGAGACACCGGCCATGATGCCGCGAGTAGCGGTGAACGCGTAACCGAGTGGGTGACCGAAAGTGCCGAGGTCTGCACCGACGCCGGGCAACCCCTCACAGGCGAGGGGCGCCTCGAGAGCCTCGGCCGGAATTGATGCGGTCGGGATTTCGAGCACGGCGATGTCTTGCAGATTGTCGACGAAGAGCGCTTTGGTAGGAATGTTTTTGCCACCACGGAACTGCGCTTCAATGAGTGCCGGGACATAACCTGCCACGTGCGCATTGGTCAGCACCCAACCGCGTTGCCGATCAACAAGGAAACCGGCGCCACGCCAACTGCCCGGTTCGCTCTCGATGAAGCCGAACTCGGAGGTGACGGTGAGTTTGACGGTATAGCCTGCCGCCGCCACGAAAGCCGCCTCGGCAGCCTCGTCGGCGCGTGTGACGGTCGACATCGACAACAAAGTCAGGGTGACAAGCCAACGCGTGGTGGAGATTTGCATGGCCGACATTATCGCCGTTTGCCGCTTCAACGGTTGATCCGCAGGGGCGCATAATGGACGATCTCGACAGGAGATCGAATATGTACAAATGGGTCGTCATGTCACTAGTCGCCTTGGTGCTCGGCGGGTGCGAGTCGGGGTCGTCGCCGTTTCAGCGTCAGGCTGTCGCGAAGGCGCCGGCCTCAGGCGCGGGTGTGGTTACCGCGGCGGGCGCGACATCCAGTGCGACGAAAGAGCCGAAGTTGCTGCAACTCGGTGATTTCACCCTGCCGGCGGGCTCGAAGTTGGACGATACGAGCACCTTGGTTGTGGGCACCGACACGCGTTGGTTGGGGCGTGTGGTGTTGCGCACCACGCTCTCGCCGGTCGACACCTACAACCATTTTTTCCGATCCTTGACGGGCGCGGGGTGGAATCTGATCACGGCTTTGCAAGGCAAGACGAGCGGCTTGACCTTCTCGCGCGGTGAGCGGATCGCCACGGTGATGATCGAAGGTTCGACCTTGTCGGGGACCTCGGTCACGATTTTGGTGACTCCGCGCGAAGGGGCGAATTGAGCTCATGAAATTCGCGACTCGAATATTGTCGGTCTCGTTACTGAGTAGTGTGCTCGGATTGCCACTGCTCGCGGCGACGGCGCGAGCCGACACGCTGATTACCGAGTGCGATCGACTGGCGGCGCACCCCGAAGATCCGCAGAAGGTCACCCCGGGTGTGCACCAGAACGACATCGATTACCCGATCGCGATTGCGGCTTGCGAGCGGGCGCTCGTTACCAATCCGAGCGATCCGCGAGCGCGCTATCAACTCGCCCGTGTCCTGTTCTATACCAACCAGAATGAACGGGCGGTGGCCGAGATGAAGCGAGCCGCCGATGCCGGACATATCCAGGCGCAGTACATTTTCGCGACCTTCATCGCACGGCAAAGACCGTTTGCGCCGACCGATATCTGTCTGGCGGAACAATACTGGCGGCAAGCGGCCACAGCGGGCCGACAAGCGGCACGAGTGCAATACCTTCGCTTCACGCTGCAGCAGCGCTTCGCCGGTTGCGCCAACGTCGCCAGCGACGCCGAGCTGCGTCTGTTCGTCGATGGCATCGCCAAAGATTCCAAGAGCGTGTACGAAAATTTGTTCGTCGAAGATTTCAACGACGGTTTGAGGAGTCGCCCCTCTGAGGCGGCACGCTCGGTCTGGCAGCGTTGTCGCAATACATTAGGTTTGCCGGTCGATGAGCCGTGGCGAGCGCGACGTTTCGGCGACACCGAGATGATGACCAACGCTTTGACCGCCTTGATCTTGAGCGGTGAAAAAACCATCACGGCCACGACGCCGTGGTCTTATAGCCGTGATCCGGACCGCAGGCCGTACGAGGGCGCCTATGCCGTGCTGCTGGACGGCAAGGGGGAGCCTAGAGGCGTGCTGCGCACGACGTCGCTGCAGACCAAGCCGTTCAGTCAGGTCACCGAAGAAGATTCGCGCTACGAGGGTAAGCCTGTGCGTCCCCTTGACGCCTGGCAGAAAGTACACCGAGATTTTTTCAATCGGACGTTGGCACCGATCGGCAAGACGTGGACGGCGGAGATGCCAGTAACGCTCGAGAAGTTCGAAGTGGTCTGTCGCTAAGGCGTGAGTAGGGCCGACTCCCCGTTTGCCATCTCGATCAGTTCGATCAGTTCGCCGTCGGGGCCGCGCGTCGTCGCGGCTCGGCGACCCGCATAAGCCATGCCTGCGGGACGCGTGGGCGGGGTGATCCACTCGACCTTGATCGCGTCCAGATCGCGCACGGCGAAGCTGGTCATGGCGACTCCCGGTGGCAGCTCACCTGCCAGCATCGGCCGTACGATGGCGTTGGGCGAATAGCCATCGAACTCGATTAGGTTGCCGTGCTCAGCAAGCCGAGCGGTCGCGATGGGCAGGGGCGTTGTCAGCTCGATGCCCTGAGCGCGATTGATCATCGGATTGGGGCGCACACGAAGAGCACCCGGTTGCAACGCAAAGCGCTCGGCATACCAATCAAGCGTGGCTCGCGGGTTGCTCGCGGCGAGCACCATGATGAAAATGCGCCCGATGCGGCCTCTCGGATCGGGCAATACCGATCGCGCTCGGTCACCCGTCTCGGCCGTCAAATACAGCACTTCCTCGTCGTTCCCGACAACTTGAAAGGCGCGGATCGTTGGGATGGTGGCAAGCGGCTTTGGCTCGCCGATGACGCGAAACGGCGAGCCGCGCATCGACTCGAACAAGACGTCGGGATCATCAACGACGATTTCGATGGCGTTCCAGCCGAAGCTGGTCAGTGCCCGGTACCCCTTAGTCTGCGGCGATTCGATTGCACGCAGGTACACTTTAGGCGCCGAATCAGGACTCATCAGAAGGTAACGACGACCGGCGACGGCCGGGGCGCCCCAAGCGGCGGCGAGTTCTCGCGAGACCACTCCGTGCTCGCGCACCTGATAGTCGAAGTGGCGTCCGTAGTGGGTTTCGACCCAGTTTAGATCGTGGGCTGCAATGGTCGCGATGTCGAAGCGTTGCAGCAACGGAGCTGCGTTTGACCATGCTGAGGTCAGCCAAAGCAGAGTGAAAACCGAGATAGCGGATTTGATTCGCTGCACCGCGGACATGCTAGCAACGCGTTTGCAACGGTGGCAAACCCCTATATTCGTCCGCCTCGATAGCCCGTGTATATTCAAGTGCGTTCTGGTGTGGTTCGATTGTGAGGAGTTTCCACCGATGACGACGAGCGCCGAGGTCCATCTGCCGCGACAAACCAAGGGCAAGCGACCGCACTTCTTCGAAGATCCGTCGATCGATCAAATGATGACTTTTCTGCTGGAGTTGACCACCGAAGTCGGCGTTCTGCGCGAGCGCCTCGATACGGTCGAGCGGTTGCTCGACAGCGAGGGCAGTGTGACGCGCGCGGCGATCGAGGCCTACCAGCCCGATGCCGCCACCGAGCAGGAGCGGGCCGCCTGGCGCGATGCGTATCTCAAGCGCGTACTGCGCATGCACGCGCCGGAATGATTCGCGCACACGCTCATTTTTGATGAACACTTTTGACGAGTTTTGAGGAGGAGTTTTCCATGGCTGCGAGCCCCAAAGAGATCCCGGTACCGAACATCGAAGAGTTGTTTCGACCGACCCACGATGAGCGCGCTCGACAGGGCATGGTGAGCATGATCCGCAAGCACGCGATCATCGACATGCGCCGTGCACTCAAGGCCGACTACGATGAGCGGATTGAACCGAAGCTCGAGCGCGAGGGGCGTAAACCTGAGGATTGGGCGGCGATCGAGAAGTCTCTCGAGCGTGAACCGTCGTATCGTTTCTACAGCACCATCCGCTACAACGCGCAGGAGATGTGCTATCTCTCCGTGCAGCCGGCCGTGGAGCGCGCGCTGCCCGCGATGATCGACCTTGCCAAGGATCTGGCTGCTCGTAACCCGACCGGTGGTTCGCTGCGTTTGAATCCGAACCTCGAAATTCCGCGCTACATCACCGCTCTTGATGTGCATCTGGCACCCGGCTGGGTGCATGCGGAATACACCGCGGACGATGTTGCGCAGGGCGCGGTCGTGGCGTTTGGCGGCAAGGTGTTCTCGGGCCAGCACCCGTATCGCAAGAAGGCCGGCGCCGTCGGTGAGTCGATCTCTTATTGGCTCAAGAGACAGTATCCGAACTTCAAACCCAAGCGCATCCTCGATCTCGGTACGACCATGGGTAAGAACCTGCTTCCTTACTGTACGGCTTATCCGCATGCCGAAGCCTACGGTATCGATGTCGGTGCGCCGGTGCTGCGTTATGGTCATGCGATCGCTGAGCACGAGGGAATCCCCGTCCACTTCAGTCAACAGAACGCCGAGGCCACCGATTTCCCGGACGGGCACTTTGACTTGATCGTTTCGAGCTTTTTCTTTCACGAGGTCTCGGTGAAGGCCACCAAGAAAATCCTCAAAGAATGCAATCGTCTGCTCGCGCCGGGCGGGGTGATGGTACACATGGAGCTACCTGACGAGGCGACCGTCTCGCCCTATGAGAACTTCTTCTGGAACTGGGACACGCTCAATAACAATGAGCCCTGGTACACGTCGTATCGGGCGCAGGATCCGGTACAACTCTGCGAAGAAGCGGGCTTCGGTCGCGACCGATCGTTCAAGTTGCATGTGCCGGACAGCCTGACGTTCGGCGAAGAGCGTTACGAGAAGTTCATGCGCGGCGAGCTCGAATCTCCTGCCCACGGCAGTGGTGGTTGGTTCGTCTTCGGCGCCACCAAGCAGTAAGCGCGCGTATCGAGGGGGGCTGATGAAGCGGCGATCATTCGTGGCGGGCGCTGCAGCTTCGGCCGCAGCGGGTTGGTTGGGTGCGGGTGCCGCTCGGGCTTGGGCGGCAGCAGGCGAAACACGCTACGACCTGATCGTCATCGGCGCGGGCACTGCGGGCATACCGGCGGCGATCTTCGCTGCTGCTCGCGGCGCCCGCGTGCTGATGCTCGATGCAGCAAACGACATCGGTGGCACGCTGCATTTGTCGACGGGCCAGATGAGTGCGGCGGGCACCAAGCTGCAAGCGTCGCTCGGCATCCGCGACTCGGCTTCGGCGCATTTCGACGATGTGATGCGGATCAGCAAAGGCACGGCTGATCCTGAGCTTGTGCGTCTCGCTGTCGACAACGCTGCCACGACCTTCGATTGGTTGACGGATCACGGCTTCGAGGCTCTGCCCGATCATCCGGTCTTGGGGCAGGGACACGAGCCGTATTCGCAAAAACGGTATTACTGGGGCGCTGAGGGTGGTCGTTCGATCCTCGCTGTCTTGCGTCGTGAATTGCAGCCTTCGGTGGATCAAGGGCGCGTTGATGTCTCGTTATCGACTCCGGTGACGGCGCTGCTGACCGATGACGCGGGCGATATCGAAGCGGTGCGCGTCAAATCGGGCTTGGCCGAAACGGTATTCCGTGGTCGACATGTGTTGCTCGCTTGCGGTGGCTATGTCTCGAATCCGCAGTTGTTTGAGCGGCTCTCCGGTGTGCGCGACTACGGCGACAACGGCTACCCTTATTCGCAAGGCGCGGGCATCGAACTCGGTATGTCGGTGGGCGGCTTCGTTCGTGGTCGCGAAAATTATTTGAGCAACTTCGGTTCGATCCTGGCGGACGATCAATTTCCGGCGAAGATGTTTGCGCGTTTTGTGGTCATTCCGCAGCAGCGCCAGCCTTGGGAAATCTTCGTGAATGCGCGTGGCGAGCGCTTCATCCGGGAAGACGAGCCGAGCTTCGACAAGCGCGAGATGTCGCTTTTGTCGCAGCCCGATCTGCGCTACTGGATCGTATTCGACGAAGAAATCCTCACCGCAGCGCCGCCGGGCGTTGGTGGATTCTCCCGCGAGGAGATTCGTGAGGCTTTTGATGCGCACACTTGGTTCATCAAGGCAGATACCTTGCCCGAGCTCGCGGCGAAGGCGGGTATCGAGGTGGCGGGTTTGCAGCGCAGTGTCGAGGACTACAACCGCGGCGTCACCGAGCGTCGTGATCGACTCGGTCGTGAGCATTTGCCGAAAAAAATCGTCAAGGCGCCGTTCTACGCGATCCGTCATCAGGGCCACTCAACCACCTCGACCGTGGGGCTCGCCGTCAACGGGGCTTTGAATGTGGTGCGCGCGCGGGGTGAGCCGGTGCGTAACTTGTATGCCGCGGGCGAGCTGCTCGGTGCGGGTCAGTTGATGGGTCAGTCATTCGTCGGCGGCATGATGGTCACGCCAGCGATGACTTTCGGACGACTCTTGGGTCAAAGATTACCCATTGGCGGGGTGCATGCATGAGAATGCGACGCTGGAGTGCGATGCTCGCACTGTTTATGGCGCCCATGATGACGCAGGCGGCGACGGATCCTTCGCAGCAACGTACGGTACTTGGCTCGATTGGGCTCGGGGGTGTCCGAGTCGAGCGAGGGTATGCACCATCGCCCTTGGGGCAGATCCATTATCAGGATGTCGGTGTAGCCCGAGACGGGCAGCCGATCTACGTGCTGTTCCATCAAGTACCGTGGTTTCACATCTACTACACGCGCGCGCAGGCCGAACTCGCCAAGCGTGGCATTCGCTCCATTGCCCTCGATACACCGGGATATGGCTTGTCATCGCGCCCGATACAACCGCCTGCCATCGCCGACTACGTGACGGCGTTGCGCGCGGCGCTAGCGCATCTGAAGATTGATCGTGCCGTCGTGGTGGGCCATCACACCGGAGTCACGCTCGGCGTTGAGCTCGCACGTCGTGCGCCGCAGCAGGTGCAGTGTCTCGTGGGGCACGGCGTGCCGATCTACACCGAGGCCGAGGCAAAGGCGCGTCTCGCCAATCCGCACTGGGATCAGAGCTACCAGCCCGAGGGAGCGCATCTGTCGGAGCGGTATACCTTCCTGTCAGGTCGTCTCGCCGGCAGCCCCGACGCGCTGCATTGGTCGGTGTTCTCGCTTTTTTTGGCGGGGCCCAACGAGTGGTTCGGTCACCATGCCGTATTCCGCTACGACATGGCTGATGCCATCAAAGAATTGAAGGTGCCGATGATCGTCTTGAGCAACTCGGATGATTTACTCGACTTCACGCTCGACCGGGTGCGTGCGCTCCGGCCAGACTTCAGCTACCGCCGGCTCGAGGGCACCTCGTCCAATATGGCGTTTGATCAGCCGGTCGAGTGGATCGAGGCTGTCACCTCGAGCGTGGCTGCGAGCTGTCCGCGTTAAGGCGAACCAACCTGCCTGGTCGTGCGCTCGTGACGTCACCCTCGCGTACGACCGCGCGGCCGGCGACCCACGTGCCGAGATAGCCCTCGCCCTTCTGGAGCAGGCGACGACCGCCCGCGGGTAGATCGCGGACGATCTGGGGTGCGCCGGTGTCGAGGCGCGATGGGTCGATCAGATTGAGATCGGCGCGTAAACCAACGGCAATCTCGCCTCGATCTTTCAAGCCCAGATGGCGTGCATTTCGACGTGTCAGCATCTCGATCACGCGCTCGATACCGAGGCCGCCGTCTGCCACCGGATGACCCCAGCGCGTCAGGAGATAGGTCGTCGTGCTCGCATCGCAGATCGTGCCGACGTGAGCGCCCGAGTCCGACAAACCGTACAGTGCGCGCGGATGCTGCAGCATCTCGCCGACCACCGCGAGCGAGCCATCGTTGTAGTTGAAGATTGGAAAGTGCACGAGATTCGAGCCATCGCCTTCGACCAGGTAGTCGTACAAGGCCTCGATCGCCGTGCAGCCGCGCTGCCTCGCGACGGCGTAAAAACTTTGAGTGACCGGAGGCTCGTAATCAGGTGAACGCCGTCCGCTCGTCATCAGCGGGAACATGCGTGCACTGATGAAGTCGAGTTTGGCGAGCATCAGATCGACGATCGGCGGCACCGAGGTGCCATCGCCTGAGAGTCGTCCCGATTTCTCACCGAGGATGCGCATTTTACGCGAGGGGTCGCGCAACGCGGCGGCGCGCTCCGCAAGGGGCTTTGTCGCCACTTCGAGGTAGCCCGGAAATCCCATGAAGGGGTGGAAGGTCGTGTCGAGGCCGAGAATGACGCCGATACCTCGTGCTGCGGCTTGCAATGACAGCGGCAAGCCTTGGGCGACGGCGGTGTCGGTGCGGGCGCGAATGGCGCGCCATTGCTCTCCGCCCGGGTCACGCTGCAACCAGGTCATCGACAACGGTCGACCGCTCTGGCGTGCGAGCAACTCGACGAGATCGAACTCGGCGTTGAATCCGTCGGGGCCATGCAGCAAGTTGAAATCACTGACGAGCTGCAATACGCCACAATGGCGTCCGCGAAAGACGGCCGCAAGCCCAGCGAGCTCGCGTGCGTCGGCGTCCGAGGCGGGAGTGGCAACGCCTGCTGTCGTTCGATGATTGTCGGTTCGGCCGGTCGAAAAGCCGGCGGCACCCGCATCGAGTGCCTCGCCTAGAGTGCGACACATTGCGTCGACATCCGCGGGCGTCGCGACTTGCTGCGCAAGGGCGCGATCACCCATGATCGCCATGCGCAGGGGGTCGTGCGGCACCTGCACCAGAAAGTCGAGGCTGTGCGGTAGGCGATCTAGGGCGTCCATGTATTCGGGAAAGCTCTGCCAGTCAAAGCTCACGCCCTCTGCCAGTGCCGCTCCCGGGATGTCCTCCACGCCCTCCATCAAAGAAATCAAATCATCGATGGCTCGTTGTTTGTTCCCACAGCGCAGCGGTGCGAAACCGACACCGCAATTACCGAAGACGACGGTGCTCACGCCGTGATGGATGCTCGGGCTGAAAGTTTGGTCCCAGCTCGCCTGCCCGTCGAAGTGAGTATGGATGTCGACGAAGCCCGGCGTCAGCCAGGCGCCCGAAGCATCGATACGCTGCTGCGATTGACCCGTGATATGGCCGATCTCGGCGATGAGCCCGTTCTTGATGCCGACGTCGGCAGAGCGCGCCGATTGGCCACTTCCGTC
Organism: Gammaproteobacteria bacterium; assembly: GCA_018970145.1. Taxonomy (GTDB): domain Bacteria; phylum Pseudomonadota; class Gammaproteobacteria; order Steroidobacterales; family Steroidobacteraceae; genus UBA964. The sequence goes on from JAGWWY010000009.1 coordinate 86,686, forward strand.
GAGGACGGTTGCACCTTCAATTACCAGATCGTGCATCGAACTGTCTCCAAAGAAATGCCAGGCTCATACCCGAGACGATGTGCCAAATGCCCCAAAGGCTAGCGACGATCACCATGCCGAGATCGGAATCGAACTGCAAGGCGATGATGCCGAGTGCAAGCCCCGAGTTCTGCATGCCGGCTTCGACGGTCACGGCGCGGCGTTGTCCACTGCCGAGACCAAAAAGGATGCCGGTTACCCAGCCGAGGGTCAGGCCGAGCGCGTTGTGGGCGACGACGAGCACGAAGGGCAGCACGATCGCTGCGTTCAGCAGATGACGCTCGCGAATCAGTCCGATCACGATGAAAAGCAACAGGGCGATCAAGCCGAAGCGACCGAGCGGTTCTCGCCACCGGTCGGCTAGCGCGGGATGGCGGTACCGTAGCCACAAGCCTATGAAAAGCGGAATACCGAGTAGCACGAGCAAGCTCGAGGCGATATCCATCGGCGAGAGCATGAGCTCCTGCATGAACGAGCGTGTCTCGGGATTGGCGCTCATCGTCCAGGCGAAGTTGAAGGGCGTGAGTGCGAATGCCAGCACAGTAGCGACGGCCGAGAGGCTCACGGAATATGCCGTATCACCCCGCCCCCAGTGCGTGATCACATTCGATAGCGATCCACCGGGGCAACAGGCGACAAGCAGCATAGCCGCTTCGGTGGCAGCGGGCAGATCGAACGCGAGCGTGATCAGCCAAGTCGCGATCGGCAACCCCACGAACTGAGGTAGAAGACCGATCGCGATGGTGCGCGGCATGGCGAACACGCGCGCGAAGTCGCTGGTGCGCAGCTCCATCGCCACGGCGAAAACCATGGTCATCAAGACGAGGCTCAACACCGCTTGCTGCAGCTGCATAGAGATGTTGGATCAGCGCGGTAGTGCGACTTCGATACCGACGGGGCAGTGGTCCGAGAGCTTGCGCTTGAGGGCGTCGCCTTCGTTGAAGGTCGTTCGGACGAACGAACCCGGCACACGCTGAGCCGCGAGCGTTTCGCCGAGCACGACATGATCTATGTAACTGCCGTAGTTCTGTCCTGCCGAGCAATTCACGAAGCGTTCACCGCTCGAGACGTTGATGAGTCGCGCCCCTGCCGGTTCCCCATCGTCGATCTCGGCCCAGAAGTTGCGAAGCGTGCCCTCGTCGGTGCGTGCGGGACCACGAATACTGAAGTCATGATTGAAGTCACCGAGTATGGCGAATCTGTGACCCGCCGCCGCTTGCTCGTCTATCCAGGCTTCGAGCAGCGGGACTTGCTTGGCGAGCGTTTCGCAATCGCGCCGCGAATCATCGAGCGGGCGTCGCGGGCAGCCTGCCTTCAGGTGCACGGAGAGCAAGTGGGTCTCGCGGCGATCGTTGGGGTACAGCACGAGCTGCGCTCCGCTGCGAACCCGGCCGCCTAGCGACAGGGACTCGACATCCGCGGCGCAGCGGAAGGGAATGCCTTTGCGGATGGCGAAGCCGTTGTTCTGGACGCCCGGACGCTTCGTGAAACAGAACTCGTGCTTGGTAAAGACCTTGCGAGCCGCGGCCGGCCCGTCGACCTCTTGCAGCGCGATGACGTCGGCATCGAGTTCGTCTACGACTTTGCGCAGCGCGCGAAAGTCCGCCTCAGAGCGTTGTAATTCGTCTGCCACATTGCACGGGATGTATCGCTCCCGATTGCCGGGCGAGGCGTTTCGCGGCAAGCAACTGGCGGACAGTTCACGAAATTCTGCCGGTGCGATCAGCCACTCGAGATTCCAAGTCGCCAATCGCAGGACGGTACCGCGAGCGGCATTCGTGGCGCTGACATCGCTGGTCGAGGCAAGCGCAGCGAGCAGCAGGGCGAACAGAGTGGCGGTGTAACGCATACGGTGAATTACAGCATGCTAGGCTCGAGTTTGCTGTAACGGGAGAGCCTTTTATGGGTCGCGACGCCAAGGGATATCGGCGGTTGTTCGGTGTGCTCGGACCTTCCACCAATACGATCGTACAGCCCGACTACGACGACATGCGACCGGTCGGTGTGACCAACCACTACAGTCGGATCTTAACGCCCAATTCCCGTGCCATCAGCGATGAGACCTTCATGGCTGCGACGCAGACCATCGGCGCTGGCGTGATCGACGCGGTACGCAGCGTGATGACCTGCGAGCCGGATTATCTTGTCATGGGGATGTCGGCCGTGACTTTCTACGGCGGTTACGCAGGTGCCGAAGCTTTTCGCCAGAAGGTGCAGCAGGAGTCCGGTGTGCGAATTTCGATCGGCTCGCACGCTTGCACGGCAGCTCTGAGGGCTTACGGCAGCATCCGTCGCATTGCCTTCTTCTCACCCTATTACCCGATCGCCAATGCCGAGGTACGGCGCTATTTCGCCGATGCGGGCTTTGAGACCGTACGCGATGCTGCACTGCGCGCGCCGTCGTGGACGGCGATTGCACAGATCCCCGAATCGCGCTGTCGCGAGGTGCTGCGAGAGCTCGACGGACCGGATGTCGATGCGATCTTGCAGGTGGGTACCAACCTGTCGATGGTTCGTCTTGCCGGCGAGGCGGAGCAGTGGCTCGGCAAGCCGGTCATCGCGATCAACACGGCAACCTACTGGCATGCGCTGCGTGCCAACGGCATCGACGACCGCATGTCGGGCTTTGGCCGGTTGTTGTCGGATTTTTAGCTGCGCATAATCGACTGAACGGAGGTGGGCTCATGTTGGAACTGAAGCACGATTTGCGCTTGGCCAAGACGCGCGATGAAAAGGCGCGCATGAATTTCGTCTCGGGCTTGCGCGCCCATGTTCTGAACGATTTGGCGAGCGGTATGCGGTCGGTCTACGACGCAAAGGTCGAGCCGCAGTTCCGTCGTGAACAAAAGCGCGTGCCGAAAGACGGTCCCGAAGTCCACAAGGCCATCAAGGGCAACGACTATTTCAAGTTCTACTCGACATTGCGCGTCACTGCGCAAGATATGGTTTGGCAGTCAGTCATCCCGCCGCTCGAGCGCAATCGTCCCGAACTCAAGCAGAAGGCGGCCAAGCTCGCTGGGAAAAGCAAGGCGCGTGGAACGCTACGCTTGCAGCCGAACTTCGAGGTGCCTCGTTACGTCTCGGCGATCGATGTGCATCTGATGGCGGGTAACTACGACGGTGAGTACGAGAAGGACGATCTGGCGGCAGGCTCGCTCTACGACAACGGCCTTGCGGTTTTCTCCTTCGGGCTGATGGGGCAGAACCTCGACGACATCGGTCAGTCGATCGCCGGCTTCATCCGGTTGAAGTATCCGAATCTGCAGCCAAAGAAGATTCTCGATCTCGGTTGCACGATCGGGCACAACACGGGATCGTGGAAAGATCATTTTCCCGAGGCCGAGGTACACGGTATCGACGTGGCGGCGCCCTGTCTGCGCTATGCGCACGCGCGTGCCGAGGCGCAGGATCGCACGGTGCACTTCCACCAAATGAACGCCGAGAAGCTCGACTTCCCGGACGCCAGTTTCGATGTGGTTTTCTCATCGATGTTCCTGCACGAAGTGCCGAAGAAGAGCATCGCCAAGATCATGAATGAGGCTTATCGGGTGTTGAAGCCAGGCGGCCTGATGTTGCACATGGAGTTGCCGCCGAACTCGCAGTTGTCGGCCTACGACGCGTTCTATCTCGATTGGGATAGTGCCTACAACAACGAGCCTTTCTACAAGCCGTTCCGCGACTTGCGTCCCGAAGATCTGTGTCAGAAGGCCGGCTTCGACCCTAAGAAGTACGTGCAATTCGTGATCCCGTCGGTTGGTTGGTATGGCGAGAAGGTGTGGCGCGAGGCCGCGACCCGTCCGCCCGAGGTCGACAGTGACAAAACCGGTCGTTTGACTGACGGTATTCTTTGGTATTGCTTCGGAGCTTGGAAATGAGTCGACAACCGATGCGCCGTACCATTCGCGGCGGGCGCCCTTATTTCTTTGACGATCCGGCAATCGACAAGGTTTTGAACATGGTCGTAGTGCTGGCGAGCGAAGTATGGACGCTACGTGAGCGCTTGATGGCGATGGAAGCGATTCAGGTGACGCGCGGCGGATTGAAGGCAGGCGAGATCGATCGCTTCGAGTTCAAGCCCGAAGATGAAGCGAATCTGTCGGCTCAAAGAAAAGAATACATCGATAGCTTGTTCCGCGTGCTCGCCGAGCAGGTCGACGAGGCGCGGCGCAGCAAGCCAGCGCCGAGTGCAGCGCCGGCCAAGGCTCAGAGGTCGAAAGCTTTGAAGTCGAAAGCGAACAAGGCGACAGCGCGCAAAAAGAAGTAGGCGCGGCGACCGCCGCGGCCCGTCGGCGAGCCGATCAGGCGCTACGTAGCGCCTGATCGAGATCTTCCTTTAGATCGTCGATGTGCTCGATGCCGATCGACAATCGCACCATGTCCTCGGAGACCCCCGCCTTGGCGAGCTCTTCGGGCGAGAGTTGACGGTGCGTCGTCGAAGCGGGATGGGTCGCCAAGGATCGGGCATCGCCGATGTTGACGAGGCGAATGACGAGCTTCAGCGCATCGAGGAACTTCTCGCCTGCTGCTCGCCCGCCTTTCACGCCGAACGTCAGGATGCCAGAGGCCCGTCCCGCCAAATATTGTTGAGCCAGCGCGTGATCGGGATGATCCGGTAAGCCCGCGTAATTCACCCAGGAGACCGCCGGGTGTTGCTGTAGGAATTTCGCTACGGCGAGGGTGTTGTCGCAGATGCGATCCATGCGCACGGCCAAGGTCTCGATGCCTTGCAGGATCAGAAACGAATTGAACGGCGAGAGTGCGGCACCCATGTTGCGCAGCGGCACGACTCGTGCGCGCGCGATGTAAGCGGCAGGCCCGAGAGCCTCGGTGTAGACGACGCCGTGATACGACACGTCCGGTTCGTTGAGGCGTTTGAATTTGGCTTTGTGCTCTGCCCACGGGAACTTGCCCGAATCAACGATCGCACCGCCGATGCTGTTGCCGTGGCCACCGAGATATTTGGTCAGCGAGTGCACGACGATGTCGGCACCGTGATCGAAGGGACGGCACAAATACGGTGAGGGTACCGTGTTGTCGACGATCAACGGCACGCCGCGTTCGTGCGCGATTTTGGCGAGCGCGCCGAAATCGGTGACGTTTCCGAGCGGGTTACCGATCGATTCGCAATACACCGCTTTGGTTCGCGCATCGATCTGCGCCGCAAAATCCGCTGGCTTGCGCGGGTCGGCGAAACGGACTTCGATGCCAAATTGCGGCAGCGTGTGCGCGAAGAGATTATACGTGCCGCCGTAGAGTGTGCTGGAGCTCACGATATTGTCGCCGTGCTCAGCGATCGTCATCAGTGCGTAAGTGACCGCTGCACTACCGGAGGCGAGCGCAAGCGCACCGATGCCTCCTTCGAGTTCCGCGACGCGCTTCTCGAGCACGTCTGTGGTCGGGTTCATGATGCGCGTGTAGATGTTGCCTTGCACCTTGAGATCGAACAGATCGGCCCCGTGTTGCGCGCTGTCGAATGCGTAAGAGCTCGTCTGGTAGATGGGGACAGCGACGGACTTGGTGGTCGGATCGGGCGTATAGCCGCCGTGGACGGCGATGGTTTCTGGACGCATGGCGACAGCCTCACGATGAAAGGGGCCTATCGAGCATAGCGGCGCGCGCTGCGCGTCGCGCTGACGAAGACGCATGAGGCAATAACGGCCCGTTATGGCGAGCTCGTTACCGATTAAGATACGTCGGCCTATGAATGACGACACTACGGCCGAGAGGCTGCAGAAGGTATTAGCTGAGCTCGGGCTTGGCTCACGGCGTGAGATCGAAGCATGGATTCGCGCTGGGCGCGTGACGGTCAACGGCCAGCTAGCCGAGCTCGGTGCGCGCGCCGGCCCTGAGGATGCGATCACCATCGACGGTCGAGCGGTGCAGCGAGCGGTCTCGAGCGCGCTGCGCGAGACGATCGTGCTCGGCTATCACAAACCGGTTGGCGAAGTGACTACCCGCAAAGATCCCGCTGGGCGTCCGACGGTTTTTGATCGATTACCGGCGCCACCCTCGGGTCGATGGATCGTCGTCGGACGCCTTGATGTAAACACCTCCGGTTTATTGCTATTCACGACCGATGGCGAGTTGGCACATCGGCTGATGCATCCGTCGTCCGAAGTCGAGCGCGAATATCTCGTCCGTGTGCGGCATCAGCCCGATGCGGCCGCACTCGCTCGGCTGCAGCAGGGCGTGCAACTTGAGGATGGTTGGGCACGTTTCGATCGGTTGACGGCCGAGCGAAGCACCGACGGGCATGCGTGGTTTCGGGTCGTCCTGCACGAGGGGCGCAATCGGGAAGTGCGTCGCCTTTGGATGGAGGAGGGGCACGAAGTGAGCCGATTGATCCGCCTGCGATACGGTCCGGTCGAATTACCGCGCGATCTGCGCCCGGGTGAAGCGCGTTTGCTTCCGCAGGTACTCGTGCAGCAACTTAGCGAAACTTGTCGGGCCGCAGCACTTCCACATCTTGCACCCACATGACGATGGCGTAGTGCGCGTAGTACTTCTCGCGCAGTTTGGTGAGCACGAGCTCCGCGAGCGGTGTGTCACAGACGATCTCGACCCGGATGTTGCTGCTGTGTCCCCAATGTGACGCCCGCAGGCCTTGGTCGCCGCGACCGCGCGCATCACTGATGGTGTAGCCGCGCACGCCCAAAGCTTCAATTTCCCGCACGAGATCACGTTCGAGATTCGATTCGGTGATCACCGTGAGTAATTTGCGGTGCGTTTGCGCAAGACCCGTCATGACGGCATCTCCATGAGCCCAGTGGCGATCCGTTGATAGAGCGGTATGCCGATGAGGATATTGAAAGGGAACGTGATGGCGAGCGCCGCTGTGAGCGAGAGCGCCGGGTTCGCCTCGGGCACGGCACTGCGCATCGCGGCGGGTGCAGCGATGTAGGAGGCGCTCGCGGCGAGGGTGGCGAGCAGAATGGTGCCTCCAAGCGAGAGGCCCATCAGCTGCGCAAAACCGATGCCGATCATCGCGAAACAGGGCGGGATCAGCAGGGCGAACGCCCCCATGAATAGCCCGTGACGGCGAAATCCACCCAGATGATCTGCCGCGATCAAGCCCATTTCGAGCAGGAACATCGCCAAAATACCTTTGAAAAGATCGAAAAACAGCGGAGCTAACGGTTCGAGACCGATCGGTCCTGCCGCCCAGCCGATGAACAGACCGCCGAGCAGCAACAGCACGCTTTTGCCGAGCAAGACTTCGCGGGCGATGTCACCCCAAGGCGTGCCCGCCCGGACGCCGCGGGCGAGCAGGATGCCGAGGATGATGGCGGGAATTTCGAGCAACACCAGCAGCAACGGCAGGGTGGGCTCGTAGGCGATGCCGGCGGTGGCCAAGAAGGCGACCGCGACGGCGAAGGTGCCGATGCTGACCGAGCCGTAGTGGGCGGCGACGGCCGCCGCGTTGGCGCGATCGAGTCGTCCGAGTCCCCGCAGGATAAAAAACGCCAGGAAAGTCAGCAGGATGCCGAGCAGCAGGGTGAGCGTGAGGTCGCTCGCGAGACCGGTCGCCGGCTGGCGGGCGAGCTCGATGCCGCCTTTCATACCGATGGCCAGTAGCAACAAAGTACTGACGAACTCGTAAATTGCCGGCGGCAGGCGCAGGTCTGCTTTCATGACGCCGGCGAGCAGGCCCAAGGCGAAGAAGAGGACGATCGGGTCGATTCCACTCAACATTCACTCATCTCCATTGACACTCCCGTGACTGGAAATCACAATAGGCGGCTCGTTTAACGCGGAGGGGTACCCAAGCGGCCAACGGGAGCAGACTGTAAATCTGCCGGCTTACGCCTTCGTAGGTTCGAATCCTACCCCCTCCACCAGAAACGGTGGCGTTGAGAGACGTATACCGACAGTAGCGGATGAATCCTGCGGGCTCACCCATCAATGATATGTGCGGGTGTAGTTCAATGGTAGAACCTCAGCCTTCCAAGCTGATGACGTGGGTTCGATTCCCACTACCCGCTCCAGGTTTCGGCTCACGTAGCTCAGTCGGTAGAGCACGTCCTTGGTAAGGACGAGGTCACCGGTTCGATTCCGGTCGTGAGCTCCAGTGATTAGAAGTTGTAGGAGAAGAAATCGTGTCCAAGGAAAAATTTGAACGCAGCAAGCCGCACGTTAACGTTGGGACGATTGGTCACGTTGACCATGGTAAGACGACGCTGACGGCGGCGCTGACGAAGGTGATGGCGGAGACTCACGGTGGT
>JAGWWY010000017.1 GCA_018970145.1 Gammaproteobacteria bacterium
TCGAACTCCGCGAAACGATCGCATCGATCACAGGATTGTTCGAACCAGTCGTCTCAAGCTGTTCCATCAAACCCTCTGCTCCCCGGGATGGGGAGCAGAGGATACCGAAACGACTCAGAAAATTGGAAATGGTGGGAGTATGGGGACCCGAATCATCCGGGTGTCACGATAAACGTATTCACTTGACTCCTCTTGCTTAACTTCCTTTGCTGGCGGCGGTGGTGGTGGTGGCGGCTGCGATGTCGGCCCGTTGCTTCCCCGCTTCGTCGGACCGGCGAGACTCGCCTCGGACCCAATCGCCGAGAGCATCATCACAACAATAAAACAACTTAAAAAGCGGGAAATTTGACCTGCGTTACTTCTCATGACTAGGACCTCATATATATGCGAATTTGACATTCGTCTAAAACGGCTTCGCGACGAAGACAGGTCGAATCTATTTTGTTAAAAATGCAAATTAAAGCAAAGATATCTCCCAATCCGGATATGACCTCCTCTTTTCCCGCGCCTGGGAGCCAACGATACCCTTCTCGAGAGACTCCAACAGTTTTATTACTTTATGATCTGATGAGCTTGATGACCTGATCTCCTTTCCGATTAGGACTAATTCTTTTTTATCAAAAAACGACGCCGTATTTCCTCTCTCATAAATTGTTGACTTCCAAATCGCAAGTTTAATCAAAGCGACTCGCGGATGAGTCGCTGGTCCTCGCTTTTTTGCGAACTCGAGTGCGTTACAAAAATGAGCTGTAGCAGTACGAAAGTCTTTTTCGGAAAATTTCTTTACCCCTTTAAACCATTCGAGCAGCAGCGATCGATCAAGAAAATGTCGTTTTTCAATAGAACTGGTCCATGCGCGATTTTGAAGGAGACCTCCAAGATGTTCGAAGTTCTTCATTAACACTGCTATTTCAGAAAGGGATGCGAGCGCCTTGTAAGATTGGTCCGGATCGCGCTGCTGGTATATTTCCAAAGCGGAATTTACCAATGTAATCGCATTCCCGATCGCCCCGCTCCTCATTCTTGAGAGAGCCGCAACTAACATGAGATCCGATTTCCTCAATGAATTAGGAATATTTTCAAATATAATTGAGTCAATTACTTGATCGGCGCTTGCAAGGTCACCAACTCGGGTTGCCCACATAATCTTATACGAATAGATCTCGATCTGAGATGGAACCCAGTTCTTGGAATTTTCTTTAGCTTCGTAAAACACGGCGGCCATTAAGGGCCACCCGTACTCGTAATCTCCTATTAGGGCAAGACAGCTTATTAACTCGAACTTTCTTTTTATTTTTTCTAATTTGCTCAGACGCGATCTCTCGACTTGCAAAAGTCCTTCATCAATTATCTTCCTGACGTCATGCGTATTAGCAAATCGAGCGGATACGGAAGCGAGTCCATAGTAAGACCGAATAATTCTCATATCGTCCCCGAGTTTTCGGGCGAGAAGGTTCGACGTGCGGAAGTGTCCCTGTGCGTTTTGTATCTCATCATTTTCCAGAGATAGCCACCCGAGAAGCCAATAACGGTCTGCCTGAGTAGAGACAGACTCGTTTGATGCCGCGTCATGGGCCGTTGCGGAAGCGAGAGACTCCCTCAATCGACTAACCATAAGACTATGTGCAGCGAGACGAGCCTCATCAAATCGTGCAGTCACTTTGCGGTCCGAAACATTGTTTTCTGATAGGAGATCAGCCCTTTTTCGTAATGCAGCGATGGCGCTCTCATCATCACCAAGCCTTAACCAAACATTCGAGATCGCCGCATAAACCTCAGTCGCAAGAGCGTCGTCTCCTGCGCCTGCGAGTTCTAAGTTTTTAGCTGCTGCATGAACCAACTCCCGTACCGTCGCCTCTCGACCGTCGTGTAATTCCGGATTGGCGCTCTCGAACATGTCGATCAAAAAGTCGCGGGTAGCCGCTGCGCGTTGCGACTCGGCCGTCGCCTTCTTGGCTTGGTGCACAGCTACGCCAGACATCGCAAGTATGGCGAGGGTCGCAATAGTCGCGCTGAACACCGCGAGACGATTCCTCAACACGAATTTGCGTACAATCGTGAATACCGACGGTGCACTTGCTTGCACCGGACGACCGTTCAGCCAATGATCAAGATCGCTAGCGAGGGCCTCGACCGAGGCATAGCGAGTCGGGATGTCGAGCGAGAGACTCTTCAACACAATCGCATCAAGTTCGCCGCGAAGTTCGCGAGCCAGACGAACGCCAGACAGCCGCACCTCGCCGGTATCCAAGGCCGAGGACACCCGACGACTCGGCGGTGTGCTCACCCCTTCCATGACCGCGAGCTCCACTTCGGCACGGCCTTTTGCAGTGGCCGGATAGGGAGATAACCCTGTCAGCAATTCGTGCAGAATCACGCCGAGCGAATACACATCGGACACGAGTGTCAACCGCTCGCCACGCAGCTGCTCAGGGCTCGCATAGCGTGGCGTCAGCGCTCTCGTCATGGTGATGGCGTCCGCTTCGAGGTCGGGCGGAGTTTCCTGGACGAGCTTGGCAATCCCGAAGTCGAGTAGACGTACCTCACCCTCACGATTGACTAAAATATTTCCCGGTTTCAGATCGCGGTGCAGCACCAGACGAGTGTGCGCATACTGAATGGCGGCGAGAACCTGAATGAATAATTCGACGCGACCGCGTGTATCAAGTTTTTGCTCCTGGCAGTAATGAGTGATTCGAACGCCCTCGACGTACTCGATCGCAAGATACGGGCGAGCTTGCTCGTCGAGGCCTGCGTCATAGAGTCGCGCGATATTGGGATGCTCGAGAGACGCCAAGATGTCGCGCTCTTGCTCCATTCGCGCGGATAAGTCACTCGCCCAAACCATGCGTGGCAACTTGAGTGCGACTCGACGTCGAGGCTTGCCGTCGGCACGTTCCGCAAGCCAAACCGAGCCCATCCCCCCGGTCCCTAGCTCTTCGATCACCCGATACGGTCCGACGCTGTCCCCGGGCGAGAGCATCGCGGGCGTCGCCGAGTCGGCTGAAACGACGGCGGGGCTCTCTAAAAAACTATCGCCTTCGAGCCGCGCGTGCATTTGGAGAAAGTGCTCAAGGGTATCCCGCAGGTGAGCATGCGCCGCCGGCAACTCAGCAAGCCAACGCGGCCGCTCAGACGCTGAAAGCAGCAAAGCTTCATCTAGCAGATGGCTGATTGATCGCCACTGGGTCGCGAGATCTTCGGTGTCAGACATGGCATCCGCTCTGTTGACGACTGCTCGCTAACCTACGTTAGCGGCTGAGGTAAACGGACACGAGCTCCTCCGCGCCGGAGGTAACAGCTCGGAGATAACCGCCCGACGGTAACAACCAAGCGTCGTTAACGGGTCGACAGTGCAGCCGCCAGAAACAGCCGCGCTTTCTCCCAGTCTCGGCGTATCGTGCGATCGGTCAGACCGAGAACCTCACCGATCTGCTTTTCGGTCAGACCGCCGAAATAGCGCATCTCGACGACTCGAGCCAAACGAGGCTCAATCCGCGCGAGCTCGTTCAAAGCCTCGTGTACCTCGAGAACGTCGACTTCCTCGAGAGCGCGATCTAGTGCAGGCTCGACCGATAAGGACGTGTGAAAGGCTTTTCCGCCGCGGCGTTCACGACGACTGGAACGAATCATATCGATGATCACGGACCTCATCGCCTGCGAGCAATAAGCTAAAAAATGGTTTCGATCGGCTGGGGTCACGCGGTGAGTTTTGGCAAAGCGGAGATAGCAATCGTTGACGACACCTGCAGTGTCGAGAAGTACATCGCCTGGATGCGTACGAAGTCTTGCTCTCGCGATGCGGCGTAGATCGTCATAAAGCGCGTCAAAGACGGCATCGAGTGCGCGGCCATCACCCTCGCGCGCGCGACCGAGCAGTTCCGTGATGTCTCCCATATTCCCGACATATACTTGGCAAGCAAGATACCCGCAAGGAAATACACGACGTAACCGGAGAGATTCGATGGCTCGATGGGTGCTCGCACTGGACCAAGGAACTACCAGCTCAAGATCGATTCTGTTCGATCATGAGGCTCGCGTGGTTGCCGTCGCTCAACGCGAATTTCATCAGTACTTCCCTTTATCAGGCTGGGTTGAACACGACGCCGACGAAATCTGGTCGACCCAAAGTCAAACACTGCGAGAAGTTCTGGACTCGGCGGGAGCGAACGACGCGGATATCGCTGCAGTCGGTATCACCAATCAACGAGAAACCAGCGTCGTTTGGGATCGCTACACCGGCGAACCGATTGGTCGAGCCATTGTCTGGCAAGACAGACGCACGGCGGACACCTGCCAAGCGCTGAGGATGGCGGGATTCGAAACCGAAGTCGCACAGCGTACTGGACTGCTACTTGATCCCTATTTCTCGGGAACCAAATTGGCGTGGATGCTGGAGCACATACCCGATGCTCGCCGCCGCGCGGAGAAAGGCGAACTGTGTTTCGGCACAATGGACTCGTGGCTGACCTGGAAGCTCTCAAACGGGCGTCTGCATATCACCGATATCACCAACGCGAGTCGTACGCTGTTGATGAATCTTGCCACTGGTGAATGGGATGAGTGGATGCTGAATCTCTTGAAGATTCCACCAGCTTGTCTACCGCGGATCGTACCGTCATTACTCCCGCAGCTCGAATCTATTCAACTTGGCGATCGGAAGCTTTCGCTCGGTGCGTTAGCGGGCGACCAGCAAGCAGCGCTTTTCGGTCAAGCGTGCTTTCACCCAGGTATGGCAAAGAATACTTACGGCACCGGTTGCTTCATGCTGATGCACACCGGACGACAGCCGCTGCGATCGCGGCATCGACTGCTCTCGACGACAGCCTGTTCAGATCGTATCGGCCCTGAGGCGACCCAGTATGCCCTTGAGGGCAGTGTTTTCGTCGGAGGTGCGGTCGTGCAATGGCTGCGCGACGGCCTCGGTATCGTCAAACAGTCCGGTGAAATCGAAGCACTCGCCCGCTCAGAGTCGGATCATGGCGGCGTCTATGTGGTACCCGCCTTCACTGGCCTCGGAAGCCCGCACTGGGATCCCTTTGCACGCGGAACGATCATCGGTATTACGCGCGGTACGACCAAAGGACACATTGCGCGCGCTGCGCTTGAGGCGATTGCCTTCCAGAGTGCAGAGCTGCTCTTGGCGATGCAACAAGATGCGGAGCATCCGCTACGCGAGTTGCGAGTCGACGGAGGTGCAGCGAGCAACGATTTATTGATGCAGTTCCAGGCAGATCTGCTCGGCGTGCCGGTGATACGGCCAGCGGTGACAGAGACGACCGCGCTAGGCGCTGCTTATCTTGCAGGAATCGCTGCCGGCTTTTGGATCAACGAAAACGCCGTCACAGAGCGTTGGAGAATCGACCGCATTTTCGAACCACGGGTGTCGCGTGATGCTGCTGAAGCCCGAATGGCTGAGTGGAGCCGCGCCGTCGAACGTAGTCTGCATTGGGCCCAGTAAGTTATCCGACTCGGCTGAGGATCGCACGCAAGTCTTGAAGTGGAATTTGCCCGGGTGCGGACTCACGTCCGCTTGTTGCAAACGTCAGTGACGATCCGAAGACGCCGCCGAAGATTCGACTGACGACACCGAGCGAGCCCATCGCCATACTGATGACCGGAATAGGCAGTATCTTGGACACTCGCTGCGTCACCGTCAGCAAACGCAACACATCCTCGGGCACTTGCGGCATCACGGCGACTTTTGCGACATCGGCACCAAGCTGATGCGCACGCTGGAATAAGGACTCCAGCACGTCCTCTGGAGGGGTTCCTTGAAAGTCGTGTGCGGAGAGAATCACTTTCCTGCCGCGCGCATGTGTGCGACTGATCAGCTCGTGGATCAGAGCCTCCGAGGACTGCATCTCCAAGTCGTGAAACTCGAAGGGCAGCTGATCCGCCGCCACAAGACGTAACGTTTGCAATGCCGACGGCGAAAGATTCACAGGCTGTCCGCCTTCCGCGCTGGAACGCACTGTAAATATCAGGGGAATATCGCCAGCGACCTCCCGCAAAGCGTAACCGGCAGACAACACTAAATCGGACGATCCGATATCGACGAAATGATCGGCTCGCCACTCGATCATATCGGGATGCTGAGAGATGGCCATTGCGGCGTCCGCCAAAAGATCGGCTAGAGTCTGCGCCACGAGCGGCACACAAATGAGCGGCGATCGCCCGTCGCCTAACAAAGCTCGCGGATTCACGACTTGGGCCCTCTGGTCTTGCGACTCGATCGACCTGTCAGATTGGTTTGATGCGAGTATTCGAAAGGGTTGTCATGAACATCTTCGCCCCGATGGTAGCGACGACCGACACCATCGGGCCTCAGTACGTCCACATCACTCCGCTCACGACCAAAGTCACGCGCGACTTGTTGCTCCTCGGCTATTTGCTCGGGTGTGAAGAGCGTCGCACCATCAACCAAATCGAATTTTTCCACGAAACCACGCGGATACGGAATGAATCCGGCGACGACATCACCCACGGCGATCTCGATCGGAAAGTTAGGCCGCGTGATCTTGAGATTGAACGTGAAGTCACGACGGAGGTTGTCGGTTTCTACCACCCCGGTCATGTTCTGCAAGCCATCGATGAAGTAGTTAGGTGGCTGGATCGTCATCAAGCTGATATCGGGCGGTGTACGCAAGGCGAATGCCGCCTGTACGGTGACGATACCGAGACCGAAGTTTGAAACCATCGTTTGCATACTAGCAAGACGTTGTACTTCGTCGGCATCGTGAAAGGTCACTGTCGTGTCAGCCGGGTCGGGCCCCCCATTCCACAAAAAAGTTGCACGCAGCAAAGACCTCATTGCGAAGCCGTACTGATTACCGATCACGAGCGGCAAACAAAAATATGCATGGCGCGAGAACCAATCGCGTTTGCTATCGCCGCGAAGATTGAAATACACCTCATCCTGACGACCGCTGTAAAAGTTGTCATATGGGATCGCGGCGATCGTCTCTGCAGGGACTTTGATCATCATCGCCTCTCAGAAGTCATGTCGTTTTGACTCATCGAATGTAATGAACGAGGCGATGGTGTGGCGCATCCCGCTGGTCACTCGACGAACACCATGCAGATAACGCAGCGTCCCGGGGAACGTGATCAAAGTCCTCGGTGGTGGCTTCAGTTCGAGACTCAAATTCGGAAAGTAGATCTCTCCACCCTCGTAGTTATCATTGAGGTAAATCACCGAAGCAAAGTCACGCCACGGAAACGGATGGGGAGCACCACCCGGATTTTCGCTGTCGGCATGGGGATGTAACTCGTATCCCGTCGGCCAGCGAGCGAAATTCACCAAATCGGCGAACAAGGGGGGTTGGGCACCGAGGTGCGCCTCGAGTGCGCCATGGAGCGTTCTCACGACCCGGTCGCGGATATTGCGAAAAGTATCCAGTATCGATTGGTGAGCGAGACGATCGGGAGTCAAGGTTCGGCCGCTCCAGTAATCGGCAGTGAGATCAAACGACCCGAAGTCCGCATGATCCGAGTTCAAAAACGCCAGTAACTGTTGGCACTCGCCCCTCTGCAGAAAATCCTCAACCTGCAGCGGGAAAACCGGCAGCGAGTCGATCACGGCGCGAGAGGCTCTCATGAACCCGACTCTGGACTCGACCCCAACCCCGGCGCCGCCTCGCTCGCCGTTTCCTTAGCGCGAATCTGCGCCACCTTCTCGGTCAACGCACGCTCCATCACTTCGAGCGCCGCGCCTTCGGGCCATCCCAACTTAATCATTGCCTCGAGCAGCTTATCCGGAGTCTGCCCCGCTTCAGTCTGCGTGATGATCCAGCGACGCAGTTCCGGGGTTACCTTCGCGTGAGTGCGCATACGAGTTACTCCGGCGGCTTTCCCGGGGGCCAATAGAGCGCTGTCGCACGCCGCTTGGATCGAAAAATCGGATAAAGGAACTGCGTGGCCCAAGGCTCGTGGCCGTGTTCCCGATCATCGGCAAGACCGAACTCGCTTGGATACCGTCGGGTGATGCGTGCTGTCCCGAAGATGATGTCCCAAAGAAAAAGTAGATTGCCAAAGTTTCCGGTGTAGTGACCGACACCATCATCCTGAGTCAAAGCGTGGTGCGCGTAGTGGGTTGCCGGCGTCGATATAGTCCGCTCCAAGACCCACATCAAAGGCCGAGTAACAGACCACTGGTACAGCTTCTCGTCCCAACGAACACTCGAATGAGCACCGATGATAACCGAGACCTTGACGATGGCGTAGACCACGTAAACCCAACCAAAACCGAAGAAGATCAGCAGCCCGCTCAACCACAGGCCCGGCATCATCGCGTAATAGAAGGCGTTATTGCGATAGACCACCCGCACGCTCATGTAACTCGCAGAGTGGTGAGCGCGGTGCAATGGCCAAAAACGACTCGTGTGCGACAACCGATGCCACCAGTATTGCGTCAAGTCATCGGCGAGCAGCAGGGTCAACAGCATGCCCCACCAAGGCCAATCGGCGAGCGCCCCCTGATGCTCTGGGATCAGCAGGAGCGCCAGACCCGTCGACGCACTCAGAACTCCGAGGGATATCAGAGGGAACAAAAGCGTGACCGCCACGTCCAATCGGTTGTCTTCGCGTGAAGCCTGCCGAGGGAAAAACCGCCCGCGCGCAAGCTCCAACGCGATGAAGCTCACCAAGACCGATGCCGTGACAGCCATCTGAACTGATTGAGGATCCATGGGTCAGAAGTATACCCCGACGCCCGTGGCTCTCCGCTAAAATCACCCCTATGTCGCTAAGCCCTACCACCGTGCAAATCATCGCCGCCGCGCTGTTTGCGGTCGCGATCATCCATACGTTCTCGACGAAGTATTTCGAGCACCTCGCACACACCCGGCCGGCGCACAGCGGCTTGTGGCATCTGCTCGGCGAAGTGGAGATCGTCTTCGGTTTCTGGGCGCTGGTGCTCGCGGTCGTGATGGTCCTCGTCGAAAGTACGGACGCGATGAAACAGTATGTCAACTCGCGAAACTTCACCGAACCGCTTTTCGTATTTGTCATCATGGTCGTCGCTGCGACACGACCGATCCTCCAGACATCGAAGCAACTCGTTGAAGTGCTCTCTAAACTGATCCCCGGCAAAGGCGGTATCTCCACCTACTTCATCGTCCTGACCGTCGTCCCGCTACTTGGCTCGTTCATCACCGAGCCAGCCGCTATGACACTGGCGGCATTGATGCTGGCGGATAAGTTTTTTTCGAGAGACATTTCATCCAAGCTCAAATACGCGACCATCGGCGTTCTGTTCGTCAATATTTCGATAGGCGGCACGCTGACTGCCTATGCCGCACCGCCGGTACTGATGGTCGCTGGCACCTGGAACTGGGACACGGCATTCATGCTCACCCAATTCGGCTGGAAAGCGGCCATCGCCGTCTTCGTCAACGGCATCGCTGTCACTCTGCTGTTCGCCAGGGAACTGGCCAAGGTTGCGACGGGCAAAAGCCCCTCATCGGAAAGTCCGATAGTGCCGATGCCGCTGGTTTTGATTCATATCGTAATCTTGGCTGGGATCGTTTTGTTCGCTCACTATCCACCGCTCTTCATCGGGCTTTTCCTGTTGTTCATGGGTATCGCTACAGCCTACTCGGCCCATCAGGATCGCTTGATCCTGCGTGAAGGCCTGCTAGTCGCTTTCTTTTTGGGCGGCCTCGTCGTGCTGGGCGGACAGCAGCAATGGTGGCTGCAGCCGCTACTCGTGAACATGAGCAGCGATGCGGTTTTTTATGGTGCAACTGCGCTGACCGCCATCACCGACAACGCGGCTTTGACATATCTTGGTTCATTAGTTGAGGGGCTCTCAGACGAGTTCAAATATTCGCTCGTAACCGGTGCCGTGACCGGTGGTGGTCTGACTATCATTGCCAACGCGCCAAACCCGGCGGGCGTCGCCATCCTGCGTCGTTACTTCGACGAGGGTGCGGTCAGTCCGACAGGCTTGCTCGTGTCTGCGCTGCTGCCGACTCTCGTTGCCCTGTTGGCGTTTCGATATCTTTGATCATTGCCAGCAACTCCGCTGCTTCGCTCACCGCACTCGCCACGTGATCGGTGGTGTCGTGGCCGAGCACTACCGCACGGTGCAAACCGCGTAGAGCAGTGGCGAAATCCTGGTAGCCCGCGGCAAATTGCCGGCTGACATCGTCGCGCGCGGCGATAGTCAACGCGCGCACCGAGCGCTGCGTCTCAGAGTGAATTCGATAGAGAGCCGACCTGTTGTCGTCGTTTAACCGGCTCCCCTCATCCGCCGCAATGGCGCTAGACCACCGCGTCAACTCGGCCAGGTTTTGCTCGGCAGACTTGATGAGTTTGTCGGTCGCCGATGGCGCCGAATGGACGGGCATGGAGCACGTTAGCAGTAAAACCGCTGCAACGCGGCTGATTCGAGCCATGGCGATCCTCATTCAAACCCGACCCGCAGGCACACCGGCCTGCGGATCGGGAAACTGCTAGGTCATTGAATCGAGCGAATCAGCCCGCTCGGGATGGACGTTACGGCAGGCCCTCCCGGTCCGCCAATTCGGGCTGGCCCTTACCCCCTCGTCTCCTGCGCTAGAGCATCAACGACTCTCCGTAGCGCGCGGGTAGTGGTCATCCCTGCTGCACGAGCCTCCCCGACGATCCGTCGTTGTCGGTCCGCGCTGCTACCCTCGGAGATCATTCGGTGCGCATGATCAAACGCCCAATCAGCCCGCATTTCACCCACCGCCGTCGCACAGTGCCGAGATAATCGCACAAGACACTCAGACAGATCGATATTAAGACCCGAGTCCGTGTCGAGCCACTTTGCGCGCACGCCAAATCGTTTGGCTCGCCATCGATTTTTCTCGATCAAAAGTCGCTCTAGGCCATCGTGCAGACGAACCGTGTCACCCCGCGCGATATGTAGACATTCCTGGAGGATAGCGACTCGAAAAAGCTCCGCAATGCACACGGCATCGATAGCGCGGGGACATGCATCAGTGATGCGCAGTTCGATAGTCGGATAGCGCGAGGAAGGACGTATCGCTGGTATTCGAGTTCATTTGCGAACAACCTCGGAATACCTGTCCGTGGCCACTCGTCATAGGCAGCCTGCCGATAGCTCATCAGACCCGTGTCCTGTCTAGCCCAATAGGGTGAAGACACACTCAAAGCCAATAATAGCGGTAGCCAGCGCATGACTCGGTTCATGAGCTCGATACGATCAACACCTTCGCGAACCTCGGCATGTACATGGAGTCCGCACAGTAGATTCCGTTGCGCGATAATTTGAAAATCATCGAGCAACTCCTCGTAACGAAGTTCTGACGTGGGAACTTGCGACCGCCATTGAGCTAACGGATGGGTTCCGGCGGCGATGACACCCATGCCAAACGATCCGGCGACATCGATCAAACGACGGCGCCCCTGCATCAATGAATCGAGTGCCTCTGAGGATACTTGCAATATCGGTGTCTTGAGCTCCACCTGACATTGCAGCAGCTCATGCGCCAACATATCCCCCAGCACTTCGCGAGCCGCTTTGTGAAACGCAACCGGCGGACGGCGAGCCACGGCGCCACTGTCGAGATCGGTGAGAAAGAATTCCTCCTCAATACCAAAGCGGACGGTTGCAGCCATGATGGTCTCCTGTCAGACGACGATTGAATGGGCCCGGGCGGACGCCTAAGCTCGTCGCCCTCCCTCAAGTGATTCGGGCGGCGATGGTTTCCCATACCTCGAAAACTCAAAATCCGGCTCAGCCCGTACGTGTAAGCCCGTGGCTGGTCACTCTTTACTTAGTCGCGCATGTTGGGTTGGACGCTGTTAGCTACGTTCAGCCCGTCCTTAAACTCGGTATCACCCCCCTCTCGCCACAGACCGGACTCGTTCTTGCCTTTCTGTACGCCTCTCGCGGCAACTTTTGGTGGGTCGCTGCTGCATTTTTGGTCTCGGAGATCATAATCCGCGGCATTCCCATGCATGTTTGGATTCTGCCGCTGCAAGCCGTCAGCATCACGGTGGTGTATCAGTTCGCAGCATGGTTGCTGCGCACACGAGTACCGATGGACGGCGTCGCCACTCTCAGTGGCACGCTGAAGTTCATCGCCACCGCAGCGGCGACTGCGATCACTGCGGGAACGGTCAGTATCGGGCTTTACACGCTTGCGAGTCTCATTCCATCCGAGCAGTTCTCATCGGCACTCGCCCGCTTTTGGGTGGGAGATCTGAACGGTATCCTGCTGCTCACCCCGCTGTTATTGAGGTTTGCCGACACCCCTTTGCTACTGCGCGCGATCGTCGCACGTCCGGTCGCATTCATCGGCGTACTGTTCGGATTATTCGCCGCGTTTACGCTCGTATTTCTGGTGGGAAATCCGGGCGATCTACGCTTTTTCTACCTATTCTTTGTCCCCGCTATTTCAGCAGCACTGATCTGGGGTGTTCCCGGCTTTCTCTTGGCGGCATTGGCACTGCAGATCAGCCTCGTTGCCGGCGTGCAGCGCCTATCGGAAGTAGCCGCTCTAGTTGATTTGCAGTTCTTGATCTCAACGTTGCTCGTGACGGGATTAGCGCTAGGCGCAGTCGTCACCGAGCGTGAAAATTCTGCTCGGCTGGCGTTACAGCGCGAAAAACAACTACGCGATAGTCAAGCAAATCTGGCGCGGGCATCGCGCGCGGCGACGACGGGTGAACTCGCCTCCACATTGGCACACGAGCTCAATCAGCCGATGACCGCGCTGGTGAGCTATCTGCGCGCAAGCGAAATCATGATATCCGATGGTAATCTTCATGATGCTCGACTCGCGCCCACACTGCGTAAGGCAGCCGATGAAGCCTTGCGTGCATCGGATATCTTGCGACGCTTGCGTAATTTCTATGCCGGACGCGATCCGCAACTCGAGTCGCTCGACTTGCCACCAATCATCGAAAAACTGGTCGAAGCATTACGACGCTCAGATCGTATCGGTATCGAATCTATCGTGCTGCGTATCGATCCAGCTCTGCCGGCGGTCACTGGCGATCGAGTATTCATCGAAGTGATCCTCTCGAATCTTTTGGCGAACGCCCTCGAGGCGACGGCAGAGCGATCGAACGCCCTGATCGAAATCGCCGCTGCCCGATCGGAGAGGGCCATCTGCCTATCCGTGGACGATAATGGCCGCGGTATGTCGGAACAGGCTCGCCGCGATCTCTTCAAAGCATTCGTGACATCCAAAACCGATGGTCTCGGCGTCGGCCTCGCCGTCAGTCGATCTCTCGCCGAGGCCTGCGGTGGGGAACTTCGCCTCGCCGAATCGAGTCTTGGAGGAGCAAAATTTGAACTCGTTCTACCGATCGATTCTGTCCGCAACGAGTCACCATGAAAATCGACCCGACGATCTACCTCATCGACGACGACGCAGCCATTCGCGACGCTTTGATGTTGCTGTTGAACCTCAGGGGCATGACCGCCGAAGCCTTCTCCAGCGCGGAATTTGCGCTCGTGAAACTCAATCGCGAGTCGCGCGGCTGTGTGCTGACGGACTTGCGTATGCCGGGTATGTCGGGATTGGAATTACTCGCCGAGGTCAACTCGCGAGAGATCAGCCTGCCGGTTGTTCTGCTCACAGCGCATGGTGATGTCGCGACGACGCGAGCGGCGCTGCGCGGTGGTGCTTTCGATTTTCTGGAGAAACCGATCGACGAAGACATTCTCGTCGATGTGCTCACTCACGCGATTTCGGAGGATGCGCGCGGACACCAACAACGATTGCAGACAGAAACACGGCTCGCGCGCATCAATACACTGACGCAACGAGAGCGCCAAGTCTTGGCTCTACTTGGAAGAGGCCTGCAAAATCGTGAGATCGCCATTGAGTTGTCCATCAGTCCGCGCACGGTAGAAGTCTACAAGGCGCGGATGATGGAGAAGCTCGACTGCTCGAGCATTGCAGACGTCGTCAAGATGAGTCTGCTGCTCGACAGCTCGGATCGCAGCTGAGCGGTTACTCGAGTAGGCTACGGAGCATCCACGCCGTCTTTTCGTGGACCTCAAGTCGCTGTGTCAGCAGATCTGCGGTCGGCTGATCATCGGCACCGCTCACGATCGGGAAAAGTCGACGGGCCGTTCGCGCTGTTGCCTCCTGCGCCGACACGAGATGACGGATCATGTCGTTCGCGGAGGGAACTCCTTCGACTTCCTGGATGGATGCGAGCTTCGAAAACTGCCGATAAGTTCCCGGCGCAGGGTAGCCAAGCGCCCGAATACGCTCGGCGATCAGATCCAATGCGGTCCACTGCTCGGTGTACTGGGTCATGAACATCTGGTGCAGGCTATTGAACTGCGGGCCAGTCACATTCCAGTGAAAATTGTGCGTCATCAGATACAGCGTGTAACTGTCGGCAAGCAGCTCGGCGAGTCCATCGACGATTTTCTTGCGATCGGAGGACTTGATGCCAATATCGATGCCGGGGCTTTTTGTCTTGGCTTTCTTCATTTGCTAACTCCTCGAAAGAGTGGAGCTTAAACTAGCTGATATGCGACGGATATTCATGGGCATTTGTGCGTACCTCACACTACTGTTGGCACCGATCGCCATCGCCGCTCCGGTACAAACTGGTCTCGATCGTTTGGTCGCAACGGACTTCGCTGCGCTGAGAGGTAAAAAAGTCGGTTTGATCACCAATCCAACCGGCGTGGATCGGAAGTTACACAGCACCGTCGACATCTTCGCGACGAGTAAATCGATTCGACTGGTCGCGCTGTTCGGCCCGGAGCATGGCCTGCGAGGCGATCATTCGGCCGGAGATAAAGTTTCCGATAGCATCGATCCCATGACGCGCTTGCCGGTGCACTCGCTGTATGGCTTGCAGCGTAAGCCCTCGGCGGCGATGCTCGCTGGCCTCGATGCGCTGGTCTTCGACATACAGGACATCGGGGTGCGCTCCTACACCTACCTCGCCACGCTCGGGCTCGCGATGGAGGCTGCTGCGGAAAATGGCGTTGAGTTCGTTGTGCTCGATAGACCCAATCCGCTCGGTGGTTTGCGCGTCGAAGGTCCCCTACCCGCCGAGGGCCGTACCTCTTTCGTCGCGCCCTATCCCATTCCCTATGTGCACGGACTGACGGTCGGAGAGCTCGCGACCCTGATTAACGAGTCCGGTTGGTTAACCAGTGGATTACGCGCGAGGCTGACCGTGATCCCCATGCGTGGCTGGCGACGTCACATGACGTTCGAAATGACGGGATTGCCTTGGGTTCCAAGCTCACCTCACATCCCGCAAGCGGCGACGGCCGCACTCTACCCAGCCACCGGCATCATGGGCGAGTTGAGCCCTAGCATGATCGGCATCGGCTACACGCTGCCTTTCGGTGTCATGGCCGCAGCCAATCTCGACGCCGAAACGTACGCGAGTGCGATCCGCGCATTGGACTTACCTGGGGTACAAGTGCGACCCGTCTACTTCACTCCGTACTACTCGAGCGGAGCGGGGCAACGTCACGGCGGTGCTCAAATTTATTTGAACCTGAGCGAAGTTCGATCGCTCAGTCTGCTGCAATTCCAATTGATGGAAGTACTCATCAGACAATCGCCGCAATCAAATCCGTTTCTGCTGAACACCGAGCGTTGGGGCATGTTCGACAAAGTGGTGGCTGATCCATCGATCAGAGCGGCATTCACGAGGCGTTGGTCTGCCGCCGATGTTGAGCCGCTCTGGAAGACTCCGGCCGAATTCGTGGATCGTGCCCGTAGTCATCATCTCTACCGTTGACGTCTACCATTGACGTCTACCGTTCATGACTGAATTCCTTTTGCCTGCGCTGCTCGCGACGGCGCTCGCGGGGCTCGTTCGAGGTTTTACAGGATTCGGTGGCGCCCTGGTGATGGCGCCGGTGCTACTCACCCTCACCGATCCGATCAGCACGACGGCCATCGTCATCATCGTGAATGTCGTGGCCGGTATCCTGCAAGCGCGCGAAATTCATCGCGAAGCCGACTGGGGTATCGCCCGGCCACTGTGCTACATCGCGCTTCTGACAGCACCGATCGGCTTGTGGTCGATCCACGTGCTCGATATCGAACGGGTCCGTCAGATCGTTGGGGCGGTTGTGTTGCTCGCCACGCTCACATTACTGCTACGTTGGCGATTTCCCTTCTCCATCCGACAACCGCTCGGCGTCGCGGTGCTCGGTGGCTCGCCTACTTCTCTCTGATTCAGATCTTTACGTTGCTCGTCATGGCTGCGAGTCAATCGCTGACGAGGCGACACTTATTGCTCGGCGCGCTGCTCTCGCCCATCTACTACCTTGGCGGACTGGCTGGCGGGCGCCTACTGACGCCGGCTCGCGAGCCGTGGTTTCGACGCGCCTCCATCGGGGTGCTGTTCGCGGTCGCCGCCTTCGCTCTAGGGCGGTGATGACGGTTTTCCACACTGGACAAAACCCCTTTCTTTGCGGCACCTTACCGTTATGGAGATCACCCAAACCAGTCGTGTGTCGGAGCCGGGTGTGCCGCGGCAGGCTCGCCTGGACGATGTCGCCATCACGCAGCGCGTGGCCGAGACGCAGCGCAGCGATGCCCAGCGCGCCAATGCGCAAACCAACCAACAGGCACCCTCCCCCGCGGAGCAAGCCGTCTCTCGCGCGCGTGTCGAGGAATTCAAGGAATCTCTGCGTAGCGCCAATGAGCGGCTGGCGGTGAAGGGGCGTGAAGTCAACATCGGTTACGACAAGTCGTCTGCCACGGTCGTTGTGACGGTGTCGGACCGAGAGACCGGCGAGACGGTGCGTCAGATCCCACCCGAGGCGGCGATGCGCATCACTCGCAACATCGATCAACTCACCGGCATCCTGATCGACCAGAAGGCCTGAGCCGCGAAATACTCGCGGTCATAGTATCTTCGCGCGCCATCTCGGAGGGGTTCTGATGGCCAAGCCACGCAGTCGAAGGCTCGTCTTCTTCCTAGTCGGCGTGCTCGTACTCGCCATGTTGGTTTATTGGCAGCGCGGCGCGATCGTATTGCGCCTGGTCGAAAACGGCGTCGACCGAATCACCGCCAACGGCGACCCAATCGCAGCGCTACCCGATGGTTTACACGTGGGTATTTGTGGCGCCGGATCCCCAATGACTGATGCCCACCGAGCGGGCCCCTGTACCGCCGTGATCGCGGGCAGCCGCATGTTCGTCTTCGATGCGGGCGGCGGAGCTGCAGCCCGCCTACTGCGGATGGAGTTGAATCCGGCGCAGATCGAAGCCATTTTCCTCACCCACTACCACTCCGATCACATCGACGGACTCGGCGAGCTGCTCATGCAGCGTTGGGTCGGCGCCGCTGCGACGCAACCTCCGCGAGTTTTCGGACCGACGGGGCTCGAGAGTGTCGTCAACGGTTTCCGCGACGCGTATCGGCTCGATCAGTCTTATCGAACCGGGCACCACGGCGAACAACTCGCCCCCCCGTCGGGCTTCAGCGCAGAACCGCGAGAGTTCGACATCGATAGCGCAGTGGGTCGTCAAATACTGATCGATGAGGGTGCGCTGCAAATCGTCGCATTCGCGGTGGATCATGGACCTGTCACACCGGCCGTCGGCTATCGAATTCGCTACAAAGGCCGGACGGTCGTCATCAGCGGTGACACACGCCGCAGTCAGAACGTGGAGCGCGAGGCCAAGAACGTCGATCTGTTGCTGCATGAAGCGCTTTCGATGAAGTTGGTGCAGATACTCGAAAACGGCTTCGATCGACACGGACGTTCGCGCTATGCGCAAATCATGCGCGACATCCGCAACTACCACTCGAGCCCCGAGGATGCCGCGAGCGTGGCTGCAGCAGCGTCGGTTCGACACCTGGTTCTGCACCACATCGTGCCGCCGTTGCCACTGGAGGCCTTGAAGCCCGAGTTCGTTGGCAATGCTACAACGATTTTTTCAGGACCGATCGATGTGGCCCGTGATGGTGATTGGTACACCCTGCCCGCCGGCGGCGATGCCATCATCGTGTCGCACCGACCCTAAGTATCGGCTGACGTGAGAGCCTCGATATCCAGCGCCTTTTCGCGAACACTGACGAGCAGCGTCCGACGAAACACCTTGCGTTGGTACTACGGACTACCGCGGCGTTGGAGGCAACGGGCGGCTATCGTTCATTACTTTCATCAAGATGACGATCCTTATAGCGAGCTGCTCGCAGCAGTCTTACCAAAGCTGCAGCAGCGCTATCACATCGACCTGCGTTGCCATCGCGTTGCGCCGCCCGATGATGCATCGGCGCCGGATCGACAACGATTGCGTGACTGGTCTGTCCGAGACGCCAAAGCACTGCAAAGCGCGTATCAACTTCAGTCCGACCCACGTACCACGGAACACCTGCCATGGCACACGCGAGATCCACATGTAGGCGCTTTGTTGCGTCGACGTCTCGGACACTATCTCGGAGCGACGATTTACTTTGAGGGTGAGTGGTATTGGGGAATTGATCGGCTGCACTATCTCGAGAAGCGCCTGCAGCGTGCAGGACTCGCACATCGCCCGCTCGAGACGCTACTGATCGAACCCCAACCGCTGCGTTTTTTGCCCCTCGCGCGCCCGAGCTCAACTCGACCGACACTCGAATTTTTTTGCTCCTTGCGCAGCCCCTACACCTACCTCGCCGTCGAGCGCGTGCAACGCTTGGCCGAGCACTACGGCGCCGACCTACAACTGCGTTTCGTGCTTCCCATGGTCATGCGAGGCTTGCCGGTCGGCTTCGCCAAACGCAAATACATTCTGCTCGATACCAAACGCGAGGCCGAGCGGCTCGACCTGCCTTTCGGTAACGTCGTCGACCCCGTCGGTAAACCTGTCGAAGACGGACTCGCCATCCTGTGTCGAGCGATCGCCAAAGGCCGTGGCACCGCCTTCCTGTCTGCGTTTCTCACCGCTGCATTCGCCGAGGGCGTAGATACACACCAACCGAGAGTGCTGCGACGAATCGCGCTGCGCTGCGGAGTGTCCGATCTCGACTTGGAGGATGCCCTGAGCGATCCGGCTTGGCGTACGATCGCGTCTGTGAACCGCGAAGCGCTGTTGGCGTCTGGGTTATGGGGCGTCCCGTCTTTTCGTGTGGTGGGATACCCGTCGGTCTGGGGGCAGGATCGCTTGTGGATGATTGAACGAGATTTGGTGATGGCAACTCGCGTATGACAAAAACGACGAAATGGTTTTTGGCTGCTGGGATCACGATAGCGGTGGTTGCTGGCGCTTTCCTCGCGGCCGGTGGGCGCACGGGCCTGACGCTGCTCTGGATCCAATACGCCGTTCGAGAAGAGAGCGCGCCCTACCGCGAGATCGAATGGCAACGCGGCCCATCGGCACCAGCGGCCCTCGCCGCAACTCGTCCCCCCAACATCATCCTCATCGTGGCCGACGACCTCGGTTATAACGATGTTTCCCTCAACGGCGGTCTCGCAGGGGGGCGCCTCAAAACGCCCAACATCGACCGGATCGGCAACGAGGGCGTCAATATCACCACCGCTTACTCGGGCAGTCCCACCTGCGCGCCGTCGCGGGCGGCCATCATGACGGGCCGATACCCCACGCGATATGGCTACGAGTTCACGCCGACCGCCAAGAACTTCATGAAAGTGGTGACGCAGTTGCGTCACTCCGAATCTCAGCTTCACCACTCGGTTTATTTCCCCGAACGCGAGCAGGGGCAGCCGCCGCTCGAGTCTTTGGGATTGCCGGCCAACGAGGTCACTCTCGCGCGCGTACTGCGTAACGCGGGCTATCACACCGCGCATGTCGGTAAATGGCACCTTGGCGATGCGCCGCAGTTCAGGCCGACAGCACACGGTTTCAACGAGTCGTTGTCGTTACCCTACGGCGCTGCGATGTTCCTGCCCGAAGACGACCCCAACGTCGTCAATGCCGCCTCGAAGATCGATCCGCTCGATCGCTTTATCTGGGCGGCACATCCGTGGGGAGTTCGATTCAATGACGGAGAGTTGTTCAAGCCGAACCAATATTTGACCGACTACTTTACCGACCAAGCGCTGAAGATCATCGATCACAACCGTCATCGTCCGTTTTTTCTCTATCTCGCTTACAACGCACCGCACACGCCGCTGCAAGCGACTCGCGAAGACTACGAAGCGTTAGCGGATATCCAAAATCATTCTGTGCGCGTTTATGCTGCAATGATCCGGTCGCTGGATCGCAATATTGGGCGCGTTTTGGCAGCGCTTGATGACGCCGATCTGACAAACGACACACTGGTGATTTTTACGAGCGATAATGGCGGCACGCACACCATCGGTATCAGAGGCATCAATGCGCCCTTCCGTGGCTGGAAGGCGACACACTTCGAAGGCGGGATCCGTGTGCCGATGTATATGCGCTGGCCCGACGGTCTACCGCAGGGGCGTTTCGACGCGCCGGCGAGTCATCTCGATATCTTCTCGACAGCGGCGGCAGCAGCCGATACCACAGGTCCATCGGATCGCATCATCGACGGAGTCAACCTACTGCCGTATCTGCGTGGTGAGATCGCCAGACGTCCCCATCAAACGCTGTACTGGCGAACCGATCGATATTTGGTTATGCGAGATGGCGACTGGAAGCTGCAGATCACCGATCGCCCAGACAAGATATGGCTGAACGATCTCGCGACGGATCCCACCGAGCAAACCAACCGAGCTGCCGACGAACCCGCTCGGGTCGCCGTGATGCGCACAGCGCTCGAGACCTTTGATCGCTCCCAAGTGCCGCCAATGTGGCGGTCTCTGGGCGCGGGCTATATTCCGATCGACAAGACACTCGCCGACCCGCAAGCGCCGGGGGACGAGTACGTCTACTTCTCGAATTGACATGACCGACGCTCGATGCGCGACGATCTTTGGGTTGATGGCGCTCGTCGCGCTCGGGTCCATGGCTCATGCCAATACAACTTCGTCAGCATCACGCCCGAATTTTGTGGTCATCGTCGCAGACGACTGGGGCTATACCGACGTTGGCGCTTTCGGTGGAGAAATCTCAACGCCGCATTTGGATTCACTTGCTGCGAACGGCATCCGATTCGCCAACTTTCATACCTCGGCCGAATGCTCGCCCACACGCGCGATGTTGCTCACAGGTGTCGACTCGCATCGCACCGGCATCGGCGCCATGCGGGAGTCGGTGCCCCATCAACATTACGGTAAGCCCGGTTATCTCACCGTGCTCTCGCACGATGCGGTGACTTTTGCATCGCGACTGCAGGCGGCGGGCTATCGAAACTACGCTGTCGGTAAGTGGCATGTTGGCAAAGAGACGCACAATCTACCTCCGGCTCGTGGCTTTGATCGCTCGCTTGTTCAAGGTGACAGCGGATCGGACAATTGGGATACGCAACAACGCTACCTCGGCCTTACCGACAAGGTGTACTGGTTCGAGGATGGTCGTGAAGCGATCATGCCTGAGCGGTTTTACTCCTCCGAGTTCTATGTCGATCGTGCTTTGCAGTATCTCCAACAGGATGCGAACACGGAAAAACCTTTCTTGCTGTATCTCGCCTTCCAGGCCAATCACATCCCACTGCAAGCACCGAGGGAGTTCGTCGATCGGTACGCCGGTCGCTATGACGGCGGCTGGCATCAACTACGACAAGAGCGTCGCGATCGAGCCGCATCGCTCGGTTTGATTCCAATGAACACGCCGATGGTCGAAATGGCGACCACCGCAAGTTGGAATCAGCTCGATGCACGGCGACGTGCTTACGAATCGCGTCGAATGGAAGTCTATGCCGGCATGGCCGAAGCCATGGATCATCATATCGGCCGACTGATTGCCCATCTCAAAGAAACCGGGCAGTTTCAGAATACAGTCTTCGTATTTTTATCAGACAATGGCGCCGAAGCTTCAGACCCGCTCGCGATTCGATCCGGGCGTATGTGGCTCCGCTGGCAATACACTTGGGAGCGGTCGCGCCTCGGTGAACCCGGCGCCTACGCCGTCATTGGCCCGAGTTGGGCGAGCGCAGCGGCTTCTCCGCTCGCCTACTACAAGTTTCATGCGGGTGAAGGTGGCTTGCGGGTACCGATGATCATCGCGGGTAATAGCGTCGCGAAACCCGGTTCGATTCATCATTCGTTCACCCATGTCAAAGATATCGCACCGACACTCTTGGAGATCGCTGGCGTCCCGTCCACGAAAACGTTTGCAGGGCGCAGCGTCGAGTCGATCACGGGCCGCAGTCTGGTACCGGTGTTACAGGAGCCTTCGCGGCGTCATCGTGCGCTCGACGAAACCGTGGGTTACGAGCTGGCGGGGCATGGCGCGCTGTTTCGTGGCGATTTGAAACTGCTGCGAATCCCACCTCCGGCCGGCGATGGACGTTGGCGCTTATATGACATCACGAACGACCCAGGCGAGACCCGCGACCTCAGCCTCGAACGTCCCACCGACTACGTCGAGCTGATTGCAGCCTACGCCCGCTATGAGCGTGAAAATGGCGTACTGCCCCTGCCGGCGGGCTATGAGCCACGCAAGCAAGTATCTATCAATGCGTTTCTTTTCGTTTATCTTCCCCGTATGAAATGGATAGTCGGTTTAGTGGTCCTCGTTCTAGCAGCCTGGTGGGTGCTCGCGAGACGCAGGCGTAACAAGTCATGAGAAAGAATTCTTGAAAACGATCGTTATCACCGGTGCATCCGCCGGTATCGGGCGAGCGCTGGCGCTCGAGTTCGCCAAGCGCGGCTGTCGTCTAGGGCTACTAGGTCGACGCAGTGATGCGCTCACAGCTTTGCAGCAAGAGGCCTTAGCTTGCGGTGCAGCGGCTGTGACGACGGGCCAACTCGATGTCGATGCGGCAGAGTCGGTCGGACCTCAACTACAGCTTTTTTTACAGGCTCTCAGCCCGGTTGATATCTTTGTCGCTAACGCAGGTATCAATGCCTTTACCAGCGTCGGCAAGGGTGAGCTGGCCGCCGAGATGCGCATCATTCAGACCAATGTCATCGGTGCAATCGCCTCGATCGACGCCGCTGCCGCGTACTTCATCGAGCAAGGCCACGGACATATCGTGGGTGTTTCGTCGTTGGCCTCGATGATCGCCGTGCCGAAACAAGCTGCGTATTGCGCAAGCAAAGCTGCAATATCCATGTATTTACGTGTGGCACGGGTTGAACTCGCCCGCCATCACATCCGGGTCACCGATATCCAGCCGGGCTTCGTCGTGACAGATATCATGCCCAATATCGGTAAGTATCCGTTTGCAATTCCCGCCGCGAGAGCAGCCTTCGAAATCGCCGAGGCCATCGAAAAGGGTCGCGACGAGGCCATCGTTCCTGCATTTCCGTGGCGACTCTTCAAACCCTTCTTTCGTCATATCCCGAACTCTTTTTGGAAGCGGTTATGAGCGCGCGCTATCGAATGTACGGCTGGCACTTGTCGTACTTTGCCGGCAAGGTGCGCTCCTACCTGAAGTACAAGCGAGTTCCGTTCGACGATGTCGACGTGAATCTCTTCGTGTTGATGTGGCTCGGCAAGCGAAAGACGGGGGTGGTCGCGATGCCCCTGCTACAAACACCTGACGATCTCTGGATGCAAGACTCAAGCGAAACCTGGCAGTTCATCGAGGCACGTTTCAAAGATAGACCCATCTTACCGATATCGCCGCGGCAACGTTTCGTGTCGCTTTGGCTCGAAGCCTGGGGTGACGAGTGGTGGATCCCCATCGCCATGCAGACTCGTTGGCGCCATAGTGAAAACTATCCACTCTTTGAGCGTGACGCCGGCAACGCCCTACTGCCGAGATGGCCGCGGTTTTTACAGCGACGTGCCGTCGCTCGCATTGCTCGACGATTGCGCGGTTACCTGCCGGCGGTTGGGGTAAGACCCGAACAAGACGAGCTGCTGATGGCTTGGACGCGTCGCATGCTCGCCTTGCTTGAGACTCATTTTACCGAGCATGCATTTTTGCTCGGCGGCAAACCAAGTCTTGCCGACTTTTCATTGATGGGTACGATGTATGGGCATCTCGGCCGCGACCCATGGCCTGCACGAGAACTGATTGCACCGAACCCACATCTGCGCAGCTGGATCGATCGCATGGCTGATTTGCCACACTCCCTCGACGAGACGTGCGACAGCGCATGGCTCGCCGACGATGAGTTGCCTGCGACGCTAATGCCGATCCTGCGCGCCACCTTCGAAGAATTCGGCGCCCAGGTCGCCGGCATTGCCTCGCAAGTCAGCGCCCTTGCTGCTCACTGGCCACGGGACAAGCGCTTGCCACGAATCCTAGAGGATGTCTCGATTTCGCTGCCGGAGGGCATCTTCCGACGCGCGGCAATGCCCTACACACTTTGGATGGCACAGTGCGCGATTGATACCATCACATCGCTGCCAGAGGGTTCCGCGCTCGAGCTGCGTCGTTGGCTCGCAGACGCCGGCGGCGAAGCCTTGCTATCAATCAATGCACCGCGACTTGAGCGCGATGGTCTACAGGCGCGCTTCAGTTCGGCAACACATAGTCACGGAACTGCTCACGCAGTTTGATCTTCTGCATCTTGCCGGTCGCCCCGAGCGGAATGGCATCGACGAAAACGACGTCGTCGGGTACTTGCCACTTGGCGACTTTACCGCGATAAAATTCTAGCAAGGCTTCGGCTGTCACCTCGGTCGCGGGCTTTCGCACCACGACGAGCAAGGGTCGCTCATCCCACTTGGGATGGGATACGCCGATACAGGCGGCCATTGCGACGGCCGGATGTCCCATCGCAATATTTTCGATATCGATCGAGCTGATCCACTCGCCACCCGATTTGATGACATCCTTGCTGCGATCGGTGATCTGCATGAACCCGTCAGGGTCGATAGTCGCGACATCGCCCGTCGGAAACCAACCGTCGACCAAGGGATCGCCACCAGCATCCCGGAAGTAACGAGAGACGATCCACGGCCCGCGGACGAGCAAATCCCCGGTCGCTTTGCCATCCCACGGCAGTTCGCGACCGGCATCGTCGATGATCTTCATCTCCACGCCAAAGATGGCTCTGCCCTGTTTCTCCATGAGAGCGAGCTGTTCACTTTCAGGAGCGACCAAGTGCTTGCCTTTGAGCGTGCTCAAGGTGCCAAGCGGCGACATCTCCGTCATACCCCAGGCGTGCAACACGGTTACACCCAACGCGCGGAAACGCTCGATCATGGCACGCGGACACGCCGACCCACCGATGACCGTTCGACGCATCGTTGCGAAGCCACCTTGAACCGAATCGATATGATTCAGCAAGCCGAGCCAAACCGTCGGGACCCCTGCGGCCATGGTGACGCCCTCGGTTTCGATCAAGTGGTGCAGCGATTTACCGTCGAGGGCGGCTCCGGGAAAGACCAGCTTCACACCGACCATCGCGGCGACATAAGGGATGCCCCAGGCATTGACATGGAACATCGGTACGACAGGCAGCACGGAATCTCGCGAGGATAGATTCATCGCATCGGGCATCGCACCGGCATACGCATGCAACACAGTCGAGCGGTGCGAATACAACACGCCTTTGGGATTGCCGGTCGTGCCACTCGTGTAGCAAAGCGCCGCGGCGGTTCGCTCGTCGAATTCGGGCCAGGTGTACTCGGTGCGTTCGCCCGCGATCCACGATTCGTAATCGATCAAAGCGGGGATTGAGGTCGTTGCAGGCAAGCGATCCGCGTCGGCCATCAGCACCCATCGTTTTACGGTCGGACACTCGGTCGCCACCGCCTCGATAATCGGCAGAAAGGTGAGATCGAAACACAGAACGGCATCTTGCGCGTCGTTGATGATCCAGACGACTTGCTCAGGAGAAAGTCTCGGATTGATGGTGTGCAACACGCGCGCACTACCGCTGACGCCAAAATAGAGTTCGAAGTGTCGGTAGCCATTCCAAGCGAGTGTCCCAACTCGGCTTGCGGCGGGCAGGTCGAGGCGATCGAGCGCATTAGCGACTTGCCGCGATCGCGCAGCGGCGTCTCGGTAGGTATAGCGATGCAGATCGCCCTCGACCCGTCTCGAGACGATCTCGGCATCCGCATGATTCCTCGCAGCAAACTCGATCAACCGCGAAATCAGCAGCGGTTGTTCCTGCATCGCTCCGAACATGACCCCCCCTCCTGTCGACCGAATGGACTAGCGACCGAACTCGCAATAACTCTCGCGCTCTACGAGATCGAACGCAAACAAAAATTTCGCCATGCCGGTCAAAACCGCCATGGTGACGCCCAGCTCCAAGATCTGCTCGTGGTCGAAATGACGGGCAAGATCCGCGTGCAACTCGGGAGATATCACTCCGTCTGAGCGACCGAGCGACATCTGGTTAGCCAACTTGATGACCGCCCGTTCGGCATCACTCCAACACGACGCCTCAATATCATCGATGGCGGCGATTTGAGCCTCAGTCAATCCCGCCGCCATAGCATCGAGCCGATTACCCTTATTGCAAAAAGCGCAGCCGTGCAGCGTCGATAGCCGGTAACGCGCCAGCTCTTTCATGGCGAGCGGAACACGACCGCCACGGAACAAACGTTGGTAGAAATCACCGTACCAGGCGAAGACGTCGGGAGCGTGGCCCATCACATCGACGAAGGTCGCATCACCCCTAAGGGCAAGAGCGCGATCGTGGGCGGACTGCATGAAGGGCGGCAAGTCCGCGCGCGACAATGGCGGAATGAAGGGGTTGGGCTTATTTATGGGGGATTCGGACATCGGCGATAATGGTAGCTCATGAGCGACAACCCCAACTGCTGGAGCTGCCGATACTTTCGCGTCACCTGGGACCCGGGTATGCCCTATGGATGCGATGCCATCGGCTTCAAGAGCCGTATCGTGCCGCACCTTGAAGTGCTAAGGACCAGCGGCTCGCCCTGCCGCGCTTACACGCGAAAGAGCGACCCACCGACAACGACCGAGACTTGAGGCGACTGACTATCGACGGACCAGCTCCACGACTTCGGATGCACTCAAGGTGCTCGCGCGCTGACGGATCGCCGGCAAATATTCCTGTTGCAGATTCTTGGCAGACCCTAGCGTCTCCTGAAAGGTCCGCTTGAGCAGTTCGGTACTCATCACCCGCCCACCGGCGTAGTAGCGCTTGGCCACTTGCCCCAAGGCATAGGTCGTCGCAAACGAAAAAGCCATGCCCGTGGCAGCACCGGTGAGGCCTCCGAGCATTTTTCCGGCCGCTTTGCCGACCAGACCACCGATCAGCTTTCGGCCGATCTGCTCAACATACTGCGAGGTCAGGCCAACGCCAACCGTGGCAATGAATTCTTTGATATGGCCTTGGTCCATCTCGACACCGTGGGCCTTGCCGATCTTGTAAACCATTCGAACCTGCAGAGGGATGATGGCCATCGAGGCCCAGGACTGCGGCAGTAATTCGAGGGCGCCGTTCAGAATCGAATAATTGAGAATACTCTTGTCGAGTTCCGCGTCGCGAGTGGGTGCCGCCGAGAAGGCGGCTGTTGCAACCGGTGCGGCAACAGCCGCAGCGGCGATCGAGTCGGCCTGAACGGCGCTCGCGATCGCCGGATCGTCATCCGCCAGACGCAATGCCTCGCGCAACGAGGCCAGAAACACCTGCTCTGCTTGGCTTTGAACACCATCAGCGTCACAGACGCACACCGCCATCTCGTAGGCGAGTTGTCGGTGCTCCAGCTCACGCAGGCCGGCGATGGCTTGTGACAAAGTGACTCGTTTCAACAGGACGTCTTGGTAGACCCCGGCTAAGGCGGCACCACCCGCCTGACCCGCCAAAGACTCGGCGACATCACGAATGGCGGCACGCTCGTTTTCGGATTTTTGACCATCCACGAGTGCCGTATGGATCATGATGTTCAAAATGGCGCGTTGTGTTGATGTATCCATAATGCCCTCACGCGGTTTCTCGGTTGAACAAGCGGGCCTGAGCCTGCTCGCGAATAATGGCGACAGCCGGGTGCTTGATGCGCCGCTCGGTCGAGAGCACGTAGAAACGCGCTTTCAGACCCTCGACTTTTCCGATCAATTGGACGCCGTAAGCGTGGACGATTTCCCGCTCGATGGCGAGAGGAGCCGCAAACACACCGACACCTTGCTGTGCGAAAGTCTTGACCAGTGCACTGTCGTCAAGTTCCGCTGCGATCGAGGGACGTACGTGCTGCGCCTCGAACCAGCCCTCCAACGATCGCCGATTCGGACTTTTCTCGGTCGGCAGCAACATCGGTGCGCCATCCACACTCTGGGGAAACCCCCGCCTCAACTTGCGTGCCAGCGCCGCCA
>JAGWWY010000010.1 GCA_018970145.1 Gammaproteobacteria bacterium
GCGTAGCCTGCAAGGCCGCGTATCCAAACGACCGGTGTACCCTCGGTCGTCTCGCCCATCACGATGCCGGCGGCCGCTGCGATCGCGTCGGCCAGAGCGATCTGAGTCACCTGCAAGGTTCTGCCCTGCCGATCGACCCCTCCGCGTCGATCAATCAGAGCGACGACACCGGCTACCCCAAGCGCCACATTGACCACGCCCTCGCGCCACGGCCGACCGAAACTGTCGCTGATGATGATGCCGGGTGCGGGCGCTGGAAATGCGGCGCGCAG
Organism: Gammaproteobacteria bacterium; assembly: GCA_018970145.1. GTDB lineage: Bacteria > Pseudomonadota > Gammaproteobacteria > Steroidobacterales > Steroidobacteraceae > UBA964. The sequence goes on from JAGWWY010000010.1 coordinate 273, forward strand.
ACGAGCGGCCGAGGCGTCGCAGTCTTCGGGCAACAGCAACACGACATGCTCATCGCCCGGCACGTTGGATCGATCAATGCCAGCATTGGCCATGACGTAGCCTGCTCGATGCCGCGTGATCAAAGTATTAGGCGCCGTGCGCACGACGTCGCTCGACTCACGCAGCACCGCCTCAACGAACGACGCGTCTTTACCGATACGGTTAGCGATCTCGATAGCGCGCGCCGAGGGCTTCAGCTCGCGAAGATCAAGGAAACGCCGTTCGGCTTTCGAGACGATTTTCTGTGCAACGACGAGCACATCACCCGGTTGCAGTTCGATCTGGTTCGCACGCAGCGCCGCTTGCAGAATCGAGACGAGTTCGTCGCCCGGACAGATCTCGGGTATTCCCGCCAGAGCCCGCAGCGCCAAGGCCGCCATGGCTTTAACGGGCGACAGGGACCGAGAGTTGTCCCGTGATGCGCACGCCAGCCCCATCAACCGAATAATTCTTATTGAGGAAGATCAGCACCGAGGTCAGCGCCTCGGCCGCTGCGGAATTGGCCAACACACCGCCATGCAAACCGCGCAACCCACAGGCGTCGACGAGCGATACGACCGCTTCGCGCGCGGACTTGTCGTCGCCGAAAACCAAAACGTCGCAGTCGACCAGCGCATCGGTGATCAGCTTGTGCGCAGCAACGTTGTGAAAAGCCGAAACGACGCGCACTGTCTCGCCCAAGATATCCTGCGCCCGCTGCGCTGCGCTGCCCTCCGGCGGCAATTGCACGCGCATGACTTTGGGTGGCATCAAGGGCACGGTCGTATCAACGACGATCTTGCCCGCGACACTCGCACGAATATCTTCGAGCGTTGTGCGCTGGGATGCGAACGGCACGGTCAGTATCACGACCTCGGCCGCATCGGCCGCTGCGACATTGCCGCCGAAGGCGACTTCGCAACCGAGCTCTGCGCCAAGCTGGCGAGCAGCTGCCTCCGCTTTCACCGGATCACGCGAACCGATGATGATGGATTTGCCCGCCTTCGCGAGCCGACGCGCGATCGCGGCGCCGAGCTGCCCGGTTCCGCCGATCACGGCGATATTTCGAGTGTCCGTCGTCATGGCCACATTCTAGCCGGACGAACCAAGGCCATGGCGATATCCGCGACATTCGTGTCCGTGCGACCGGTAACCCACGAATCACCGACAGCAGCGAGTGCCGAATGCGAATCGCAACGCGCCAAAATATCAGCCGCGCTAACGCCCCGAGCCCTCAATCGCTCGACGGTCGCTCCATCGGCGAATGCGCCGGCAGCGGGCGTGGGTCCGTCGATCCCATCGGTACCGCCCACGAGGACGGTGACACCCTCAAGTCCCTCGAGCTTGGCGCCAATCGCCAAAGCGAGATGTTGTGCTCGCCCGCCCCAGCCATCCCCTTGCACGGTGATCACCGGCTCACCGCCGGCTAGCACCAATCGTGGACGATCGCCGAATTGCGCCGCCGCGCGGCACCGGTGAATCTCCGCCGTGATGCGCGCCGCTTCCGATTCAACGGAGCCATACAGCGTGCGACCTAGGTCAATGATTCCGATGCCCGCGGCGGCCGCGTACGCTCGCACTGCTCGTAGCGCGTCGTCCAAAGTGGCGATGACGAGGTAGTTGGCTAGCGATGCTGCCGACGACACCGTCGGACCCGAGCCAATGACCGCCGGGTCATCGCCCTGCACATCTGAAATGGCTAGCGTGATACACCGTGCCGGCGCCAAGCGTCGCTCGAGCCCACCCCCTTTGATCTGCGACAGCTGACGCCGTAACTGATTCAACTGCGCGATCGAGGCGCCCGTGCGCATCGCCTGCAGGGTCGCCTGACGCTTCTGCTCGAGTGTGACGCCCGCGATTGGAACGACACACAGGGCCGACGCACCGCCGGTCAGCAAAACGATATAGACATCATCGGCATTCACTTCACCGATGAAATCCCATAAACGAAGACCGGCAGCGAGACTGGCTGCATTTGGAACCGGGTGATCCCCGGGCGCGTCGATCAATCCGGCAACGGATGCGGGCGCATCTGGCGGCGCGATCACGATGCCATCATCGACCGGGTATCGCTCGACGAAAGCGCGGGCGAAGGCACCCGCCGCCTTGCCGATCGCAATCAATCGACGGCGTCCAAGCCTGGTGGGCTCGGGTATCGACCGTAGGCGATGGGCCAACGCCACTCGCGGATGCACCGACTCGACGGCCGCCGAAAACGCCGCCGCGAGCCACGCGCGATCATCCTCTATCGCGTCGATCGGCAACGCATCCACAGCGCATCCCAGTGCGATAGATCCAATGGCGTCCCGGGTAAGTTCTGTACTTCGAGACGATGATCGCGTCGCCACGACGTCGGCGAGGCTTGCAGATGCGCCCCGACGCGTTGCAGCAACACCCACTCATCCTCGCCCACGCGGACAACAGCCTTGAATCGCTCGATCGCCCGATTGGCTTCGGTATCCGCCAATAGCGCCGCCATTAATCGTGCTTCGGAAAACTCATACGAACGATCGAATATCCACCGTGCCCCTTGGCGTTGCAACACCTCGATCAAACGCCGCTCGGCGCCCGGACCGATCGCGATGACGTCACCCAGATGTCGATGTGGATGCTCCTCATGACGGTGGCGCTCAGCGTCATGCAAGGGCGATCGCGGGACCAGCGAGCGCGGTGACTCGCCCGCCCCCGCAAACGACAACCACGCGCAAACAGACTCGCCGTGATGCCAACTGCCGCTGCCGCGCTTCGCGGGAAACAGCGTCGCGGCGAACTGAGCGAAAGCCGCGTGATCCTCGGGCGACGCCAGATCGCTTTTACTGAGCAAGAGCACATCGGCAATTTCAGCTACCGCCCGCGCGATCTCATCGTCGTCCACTTTGCCAAGATCCTCGGCCGTCATCAGACCGATGATCAATTCAAGCGAGATACGGCCGGCGGCCTGGTGCGCCAACAGTTCATCGATGATCCCCGCCGGATGCCCAAGGCCCGAGGGTTCGACCAGGATACGATCGGGTCGGGTGGTGGTGACGAGTTCGTTCAGATTGCGACGGAAATCCGCCTCACCGGCACAGCAAAGACAACCACCCGGCACGAGCCGAACATCGAACGGGCCAGTTGCAGCCGATGCCACCGTCAACGCATCGATACCCGCATCGGTGAATTCATTGAGCAAAACCACCCAGTTCTCTGCGATGGACTTCGTCGCAACGAGCTGCGTTAACGCGGTCGTCTTGCCGGAGCCCAACGGACCGGCGACAACCCAAACCGGAATCGGGGCGCCGCTCACGCGCCATCAAAGCTCTTGATCGAGCCGTACAGATCGGGTCGTCGATCGCGGAAGACGCCCCAGCTCGCGCGCTGCACGGCGAGCTCAGCCAGATCGAAAGTGGCCGTCAACACGGCATCGCCGTCATCACCGGCCTCCGCGACGAGTGCCCCGCTCGCATCGGCAATGAACGATGAGCCGTAGAAGCGAATGAACACCTCATCGGGCCGTTGGACCGACCGCTCTACACCCCAACGATTGGCTGCGAGCAAGGGCATGACGTTCGCTGCGGCGTGGCCTTGTTGGGTGCGCTGCCAGTGACGACGCGAATCGACAGGCGGTGCCGGCGGTGGCTCACTGCCGATGGCGGTGGGATAGAGCAGCAATTCCGCACCTTGGAGCGCCATGGCACGCGCGCATTCGGGAAACCATTGGTCCCAACAAATACCCACGCCGATCCGACCAAAGCCCGTCGACCACACTCGAAAGCCCGTATCACCCGGACTGAAATACTGCTTCTCCTGATAGCCAGGCCCGTTTGGGATATGTGACTTTCGGTAGGTACCTAGTACACGCCCATCAGCATCAAGCATCGCGACGGTATTGAAGAAAGCCTGACCGGCTCGCTCAAAGAAACTGATGGGCAGAACCACACCGAGCTCGCGCGCGATGGGCGCAAAATGCCGCAGTGCCGGATTTTCATCGACCGTCGTCGCCAGCGCAAAGTGCCGCACATCCTGGTCGATGCAGAAATACGGCGTCTCGAACAACTCCTGTAACAGGATGACGTTCGCGCCCTCAGCTGCGGCCCGACGCACCATGGCTTCAGCTCGTTCAATGTTGGTCGCGCGGTCGGTCGAACAAGCGAACTGCGTGCTTGCCACCGTTACTCGGCGCGACGCGCTCATGGTCGCGACTCCGCCGTCAGCATGCTCGTGATACGAATGGCGATATCGAGCGCTCGCAGACCATCTTCACCGGAGACGAGCGGCGCTTTGTCCTCGCGGATGCAATCGAGGAAGGCGTGAATTTCAGCGCGCAACGCATCGCCTTGGTCGTAACTACTCTCCTCAATCGTGACCGGCAACTCGCCGGGCGCTGGCGCGGCTGCGCGCTTGCCGATGACAGTCAAGATGCGTTGCTGCAAGTCGATTGAAAGATAGGCGTCATCGCGAAACACGCGCATCTTGCGTTCGGTCTTGAGGCTCACACGACTCGCAGTGACGTTGGCCACACAACCACCCTCGAACCGCAGCCGGGCGTTGGCGATATCGACCGCACCGGAAAACACGGGAGTGCCGACCGCTTCGATTGACTCTACCGGCCGCGCGACAATGCTCTGGACGATATCGATATCGTGGATCATCAAATCGAGCACCACGTTCACATCAGTGCCGCGCTCCTTGAATGGCGCGAGTCGTTGGCACTCAATGAAACGGGCACCGCGCAATCGCGCCTCGGCAGCGACGATCGCCGGATTGAAACGCTCGAGATGCCCCACTTGCAAGATACGACCGGCAGCAGCGGCGATGTTGATCAGCGACCGTGCCTGCTCGACCGTCTCGGTAATCGGTTTCTCCACCAGAACGTGGGCACCCGCCTCAAGAAAATCACGCGCGATGCCGTAGTGCGCCGGGGTCGTCGTCACCACACTGACGGCGTCCACTTGGCCGAGCAACTCCCGATGATCGGCAAAACCGCGCGTACCCATCTCGGCAGCGACCGCCTCACGCACCTCGGGACGCGGATCTACCACCCCGACCAAAGTGCAACCCGGCGCCGCCGCGTACTTCTGTGCATGAAACCGGCCGAGATAGCCCGTACCGATCACCGCTGCCCGTATGTCGCTCATCGCTTATTGCTCATCGCTTATTATGTGCCGATGTCGAAACGAAAAAAGCCCCAAGCTCTCACGATCGCGCTGCACGAAATGCGTTGGCTCGCCTTCGCGGCCGCGACGGGGGCGTTCCTGCTGCCGATGCTGCTCTGGATCAGCGGACGCATCCTGCTCGGCAGCTACGAGAACGGCGGACTGATCGACTTGTGGCTCGATTTCGCGCGCGAGCTCGGCCAAGGCGGCACATCCGCCTGGATTCTGCTGATCGCGCCCTACGCTTTTTTGCAGGTCGGACGCCTCGTCTGGTTGCTGCATCAACGATTGCGCTGACACTCGAGGCGCCCAGTGCGCTCAATAGGCCAAGCTGCGATCACGCGCCGCACGAAACTCGCTGTCGGGATACCAGTTGGGGAAACGCCGCTCGTTGGCAAGGCGCCAGCCAATGCGCTGCATCAGCTCGATGTCCTGTAGCCCACCGCGCAAGTCGATTCCCGCTCGAAATTCATCCGAGGGCTTGTGGTAGTCGCTCTTGGTGAACTCGGCAAGCTGCGTGCGCCCCCACTGCTCACCCTTTTCGCGATCGTCGACCCCAAGCTTGATATACAGCGCCGGAACGCCACCCTTAGCGAAGTTGAAGTGGTCCGAACGAAAGAAAAAACCGTTCTCCGGGGTCGGCTCGGGCTTCACGATACGATCTTGACGCTGCGCTTCGCTCGCGAGGTATTCCTCGAGTTCCGAGGCGCCGTGACCGACGACGGTGACATCCTTGGTCGGCCCGCCCCAACTGATGGCGTCCATATTCAGTGCGGCCACGGTCTTCGCCAACGGAAAGATCGGATTGGCGACGTAGTATGCCGATCCCAACAAACCACTCTCCTCGAGAGTGACGGCGAGAAACACCACCGATCGCTCGGGACGCGGCATCGAATCCGCGTAAGCCTTGGCGATCGTCAGCAAGCCGGCTGTGCCCGAGGCATTGTCGAGCGCGCCATTGAAGATGTTGTCACCGGACCGCGCAAGTGTCTTGCCGAGGTGATCCCAATGCGCCATGTAGACGATCAGTTCATCCGGATGTTTTCGACCCGGCAACATCGCCACCACGTTCGATGACGATGCGCGACGAATGAGGTTGCGTACGGAGCCGCTTGCCGTCTGTCCAAGCTCAATCGGCTTGAATCCGCGCTGACTCGATTTGATCAGCAGAGCCTCGTAGCTGTGGCCACTTGCCCGCAGCAAGGCATCACCCTCGACCTTGGTGACCCAACCCTCGATGGCCGGGCGACCGGCGTTACCATCTTTGGCCACCATGTCGAGCTGCGGACCGGTCCAGCTGTTTTGCACCGTATCCCAAGGATACGCAGCCGGTTTGTCATCATGGATGATGATGGCGGCGGCGGCGCCCTGCCGCGCGGCCTCCTCGAATTTGTAGGTCCATCGACCGTAGTAGGTCATCGCTCGACCGCGGAACAAACTCGCATCGTTGGTCGCAAAACCGGGATCGTTGATGAGGATCACGGCGGTCTTACCCTTCATGTCGACACCGGCGTAATCGTTCCAGCCGAACTCGGGCGCAACGACGCCATGCCCGACGAACACGAGCGGACTGTCGGCGAGACTGGCCTCAGGAACGAGGCGCTTAGTCCAAATCACCATATCGCGTGAATACGTGAGCTCACGCGAGCCCAATCGCAAGCTCGCATCGGAGCCCGCGGTTATCTCGACGATCGGCACCTCTTGCACCCAAGAGGAACCGTTACCCGGTTTCAAACCGAGCTTTCGAAACTCATCGATCAAATATTCCACGGTCTTACGTTCGCCCGCGGTGCCCGGTTTGCGACCTTCAAACTCGTCACTCGAGAGCATTGCGATATGCCGCTCGTAAGCCGCCGCCGAAACTGGTGCGATCGTCGCGATCGGTGACGGTGCGGGCGTGGTGCAGCTGACAAGCAAAGTGACGAGCGCTGCGGCGACCGGAAATGCGATGAACTTGATATGGGACAACGACTTCACTCCATAACCCAACGAATTCAGGCTTTCGGCTCTGGCCAAACCCACCAGCCGACGAGCAACAACAGCAATGCGAGGACACCCTGCGCGAGACGCCGCCAACGACGGGCTTGCAACTCACCGACAAAGGCGGCCGCCGAGACCACCGCCAAGCCCGCAGAGACGGCCAAAGTCTGTATCAACGGCGGAAACTCCTCCCCGATGCGCTCGGCGAACTCCGGCAGGAATAAAAACACGACCAGCGTCAAAACCAGCGCAACCGTAATGGAAACGGTCGATCCGAGCACGATCCCGAGCAGCATGGCGAGCGGTTGCATGGATTTTCTTCCTTGACGGGGTTCTGTGCACTTGAAGGTGCGGCGCAGGCACTCTAGTCTGCGAAACGAGTTTAACTGATGCCAAGGCCGCACATGACCCCCTCCAGTCGCCGTCCGACCGCCCTGCTCGCCTTTACCGTGGTGCTGACCGCACTGCTGACGGTCGGCAGTTCCTCACGTCTGACGGCCAACACTTCGCTGTTGCCCCCCGGCGCGCTCGCCCCGACGGCTCGCGAGCGCATGATCGCGCGTCAAGTGGGCTCGCTGCTCGAGGATGCGCACTACAGCAAATTGAAGATCGACGACAACCTCTCACCGCGGGTGATGGACAAGTTCATTGAGGGGCTCGACGGCCAGCGCAGCTATTTTCTGGCGAGCGACATCGCCGAATTCGAAACGCATCGCCTGCGCTTCGACGACATGATCCGCACTGGCGATATCGAACCCTCGTACTTGATTTTCGCGCGCTACCAGCAGCGCAACCGGGAGCGCGTTGAACACGCTCTGGCACTGCTAGACCGCGAACCGGACTTCACCCTGAACGAGCGCTTCGAGTTCGATCGCGAATCGGCACCATGGGCAAAAGACTCCGCCGAACTCGATGAACTGTGGCGCAAGCGGGTAAAAAACGACGCCATCTCGCTGCTGCTCACCAACAAGACCTGGGCCGAAGCGCGCGACGTGCTGCGTACCCGCTATGAGCGCGTCCTGAAGCGTGCCGACCAGGTCAAGCCCGAGGAAGTGTTCGAGCTTTTCCTGAATGCCTACGCGCGCACTTTCGATCCACACTCGAGCTACTTCTCGCCGCGCAACTCCGAGGAATACAAGATCCAGATGAGCCTCAATTACGAGGGCATCGGTGCTTCGCTGCAGTTGGTCGACGAATACGTCACCATCATGAATTTGATCGAAGGGGGTCCGGCCGCTGCCGCCGGCACGCTCAAGATCAACGATCGAATCACCGCAGTCGGTCAAGGTCGCGACGGATCAATGACTGACGTCGTCGGCTGGCGAATCGACGATGTGGTTCAGTTGATCCGCGGCAAGGGCGGTACACCCGTGCGCTTGCAGATACTGCCCGCAGGTGCTGCGCCTGGCTCGCCGGAGAAGACCGTCGAGTTCATGCGTGGGAAAGTCACGCTCGAAGCACAGGCCGCCAAAAAAGAACTCAAAACGTTCCGCCGTGGTGAGCGCGAGTACAAAGTCGGCGTAATCAACGTGCCGGGCTTTTATTCCGATTACGATGCGCAGCGCGCCGGTGAGAAGGACTATCGCAGCACGACGCGCGACGTTCGCAAACTCATCGACGAGCTCAAGACCGCGGGCGTCGATAGCATCGTGATGGACCTGCGTGGTAACGGCGGTGGCTTCCTGCCCGAGGCGCAATCGCTCACGGGCCTGTTTATCGATCGCGGCCCCGTGGTGCAAGTCCAGTTTTCAGGCGGCGAAAAAGAAGTGCTCGATGACGATCAGTCGGGTGTGGCTTACGACGGTCCACTCGTGGTGCTGATCGATCGCTTCAGTGCCTCGGCTTCGGAAATCTTTGCCGGCGCGATTCAAGACTACGGGCGCGGCGTTGTGGTCGGTCAACGCAGCTTCGGCAAGGGCACCGTACAAAATCTCGTCCCGCTCTCGCGTTGGAGCGCGCGACCTGTCAACGGACAGCTGACGGTCACGATCGGCAAGTTCTACCGAGTCACCGGTGAGAGCACGCAACATCGCGGCGTGGAGCCCGACGTAACGCTCGCCTCACCCATCAGCCTCTCAGATATTGGCGAAAGCTCGCTCGATGATGCCCTCCCTTGGGATCGAATCCAGGCAGCCGGTTTCGGTCAACCCGGATCACTTTCGCCCTCGATCGCCAAACTCGTCGCCGAAGAGAACGCACGCCAGCGACGGGATCCGGATTATCGATGGTGGCTTGCCGACATCGCCTCCGTCGAAAAACTGCGCGGTCAAAAAAGTCTTTCGTTGAATCTCGAGACTCGCAAGGCCGAGCGAGCCGCGCTCGAGACAGAGCGTTTGGCGCGCGAAAACGAGCGTCGAGCGGCCCGCCAAGAGCCCGCGCTCAAGGCGATCAGCGAACTCGACGGTGCCGAACTACCCGATGTGATTCTCGATCAGGCCGTTCAGGTCGCTGGCGACATGGTGCAATTTGGCTCGGCGCTCGCCGCACGTAGGCAGTGACCGCGATCGAGGCAATACTCCAACCACTTATTCAACATGACGTTGCGCGCCCAGCGTTGATCGAGATCCTGCCCCGCCCGCTGGCGCCAATCACGCAACAGCGGATGATGATGCGTTGCGGCCCACGAGTGCGCCTCGACGAGACAGGCATCGTGATAGATGCGTAAGTGCATGTCAGGCGCGGTACACGCCGTCTCGTCACCTTCAGACCCAAACAGGTAAGTCAACTCGAGCAGCGTCGTGTAGGGCGACACCTCGCCCACGCGCAGGCGCAGATCGCAATCGGACTCGATCGCCGAGATGCACTCGCCGCGCAGATTTCGCAACGCACCGGCAAGCTCCGTCAATCGCAGATAGTTACTCTCGTAGAGCGACATCAACGCCACGAAGCTGCGCGGACGACCGCGCCAACTTGCCGGTAGCGCACTCTCGCCCGAAAGAACGATCGAGTCGATGAATCGCAAAGAGGTGGGTCTCGTGCTCACGACAAAACTATAGCGCGTAACACGCGGCGCGTAACTAGGCTCGAGTGCGTCGCTCGATACCCGTCGCATCGAGAATGCGAGCCGATATTTCTTCGATCGAGCACTCGGTGGTGTCGATGAACGGGATGCCATGGCGCTGAAATATACCGTCGGCCGCACGCGTCTCGAATTGCACTTGTTGCGGCGACGAATAGCGACTGTTTGGTCGCCGTTCCTGTCGAATTTGCTGCAAGCGTGACGGTGCGATCCGCAAGCCGAACAACTTGTCACGGTGGGCCTGCAAGCCAAGCGGCAAACGGTTCGACTCGAGATCATCGTCCGTCAGAGGGTAGTTAGCCGCGAAGATGCCATATTGCATGGCCAGATACAGACAGGTTGGAGTCTTGCCCGAGCGCGACACACCGACCAGGATCACATCGGCACGAGAGTAATCGCGTTGCGAGCCATCATCGTTGGCCAACGCATAGTTGGTGGCATCGATGCGGGCCGCGTAGTGCACGGCATCGGCGATGCCATGTGCGCGCCCGGAACGATGGGTCGAGCGCGTGCCGAGCTCCTGTTCCATCGGCCCCACGAAGGCTTCGAAAAAATCCAGAAACAAGGCCTTGCTGCCACGCAGTACTTCGCGCAGGTCGTCCTGTACCAAGGTACTGAAAACAATAGGTCTCTGACCACTCTCGGCACCGGCTAAATCGATCCGCCGCACCGCCTCCTCTGCCTTGTCAAGGGTCGACACAAATGGCAAAGTCACGGCCCGAATTTCCAGGCCATCGAACTGGGTCAACAAACTGTGCCCCATGGTCTCAGCAGTGACCCCTGTTTGATCCGAGACGAAAAAGACGATCCTGCCCGCCACTCGTTGCTCTCCCTGATTCCCACAGCCGCGTCCCGAAGTGTTCCATCGACATCGGCAGCCGACAAGGTGAATTTCCATGACTGACGTTGTCATCCCGTTTGAACGCCTCGGCATGCACGATGTGGAGACGGTCGGTGGCAAGAACGCCTCCATCGGTGAAATGATCGGCGCACTCTCTCGCCTTGGCGTGAAAGTGCCTGGTGGCTTCGCGACCACGGCGGCGGCTTACCGAGCCATGCTGGCCCACGAGGGCCTCGATCAGCGCATCAGACAAACCCTCGTCGACCTCGATGTCGATGACGTCGTCAAGCTCGCCGCAGTCGGCGCGCAAATCCGAAGTTGGATTCTGGCCGCGCCGCTACCCGCCGCTCTCGAGCACGCCGTTCGAGAGGGGTATCGTCGGCTTGGGACCAACGCCGCCGTAGCAGTGCGCTCGTCGGCGACCGCAGAAGATTTGCCAGAAGCCTCGTTCGCCGGCCAACAAGAAACCTTCCTCAACATTCAAGGTGAAGAAGCGGTTCTTGAGGCAATGCGACACGTATTCGCCTCGCTTTTCAACGACCGTGCGATCGCCTATCGCGTTCATCAAGGCTTCGACCATTCGCAAGTGGCGTTGTCGGCGGGCATACAGCAAATGGTGCGCTCGGACCTCGGCGCGAGTGGTGTCATGTTCACACTCGATACCGATTCGGGCTTTCGCGATGTGGTGTTCGTGACCGCCTCCTATGGACTCGGTGAAACGGTTGTCCAAGGCGCGGTGAACCCGGATGAGTTCTATCTCTACAAACCCGCGCTTCGCGCCGGACGACGCGCGGTGCTGCGTCGTAATCTCGGTGCGAAGGCCATCAAGATGGTCTACGGTGAGCCGAGCTCGAAAGCACGGGTGTGTACCGTCGATGTGCCCACAGTCGATCGGCAGCGCTTTTGTCTTGATGAGCAGGATCTCGTCAGCCTTGCCAAGCAGGCGCTCATCATCGAAGAACACTACGGCAGGCCGATGGATATCGAGTGGGGCAAAGACGGTAGCACGGGCGAAATCTTCATCCTGCAAGCACGCCCGGAGACCGTGCAGAGCCGAACGGGTCGTACGATCCAACGCTATACACTGAGCAAACGCTCAAAGATTCTCGCCGAAGGTCGCAGCATCGGCCAGCGGATCGGCGCTGGGCCTGCGCGGGTCATCAGCGATGTCTCACAGATGGCCCGCGTGCAGCCGGGAGATGTGCTGATTGCGGATATGACCGATCCGGATTGGGAACCGGTGATGAAGCGGGCGTCCGCGATCGTGACGAACCGCGGCGGCCGCACCTGTCACGCTGCCATCATCGCACGCGAACTCGGCATCCCCGCCGTCGTCGGCTGCGGCGATGCCACCACGGCGATTCGCGAGGGCACGGCGGTGACGGTCTCCTGCGCCGAAGGCGACACAGGCTTCGTCTATGAAGGCGCTCTCGATTTCGAACGTAAGCAAATCGAACTCGACGGACTGCCACCTTCACCCGTCAAGATCATGATGAACGTCGGCAATCCCGATAGAGCTTTCGACTTCGCGAGTATCCCACACTGCGGCGTAGGTCTCGCTCGACTCGAGTTCATCATCAATCGAATGATCGGCGTGCATCCGCGCGCCCTGCTCGAGTTCGATCGTCTCGATGCCGGCTTGAAAAGCGAGATCGAGACGCAGATGGCGGGCTACACCGATCCGGTCGGTTTTTATGTGGACAAACTCTCGGAGGGCATTTCGCAAATCGCAGCTGCCTTTTCACCGGAGCCTGTCATCGTGCGCCTGTCTGATTTCAAGTCGAACGAATACGCCAATCTCATCGGCGGGCGTCTCTACGAGCCACACGAAGAAAACCCGATGATCGGCTTTCGCGGTGCAGCACGCTACGTCGATGCATCGTTTCGACCCTGCTTCGAGCTCGAGTGCCGCGCCTTGCGTCGCGTTCGCGAAGAGATGGGTCTCACCAACGTCTGGATCATGGTGCCCTTCGTACGCACGGTCGCCGAGGCAGCGAAGGTCACCGAATTGCTGGCAGCCAATGGACTCAAGCGCGGCGAGAACAGTCTCAAGGTCATCATGATGTGCGAGCTACCCTCGAACGCCGTGCTCGCAGAGCGCTTCCTCGAATATTTTGACGGTATGTCGATCGGCTCGAATGACATGACGCAGTTGACGCTCGGTGTCGATCGTGACTCAGGAATCGTCGCTAACCATTTCGACGAGCGCGATGAGGCCGTGAAGGCCATGCTGTCGATGGCGATTACCGCCTGTCGCAAAGCCGGCAAGTACGTTGGTATTTGTGGACAGGGACCGTCTGATCATCCGGACCTCGCCCGCTGGCTCGTCGCTCAGGGTATCGAGAGTATCTCGCTCAACCCCGACACCGTTGTGGAGACGTGGTTGATGCTGGCGCAGAACTCAGCTCGCACGAACTGAGCGCTCGCCAGAGAGGAACGGGCACACCGAGAGGTCGACATTGCCCCCAGAGACGATCACGCCGATCGTCTCGCCCGGTTTGCCCAGCCGACCATCGAGAATGGCTGCGAGAACCACGGCCGACGAGGGCTCGATCAACACACGAAAATCTTCGAGTGCAATACGCATGGCCTGCACGATCGCCGCCTCCTCGACCGTGAGGACGTCATCGACATGATTTTTGAAGATCTCGAACGGCAGCACGCCCAACGAGCCGCGCAGACCGTCGGCGATCGTGGGCGGTGACCCGCTCATGCCCACTCGGACACCGCTATGAAAAGATCGCGCCGCATCGTCGGCGACTTTGGGTTCCACGCCAATCACGCGACAACTCGGTACCACACCGCGCGCAGCCAGAGCGGTGCCCGATAACAAACCGCCGCCACCGACCGGTGTCGAGATCACATCGATCGACGAATGCGTACTCAAGAGTTCGAGTGCAGCGGTGCCTTGACCCGCGATCACCCGCGCATCATCGAAGGGATGGACGACATCCGCGCCCGTCTGCGCCACGATCTCAGCGAGAGCAGCCTCGCGAGGCCCAAGACCGGGCTCGCAATGACGCAAGGTCGCGCCTTCAGCGGTGATGTTGGCAAGCTTCGCGGGCGATGCGTCATTCGGCGTGACGACCCAGCAGCGCCAGCCGAGTTCTCGCGCGGCTCGTGCGAGGGCGGCGCCGTGGTTGCCCGAGGAATGCGTTGCCACGAGACGCGAACTCGCGGGGTCCGCTGCGGCGGCGGCCTCGAGTTGCAACAACGTATTGAGCGCACCGCGGAACTTGAAGGCTCCAATGTGCTGCAAATTCTCACACTTCAGCAACACCTTGCGCCCTACCCTGGCGTCGAAGCGCTCGGAAGACATCACCGGAGTGTGGATCACCCGCCCCTCCAAACGCCCTGCCGCGGCGACCACATCGGTAAACACCGGTAGCATCAACACGCACCTCTCATTCCCGGGACGAACAAATGTTCACGGTAGTGCGCGAGCTCACGCACCGATTCACGAATGTCGTCGAGGGCTAAATGGGTCCCCTCCTTGCTGAAAGCGGCGGCAACTTCGGGAGCCCAGCGCTTGGCCAACTCTTTGAGCGTACTCACATCGAGATTGCGATAGTGAAAGAACGCTTCGAGCTGCGGCATCAGTCGCGCCATGAAGCGGCGATCCTGACAAATGCTGTTACCACACATCGGCGATGAGCCCGCCTCGACGTGCTGAGCCAGAAACTCGAGCGTGCCGCGTTCGGCCTCGGCGGTGCTCGTACGACTCGCTCGGACTCGAGCGAGCAAACCTGACGAACCGTGTTGTCGCTGATTCCACTCATCCATTTTCGCCAAGGTCGCATCATCTTGATGGATGGCGTAAACCGGCCCCTCGGCGATCAAGCGCAGAGAAGAATCCGTGACGAGCGTCGCAATCTCGATGATCGAGTCGGACTCCGGCCTCAGACCGGTCATCTCAAGATCGATCCAGATGAGAGCATCGTGAGTGGGCATGGGCGAGACCTCGCAGCACAAAGCGCTGTTTCGATTGTGGTTCAGTCTAGCAGAGGCTACATTCCCGGCCTCGCCGACCACGGCAGAAGAGCGCTCGGTTTGGAATTCGAAGCACAAGTGATCGCCGCCTACGGCCGACATCTGCTCGTACGCGACACCGATGGTACGAGCCATGAGGCGCGCCCGTTCGGTCGCCGCGTGCAAGCGGTTTGCGGCGATCGAGTCCTGTGCGAACGCGACACCCATCACGGTGAAATTCACGTCAAGAGCGTGCTGCCACGCCGTAGCACGCTTGCCCGCGCCACCTTGCGCGGTAGCGCCGAGGCGATCGTTGCGAATCTCGATCTACTCGTGACGGTCTTCGCGCCCCTGCCCAAGCCCGACCCTTTCATCATCGACCGCTACCTCTGTGCAGCCAGCTCGGCGGGCATGTCCGCTTTGGTCGTGCTCAACAAGGCGGATCTCATCGATGCCGCCGACCCGGCTCTAGACGAATGGCAAACCTGGCTTGCAGCGTATCGTGCAGCCGGTTACGAGACGCTGATCGTGAGCAGCCACTCGCGTCAGCACCTCGATGCGCTGCGTGCGCTGCTCGCTCATCGCACCAGCGCATTCGTCGGGCAATCGGGTGTGGGCAAATCGTCGCTGATCGCCGCGCTCGCGCCTGCAACCGACATCGCCACCGGCACGCTCGACAAAACGGAGGAAGGCCGGCACACGACCACAGCCTCTCGCCTGTTCGATTTGTCAGAGGGTGGCGCACTCATCGACTCACCGGGCGTGCGCGACTACGCTCCGGCGATCGATAGCCTCGAGCCGCATAGCCTGGGTTTTCCAGAAGTGGATCAACTCGCCACGGGGTGCAAGTTCCTCGACTGCCGTCACTTGCGTGAGCCCGGTTGTGCCGTGCGGCTTGCAGCAGAGGGGCACCAACTCGATGCGCGGCGATACGAAAGTTATAGACGACTGCGTCGCATCCGAGACGAATTGATCGAAGCACAAGGACCGGGCAAACGCAGCTGAGTCGGTACGGCGAAGGCAGCGGTACCGTTACAGCCACAACTAGAGTAACGACTGTCGCCCTGCCATCGCGTGCGCGAGCGTGCCACCATCAATGTATTCGAGCTCGCCACCGATCGGCACGCCATGGGCAATACGCGTGGCTTTCAACCCCCGGTGTCGCACTAGCTCCGAGAGAAAATGCGCCGTCGCCTCGCCCTCGACGGTTGGGTTCGTCGCCAAGATGACCTCGGCGATCTCGCCTTCTGCTAAGCACGCCTCGAACTCGGCGATACCAAGTTGCTCGGGGCCAATACCATCGAGCGGCGACAAATGCCCCATCAATACGAAATAGCGCCCTCGGTAGCCACCCGACTGCTCGATGGCCACGACGTCCGCCGGCGATTCGACGATGCACAGCAGGCTTGCGTCGCGCTGCGGTGCGCTGCAGATAAAGCAGAATTCCGACTCGGTCAACATACGGCAGCGACGACAACGGCCTACTTTCGCAAGCGCCGCTTCGAGTGATGCCGTCAACGACCGTGCGCCGTCGCGCCCATCTTGCAACAGATGAAAGGCCATGCGCTGCGCGCTCTTCGGGCCTACACCCGGCAGAACCCGCAGAGCATCGATCAAGCGCGCGAGCGCCGGCGTGTGTTTCATCGAAATCTTAGAACGGCAGCTTCATGCCAGGCGGCAGTCGTAGTCCCGACATCAGCGACGACATCCGCTGCTGCGACTCGCTCTCAACGCGCCTTACGGCATCGTTGATGGCCGCGGCCACCAAATCTTCGAGCATCTCGCGATCCTCGCCGATGACTGCGGGCTCGATCTGCACGCGCTTCACTTCATGCTTGCCGGTCATGGTGACCTTCACCATACCCGCACCCGACTCACCCGTGACCTCGAGTTGCGCGATCTCCTCCTGCGCTTTCTGCATGTTGCGCTGCAGCGCCTCCGCCTGCTTCATCATGTTGCCGATATTCGCCATCTCGTCGTCCTCAGTTGGGTTTCACCGAATCCGTCTTGACCGTCGCTCCGAAGCGCTCTTTGAAGCCCCGCACCGTCGGGTCTTCGTCGATTGATCGACGAGCCGAAGACAGAGTTGCCTCGACCTCGCGCTGCTCCGCACTCGCCGGTGTCTCCACCGTCGACTGCGCAAGCTCGATCTCGACTTTCACGCTCTCACCGAGATGCTTCGCCAGCGCCTGCGAGAGCTTGTCAACGAGCGCCGAAGTTTTGAGCAAACTCTGCGCGGGATCGAGCACCAATCGCACCACTGCGCCCTCCCGCCCGAGCAATGCGCAATGCGCGGCGAGCTGTCGAGCGGCACCGCCGAGCTCGAGTGCGGACAGAGTCTCCGGCCAGGAGCCGAGTTCGCCGCGCACCGTCGGCTGTGCGGTAGCAACACTCCCTGGCGTGGCAGAGCGAGTTGCTGCCCGTGTGGCGCCGGAACCGACACCCGCGGCTGCCACTCCACGCCCACCCTCTCCCGACACCGGACGGAACGCCAAAATGCGCAACAACGTCATCTCGAAACCGCTACGCGGGTCGGGCGCCCAAGCCAAATCACGCCGACCGAGGATCACGGTCTGGTAATGCAGTTGGACATCCTCGGGTGCGATGGCCGCCGCCAGCTCCGCCAACAAATTTTCAGGATGCAACTCGTCGCCTTCGTAAGCGGGCAACGCCTGCTTCATCGCCACCTGCACGAGCAGGCTCGCGATCTCATCGAGCATGTCGGCGTAATCCGGAGCCCACTCCTCGAGCGAGCGCGCAAAAGAGAGTACGGCCTTTGCATCGCCGCTACCGATCAGCTTCAAAAGCTGCTCGACTTGCTTGCGATCGACGGTCGCGAGCATGGCTCTCGCCGCCTCTTCGGTTGCGCGACCACCCCCAAAAGCCAGCAATTGATCCAGCAGTGACAAACCATCTCGCATGCTGCCATCGGCCGCCTCGGCTAGCAGGCGAATACCGGAGGTCTCGTAACCGAGATTTTCCGCATCGAGGATAAATTTCATGCGGTGTGCGATCAAAGAAACGGGTAAGCGCTTGAGATTGAACTGCAGACAGCGTGATAACACCGTCACCGGCAGCTTCTGAGGATCCGTGGTCGCAAGCAAAAATTTGACGTGCGGCGGCGGCTCCTCGAGCGTCTTCAACAAGGCGTTGAAGGAGTTGTTCGAGAGCATGTGCACTTCGTCGATGAGATAGACCTTGTACCGACCGCGGGTCGGGGCGTACTGCACGTTCTCGAGTAGTTCGCGCGTGTCCTCGACTTTGGTGCGCGAGGCCGCATCGACTTCGATCAGATCGACGAATCGCCCTTCGTCGATCTCGCGACAGGTTGCACACGTGCCGCAAGGCGTCGGCGTCATCCCGGTGTCGCAGTTGAGGCACTTAGCGAGGATGCGGGCGATGGTCGTCTTACCCACGCCACGCGTTCCGGTGAACAGGAATGCGTGGTGAACCCGCTGCGTCGCGAGTGCATTCGAGAGTGCCTGCAGAACGTGCTCCTGCCCGGTCAACTCATCGAAGCGTTTCGGTCGCCACTTGCGGGCAAGTGCGGTGTAACTCATGGACTGAACCAATCAGACGAACCGAGGGAGGCGGCCCGCACCAGCTGGACTCCGGCACCCGACATCACCGCGACCGTTGCTCCCTTCCGGGCCTGGCGGAGTTGACGGTTGGTCGTCGCGGAGGAACCGATGCGGGACGCCATGGAACTGGCGGAGAGGGTGGGATTCGAACCCACGAACACCTTGCGATGTTACTTGACTTCCAATCAAGCGCCTTCGACCGCTCGGCCACCTCTCCCAACCGGGGTGATGATACCAAGGCCTAGGGCTGACGGGTTGGCGCGGGCGTGAATTTCGGCGGGCTATCGAGGCAGGGAGAGTCCGCGGGGCGTGGCGCCTCCGGCGTCTCGAGGGCCGGTATCTTCAGCGCCGCACGGGTGTCGGGCATATCTTTCCCGGCCGGAACTCGCAGCGGCGCATTGTCGATCGCGCCGGCAAAATCCTCGGGCTTGGCACAGGTCGTCTGAAATGGGTTGATTGCCGCGCACCCTGGCAAGGCCAGAACCGCCAATAAAACCGCGACAGATCGAATACTCGTGATTGAAATCCCGTTCATGGTGTCATTGTAGGCGCTAGCGGGAGCCCAGCGCGAGCGATCGCCGCTTCGACTCTCGAATGCAACGACGACGAGAGCGACACCAAGGGCAGACGAAGCCCCGAGTGGATGAATCCCATGCGCTCTAGCGCCCACTTCACCGGGATCGGATTCGGCTCACAGAAGAGCTCAGTGTGTAGTCCCGCCAAGCTGATGTCGATCGCGCGCGCCCCCGCCGTATCGCCAGCACGCGCGAGCGCGACCATCTTCGCCATGGCCTGCGGCGCGACGTTCGCTGTCACCGACACGACCCCGTGCGCACCGGCAAGAATGGCCGAACACGCCGTGGGATCATCACCCGAGAGAATCGTAAGCGTTGGCGCAAGTTGGCAGAGGCTCTCGATGCGCGCGAGATCTGCAACCGCTTCCTTGATCGCGACAATACGTGGCACTGCGGCCAGCCGAGCGACCGTCTCAGGCTGCATATCCACACCCGTGCGACCCGGCACGTTATAGAGCATCACCGGAACCGTCGATGCCTCGGCGACGGCAACATAGTGACGAAATAGCCCTTCCTGCGTCGGTTTAACGTAGGCCGGCGTCACGACCAGCAGACCGTCGACACCGAGCGCGGATAACCAGCGGACCCGCTCCACCGTGGCCTTGGTGCTGCTGACACCCGCACCCGCAAGGATGCGCACTCGTCCGCGAGCGAAGCGCTGCGCGGCTGACACGAGTTCGCGTAATTCGTCGTCGGTGATCGTCGCCGATTCACCCGTCGTGCCACCGACGATGACCGCGTCGGTGTCGTGACTCAGGTGGTAGTCGAGCAAGCGATCCCATGCAACGAAATCGATCGAACCATCGGCATGCATCGGTGTGACGATCGCAACGGAACTGCCTGCAAACAAGCCGGCGGACATGAGCGTACCAAGGGACGGAGGAGAGTTTGTGATGTTACGAGCCTCGCACCGCACGGTGCAACCGGGTCGCGGTCACGCCTGCGAATCGCTACACTTCACGCCGACATGAAGCAACACATCGCCATCTCGGCCATCGGGCCGGATCGAACGGGCCTCGTCCACGATCTCACCAAAGTCATCAGCGATTGCGGCGGCAACATCAGCGAGAGTCGCATGGCGAGCCTCGGCAGCGAGTTTGCGATGGTGGCTCTGGTGGGTGGCAATTGGCATTCCCTCGCAAAGCTCGAGTCGGAACTCGCGCGCTTCGCCACCGAATCGGGCATTACGCTGCACTTGCAGCGTACCGAGCCGCGGGCCGCACGAACGGAATATCTGCCCTATTCCATCGATGCTGTTTGCCTCGATCAAACGGGTATTGTCTCGGCGCTCGCCGGCTTCTGCGCCCAACGCGGCATCGATATCGCTGAAGTCGCGACGCGTACCTATCCCGCTGCGCACACCGGCGCGCTGATGTTCTCGGTGCAGATGATCGTCAACGTTCCGAGCAAATTGCACCTCGCGCACCTGCGCGAGGAGTTCATGGAGTTTTGCGACTCCCGTAACCTGGATGCCATCCTCGAACCCGTAAAATCCTAATCGCAACGTCACCCTGGAGTGCTCATGACCAAGGCTGTCACTGGCAAAGTCGTCATCGGTAAGAAAGTTCCGGATTTCAGAGCCGTCACCACAGATGGCAACGAGTGGCGCTTGAAAGAGGCAGCGGGGTCGAAGGTGGTGGTGTTCTTCTATCCGAAGGACATGACACCCGGTTGCACGATCGAAGCCCAAGAGTTTCGCGACCTGCAGGCGCAGTTCCGGCGCGCCAACACACAAGTCGTTGGCGTCTCGCGCGACAGTTGTGCCTCACACCAAAAATTTCGTACTAAGGAAACACTGAACTACGAGCTGCTTTCCGACCAAGACGAGTCGCTGTGCACGCTCTTTGATGTCATCCGTGAAAAGAACATGTACGGTAAAAAAGTTTTTGGTATCGAACGCAGTACATTCTTGATCGACGCCGAAGGAAAACTGGCGGCCGAGTGGCGCAAGGTGAAAGCCGAAGGCCACGCCCAGGTGGTGCTCGCTGCGGCGAAAGCGCTTTGACCCGCGCGACAACGAAGCGTCGGCGCAGCACACGGGAACGCCGCCTCTTCGTACTCGATACCAACGTGCTGATGCACGACCCGGCGGCCATCTTCCGCTTCGAAGAGCACAACATCTATTTGCCGATGGTGGTGCTCGAAGAGCTTGATGCTCATAAAAAAGGCATGTCGGAGGCGTCGCGCAACGTCCGCCAAGTCAGCCGCTTTCTCGACGATCTCATGCGCGATGCGACTCGCGAACAGATCGAGAGTGGTCTGCCCCTGCCAAACCACATGTCGGGCAACCACGGCAAAAAGCCGAGCAGCGGTAGGCTGTTCTTCCAGACGCAACAGCTCAGCATTAAACTGCCCGACAATCTGCCGGGCCAAGGTAACGACAACGCCATCCTTGCGCAAACCTTGGCGCTACAAGCGTTGCATTCGGATGCGCGCGTCGTCCTCGTCTCCAAGGACATTAACCTGCGCATCAAGGCGGCCGTCGTCGGCGTGCACGCGGAAGACTATTTCAGCGATCGCGCCATCGAAGATGCAGATGTGCTTTCACCGGGACACGAGGCCTTGCCCGCCGACTTCTGGGAACGGCACGGCAAAAACATGCGTTCCTGGAAAGAAGGGACCCGCACCTTCTACGAAATCTCCGGACCCGCCGTCGGCAAATGGATCCCCAACCAATTTGTCTACGAGGAGCGTGACGGCGGTATTGAAGCCATCGTCCGCAAGCTCCAAGGTAATACTGCAACGCTCGAAATCGTGCGGGATTTTCGTGGTGACAAGCACGGTGTTTGGGGCATCTGCGCACGTAATCGCGAACAAAATTTTGCACTCAACTTGCTGATGGATCCGGAAGTCGATTTCGTCTCGATATTGGGTCCCGCGGGCACCGGCAAGACCCTGCTCACCTTGGCCGCCGGGCTCGTACAAACGCTGGAGCACAATCGATACGCCGAAATCATCATGACGCGTGTGACGATTCCGCTTGGCGAAGACATCGGGTTCCTACCGGGAACCGAAGAAGAAAAAATGGAGCCCTGGATGGGCGCCTTGATGGACAACCTCGAGGTGCTGACGCAGAGCTCCGATGGCGGCAGTTGGGGACGAGCGGCGACAAACGATCTGCTTCGTAATCGCATCAAAATCCGCTCACTGAACTTCATGCGTGGTCGAACCTTCCTCAACCGCTACGTTATCCTCGACGAGGCACAGAATCTCACCCCGAAGCAGATGAAGGCATTGGTGACGCGCGCCGGCCCCGGCACCAAGATCGTCTGCCTTGGCAACATCGCACAGATCGACACGCCCTACCTCACCGAGACCACCTCGGGCCTCACCTTCGTCGTGAGTCGATTCCAGGGCTGGGGTTACTCGGGCAACGTCACGCTCGTCCGTGGCGAGCGCTCGCGCCTCGCTGACTATGCATCGGAGACGCTCTGATCGCGGCAGCGTTCACCGTTGAACTTGGATCCCCCGGCGTGGTCTAGTTCGAACATGCAGACTCGCTCGTCGGTTTCGGTTCGGCCTAGGGCAAGCCTGCGACCGTGCGTAATCCTCGCCCTAGCGGCGCTGACCGCCCTGGTCAGCGGCCGCGTACCGGCGCAGGGCAATGCCATCGATCTGCCGAACATCGGCTCTGCGGCCAACTCGGCACTCACGCTCGGGGATGAATACCGCATCGGCTTGGCGGTGGTCCGTGGACTGCGCGAACAAGGACTGATCCTCGAAGATCCGGAAGTCACCGATTACATCCAGAACGTCGGCAGTCGTATCGCCTCGCAGGCCGCGGAGACGGAGCAACGCTTCCACTTTTTCGTAGTGCGCGAGGGCGACATCAACGCCTTCGCCCTTCCCGGCGGTTTCATTGGGGTCAACTACGGCCTCATCACCGCCACGGCCAACGAAGCCCAACTCGCCAGCGTGCTCGCGCACGAAATCGCGCACGTCACGCAACGCCATATCGCCCGTTCGATTCAGGCTCGCGGCCGCCAAGGCATGGCCTCGGCGGCTGCGCTGTTGGCGGCCGTGCTGGTCGGTATGGCGACCGGTTCGAGCGACGCCATCCAAGCTGGCATCGCGATTTCTCAGGGCACCGCTGCACAGCAGCAGATCAACTTCACGCGTGCGAATGAGTACGAAGCTGATCGGATCGGTATCGGCTTTCTAGCAGCGGCCGGCTACGATTCGAACGCGATGCCCGATTTTTTTGAGACGCTCGGACGACGCGCAGGTCTCTCCGGAGCGCAGGTGCCGGAATTCCTGCGCACCCATCCAGTGACCACCAACCGCATCGCCGAATCACGTGATCGCGCCGCACAACTGGTGCCGAAGCTCACGCCGGAGAGTCCGTCCTATTCGTTCATCCGCGAGCGCGTTCGAGTGCTTGGCGCGCCCGGCGACAGCGACTTGCGTACGTACTACGCCGCGCTGACCGATCGCGCACCACTGAACTCCGCCCAACGCTACGGCCTCGCCTTGGCGCAATTGCGTGCCGGCGAGCGCGATCAGGCTGCGAGCACCCTGATCGAATTGTCTGCGTCACAACCTGAGAGCCCGCTGCTACAAGCCGCGCTCGGACAGGCACTGTTCGCCGCAGGCCAACTCGATCTCGCGCGTAACGGCCTCGCTAAAGCGCTGCAGGTCGCACCGCGAAACATTCCCCTGACCATTCGATATGCCGAAGTGCTGATGCAGAGCGGTCAATCGAAAGAGGCGCACCGGGTATTACTCGATCTGTTCAACAACGTTCCACCCACGCCGGAACAGATTCGACTCACCGCGGTGGCGGCCAGCGGCGCTGGCGACACCGCCGATGCGCATCACTACATGGCCGAGTATCACCTCGCCAACGGCGATCTACCGCTCGCGATCAAACAATTGGAGCTGGCCATCGCACACCCGGATATCAGCGCCGTGCAGCGCGCCCGATTCGAGGCGCGCAGCAAAGAAGTCCGAGATGCCTTGATCGAAAGTGGCAAACGCGGCAATCGATCGACCCGAGCGAACACGGGAAACTGATAAAATACGGCCATGAGTTGTCGCGCCTTTCGTTGGCATGTACCGCTGCTTGCCGTGCTGTCGTTGTTGATATCCGGCTGCACCGCCACCGCCTCACGCGCGAGGGATACGCGGGATCCGCTCGAGTCGATCAATCGTGTGGCTCACCATTTCAACGAAGATCTCGATCGAGCGTTGCTGCGTCCGGTCGCGCGTGGCTACCACCGCGTCGTCCCGGAGCCAATACAAATCGGCGTCTCGAACGTCTTCTTCAACGCGAAGTATCCGGTGACGATGGTGAACAACGCCCTGCAGGGCAAGTTCGTACCGGCGCTCTCGGATCTCGGGCGCGTCACTCTGAACACGACGCTCGGCTTGGGAGGCGTGTTCGATCCGGCAACTTCGGCAGGACTTGAGCGCCATGATGAAGACTTCGGTCAAACCTTGGGTGCCTGGGGTGTACCGAGCGGCTTCTATGTCGTCGTGCCGCTACTTGGACCCTACACCCTCAGGGACGGCATCGGCAGCATCGTCGATGACTTCGCCGAGCCTCGTTCGTACCTCGAGGACGACGGCACGCGCTACGGTCTCTGGGCAGGCGATAAATTCGATCGCCGCGTTCGACTGCTTGACGCCGATGCGGTACTTGATCGCACGGGCGACAGCTACGCCTTCATTCGCAGCGCCTACCTGCAGCGGCGCGAATTTCTCGTCAAGGATGGCATCACGACAGGCGATGACCTCGAAGCCGAGCTCGAACAGGATCTGGCGGAAGATCCGCCGAGAGACCCTTAGACGGGTAGCAACCCCTCGACTCCGCTGAGGCGCGCTAGCCGCAGTACAGTTGGTGGCAGAGCCACGTAGCGCAACTTTGCATCCTGCGCTTGCGCGAGAGCCACAAGATCGAGCAACACCGCAAGACCTGCACTGTCGATACGCTCAAGACCGCTGCAGTCGATGCGGATGCTCTCGCCTGTGCCAAGGCAACGCTGTAATTGCGCATGAGCGGCGGCAGCCGTGGCAAAGCCAAGTGAACCGCTCAGGCGGCACAGTCCACTTTCGGGCTCGAGGGCAAGACGAAATTCGCTCATCCTTGGCGACCCACACCTCGGTTCTGCGCTTGCAAGCGATCGATCACGGCATCGAGGCCTTTCTGATCGATCTCGGCGCCGAAATCCTCACGAAAACTCTTCACGTAGCTGATGCCTTCGATAACCACGTCCCAGACCTTCCATCCCGCCTCCGTCTTGCGCAGGGAATAGTTCACGGGCACGCGGGTGCCGTTGCTGCGGCGGACTTCCGTGCGAACACTGGCGGAAACCGCATCAGCCGGCACCGGCGTCGGCAGCACCTTGATGCGATCGCCCGTAAACTCGAGCAGGGCGTCGCCGTAGTTGCTCATCAACGACCCGTAGAAGGCATCGATGAATTGCTGACGCTGCTCGGGCGTGGCGCTGCGCCAATGCTTACCGAGCACCAGACGCGCCGCATGGTTGACGTCGAAATGCGGTAACAAAATACGATCGACCAACTCGCCCAGCTTCGCCGGATCCTTGCGCAGCTCGGCGCGTCGCGACTCGAGTTCACTGACCATCGCATTGGCCGCTGTTTCGATCAGCGCATTGGGCTCACTCGCGTTCACGACGCTCGCACCAGGGGCGCGCGTCTGCGCCAGCGACGAAACGGAACCCAGCATCGACGCCAGTACGAGGAGCAACAGCAGAATCGGGGATCGGATCATGGGCGTTTCCTTACTCGGTCTTGTCCGTAGCCGTGCCGGCGTCCTTGCTCGCGAAGTTGGCGAAGAACTTGTTCACTAACGACTCGAGCACGATCGCCGATTGCGTGAACTCGATTTGACTTCCTGGCTTGAGGAAAGTTTCGGATCCGCCGGGACCGATCCCGACGTACTTTCCACCGAGCAATCCCTGCGTCTGGATGCTGGCATCGCTGTCATCCGGAATACGATCGAACGATGATTCGATCTGCAGCGAAACCGCGGCGCGGTAGTCGTTCGGATCGAAGCGGATTTCCTCGACGCGGCCAATTCGGACGCCCGCCATGCTGACCGGCGATCCCACTTTCAAGTCGCCGACATTGTCGAATTTCGCCGTAACGCGATAGCCGGTCGGCTCGCCGAGCGAGAGTCCGCTGCCAGGTAATTGCGTCGTCAAAAAGAACAATGCGGCAAAGCCAAGTAGGACGAACAGGCCAGTGCCGATTTCGAGCGAACGTTGCGGTTTCATTCTGATTTACCTTCCGAGAAAAGCGGCGGTCAGCATGTAGTCGATCAACAGGACGAGTACCGACGACACCACCACCGTGCGAGTCGTCGCGAGGCCCACGCCTTGCGCCGTCGGCGGTGCGTGATATCCCTCGTATACCGCGATCAGGCTGCAGGCGAAGCCGAAGCAGAGGCTTTTGACGATCCCTTCGTTGACATCGTCGAGCTCGACCGCCGCCTGCATCTGCGACCAAAAGGCGCCCGGATCGACCGCCATCAACTGAACACCGATCAGCTGCGCGCCGAACAGACCGACGATATCGAAAATCGCCACCAGCAACGGCATGGCGATGACGCCACCTAAAAAGCGCGGTGCGATGACATGACGCAGCGGATCGACCGCCATCATCTCCATGGCCGTCAATTGATCCGTCGCCCGCATCAGCCCGATTTCCGAGGTCAACGCCGTGCCCGCCCGCCCCGCAAACAACAAGGCCGTCACCACCGGGCCTAATTCTTTGAGTAAGCCAAGCGCCGCCGCTACGCCAAGGGCATCCTCGGAGCCAAAGCGCTGCAGAAGATCAAACCCCTGAAGGCCAAGTACCATGCCAACGAAGAGCCCGCAGAGCATGATGATGATCAGTGATCGCGCGCCGGCGTTATATATTTGATGGATCACCGCGCGCGGCTTCGCGAGCGCCGCCGGACATTGACCGAGCACTCGCAGCAGAAACACGGCGACTGCACCGATGCGGCCCAAGCTCGCGCCGATCACGAGCGGCGCCTCCGCGGCTCGGCACGCCTTAGGATGTCGGCCGCCAAATCACCTGCCGGAAAATGGAACGGTACCGGACCATCCGCCGCCCCGCTCATGAACTGGCGGACCACGGGCTCCTCGCTGCGCGCCAGTTCGTCCGGTGTTCCGGCGGCAACGATCCGCCCCTCTGACAAGAGATAACTGTAGTGCGCGATGCTCGCGAGCTCTTCAACGTCGTGCGAGACCACGATGCTCGTGACCCCGAGGGTCTCGTTGAGTTCGCGAATCAAACGCACGATCACGCCCATGGAAATCGGATCGAGACCGACAAACGGTTCGTCGTAGATCAACAAGTCGGGATCCATCACGATGGCTCGCGCCAAGGCGACGCGTCGGGCCATGCCGCCAGAGAGCTGCGACGGCATGAGCTCGGCGGCGCCGCGTAGGCCGACCGCCTCGAGTTTGGACAGCACGAGTCGTCGCAGCACCGACTCCGGTAAGCGCGCGTGCGCCCGCACGGGAAACGCCACGTTCTCGAAGACGGTGAGGTCGGTCAGCAAGGCGCCGTTCTGGAACAGCATGCCGGTACGACGACGCAGCGCGTAAAGCCCAGCCTTGTCCACCTCCGCCACTGACTCGCCGAAGAGTTCAATCCGGCCACGATCGGCCAAGACTTGTCCGGTCAGTAGCCGCAAGAGTGTCGTTTTACCCGTTCCGCTCGGGCCCATCACCGCGGTGATCTGGCCCTGCGCGACATCGATATCCACCCCCGCAAAAATCGGCCTCGTGCCAACGGCGTAGTACAGGTCGCGGATGCAGACGGGAGGAGCGCTCATGGAGGCGCGCGATATTACCAAACGGAGCAATAAATAACGGCTGACTGATGCAGTCCCGAATAAATCGGACTAAAATGGTGCCGTTTATGATTCGCATCAGCAAAATGACCGACTACGCCACGGTGCTGCTAGCCGAGCTTGCCCGCGCGCCGCTGACGCAGCAGAGTGCCGCGACCCTGGCGGAGCGGACGCAGATCGCGTTGCCGACGGTCAGCAAGGCGCTCAAAGCCCTGCAACGCGCGGGGCTGGTGCGTTCGACGCGCGGCCTGCACGGCGGCTACACCCTGGCGAGACCCGCGGCCGAGATCTCGGCTGCCACCATCCTCGATGCACTCGAGGGTCCGATCGCCGTCACTGACTGCGCCGCCGGCGCAGGTCAGTGCGAGCTGGAGACCACTTGTGGGGTGGGTCGCGCGTGGCAACGAGTGAATTTGTCGGTTCGTCGCTCGCTGTACGAAGTGAGTCTCGAGCAATTGGCCGGTCTGGATAAAGGTCCACGCACATGAGCGAGAACGCCCAACTCAATGAAATCGTCGGTCGTGGCTACCAGCACGGATTCGTCACCGACATCGAATCGGAAAGTTTGCCGCCCGGCCTCGATGAGGACGTAGTGCGGAAAATTTCGGCCATCAAGCGCGAGCCCGCGTTTTTGACCGAGTGGCGCCTGCGTGCCTATCGGCACTGGCTCACCCTGCGTGAGCCCGAGTGGGCCCACGTTCGCGTACAGCCCATCAACTACCAAGACCTCTCCTACTACTCCGCGCCCAAGGCCAAGACCGACGGGCCCAAGAGCCTCGATGAGGTCGACCCGAAGTTACTCGCGACCTACGAAAAACTCGGTGTGCCGCTGCACGAGCGCGCGCGCCTCGCGGGCGTGGCAGTCGATGCCGTCTTCGACAGCGTTTCGGTCGCTACGACCTTCAAAGATCGACTCGAGAAAGCCGGCGTCGTGTTTTGCTCGTTCTCCGAGGCAGTACAGAAACATCCGGATTTGATCGAGCGCTATCTCGGTAGCATCGTTCCGCACACCGACAACTACTACGCCTGCTTGAACTCGGCCGTGTTCTCCGACGGCTCGTTCGTTTATATCCCGAAGGGTGTCCGATGCCCAATGGAATTGTCGACTTACTTCCGCATCAACGCCGCCAAGACGGGCCAATTCGAGCGCACGCTGATCATCGCTGACGAGGGCAGCCACGTAAGCTACCTCGAGGGCTGCACGGCACCGATGCGCGATGAAAATCAGCTGCACGCGGCGGTGGTCGAACTCGTCGCCCTCGAGCACGCCGAAATCAAATACTCGACCGTGCAGAACTGGTACCCGGGTGATGAGAACGGGGTCGGCGGTATCTATAACTTCGTTACCAAACGCGGCGAGTGTCGTGGTCGAAATTCGAAGATTTCCTGGACCCAAGTTGAAACGGGATCCGCTATCACGTGGAAATATCCCAGTTGCGTGCTTCGCGGCGAGAACTCGGTCGGCGAGTTCTACTCGGTCGCGTTGGCCAATCATCGTCAGCAGGCCGATACCGGTACGAAGATGATTCATATCGGCGCCAATACGCGCAGTACCATCGTCTCGAAAGGTATCTCGGCAGGCCACGGTCAAAACACCTACCGTGGCCTCGTCAAGATTCTCCCGACGGCCAGCGGCGCTCGTAACTTCACGCAGTGCGATTCCTTGCTGATGGGCGGAGATTGCGGCGCGCACACCTTTCCCTATGTCGAAGTCAAGAATCCGACCGCGACCGTCGAACACGAAGCATCGACATCGCGCATCAGTGAAGACCAGCTCTTCTACTGCCTGCAGCGCGGGATCGCCGAGGAGGATGCCGTCAACATGATCGTGAACGGTTTTTGCAAAAGCGTGTTCAAAGAGTTGCCGATGGAGTTTGCCGTGGAAGCACAGAACCTGCTCGCAGTCAGTCTCGAAGGCTCAGTCGGCTGAAGGGGATCATCATGCTCGAAATCCACTCGTTGCAAACTCGGATCGGTGACAAAGAGATCCTGCGCGGACTGAATCTCACCGTGAAGGCTGGCGAAGTACACGCCATCATGGGCCCGAACGGCGCCGGCAAGAGCTCACTCGCCTACACCCTCGCCGGGCGTCCCGGTTACGAAGTTACCGGCGGTAGCGTGCGTTTCGAGGGTGCCGATCTACTCACGCTGGCACCAGAAGAGCGTGCGCAAGCAGGTCTCTTCCTCGGCTTTCAGTACCCGGTCGAGATTCCGGGTGTCAACAACGTCTATTTGCTGAAGGCCGCGCTGAATGCCGCGCGCAAGCAGCGTGGGCTGCCCGAGGTCGATGCCTTCGAGTTCTTGACTCTCGTGCGCGAGAAGATGCGCTTGATGCAGATGGACGAGGCGTTTCTGTCACGCGGCGTCAATGAAGGATTCTCAGGCGGCGAGAAGAAGCGTAACGAGATCCTGCAGATGCTGGTGCTCGAACCCAAGCTTGCCTTGCTCGATGAGACCGATTCAGGGCTCGATATCGATGCGCTCAAGGTCGTCGCCAACGGCGTGAACTCCTTGCGCTCGCCCTCTCGTGCCGTGGTGCTCGTCACCCACTATCAGCGACTGCTCGATTACATCAAACCCGATGTGGTGCACGTGCTCGCGCGCGGTCGCATCATCAAGACAGGTGGTCCGGAACTCGCGCTCGAGCTCGAGGCTCGCGGTTACGATTGGCTGCTCGCCGACGCTGCCTGATCCCATGACCGCCAGCTCCACCACGGCCCCAGCGCGAGCACCGACGAATCGCGACGAAAACTGGAAGTACGCGAACCTGCGCGCGTTATCGCGGATTTCGTTCGAGGCGACCGCGGCCGACCGCAGAGCAGACCCGATCGCCGTGGCGCTACCTGCCCGAACGACGGCGTGTCGTCTGGTGTTGATCGATGGCGAATACTCGGCCATCAACTCCGACGCCTTGCCGAACGGCGCTGAACTGCGCATCGATACGGGTTCCGCGACGGCCGAGAGCGCATCGGTTGACCACTATTATCTGAACCTCAATCGTCGAGGACGTCGCGAGACCCTGCGATTGCGCGTGCTGGAGGGTCAGCGCGTGCAATTGGAAATCCTGCATGTCGCAACTCATGTCGGACAACCCGCGATCGAAGTGCAGATCGACTCGAGCGCCGAACTCACCCTGATCGAGCGCTACATCAGCCTCGACACCGCCACCGCCGTCACCAATCTCGCTCTTGATCTCAGACTCGCCGAGCACGCCAAACTCTACCTCGCGCGCTGGCAACACTACGCGAGCCCCGCCTCGCACATTGAAACGCTGAACTTGGTCTTGGGTGCATCGAGTGAATGTGACCTCACGCAGGTCACGAGCGCCGAGCACAGCGAGACCGCCGTATCGAGTCGCTCGACCGTTTTCGTCACCCACGCCGGCGAGGGTGCACGTTTGCATTGGCATAGCGCGACGATCGCCGATGGCCAACAGCAGCACGATGCCTACGTGCGCATCGATCATCAGGCGCGGCGCGTGCAAACGCAGCAAGTTTTCCGTGGTATTGCAAGCGGCCGCAGTAAGATCGGTTTCAACGGGCACATGCTCGTCGGCTCGTCGGCCCACGGCGCGCACTCGGGGCAATCGCTCAAGACCTTGCTCGCAGGTACGGAAGCGGAAGCCAATGTTCGCCCGCAGCTCGAGATCTACACCAACGAAGTGACTGCGACGCACGGTGCGACCGTCGGCAAGCTCGACGCGGACATGCTCTTCTACCTCCTCTCGCGGGGTCTCGATCCGGGCACGGCCGAGTCGCTACTCAAATGGGCGTTCGTCAGCGACGTACTGACTCGTCTACCCACGGTCGAGTTGCGACACCAAATCGAGGCGAGACTCGTCCTTCAGCTGCCAGGTGCCATCGCCGCGCGGCAGTCATCGGCACAGGAGACCGCTGGATGAACCTCATCGACCGTCCACTTGCTCATTACGATGTCGAGCGAGTACGTCAGGACTTCCCAATTCTCGCGACCACGATACGCGGCAAACGCTTGGCGTTTCTCGATACGGCCGCCTCGTCCCAGCGACCAAACTCGGTCATCGAGGCGATCGTGCACTACGAACGCCACCTCCACGCGAATGTGCATCGCGGGGTCTATGAACTCAGTCAAAAAGCCACCGACGCCTTCGAAGCGGCGCGTGAACGCGTCAGAGTGTTCCTCAACGCGCGCTCCACGCGTGAAGTGATCTTTACCCGCGGCGCGACCGAGTCGATCAATCTCGTCGCCGAGTCCTGGGGGCGATCTTTGCAACCAGGCGATGAAATCCTCATCAGTTGGATGGAGCACCACGCCAACATCGTGCCGTGGCAGATGGCATGCGAGCGTAGCGGCGCGGTGCTGCGCGTGATTCCGATCGATCGACGCGGCGAGCTCGATCTTGCCGCCTTTCACCACCTCCTGACCCCCAAAACCCGATTGGTCGCCATCACCCAGATTTCCAATTCGTTGGGGACCGTCGTACCGATC
This sequence comes from Gammaproteobacteria bacterium, assembly GCA_018970145.1. Taxonomy (GTDB): domain Bacteria; phylum Pseudomonadota; class Gammaproteobacteria; order Steroidobacterales; family Steroidobacteraceae; genus UBA964. The sequence goes on from JAGWWY010000010.1 coordinate 32,686, forward strand.
GCCGAAATCATCGCCGCCGCGCAACGCAACGGGAGTCTCGTGCTTGTCGATGGCGCGCAGGCCGTGGCGCACCAACGTATCGACGTGCAGGCACTCGACTGCGACTTCTACGTGTTTTCCAGCCACAAACTCTACGGCCCGACCGGCGTGGGTGTGCTTTGGGCACGCGAAACCGTCCTCTCCGATATGCCACCCTGGCAAGGCGGTGGCGACATGATCCGAACGGTCTCTTTCGAAAAAACTACCTACAACGAACTGCCCTACCGCTTCGAAGCGGGCACGCCGAACATTTCCGGCGCCATCGGTCTCGCCGCCGCGATCGACTATCTTGAATCACTCGACATCGACAAGGTTCATGCGCACGAACAGGCGCTGCTGCGCTACGCGACCGATGCGCTCCGTGCCATCCCGGGCTTGCAGATCATCGGTGAAGCCGCCCGCAAGGGCGGCGTCATCTCCTTCACGCTCGAGCAAGTGCATCCGCATGACCTTGGCACCATTCTCGATACGGAAGGGGTCGCCGTGCGTGCCGGGCACCACTGCGCCATGCCAGTGATGGATTTCTTTGGAGTCCCGGCGACCGCGCGCGCCTCCTTCGGCTGTTATACGAATCGCGAGGATGTCGACCAATTGATCGGCGCGCTGCACCGCGCCTTGGAGGTTTTCGGCTGATGGACCTGAAGGACTTGTATCGAGACGTCATTCTCGATCACAACAAGAAACCACGCAATTTCGGCAAGCTCGAACCTTGCGATACCTCAGCTGACGGGCACAACCCTCTCTGCGGCGATCGTTTGACACTGACGCTGCGGATCGATGGAGACACCGTCAGCGATGTTCGCTTCGAGGGTCAGGGTTGCGCCATTTCGACGGCCTCGGCTTCCTTGATGACCGAGGCGATCAAGGGACTCGATGAGACGGCGATTACGACATTGAGTGAGATGGTACATCGTGCGCTCACCTCATCGAGTGATGCGGCGATCCCGGAAGGACTCGGTAAACTCGCAGCGCTCGCCGGAGTGCGCGAGTACCCGGCACGCGTCAAATGCGCCAGCCTCTGCTGGCATACGTTGACCGCCGCTCTCGCCCGACGTGACGGCAGTACCGCCGTTTCAACGGAATGACACCATGCGCAGTCACGAGAACGAAGCGTTCATCCTCGCGCGCGATACGCCGGCGGTCATGGTGCCCTCGGGCGATGCGATCACGCTGAAGTCGGGTCTTTCCGGCTTCATCACGCAGGCTTTGGGCGGCAGCTTCACGCTGTATATCGAAGGCAACCTCTATCGTCTGTCGGGCGAGAACGCCGACGCCATCGGCAAGCAGACCTTGCAAGCCCCAGAGTTACCACCCGATGCCACCGCGGCGGATGTCCAAGCGCTGGCCTGGCAACAGATGCGCCGCTGCTACGATCCCGAGATCCCGATCAACATCGTCGAGCTCGGCCTCGTGTACGAATGTGAAGTGCTGCCGAACGAAGACGGCACACGGGATCTGGCGGTCAAGATGACCTTGACCGCCCCTGGCTGCGGCATGGGCGATGTACTCGTCCAAGATGTCAAAGAAAAAATCGAAATCATTCCGACTGTACGCGAGGCGAAAGTCGAGCTCGTCTTCGATCCGCCCTGGAATCAGTCGATGATGTCGGAAGCCGCGCGTCTGCAAACGGGGATGATGTGAGCCAGCCGTGGATCACGGCGGGATCGATCGAGCAACTCGCCGCCAAGTCTCGCCTCGAAGTCGAAATCGACGGCGACTACATTGCGATCGCCCGCTTGAACGGCCAACTGCACGCCTTCGAAGACCGCTGCACCCACGACGGCGAGGCGCTCGCCGGTGCCGAGCTAGAGCGTGATGCCACCACACCCTGCGGTGTCGTAATCTGCCCACGACATGGCGCTCGCTTCTGTCTCGAGACTGGCGCCGCACTCACGCCGCCGGCTTACGAGCCGATCCGTATTTTCGAGGCTCGAGAGCGCGACGGCCAAATCGAGGTGCGTCGACCTTGATGCAACGACGCTTGACGCTGCTGCGCCACGGTCACGCCGAAGCGTCGGCGTCCGGTGGCGATAGCGATCGCGCCCTGGATGAGAGCGGCCGCAACGAGGTGACCACTGCCGCGGCGGCGCTTGCGCGCCTCGAAAAGCCGACTCGATTGATCGTCAGCAGCGCCCGCCGCACTCGAGAGACGGCTGCGATCCTCACTCAGATTCTTGCGCTACAGGCGGCGCAGATCGAATATCTCCCGGAGCTGTATTTGGCGAGCAACGGAACCTTGCGACGAGTCATCGACGCGCAACCCGATGAGCACACTCAGTTGTGCCTCATCGGCCACAACCCGGGATTATCGGATTTCGTTTACGAAACGCTACCGGAGGGCTTGCCGCGTGAGACCTTTCGCGGCCTGAGCACGGGCGGATGGACGTCGTGGCAATTCACCGCTACCAGTTGGCGGGCATTCGCGCCCAAGGTCGGTTACACCATCACGCAGGGTTGATCGTTCAATCAATTTTGCCGGCCAAAGCCTGCGCGATATAACGGGCGGGCACTCGAGTTCGTGGCAAGCGAACACTCGGCATGACGTCGGCGAACCAGTCGCGCACCGGACGATCGAGCGCGACGCCATGCATGTAGTTGTACAGCGCAGTGCCGAGTGCTTTGCCAAGCGAATCGTGATCGACGCCCGTCGGATCGTGGAAACCAATATCGTTGCGCGCGAATCGTCCCGACGATGGTGCAACCAAGGTAACGCCATACTCAGCCGGGTTTAGACCCACCGGTGAATGTACCGTACAGGTGAACCGATGGAAGTATCCCGACTGCAGACAACCTTCGGCGAATAGCTGACGAACGTATTCGAGAGAATCCATGGTTTCGGCCACGGTCTGCGTCGGAAAGCCGTACATCAGATAAGCGTGCACAAGGATGCCCGCATCGGTGAAGGCGCGTGTCACACGCGCCACCTGCGCGACGGACACCCCTTTTTTCATGAGCTTCAATAGGCGATCGGAGGCAACTTCGAGCCCACCAGAGACGGCAATACAACCACTCGCCGCCAACTCCTCGCACAGCGTCGGCGTAAAGGTCTTCTCGAAGCGAATGTTTCCCCACCACGAGATCGTCGTCTTTCGACGCAGCAACTCGGCAGCAAGTGATTTCAATACTTTGGGCGGTGCTGCCTCATCGACGAAATGAAAACCGGTCTCGCCGGTCTCGGCAACGATCGCCTCGATTCGGTCGACTAGCACCGCAGCCGCGGCGGTTTGATAGTTGGCGATGTAATCGAGGCTCACATCGCAAAAACTACATTTCTTCCAATAGCAACCATGCGCGATAGTGAGCTTGTTCCAACGACCCTCGGACCATAATCGGTGCATCGGATTGAGCATGTCGAGCAGCGAGAGATAGCGCTCAAGAGGCAAGCCTTGCCAACTCGGTGTGCCGGTGTCGGCAAAGGCGATCTCCAGATCACCTGCATCGACGTAGCGCACCTCACCGGCCGCGTTGCGAAGGAAGGTGCGGATCAAATGCGCGTCATGACGTCGGCCCTGCCAATGCTCGATGAGCGCCCAGAGCGGCGCCTCACCGCGATCGAGGGTCACGTAGTCGACGAAATCAAAGAGTCGCGGTTCGGCAAGCTCACGCAATTCGGTGTTCGCATAGCCACCTCCCATCACGATGGTCGCATCAGGCCGCTCGGTGCGTATGGTCTGGGCAATACGCAAGGCACCGTAGAGCGCTCCAGGAAACGGCACCGACAGCAAGACGATATCCGGCTGATGCTGCTGCAGAACCTGCCGGGTAAGCCGCTCGAGGTGTTGATCGAGTAGGTTTCGGGGCCGTGCCAGAGCCTGCGCCAACGGCTCGAAGCTCGATTGGCTCGCCGCCAATTTTTCACCGTAGCGCACGAACTCGAAGCCCGGATCGACGGCATCGCGGATCACATCGGCGATATCGTTGAGGTACAGCGTGGCAACGTGTCGCGCGCGATCCTGCGTCCCCAAAGCACCAAACGCCCACGCGAGCGGATCCTCACCCTCATAGGCCGAGAGAGCCGCAAACCGAGGCCCCTCCGGCAAATAACGGCGCGAGACGATACGATGCGCCAACGTGGCATCCCGTCCCTGCAAAAACGCGATGACAGACTCAACGGTCGATGCATAGATTTCACTCGCCGCGAGGAAAGAGCGCTCCGCCTCCGTTCGCCGCTTCACGTGACGCTGCTCAACGGCCGCTGCAAGCGCCTCGAGCCCAGCTGCCGTCATCACGGACAACACAAGCTCCAGCGCGAGATCCGCCTGAGCGATCGGTACCTCGCGGCTACGCAAAAATCCGGTGAGGTAAGCCGTCGCCGGATACGGGGTGTTCAACTGGGTCATCGGCGGGATCAGCGCGAGGACGTTCGGCGGCGGCAAAGACATTTGTGCATTATGCGAGATACCGAGACACGGTTGAAATGCCGATCACGCGTCCCCACTCATGATTCAAATTCCATTCTCGAGCGCGACACCATGAGCCAAGCCCTAGCTGTGACCACCGCGAACTTCCGCGAACAAGTCATTGAATCCTCCCATCAGCAGCCCGTCTTGGTGGATTTTTGGGCGCCTTGGTGCGGACCCTGTCGCATGCTAGGGCCCGTGCTCGATCAATTGGCCGCGAACACACCCGGCATCAAGGTCGTGAAGCTCAATACCGACGAAGAGCCGGAGGTCGCCAGCGCTTATTCGATTCGCAGCATTCCCGCAGTGAAGCTTTTTAAGAACGGCCAAGTCGTCGATGAATTCGTCGGCGCACAACCGCTCGGCGCGGTCAAAGCCTTTGTCGCAGCGCACCTGCCCAAAGACATCGACCCGCGCCTCGCAGAGGCGGAGCAGTGGATCCTGGCGGGCAACATAGGCGAAGCGGAAACCCTGCTCGACTCGCTATCGCCAGTGATGCAGAGCGAGCCAGAGGTCAAAGCCTTGCGTGCGAAGCTGTATTTCGCCCGCATCGCACTATCGCCCGATGAAACCGACTCCATCCAAACAGCGCGTGTCGCGGCGGCGCGCTATCTGCTGAAAGATGCTTGGACATCCGGGGTGGAGTCACTTTTTGCGGCTGCAGAACGCAATCGTCGCTACGCCACGAGCGCAGGTCGCGAGGATCTCCGGCAGGCGTTTGATCTCGGCACGGCCGATGAAGTCAGTCTCGCGGCCGCGCGTCGCCGTCTTGCAGCACTGCTATATTGACGGCCCGGTGCCCCCGCGCTAGTGCGCGGCCTCATCACGTAGGCGAGCCGCCTCAGCCTCACCCAAGTAGGCCTTGATCCAACCGCGGGCGAGGTACAACAAAGGAATGAGAGCGATTGCCGCGCCGAGTTTATAGAGGTAGTTGACCGTTCCGACCGCCAAAAACTGCGAAATGGGCCACTGCTGCGGCCCGAGCACGAAAGCGATGTAGAGCACGACGAAGCTGTCGATGAATTGCGAAACCGCCGTTGATCCGGTGGCCCGCAACCATACGAGCTTTTCACCCGTGAATCGGCGAATCCGGTGGAAGACGGCCACATCGATCAATTGACCGATCAAAAAGGCCACAACCGACCCCATGATGGTCCACAGCCCCTGGCCGAAAATCTGCGCGTAGGCGTGCTGGATGTCGGGAACTCCGAGATCCCGATTGGCATCCACCCAGAAGCCGGCCGGCGCAAGCGCGATAGAGGCGTACGCTGCAAAAAATGCGTAACAGATGAAGGCGACGGCGATCCACGAAATCAACCGGACGCCGCGTGGACCAAAGTATTCGTTGATGACGTCGGTCATCACGAACACGAATGGCCAGAGCAGCACACCCGCGGTGAAGTTGAGGTTGCCCGTGATCCCGAGCAACGACCACTCGAACGGCGCAATCCCGAGCGTACTCTCGAGCGAGAAGATTTTCACGCCGACGAACTCGGCCAACAGCGCGTTGGTGAGAAAAAAACCGGCCAATACGATGAATAGCCGAGTCGCCTTGCCGTCCGTGATGCGCATCGCTGTGGGTCAGTAAGGTGTGCAGAAGCAGTGGGCGTAGAGCCGATCGGCGATCGCATACCGATTGAACCGCACCACCTCACGCTCCACCGGTCCGAAATCGCGCTTGGCCGCCTGCAAGACCCGAGCGGACATCAGATCGTCGGGACCCGCAACTCGCAGCATCAACGATGCTGCGGATGTTTCGACGGAGGCCACGAGCTCTTGTGCCCAGCTCTTGTCGGACTCGAGATAATCGCGCTCGTACTTACCCTCTTCGAGCCCCGCCCGCTTGGCTGCCGCTGCAACGGCTTGATCGAGCGAACCTAACTGATCGACGAGACCTCGATCTTTTGCATCGCGCCCCGACCACACTCGCCCTTGAGCAATCGCATCGACATCATCGCGCGATTTGTTGCGACCCTTGGATACGCGCGCAAGGAAGTCTTCGTAACCGCGCTCGATCGTGGCCTGCAGCAACATCGCAGCAGCCGGACCCACCGATCGATCGAGTCGCAGTTCACCCGAGAGCGGCGTCGTGCCGACGCCGTCGGTATTCACCCCGATCTTGTCGAGTGCCCGCGGTGCCGTCGGGAAGAGCCCGAAGATACCGATGGATCCGGTGATCGTCGCGGGGCTCGCCCAGATCTCATCCGCCGGTGCGGCGATGTAATAGCCGCCTGAAGCAGCGAGGTCACCCATCGAAACGACGACCGGTCGGCCGGTTTCTTTGAAAGCCAGCACTTCACGATAAATCTTTTCCGACGCCAGCACGCTACCGCCCGGACTGTCGATGCGCAGCACCAGCGCCTTGATGTCTTGATCCAATCGAGCTTTGCGGATCAACGCCGACATATCATCACCAGCGATCACACCGCCGCCACCAGACCCATCGACGATCTCGCCGGAACCGACCAGCACAGCGACGCGCGCATCCGGATGGCGCGAGATCTTGTCCTCGGCACGCACGATGCGCAGATAATCGTCGAGCCCTACGCTGCGATAAGTCTCTTTCTCGTCGTCCTTCGCAGCGAGCTCCATCACACGCTTTTCAACTTCGAGCGGTGTCTTCAGCGCCGTCACGAGTTTCGCATCAAGGGCGACCTTGGCCGTATCACCCTTGGCCGCCTTGACCGTGGGTGAGAGCGTATCGACGTACTGGCGCAGCGCCGCCGGCTCCATACCGCGCGCGACCGCGACGACATCGATGTAGGTGCTCCACAGCGAATCGATGAAGGTCTGACTCGAAATGCGATCTTCGGGCGACATATCGTCGCGAATCCAAGGCTCGACGGCGCTCTTGAAAGTGCCGACGCGAAATACATTGACATCGATGCCGAGCTTATCGAGCGCGGATTTGTAATAGTTGCGATAGCGCTCGTAACCCTCGAGAACAACAAGCCCCATCGGATCGAGATAAATCTCATCCGCGTGCGCCGCGACGTAGTAGGAATCGCGGCCATAGCCAGTGCCGTACGCAATCACCTTCTTGCCCGACTCGCGGAACGAAGTCACCGCACGCGCAAATTCATCGAGAGTCGGTTGACCGGCAGCGCCCATCGCATCGAACTCGAGCACGAGTGTCTTGATGCGCTTGTCTTCCTTAGCCGCCTCGATGGCATCGGTCAGATCACGCAGGGTGGTCTCGTTGCGACCGAGGCCGCGCGCTTCGGCGAGCGCAACTTCCAGCGGATCACCGCTTTGTTGCTCGACGATCTCGCCCTCGGGGCGAATCACTAGCGCCGCGTCGTCGGGCATTTTCGGAATGCTGCCTTGCAGCGCTCCCACGACGAAACCGAAGATCGCAAGCAGCAGCAACAGATGCAGCGTCTTGCGCAAACCTTCGAACAGAGCCACGACGAAGCGGAAAAACCTACGCATGAACGCGAACCTCCACCATCAAAAACAAACGCCACCCCGAAAACTCGGGGTGGCGTTCACAAGTCTAGCAATGGGCGGGGCGGAGACGCCACGCGCCCGAGCGATCAGACTTTTTCTTCGATGCGGGCAGCCTTGCCCGACAACCCGCGCAGGTAGTAGAGCTTGGCGCGACGAACGTTGCCGCGACGCTTCACCGACACATCGGCGATGCTCGGGCTGTGCGACTGGAAAGTACGCTCGACACCCTCACCGTGCGACATCTTGCGCACCGTAAACGACGAGTTGAAACCGCGATTGCTCTTGGCGATCACGACGCCCTCGTAAGCCTGCACGCGCTCACGATCGCCTTCGACCACTTTCACGTTCACCACCACCGTGTCGCCCGGCTTGAAATCCGGCAACTGACGGGTGATACGACGTTGTTCCATTTCCGCGATGACATTAGCCATTTTCATCCACCTCTCGCTCGGCGAGATACTCGTTCAACAGGGCGCTCTCCTCTTCGGCGAGCGCTCGACCTTGGCCATTATCGGCCCTTAGCAGATCGGGGCGCCGCAACCAGGTGCGACCCACGGCCTGCTTCATTCTCCAGCGCGCAATTGCCGCATGGTTTCCACCTTGCAGCACCTGCGGCACCGATCGTCCCTCCCACTCGACCGGACGCGTGTAATGCGGCCAATCGAGTCTGCCGTCCGAGTGCGATTCCTGCTCACTCGAGCGCTCGTCACCGAGCACTCCGGGCAGCAAACGCACCACGGCATCGATGACCGTGAGCGCCGCGAACTCGCCACCGGAGAGCACGTAGTCTCCGAGTGACACCTCGCGATCGATGCGCGCGTCGATCACCCGCTGATCCAAGCCCTCGTAGCGGCTCGCCACCAGCACTAAGGCGGGCGAGGCGGCGAAACTTCGCGCCATCGCCTGCTCGAATCTCTCGCCCTGCGCTGACAAGTGCACCCGCGGGGTACCTGCAGCCACGAGGCTACTCGCCCGATCGATCGCCGCCGCCCAGGGCACCGGCGTTCCAACCATGCCCGGACCGCCGCCGTAAGGGCGATCATCGACCGTCTTGTGTGGATCTGTCGCGTATTGCCGCGGGTCCACACACTCGATCTGCACCAAGCCGCGCAGCATCGCGCGACCCAAGACGCCGTGTTCCAGAGCCCCCCGAACGAGGTCGGGGAACAACGTCACCACGACGATTTTCATAGATCCGCTGGCCAATCCACCAGGATGGTCTTCGCGGCGTCGTCGATCTCGCGAAGGTGCTCCCGGCTGCTGGGAACCCATCGCTCGCGCTCACCCTTGACCACCATGACGGCATTCGCCGGCAAGTCCTCGAACCCCTCGATGGTGCCGAATTCGACACCCTCCAGGTTGCGCACCTGGTAACCGATCAGATCGTGTCGGTAGTGCTCCCCGGGTTCCAAGGGGGGCAACTCCGCACGGGGTACCTCGATGATGCAGCCGACCCAAGGTTCAGCTGTCTCTCGTTGGGAGACCCCTTCCAGACGCACCAGCAAGCCTTTCGGGCTGCCATCTGCCTCTGCCACCGCCGTCATTTGCCGCTGCCCGGAGGCGCTACGCAAATGCCAGGTGGGGTAGTCCAATATGGCCTCAGGGGGATCCGTCCAGGATTGCAGGTGCAACCAACCCTTCAAGCCTTTGGGGCGACCAAGTCGTCCCAACTCAACCCAGTCGCGGTTCAGGCCGCAGCCTGAGCGACCTTGCGATAATCGCTGACCAGCGACTTCACGCGGTCGGACTGCTTGGCACCCTGACCCACCCAATACTCGATACGGGCGAGGTCGAGCTTCAGTTTCGGCTCGCTCTTGCGCGCCACAGGATTAAAAAAGCCCACGTTTTCAAGGCTCGCGCCGCCCTGTCGCTTGCGGCTATCGGTCACAACGACGTGATAGAAGGGCGAATTCTTCGCACCACGCCGCGTCAGACGAATCGTCACCATAGGTCGTTACGCTCTCGGTCGTAGCCCCGCGGGGCTGAAAAAGAGCGCGGAGTCTACAGAAATCAGGGACTTGATGGAAGCGCTCTTAAGGCTTCGGAAAACCCGGTGGAAGCCCGCCCCCCTTGAGGGCGCCGAGCATGCGGCGAAATTTGCCACCCTTCATGCTCTTCATCATCCGCTGCATCTCGGTGAACTGCTTCAGCAAGCGGTTCACGTCCTGCACTTGGGTGCCTGAACCGGTCGCGATCCGCCGGCGACGCGAACCATCGATGATGTCGGGTTTGCGTCGCTCTCGATGGGTCATGGAGTTGATGATGGCGATCTGGCGACGGATCTGGGCGTCACCCTCACCTGCCGGCATCCCTCCTTTGGCGAGATTGCCCGGGAGCTTGTCCATCAGCGACTCGAGACCGCCCAAGCTCTGCACCTGCTCGAGTTGGCCTTTCAGGTCGTAGAAGTCGAAGCGGCCACCGCCCATGACCTTCTTGGCAAGGCGCTCAGCCTCGGCGGCATCAACCTTGCCCTGCACCTGTTCGACCAGCGCAACGACGTCGCCCATGCCAAGAATGCGCCCGACCATGCGTTCGGGGTCGAAGGGCTGCAGCGCATCGCTCTTTTCACCGACGCCCAAAAACAGAATCGGCTTGCCAGTCACATGCCGCACGGACAAGGCCGCGCCGCCGCGGGCATCACCGTCGATCTTGGTCAGGATCACACCCGTCAATTCCAGTGCAGAACTGAAGGCCTTGGCCGAATTCAGCGCATCTTGTCCCGCCATGGCATCAACGACAAACAGCCGCTCATGCGAACCCACCGCGGCATCGATCGCTTGCGCCTCGGCCATCAATTCCGAATCGACATGCAAACGACCGGCGGTGTCGACGATGAGAACGTCGAACACGCCCTGCTTGGCCGCCTCCAAAGCAGTCCGGGCGATCCGCAGCGGATCATCGCTCGGGTCGCAGGCGTGGAACGAGGCGCCCACTTGCTCGGCCAAGCGCTGCAACTGCGTGATCGCCGCCGGGCGCCGAACGTCCGTACTGACCAGCAAAACCCGCTTTTTACGTTCTTCGATGAGCCAGCGCGCGAGCTTGGCCGCCGTGGTGGTCTTACCGGCACCCTGCAGACCCGCGAGCAGCACCACGTAGGGTGGCTGGGCCCTCAGCTCAAAACCGGCCCGAGCGCCCCCCATGAGCTCGACGAGCTCGCGGTGGATGATCGAGACGAAAACCTGACCCGGTGTGAGACTGGTCGCAACCTCTTGCCCTTGGGCTTTTTCCTTGACCGTCTCAAGAAAGGATTTGATAACTGGGAGGGCAACATCCGCCTCGAGCAGCGCCATGCGCACCTCGCGCAGGGTCTCGGCGATGTTGTCCTCGCTGATCCGACCCTTGCCGCGCAGGTTTTGGACCGTCTTCGCGAGTTTTTGACTCAGGTTTTCGAACATCGCATGATTATAGCCGTGAGTGATCCGGCCCTCCCCGTCTTGATAGGCCTCCTCGCGCTTTGTCTCGTCTTGTCCGCGTTCTTCTCGGGCACCGAAACAGCGCTGATGAGTTTCAACCGTTATCAGTTGCGCACCATGGTCAACCAAGGCCATCGTGGCGCCTTGCTCGCCGAACGGCTGTTGCAACGCCCCGATCGGCTCATCGGCTTGATCCTGCTCGGCAACAACCTCGTCAACAATCTCGCGGCGACGCTCGTCGCCATCATCGTGCTGCGTACCTACGGCGAAGAGTGGGTTGCCGTGGGCGCGGGCGTGATCACGCTCGTGATGCTGATCTTCTGCGAGGTCGGCCCCAAGACCTACGCGGCGCTACACCCCCGACGGCTCGCGACGACCTCGTCCTACGTTTACATCGCACTGCAATGGATATTGCGACCTGCGGTGTATGCGATCAACTGGATCACCAACGGTGCGCTGCGCCTCGTGGGTCTGAACGTCGATCGTCAAACTCAGCAAAACACCCTCTCGCGCGAAGAGCTGCGCACCGTCGTCGCCGAAGCAGGCTTGATGATTCCGCGCAGTCACCAGCAAATGCTGATCGGCATTTTGGACCTCGAGCGGATCACGGTGAACGACATCATGATTCCGCGGCAGGATATCTCGGGCATCGATCTCGACGATGATTGGGAGCGTATCCTCGATCAACTGCGTCAAACCCCGCACACGCGCCTGCCCGTCTACCGCGGCGATATGGGAAACATGTTGGGTTTATTGCATATGAAGCGCGTCGCGCAGGAACTCGCGCGAGGCTCGCTCGATCGCGAGCGGCTTGGCGAAGTGGCCGTGCAACGCGAGCCGTATTACGTGCCCGAGGGCACACCACTGACCACGCAGCTGCAAAATTTTCAGCGTGATCGACGTCGACTGGCGTTCGTCGTCGACGAGTATGGCGAGGTCATGGGCCTCGTCACACTCGAGGACATCCTCGAGGAAATCGTCGGTGAATTTACACAGAACGCGGCCACGCTGTCGCATCGCGATATTCATCGCGATCGATCCGGTACCTACATCATCAACGGCGGCACGACGATCCGCACGCTTAACCGTACGCTCGGCTGGCAACTCCCCACCGACGGGCCGAAAACCTTGAACGGACTTTTGATCGAGCGACTCGAGACGATCCCGAACTCCGGTACCTCACTACGCATCGACAACCTCGAGATGGAGGTGCTACAGGTAGCCGACAACACGGTGCGTACCGTGAAGGTGCGCGTCACGAGTGACTCAGGTGCCGAAGGCGGCGGCGAGAGCCTCGGATAATCTCGAGACACTTTTGACCTGCAGCCCTTCGATGGGTTTTCGAGGGGCGTTGTCCGCAGCCACGATCGCCACGCGAAAACCCTGCTTGGCCGCTTCGCGCAAGCGCTCCTCGCCGTAGGCTACGGGCCGCACCTCGCCGGTCAAACCCACCTCGCCAAATGCGACCAAGGTCGCGCAGAGGGGCTTGTCGCGCAAACTCGACGCCAGGGTGAGCAGAACCGGAAGATCGCTCGCCGTTTCGTGCAAGGACAAACCGCCCACCACGTTGGCGAAGACATCATGGTCCTGCAGCGACAATCCGCCATGCCGATTGAGCACAGCGAGCAACATCGCGAGGCGCGTGGAGTCGAGTCCTTGCGCGACCCGCCGCGGATTGCCAAAGCGCATGGGATCGACGAGCCCCTGGATTTCGACCAGCAAAGGGCGCCCTCCCTCTCGGGCTACGGTCACGAGGCTGCCGGGAGCAATCTCGGTTGGCCTCGCGAGGAAAATCGCCGATGGGTTCGCGATTTCTTTGAGACCAGACTCGGTCATGGCGAAGAAGGCCAACTCGTTGACCGCTCCAAAACGATTTTTAGTGGCACGCACGATGCGATAACGCGAACCGGCGTCGCTCTCGAAATACAACACGGTATCGACCAAATGCTCGAGAACCTTGGGACCGGCGATCGTACCTTCGCGCGTGACATGACCGATGATGAGCACCGTGGTCCCTGTGCTCTTGGCGTAGCGCACCAAGGCGGCCGCACACTCGCGCAGCTGCGAGACACCACCCGCACTCGCCGCCACCTCCGGCAAGTACACCGTCTGGATCGAATCGACGATCAGCAGCGATGCTTTCGAATCGCGTGCCGCCTCGAGGATCACATCGAGACTCGGCTCGGACATCAACTGGAGATTGGCCACATCGAGACCAAGACGTCCTGCACGCGCAGCGACCTGCGAGGCAGACTCTTCCCCAGTGGCATAGAGCACGCTCGCCTCAGCGCAAACGCGCGCGCCGACCTGCAGCAACAAAGTCGACTTGCCGATACCGGGATCGCCTCCCAACAGCACCACGCTGCCAGCTACCAGACCACCGCCCACGACTCGATCGAGTTCGCCGGAGCCCGTTCGCCGCCGCGCTGCCGAGGCGGCCCCGTCGAGTTTGCCAAGTAGCGTGGCCTTGGCCGTCGCCGCGGCGGACCGCACCGGCGACGCACGACGCTCCTTGAGCGCGGCCTCCATCGTATTCCACTGCTGGCATTGGCTGCATTGGCCCTGCCAGCGCGTCGCCTCCGCACCGCAGGAGCGACACACGAAAATTTCGCGTACTTTGCTCATGAGTGTCGGATGCTAGCACGCGCAAGTCGATGACCGTTTCCGCCAAGAAACGCCGTTAGCTCGATGGGAGGAACCGTCTATGAAACCGACCATCCAACTCGACGTCGCGGCCGTTAGCGACCGCGGTCTCAAGCGCAGCACCAACGAAGATAGCGTGCTTTGCGACCCGCTTCTCGGCTTATTCGCCGTCGCCGATGGCATGGGCGGACACGCCAGTGGAGAGGTTGCGAGCCGCCTCGCCATCGATACGGTACATCGCGAGTGGCGTGACGCTCGGCGAGCGGGTCGAGTGCCCGGCGTCGATCACCGGGAAGACGGACGCCGGCTAAGCGATGTGGTCGCTGCCGCCAACCAGCTCGTACTGCATCGCTCGCGGAGTTGCGATTTGTTCGCCGGCATGGGGACTACCCTGCTGGTCGCGGTGCTGCACGACATGACGCTGCACTACGCCCATGTCGGTGACTCGCGCCTATACCGATTGCGGGATGAACAGTTAGTGCTGTTGACGCGCGATCACACCGTCGCCCAATGGAGATTGGATCTTGGTTTGTGTACCGCTGCAGAAGCGCGAGCGTCCTCCGGCGCGCATCGCCTTACACGGGCGATCGGTATGGACCCAGACTGCGGCGTCGACGTGGCTGCATGCCGTTGCGAACCCGGCGACGGATTTCTGCTCTGCAGCGACGGCTTGAATCACGAACTAGAAGACGAGGCGATAGCGCGTGAATGGCGCAACGCGATGCGTCGCAATGATTCAGCCGACAGTCTGTGCCGTGCGTTGATCAACCAAGCCAATCAAGCCGGCGGTCGTGACAATGTCAGCGTGCTCGCGCTGCACCTGCGCGCGCACGGTCGATCGACGACTCAATCGACGTAGACGCGCGGCACCCGAGCGGTCACCCGGCACAACAACTCGTAGCCGATCGTGCCCGCATATTTTGCGATCTCGTCGACCGCGAGTCCTAATCCCCACAACACAACGCGATCACCGATGGCGACGTTCGGGACATCGGTCACGTCGACCGTGATCATATCCATCGAAACGCGCCCCACGAGCGACACTCGATGACCCGCCACCAACACTGGCGTACCGCTCGGACAACTGCGCGGCACGCCATCGGCGTAACCCGCGGCGATCACAGCCAAGCGCGTGTGTCTAGCGGCCGTCCAAGTTGCTCCGTAGCCCACCGATTCACCGACCTCGAGATCGCGCAGTGCAATGACCTCGCTCTCGAGGCTCATGACCGGTTCGAGGCCAAGTTCTGAAGCGGTACGCTCGCTCGTCGGCGAACAGCCATAGAGCGCGATGCCAGTGCGCACCCAATCGCCTTGTGTCTTCGCGCCTCGGATGATGCCAGCCGAGTTCCCAACGCTGCGCAGACTTGGAATCTCCGCCGAAACCGCCGTAAAGCACGCAAGCTGGCGAGCGGTGAGTGGGTGCGCCGACTCGTCTGCCGTCGCGAGATGCGTCATGAGACGGATTTCTTTGACGATCTTGAGAGTCTTCAAGCGCATGGCTACGACGGGCGCCTCGACTTTGTTGAAGCCCAGTCGATTCATCCCGGTGTTGAGCTTGAGCCATACGACGATAGGTTCGACCGCAGCGGTCGTAACGCGCGACTCCAACCAATCGATCTGATGCCTCGAGTGCACAACGAGCTCGAATCGATACTCTAGCGCCAGCGACAACTCATCGGGCGAAAATACCCCCTCCATCAAGACGATGGGCGCAGTAATGCCCGCTGCGCGTAACTCAAGGCCTTCACCCAAACGCGCAACGCCATAAGCGTCGGCCGACAAGGTTCGAGCGGCTTCCACGGCGCCATGTCCGTAAGCATTCGCCTTGATGACCGCCAGCATGCGCGACGTTGGCGCAGTGCGCCGTAGCAGCGCAAGATTCCGCTGCCATGCACGGCGGGAGATCACGGCGCGGATCGGACCCTGCGCCACCGAACTCAACGCAGTACGCCCTCGGCGTATGAATCCGGCGCGTAATTCACAAAGCGCGAGTACTGACCTTGAAAGGTCAGTACGAAGGTGCCGGTCTCACCGTTACGGTGCTTGGCGAGATCGATCTCCGCCATGCCTTTCTTGGTGGTGTTCTTATCGTAAACCTCTTCGCGATAGATCAGCAGGATCATGTCGGCGTCCTGCTCGATCGCGCCCGACTCACGAAGATCCGACATCACCGGCTTCTTGTCGACACGCTGCTCAACACCGCGATTGAGCTGCGAGAGCGCGATGACCGGCAAATGCAATTCTTTGGCGAGCGCCTTCAGGCCGCGCGAAATCTCCGCTATTTCGGTCGCGCGGTTCTCTTGGTTACCCGGCACCTGCATCAGTTGTAGATAGTCGACCACGACGAGGTTCAGACCGTGCTCTCGGTGTACGCGACGCGCACGCGCACGCAGTTCGGTCGGGGTCAGGCCCGGTGTCTCGTCGATGAAGATCCGCGCTTCGGAGAGCTGCCCCGCCGCTCCGGTGATTCGTGGCCAATCATCGTCGGAGATTTGACCGCTGCGAATGTGCTGCAAACTGACCCGACCGATCGAGGAGAGCATACGAGTCAGCAGCTGCTCGGAGGGCATTTCCATCGAGAAGATCGCGACGGAAGCCTTCACGCCCTCTTTGAGCGCGGCATACTCAGCCATGTTGACCGCAAACGTGGTCTTGCCCATCGAGGGTCGGCCAGCGACGACCACGAGATCACCGCCACGCAATCCGCCGGTCTTGCGATCGAATTCGTCGAAGCCGGTCGGCAAGCCTCGCATGCCGTCGGGGTTGTTGTGCCACTCGTCGATCTGATCGATCAACGCCGGCATCAAAGATTGCACGGCAACCGCGCCGTCGCGCTGTCCGCGCACGCCTTGCTCGGCGATCGCGAACACGCGACTCTCGGCCGTATCGACGAGTTCGCGAGCCGTCTCGCCTTCGTTGTTGAAGACCGACGCCGCAATATCCGTGCCGGCTTTGAGCAACTGACGCAGCAGCGAGCGCTCGCGGACGATCTCGGCGTAGGCACGAACGTTGGCGGCGGTTGGTGTATCGCGCGCCAGGGCGCCAAGGTAGGCCAATCCGCCGGCGTCGGCGAGTTGACCGCTACGCTCGAGCGATTCGCTGACGGTGACGGCGTCGGAGGGCTGGCCGAGCGACGCCAACTTGCCAATGGCATCGAAAATGATGCGGTGGTCAGAGCGGTAAAAATCCTCGGAACGAAGCACGTCGGCGACGTTGTCCCAGGATTGCGAATCGAGGAGCAGGCCGCCTAAAACGGCCTGCTCCGCCTCGATCGAATGCGGCGGTGTTCGCACGTCTCCGCCGCGTGCGCTCATCAGCGCGATTACTCCTCAGCGCTGACGATGAGCTGCAATTGCACATCGACATCCGTGTGCAAGTGCAACGAGATCGCGTGCTCGCCCACCGAGCGGATCGGACCGTTCGGCATGCGCACTTCCGAGCGCGCCACCTTATGGCCCTGGGCCGTGCAGGCATCGGCGATATCGGTGGTGCCGATCGAGCCGAAGAGCTTGCCTTCGCTGCCGGCTTTCGCCCGGATCTGCAGCTTGAACTCCTTCATCGCATCCGAACGGCGGGTCGCATCGGCGAGCTCATCGCGAGCGACCTTCTCGAGCTCGACGCGGCGCGCTTCGAACTTGGCGACATTCGCCGGCGTGGCGAGCGTAGCCTTGCCCGAGGGCAACAAGAAATTGCGGCCGTAGCCGGACTTCACGTTGACGCGATCACCGATGTTGCCGAGGTTGGCAACCTTGGTAAGCAGAATGACATCCATGGTGACGACTCCTCCGACCGATCAATGCTGGTCGGTGTACGGCAGCAACGCGAGATAGCGTGCGCGACGTACGGCCGTGGCCAGCTGACGCTGATAGAACGAACGGGTTCCCGTGATACGGCTCGGGACGATCTTGCCGGTCTCGGTGATGTAACCCTTGAGCGTCGCGAGATCTTTGTAGTCGATCTGTTTCACGCCTTCGGCGGTGAAACGACAAAATTTCTTGCGACGGGTGAAGCGGCTGTTACCGCCTTGTTGTTTGCCAAAGCTCATGATGATTACTCCGCGAGGCCTTCTTCATCGCCCAGATCGTCACGACGGACGCGGCGCGGACGATCGACGCCCTCACCGACTTCCTCTTCTTCACCGCGCGCCATCGGCGACGGCTCGATCACGGGACCATCCATCTTGACGACCAAGTGACGCAGCACCGCATCACTGAAACGGAATCCGCCGGTCAGCTCCGAGAGCGTCTTTTGGTCGGTCTCGATGTTCATCAGGATGTAGTGGGCCTTGTGCACTTTGGCGATAGGGAAGGCCAATTGACGGCGCCCCCAGTCCTCGATGCGATGGATCTGACCACCGCCTTGCGTGATCATGCCCTTGTAACGTTCGAGCATGGCGGGAACCTGCTCGCTCTGGTCGGGATGGACCAGAAACACGACTTCATAGTGCCTCATGTGATCTCCTTTTGGATATAAAGCCCCCCGGCGAGGCGCTGCCGGTGGAGCAAGGGTCGCGGACTATAGCCGACGAACCTACCCTCGGCAACTTGCCGAGTGGCGCTGACGCACCGCCTCGTACAACAACATGCCGGCAGCGACCGACACGTTGAGGCTCTCGACCGCCCCCAGCGACGGCAGACGCACTAAATAGTCGCAATGCTGCCGCGTGTTCTGTCGCAGCCCGCTGCCTTCGGCACCCATGACGAGCGCGATCGGACCGGTCAAGTCGACTTGATCGGCACGCCGCCCACCCTCGGCCTCGGCACCCACGACCCACAGCCCTTGGGACTTCAAATCGCGCAGGCAGCGAGCCAGGTTGGTCACCGCCACGACCGGCGTCGTCTCGGCCGCACCGGCTGCCACCTTGCGCACCGTGGCGTTCATCTGCACCGCACGATCCTTCGGGATCACGACGGCCATCGCGCCACACGCGTCCGCCGTCCGCAGGCACGCGCCAAGATTATGCGGATCTTGCACCCCATCGAGGATCAACACGAGCGGCGCGCCACGTGCGGCGTCCCAATCAGACAAGGCCGCCGTCAAACGATCTTCATTCCATGGGGTCATCGCACGGACTTCAGCGACCACACCCTGATGCACGGCGGCGCCAACCATGCGCTCCAGCCGAGCGGTATCGACGCGCTCGATCGCCACCCCACTCGCCTCGGCCGCTCGCGACAACGCCGCGATGCGAACATCATCGCGACCGCGCGCGACATAGACTCGCTGAACGCGTTCGGCGTGCCGTTCGAGTAAAGCCCGCACGGCATGAATGCCATGCACCGTCTCTAGCTGACTCATGAGCGCTTCTTGCCGGGACGCAGCGCTCGGCGCGGAGTTTTGAATTTGGAAGGGACCGTCTCAACGGCCGCATCGAGTTCGAGATCGACCAGACCTTCGACTGGATTGGCATGCGTGACGATCACTCGCACCGCTGCACCGATACGCAATTCGAGATCGCGCTGCTTCGCGTACCACGCCTGCCCATCCGCGCTCATTTCGTAGTCGTCATCGCGCAGGGTATCGAGACGTAGCAAGCCATCGATACCGATCCCGCGCAATTGAATAAAGCACCCGTATTCGACCACCGTCGTGATCAAACCATCGAAGGTCTGCCCTACGCGCTCGCGCAGATAACTGCACTTGAGAAAGTTGTCGACGTAACGATCCGACTCATCGGCACGCTTCTCGAGCCGTGACAAATCTTGTCCCAACGGCGCGAGTTGCTCGGTCCCGTATCGAAGGCCTGAGGAATCCTTCGGGTCGATACTCGCCTTGATCGCGCGGTGCACGACGAGATCGGGATATCGACGGATGGGCGAAGTGAAATGCGCATACTCGGTGAGCGCCAAACCGAAATGTCCAATGTTCACCGGCTGGTACAAGGCCTGCGGCATCGAGCGAACAACCAGCGACTCGATGAAAGGCAAATCGAGACTGTGCGCGGCCCGTTCGGTGATCTTGCGTAGGTCGCGGGGTTCGACTTCCTCTGGCAACGTGGCATCGACACCGATCGCCGTCAGCTGCGTGAGCAGTTGGTCGAGTTTTTTTTCATCGGGCACCGCGTGAACTCGATAGAGGCCACCGGCCCGTGCCGTCTTCAGCTGACGGGCTGCCGCCACGTTGGCGAGAATCATGCACTCCTCGATGAGCTTGTGTGCATCGTTACGCGCATAGAGCGACAGGCCACGCACCCGCCCCGCCGCGTCGAAATCGTAAGTCGGCTCGGTGCTCTCGAAATCGAGTGCACCCCGACGCTGTCGCGCTTTAAGCAACACGCGATACAAATCGACCAACGGTTCTAGTGCCGGCAACGTTGCACCGATGGCTTTGCGCGCCGCAGGCTTGCCCTCGAATAGCGCCTCGAAGGCGAGCGTGTAGGTCAAGCGCAGATGGCTGCGCATCACCGCGGGATAAAACTTGAAATCGAGCAGACCACCGCTTTTACCGACGATCATATCGGCGACCAGACACAGGCGGTCCACCTCGGGCTCGAGCGAGCACAGATGGTTCGACAAGGCCGTGGGTAACATCGGCAGCACACGATTCGGGAAATACACTGACGTGCCTCGCTCGCGCGCGTCGACATCGAGACCACTACCGACTCGGACGTAGTGACTTACGTCCGCAATCGCCACCACGAGGCGAAAGCCCTTTGAATGTCTCTCAGCATAGACCGCATCGTCGAAATCACGCGCATCGGCCCCATCGATCGTGACGAGTGGCATCGCACGCAAATCGATTCGATCACGCGCCTCGTTGGGATCGATCCGCTCCCCAAAATTCTCTGCCTCGCGCAGTGCGGTAGCGCCAAATTCGACCGGCAGCGAATAGCGCGCGATCGCCGTCTCGGTCGCCATTTCGAGCGGACGCTCAGGATCGAGAACCTTGACCACCTCGGCCATGGCGGTGCGGTGCGCATCCGGATAGCGCGTGATGCGGGCGATCACCCAGTCGTCGCGACGCGCACCGCCCAATCGATCTGTGGGCACGAGACAACGCAGGCTCAAGCGACGATCGACGGAGTTCACGAACGTCGTGCGACCTTGAACCTCGACCGTACCGAGGAACGCTGTGACACCGCGCGATAGGATCGAGAGCACCTCACCCGAGTAGCGTCCCGAGTGGTCTTTCTCGACACTGATTCGGACCCGATCACCGCTTGCCAAGCCTGCGGCCGCGCGGGGTGGGAGGAAAACACTCTCCTCTTGTCCCTCGACACGCACGAAGGCAAAACCGGAACGGTGCGTCGATACCAAGCCTTCCATAGTGCCCGCACTCGTTCGGTGACTACCACCGGAGGGCCGCCGCGAGGTATCGCGGCGGGAGCGGGAACGATGCTTCATTGACACCCGTACCGCCCGTGCGTACATTTCGCGGCCCACCCTGCCCGGGTGGCGGAATTGGTAGACGCACTAGTTTCAGGTACTAGCGGGTAACACCGTGGAGGTTCGAGTCCTCTCCCGGGCACCAGGGTGGCGATCTCAATCATCCTGTCTTTCGAAGCTGAGTCCGGCATGCGATCGCAGTCGGATCCACAACTTCTCGCCGAGCGCACTCGCCGGTGTCCAAAACCCACCCGCGACTTCGGCCCGCGAGACATCGAACGCGAGACAAGCCGCGGCCTCGCCCAACATTTTGGCCGTCGAACCGTAGCCCGGATCGCGATCTCCGGTGACTTTGACGCGCAGCGTCCGACCATCGCTCGTGCGACCGAACAAGCGCAGATCAAAGAATCCGCGCTCTTGTTGAATCGGGCTCGGTCCCTCACCGGGTTTTGGCAAAACGTAGCGCTCGAGGAGTGCTCGCACTGGACCAATGCTGCTCGCTACCATGAAAGCGGCAAGCCCAGCGCCGGTCGCGACGGCCGCGAGCCGACCGCGCCAGCCACGACCTGTCAGCACCGCCTCGTCGTAGACAAAATCCGAGCCATACGAGTGCGACTGCAGAAAATTGCTGCGGTGTACGATACGCGTATTGATGCCGCTCATGACGAATGGCGCAATCCAACCGCGAAAATCCGCATCGAAAGCGACCGCCGCACCACTTGGCTGACGTACCCCCTTAGACGGGCTGCCTGTACAGAGCGAGTATGGATTCGCGAGTTCTTTTCGCAACGCCGGGTTCGCGCGCGTTTCTTTGACCACGTTGAGAAGACTCGCCACTGTGCCGCCGGAAAAACCACCTCTCATCGCCTTGACACGAAGCTTGACACGCGAGCAACTCTTGCCGAACGATGTCTGAGCCTCGCGCTGCAGAAACCACACCCCAAGGTCCGACGGAATCGAATCGAACCCGCAGCAGTGCACGATACGCGCCCCACTGGCTGCAGCGGCGCCTGCGTAACGCTCGATCATGCGGCGGATCCACTGAACCTCGCCGGTCAAATCGCAGTAATCCGTGCCCGTGTCGGCACAGACCTTGACTAAGGTCTCGCCATACAGCGCATAGGGGCCCACGGTCGAAACGACGACTCGCGTGTCGTGACAAAGCGCGCGCAGACCGTCCTCGTCGGCGGCATCGACCACGATCGACTCGAGCGAGACCGCCGCGGACCCGAGCGAGCGCTTCAACTCCTCGAGCTTGGCGGCCGAGCGTGCCGCGATCGCCCATCGCAGGCCCTGTCCGACACCGTGTCGCTGTAGAAGGTAGCGGCACAGAATTTGGCCGACAAAGCTGGTCGCACCGAACACCACGATGTCGTGCCGCAGCGCAGTCGAGTGAGGCGTCATGGGAATACTCCTTGCCGATACTCCGGACCGATCAACCAAAGGGATGACGTCGCAGGATGGTCTGATCGCGATCCGGACCAGTCGAGATCACATCGATCGGCACACCGACCAGCTCCTCGATTCGCGCGAGGTAACGCTGCGCTTCGCGGGGTAGTTCTTCCTCTCGCGTCACGCCGAAGGTGCTGCGCTTCCAACCCGGCATCTCCTCGTACACCGGCTCGACCTCACCGAAACCCTCGACGAGCAAAGGTGGCACGTCGCTGACTTCGCCGGCCGCTCGATAGCCGACACACAGGCGAATGGCATCAAGCCCATCGAGTACGTCGAGCTTGGTCATGCAAAGACCGGAAATACTCGAGTGGATGACCGAGCGCCGCAAGGCCACGGCATCGAACCAGCCGCAGCGACGACGACGTCCGGTCACGGCACCGAACTCTTTGCCGACCCGTTGCAAATACTCACCCGTCTCGTCGAACAACTCGGTCGGGAACGGGCCGGCACCAACGCGTGTCGTGTACGCCTTGACGATACCGAGCACATAGTCAAAGTGTCGCGGACCTAGGCCCGTGCCAGTGGCCGCGAAGCCAGCTGTGGTATTCGAGGAGGTTACGAACGGATACGTGCCGAGGTCGACATCGAGCATGGCACCCTGTGCACCCTCGAACATCACGCTAGCACCCGCATCACGTAGCTTTTGTAACTCGAGTGTGACGTCGAGGACGAGCGGCTTGATGCGCTCGGCCATCGTCAAGTGCGAATCGAGCGTTTGCTGGAAATCGATCGGCGGCAGCTTGAAGTATTGCTGCAGTACGAAATTGTGGAAATCGAGAATCTCGCCGAGCTTGGCAGCGAATCGTTCGCGTTGGAACAGATCTGCCACCCGCAGCGCGCGACGCGCGACCTTGTCTTCGTAAGCCGGGCCAATGCCGCGGCCGGTGGTACCAATCGCATTGACGCCGCGTGCCTGCTCCCGCGCGCGATCGAGCGCAACGTGCGAGGGCAGGATGAGTGGGCAATTCGGTGCAATCCGCAAGCGCTCGAACACCGGCACGCCGCGTTCAACGAGCATGTCGGCCTCGCGCAGCAACGCCTCGAGCGAGAGCACGACGCCGTTGCCGATGAAGCAACGCACCTGCGGCCGAAGAATGCCCGAGGGAATGAGCGACAGCACCGTCTTCTCACCACCCACGATCAGCGTGTGACCCGCGTTATGACCGCCTTGGAAGCGAGCGACGGCTACCGCACGCTCGGTCAGCAGATCCACAATTTTGCCCTTGCCCTCGTCACCCCACTGAGTGCCGATGACGACGACGAAACGGCCTTTGGACATGCGGATCAGCGTGCGTTCGGGTTACGCAAGTACTTGAAGAACTCGCTATCAGGTGAGACGACCATGACATCGCCTTCCTTGCCCAAAGAATTCTTGTAGGCCTGGATGCTGCGATAGAAGGCATAGAACTCCGGGTTCTTGCTGTAGGCAGCCGCGTAGGTCGCAGTCGCTTTCGCATCAGCCTCACCGCGAATCTTCAGCGAGTCACGCGCGGCGATCGACAAGATCTCCGTGCGCTTGCGATCCGCTTCGGCGCGAATGCGCAGTGCGTCCTTTTCGCCCTCACCGCGCAATTGACGCGCGAGACGCCCGAAACTCTGCTGCATGCTCGCATAGACGCGTGACTCGACGTCGGGTGGCAAACGGATGGTGCGGACTCGCGCATCGATCAGTTCGAGACCCAGCGTATCGACGATACCGCTGGCACGCTGAAACATCACACCCGTGAATGCCGTTCGCTCAGCCGAGACGATTTCTTCGAGGGTGCGCTGCGCAACTGCGTTCTTGATACCGTCTTTGACGATATCGGAGATACGCTGGCCAGCCGCACCCGGGTCGACACCGAATGACTGCGCGTAGCGCGCCTCGTCTCGGATTCGCCACTTGACGTAGTAGTCGACGATCAGACCCCGGTTCTCGCTCGTGAGGAAGGTCTCACCCTCGAAACTCTGCGACACGATGCGTCGCTCGAATTTGCGCACCGTATCGATTGGTAGCTTGAAATGCAGGCCTGGCTCGTAACCCGCGGCGACGATTTCCTGGAAGCGACTGCGAATCGCGACCTCGTTTTCCGACACCGTAAAAGTGCACAGGCTGATCAGCACGCCGATGGCAGCAATGACGCCAAGAATTCTTTGAAGTGACTGTGACATATCAGCGCTCCAACCGCGCACGCGGATCGGCATTGGCGGCAGCATCGGCCGCGGCACCCGCAGCGGATCGCGGTATCGTGACCGATACCTCGGGTTCGGACCCGTTACCACGACGTTGTTCCATCAGCTTATCGAGCGGCAGATACAGCATCTGGTTACCCGACTTGCTGTCGACGACGATCTTCTGCGACCGGCTCAACACATTTTCCACCGCTTCGATGTAGAGACGATCGCGGGTCACTCTCGGCGCCTTGTCGTAAGCGCCGACGAGTTGATTGAAGCGCTGTGCTTCACCCTCGGCCACCGCGACGACTTGAGCGCGGTAAGCCTCGGCCTCCTGCAATTGGCGTAACGCAGCACCCTCGGCGACCGGCAAGATACCGCTCGCATAGGCCTCGGCTTCCTTGGTGAGCCTCTCCTTGTCCGCGAGCGCCTTGTTCGCGTCGCGCTGCGACTCTTGCACGTCGGTCGGGACCTGGATGTCGGTGAGGTTCACGCTGGTGATGAAGATGCCCGTGCCGTATTGATCGAGTGTCCGCTGGATCAACTCGCGGGTGCTGGCCGTTACCTGTTCACGATTCGAGACGAAGATCGCCTCGAGGGTGCTGCGACCGACGACCTCACGGATCGCCATCTCGCCCACATCGCTCAAGGTCTGCTCCGGATCACGAACTTTGAACAAATATTTGACCGGATCGCGCAGCTGGTACTGAACCGCCAACGTCATGTCGATCAGGTTGATGTCCTGCGTCAACACCTTGGCCGTGTAACTGACACTGTTGACCTTTTGCGTATTGACCTTGGTCACGCGGTCGATCGGCCAAATATGAAAGCCGAGCCCCGGATCGCGCACGGAAGCGAACTGACCGAATCGTTGCACGACGCCGCGCTCGGCTTGATCGATCGTGAAAAAGCTCTGGTAGGCCCAAAACGCGAACACGACGCCTGCGATGATCAGCAGTTGCGAGCGATTGTCGGCCGGTTCGGTGCCCTCAGGTTCTGTCCCGGCCGGACCGCCAGCGCCGGCGCCTTTCAGGATGTTGTCAAGCTTGCGCTGAAATTTGCGCAAGGCATCGTCGCCGCCAGACTTGCCGGGGCGCTTGCCCCAAGGATTCTTTTGGCTTCCGCCAGGTTCATTCCATGCCATAGGTGTGCTTTCGGTTGCGCGCGGATGAGGGGGAAAATCAAGAACGGCGCGCGGTCGCCGGTGATTGTAGGTACCCCCTGTCGACCACACAAGTTATGTGCTCGCCCGAGGGCGCTGAAAGGGGGGCCAAGGCCTCCACGGTCACGCCCGGAAGGCGCGCGAGAACGGTCGCCTCGGCATCGGGTATCGCAGCAGACCATTCTATCGAACCGTCCTCCTGCACCTGTTCCGAACGGATTGCGCCCGCTGAATACAGCCGCGCGCGCAACTGGCCCGCTTGGCTCGCGCTCGCCCTGACGCGACGCAGGCTCGCAAACAAGGCTAAGCGTTCGGCGATCGCTTCGAGCAAGAGCTCTAGCCCCCGGTGTCTCGCGGCCGAGATCCAGACGCTGGCCACCTGCCCCTCGGCATCACGCTCGACCCGCGGGACGAGATCGAGTCGGTCAATTTTGTTGTACACCCGAATCTGCGGAAGTTCGCCGGCTCCGACCTCGGTCAACACTGCGTTGACCTGCTCGATGCGTTCATCGCGACGCGGATCACTCGCATCGATGACATGTAGCAGCAGAGTCGCCTCGCGCGCCTCGGTGAGTGTGGATCGAAACGCTGCAACCAATTCGTGCGGCAACTCGCGGATGAAACCCACCGTATCGGCAAGCACGACCGGAGTGCCGCCCGGTAATTCCACTTTACGCACCAGCGGATCGAGGGTCGCAAAGAGCTGATCGGCGACATAGGCGTCGGCACCCGTCAACGAACGGAACAAGGTGGACTTGCCCGCGTTGGTGTAGCCGACCAAAGCCACGGACGGAATCGGAATTTCGACCCGACGCTGTCGGCCGGTCTCGCGTTGCAGCTGCAGTTTTTCGAGCCGCTTCGAGAGAACTCGCACACGCTCGCCGAGCAAACGACGATCGGTTTCGAGCTGGGTCTCGCCGGGACCACGCAACCCGATACCACCTTTCTGACGCTCAAGATGCGTCCAACCTCGAACGAGTCGACTCGCCAGGTGGCGCAACTGGGCGAGCTCGACTTCGAGCTTGCCCTCGTGGCTGCGTGCACGCTGCGCAAAAATATCGAGAATGAGGGCGTTGCGATCGAGCACGCGCAGGCCCGTCAGTTTCTCGAGATTGCGCTCCTGGCTCGGTGAGAGCGCATGGTCGACCAAGATGACTTCAGCACACGTGTCGACGGCAACTTGCCGGATCTCCTCGGCCTTGCCACTGCCGACAAAATATTTGGGATCCGGTCGATCACGCTTGCCGGTGACGGTAGCGCCCACGGAGACGCCGGCCGACTCGGCCAACTGAGCGAACTCGTCGAGATCTTCCTGCTCGATCGGTGCGCCGAGACCTAAGCGAACGAGGACGGCCTTTTCGCCGCCGCGGGGACGTTCAAACACGCTTCAGGCGTGCCAAGCTCACTCGCCGACCGGAGCTGGATCGACGCCACCTTCGGGTTCTTCCGGCGACGGGAGACGCACGTTTCGCGAAGGTACGACCGTGGAAATCGCGTGCTTGTATACCATCTGGTTGACGGTATTTTTGAGCAGCACGACGAACTGGTCGAATGAATCGATCTGTCCCTGGAGTTTGATGCCATTGACGAGGTAGATCGACACCGGCACACGCTCCTTGCGGAGCTGGTTCAAAAACGGATCCTGCAGAGACTGGCCCTTGGCCATGATGATCGACTCCTGAATGTTATTCGCCCACCCCGCTACAGTGACAATTTAACATGACAGAAGTTCCCTCAGCGTTGGGAAAGTAACCCTCGCTGCAAGGCGGCCACCCTCGCCTCCAGAGGATCCGTTTGCTGTGGATCCAACCGCTCCCAATCTGAATCGGCATGGATCCACGTCAGCTGGCGCTTGGCGAGTTGCCGAGTCGCTGCCACCGCTCGCGTGAGCGCGGTCGCGAGGTCGGTCTCACCGGCGAGATGCGCCCACAGCTGGCGATAGCCGACGGCGCGCAGCGATGGTGCGGTGGGACTCAAGCCAGGTTTGGAGCGCAACCCGGCGACCTCCGCCAGAAAGCCCTCCTGCATCATTTGTCGAAAGCGCTGCTCGATACGCTCGTGCAACCAGGCTCGATCCGTCGGCACCAGGGCGAGACGTGCGAACCGCCAAGCGTGGGTCGCTTGGGTGTCGAGCTGCCACTGACTGATCGGCCGACCGCTCACCCGATAGACCTCCAAAGCACGCTGGATACGCTGGGCGTCGTTGCGGTGAATCTTGGCTGCGGCCAACGGATCGACCACCGTCAATTCGTCGTGCAATGCCGGCCAGCCGCGCTCCGCCGCTGCCGCGTCGATGGCGCGACGGATATCCGGATCGGCTGCGGGCAGTTTGGCGATACCGCGGATCAGGGCGTTGAAATACAGCATCGTGCCGCCGACGAAGATCGGGAAGTTGCCGCGCGCTCGAATCGCTTGGATCGCCTGCAGCGCATCCGTGACGAACTCGCCGGCGCTGTAGGTATCTGCGGGGTCGCGAATGTCGATCAAGTGATGCGGGATCCGCTCGCGCAAACGACGAGACGGTTTGGCCGATCCGATGTCGAGACCGCGGTAAACTTGGGCGGAATCGACGCTGATGAGTTCGACCGGCAGGACTTCGGCTAGACGCAGCGCCAACGCAGACTTGCCGCTCGCCGTCGGACCCGCGATCAGCAGCGCGTCAAATTCAGCGGCCACGCAAAAACAACTGATCGAGTTGCGCCAACGACAGGGTCGTCCAGGTCGGTCGACCGTGATTGCATTGCCCTGCGCGCTCGGTCGACTCCATATCGCGCAGCAAGGCGTTCATCTCAGGCAAAGTCAGGCGACGATGAGCCTTGATGGCGCTACGGCAGGCGATGTTCCCGAGCAACGCGTTGACCGTCCCCTCGAGATGGTGCGACCCCCGCTCGTCGGCCAAGTCGCGGAGCACGTCGCGGATCAGCGGCGTCGGATCCTCGTGAGCGAGCAAACCCGGCACGGCGCGCACCGCCAACTTGCCGGGGCCGATCACATCGATCTCGAAACCCGCGCGCTCGAACTCGATCGCTTGCTGGTCAAAAAATTCTGTCACATGCGATGGCACATCGACCACTCGCGGCTCGAGCAAACGCTGCGAGGCCGCGTGGTCGCCTCGCGCGACTTTCAGCTTCTCGTACAAAACGCGCTCATGCGCGGCGTGTGCATCAACCAAAACCAGGCCGGAGGCGCTTTGCGCCAGGATGTACACGCCGTGCAATTGTGCGATGGCCGTACCGAGCTCACCTGCCCGCGCGACCACCACGTCTGCAACGCGATCGGTTGAATCTCGGGATCGCCATGGGTCGGATAGCCAAGGATCAAAAGCCGGTAACGTACGCGGCATCGCGAGCGGCAAAGCTTCTGTCGTCGAGCCTTCGGAGGCACCGACACCGAGTGACGTCGCATCAGCCGTGGGCGCAGCAACACCGGCGGGTACGCCGAGCGCCGAATGGACGCTGCGAAAAACAAAATCATGGATCTGCCGACTGTCGCGGAAACGGACTTCGAGTTTCTGCGGATGGGCGTTCACATCGACCCAAGCAGGGTCGAGCTCGAGATAGACGAGGTACGCAGGCTGACGCCCGTGGTAGAGGACATCGCGATAACCGAGTCGCACGGCGCTCGCCAGCAACCGATCGCGAACCATACGTCCGTTGACGTAGGCGTATTGGTGGTCGCTGCTGGCTCTGGCGGCCTGCGGCTGCCCGAGCCAGCCATGCAGTGAGACCGAACCGGATCGCCGCTCGAACTCAATGGCACTGGCGATGAACTCATCGCCAAGAATGGCAGCGACTCGCGCCCTGCGCCCCTCGGCGCTTGTTGTCAACGGCGCATCAAGCAGCACTCGACCACCGTGACGCAACCGAAACGCGACATCGAACCGAACCAACGCCAAACGCTCAACAAGCCTGGCAATATGACTCCACTCGGTGCTCTCAGCACGCAGGAATTTTCGTCGTGCGGGTACATTGAAAAAAAGATCGCGCACCTCGATCAACGTGCCACGCGGCTGCGCGGAGGGCTTGATGTCCGAAACCTCACCGCCATCAACACGAATCTCCATCGCTGCTGCGGCACCCTCACGTCGTGACGCCACTCGCATGCGTGACACCGAGCCGATCGACGGTAACGCCTCGCCGCGAAACCCGAGGCTAGTGATCGCGGCCAAGTCCGCGAGCGTTGCGATCTTGCTGGTCGCATGTCGCTGCACCGCCAACGCGAGCTCGTCGGCGGCGATACCGTGCCCATCGTCCAGGATGCGGATCAACCCTGCGCCACCTGCCTCGATATCGACATCGATATGGTGCGCACCGGCATCCAAGCTATTTTCCAGTAATTCTTTGACAACGGAGGCTGGACGCTCGACAACCTCGCCCGCAGCGATCTGATCGACGAGCGCGCTCGGCAACTTTCGGATAGGCACGATACGCGTCTAGAGCTTGCCGGCAGCAGCGGCCTCGGGCGCCGTGGCGACGACCGTTCGCCCGCGATCGCGCTCGAGTGCAAAGCGCGAGCCCTCGGGCGGATGATCGAGGAAGAACTGCCTTACACCGTCAAAAATTGCATCAGCCAACTCGGCACGCTTGCCTTCAATATTCAGCAAACGCTCATCGGACGGACTCGAGATAAACGCCGTTTCGACCAGCATCGAGGGGATATCGGGGCTCTTCAACACCAGGAATCCGGCCTGCTGCACTTGAGGCTTCCGTACTTCATTGACGCGACGCAACGATCGCAACACCCGCTCAGCTGCCACCACGCTTTGACCGATTTGCGCGGACTGCGCGAGATCAACGAGCACTGAGGCAATCACGGGATCTTTGTCATCGAGTGAAATTCCACCCGCGAGATCAGCGGCGTTCTCACGATCGGCCAACCAACGCGACTGCTCGTCACTCGCACCTTTCTCCGAGAGCACGTACACCGAGGAGCCCGACACCGACGGATCGCGCACCGCATCGGCGTGCACCGAGACGAACAACTGGGCCCCCGCCGCTCGGGCGCGTCGAATCCGTTCGCGGTGCTTTAAGAAGTAGTCTCCATCGCGCGTGAGCACGGCGCGCATGCCGGGCTCTTGATTGATACGCGCGGCAAGACGTCTGGAAATATCGAGCACGACGTCTTTTTCGTTGGTGCCTGCACGCCCGATCGCGCCCGGGTCCTGACCACCGTGACCCGCGTCGATGGCGACGATGACCTCGCGACCCGAAGTCGGCGGCGCATGTGCCGCCCTCACCTCCTTCAAGGGCGCACGACTGATCGGTGCGTCCGCAGGTGAGGTCAAAGAAAATTCGAGCGTCGCCGTCCGGTTGGAGGATCCCTGTGATCCGATCGGTTGCAGTTGTACGACGGGATCAATCTCGAAAACCAAGCGTAGATCGCCGTTGGCTTGCGGTCCGGCGCGCAACGCCCGCACCGCGCCGTTGGCGGGCGGGAGTGTTTGCTTGGGTTTACCGGTGTTGGCGAGGTCGACCACCAATCGACGCGGCTGGTCGAGCACGAACCAGCGGGTCGGCGTTGATGCGGAGAGATCGATCCGAATCTGCGTCACCTCGGGCTGACTCTCGATCCGCAAGCTACGCAGCTCAGTGGACGCCTGCGCTGACACCGCAGTGATGCCAAGCAGCACGGCGGATACGACCCACGACCAAAGACGCCCTGTCATGGGCGCGAACTGTACGCTTGAAACACGATAAATATCAACAAAATTAGGGCTCTAAGATCGACACTTCACAATGCCTGCAACCAATGGCGACCCACCTCGGTCGCCGCCACTATTTCGATCTCGCGCGCGGTCCCAACGCCTCGCAACGAGATCTCAAGATCGAATTGACCGAGTACACGCTCTGCCCGCTCAGGCCACTCGACCATCCAGAGGTAGCCAGGCCGATCATAATCGGCGAGTCCAAGTCCCCGAACATCCGCTGCGTCGCGAAGTCGATACAGATCGATATGTATGACGGCCAGCTGATCGAGCTCATATGCTTCGAGCAACGAGAACGTCGGACTCCGCACCGATCCACGCACGCCGAGACGACCCAGCAAACCGCGAGTGAGAGTCGTCTTGCCGGCGCCGAGATCGCCGCGCAGCGCGACCTTCAACGCGCCGCCCGCAAACGCTGGCATCGCCGCCGCGAGCTTCGCGCCAAATTCCAAGGTGGCTGATTCATCGCTCAATACGGACGTCATGGTCGAGATCATGGCAGACAGCGGGCGAGATCCATGGCGAGCTCGCCTGCCAACAAACCGCGATCCGACGAGGCGACGGCCGCCTCACGCGGAGCGGCCGCCAAAGCGTGTAACCAGACAGCCGCCTGCGCGGCCAGGAGCGCGCTATCAGCACGGGCACGCGTAGACTGCTGCGCCCAGATGCCAGCCACCGTACCGGCTAACACGTCACCGGTGCCCGCGGTGGCAAGGCGCGGGTTGCCGACGGCGCACAGAGTCGGCGTCTGACCGGCGCAACCGATCCACGTGCCCGCCCCCTTGAGGACGACGATCGCCAAAGTTCGAGCTGCCAATGTCGCCAGCGCCGCGAGACGATCGGCTTGCACATCGGCCGTTCCGAGTCCCAGCATCCGCGCCGCTTCGGCGGGATGTGGCGTCATCACCCAGGGACGAATCGGAGCATGCCGATCGCTCAAGAGCAGCCCGCCCGGCGACCTTGCCGCGAGGAGCGTGAGCGCATCGGCATCCAAAACCGTCGCCGCCGACTCATCGAGCGCGGCATCGAGCACTTGCGAGGCCCACTCGTCGCGACCGAGACCTGTGCCCACGACGCGCACATCCGCGCTTTGTAGATGACGCGCGATGGCACGGGCGTCCTCGATCGGTCTGACCATCAACTCCGGATGAGCTGTTGCGATGGACGCCGCTGAGGAGGGATGGCACAGCACCGTGACCTTGCCGGCACCGACCCGCAGCGCCGCAATCGCAGCAAGACGTGCGGCACCCGGCATGCCGATACCACCGCCGATCACGACGACGTGCCCCGCCTCACCCTTGTGAGTCGTAATCGAACGACGCGGCAACGCCCGATGCAGTGCGTGCTCGTCCAATCTTTGAGCGATGCACCCAACAGACGAGGCGGAGCGCTCAAAGAGCGCTGCGTCATCGACGAGGGTCCCCAACACCAGCGAACCGACCCAAGGAGCCGCTTCGATCAAAGTCAAACCGAGCTTGTGCGCAACAAAAGTCACTGTCAAATCGGCGCGGATGGCACAAGGACGCGGTGCGCCCGTGTCGGCACATAAACCCGAAGGCACATCAATAGACAGTACCGGACGCGCTGCGGCATTGACGAGTTGCACGACGCTACACAGCTCAGTGCTCAAGTCGCGCTGCAAGCCGATACCAAAGATTGCATCGACGATGACATCGGCGCGCGCAAGTCGCTCGGGCAAGCGCATCGAATCGAACAACTCGACCGGCACGCCCGCCGCAAGGCACTGCTCCGCCGCACGAGCGGCATCCCCGTTCAGCGCCTGAGGCGGCGTCAATGCCAGCACGCGCGGCGACAAACCGAGCGACCACGCCTCATGCGCAAGGATATAGCCATCGCCGGCGTTGTTTCCGCCACCGGCGAGCACGAGGACATCCCGCGCTGCAGACCAGCGTGAACGCAACTGACGCATCGCGAACACACCGGCTCGTGACATCAACTCAAAGGACGGCACACCGACAGTCTGGATCCAGTGCTGCTCGAGCGCGCGGACCTGCGCGACGGTATGCAAGGAGAGCGGCGCTTTCATGCGAGACAGTATACTCGCGGCCATGATGTCGCCCCCTGACTGGCAAGCCTTGCGAGACGATCTCGAGGCACTCGCGGCGGACGTCGGTTTCTCTGCCGTCGGGGTCGGCAACCTAGAGCTCGCGGACGACGAAGCCCACCTGCAACGCTGGCTGACCGAGGGTCGTCACGGTCAAATGCATTACATGGAGCGTCACGGCACGCGGCGTTCGCGTCCCGCGGAACTGCGCCCGGGTACGATTTGCGTCATCAGCGTGCGCATGGACTATTGGCCCGCAGAGGCAGCGCCGGCCGAGGAAGTACTCGCAACGCCGGAGCTCGGTTATGTATCGCGCTACGCGATCGGTCGCGACTACCACAAGATCCTGCGCCACAAACTGCAGACCCTCGCCGACCGTCTGGTCGAGCGCGTCGGTCCTTTCGGTTATCGCGCCTACGTGGACTCCGGACCGGTATTGGAGAAAGCACTGGCGCGAAATGCCGGCCTAGGCTGGATCGGCAAGCACACGAATCTGATTGCGAGCGATGCAGGCTCGTGGTTTTTCTTGGGCGAGCTCTACACCGACCTGCCGCTGCCGGTCGATACACGCGCCAGTGCCCATTGCGGCAGCTGTCAGGCCTGTATGCCCGCCTGCCCTACGGCCGCAATCACGGCGCCTTGGCAACTCGATGCAAGGCGATGCATCTCGTACCTGACCATCGAACACGACGGCGTCATCGACGAATCACTCCGACCCTTGATGGGTAATCGCATCTACGGCTGCGACGATTGCCAGCTCGTCTGTCCTTGGAACAAATTCGCCCAAGCGGCCTCCCACCCGGATCTACGACGAGCGCGTCTCGGTCTCGATGCCGCAAAACTGACCGAGCTTTTCGCGTGGAGCGAGACAGACTTCGAGGAGAAGCTGCGCGGGTCGCCGATCCGTCGCATCGGACACGAACGGTGGTTGCGCAATATCGCCGTCGCGCTCGGCAACGGCGCTCCGAGTGAAGAGGCCTTGGCGGCCTTGGAGTCACGTCGTCACCATCCATCGCCCATAGTGCAAGAGCACGTGGGGTGGGCGTTGCAACAGCTCGCTACGCGTCGCCGCGAGGCAGCAAGGTCAAAAGATTAGGGACGAGTTGCACGGGTGTTGTCGATCAATCGAGCGCGCCCGAGGCGGGCCGCCACGAGGATCACCAGCGCCGATTCGGACAGACTCGGCGTCAGCAGCGTGTTGGCACTGCGGATGGTGAAATATTCGACCTTGAAGCCAAATGCGCGCAGGTTGCGCCGCGCCTCGGTCTCGAGCGCCTGTAAATCTTTGGCCGATTCGTCATCGGTGTCGATGGCAACTGCGACACGACGCAACTCTTCGTAAAGTTTCGGTGCGATCGCACGCTCATCCTCTGAGAGATAGATGTTGCGGGAGCTCAACGCCAAACCGTCGGGTGCACGGACCGTTGGCGATCCGACGATCTCGACGGGCAGAAACAAATCCGCTGTCATGCGCCGAATCACGAGCAGTTGCTGGTAATCCTTATCACCGAAAATCGCGACGTTGGGTTGCACCATACTGAAGAGACGCATCACCACACTGGCAACACCCTCGAAGTGACCGGGTCGAAACTCACCGTCAAGGATTTCACTGAAACCGGGAACCTGCACGCGCGTCGCGAAAGCCAACCCTCGCGGGTAAACCTCATTGACCTCGGGTGCAAACAAAATGTCACAACCAGATCGCCGCAGAATTTCCGAATCGGCATCCGGCGTGCGCGGGTAACGCTCGTAATCTTCGCTCGGACCGAATTGCATCGGATTGACGAAGCTGCTGACGATCAAGCGCTTCGCGTGCTTGTAAGCCTGTCGGAAAAGCGCCATATGTCCGTCATGCAAATTGCCCATGGTCGGAACCAGAGCAATGCGATCACCTGCGGCGCGCCACGCCGCCACCGTCTGACGTAGTTGTTCTACCGAGTTAACCCGTTGCATTTGAGACACATCGTAGCAGAGTCACCATTTCGTAACGGCACCCGTCCGTTCAACTGAAGCAGTGCTCGGGGGCCGGATACGTCAAGGATTTGACAGCCTGCACATAGCGACGCATCGCGTCGAGGTTGCCCGAGGCGCCTTGCATGCAATCGAGCACGAACCGGGGTTTGCGACCGGTGGTAATGCCGAGCACGTCGTAGAGCACCAGAATCTGCCCATCGGTGGCGGGGCCAGCGCCGATTCCAATGACCGGCACCTGCAAAGCTTCGGTGATGCGTTGACCCAGCTCGCTCGGAATGCACTCGAGCAGGATCAGATCAGCACCCGCAGACTCGAGGTCTTTCGCCGCCTGCACCATCGCCGCGGCCGCATCCCCACTGCGACCCTGAACTCGGAAGCCCCCGGTCTTGTGAACCGATTGCGGTTTGAGGCCAAGGTGCGCGCAGACGGCAATGTCGTGCGAAGACAAAAATTCGATCACATCGATTTGGGACGGCCCACTCTCGAGCTTCACCACCTCGGCGCCACCTTCTTGCATCAAGCGCACCGAATTGGCCAATGCCACATCGCGAGTCGGGTAACTGGCGAACGGCAGATCCGCCATCAACAAGGGGCGATGTAAACCTCGCGCAACGGCTTTGCAGTGATAGACCATGTCGTCCATCGTGACCGGCACAGTCGTGTCATGTCCCTGAATCACCATTCCAAGTGAATCGCCAACCAGTACGAGATCGACATCAGCCTCGTCGACCAGCGATGCAAAACTCGCGTCGTAACAGGTGAGCGAAGCAATCTTCTCGCCCTGCCCTTTCATGCGTGAGAGCGTGGCAAGCGAGACCGGTGGGCGAGTGGAATCGCGCAATTGCAGATGCGTGTACATGGGGGACCTTCCGAGGTGGAATCAGAGCGCTGCGTGACGCAGCGGATTGAAATAGAGCTTACCGCGCCGCATGCGCTCGATCGCCACGAGCAGCTCGCTGAAATCGGCTTCGCGCGATAACGGATCGAGTGTCGCGGCATTCACGATCAAGGTCGGTGCGCCATCGTAGTCGTGAAAAAACCGAGCGTAGGCTTCGTTCAACTTTTCCAAATACGCGCGTTCGATTAATTGCTCGGCCTTGATCCGACGCTTCGCGATCCGCTCAATCAAGACATCGACTGGCGCCTGCAGGTAGATGACGAGATCGGGCTTGGGCGGATTCACCACCATGCGCGCATAGACCTGCTCGTAGAGACTGAACTCAGCGTCATCGAGGGTCACCCGCGCGAACAGCTTATCCTTTTCGAGCAGATAATCGGCAACCCGCACCGAGGCAAACAGGTCGTCCTGATGCAGACCCGACAACTGCTGCGTCCGCTGGAACAAGAAGTGCAATTGCGCAGGTAGTGCCGAGCCGACCGGGTCGCGGTAAAAGCGCTCCAAAAAGGGATTGCTTTCGGCTTGCTCCAAAATGAGCTCCGCGCTCCAAACCGCTGCCAAACGGCGCGCCAAAGACGTCTTGCCGACCCCGATCGGGCCCTCGATGACAACGAACCGGTGTTTGGGAACGTCCGACATGTTCTCCCGACCACTCAAGCCAAACGCTGCATCCCTCGATCGGAAACCCGATCGGCTAGATCGCGAACACGACCCAAGCCCGGGATGTGCAAGTCGGCAGCAACGTCCCGCAGAGGATACAGAACGAAATCGCGTCCCGGTATCCCGGGGTGCGGCAACCGAAGTGACTCTGAATCGCGCCTCTCACGCCCGAAGACCAGTAAATCCAGGTCGATTTCACGCGGGCCCCAGCGCTCCGTTACCCTCGTCCGGCCGAGCTCCGTCTCCAACTGTTGCAACGCTGCAAAGAAATCCTCGAGCGGTAATTGGGTGAGCACCCCAACGACGGCATTGATGAAATCCGGCTGCCTGACCGGACCGAAGGGCACGGTCCGATACAAGGCGGAACGGCGCCAGGATCGAGTCTTGGGCAATGTCGAGATCGAGGTGATTGCGCGCTCGACGATCCTGCGCGGATCACCGAGATTACTTCCGAGAGCGACATAGGCCGGCTGCCAATACACGACATCACTCGCTGCCACGTCGACCGCGACCACCTCGCCCGCGACGCCGCCCGCCCCGGCTACGCGTCGCACCGCTGCGGGCGGGGCCCGCCCCACTCACGCGCCCCAAGCTCTCCGCCATTGCCGCACGCTGCTCCGGGTTAGCCGACTGCATGCGGGCCCACCACTCGACCATGGCGGTATCGGCCATCCCGAATTGCGAACGAAGTTGCAGCAGATCGAAGGCGGCACGGAAACGCGGGTGCTCCATCGTACGCAAGGCGCGACGGCCACGCGGCGACTCCAAGCGTGGCTGAAGGGCGAACATGTCCCGCAAGCCGAGGATGAAACGCCGATGGACCGCGACACGCCGGTGAATGACCGTCACAGCTCGATCGACCGCATCGAGAATTGTGCCGATATCGTGCCACTGTTCGCGTGGTGCCTTTTCGATCTCGAGGCCGATCGGCCCGTAGAGCAACACGGCGAACAAGAATCCCGGCGTCACCGGCTTGTCGGCCCGCACTCGCGCATCCGTGTTGGCGAGCGCCTGCAGCAGCATGCGAACGGGAGGACTGTCGGGATATCGCTCAATGAAATCGCCGACGTTCGGCAGTAAGGCTGTCAGTAAACCTCGCTTGCTCAAGGTTTCGATACTGCGCGCGCCATGACCGGTCAAGAACAGCTTCAAGGTCTCGTCGAATAAACGCGCGGCCGGCACGCCGGCGAGCAGTGCCGCCAAGGGACCGATCGGCTCGGCGGTCGCAGGTTCGATCTCGAAGTCGAGTTTCGCCTCGAAGCGAGCCGCCCGCAGCATGCGCACCGGATCCTCACGATAACGGGTCTCAGGATCACCGATCAAACGCAGGCGACGCGCCTGCACATCTTCGAATCCATCGCAATAATCCCAAACAGAGAAGTCAGCGATGTTGTAGTACAACGCGTTGCAGGTGAAATCACGCCGCCAGACGTCATCGTCGATGTTGCCATAGACGTTGTCGCGCAGGATGCGCCCGCTGTCGTCAACTAAGCGCTCCAGGTTTTCGTCAAAATCATGGATGTCGTGTGCGTCCACGGTATCGCCGGCTGTATCGCTCGGCTCGAGGTCATCGATCAAGTCCTCGGCGATCTCTACCGGCTCTTCCGCCTGCGACGGCGCACTCGAGGCGCGAAAAGTGGCCACCTCGATGATCTCGCGACCAAAAAATACGTGTGCCAGTCGGAAGCGCCGCCCCACCAGTCGGCAGTTACGAAACAGCTTAGCCACTTGTTCCGGCAGAGCATCGGTCGCGACATCGAAGTCTTTCGGCTCGATGCCGAGCATGAGATCGCGCACACAACCACCGACGAGGAAAGCCTGAAAGCCTGACTCGCGCAGCCGGTACAAGACACGCAACGCATCGGGTGAGATACGTGAGCGCGAAATGGGGTGGGAATCACGCGGGATAATGCGCGCGAGACGAGGGGTCGCCTCTCGGGAGGCAGGATTGGAATTCAAAGCAATGCGTTCCGCTTGAGCAATCGTGGCGGGCCCCTATAATACCTCGCCTCGGTACGTCATCACTCGGCCCCACGCTCCTTTCGTCTAGAGGCCCAGGACATAGCCCTCTCAAGGCTGTAACACGGGTTCGAATCCCGTAAGGAGCGCCACTTCATATCCCCACTGTGTGTCACCGCGTTGGACTCCTCTCGCCTCAAAGCCATTCTGGCCAGCCCCAGTTACCGTTTGGCCGAAGACGACGGTGATTTTCTCGAGAGCGACAGCGCGCGAGCCATCCGTCTTGCGCTCGAGTTCCATCGCGCCGAGACTTATCTGCAAGCCCATGGTATCGAGAGCACCGTTACCGTCTTCGGTAGCGCCCGAGTTCGATCACCCGAAGATCCGCTCGCCAATGAGCAACAGCGGCACGACTATGAACAGGCACGCCGATTTGGCTATGACCTGAGCCGAGGCGCCGCACACACACCCGGCTGCCATCAACTCGTGGTCGCCACCGGTGGCGGTCCCGGCCTGATGGAGGCTGCCAACCGAGGAGCTGACGAAGCGGGCGCCCCGAGCATTGGCTTCAATATTCGACTGCCACACGAACAGCAGCCGAATGCCTACATCACACCGGGTCTCGCCTTCAGTTTTCGTTACTTCGCACTACGCAAAATGCATTTTATTTTTCGAGCGCGCGCACTGGTCGCCTTCGCCGGCGGCTTTGGCACCCTCGATGAAGTCTACGAAGCGCTGAACTTAGTGCTCACTCGCACCATCGCCCCGATTCCCATCGTGCTCGTCGGGTCAGATTACTGGGCTCGCATGCTGGATCTGGATTATCTCGTCGCCGGTGGGTACATCGAGGCGCAAGACAAAGCGCTCGTGCACCTGACCGACTCGGGAGCAGACGCCGCCGCCTACGTGCTCGCGCGTTGCGGCTGCGGAAAAGATGGTGGGTCCTGACAGGATCGAACTGTCGACCAACTCCTTAAAAGGGAGCTGCTCTACCGGCTGAGCTAAGGACCCATTCCGTGGGAGGCGCGATTTTACACATATCGCGTCGAATCTGGGACACCTGCCGCGTGAAACCCCTCCCGGCGCAACCGACACGAATCGCAGACTCCGCAAGCGCGGCCCTGCGGGTCCGCCTGATAGCACGATACGGTCAAAGAGTAGTCCACCCCGAGGCGCATACCCTCTCGAATGATCCGCGCCTTGCTCCAGTGTAATAGCGGGGCGACCAGCCGGACGCCTCGACCCTCGACGCCGGCCTTGGTACCAACATCAGCCAGTTGCTGAAACGCCGCGACGAACTCCGGTCGGCAATCGGGATAACCGGAATAGTCGAGCGCATTGACCCCGATGTGGACGTATTGCGCTTCGAGCACCTCAGCCCACGCGAGCCCTAACGAGAGCATGATCGTGTTACGCGCCGGCACGTAGGTAAGTGGAATACCCGCAGTGGGCTCCTCGGGCACACCAATGGTGCTATCGGTCAGCGCCGAACCCCCAATACCCGCAAGATCGACACCCATCACGCGATGATCCCGCACGCCGAAATGTTGGGCAATCCGCGCGGCCGCCTCGAGCTCGATCGAATGGCGCTGACCGTAGTGCACCGAGAGCGCGTAGCACTCGTAACCCGCCTCAAGCGCCATGGCGAGCACGGTGGCCGAGTCGAGCCCGCCCGAGAGCAGCACCACTGCGCGATGCGTCGAAGGTGTGGTCATAAGCTTCGCTCAACGACCGGGGATATCGCCCCAAAGATATTTATGCAGTTGAATCTGAAAGCGAACCGGCAGGCGATCCTCCAGTATCCAATCAGCGAGATCGCCCGCCTTCAATTGTTGATGACTAGGCGAGAACAATACAGTGCAACGCTCGGATAGCGCACGCGCTTGGAGCTGTGCCCGACTCCACTCGTAATCGGCACGATCCGCAATGACGAATTTCAGGAGATCCTTCTGATCGAGACGCGTGAGCTCATCGTACCGATTCCGCGACTCCTCCCCGGAGCCTGGCGTCTTGATGTCGACGACTTTGACGACCCGAGCGTCGACGCGCTCGAGGGACATGGCACCGCTCGTCTCGAGCGAAACGCGATAACCCGCATCGCACAGGGCTGTGAGCAACTCGTGCACCGCTGCCTGAGCCAGTGGCTCACCACCGGTCACGCAAACGTGACGGACCTCGAGTTCGGCGACGCGCGCCAAGATCTCGGGCAACGACCACCACTGGCCGCCATGAAAGGCATAAGCCGTATCGCAATAATGGCAACGGAGCGGACAGCCCGTGAGGCGCACGAACACGGTAGGGATACCGACGGTGTCCGCCTCGCCCTGCAGCGACCGAAAAATCTCCGTAAGCTTGAGTCGGATTTCTTTGACCACTCAGCGCAACTTCTGCAATGCATCTGCAGCCGTACGCGCCGCATCGCTCTCGGGATAGCGCTGCAACAACTCGCCGAAACTGCGCCGAGCATCCTCGTTGCGTTTCAGCTCGACTTCCGACAAGCCTTTCTTCAACAGCGCATCAGGCGCCTTGGATCGATCGGGCGAGCGGCCGCCGACCGCTGAAAAAGCCTCGACGGCGCGCGCATAGTCGCGGCTGAGATAGTAGGTTTGACCGAGCCAGTACTGAGCGTTATCGGCCAGTGGATGTTGGGGGTGCGCCGCAAGGAAGGTTCTCATCCCCTCGATCGCCTCCGGGTAACGAGCCGCCTTTAGCGCATCGAAGGCGCGGTTGTACAGCGCCTCTGCCGAAGCGTCCGTGACCACGCTCGGCGTTACAACCATCGGAGTAGCCGCCTCTGCCGCCGGCGATGCAACCATCGCCGCTCGACGCTCGAGCTCAACGAGGCGCCGATCGAAGTCGGCGGCAAGGTCGGCTAGCTGCTTGCGCAGTTGTTGGCTTTCGTTTTGTGCTGACTCGATCGCCCCACGTAATTCACGCAACTCGTTCGCTTGGGCCTCCAAACGTTGCGACATTTCGATCAGCGTCTGGCTCTGGAGAGTCTGCTCAAGCTGCGCCACGCGCAACTCGAGATCCTCCACGCGCACGCGAGTCGATTGGGCCAGCAGCGGCGTTGTCGAAAGCGCCAACGCGCCCGCTGCAATCCAAACGAGCGAGCGCATCAATTAGCGCCGTACACCAACTCGACACGACGGTTCTTGGCGGCGGCCTCTTCACCCTCGCCACCCATCGCGGGACGCTCCTCGCCATAGCTCACCGTCGCAAGACGCGACTCCGCCACACCTTGCAGCGCCAGTGCACGACGCACTGCCTGGGCACGGCGCTCGCCGAGACCGATGTTGTATTCGCGCGTGCCGCGCTCATCGGTATGCCCTTCGAGACGCAGGCTCACACCCGCCTTACCATTGAGAAAGCGCGCGTGTTGCGAGAGCAGATCCAGATCGGCACTCGCGATGACGTCACTGTCGAACGGGAAATAAATCACGAGACGATTGACGAGTTCCGGCGGCAGGCCGACCGGGTTGCTCGAGGCGTCGCCGACCATCCCAGCGGAAACCGCGTCAACGCTAGCATCGGGTTGAGCCACGGCCGACTCGCTCTCACTCTTGGCCACCGGCTCGGCTGGCGCCTCAACGGCCTTCTTCGGCGACGAGCACGCAGCAAGCACTACAAGCACTGCGAGCGGGGCGATGAATCTCAAAGTCATGTTCTTCTCCAAAAGTTCTTCTCCAAAAGCTGAGGGGCAAATTATGACAGGAAGCGACGCACAAGACCGTCAGGGCAGGAATGGACCCCACGCCGGATCGCGAACATCGCCCCGATCCGCCTTCAAGCGCTGAGAGATGAGTCCATCCGCAGAAACCGTCGCGAGGACACCCTGCCCACGCTCCCGCGCGGCATAGATCAGCGTGCCGCCATCGGGTGAGTAGCCGGGCGATTCATCCTGCGACCCCTTCGACAAGACGGACATCGATCCGTTCCCAAGATCCTGCACCGCGACCCGATAGCCACCACCATCGCGGGTAATGAACGCGAGTTGCTTGCCATCGGGCGAGAGACGCGGCCGAGCGTTGTAGTTGCTACCGAAAGTAACGCGGACGGCCGTGGCGCCCGCGCGCGGCTCGGTTCGATAGACCTGCGGACCGCCGCCGCGATCAGAGGTGAAGAACAAACGCGTGCCGTCGCTCGACCAGACCGGTTCCGTATCGATGGCGGGATGCTCGGTCACTCGCGTCAAGGCACCGCTTGCGATTTCGAGTACGTAGATATCGAGGTTGCCCGCGGGCGATGACAGCGTCAACGCCAAGCGCCTACCGTCGGACGACCAAGCAGGCGCATTGTTGACGCCAGCGCGGTCCGAAACGCGCCGACGCTCTGCGGTGCGCAAGCGCTGCACGTAGATCGCGGCACGACGCGTCTCGAACGACACGTAAGCCAACTGCTCACCATCGGGCGACCACGCGGGTGACATCAACGGCTGCTTCGACTCGAGGATCACACGAGAATTTTCGCCATCCGCATCCGCCACGATGAGCTGGTATCGCTGCGTCGGTGGACGCCCATCGACCGAGACATACGCGATGCGTGTCGCAAACGAGCTGCGCGCGCCAATAATACGCTCGTAGATCTTATCGGCAATTCGATGCGCGGCGTTACGCCAAGCTTGCGGCGATGCCACCATACGCTCGCGCAATAATTTTTGGCCGGTCAATAAATTACTTAGCTCGTAATCGATCTGATGTCGACCATCCGGCAGGACGGCATGACGTCCCATCACGAGATAGTCCGATCGATTCGCAGCGCCCGCCAAAAATCTTCCACTGCGCGTCAAATCAGCCGCGACCACCTCGCTTGAAGGTCGCGGGTCGGTATCGAAGGGCAACACGGCAATCGGAATCGGGTCGGTCACACCGGAGGTGATATCGATCTTCAGTTGCGCTGGCGCTGCCATCGTCGCGAGCAGTGCGAGTGCAGCCCACCACCCCCTCGTGGCGGTGCCTCGGGAAGATTTAATCATAGGGTCTGAACCTCAACTCCAAAGTACGCTCGAACAAGGCCGGATCGGGCGGTGGCGGCAACGGTGAGGCACGAAACACCGCCGCTTCGATCGACTGTTTGACCGCCTCATCGCCGTTACAGCTACGCACCTCGGCGCGGACGACCGTGCCGCCAGGAACCTGCGTGACGATGACGAGGCAATCGAGCCCGGCCTTGGCGCTCGGTGGTCGTATCCAGGCACGTTGCACGCGCGCTTGGATGGCCTGCGCCCATTGTGCACCGAGACCGGCGAGGCGCGAGGCATTGCGACGATCCTCCTCGGCGCTTAGCGCACGTTGTAACTCGGCTTCGCGCTCGGCCTTGATGCGCCGATCATCGGCCTCGGCGGCAGCCTTGCGCTTGGCTTCCGCCTCCGCCTCGGCGGCGGCCTTGCGCTTGGCTTCCGCCTCCGCTTTGCGCTGGGTCTCGACGACGCGCTTGGCTTCCGCCTCGCGTTGCGCTTGCTCCTTCGCACGGTCGGGCTTCGGCGGAGCCGGCTCGGCTGGTGGCTCTGGGGCTGGCGTAAGTTCTTGCGGCGGCGCAGGTTCCAGTTCCGGCTGCGGTTCAACCGGCGACTGTCGATCCGGCTGCAACGCACCGATGTCCCTCGTATCGACGATAATTGCCTCAATGGCAAGTGTTTGCAGCGGTGGCGTGGAAGT
This sequence comes from Gammaproteobacteria bacterium, assembly GCA_018970145.1. Lineage (GTDB taxonomy): Bacteria > Pseudomonadota > Gammaproteobacteria > Steroidobacterales > Steroidobacteraceae > UBA964. Next base: position 77,644 of record JAGWWY010000010.1, read on the forward strand.
CGACGTCACCCACCATCCGCCTGCCACGATCCCGGCCACGAGCGCACCGTGCAGCAGCGCCGAGAGGATAAAGGGTCGCCAACGCCCTGCGTGTGCCGTCATGAGCGTGGCAATGGCTCGGTCAAAAATCCGACCTTGGCCGCACCGGCGCGCTGCAGGAGAACCATCGCCTCGACGACACGCCCGTATGGCACAGCGCGATCGCCTTTGACGAACACCGGTACACCGGGCGTTCGGCGCAACAGTGCCGCCACGCGCGATTCCAGTATGACATCGTCGAGCGCCTCGCTCGGGTTTTCACCTTGGTTGAGAAATAGCCTGCCCTCGGCATCGATGGAGATGACGATCGGCGGCGTATTTTTAAAATCATCAGGATCGATGGCTTCCGCTTCGGCCTGTGGCAAATCAACTTTAATCCCTTGGGTCAACAGCGGTGCGGTCACCATGAAAATGATCAGCAGCACCAGCATCACGTCGATATAGGGAACGACGTTGATCTCGCTCATCGGGCGGCGGCCCCGCTTCAGCTGTGCCATGTGGGCGCTTCGACCTCAACTCACGCTGCGCGTCGCGTGACGCTGCAGGATGGTGGAGAACTCCTCCATGAAGGCGTCGTAGCGGCTCTCGAGCCGCCACACCTGATCAGCGTAGCGGTTGTAAGCCACCACCGCAGGAATCGCAGCGAATAAGCCGATGGCCGTCGCAATCAAGGCTTCGGCGATACCAGGTGCAACAGTCGCCAGCGTCGCCTGCTGCACCGAGCCCAAGCCGACGAACGCGTGCATGATGCCCCACACCGTTCCGAACAGACCCACGTACGGACTCGTGGAGCCGACGGTGGCGAGGTTCGAAAGACCTTGCTCGAGGTTCTCGATTTCTTTGATCTGCTGAGCTTTCATCGCGCGTCTCGCGCCCTCGAGCAGAACATCTGCACTATCCACACCCTGTTGCTTCAACCGCGCGAATTCACGAAACCCCGCCTGGAAGATGCTGTCGATGCCGGCGGCGCGCCCGCGCGCTTCGATACTCTTGTAAAGCGCAGCCAGATCGCCGCCCGACCAAAACTCGCGATCGAAACGTTGCAGGTCATCCGACGCCGATCGCAACACTTTACGCTTGCGAAAGATGATGCCCCACGAATAGACGGAGGCCGCCAGCAGCAACGCCATCACGGCCTGAACCACGATGGTGGCCTCGGCGATCAAGCGCAGAATAGACAAATCATTCAAGGCAGATACTCCGACATGCGCCGCGGACGCAGCGACTTGGCATCGACACAAACCACACGGACTCGACCCTCGATCAGAAGTTCCCCATCGGCCCGATGAATCGCCTGTTCGAAAATCGCACTGGTTCGACCATCGGGAGCAGCTCGACAACTGATGATCAACTCATCATCGAGCCGCGCGGGCGCGCGATAATCGACCTCGACTCGCAACACCATGAACAGGACACCACGCTCTCGCTCAAGCGAGGACTGTGACACGCCGAGGACACGCAACCATTCGGTGCGAGCGCGTTCCATGAATTTGAGATAGTTGGCGTAGTAAACGACGCCACCAGCGTCGGTATCTTCCCAGTAGACCCGCACCGGCCAGGTCCATCTCTCGTCAAACAATCGACTCATGCATCCTCACCGAACAGCGGCATCGCGGTAGCCGGACGCGCGGGCGGCGTCAGTCCAAAGTGCAGATAGGCATTACGGGTTGCGATACGACCACGCGCCGTGCGCATCAAAAAGCCCTGCTGGATCAAAAATGGTTCGATCACATCCTCAAGAGTGCCGCGCTCTTCGCCGATAGCCGCAGCCAAACTATCGATGCCAACCGGACCACCATCGAATTTGTCGATAATCGTCATGAGCAACTTGCGATCGAGCAGATCGAAACCGAGCGGATCGACCTCGAGCAAGTCGAGCGCAGCCGCGGCCATCGCCGCCGTGATGGTGCCATCGCCCTTCACCTGAGCGTAGTCGCGGGCGCGGCGCAGCAGACGATTGGCGATGCGCGGTGTCCCACGTGAACGCTCGGCGATCCGCTTCGCACCTTCACTCACGAGCGGCACACCGAGTATTCCCGCCGAGCGCGTCACAACGTCGGTGAGGTCGGCGACATCGTAAAACTCGAGGCGCTGCACGATGCCGAAGCGATCGCGCAACGGCGAGGTCAACAAGCCTGCACGGGTGGTGGCACCGACCAGGGTAAAGGGGGGCAGACTGAGTTTGATGGAACGCGCCGCCGGCCCTTCGCCGATCATGATGTCAAGCTGATAGTCCTCCATCGCGGGATAGAGCACTTCCTCGACCACGGGTGACAGCCGATGGATCTCATCGACGAAGAGCACATCACGCGGTTGCAGGTTCGTTAGCAGTGCCGCGAGATCACCCGGTCTTTCCAACACGGGACCGGAGGTCTGCTTGAGATTGACCCCCATCTCAGCGGCCAAAATATTCGCGAGCGTCGTCTTGCCGAGACCGGGCGGACCGAAAATCAGCACGTGATCGAGTGCTTCACCGCGGCTGCGCGCCGCACCGATGAAAATCTCGAGCTGCTGTTTCACCGGGCGTTGGCCGATATAGTCCGCCAGACGTTTCGGCCGGATCGCCCGATCAATGGCCTCTTCCTCGCGCGAACCCTCTGCACTAATGACACGCTCGGTCATTTAGCAGCCCCTTGCAGCGCCTTGCGGATGAGATCCTCGGTGCTGTTCGTCCCCGTACCGACTGCCTTGATGAGCCTTGTTGCCTCTGCAGGCTTGTAACCCAGGGCAACCAGCGCCGAGAAGGCCTCGCCCTCGGGTCCTGCAACTGACATCTCCGCCGCGACCCTCGGATCACCTTGATCCGATTCGAGCCGATCACGCATCTCGATGAGGAGTCGCTCAGCCGTTTTGCGACCAACCCCGGGGATCTTGGTAAGTGCACTGACATCGCCCGCGCGGACACAGGCCGCAAACCCCTCGACGGTTGTACCCGATAGGATCGCAAGTGCAATCCTCGGTCCGACGCCTTGCACCTTCAGCAGATGCCGAAACAAACGTCGCTCGTCCGGGCTACCGAATGCATAGAGGATATGGGCATCTTCGCGAACGACGAGATGGGTCAACAAGCGCGTGGTTTCACCCACGGCGGGCAAACTGTAAAACGTCGACATCGGCGCTTCGAGCTCGTACCCGACACCGCCCACCTCCAACAACAGTTGGGGCGGCGCTTTGATGACGATCTTGCCAGTCAGCGAACCGATCATGCCGTGCCCGCCGCGAGCAGTGCACGCAGACGACGATGGTGCGCATGGCAGAGCGCCACGGCGAGCGCGTCGGCCGCATCGGCGGTCAAACGCTCATCGAGATCGAGCATGCTGCGCATCATGTGAACCACCTGCATCTTGTCTGCACCACCGAAACCGACTACCGCGAGCTTGATCGCGCGCGGCGCATATTCGGCCAGCGCGATCGTTTCACCGATGGCCGCGAGGGCTGCGCCACGAGCCTGCCCCAACTTCAGGGCACTATCGACATTTCGACTGACAAACACTTTCTCGACGGCCACCTCGGTCGGCGTAAACCGGGCGATCAGTTCGCGCACCCCGGCATGGATCCGCGCGAGACGCGCCTGTACCTCGAGACCGTCGACCTCGATACGACCCTGTGCGAGACAGCGTTGCGTTCCGGGTCCGATTTCGAGTACACCAAAACCCGTCCTTCTCGAGCCCGGATCGAGACCGAGGATACGAACCGATGTCGTGAGATCGGACGTCGCCGCCGTTGGCGTCGGGCTGGCCGCCGCAGTGGCGGACTCTGGGTTGAAGGCGCGCCAAGACTTGGAGCGATATCGCGACATGCGTCCGCGACCCCGAAAAACAGCTGAAAAACAGTTTTCGATGATACTCCCAAACGGAGTTTGACCGTGAACTGGTCGATCGAGCCGAAACGACGCCGAGCGTCAGCGATTCGGCATGTCGATGGCACGCTTATCCGCGGCCAATGCCGCTTCGTGCAGCGCTTCGGAGAGCGTCGGGTGTGCGTGGATCGTACGCTGCAGATCCTCGGCGCTCGCCGAGTACTCCATCGCCAGTACGGCCTCTGCAATCAACTCGCCTGCCATCGGACCGATGATGTGGACACCGAGAATTTGATCGTCGTCGGCTGCGACGACGACCTTGGCGAAACCTTGACTGGACTCCATCGCGCGCGCGCGGCCGCTGGCGAGGAACGGGAAGCTGCCAACCTTGTACGATCGGCCGCTCGCTTTGACTTGCTCCTCGGTTTGACCGACCCACGCGATCTCCGGCGCCGTGTAAATCACCGACGGGATCGCATCGTAGTTGACATGGGCATAGCGCCCCGCGATGCGATCAGCGACCGACACACCCTCTTCCTTGCCCTTGTGCGCAAGCATCGGACCCCGTACACAATCGCCCACCGCCCACACGTTCTCGACGCCGGTGTGGCAGTGCTCATCCACTTCGATGAAACCACGGGTGTCGAGCTTCACGCCGGTTCCGTCCGCGAGCAAGTTGTCTGTGTAGGGACGACGACCGATGCACACGATCAACTTGTCAACCGCGAGTGACTGGGTCGCATCGCTCGAATCGGTGTAGGTCACATCGACCGCATCCGCCTTCACCGTTGCACCAGTGACCTTCGCACCAAGGCGAATATCGAGACCCTGCTTCTTGAAATGCTTCAGCGCCTCTTTCGAGAGCTGTTGATCGGCCATGGTGAGAAAACCCGGCATCGCCTCGAGAACCACGACTTCCGCGCCGAGTCGGCGCCACACGCTGCCAAGCTCCAAGCCGATGACACCCGCACCGATGATGCCCAAGCGCTTCGGGACCGCATCGAACTCGAGAGCGCCCCAGCTATCGATGATGTATTTGCCATCGAACGGTACGCTCTTGAGCGGCATCGGCTCTGAACCGCTTGCTAGCACGACGTGGCGGGCGGACAAAGTCTGCGTCGCACCATCATGTGCCGTGAATTCAACTTGTCGGTTCGCGAGCAACTTGCCATGGCCTTGCATGGCGACGACACCCGCAGACTTGAGCAGCTGCACGATGCCACCGGTCATGTTTTTCACGATGCCCGTTTTACGCTTTTGCATCGCGGCGATATCAACCGACACCGTACCTGTTTTGATGCCATGCGAAGCGAACTCGGACTGCGCTCGATGGAAGAGCTCAGAGGACTCAAGCAGCGCCTTCGACGGAATACAGCCCGCATTCAGGCAAGTTCCGCCAAAAGTGGCCGAACCGTCGTAGTTCTTCCAACCGTCGATACAGGCGACCTTCAACCCGTTTTGCGCCGCGCGGATGGCGGCCGGATAACCCGCGGGGCCGCCGCCAATGACGATGACATCGAATTCGTTCATGAGAATAATTCCTGGAATCAAAGCCCGAGCAGCATGCGACCCGGATCCTCGAGACAATCTTTGATCGTGACGAGGAACTGCACCGCCTCACGACCATCGATGATGCGATGGTCGTAGCTGACGGCGAGATACATCATCGGCCGCACGACGATCTGACCATTCACGACCACTGGTCGCTCCTGGATCTTGTGCATACCGAGAATGGCGCTCTGCGGCGCATTCACGATGGGCGTGGAGAGCAAGGAGCCAAACACGCCACCGTTGGTGATCGTGAAGGTACCACCCTGTAGATCCTCAAGGGCGAGGCTACCCGCACGGGCGCGCGTGCCGTACTCGACGATCTGCTTTTCGATCTGCGCAAAGCCGAGATTCTCAGCGTTACGCAGAACCGGCACGACGAGTCCGCGGTCGGTCGAAACGGCGACGCCCACATCATAGAACTCGTGATAGATGACATCGTTGCCTTCGACGGCCGCATTCATCACCGGGAACTTACGCAACGCCTCGATGCTCGCCTTCACGAAAAACGACATGAAACCGAGTTTTACGCCGTGTTCTTTCTCGAAGCGATCCTTGTGTCGCGCGCGCAGCTCGGTGACCGCCGTCAGATCCACTTCATTAAAGGTGGTCAACAACGCGGCTGTGTGTTGGGCCTGGACGAGGCGCTCGGCAATGCGCGCCCGCAGACGCGTCATCGGCACCCGCTGCTCCGCCCGCGGTCCCGACGGTGCCGCCGCCGGCGCGGCCGTCGCCGCTGCAGCCGCAGTTGGCGCGGCCTTCGGGGCGCTCGCCGCGCTGATGACATCCGACTTGGTCAAGCGACCATCGCGACCTGTGCCAGTGACCGAGGCAGGATCCACCTTGGTCTCTTCCACGACACGACGCACAGCTGGACTGAGCTTCGGGTCCGAGGTTGTAACACTCGAGGCGGCTACGGTAGCCGCCGGCGTGCCCTTGGCGCCTTCTTCAAAGAGCGCGAGCAGGTCACCGCTCTTGACGGTTGTACCCGGTTGCACTTTCCATTCTTTGACCACACCCGCAGCCGGCGCCGGTACTTCGAGCACAACCTTGTCGGTCTCGAGATCAGCGAGATTCTCATCACGACTGGCAGCTTCGCCGGGCTGCTTGCGCCAAGCGACCAAAGTGGCATCGGCCACGGATTCAGGCAGTTGCGGAACGCGAATTTCAGTAGTCATCGAAGGAGAGTCCTCAAAAAAATCAACGCTTGCGACGCGCCGCTACCGCGGCGCGCGGCACGGAGGTCGACGTGCTCGCCGCTACGGCCGGAGCCGGATCGCCGAGTCGTTTGGTGGTTCGGTTGTCATCCTCGCGGGCTGCAGACTTCAGAGCCGCATCAACGAGTCGAGCCTGCTCGGTCTCGTGGATCTTCGGAATACCCGTCGCCGGTGCGGCCGCAGGCGGACGACCCGCGTACAACAACGCCCGTCCCGCGAGCGGCCGTTCGAGCCGATGCCGGATCTGGTACCAAGCACCCTGATTTTGCGGCTCTTCCTGGCACCAAACGATTTCCGTGGCGTTCGGGTAACGTGCAATTACGGCGGCATACTCTTCAGCGGGGAAAGGATAGATTTGTTCGAGCCGCGCGAGTGCGACGTCCTGCTGACCCGCAGCCCGACGCGCCTTGAGCAGATCGAAATAGACCTTACCGCTTGCGATCACGAGACGACGGACCTTCGTCGGATCGATGGCATCGATTTCATCGATCACGTTGCAAAATGAATCCGATGCCAGATCCTCGAGACTCGAAACGGACAACTCGTGACGCAGCAGGCTCTTCGGCGTCATGACGATGAGCGGCTTACGAAACTCTCGCAACATTTGACGGCGCAACATGTGGAACATCTGCGCGGGAGTCGACGGTACGCACACGGACATATTGAGCTCGGCGCACAGCTGCAAGAATCTCTCGAGGCGAGCCGACGAATGCTCGGGTCCCTGCCCCTCATAACCATGTGGTAAGAACAAAGTAATGCCGCAATACCGACCCCACTTCGACTCACCGGAACTGATGAACTGATCGATGATGACTTGGGCGCCGTTGACGAAATCGCCGAACTGACCTTCCCAGATCACGAGCACGCCCGGATCCGTCTGCGAATACCCGTACTCGAAACCAAGCACCGCCTCTTCCGAGAGTACCGAATCGATGATCTGGCAACGCGGTTGGCGCTCGGCGACATGCTGCAGCGGAATGTGCACATCACCATTATGTTGATGATGTAGCACTGCGTGACGATGGAAGAACGTGCCGCGACCGGAGTCTTGACCCGAAATTCGCACCGCAAAGCCCTCTTCGAGCAAGCTCGCGTAGGCCAACGTTTCGGCGCAGCCCCAATCGAGCGGCAGTTCGCCCGAGATCATCTTGGCGCGATTGACCATGACTTGCTGCACGCGCGGGTGCAACGAGAAGCCTTCAGGGAGTTGGGTGATACGCTCACCGAGCGACTTCAGGCGTTTGACTTCGACGCCTGAGTGCACGCGCGCCGCCCAGTTGACCTGCATGTAGGGCGCCCAATTGACCGTGTATTTGTTGCCGATCATGCCGAGCGACGCACGAGCCTGCGGCCGACCCTCATCAAGGCCCGTTCGGTATTGCTCAACGAGTGCCTCAGCATCGACCACTGACAACACACCCTCAGCCACCAAGCGCTCTGCATAGAGTTTGCGGGTCGTCGGATGCTTGCGGATGACGTTGTACATCACCGGCTGCGTGGCAGCGGGTTCGTCCGCCTCGTTGTGACCGAGGCGGCGATAGCAGACGAGATCGATCACCACATCCTTGTGGAAGCGTTGGCGATAGCGCATCGCCATTCTTGCAACGAACACCACAGCCTCGGGATCATCGCCGTTGACGTGGAAGATCGGCGCCTCGAGCATCTTCGCGACATCCGAGCAATACATCGTCGAGCGCATGTCTTCGGGCTTCGAAGTCGTGAAGCCGACCTGATTGTTGACGACGAGATGAATCGTACCGCCGGTGTAGTAACCACGCGCCTGCGACAACTGCAGCGTCTCCATCACCACGCCCTGGCCACCGAAGGCGGAATCACCGTGGATGAGTAGCGGCACAACGCGCTCACCGACAGAGTCGTTACGTCGCTCCTGACGCGCACGCACCGAGCCCTCGACAACAGGATTCACCACTTCAAGGTGCGAAGGGTTGAATGCCAAACCCACGTGGACGTTGCCGCCGGCGGTACGCAAGTCCGCCGAAAAACCCTTGTGATATTTCACGTCACCCGAGCCCTTGATTTGGCTCAGGTCGTATTTACCCTCGAACTCGGAGAACAGATCTTTTGGCGATTTACCGAGCACGTTGACGAGGACGTTCAGGCGACCACGATGCGCCATGCCGATGACGAATTCTTCGGCGCCGAGCGAACCGCCGGTCTGCACGAGATCATCGAGCAGCGGGATCAGTGACTCACCACCTTCCAAAGAAAAGCGCTTCTGACCGACATACTTGGTGTGCAAATAGCGCTCGAGACCCTCGGCAGCCGTCAACTGCCAAAGAATGTTGCGGCGCTCGTCCGCCGAGAACTGGTGCGTGACGCGCCCGACCTGAAACTCGTCCTGCAGCCAGAGACGCTCGTCGGTGTTCGACACATGCGCAAACTCGGCGCCGACAGTGCCGCAATACACCTGGTTCAATGTCTGCAAAATCTCGCGCAACGTGGCGCGCTTGGGAATGCCCGCGGTGCGACTGCCGGTGTGAAATACCGAACCGAGATCCGCATCGGAGAGACCAAAGTATGCGAGATCGAGCACTTTCGGTCGTTCGCGACGCGTCAAACTGAGCGGATCAAGATTGGCGACCAGATGCCCTCGGTTGGCATAAATCTGCACAAGACGCGCGACCGCACCCTGTTTGCCGCCTTCATCCGCGAGGTCGCCAGCCCCCGTGGAGACCGGGGTACCGAAGTCACGCGCGACCTTCGCGCGCTGCGCGATGCCACTTTGGATCGAACGGTGGAACGCCTCTGCCCCGCTCGCCCCGCGCGGCAGTTTCGAGAAGTACTCGCGCCATCGTGCATCCACGCTGGCTGGGTCAGTCAAATACTGTTCGTAGAGAGCTTCGACGTAATCGGCGTTACCGCCGTGCAGAGGAGAGGATTCAAGCAAATCGCTGCGCGTTGCGCCCATGGTAAGGAAAGGCCCCCGAAAAACCACCGAAAAAACCGGTATAGCTTAACGGATTCGGCGCCTTGGCGCCCGAAAGCCTTGGCGCCCGATCGAGGTCGTGGCGCCCCCGGCCGGAGTTGAACCGACGACCTACCGCTTAGGAGGCGGTCGCTCTATCCACTGAGCTACGGGGGCGAAAACCGCAACTAGATACACAACTCGGGAAATGGTGGAGCGGAGGAGGATCGAACTCCCGACCTTCGCATTGCGAACGCGACGCTCTCCCAGCTGAGCTACCGCCCCACACGAGGGCGCGAATTCTAGCACCGACGCCGACCAATACCGAAACCTTCCGGCGCCGATCGATAATGACCGCTGCGTGGTCAATAGCGGAGCGTCACCACCGAGGGCGGTCCGAAGCGGGTCACGGCGACGACGAACAGAGCGTCGTACTGCTCGTCCGTGAGGGATACCTCAGTCGTACCCCGAGTCAGCTTGGCGACGATTTCCGGCACGGTGTTGGAGTGGCCAACGACGACGACCCGCCCGCCAGAGTGCCGCTCACCGATATCGGCGAGCAGACCATCGACATCCGTGCTGCTTCGGATCGTGACTGGGACTCCGAGACGCGCGGCCAAGGGCGCTGCCGTCAGCTGCGCGCGACGCGTGTCGCTGACGTATATCGCGTCGATCTTCTGCGAACCCAACATCGTTGCCAATCGCAAGGCCCGCTCTTGCCCCCACTCACTGAGCACCGGATCCTCATCGACCGATCGCACCTTCTCGGCGTGACGCAATACGATCACGCTCGTCGTTTCCCCGAGCGCGTCAATGCTGAAACGGACAGCAACCAAGAGTAAGACACCGGAGATGAAGACCGTCGCGCCCGCCAACCAGAGCGGCGCCAAAAACAATCGTCGACCCGTCGTCACCTTGGGCGCTTTCATGCACGCGACTATAACGGAATGGCACCGTCGCGGATGCCGGTGCGAAGTTCCCTCGGTGAATAACCGAATCGATCACGAAAAGCCTTGGTGAAATTAGCGGCTGAGGAATAACCGAGCATGTCGCCAATGACGGTCACCGAGGTGTCGGTGTTGACCACGATCGCGTACGCGCGGCGCAGACGCTCCTCGCGCAACCAAGAGAAGACGGGTTGCCCACAGAGTGATTGAAAAGCCTCATTAAGACGGCGACGATTGCTACCCATCAAGCGCGCCAGCTCATCAAGCGATGGCGGATCCGATAATCGATCGAACAGAATTCTTTGAGCGCCGTTGACCAGTACCACATCGAAAGAGCCGCTAGGTAGCTCCGGGGCGACCTCGCCCACCGACGCCGGGTGCGTATCGGTCGCGCGTCTTGCCGCGAGCTGCAAGTGCACACCCACGCGTGCCAACACTTCCTCCGGCTCGAACGGCTTGGAGATGTAATCGACGCCACCGGCTGCAAAACCCTGCAATCGATGCGCAAGATCCGTGGATGCGGAGAGAAAAATCACTGGGATCGCCGCCGTGCTGGGGTTCGCCTTCAGGCGACGCGACACCGTGAAGCCGTCCATATCCGGCAATTTGACATCGAGCAAGACCAAGCTCGGCTCCAACGCGACGGCCTGCTGATAACCTCGCTCGCCGTCCAAAGCCACGCTAAAGCGCAGATCTTTCAGTGGCATCAGCTCCATCAACAAACGCAGGTCCGTCGTCGAGTCGTCGACCAGCAACACATCCACGCGGGACGAAGCAACCCCGAGTGCCATCATGAGCCGGCGCGTCCGAGCATCGACTCGAGCGCCTTGAAGTCGAGCATGGTAATCGCCTTCTCCACTTGGTCGGCAAACTCGGCACAGTGCGGATAATCCCGGCGTAGCTGCATCGACCACTCACGAATCGCCGTGACCTCACCGAGATCGACCATCCGGGACAGTGCCTGCAATTCGGGTACGGGCGGACGAACGAGACCCACCGCGCCCATGTCGGGCACCGCTTTCTCCCGAACCCACTTCAGAGCGAGTAGCTCACCGATACGCCTCAACAACACATCGTGGTCGACTGGTTTGAGCAAGCTCAAAGAAAAGCCGCGATTCAGTGGCCACCCGTCGGGCGGACTCGGTGGCGCCGCTGACAGCAACACGGTCGCCACATCCGGATGAGTCTGTTGCGCGGTCTCAAGCACATCCCAACCATCACCATCGGCCATGAACTGATCGGTGATGATCAAATCGAGCTGCGGTGAACTGCGCATCAGCTCCGCAGCGGCGCGCCCGCTGTCTGCCTCGATCACGCGAAAACCAAGCCGAATCAACAGCGCCGCGAGGAGCCGGCGAGTCGTCTGCTCGTCATCGATCAACAAAACCGTACGACGCTCTCCCAGGTAGCCCGTCGCCTCGATCGGCTCTCGATCAGTCTCGAAGAGACGAATCGTGTCACGCAAGGCGCCAATCGGTACGACGATATCGAAAGCAAAGGAACTGCCCTCACCGAGCTGACTGTGCACCGTAATGTCACCGCCCATCAGCTTGACGAGCTGTCGGGCGGTTGGCAGTCCCATCCCCGTACCCTTACCGCCGACGTGAGCGTTGCGACCGGCACGCTCGAAGGGCAAAAAAATACGCTCGTGATCCTCCGGCGCGATTCCCTCGCCGGTGTCACTGACGGAAAAGCTTAACCGAGCGCGGGGGCCAACCAAGCCGGCGACGCCATACTCCAGCGTGACCAATCCTTCACGGGTATGGCGCGCGGCATTCACCAAAAGATTATCGAGGACCTGACGCAGTCGACTCGCGTCGAGCATCAATACCAGTTGAGTGACGTCCATGCTGCCTGCGCGGCGCCGCAACACGAAGCGATTGCGATTTCGGGAACTCAAAATCTGACCGGTTGAATCGACAGCGTGGATGAACTCACCCAGCAAAACGGGCTCTGGCCGCAACGCCAGAGCACCCGAAAGACCGCGTGCATAGCCCAGAATCTCGTCGATCATTCCAAGCAAATGCCGGGCGCTTTCGATGATGCTCCTCAAACCGTCGCGAGCGATCAACTCGGACATCTTCGCACCGCCGCGCAGCAGCAACTGGGCGTTACCGAGCACGGTATCGAGCGGCGTTCGCAGCTCATGACTCATCTGGGCTAGGAACTGCACCTGGCCCGCACTACGGGCCTCCGCGCGCGCGAGTTGCATCTGTAATTCGACGGCACTCTCGAGTAGAACAAACAAGACCAAGGGCATACTCAGCATCAAAACGAAGGGAGTCAAACCCAGCGTGATGGAGTTGGATGCGTCGATAGATTGCGCGAAGAAAACGCGCGCCACGGCGAAGAGGAAAATCGCCGTCATCAACCACAGAAAAACTTTTCGGAATCGGTCAACCTCCCTCATTCCAAGCCAACATAAATAAACACCAAAAAAGTGAGCGGGAACGAAGAGGTATCCCCACCAGCGCGAGCCGCTCGGATAATCGATGAATATAGACCACAGCAGGGAGAGAACAGACGAGCCGATCAGGACGCCGCCGATCGGCAGCGCGCGCCGATATCGTCGCAGGGTCGGGAAAAAAAAGATCAGAAAGCTCATCCAGCCAACGAGCGCCAGCAGCTCACCGATCGACATCACATAATCTGGCACGGCGAGGTGGCTCGGCCAGAAGAGTTGCTGCAACATGCCCGCCCGATGTACCTCGACGATCGCGTCGCCGGCCAGGGCGAAGGCAAAACACAGATACGCGACGCGCCGCGTTCGCGCAAAGAGCAGCAGGCCGAAAATGAGACTCAGCAACAATCCCCCTGCCGCCAATAGAACGAGCAATTCTCGTCGCTCGACTTCCGCAGCGGCGCGCTCTGGGCTCAACAGCGTGGCGCGCAAGTCGACCCAAGCACCGGTACGCACTCTCAACAAGACATCGACTGTCTGCCCCGCAGGGACTGTCACCGACAGATATCCGCGCGCTGCTGCTGGACCGTCGGCGCGGCGATCGAGCGGCGTCGACATACCGGCATCCTGACGCCGCCACTGAGTACCCTCGCGAACGAACGATGATCTCTCGGCCGTGCGCGAGTGACCGATCTTGATCCACCGCTCGATCGGCATCGTCGAGGGATTGATCAACGCAAGCCGCATCCAAAACACATCATTCCAAGCGCCACCGAGCGCATCTGCGAGCGACATGGGCCGCCACTGACATCCCCCGGCCAACGCGGTCGAGGGAGTGACGAGCGAATCGGCTCGGCACCAAAGCATCGACCCGTTGAGACTCGCGCGGTGCGCGGCAGCCACCGCATCGAGCGCCTGCGGTGTCGGTGCTGCCAATACCCGTCCGATGCTTAAAAGCATCAGCAGCACGACGGATACCCGCCAGAGAAGGTGGTTAAAACAAGTCATTCCAAAATGGATGCATTTTGATACGCCAAAGTGCGGCGAGGAATGGTTTCTACCTCGCGCGGAATGATCCCGGCAAGTCGTTACGACTAATCTTCATTGAACCACTAGGCAGGAATGACGGATGAAAAAATCGGCTAACTTGAGCACCAAGCCCAACGGAAATGGAGATGACCCTCCGCTCAGCAGTCAGCGAGCAGCCCCATCCACCGCAGAACCCGAAGTCGAAGAGCGACTGATGACCTTGCATCACTGTGCGCTAAAGGTACGCGGCGTGTTGCACTTGCTGCACGAGACACTGCAGAGCAACGGCGGTATCGATCGCAAGAACGTCGATGCGATCTGCGCTTTGGTGGCGAGCAGCGAGAAGGATCTGCATACGATGCATACCGCGATTTCAGCGCTGGTCGACCATCATCTAGCGAATTTGCGCAGCTGAGTCACGATAAATAATTTAGGAAGGTCGTGATCACGATCGCATTCGTGAAGTCGATGAAAAACGCACCGACGATGGGCGCAATCAAAAAGGCCCTCGGTGCTGGCCCGAATTTCTCGACGATGGTGCGCATCACGGCCATCGCGTTCGCGGTGGTACCCAGCATGAATCCGGTGAATCCACCACTCATGACGGCGGCATCGTAATCGCGACCCATGGCCCGAAACACCACCGC
>JAGWWY010000011.1 GCA_018970145.1 Gammaproteobacteria bacterium
CGAGGGACGTACGTGCTGCGCCTCGAACCAGCCCTCCAACGATCGCCGATTCGGACTTTTCTCGGTCGGCAGCAACATCGGTGCGCCATCCACACTCTGGGGAAACCCCCGCCTCAACTTGCGTGCCAGCGCCGCCAAGTCGGCGAGCAAGCCGGCAAGCGGCGAGTTGCGATACCCCGAGCGGAATAAGCCAGAGGATCGCAAAAATCGACCAAGTTTGATTGGATATTGTGCAGACAGCGCGACATAAGCATCGGTTATCGCCATATGCCGATCTGGTGTTGGAGGCCTGAGTCTCGCTATCAGACCATTAGGGTCATGATCTACGACAGCATACTCGGCACGATAGGCAACACGCCGATCGTTCGGATCAATCGCCTTGCGCCCCCACACGTGACGATGTTTGTCAAATGCGAGGCGTTCAACCCCTTGCATTCCGTCAAAGATCGGCTGGCCATCGCAATCATCGAAGACGCCGAGCGTCGGGGCACTTTGCAGCCGGGCCAAACCGTCGTCGAGGCGACCTCGGGAAATACCGGTATCGCACTCGCCATGGTCTGCGCCGCCAAAGGCTATCCTTTTGTGGCCGTGATGGTCGAAACCTTTTCGATCGAGCGCAGAAAGATCATGCGGGCACTCGGAGCCAAGGTGATCCTCACGCCCGCCGCCGAACGCGGCAGCGGTATGGTCAGAAAGGCCGAAGAGCTTGCTCAGAAACACGGCTGGTTTCTCGCGCGCCAATTCGAGAACGAAGCCAACCCCGCTTATCATCGCAGCACCACCGGCCCGGAAATCCTGCGTGATTTCGCTGGTAAGCGGCTTGACCATTTCGTGTCGGGCTGGGGTACGGGCGGCACACTCACCGGCACCAGTCAGGTTTTGAAACTCGCTCGTCCGGAAGTCGAGATCGTCGCAACCGAACCGGAAGGTGCTGCCCTGCTCTCCGGTAAGCCCTTCGCGCCGCACAAGATCCAAGGCTGGACACCCGACTTCGTCCCGAAGGTCCTTGACGCCAACGTCGTCGACCGGATCGTCACCGTGACGGACGATGAAGCCCTGAGTACCGCGCGGGCACTGGCAAAGCAGGAGGGCATCTTTTGCGGTATCTCGTGCGGTGGCACCTTCGCCGCAGCCCTCAAAGTTGCAAAACAAGCGCAAGCGGGCGCCGTGATCCTCGCCATCTTGCCCGACACAGGCGAGCGCTATCTTTCCACGGCGTTGTTTGCCGACCTGCCGGACGGCAGTGACCCGGAGCCCGGAGCCCAGAGCCCTGAACTCCGATGACCTATCAGGCACCGCTGCTGCCCTCGCCTTTTCGTTGCCATCGCGGTGGTGAGATCGTCGGCGGTCAAATCGCCTATGAGACCTGGGGCACACTGAATCCGACCAAGAGCAATTCGGTCCTGATTTTCACAGGGCTCTCGCCCTCCGCGCACGCCGCCTCCTCACCCGCCGATGCTGACAGCGGCTGGTGGGAGCAACTCATCGGCGCAGGCGCAGCACTCGATACCCATCGTTTTCACATCATCTGCGTGAATTCTTTGGGTAGCTGCTTCGGCTCAAGCGGCCCGGCATCGATCAATCCGCTGACCAGCGTTCGTTACGGCGATACCTTTCCGGACATCTCAATCGAAGATGTGGCAGCCGGAGGCCGAGCCGTTCTCGATCACCTCGGCATCGAACGAGCGGCTCTCATCGTCGGCCCTTCTCTCGGCGGCTCTGCAGTGCTGGCGTTCGCGGCGCTCCATCCCGGTCGCGCCCGCCGGTTAATCAGCATCTCCGGGACGATGGCGGCCTCAGCGCATGCCATCGCGCTGCGCAGCATCCAGCGCGAGGCCGTTCGAAACGACCCGATCAAGGGTCTGCGTCTGGCGAGAAAACTCGGCACGGTCACCTATCGATCCGCTGCAGAACTTGCGGCGCGCTTCGGTCGAGCAGCCTCGAGCGGCGGCCACGATTTTGCAGTTCAGGATTATCTCGATCAACAAGCCGACAAGTTTACCAAGACATTTGATGCCGATAGCTATCTAACCCTTTCCAGAGCAATCGATTTGTTTGATCTAAACGCTCACGGCGATCCGACAGTGCTATTCCAACGTGCCGAACTCGAGTCCGCCTTGGTGATCGGTGTCGAACAAGATGCCTTGTTCACGATCGACGAGCAGACGCGGATCGCCGCAGCACTGCGGGCCGGCGGCATTCCAACGCAACTCGAACGCGTCGACAGTGTCGCCGGCCACGACGCCTTCTTAGCAGATCAACCTCTTTTTGCCGCGATCATTGCCCGATGGTTGCAAGACACCTGATCACATCCCCATCGAACTTCACGGAGAAAGACCATGCCACCGTCCGTCACGGACCAACTTATCGACAACAACCGGCGCTATGCCGCAGGCGAGGCACGCCACGATGCACGCCATCCGGGTAAGCAGGCCATCAAGCCATCGCGACGTATTGCCGTACTCGGCTGCATGGACGCGCGCCTCGATATCGAGGATTTGCTGGGCTTGCAAACCGGCGAGGCGCATATCATCCGCAATGCGGGAGGCGTGGTCAGCGAAGATGCGATCCGAAGCCTGCTGATATCGCATCACCTGCTCGATACCAAAGAATTTATCGTCATTCAGCACACCCGCTGCGGTATGCTCGCTTTCACGGATGATCTGCTGAAGTCAGCACTCGAAGGCGATCGGCAGGCCGGCGAGCTCGTCTCGAAAGCAACGTCACGCCAGTTCGTTTGCCGAGCCGTCGCCTCGAGCAGCCCCTCGACCTTTCACGCGTTTCGCGGCGCGCCTGAGGCGCTCGACTCACCGCCCGATGTCACCAATCTCGGCCGACTCGCCGACAGCGTCAGTCGCAGCTTGTCCGCGATCAGGAATCACCCCTGGATTCCACTCGATGGCGACGATGCGATCTCGGCGCGAGGGTTCATCTACGACGTCGACACCGGGTTATTGCAAGAGGTCCTCTGACGCGGGGCGGCTACAAAAAAACGGCGGCCCTTTTCAGGACCGCCGTTGCCTTTGCACGCAGTGCAGCGGGTCTCAGAACCGATCGAGATTCATCACTTTGTCCCAAGCCGCGACGAAGTCCCTCAAGAACTTGTCCTTGCCGTCGTTTACTGCGTAAACCTCGGCGATCGCACGGAGCTCGGAGTTCGAGCCGAATACCAGATCAACTGGCGTTGCCGTCCACTTGATCGCGTCGCCGCGGCGACCCTCGTAAACGCCCGCGTCTTGAGCTGACTTCGACCAGGTCGTCGAGGTGTCGAGCAGGTTGACGAAGAAGTCATTGGAGAGCGTGCCCGGACGATCCGTGAACACGCCGTGAGCAGCCTGACCCGCATTGGCGTTCAACACACGCAAGCCTCCAACCAACGCCGTCATCTCGGGGACGCTGAGCGTCAACAGATTCGCACGATCAACCAAGGCCTCAGCGGGCGAGAGACGGTGGCCCGTCACGTAATAGTTCCGGAAGCCATCGGCGGCGGGCTCCAGCGGCTTGAACGAAGCGACATCGGTCTGAGCCTGTGAAGCGTCCGTGCGACCCGCCTTGAACGGCACGCTGATGTTACTGCCGGCATCCTTTGCCGCCTGCTCGATCGCCGCTGCGCCGCCCAATACGATGAGGTCGGACATTGACACCTTCTTGCCGCCCTTCTTTTGAGCCGCGTTGAAGTCCTTCTGGATGCCCTCCAAGGTCGCGAGCACTTTGGCAAGCTCCTGCGGATTGTTCGCCGCCCAGTCTTTTTGTGGAGCGAGACGTACCCGCGCGCCATTGGCGCCGCCACGCATATCGGTGCCACGGAAGGTTGCCGCCGAGGACCAAGCGGTACGAATGAGTGCGGAGGTGGTCAGACCGGAGCTCAGGATCTTGCCCTTGAGCGCAGCCACGTCCTGATCATTGACCAGTTCATGATCGACGGCCGGGATCGGATCCTGCCACGTCAACACCTCGGCAGGCGCCATGGAGCCCAAATAGCGCGAACGCGGGCCGAGATCGCGGTGCGTCAGCTTGAACCACGCACGGGCGAAGGCATCAGCGTACTGATCCGGGTTCTTACGGAACCGCTCGGAGATCTTGCGGTACTCAGGATCGAGCTTCATCGACAGATCAGTGGTGAACATGATTGGTGGATGGCGCTTGGTCTTATCGTGCGCATCCGGCACGAGACTCCACGCGCTCTTGTCCGTCGGCACCCACTGGATCGCACCAGCGGGGCTGCGCGTCTGTTCCCACTCGAACGCGAACAGGTTGTCGAGGTACTGCGTCGTCCACGCAATCGGGTTGGCCGACCAAGCGCCCTCAAGACCGCTCGTGATGGTGTCAGCGCCCCTGCCGGTACCGCACGTGTTCTTCCACCCGAGACCCTGCTGCTCGATACCCGCCGCAGCCGGCTCGGCACCGAGACAGCCCTCGGGCTTGCGCGCACCGTGCGCCTTGCCGAAGGTGTGACCACCCGCGATCAGTGCAACGGTCTCTTCATCGTTCATCGCCATGCGACCGAAGGTCTCTCGGATATCGCGCGCCGCTGCGAGCGGATCCGGATTGCCGTTCGGACCTTCCGGGTTCACGTAGATCAGACCCATCTGCACGGCAGCGAGCGGATTCTGCAATTTACGATCGCCGCTATAACGCTCATCGGCGAGGAACTTGTTCTCAGGACCCCAATAGACGAGATCCGCCTCCCAATCGTCGGCACGACCACCGGCGAATCCGAAGGTCTTGAAACCCATCGACTCCAGGGCGACGTTACCCGTGAGCACCATCAAATCGGCCCAAGAAATGCTGCGGCCATACTTCTGCTTGACCGGCCACAGGAGGCGACGTGCCTTATCCAGGTTGACGTTGTCCGGCCAGCTGTTGAGCGGCTCGAAACGCAATTGGCCACCATCAGAACCACCGCGACCATCGGTCAAGCGATAAGTGCCGGCGCTGTGCCACGCCATGCGGATGAAGAACGGGCCATAGTGACCGTAATCGGCCGGCCACCACGGCTGCGACTGCGTCATCAACGCTTCGATGTCTTTCTTGACGGCGTTGAGATCAAGCTTCTTGAACTCTTCGGCGTAGTTGAAATTTTCACCATAGGGGTTCGACTCGACGGCGTGCTGACGCAGCGGACGCAAGTCCAGCTTCTCAGGCCACCAAAAGTCGTTGGACATGTTGTTGGTGCCAGCGGCCTGCGCTGCGGGGCCCGACAAGGCCGCCGACAACGAGAGAGCCGCTGCAACTAGCAGGGACGCATAGGTGTTGCGCATGGACATCTTCTCCTGTGACTCCAAACATCGCTTTTCGCGAAAGGTTGGATGCTAGCACAGAATTAGACTTGGTCTAATTCGACGATCAGCCGGATGCCTGGAGGATCCATTCGGCCGCTCGTTCGGCGATCATGATGGTCGGCGCGTTGGTGTTCCCGCCGATCAATCGCGGCATTACCGATGCATCGACGACCCGCAATCCGTTGATTCCGCGCACTTTAAGCTGCGGATCGACGACCGACTCAGCGTCACTACCCATGCGGCAGGTACCGACCGGGTGGTAAATCGTCTCGGCCTTTTCGCGGATGGCCGCAGTGAGCTCGGCCGCCGATTGACGGCTCGATCCTGGATAGATTTCGGCTCCGCGGTACCGATCGAATGGCGCCGCAGCGAAGATCTCGCGCGAGACGCGCACCCCCTCGATTAGGCCACGCAAATCTTCGGGCTCGGAGAGATAGTTGGCGAAGACACGTGGCGGATCGGCCATCGAGTTCGATCGCAAACCGATGTGCCCTCGGCTGCGCGGCCGCAGCACACACGCATGCAGGGTGTAACCATGCCCGGGTAATCGGTTGCGGCCGTGATCATCGAGCTGCGCCGGTACGAAGTGAAACTGCAAATCAGCACGCCCGTCTGGCGCATGGGTCGAGCGCAGGAAGCCTCCAGCCTCGGCTACGTTCGATGCGCCCGGGCCGCTGCCCGTTATCCAATATCGCAGACCCTCGAGCGCTTCGCGCACTACGCCAAAATCATAGGTGTTCGTCGCACGACTCTTTTGCAACACGCAGTAATCGAGATGGTCGTGAAGGTTGGTACCAACGCCAGCCGCAGCGACGCGAACCGCGATACCCTGAGCTTCGAGCTCCCGCGCAGGACCAATCCCTGAGCACATCAACAATTGTGGAGAAGCGACGCTGCCGCCCGAGAGCAGTACTTCGCGAACAGCCCGGACCTGCTGAATATGGCCCCGTCGCGAGAACTCGACACCTACCGCGCGATCACCCTCGATCAACACACGCTGCACCTGCGCCTTGGTGATCACCGTCAGATTCGAGCGATCGAGAGCGGGTCGAAGATAAGCAACGGCCGTGCTACTCCGACGCGCTTGCCACTGCGTTACCTGATAAAAGCCGAAGCCCACTTGGGATTCGCCGTTGAAGTCGTCGTTACGCACATAGCCACAGGCGGTCGCCGCATCGAGGAATACGCTCGATAGCGGATTGCGGTAGCGCAGGTCTTCGACTCCGAGCGGACCCTCGACGCCGTGATAGCGAGACGCGCCGCGCGCTTGTCGCTCCGCCTTGCGAAAGTAAGGCAGCACAGCATCGTAGTTCCAGCCATGGGCTCCGAGCGCCGCCCATTCGTCGTAATCGGCCGCATCGCCACGGATGTAGCACATCGCGTTGATCGAACTACTGCCGCCCAACACACGACCGCGCGGCCAATACAAACGTCGACCTTGAAGCTCAGGCTCAGGCTCGGTGTAGTAATCCCAATTGATGCGCGGGTTACCGACGAGCTTCGAGATACCCGCAGGCATATGGATGAAAGGATTGATATCCCGACCGCCTGCCTCGATCAGCAAGACGCGAAGGTCACCGCTCGCGCTCAGGCGGTTGGCAAGCACGCAGCCGGCCGAGCCAGCGCCGATGATGATGAAGTCGTAGTCGCGGATCGTCATGAATCACGGCACGATACCGCGACGAGAGCCTTAGCGTCGAATCCAGTCGATCAAGCCGCTCCAAGCGAGCTCCTCCCGTTGGCGCGCTGCGTCGGGCAAGTCGGCAATACCTAGACCACCGGCCGCGCAGGCAACATACACTTGCGAGTCACGGATGGTAGCGACCAGCGGGATCTCGAGCACCGCTAGAAACCGCTCCAACTGACGAAAAGCAATTGTCTCGCGACGCACCCGATTGGCTACGACGGCCACACGGCCATCGCCGCGTTTCACGCCGCCATACACGTGTAAGTTACGTATCAATCTTGCACAAACGTCGATATCTATTTGCGAAGGCGTTACGGGGACGATGAGCTTGTCGGCGTCTCGACAGAAGTAGATCAACTGGGTAGGCGGAATCGCCGCCGGGGTATCGATAACCACGTTCCGCACCCCAAGACCCTCGGTCAGACGATACAATCGGACATTACGTATTTCATTGGTCTTGCCGCTAACACCGTGAATACTTGGCAAGCCTTTAGGCCTACGCCGCAGCCACGCCATCGCCGACTCCTGCGGATCGTAATCCACGAGCGCAATCCCACCGTCCGAACGCGCTAACCATGTAACCAGATTCGTCGCTAGCGTCGACTTGCCGGAACCACCTTTCGTATTGAGGAACGCGACGTACGCCATGCGTACGTAGCTAGCGCGATAAACATGACCAAGATAATCACTGCGCTGTGAACTACATCCGAAGCGGGGGCGAATCAGCCTTGAGCGATCCGTCTCATTGCCCCCACGAACCGATGGATATGTTCGGGCCGAGTAAAGATCGCTGGACTGATGCGGACAACCGATCCCGCTGCCGCACCGGCGCGGTGAACCGTCATGACGCCGAAGTCCTCACGCAATCGCTTCGCCAAGAGAAAGTTATCTCGCTCCGACGTTTTGCCTTGTAAGCGTAGCGCGCCAATACCGGCATACAAGCGCGGATCGTTTGAATCGAGCACCTGGACACCAGGCTCCGTCTGCAACTCGGTAACCCAACTACGGCGCAAATGCCGAAGCCGGGCTTCGATCAACGCACCACCGATACGCTCCCGGTAGTCGAGCGCTGCCGGTACGGTCAGCGTCGCGGCGAAATTGGCGGTGCCAGCATGTACGAGACCGCGAATATCCTGCAGCTCGGTCTCCGCGCTCATGTGCGCCCGCATATCGCCATGTCGCTGCTTAGCAACATATAAGCCGCCACAGCCGATCGGCGCACCAAACCACTTGTGCAGATTGAAACCCACGAAATCGGCACCGAGACCCGGGATCGTGGTGTTCAATTGTCCAAGCGCATGCGCCGAGTCGACGATACAATCAACGGAGCGACGACGCGCCATCTCGATGATTTCTTTGATTGGCAAAATCAACCCGGTTCGATGTCCGAGCTGGGTCAACAGCATGAGGCGTACTCTCGGGTGCTTGCGCAGCGCGGACTCGTAAGCATCAATCAAGCCCTGCCAACTGGCCGGCTCTGGCAAGTCGATCGTTACGAGCCCCACCTGCCGCTCGCGCTGCAACCAGCGCATGGCGTCTTGCATCGCCGGATAGTCGAGGTCGGCCATCAGAATCTCATCACCCGCACTCAACTTCCCGTAGCCCGCAATCAGCGCCTGTAAGGCTTCGGTCGCATTTCGCGTCAAAGCGATTTCATCGACCTCGACACCGAGAGTGCGCGCGACGCGCGCGCGTACTCGCTCGAGGTCGGCTGGATACTCGCTGCGGGCATACAGAGTGTTGCGTCGATTGACCATCTCGGTATGAGCGAGATAGTGCTGCAACACGGGACGTGCCATCACACCCCAGTTGCCGTTCTCGAGCGGGATCGGATCTTGGACAAGATCGAAATCGGCCGCGATGCGCGCCCAGTAATCTTCGTCGGTCACCGTATCGATCGAGAGTTGCGAGGCGAACCCACGATCGGCGACGAGCGCCGCAGCCGAGATGAGAAAGCTGCGGCGCTCTAGCATCAAAGATCAGAACTGGTATTTGAGACGAACGTAGTACTGTCCACCGTCGGTATCGTACGGAGCATTGCGCGAATAAATCAAACCGCGATTGGCCTGATTGACCGCCTCATCGGGGTAGGCATCGAACACGTTCTCAGCACCGAGCTTCACCGCCAGACGATCGGTCACTTGGTAATCAAATGCAATGTCGACCAACGTCATGCTGCCGAAGTCTTGGAAGAGCTCACCCGTCGAATTACCCGTCACGTCCAACCAAGGCCCGTAATAGCGACCCCGGACCGAAAGCTCCCAAGGACCGTTCTGTACGATCGCTGATGCCGTACCGTTCAGTTTCGGGCGGGCTTCCTCGAATACACGACGGGTGGTGACACCCGTCGGATTGAGGACCGCACCGCTCAGAACGGTGGTCTCGTTGTGGTTGATGCCGGCCGTCAAGGTCAGACGGGTTGCATCGAAGCTGTGCGAATAAGAACCGATCAAGTCCACGCCCTCGGTGCGAGTGTCGTAGTCGTTGGTAAAGAAGGACACGCGGGTCAGCGTCGAGGCGCCGGGGATACCACCCGCGACCAGTGCGGCACGCACTGCATCGGTTACCGCGAACGAACCGGTCTGACTGAAACGATCCTGCACCTCGATTCGATAAGCATCAAGCGTCAAAGATAACCCCATCGCACTACGCCACGCGAGGCCCACGCTCAGGCTGTCACTCGTCTCAGGTGTCAGGACAGCAGGTGCAGGCGATAACCCGGCGACACCAGCCAACACGCCCGGCGGTACACGGCCGCTCGTGAATACTTGCAATGTCGCTACATCCAGACCCTGCACGATCTGCGAGGTGTTTTGCTGACCCGGCGTGGGCGCGCGGAATCCGGTCGATACCGTTGCACGCAAGGCGAGATCGTCGGTGAGTTCGTAACGAGCGCCGAATTTGTAGTCGAAGTTGTCGCCGAAATCGTCGTAGTCTTCGAAGCGACCAGCCAACGCCAAGCGCAGCTTGTCGGTGACCGGCAAATCGATGTCGATAAAAGCAGCCGTGTTCTTGCGCGGAAACTCGCCGGACTGCGTCGGAGTGAATCCCGGAAATCCATTGGCATTAGCTGCCAAACGTGCAGGGGGCGCCGCACCCGGACCTACGGCATAAGACGCGGGATCGCCCGGCGAAATGTTGTAGGTTTCCTCGCGTGCCTCGAAACCGAACGCGACCGTCGTCTTCTCATCTGCAACCAGACCACCCAACGTCCACGTGAAGTCGGCGTTGAGATTCAGCTCTTCTTGGGCGATCCGTCCGAGATAAAAGAAAGTCGGGCTCGTCGGTCCCAGAGAGGCGTTGATGGTTTCGCTCAAGGTGTAGTCGATACCGCTACGTCCGGAGGAGGCGCTGAAATCGTAAGCGAACGTGTCGGTCCAATTGCCCCGCGCGCCGACGACGAGTTGGTAGTCCTGATCTTCCGAGCCAAAGCGCGGCGTGAAGCCGGCCGGATAAATCGAGCGCAGATCAAACCCGGGGAACGCGGGGCTACTGCCATAAACGGTGGGATTGCCCACGGGATTACGCCAGTTGAAATCGCTCAGGCCGTTACCCTGCCCGGCCGTTCCGAACAGGTAAAACTCGGTGAAGTCGAGTGGCACCTTCGCATTGACCGCGGCGCGCCAGGTTCGCAGATCGGGCTGACCCCAGCGCTGTACGGGGTTCGGCACCACTAACGAGGGGAATGCCTGTTGCAGCGCAAGTGCATCTGGACGCTGCCGGGTACGCGAAGTCAGCTCCTGATCGTTCCATTCGAAGGAGGCCGAAAAATGACCGCCAGCATCCAACGCTGTACCCCCGCGGATACTGTAGCTTTGGGTCGCACCATCGCCTTCAAAGTATTGACCCATCTGCGCCGTCGCCTCGAAGCCCGTCGACTCATCGAGGATGATGTTGATGACGCCGGCGATCGCATCGGAACCATACTGAGCCGAGGCACCGTCGCGCAGCACCTCGACGCGTCCGATGGCGCTCGTCGGAATTTGCGACAAGTCCGGGCCCTGCGCGCCGCGCGATCCGAGCAATGCCGAGCGGTGAAAGCGCTTGCCATTGAGGAGAACGAGCGTTTGGTCGGGCGATAGACTGCGCAGCGTAGCCGGACGGACAAACACCTGTCCGTCAGCCATCGGCAAGCGCTGTACGTTATACGAAGGCACGAGCTGTGCAAGCACGTCTGTCAGATCGCTCGATATCGAGGATTCGATCGCCGCGTCAGTCAACAAGTCGACCGGCGCGAGTGTTTCAAACACCGTTCTCTCCGCCGCACGCGTGCCGGTCACGATCACTTCATCCAATCCACCCTCATCAGCGGGTCCCGTGGAGCTGTTCTGTGCAAACGCCGGTACGGCAGATACTAAAAAGCAAAGAATTGCTACCGACTGCGGAGCATCGACAAGTTTCGTCATCATCAAAAATCCTCGATATGAGTCGATCAGAAACGATAAGTTGCAGAGATTCGATACGAGCGACCCAAGATCGGCCGCGCGGTGTAGAACCGCGCACCGGCATCGCCAGAAACGAACTGGCCAGCGCGGGGATTGCCCTCCGTCAGGCCGATTTCATTTGTCAGATTCACACCGTGGAAGCCGACGGTCAGTTGATCGGTCGCCTTCCATGTGACGTTAGCACCGAGCACCTCATAGGCCGGCAGCGACTGCGAGTTGGCCGCATCCGCGTAGCGCTTCGAGTAGTGCTCCGCGTCCAGTTCCGCACGCAGACGCCCGCCCATTAATTTCAGACCCGGGTTGAGACGCGCCGATACCTCGGGAACACGAATCAACTGGTTGCCGTTGAAGGTCACCACCACGGGCTGTCCACCGACGTTATTGGTGAATGTGAAGCTCTCGTACTCAGGCTGCTGCCACGTCAGTGCACCACCGACATAGAACATCTCTCCGAAGCTGACATTGCCCTCAACTTCGACGCCGACCGTTTTGGTGTCGGCATAGCCGACACGTGTGGTGAAACTGTTGGTCGCGTTGTTGAACACGTTGTCAGTGAAACGCACGCCCTCGAATTTCGACTGGAACGCGGTCGCGTATAGGGAATAATTGCTCCCCTCCAGCTTGAGGCCCGCCTCCAGCATGGTGATCGGCGTGACACGTATGTCGGTACGAGCGGCATCGCCGGCGCTACCTTGAAACTCCGAGGGTGACGGCAATCGTCCCGTGTCGGTCACGCGCAAAAAGGCGCCGAAACCGTCGTCGAACTGATAATTTAAACCGAGCGTGAAGCTGGTCTGGTCGTAGGTACGCGCAAAGCCCTGGAAAACGCCCGTGCCCGTGATCACCTGGTTATCAGCCAAAGTTCCCGCGACGCCAAGATCCACCGTCTTTTTTCCCTCGACGGCGCCGGAGAAGTCGATCTCCTCGTAGCGAACGCCGAGGTCGAGGCGCAATGTCTCGCTGAGCTTCCACTCATCGGCGAGGTAGAGCGCAGTGCTGCGCGCCTCGACCGTGGCGTTGTCGAACAAGGAGCCATAACGCAGGATGCCGTTATCGGTCACCTTGCCGACGATCGCGCCGTTGCCGCCAACGGCGAGTACATCGACGCGTCGCGCCTGATCGCGCAGCTCGAGATTGGCGGTCGCCATGAAACGATCGTAGTCATAGGAGTAATCGGCGAGATAAGCGCCGAGCGTGACATCGTGGGTTGCACCACCGAGCTCAAACTGCTTGGAAACCCTTAAGTCGTTTGCGAACTCGCGCAGCGGAACGATCACGGTGAGCAGATTTCCGCTGATCATCAGTCCGTTGCCATTCGCGCCGTCGAGATTGAAGGCCTCGCCGGAGGTCGCATACACCATACGTAAATCGGCGCCGGGATACGCAGTCTGCGCAGCAGCTCGCAGCGACGCCAGTCGTGCCCGTGCCGTTTCCACATTGCCGGTCGGGAAAAGACCGTTGCGGGTGATCTCGGAGTCGCGAAGTCGCGCAATGTTACGCAAGCGCCAACCATCGCCGAGGCCCACATCGAGTTTTGCCGTGAGCTGCGTCAGCTTGACGTCGGTTCCGCGGCGCAAGTCAAACGCATAGGGTCCATTGACGTTCAAGAAGCTCAGCAAGCGATTATCTGGACCCGCGAGCGTTCCGAAGTTGGGATCGAATCCCGAGATGGCGGCGACATCTCCAGATGAGTCGAACGTCAGCGGTACTGGCAACAAGAACCCGACGTTGTCGTCGATGTGCTTGAGATTCACGTCGATTCGACCGTCCACCAAATCGTGGCCGATTGCGACACGGAACTGACCGCCTTGATTCTGGCGGAAGCCCGGCGGACGAATGCCATCGTCACTGCGGAAAAATCCGCCAACAGACATATCCCACGACTCACCGAGGGGCGCACCATAGTAGAAATCGGTGCGATACATGTCGTAGTCACCAACCTGAACCTTCACTAGACCCTCAGGCTTGTCGCTTGGGCGTCGGGTGATGAAATTGACAACGCCACCTGGCGAGTTGGCTGCGAAAATTGCCGACGGACCGCCGCGCACCGCTTCCACGCGACCGATCGTTTCATCGAGACGGAAAGACTGATCCGCATTCAACCAACCGAGGCCACCATCGTGCTGAATGGTCAGTCCGTCTTCCTGAATCGTGACCGACGAATAGCCATCGGTCGGAATGCCACGCGAGCGGACGTTGTTGGACGCTTCACCACCGGACGCCTCAACCCAAAAACCCGGGACCGACTTGAACACCTCCGCGGTGCTGAGCGGCGCAACGAAGCGTAAGCGCTCTGCATCGAGTGAGGTCGCTGCGTAGCTGACGTCGACTTTCGCCAACTGACCGAGGCCAGCGCGTCCGGTGACAATTACCTCTTCAAGGGCTTGCTCGCGATTCGACTCAGAAGTCTGCGATACAGCCGCGGATGCAGCGATCAACATCGACACCGTTGCGGCAATCGACCAGCGGACATCTCGGTTGCTCATTTTGTCGTCTCCCTCAGGTTAGATTGGAAGTACATCAGGGTTTTCCTGCAGGACCCTTGCAGGTGGGTTGCGATTTCATGTCGGTGACGAAATAAATCGGGTTCGAGATCAGCAACAGACGTCCTGTTACCGGTTCTCGAACATCAGCTCTGAGCCAACGCTCACAACCGCTCGTCTTGAGTGGGAGCGTCATGACGGCGTTCGAGATCGCGTGCGACTGAACGATGCGTCCACGGATTGAATCGCCAATCGTCACGATCAGCTGCTGACCCAGTACGTCGCGAGTTGCAACCTCGAGCGAGAAATCCGTCTCGGACGCGAGCTGCACCGAGCCGCCCATCGCGACGTTCTGCCTCGCGGTAATCACGTTCAGATCGACATGGCGCGTCTGCGTACCGTCGACATCCACGAACGCGCGACCTTCACGCACGCTCGAAAAAAGCGCGCGTTGCGAGAGCTGCGTCGCGTACACGACACTTCGTGGCCGTCCTAATGGCACCTGTCGATCAGCCGCTGCGGCTGGATCGTGCGAGTCACTGCCGGCAATCGCCGTCACACGCACACCGCGATCCAATAACCTCTGCCAATACTCGAGCGCCGAAAAAGGACCCTCGGCACTGGCAAAGCGCAGCAGTGAGCCGCCGTTGACGACCTCAACGGCGTCGACCTCGCCCCAGCCGGTTTGACCCGACCATCCGCAACCCATGCAATCTTCGTTGGCAGGTAAACCGGGATGGTTGACGATGACGAGACCGCGTCGTCGCCGCGCTTCGCTGAAAACGGCTGCGATATCGAGCGCGCTCGAGTCTGGCTTGAGGAACGCTGGCCACTGGTCGATACCCAACACGTTGGCATGACCACCGAACGTCGTCATCTCCATGCCAGGGATGATCAACACTTGATCGAAGTAGGCTTGGAGTTCACGCAACCCGTTGTAGTGGGCGTTGGTGTTGTGATCGGTGATCGCAATGAAATCCAGCGCCTCGCGGTCGACCGCGAGCAAGGTTTTGAAAATGGGACAGGGTACGCGGCGTCCCGTGCGGCTCTCGCAGCTCCCGTCGCTATGCGCGGTGTGAGCATGAAAATCGCCGCGATACCATCTCGCCTCTCCCCGTAACGCGCCGGCGACGAAGGCCGATTCGGGTAATTCATACCCTCGGCGGTGAAGACGAATTCGTACCTCGTAGTTGGTCGGCGGCATTCCGCGCCCAGGCAGACCCACGGTCGCTCGCACATTCGGAAACCCCATCACGAGGCGCCAAACACCCGATCTAATCGGACCGGGCAGATACGATGGCGTGGCGTCCACCGCACCGATCGTCAGTGACGTTTTGTTACTCCCGCTCGCACCCCGAAACCCCGTCTCGTCGTATAAAGCGAGATCGACTACTGTCCGCACGCCTTGGCCGTCGTGAGAAAAATCGATGTCGATCCGGTCGATCCCAGTTGGGACTTCGAATTCCACCGCGCGGAAACGCTGATGGTCAACACCGGTGATGGTGCCAACTCGTCGTAGCTCGATGGCATCGGCGGCCGCGGGCGGTGGCGGGGAAGCCATCCCCACCACCGCAGAGAGCCACATTCCGAGCAGCCAACCGATCAGGGTTGGTCGATGCGTCACGCTGCGACGATGCCGCCGTCGTCGCGTTGGATCACGATCGTGGCCGATCGCGGTCGCGTCAGACCACCATCCGGCCAGTGCGACGGATACTTGCTCGGGTTGGACAGATCGGCGAGCGGCATGTCCTCGCCTGGGTGCTGAATGTTGACGAACAGCGCTTTACCGTCAGGTGACTCGGTGATCCCAGTGATTTCGCACTGTGCGGGCCCAACCAAGAAGCGCTTGAGCTTCGTCGTGCCGGGAGCGGCGCCAACATAGGTTTGCACGGTTTTCGTAGCACCACTCGCATCGGTATTGGTCACGGTTCGCGCGGCACCATCACCAACCGTGCCCGGCAGGGCAGCGAGCAGCATGCAGTTGGTGACATCCGTGTAGGCACCGTCATCGGTCTGGATCCAGAAGATGCCATTCGAGCCGAACCACGCGCCGTCCGGGCTCGAGAAATCGTTCTCGGCGGTGAGGCCGGACAAATTCACGTTCGCTGCATCCGCCGTCGCGCGCGCACCAAACAAATACACATCCCAACGGAACGTCAAGGCGGAGGGCTCCGCTTCCAGCCAGCGGATGATGTGACCGTTCGGATTACCCCGCTGCGCGGATCCGTTGGTACGTGCGTCGTTGTAATGACGGGGATTGGCCGCGTCGGTCGAGGCCAATGTCCGCAGTGACGAGTTGCTGTTGGTCAAGGTCATGTAGACCGCGCCCGTGAAGGGATCCACCGCACCCCACTCGGGGCGATCCATCTTGGTCGCACCTGCTGCATCGGCTGCCAGTCGCGCATTGACCAACACATCGGCCTGATCCGCAAACGCATAGGGGGTGTAACCCGCGTTCACCGCACCCGAGTTGAAAGTGAGTTCCACCCAGCGCCCGGTTCCGTCGGCACTGAAAATGGCGGCATACAACTTGCCGTTATCGAGATACTTATCGCCGGCCGCCAAACCGCGGCTGGCATCAGCCGGGTCCCAGACGGCGGTTGATACGTACTTGTAAATGTACTCGTTGCGCGAGTCGCAACCCATGTAATAAACGATCGGCTTGCCAGCGACTGCCTTCGCCGGCCAAGCGCCCTCGTGAGCGAAGCGGCCCATCGCGGTGCGCTTCTTCGGCACAGACGACGGGGCGTAGGGGTCGATCTCGACGTTCCAACCGTAGGTGTTCGGCGCGTTACGATAGTCGTCCGAGCCGTCGGTCGAAGTGCCCAACGCTTCCGCGTTCCAACGACCATAGAGGTTGTCCGCGGTGTCAGGCGTCGGGGTCGCCCACAGTTCGCGACCGGCACCCGCTACGCCGTAGCGTGCGAACGACGTGAGTTCCTTGGCGGTTCGCTTGGCGTTATCCGTCGCCGTGGTGCGGCGGAAGTAGCCGGCCCAGTTCTCTTCGCAGGTCAGATATGTTCCCCACGGCGTGTAACCGTGCGCACAGTTGTTCACCGTACCGCGTGTGGTGACACCGGTTGGCGAGAATTTGGTGACCATATAACGCGAACCGGCAGCGGGTCCGGAGAGTGTCATCGGGGTCAGCGTGTGGATGCGACGAT
Source organism: Gammaproteobacteria bacterium (assembly GCA_018970145.1). Taxonomy (GTDB): domain Bacteria; phylum Pseudomonadota; class Gammaproteobacteria; order Steroidobacterales; family Steroidobacteraceae; genus UBA964. Next base: position 17,062 of record JAGWWY010000011.1, read on the forward strand.
TGAAAGCGGAATCTTGCTTGTATGTCCAGTTACCCGCCTGCTTGACGACCTCGACGACTGAAACACCGTGCACATAGAATTCTTTGAGAACCTCGCTGCTGACCGTGCGCGCCCCATTGACGATCGTCTGACCATTGGCGTGCAGAAACGACGGTGTGATCGCTTCGTGATTCATCACGAGCAGCGCGCGATCCGTCGCAGTGGCTGAATACTTGCCGTCGGCACCCAGACCGAAATACTGAATTGCGTCGTGGTGATCTCCAGCGCGTCGATCGAACGTACTGGCATCGTCGGTGCCGTCGTTTTTGAACGCTGCGACGCTGGCTGCCATCGGATCACCAAGGCGGAAGAGAACCGTTGCGTAATAACCGCTCGGAACCCGAACAGCATCGGCGACCGATTTAGCAACCGGATTGAAAGACAGGGTGGTTGCTCGCGGGGGTGCGACGCCGGACGGTGTGGCGCCGATCGCATCGGGTGTCGACGAACCGACATCATCGCCGTTGCAACCGGCAAGGGCACCGAACACAGACAATGCCGCAAGACCAGCACCGCCTTTGAGCAGCATGCGGCGCGCGATAATCGCGCTCATCTCAGGATTGGGCGAAACGTTGGTAACGAGATCTTGATCGTGATCGGACACGGCAGCCTCCGGCGATGGTGTGGTGTAGTCGATTTATCGTTAGCGTCCCTCCGAGATGTGTGAAATTGATGAAGAGTTGATGTCAGCGAGGTAACAATCATCAAGTAGTGCCTTGACGCTAGCTATCTGCAATCGAATCTTCATAAGACCGTCATAACTTTGATCAAATATGCGACGTCTGGCTGGATGCTTTTCTTTGCGCCGGCCTCTCACGTACCGCGTTGTGTCCAGTACGCCATGATTAGCAATACGCCATGATCAGCAAACCCAGATGGTTGAGACTGATCGGTATCGTGTTGATGGCTCGACTTGCCCTGGCGCTCTTTCTGCCCATCGACCTGGCGGGCGATGAGTCGTACTACTGGGAGTGGGGCCGCAACCTCGACTTCGGTTATTTCAGCAAACCGCCGCTGATCGGCTGGATGATGTGGGTGCTCGGCGTATTCGGTTGCGATACGGAATCGGGCATCCGTGTCACTGCCGCAATTATCGGCACGGGCAGTCTTTACTTTTTGGGAGCGCTCACCGCGGAGATAGCGACGCCCCGAGACGCCTTTCGCGTCGTCGCTTTGCTGGCGAGTGCCCCCTTCGCACTACCCGCTAATCTATTTTTGACCATCGATTCGCCGCTGGTTTTTTTCTGGTCTGCCGCCTTGCTACTGACATGGCGCTTACGCGATGCCGCGAGCACTATTTCGAGATCCGATACCGCCCTCGCTGCCGTTCTGGCGCTCGGCGTGCTGACCAAACAAATCATGCTGACTTTCATCCCCTTGTGGTTCATTTGGCTGGCCATCGACCCCAATCGACGTCGTCAACTCTCGACCCTGCGGGTCTACGTCATCGCGGCGGCGCCCGTGTTGGCGTTGACGATCCCGCTGTGGTGGAACGCACAGGAGAACTGGGTGACCATCCAACACACCGCCAGTCACTTTGCGGCTTCGGCGTGGGGTGTTCGTAAGGCACTCGGCTCGCTCGGCGCGTTCCTCGGCTCGCAATGGGTGCTTTGGGGAGTGGTGGCAATACCCGTTGCGATCACGGCGTTAACCCGCCGATCGGGTGCCAACCCGAGTGCCGACTCGACTCGCTCTTTCCTCACGTTGTGGTCATTACCTGTTCTCGCACTCATCCTGCTGCTCTCGTTACGGCAAAACATCCTGCCCAACTGGGCCGCTGTATTCTGGCTGCCGCTGATGATCCAAGCGGGAATTTCTTTGAATGAATGTTGGTGGCGACGCGGTATTGCGCTTAACTTGGTCGTTCAGTTCGGTCTCATTGCAGCCATTATCGTGACGCCCCAGTTGACCTTGGCCAAGACGCCGTTTGATCGAGTCATGGGCTGGGAGAGATACGCGCAACAGATCGCAAGTCAGGATCGATCAATCTGGCCCGAGCGCGAGGGTGTCGATGCAAGACGCGCCATCATCGTGGTCGGACATCGTTACTCGGCTTCGCAACTGGCTTTCTACCATCCAGAACGTCCGTCCGTCCGACTTTGGCAACCAAGCGACGAGATCCGCACTCAGTACGGGATCTGGAACCGGCGCCAGCCGATCACGCAAGAGGAGGCTCTGCTAGTGGTGACCGACGACCGAACTTCATTGCCACCCGATTTGCGCGCGCGTTGGCCCTGCGTCCGATCGCTCGGCAGCGAGATTATTCCGGTGACAGGGGGTCTCGCTCGAACGGTTCAGCTCTGGCATGCGCAACGCGAATGTAGGAAATCCGACGTCAGATCGTCACCTTGAGATTCGACACTGCGGAGCGTGATCACGCGCGCCCCGTCACGATTTGAGAAATATCCCGAGCTGATCGTCGTCGGCGTGCTGGTCGTGGTTCTGTTGATCTTCGTCGATTTGCCGAAAACCGATTTGTGGATCGTCGCGCTGGTCTATGACCAGAGCACGGGCGAGTGGCCATTCGCCTCATTGCCGCTTTTCGATACCCTGAACCGCCACTTCGAAAGCGTATTCGTAGTCGCCGGAGCGAGCGCCTCACTCGCCTGCATTCTCGCGTATCGCCTGGGGTGCGCCTCGCCGCAGTGGCAGCGTGTCGGAGTGTTTCTCCTGTTGTCGCTCGCCGTCGGCCCTGGCCTGGTCGTCAACGGCGTTTTCAAGAATATGTGGGGTCGTCCGCGGCCGGTCGATACCCTGCAGTTCGGCGGCACACAGGAATTTCGTCGTATTACGAATCCCGGTGCCGGTGGTGCGCCGGAGCGTGGCGGAGCCGGTCGGTCATTCCCGTCAGGTCATGCTGCCGCAGCGTTCTGGAGTACATCACTGTTTTTTGTCGCGCGATATCTTTGGCCGCAGCGTGCGTTGCTGACGCTCGGCTTGACTCTGGGTCTCGGTCTTCTCGTCGGCACGGGTCGTGTTCTCGCGGGTCGGCACTATCCGTCTGATGTTTTGTGGGCGGGTGTGATCGTATTTTCGATCAGCGGTCTCATCGCCTATCTATGGCTGCAGTTGCCGCGCTGGCGAGCTCACGCAAGCGAAACGCCGTGATGAGCAACCCCATCCACCTCCCTCCCGTCCTACGACTAGCGCTGGTCGTGGTATTCGCGATTTGGGCCCTTGGCACTGGAATCAATTCCGCAACCGGTATCACGGGACTTGATGAGTACTGGCATTCGATGCGCACGGCGATTCAATCCTTCGAGCTTGGCGCGTGGTGGCCTCCCGTGCTCGATGGCGAGTTGCGAGTCGAAAAGCCACCGCTGCTGTACTGGTTGATGATGCTGAGCTTCAGCGCCTTCGGCATCGAATTTTGGACAGCGCGTTTGCCGTCACTGTTGTTGGGTCTCGGCTTTGCCTTTTTGGTCGCCACGCTCTACTCAGACCTCTTCAGGCGTAGTCGTCTACTGCCTTTTTTGATTGTGCTCTCGCTATTGACCATCGCGGTCGAGTCCCGTCGAGCGATGCTCGATTTGCCAGTCGCGTTTTGCACGGTAGCCGCCTTGACGGCCCTGTTCCGCCAACAGAGATCACCGAGCTCCTATTGGTGGGTCGCTGCGGCGCTCGCCACGGCGGCGGGGTTTTATTTCAAGGGACCGGTGGCGTTATGGTTCATCGTCACGGCCGTGATGGCGTTTCGAGTCGTAACGCGGCAGTCCGTCAAGCCTGCGCTTGTTTGGTCCACGTCGATTCTCGCCCTCGTACTCATCAGTCTTTGGCCTTTGCTCTTAAGCTTGTCGAGCCCAGATTGGCTTGATCGTCTTGCAGACGACAGCGCTGATCGAGAGTTCGGTTGGCCAAGTCTGAAGAACCTGCAAGCATTGATTGGCGGGCTCGCTGTGGCGAGTTTGCCGTGGCTAGTTGTCCTGCTACGCGCGGGGACACGCACTACCATCGAAGCGAAAGATCGCGAAACCACCCGCGCACTGTGGCTGTGGATTACTCTGGCACTCATTCCGTTCTTGTTCTTCAGAACCTTCGAGCGATACCTGCTGCCGCTCGCCATCCCTATTGTTCTGCTGACATCTCACGTCTTAGACAGTCATGCGCCGTCGCGGCGACTCCATTTGATGTCATCGGTGGTCATAACGGCGCTGCCGGTTGTATCGCTGTCCGTTTTTGTTTGCTGGCTCGCGCCCACAACGTTCGTCGTTGTTGCGACCATCGTGTCGGTCGCGATGCTATCTGTCGCCAGCATTTGCGCCTGGCGGCGAGAGAATATCGCGACCGTCGTACTGTTGATCTCGGCCACGACTGTCACGCTCGGTTATCTCTATCCCCGGCTTGGGGTCAACAGTCTGCCGGCCGAGGTGATCTCAGACTTTGCAACCGGCACCGGTGCTCATTATGCGAGCCCATATCCGGGCACGCTCTCCATGGTGCTCGGTCGATCCGTACCGATCATCGAGCGTGACGACCGGCGCGCACTTCAGGATCATGCGCTTAAACACGGTCTTCTCGTTTTGCGTCGAGACGACTGGCGCGCCCTGCAGACCACCGCGCAAAGCGCGAACTGCCTAGTGAAGATCGAGCGTCGCTTTGCGATGTGGTATTCGCGTGGCGCTTTCCTCAGCCTCGGCAAGCCCGGACTGTCTAAGGAAACGAGCTGGGACGCGATCAAAAATCGCGACCTCAACATTTTGCAGCCCGAGTTTGTCACCGCTCGTATCTCGATGAGACCCATCCCATGAATGATTGGCTTTGGATTCCCGTCACCCTACTCATCGTCGGCGGACTGATCTACGCGTGGTGGGTACACCTGCACTCGCGTTTCACCACCGTGTCACCCGGCGTTCTTTTTCAATCAGCTGCGATGCCGCCCTCCAAACTCGCACGGGTGGTACAGCGTCGCGGGATACAGACGGTAATCGACTTTCGCAGCGGCCAGGATCTCGAAGTCGCGGCGGAGAAAAAAGCGCTCGCCCGCATCGGCGTGCGGCATCGCCACTTGCCGACATCGATCTATCCAAGCCAGACGGAGATCGCCGCCTTCGTAGCTGCGATGCAGCAAGAGTTGAGCGAACCCGGCCGGATCCTCATCCACTGCAAGGATGGCGAGGGGCGAGCAGTTATGTTTGCCGCGATCTATCGAATCGAATTTGAGGGTTGGGACAATGAACGCGCCTATCACGCGAGCGCACGACTGCCCGACGGCCTCCGATTCCTGAACCGGTTACACCCCAGAATCGGCTGCCTGTCGCCGCGAAACGTCAAAACTGGGTTGATCTTGAACTACCGGCGAACGCCGATGCCGGTCGCTTACCGCTCGAGCGGTGACCTCTAACAGAACTCAGCGAAAGTTGTTTGAGTCCTGCCTTCGCGACACTCTCAGTGAGTCGGCTCGGTGTACAGGCGCCGTAGTTTTTCGCGATCGGCCGCATCCAGATCAAGCCCCTCTTCAAGGTACTTATCGACGCTACCGAACTCGTCAACCATCCCGGAGAATGCAGCGTCAAGGTAACTGGGCTCGACACCCATGAAGACCTGAATGACATCCGGAGGAAGGCGCCCGAACAAGCGCGCCGTCGGATCGTCAGCGGCCGCGGCGGACATCGGCTTGGGCTTGTAGTGCTTGTTGGAGAGCAGATAATCGTCCATGACGCGCTCACGCGGCACGCCAAGTGCGGTCAATATCAACGCCGCTGCCACGCCCGTCCGATCCTTGCCTGCGGAGCAATTGAACGCGAGGGGCGCGTTACCGGCTAGTAGCTCATCGAACATTTGTCGGTACTGCAGCCGAAATTGCTTAGGCAGCTCCCGATAGAAAGACGCAAACGCCGCGCGGGCGGCCGCAGGCGTCGGGGCGTCGCGCATCACGGCGAGAACCTCACCAAACTGCAGCTCGTAATCGCGTTCGAGCCGACGCGGCGGCGCCGCACCGTCCGGCCAACGCGTCGGTTCGCGCAGACGCTCTTCGGTCGATCGGAAGTCGGCGACGACTTCGATGTTCAAGGTACGAAGGTATTCGTAATCACTGGCGGTCAAGTCGGTCATGGATCCCGATCGATACAATACGCCGCGTCGCACGAGACGACCGTCAGAGGTTTCATAACCGCCGAGGTCGCGAAAGTTGACGCCGCCCTGCAGAGGGAGAAGTCGTGCACTGGAATCAACACGGGCCGGGCCAACCGGCGTCGCGTCGAAAGCAACGGCCGCGCTGATGAGCAGCGCGAAACCCGCTGCGCAAGCGGCCAACCACGACATCGTGCGGCGAAGCCGGCGTGTGCGTGTCATCAGCGAGACTCCCCGAAGCGAAGGCGGAGCTCAAGACCGTAGGTTCTCGGCTCGTTGAAGATACCGTAAGTACCCAAGGTCGAGCTGACGCTCTTGTAGAACAGATACTCCTCGTCCAACAAATTGCGCGACCACAACGACACTTCACCCGTAGCACCGAGTTGCGGCAGCGCTAAGTCCACCAGTGACAAACGCGCATTCATGGACACGGATTTATCGGTCAACGTCTGCTCCAGCTCGCTCGTGTAGGCGCCGTCCGCCCAACTGCCCGAGAGGTGCATTTTCAGTCGGGATTCGCCGAGTGAGATGGCGTAATCGACCGAGGCGCTGCCCGCATTTCGCGGTGCGTACAACGGCAACACCCGCGCGAGTGGATTACCAGTGACATACGGGTTGGGTGCCAGAATCGGATCGGCAGTCAGACGCGTATAGTTGAATCCCACCGTCAGATTATCGACGGGGACTGCCATGATCTCGACTTCGAGACCTTTGGACTTACCCTCGGTTGTCGCGTTGGTTGTGTCGGATACCGTGCGCTGCGAGCCGCCCACGACGAACGGAAAGAAGAAATCCATCTGCTTATCTTTGATCGACGCGTCGAAAAGTGCGAGATTGAGGCGCAGTCGGTTGCTGAAGAACTCGCTCTTGAGGCCGAGCTCGGCCGCCTCGACCTCCTCGGGCGCGAAGGCGCGATAACTCAAGGAGCGCGAATTGGCGCCGCCCGCCCGGAACCCGGTGCTCCACTTGGCGTAGCCCATGAGATCGTCCGAGAAGTCCCACGCTACCGTCGCCATCGGATCGACGCGGCTCCAAGAACTATCGAAGGAAAAGGGTGCTGCAGCACCATTGACGAGGAACAGCTTGCCGTCCTTGGAGTCTTCCGTGTAACGGGCACCTGCCGTCAGATGCAATTGCGTCAAGGATTCAGGGGTCCATGTCATCTGACCAAACACGCCAATGCTCTCCGTGTTGGCCTTGCTAGCCCGGTCGATCACAATCTTCGTCAAGTCGAGCGGCGTCGTCGCCGGATTAGTCGTATACGCCGTTCCCGTTGCGTTCCATAAGTTCAGCTGCGGGGATTGCGCGTCGTCGTTGACCGACTCCTCGTAGAAGAACGCACCGACCACGTACTGCAAGCCGCCGGTGTCACCGATCAACTGCAGCTCCTGACTCGACTGTTCCTGTCCGACATTAGCAACGCTGTACCGAGCGAACGGTCGATTCGGCGCGAACGTCGAGATGGCATCGATCAAACCCTGATCCAGCTGCGACTGATCAAGCTCTCGGTACGAGCTGATCGAGCGCAAGCGAGTGGACTCGTTGATGGCCCAGTTGAGTACCAACGTATGGCCGCTGGTTTTACCCACACTGTCGGCTTGCTCACCACCGAGAATGGACTTTTCTCGGCGCGCGAGCGTGGCGCCGTCTCTCTGCAAGGGGCTCGCGAACGGCCCGGGAATCAGCAGCTGCGCGTGATAGGGCGTGGTGACGTCCTTCGAGTTGTCATAGGCGTATTGGATATCGAGTTGCTCGGACGGTTTCCACAATGCCGTCAGACGAAACCCGGTCTTATCCCAACTGTTGAAGTCGGTGGTGCCGGCGACCGCATTCTCCGTGCTTCCGTCTCGCTCGTTCATCACCCCGTCGATTTTAAAACTCACATCTCCTATCTGTGGTAAGTCGAGATGAACCACGGCGTTCCGGCCGCCGAAATTCGACGTACCGACTCGAGCATCGAGACGAAAATCACCCGAGGGCGCCCTGGTAACGATGCTGACTGCACCGCCTTGCGTATTACGCCCGAACAGCGTGCCTTGCGGACCCTTCAACACCTCGATCCGCTCGACATCCAACAGCGCGGTACCCAAACCCTGGGCGCGTCCGAGGAAAACCCCGTCGACGTAGATACCGACTCCTGCATCGCGGGCAGGCTGGTTAGCGTCAAACGAAGCGCCAACGCCACGAATGCCGATGTTCAGTGCCGAGGAGCGACCGACAAACGGGGCTACTCGGAGCGACGGAATCGCTCCGTCAGAGAGACTGCCGAGAGAAATCGCCTGACGATTCTCGAGGCTTTCGGTCGTGAGGACTGCTATCGAAATCGGCGTCTCTTGCAAATTAGTTTCGCGTTTCTGCGCAGTGACAACCACCTCATCCAAACCGCTCATCGAACTCGGCTCTTGAGCCTGTGTGACTGACGCAAGACTGACTAGGACCAAACTTGAGACCATCGCTTGATTTCGAGACACGGCTTCCTCGCACACGAATAAACTACAAATACGGTGCAGGACGCCGATGACGTATTTATTGAAGGTTTGTGACAGTTCGAGGAAATGAACCGGGAGAGGTCGTACAATGGTTGCCGCATGGCTCAAATCATCGACACGCTGACCACCGACGCTGAGCGTTGCGTCATCCCCGGGCATGGTGCGCTAGCCGCCAAACCAGCGGACCGCGAACTCTTCTACTCGGCTGAGGTCGCGCGTGCGACCGATGAACTGTACGTCCGGGTTCGCGATGTGATCCCAGCCGTCGAGTGGCCGGTTTATGCGCCCTACATCCACGCCATCTCACAGCTGAAGCAAGAGCGCGACGCCGTGGTGCTCGCTCATAACTACATGACGCCGGAGATCTTTGCCTGCGTCGGAGATATTCGCGGCGATTCTTTGCAACTTGCGCGCGAAGCAGCGCGGACGCCTGCGTCGGTGATCGTGCAAGCCGGCGTACACTTCATGGCCGAGACATCAAAGATTTTGAGCCCCGAAAAGACGGTGCTGATTCCAGACATGGCAGCGGGCTGCTCGCTAGCCTCGGCCATCACCGGTGAGGACGTGCGCCTGATGAAAGCGGCACATCCGAACGTACCGGTGGTTAGCTACGTGAACTCGTCGGCCGAAGTCAAAGCCGAGAGTGATGTCTGCTGCACGTCATCCAACGCCGTGCAGGTCACCGAGTGGATCGCGGCCGAATGGGACGTCGATCGCGTCATCGTCATACCTGACGAATATCTTGCCCGTAACGTCGCGACACAAACATCGCTGCGTATCATCACGTGGCAGGGGCACTGCGAGGTACATGAGCGCTTCACCGCATCGGATATCGAGCAACTGAGAATCAGCTACCCGGGCGCGCTCGTATTGGCGCACCCTGAATGTCCGCCTGATGTGTTGTCCGTTGCCGATTTCGCCGGATCGACAGCCGCACTAGCGGATTATGTCGAGCGCGAGCGGCCCAAGCGCGTGATCTTGTTGACCGAATGCTCCATGTCCGACAACGTCGCAGTGTCCAACCCCGCCACCGACTTCGTTCGTCCCTGCAATCTCTGCCCGCACATGAAACGCATCACGCTACAGGGTATCTACGACGCCTTGCTCGAAATGAAGCATGAGGTCGTCGTCGAAGCGCAGATCGCACAACGCGCACGCATCGCGATCGAGCGCATGCTGTCGGTTCCGCTCGGTCTGAAACCCCCCGGATTCACGACGGGGCGCGCTGCCGTCGATGTCGAGCTGATGTCACGAGCTTGACCGCGCTGCTGCGAACCGAAGTCCTGGTAATTGGGGCGGGTCTTGCCGGCCTGTCTCTGGCCCTGCGGCTTGCGCCGCGCCCTTGCATCGTTCTGTCGCCTGCGGCACTGGGTCAGGCGGCCGCCAGCGCTTGGGCGCAGGGCGGGATCGCGGCCGCCGTGGCGCCGACCGATACGCCTGCCGCACACGCCGAGGATACGGTTGCCGCCGGTGTCGGTTTGGTTGATCCGTTGGTAGCCGCCACGATCGCTAGCGAAGGGCCGGAACGGCTGCAAGAGTTGATCGATCTTGGCATTCCCTTCGATCGAGACTCGAGCGGCCGTCTGTCCTTGTCACTGGAAGCGGCGCACAGCCATGCCCGCGTCGTTAGGGTATCCGGAGATCTCGCCGGCCGCGCCATCATGAATTCTTTGGTCTCGGCGGTACGAGCAGCGCCGCATGTCACGGTGCTTGAGGGAATGCGCGCAGTGGCGCTGCTGTGCGAAGCGCAACAAGTTCGCGGCGCGTTAGTACGAAGCCCAGCAGGTGAAGGAGTCATCGAGGCAGCCGAGACGGTGCTCGCCTCGGGTGGTGCGGGCGGCTTGTTCTCGGTCACCACCAATCCCATTGAGGCTCGGGCATCCGCGATGGCGCAGGCATTTTGCGCAGGTGCGTTCATCGCAGACCCGGAGTTCGTCCAGTTTCATCCCACCGCTCTAGCGAACGGTGGCGATCCGGCACCACTCGTCACCGAAGCTCTGCGCGGCGAGGGCGCGATGCTGGTCGACTCGCGCGGCGTCCCGTTCATGTCGCGTTACCATTCAAGAGGCGATCTCGCGCCGCGCGATATCGTCGCTAGAGCCATTCACGCCGAGCGACAGACAAACGGCGGTGCCTGGCTCGACTGTCGTGACTCCATCGGGCGTCGATTTCCCGAAGCGTTCCCGACAGTGTTTGCCTCCTGTCTGGCCGCAGGCATCGACCCGCGCAGCGAACCGATTCCCGTCGCGCCGGCTGCGCACTATCACATGGGCGGAGTCGTTACGGATTTGTGGGGACGAACCAATGTGGATGGCCTGTCTGCCTGTGGTGAATGCGCTTCGACCGGTGCGCACGGCGCAAACCGCCTCGCCTCGAACTCCCTGTTGGAATCGGTCGTTTTCGCAACGCGAATCGCGACTCGATTGTTAAATGCATCCCTGACAACTCCTGCGACGACATCCAACCACTCGCAGGATCTGCCGCCGCGGGTCGCTACTCGAACCTTGACGGCTTTGCGACAAAAAATGTCGTCTGATTGCGGAGTGCTTCGTAACAAGACCGGGTTGACGTCCCTGCTCGACTGGATCGCTGCGCAATCCACGCTCGGCCCCGCACCGAGCGCTTTGTTGGCGGCACGACTCATCGTGACCGCGGCGCTCTGTCGGGAGGAGAGTCGCGGAGGTCATTTTCGAGAGGATTTTCCGATGACGAACCCACTTGCGCAACGCAGTTATCTGTCGCGCGATTCAGCCGATAGCATTCGGATCGAACTTCGCTCTCATTCCGATACCGGAGCTCCGTCATGACCACCATCTTGCCAGGATCCATTCCCGACTTGCTGATCGAACCTTTGGTCCGTCTCGCGTTGATGGAAGACCTGGTCCCGGCCGGCGACATCACGTCCGATTCGGTCGTCACTGCCGAAACTCAAATTGAGTTACTGATCCGCAGTCGCGAGCACGGCGTTTTAGCGGGGACCGATGCCGCAAGACTTGCCGTCAAACTGATCGATCGTGACGTGGCTTGTGATTGGCGGATTGTCGAGGGCGCCGCTCTGCAACCGGGCGAGATCATCGGAGTTCTGCGAGGTAACGCGCGCTCCATTTTGATGGCTGAACGTACCGTGCTGAATTTTCTGGGTCATTTATCCGGTATCGCAACGACGACTGCCAGCTACGCTGCGACGATCGCGGACACCCCAACTCGCGTAACATGCACTCGCAAAACCACGCCCGGTTTGCGGCTTCTGGAGAAACGCGCCGTTCTGGTCGGCGGTGGCGTCAACCATCGCCACTCTTTGGGTGATGCCGTGCTTATCAAAGATAATCACATCTTTGCAGCAGGCGGTGTTTCAGCGGCGCTTGAGCGAGCGCATGCTGCTGCCGGACACATGCGAGTCATCGAAATCGAGGTGGACACCCTCGAGCAGCTTGTCGAGGCGCTGCCCTACAAGCCGCACTGCATCCTGCTCGATAACATGTCGCTCGGCGATCTGCGTGAGGCCGTACGGTTGACGGCCAGACAGAGCATTCTCGAGGCATCCGGCAATGTCACGCTCGACTCGATTCGAGACATCGCGATGACTGGTGTGGATTACGTTTCAGTCGGTGCGTTGACTCACCGTCTGCGACGTCTCGATTTTGGGCTGGACGCGAGTTAAGCGCGATCAGCAACGAGACCACGTCTGCTCGCTTTGGCAGAACGCTCGATAGTCGCGTAGCCGCTGCGGGTCACCGCGTAGCGTCCCTGCCCACAATAGAGCGTCCGCTGATCCATCATTGTCGAGATCGACGAATACCAGCTGCGCAGCCGGTGCGTTACCGCCCGGGTCCAGCACCGCGGCTGATTGCGAAAACTCCTCACGGATGGCCGACTCGAGCGAGGGACTGATCGGCGTTTCGATCGGCACGACGCGCACTGTCGAGCGCCAAGTTGCATAGCGCGCTGGTGTCGCTGCCGGATCTACCTTGGAGGGTGATTTCTTTGACTCCAAGTCGGCGATACGACGAGCCTCGATACGCAAAGCCGCATTGCGCGCAGGCTCATCAGCGGAAATCTCAGCGCGGATGATGGCGTTCAGTGCGTTGCGACCGCGCTCGCTCGAATCGAAGCGCAAAAACTGCAGGGCACTGACTCGCACCTCGACACTCGATGCGGCGAGTGCCCGCTCGAGCTGGCTCGCCACACTCAAACGCAGCGGGTCCGCAATCGGGGTCAAGCTGATCAACAGCGTTGCCAGCAGCAGCACAGACACACCGAAATTGACCCGGCTGATGGCCCCAAGCCACGGGCCTGTGCGCAGGCTCGCGTAGGCATATCCCACGGCATAAAGAACCGCGAAGATCGCTGTGACGAGACCCCAATAGCGAGCCGGCGTCAGGCCTAAATCGGCTAGCCGTACGCTCATCGAGTACAGCGCTGTCAACGCGATCAGTACCAGCAAGGGCGGCACGATACGCAGCGCTTGCTGCAGCCAGCGCCCATAGCCCGGGTCGAGATCGCCTTCTCGAAAGGCGGCATTGAAGAGCAGCAGGGTCACGGCGACGAGTGCCAATAGAACAGCACTATTGATGACGCGCTCACCACTACCGAGCAACGCCGGCAGTTTGGGAAGCAAAGCCAACGAAAAGGCAATGACGATGAGGCCCGCGAGCGGCAATAACCACTTCATCAAACCGAGCAACTGATCGAGCACGCCGTCGATGAACCGATCGCTGCTACCGACGATCTGGGTCGCCGTTGCCAATGCCAGCGTGGTGGCGGGATAGACGAAACGCGGATCGCTGAAGAGCGTCTTGAAAAGATCGTTGCCCAAGGTCTCGAACAGCGCCGCCCATAGCAACAACAACAACCAGAAAGCGCCGGTGAACAACGCGGACTCGACGAGTGTCAGATAACTGCGCCAAGCACTACGAAACAGTACGGGATACGGCGTACGCCACTCACCGACTTCGAGACGCGCGCGCAACATCGGCAGGCCGATGGTCCACGACACGGCCCAAGGTAGCAAGAAGCCCGCCAACCGATCTTCATCGAGGTTGATCTCGCCAACCACCGAGGCATCGAAAGACTCGTAACCGGTGAGCACGAGAAACGTCGCCAACACCACGCTCGAGACCCACAGCGTTCGTTGATGGCGATGTGACCATAAGACCAACAGGGTCAAGGGGACAAAGACGGCGACGAGATAGGCGGAGACCAGTTCGCCGGGAGCGCTTGCCGGCCACGTGCCAGTATCGATGGATTGATGCAGCCACCACAGCGCCAAGGCTTGCAGCGACGCCAACACGAGTGCCCCCTTGGAGAAGGACTCCGAAACCGACTGTGTCGACATGAAACCCCCGTTTAGTAGTCTCGTATGACCTGGCAGGCGGCGCACCGTTCGAAATATGAACATTAAATTAACGTTAAAATAATCGTTGTGATTCGCATAACCGAGCTAAAACTTCCCCTGACCGAAAAAAGCCGCGAGAACACTCCGGATGAACTTCGGGCTGCCATCCTCAAGCGCCTCGGTATCGCAGCCTCGTCGTTGATCGATTTCCATGTTTTCAAGCGTAGCTACGATGCCCGCAAGAGAAACGAAGGCATCTGCTTCGTCTACATCGTCGATGTCACCGCTCGAGACGAAGCCAACATCCTGCAACGGCACGCCAACGACCCCCATATTCGTCTGGCACCCGACACTCGCTATCAACCGCCACCTCGTGCGCAAACTCAACGGAAAGATCGACCCGTCGTGGTCGGTTTCGGTCCCTGCGGATTATTCGCTGCGTTGATCCTCGCGCAGCAGGGCTATCGACCGCTCGTTCTCGAGCGCGGCAAGGATGTCCGACGCCGCACTCAAGACACGTGGGGTCTGTGGCGCAAGAGCGTGCTCATGCCCGAGTCCAACGTGCAGTTTGGGGAAGGCGGTGCCGGCTTGTTCTCTGATGGCAAGCTCTACAGTCAAATTAAAGATCCGCGATTTCTCGGTCGCAAGGTAATGCAGGAGTTCATACGTGCAGGCGCGCCGCCCGAGATTCTGTATGTGAGCAAGCCGCACATCGGCACCTTTCGCTTGACCGGTGTCGTGTCTGCCATGCGCGAGGAGATCATCGCCTTAGGTGGTGCGGTGCGCTTCGAAAGCAAGGTCGTCGATATCACCATCGAGAGTGGGCAGACTCGTGGTGTAACACTGGAATCGGGCGAGTTCATTGCAACCGAGCAGGTCGTGCTCGCACTCGGACATAGCTCGCGCGATACCTTCCGCATGCTGCACCGGCGCGGCGTCTTCATGGAGCCCAAACCATTTGCCATCGGATTTCGGATCGAACACCCGCAGTCAATGATTGATCGGGCGCGCCTCGGTCGATACGCAGGGCACCCCGCACTCGGTGCGGCCGACTATAAACTCGTACATCACGCGAACAACGGGCGCTCGGTTTACAGTTTCTGCATGTGCCCGGGTGGCACCGTCGTCGCAGCCACCTCGGAGACCGGTCGGGTAGTCACCAATGGGATGAGTCAATACTCACGCAACGAACGCAACGCCAATGCGGGTATCGTTGTTGGTGTCGACCCCGCGCAGGACTACCCCGGCGGACCGCTCGCGGGCCTTGAACTTCAGGAGCAATGGGAAGCCACCGCGTTCGAGCTCGGGGGCCGCACCTACCGTGCCCCCGGCCAGCTCGTTGGTGATTTCATTCGTAACGTGCCCTCACAAGCTCTCGGTGCAATCGAGCCGTCTTACAAACCCGGTATCACCCTAGGGGACCTCGGACTCGCTCTACCCTCCTACGCGATCGATGCCATCCGCGAAGCGCTACCGGCCTTTGGTAAGCAAATCGTCGGTTTTGACCGTGAGGATGCCGTCTTGACCGGTATCGAGAGCCGAACCTCATCGCCGCTACGGATCACGCGTGATGCTCGCAGCCTGCAAAGTCTGAACGTTCGTGGTTTGTACCCTTGCGGTGAGGGCGCAGGCTACGCGGGCGGGATACTCTCAGCGGGCGTTGATGGCATCAAAGTCGCAGAAGCTGTCGTCGCGGAAAGAACGACATGAAATTCGACGAACTCAAAAAGCTTCATCAGAAAAAATATCGGGAACAGTTCGGTCACTATCTAATCGAAGGTGAACATCTCGTACTAGAACTCATCAAGGCAGCTGAAATTCGCGCCGACCTTCGCGCCAGTACGATTTATATCAGCGAGGATCACGCTCCGATCGAGAGCTCGCTGGCAATCCAAGTGATCTCGAACAAGCAGATGGCGGAATTGACCGAAACAGACTCGCCCCAGGGTATCGTCGCCCTCGTACCGATCGTGCCGACAACGACTCCCGTCGATGGTCAAACGCGCGAAACGACGATCTGCCTCTATGAAATTCAGGATCCGGGCAATCTCGGGACCATCTTGCGCAGCCTCGCTTGGTTCGGCGGATTTCGCTGTTTGCTGACAACCAACAGCGTCGATCTGTACAACGGCAAAGTGCTGCGGGCGAGCCTTGGCGCTCACTGGCATGTGCCGATCGAAACCGAAGTGAAGGTCGCCTCTTTGCCAGCGCGCTTTTCTAAAATTGCTCGCCTCGACATGCACGGTAAAAGCACACGGGACGAGAGCTTCCGCGATTTCGACTGCTATCTTTTTGGCAATGAGGCGCGCGGTTTGCCACGATCGGTTATCGACGGAGTACCGACGACGCCATTCACAATCACCGGCTTGCGCACCATCGAGTCTTTGAATCTCGCCTCGGCCGTCAATGTGTGCGCTTACGAGTTACGACGCTAGGCCGTACGACGCCATGTGTAGAGAGACAACAAGCACAGCAACCCGCTGACACAGCCCATGACAATATACGGCGCCGAAGGTCTCCACGCGTCAAAGAGCGTCCCTCCGACGATCGCCGCAAAGAAAATACCGAGCGAACCGCAGAGAGTGAAGACACCGATGACCGCGCCGCGACCCCGCTCTGGTGCGACCTGACCCACCAAAGCCTGCGAGGCCAGAATGCCGCTCATCTCACCGACGCCTAAAAATACAGCCGCGACATACATGGCTGGTTGAAACGGGTTATCGACGAGGCCGAACCAGACGTAGCTGCCACAAGCCAACGCGGATGCGATCGTCATGAACAATACGCGATCAACTCGATCGATGAAGGTGATGACGATCATGGCCCAAAAGGTCGCCGTGACCTGGATCGCAACAAAGATGCCGCCACCCTCGGATAAGGCCTCCGCCGGTGTCATCCCCTGTTCTTTGCCGACTTGGACCATCCAAAGGAAGAAGAATGCGCTGATGATCGACAGCGACGCTCGCGATACTGCGGCCGAGGCGTAAGCTAACCGAATGCGCGGATCCTTGGCGGCATCGATGCCGACTCGCAGCGTCGCAAGTAGCGGCTCTCGCGCACCGATTTGACCGGGAGACTGTCGAGGCAGACCCTTCAAGACGATCACCATCGGAATCAGACAAATTGTCGCCACACTCCAATACGCGGCTTGACCAGCTTCGAGCGGATCCATTCCTTGCCCGAGATAGATTTTGGGCAGTTGCGCCGCAAAACCCACGAGCGAGGCCACCCCGAGCCCGTTGAGGAAGAAACAAATCCCGACCAACTTGCCGCGCGATGTTTCCTGCGGATAGTCGGCGATCACGGTCGACAACATCGCGGCGATCAAAGACGCCCCGCAGGCGGTAACGAAGATCATCGCGTATAGAGTCCAGTTGAACTCGGCGAACGGGAACAAACAATAACCCACTGCCAAGATCGCAAACCCCATGCCGTAGATGATCCGTCGGCCGAGACGATCGGACATCGCACCGACGAGGCCCGACAGCAGGAGCGCGGGAATTTCGCTGATGACATCCATCGTGCCGCTGACCCGACCTTGGATATCATCTGGAATCCCGAGCATCGAGTTGAACAGGTAGGGACGAAGATTACCGACGAGCGTCAGCAAGCCGATCGAGAAGAACGCCGTTCCCAACAAGGCATAGAAGTTTGACCGCGCGATGCCCGGCGCAAGATCCCAAATACCCACTCGGATTCCGTTGCTCATGGCTTCGATCCTACCGATGACCGCGACTCGAGGCCCACGCACACCGCATCCAACGACCGTTATCAGCGCCCTGCAACATCCTTGTGTCGCTGCCAGCCTCGCAACGTCATCGCATTGACTTTATCCCCTGCGGCTCCAAACATAGTCGCAGATCAATAATTGAGCATTCTGCGACGCCTAGACGGAATGCCGCTTCGACCGGGGGCCCAATGACACTGCTGCAATCCGCTAGATCGGTCGTCTTTACCCACCTGTTCGACGTCGACGGTAAAAGCGCTACGGCGCGTCAGTTCGATAAAGTCGTCACTTGGTTGATCGTCGCCAATCTGGCGGCGTTGGTGCTGGAACACCTCCCGACGGTCTATGTCGCACACGAGGCCGCATTCGGTACTTTTGACCGGCTCTCGATCTATTTCTTCACCGCCGAGTATCTGCTGCGTCTGTTTGCCGCACCGGCAGATCCGGCCTTTAAAGGGCGGCGATTTGCCACTTTACGGTTCTCAGTAACTCCGTTTGCCTTGATCGATCTGCTCGTAATTGCACCCTACTGGCTGCATCTGCTCGGAATTGTGGACCTCGACCTGCGGATGCTGCGCGCGCTACGCTTGCTGCGGCTGCTAAAGTTGATGCGCGATTTCGTCCCGGCAGTGAAAGAGTTTCGGCATATGAACGAGGGCCGAACGTTTCGACAAAAGATCGATGCCTTGATGAACGAAACGCCAACATCCGGTCGTTTGCATGACCAGCTCGATCTGATCTTCATCTTCTTTATCATCACCAGCGTCATCGCGGTATTTTTGGAGACCATTTCATCGATCCACGAGCCGCTGCGAGCGGAGTTCTATTGGTTTGATTTGGTCGCGATTATTGTTTTCACCGTCGAATTTTTGTTGCGTATTTACGCAGCTCCGGAACAGTTTCACGGTAAATCAGCGATCGGTTCTCGTTTCGCATTTCTCAAAAAACCCACCAGCCTCATCGATCTGATCGCGATCGCACCTTTCTATTTGCAGTTCCTGATCGCCGTCGACTTGCGGTTCATTCGAGTTCTGCGAGTGCTGCGAATCTTAAAGCTCACTCGATACAACTCGGCACTCAAAACCTTCGGCATGGTGCTAAACCGGGAGAAGCGCGCTTTCGCGGCGGCGATGTTCATCACCATGCTCATCACGATTCTCTCGGGCGCCATCGTCTACGAGTTCGAGCATCTTGCTCAACCTGAAAAGTTCGACACCATGCCCCGCGCGATGTACTGGGCGGTGATCACCCTAGCCAGCGTCGGTTATGGAGATATCTCACCGATCACGCCCATCGGCCAAGCTTTCACCATGTTTCTCGCGCTCCTCGGGATCGGCATCGTGGCACTGCCCGCGGGTATCCTTGGCTCGGCGTTTTCAGATCAATTGCACCAGCAACGCGAAGAAATGCTCAAGGCGGTCGAGGATGCATTCGCCGATGGCGTCTTGACTGAGGACGAGGCTAAACAGCTCGAGGAGGAGCGCATTCGCCTGCACTTGACGGAGGAGCAATTCGAACGCCTCAAGCAGCGAGCCATGTTGAAGCACGCACACCAGATCAACGCCGCTCAGTCGATGGTTGAGATCAGTGACAAACTAAACGACCTACGAAAAGCCCTCGATTCCATGCCGAGCGGACTCGCGATTGAGGAGATTCGCAAGCTGCCGTTGTCCGAACAAGAGAAGGCGGCGCTGATCGTCTTGCTCAAGTAGAGAACGTTCAACGATCGCTAGGAAGACCTCGATCCGGGCTCACCCATGTCGCGGGCTTCCCACGCCGGCGCATCAATACCAGCGGGTACGCGACGATGGTCGTGGCGAACTGCAACAGCCAGAACGCCAGCGGGTACCAGATCGACCAGACGAGATCTCGGATCACTCGCTCATCGTAACGTCGGTCGATGATCGCACCGGCCGTGAACTGCACGACACAGCAAGCGCCCAGAATCAGACCGGTCGCCGCCAAAGAAAAAGGTTGATCGGCCATTACGAGCCGCCAAACGATCGCCGCGAGAAAAGAGGCCGCGAGCAGATAACACCAAGCGACGCTCGCTAGCATCTCGAGCATCAGCGGTCGCATGCCGTGTGAGCGACAACTCCACAACACATCAATATTGCGGAGCATCACCTGTGCGCCACCCATGGCCCAGCGCAATCTCTGTCGCCAAAGCCCATGCAAGGTTTCCGGCGTGAGTATCCAAACGAGCGCGTGCGGCTCGAAGGTGGCACGCCAGCCCGCTCGCTGCAGCTTCCAAGTCATGTCGATATCTTCGGTCAGTGCGTCTAGCGTCCAGTAGTCCACTTGCCGCACCGCCGATTTTCGAAAGGCGGCAATCACGCCCGAAACCGTAAACAAGCGCTTGAGAATGAGTTGTGCCCGCTTGATGATACCGATCATCGCGGAGAACTCGCCTACCTGCATGCGACCAAGCAGCGTCGAGCGATTGGCAATACGAGGATTACCTGTCAGCGCACCGAGTCGATCGTCGGCTGCGAACGCGGCGGCGATCCAAGTTGGCGCAAACGGATCGATACAAGCGTCGCCATCGATACAAACGAGAATTCCATGGCTCGCTTCGAGTGCGCCCGCCTTCAGCGCCGCTGCCTTGCCTTGGTTGAAGGGCTGGCGAACCACCTTCAAACGCCAAGCACTCTCGGCCAACGATTCCAGAATCACCGCAGTCCCGTCCGTACTGCCATCATCGACAGCGATGACTTCAAAGTCAGGATGGCGAACGGCAAGCGCATGCTTGATCGTCTCCACAACATGCGCCGCCTCATTGAAGCAGGGAATGATGATCGACACCGGCGGCAAGTGAGTGGCATCCGGTGGGGCATCGTGCCTGGGCGTGTGCCGCTCGTACCGGAACCACGTATAGAGCGCGCCCGTCGTCCACAGCAGTGACATGACGAGCGGAAAAAAGAATAGGTAGTCGCCGATCAATGCGTCCATGAGCTAATTCATGGGAGGATCGTTCGGCTGTCGCGAAAAGATCTGTCGCATCTTGGCGGGCTCGGGATGCGAGTCGAACAGCATGTCGGGGTAATACGCGATATGGATCACGCCCGCGTCATAGAGCATGCCGATCGTCGCAACGATATCGTCGGTCGGTATTGCCCGCTGGTCGTGACGCCAATCGACGGTCTGCAGTTCGAAGACGATGCGGTTGCGGGCCTTCGGAAAGCGCTCGATCCCCGCCAGAATTTGACGCTGGAACGCGATCGGGTCAGACGCTTGCTCCATGTAGGGCATCGCCATGATGGCCGTGAAGTCATAATGGGCGAGCGAGTTCTCGAGTGCTTGCGCGTACCACACTTCCGCTCGCGGATTGATCGCGACCTGCGCATACAGATTGCGCGCTGTTATCAAAGTGGGTTTATATCGACGAACCGACGAAGAGATCTCAGTCGCAAACTGATCCAGTGCGTTGATCTTCAAAATAGTCCATCGGCCGAGGGTGTCATCGTTTGCACGAATGTCAGCAATCGAGACCGGTAGACCCCAGGAGCGATACGTCGCGAGCGCATCGGGATGGGCATCCTCGAAATCCGACAGCGTGATGTCGTCATGGTAGATCACGCCCTCGAACGAAGTCGTTCGGGCAAGATCGTCGAAAATCTCGGTGATGACGTTGCGTGCGGCGGTCGAAAACGGCGATAGACGCTGGTAACCCATATTGAGCGCGTTAGAGGACTTGCCCGGCAGCGTGACGACTTTGTCACCCGCAACCGGATGGTCTGCTGGCAACTCCCAAGCCAACAGCGGCATCCACGCGTAAACGCGTCGGGCCGGAGTACGCGTGCGGATTTCCCATGCGACATAGCTGAACAAGTCCGCTCTGACCGGCACGTGTCGATTCGGGAAATACACGGCATCAGCAGAACCGTTGGCATCAGGGTCGGCAAAGGCCTGTAGATAGACGGCGTTGACCCCGAGCCAAGTCAGTCGATCAACCAAGTGATTGATGTTGCGGCGCTGCTGCTCGGGGTCTGGATCGTAAATGTAATCGAGATCGATATGCGCGATTTTCTGCGGGCGATCATTTTCCGTAAAGCCGTGACTGCGGATGTTGATCGCATAGCGCAGATCGCCGATGTTCATCTTTGATTCGATCAGAATTCGCCGCAGGCGTGACAGCGGTACACCCGCGTGATTATCGCCATCGTCCAAAGTCAGTCCGATGTTCATGCCGTACTTTAATGCAGCAGACTCGACCATTTCGTTGTACTTGCCGTAGGGCCACGTCACGACCCGCGGCGCCGTGCCGATACGCTTGCGGATGAGGTCCCGACTCAATCGTAGATCTGCTTCGATGCGCTTGAGATACTGAGTTTCGGTTTCGTAACCATGCATGGGGTCGAATCGACGCGCCGTAGCAGCCGGTTGGGCGCTGCCCTGGGGGTTCGCTTTCAACCCGTGGTGCAGGTCGTGGGTGTGGCTCGCAATCTCGACAAGCCCGGTGGATTGCATCTCGCGCAGCGCGTCCCACGACAAGAATCGCTCGCGCGGCACCGGCTTACCATCGTAGTCAACCTGCCGGGTGCTCTCCTGCCAGCTCGTCACGACCGAGATGACCGACGGAATCTTCAGCAGCTTCAGCAACGGCCAAGCGTGCTGGTAAACCGAGGTGTAAGCATCATCGAAGGTCAACAGCACCGCCTTGGGCGGTAGCGGCGCTCCCCCGTTTTTTGCGCTCAAAACCTGATCGACGGAGACGAATACGAACCCGTTGTTGCGGAGCCAATCGACATGGCGCACAAACATCGTCGGACTGACGGCATAGCCGGGAATCAGCGCCCGAGCAGGCTCCTCGATCTCGTGATAGCTGATCACCGTCAAACGATCGACATGGGTGGCGTGGCTGACCAACGGGGCCAACGCCAAAAACATCCATGACAACCAGACGCGCGAGATGCGATGCACGACGCGCATTCTAGAGGATATTGCGGGCGGCTATCAGGTGTCCGTCGAGTCCGGACCGCGCGCGCGGTTCCAGGCGATGGAAACGAGGATCGACACGGCGAGGATGGCGCCAATGATGGCGAGCGACCAAGTGATCGGAAACTTGCCGCCAAAGGCATGATTCAACCAAACCATCTTCAGGCCGACGAAAACCAAGATCACCCCGAGCCCGTATTTCAAGAATAGGAACGCCTTGACCATGCTTTGCAGCACGAAAAAGAGCGACCGCAACCCGATGATGGCAAAGATGTTGGAGGTGAAGACGATGAACGGCTCGTTAGTGAGTGCGAAAATTGCCGGCACCGAATCGATCGCGAAAATGATGTCGCTGAACTCGATGAAGGCGAGCGCCACGAACAGCGGGGTTACCCAAGTTTTTCCGTCGATCTCAACCCAAAACTTGTCGCCGTGGAAGGCGGGCGTAACCGGGAACAACTTCTTGACCCCGAGGATGATGGGGTTACGCGACGGATCGAGCGGCTTTTCCGGCAGAAACAGAATCTTGAAACCGGTGAGAATCAAAAACACACCGAAGATCACCACGATCCACTCGTACTGCATCAGGATCGAGCCGAGCGAGATAAACAGGGCACGGAAGAGGATCGCGCCCATGATCCCGTAGAACAGGACCTTTTGCTGATACTGCACGGGCACCGCAAAGTACGAGAACACGGCGACGAAGACGAACACGTTGTCGATCGCCAGCGCGTATTCGACCACATACCCTGCGAGGAACTCCAAAGAAGTGTCCCGCGCGAGCTGAGCATGGTCCATACCGGTAAGCACGGGGCGGGTCGGCAGGTCGTAAAGCAAGAACTGATAGAGGCCGTAATTGAAGGCCAACGCCAACGCAATGAAGATGACACTGCGTATCGCGGCGGATTTCAAACTCGGGATCGTACCCGGCTTACTGAAGACCCCAAGGTCAAAGGCCAGAACCGCCAAGAGCGCGAGGATGAACCCAACGTAGGCCCACCAATAATCGGCGAAAGGAATCAGCAGTAAGTCTTCCATGACCGGCCTATCGAGCAAATCTAAAGTCGCAACAGTTTACTGGTTGGACTACGGGCTGACCAGAACGACGCGAGGGCCATCCGGCCCGGGCTGCGCCAGATAGGGCACCGTCGCCTCGATCGGGGCGACACCCGGAGTACCAAGGTTAATACGGACCTCGGCTTGGCACGACAGGGCGTCGGTCGTCGAATCCTTGAAGCGGTCAGTCACCGAGCCGAGGGTGACTTCGACATTGTCTTCGTAGAACGCGCGACAAGCGTCTCGACAGGCCTCCCCGGGTTTGCCACTCGCAAGGCCGCACGCCGACTCGACCGACGGGGATTCCGGCCAGCGTCCACCGAGACATTGAGACGAAAACTCCGCCACCGCACGTTCCTTCAGGATGTCAGCGACACGGGCGCTGACCAACGAATCGTCGCAACTCAAGCGTGGCTCGGAACAGCCGGCCGACAAAACGGATGTCAGCAGGATCAACACGACGAGCCTCATGCCATGCACCATAAGCCGACGCACCATCCAGTGGACCACTGGATCGCCAGATCGATGAGTGCACCGAGCAGCATCACGGGTACTCCCAGATAGAGGAACAAGTACCATAGCCCCCAGGCGGTGATTCGCGGCTTGCCGACGTCGATCCCCTTTACCGGCTTGGACATGGCAATACCTTACAACATCAACGTCGTCATCGACGAGCCCGACCAAGATCGATGGACCGATTTCCACCATGCAGGTCACGGCGCCTGGGAACAGGCTTGGGCGTATGGCGAAGCGATGCGCTCGCTCGGGTCCGTCGTTCGTCGAGTGCGTGTGACGACTGACAACGAGACCATCGCGATCGCGCAGATTTTGGAGCGCGGACTGCTTGGCTACCTCGGATTCGCGTCCTGTTCTCGCGGTCCGATCTGGGGCGTACGCGCGCAAGGCGATGTCGCGTTGCGGAAAGATTGTCTTGTCGCCGTTCGCCAAGCCTTACGAAATCGCCTGCTGCACGTCACGGCCTTCACGCCCGAATTCGACGATCGTGCCAGTCACGCGGGCGAAGAATACGCCTGCTTCCGCCAGATCATGACCGGCCTCTCCACCGTGGTGTTGGACCTCACGCGCCCACTTGCCGACATCCGTTCCGGGATGGAGACTCGTTGGCGCAATCGCTTGAGCTATGCCGAGCGTCACTGGCGCGGCGATCTGAATGTAGGCAGCAGCTTATCGGGCTTGCGTACCCTGCTCCGACTGGAGGAGCAGCAACGCCGCAGCCGCAAATTCAACGGTATGCCGGTCGCGTTGGTCGAGCGTTATGTCGAGGCCTCCGGTACAACTCGCCCCTCGTTCGTCATGGCTAGAGCCAATCAAAAAAATGAGCTGCAGGCAGCGATGCTATTCGTACTGCACGCCGATCGCGCCACCTATCACATCGGGTGGGCCAACGAAGCCGCACGAAAAGTCAATTTGCACAATTTGCTGCTGTGGCGCTCGCTACCCGCACTGTGCGAGCGCGGAGTCATCGAGCTCGACCTCGGCGTTATCAATACCCAAAGCCTGCCCGGCATTTCACGATTCAAACTGGGTACCGGCGGTAGGGCAATCACACTACCGGGTACTTATGTTTGAGATGTCACCGCCCGAACGATGATGTTCAGGGCGCCATCGTCGCCGCCTCGATCCAGTGCAGCTTGTCTTCACGAATCCACCAAGGAAAGTAAGCCCGCGGATGCTGTGCGGGAAACAACTGTCCGGTTCCGTGATCCCGCCACTCGCCGCCCAAGCCCAAGCGCTTTAAATCGTCCGCACGCATTCTTCGTTGCAACGTGAGCGGTGCCAAGGCTTCGAATTCGTCGCGCGACACGTCACCGGTATAGCAATCGTGGAAGCTCGCCCAGTGATGCCGCTCCAGCAGGCGAGGTAACGCCGTCAATATCGCCTCATGATCCTCGCGCTCGAGCGCAAGCTGACCTAGCACATTGCAGAACAAAACAGCTGCATCAGGCCATACCGCCAAACGCGGTGGCAGCTCGGTGACGAGATCACCGCGTAACCACGTGAGTTCTCTGCAGCGAGGGTGATTCAAAGCGAAGAGCCAACGCGCCAGCGGATCCAAATCGAGGGCGCAGATTTCGCGAAAGCCTAACAGCCAGGCGCTCGGCAGCGTCCAACCGGCGCTCGGCCCAACCAGAATCAGTCGCTGACCCGGCGGTGACCACTCGGTCAGCCACGACTCAATCGAAAGGCGAAACGGACGATAGCGCCGCGCCGCGCGCCATGCCCGCCAATGCCAAGCCAACCCGCCGCTCGGCCGCCACAATCGGAAATCGGGCCTCATAACCACCATGCTAGTATCGCTCGCCGTGGAGACTTCGGCACAACGCTACGCGCGCGCAGCCTTGCTGGCCTGCCTGATCGGCTTGCCGGCCTGCTCCATCATGCCGAGTTCGACCCAGACGAATGATCGCGTCGAAGCGCCGGCCGATCCAGCGCCGCCTGCGGCAGCTCTCGAGCCGACCGAAGCGCCATCCAAAAATGCCGCTCCGGCGCAGACCGGCAGCGCGGCATCGGCCTCGGCACTGCCAGCGCCGGCGCCAGCGCCGGCGTTCAAGCCCGTGGCGCGCGTGCAGCGTATCGCGCCGTTCCGACATGTCTCTGAATTCATGACTGCAGCGGATTGGCAGAACCTCAAGGCCGACACGGTTGGCCTGAAAATCTGTGCCCTTGCAGAGGCGGCCGAAACAACTGTAGAAGTCGCCGATCCCTCCCCGCTCTCGATGCTCAATGAGGCGGCCATCGCGTGGGGAAAAGCGAGCAGCTGGGAAGTCGTCAACGCCGAGGGCGCGACCTTCCCGATTTGCACCTTCGTGATCGCGCGCTTCGGGCGCTGAAACGGATCAAAGAATTTCGAACTCGCGCGGCATGCGGTAGGTCTGCCGATACTGCGCGATAACTTCGTCGGCCTTCGCCGATTCTGCAGCCGTCAAAACGCGGCGCATCAAATTGATGTTGACGACCAAGTTCTCACGAAAGTCAGTCTCCCACTTCGCTGCTGTCAATCGCGCGATAGACAACCAGACATAAGACTTATAAGCGTTGGGCGCCACGCCCTTACCGTAGGCATAACGGATACCGATCTCGGCGCGCCCGCGGGCAAAGCCGCGCAGCGCTGCCGTCAGATACCAACGACTCGCCTGAATCTGATCTTCTTTGATGCAGAGACCGCGCGAGTATGTCTCAGCAATACCGAAGGCCGATGAAGAGTCTCCATCGGGCTCATTGTCGAGCCACGCTTCACGCGCCTCACAGAACTCGCCTCGCTGGAAATGATCGAAGCCGTCGAGAAACTGCGCCTGTGCCGTCTGCGGCAACCATAGCCACAGCCACACTACGAAACCCATGGGCTTGATGATCGCGCGCGACATCATTCCTGACGGGTCGGGATTTGGCTCGGATCGCGATATAGCACCGTGATACTGATGCGACGATTCTTGGGATCGTACGGATCAGCGGCATTTACCGGCTGCGAGTCGGCCACACCCTCGATCCGGGCGAATCGCGAATCGTCTACGCCCATGCTGTTCAGAAGTTGCCGTGTCGCGTCGGCACGATTGGCCGACAGACTCCAATTATTGTTGCCCGAACCTTTGAATTGATGGCTATCGGTATGCCCGCGTACAGCAACTTCGTTGGCGATACCCTTCAAGCTCTCGCCCACCTTCTGCATGAGTGCGCGCGCCTCGGGATCCATGGCGTTCGTGCCCGAGGTGAACATCGAGAAACCGGCGTCATCGAGAATCTCAATTCGCAAGCCTTCTTTCTCTTTGACGAAACTGACGAGGGTCATGAGATCAGCCGTCTTCTCATCGCTCTGGATTTGCTGCTCAAGCTTCTTCTGCAGCGCTTCAAACTGCTTTTCATCCTGCTCGGCAGCGATTCGCTTGCGCTCCTCCTCGCTCAATCCTTCGGGCATCGCCTCATCCGGATGCGTGCTCTCTTCTTCCTCACGACCCGGCGCCTGCAACTGCATCAAGCCCGACTGGGTCATTTGCTGCGGCAACGCCTTGGGATCGATGACCGACATGCCACCAAAGAAACCAGTCGAGCCACCGGATTTGTCCGCCATCGTCACGACCGAGGTCGGCTTGAAGTAGTCGGCAATGCTCTTGCGCTGATCGGCATCGGTCGCGCCCAAAATCCACATCAACAAGAAAAAGGCCATCATGGCCGTCATCATGTCCGCAAGCGCGATCTTCCAGGCACCGCCGTGACCTCCGGCGTGGCCGTCGGCCATGACCTTCTTGATGATGATCGGCGGCAGCTGCGCAGCCGCCTCGGCCGCGGTTTGTTCTGCAGCCGGTGCGGACTCGGCAGCGGCTGCTTGCTGAGCAGCCTCGTCGACGGGCGGCGCTTCGGCAGCCGCCGGCGCGTTACTTGCCTCGGAGGCCATCGAATACCTCCGCGAATGACGGTTGCGAGTGGTGGCTGATGGCCGCTCGCGCGCTCTCGATGATCAACGGCACGGGATAGCCCTGCAAGTGACCGATCAACGCATGCTTGGCGACGTGATAAATCTCGCCGTCTTCGTCGATGATTTGTTTCAGACGAGTCGCCATCGGCTCGACGATGCCGTAGGCGAGGAACACGCCCAAGAAGGTGCCGACGAGCGCTGCGCCGACGAGCGCGCCGAGTACCGGCGGTGGCTGATCGATTGCGGCCATGGTCTTCACGACGCCAAGCACGCAGGCCACGATACCGAGTGCCGGCAATGCGCCAGAGAGCGCTGCCAACGCCTCGGCTGGCTTCATCTCGTTGTGGTGGTGGGTCTTGATCGCCAAAATGAGCACGTCTTCGACGGCTTCAGGCTTCGGCGGCTGGTTCGACGTGACGAGCAAACGGATCGTGTCGGCGATCATGTTGATCAGAGAGTGATCTTTCAGCAGCTTCGGATACTCGCCGAAGATCGAGCTCGCTTCGGGGTTCTCGATGTGAGATTCGAGCGCAACCGCGCCCTCCGCCTTGAAGACTTTGAAGAGCTTCACGACCAGGAAGATCGTGTCCATGTATTCCTGTTTGTGGTACTTCGGGCCACCGAACACTTTGCCGACGCCCGCACCGACACCCTTGAGCACATCGAGGCTGTTCGAGATCACCATCGCACCGACACCGGCACCGCCGATGATCAGCATTTCAAACGGTAAGGCCTTGAGAATCGGTGCCATCTTGCCACCGGCCAAGATGTAGCCACCGAAGACGCAGCCGAACAACACCACCAAACCAATGATCGCGAACACAGAGAATCTCCAAAACGGAACAGATAGATGCTAGCAAACGCCACACCACCACGTGCTTAAGTCGTCGCCAAAAGCCATATTTGAAGTCCACGAAGCCCTAGCATGTACTTTTTATTTCTATATTATTGGAAATATGGAACTGAATCAGGCAGCAGAGTCCTTCAACGCGCTCTCCCAACCCAGCCGGCTGGCTATCGTCAGCCTGCTCGGGCAGGCGGGTAACGCCGGGGCGCGGCCCTCCGACATGGCCGTCTTACTTCGGCTGCCGGCCAATACCCTGTCTTTTCATCTCCGGCAGCTGCGCCACGCGGGATTGGTGACGGAAGAACGCAGCGGCCGCGACCGCATCTATCGGGCGAACCTCAGCGCGCTACAACAGCTCATCCTCTATTTGGGTGAGACCTCTAGCCGGTCCTCGAATTGACACAGCTTGCCCGCGCCATCGACGAGCGTCTCATCGGCGAGTTCGGCGTCACGCCCGCCGATGCCACCGATACCCAGTGGCTCGCAGCCATCGCCCGTTTGCTGCGCGAAGACCTGTCGGCCCGCGCCCTGCGCAGCCAGCTGCAGGACCGCGTCAACAAGGCTCGTCGCGTGCATTACCTCTCTATGGAATTTTTGATCGGACGATCGCTCACGAATGCGGCTGATGCGTTGGGACTCGATGCGCCGCTGCGTGAGGCATTGGCCGCACGCGGTCGTCATCTCGAGCAATTGCAGGAGATCGAGTCAGATGCGGGGCTCGGAAACGGTGGGCTCGGACGACTCGCAGCCTGCTTCCTCGACTCGATGGCCACGGTGGACATCCCGGCTTTCGGCTATGGCATACGTTATCGATTCGGCATGTTCCAGCAACGCATCGAACACGGTGCGCAAGCCGAACTGCCGGACGAGTGGCTGAACGATGGCTCGCCCTGGGAGCATGCGAGAACGGATCGGGACGTCGCGGTCGGCTTCGGTGGACGAACAGACCACGACGAGCACGGCCGAGCAATTTGGCTGCCGGAACGACGTATCAATGCCCGCGCGCACGATATGTTCGTGCCCGGTCATGCCACCCGTCGAGTGGGTGTGCTGCGTCTGTGGGAGGCCCAGGCCACACCCGCTCTCGACATGTCGCTCTTCAATGCTGGCGACTTTCACTCAGCCACTGCGATCAAAGGGCGAGACGAAGTGCTCTCCTGGGTGCTTTACCCGAATGACAGCACAGACGCGGGTCGTGAACTGCGGCTGCGGCAGGAGTATTTCTTCGTCTGCGCGTCAATCACGGACATTCTCCAGCGCCATCTCGAAGAGCATCCGACCCTTTTGAATCTCGCTGATCATGTGGCGATTCACCTGAACGACACGCACCCAGCGCTCGCGATAGCGGAGTTGATACGCGCGCTCGTCGATCGGTATTCACTAGATTGGGCAATCGCCTGGCAGCTCACGCGCGAGATTTTCTCGTATACGAATCACACACTGATGCCTGAGGCACTCGAAACTTGGAACGCCGATCTCCTTCGGCGCGTGCTACCCCGCCATATCGAGATCATCGAGCGGCTGAACGAAGCGTTGTTAGCCGAGGCGGCCGCGCGCTTTCCAGACGAACCGGAGCGTCTCGCCCGGATGAGCATTGTCAAGACCCAAGGCGATGCGCCAAGCGAGCATCAGATCCGTATGGCGCATCTGGCGGTCATGGGCAGCCACACCGTCAATGGCGTCTCGGCGCTGCACTCGACACTCATGGTCGAACACGTCTTCAAAGATTTCGCTGAGCTGTGGCCTCAGCGCTTCACGAACGTCACTAACGGAGTCACTTTACGGCGGTGGCTCTCGCAAGCCAATCCGGAGCTTGCTCGACTATTGGATCTGAAAATCGGTCGGCAGTGGCGTTTTGAGTCAGAGCGACTCGCACTGCTGAAGAGCCATTCGCACGAGCAGAGTTTCATCAGCGAGTTTCGTGCTATCAAACGGGAAAACAAGAGTCGCTTGTGCGATCTCATCCGGCGTACGACGGATATCGAAACGGACGCAAATAGTCTTTTCGATGTGCAAATCAAGCGTATCCACGAATACAAGCGACAGTTACTGAACGTGCTGCATGTCGTATCGCGATATCACGCCATACTCGCCAACCCAACGGCGGACTGGGTTGCGCGCACCGTTGTCTTCGCCGGCAAGGCAGCCTCGTCGTATCGCACGGCCAAGCAGATCATTCGCTTGATCAATGACGTTGCTGCCGTCGTCAATCGCGATTCGACGGTAGCCGGGCGATTGAAGGTCGTCTTTCTACCCAACTACAGTGTCTCGCTAGCCGAGATCATCATCCCGGGCTCGGACCTCTCGGAACAAATATCGACCGCAGGCACCGAAGCGTCTGGCACTGGCAATATGAAGTTCGCGCTTAACGGCGCGCTGACGATCGGCACCCAAGATGGCGCCACCATCGAGATGCGCGAGCGGATCGGCGCAGACAACATGTTCACGTTCGGCTTAAGCAGCGACGAGATCGTGGCGCTCAAAGCAAACGGCTATCGACCAGAGGACATCATCGGCGCCGACCCCGATTTGGCCGCCGTACTCGATTCAATCGCCAGCGGTCGGTTCTCGCCGACCGAACCGGAGCGTTATCGCGAACTCATCGACGATCTACGCGGCGGTGGCGATCGATACTGCCTGATCGCGGATTTCGCGAGCTATCGTCGAGCACAGCACCAGGCTGATGAACTGTTCCGGCAGCCCTCGCGCTGGACCTCGGCGGCGATCGAAAATGTTGCAGGTATGGGCTACTTCTCATCTGATCGCGCCATCCTCGAGTACGCCCAGAATATCTGGCGTATCGCCCCGCAGCGATAAGCCGGCTAGCCTGATGCGTCGCGATATCGTTCCACCCGTTGCCGATCGCGGACCCCATCGAACTTCGGACGGTTGCACGCTCATCCGAGTCTTCCAGCCTGATGCTCGAGCGCTCGAGCTGCTCGATTCGCACGGCAAACATTCTTTGGGAGTTTTCTCACAGCTGCATCCCGATGGCTCTTTTCAATTCACAGTTGACGGAGCGCTCACCGACTATCGACTGCGAGCCACTTGGAGCGATGGCGGCACGTGGGTATTTGACGATCCTTACCGACACGCACCGAACATTTCCGAAACAGATCTTTGGCTTTTCGCAGAGGGCACGCTGCTGCGCCCGCAGGAGGTGCTCGGTGCACAACCGGTCCACAGCCAGGGCGTCGATGGCACTCGATTTGCCGTGTGGGCACCGAATGCGAGCGGCGTCAGTGTCGTCGGGGACTTCAACTTTTGGGACGAACGACGCCACCCCATGCGGCTTCGTGGAAAAAGCGGTGTGTGGGAGTTATTTATCCCGGGCGTGTTCGACGGTGCTCTCTATAAGTTTGCGTTGAAAGATCGTCGTGGTCGACGAGTCGGCCAGAAAAGCGATCCGTTTGCACGGCGCGTCGAACTGCGCCCGTCGAATGCCAGCATCGTGAGTGCCGCCCTCGAACCCATAGAATGTGATTCAACCTCACTGCGACGCAACCGCTTCGATGCACCGATCAGCATTTACGAAGTGCATGCGAGCTCGTGGCGCTACTCGCGCAAGCCAGGGCGCCGCTTCGCCGACTGGAATGAGCTGCGTGAGACGCTGATTCCCTATGTAGCCGATCTGGGCTTCAGCCATATCGAACTACTACCCATCACGGAATATCCACTTGACGAGTCCTGGGGCTATCAACCCACCGGACTTTACGCGGCGACATCGCGACATGGCGACGCCGAAGATTTTCGCCACTTCGTCGCCGCTTGCCATGCAGCCGGCATCGGCGTCATCGTCGATTGGGTGCCGGCTCATTTTCCATCCGATGCGCACGGACTCGCACGATTCGACGGTAGCGCTCTTTTCGAATACGCAGACCCACGCGAAGGCAAGCACCCGGATTGGAATACGCTGATTTACGATTTCAAAAAACCGCAGGTACGTAATTTTCTGCTTGGCAGCGCTCTCTACTGGCTCGAGTCGTTTGATGTCGATGGACTACGCGTCGATGCCGTGGCATCTATGCTCTATCGTGACTACAGTCGTCGTCACGGGGAATGGCTGCCGAACGAACATGGCGGCAAGGAAAATCTCGAGGCTATCCAGTTCTTGAGGCAATTGAACGAACTCGTCGGAAAACATCGTCCGGGAGCCATCGTCATCGCCGAAGAATCGACCGCTTTTCCGCAGGTAACCCACCCAACATATCTCGGCGGGCTCGGTTTCCACTACAAGTGGAACATGGGATGGATGAACGATACCTTGAGGTATATCAGTCGCGAACCGGTCCATCGCAGACACCACCACAATGAGCTGAACTTCAACATCTCTTACGCTTACAGCGAAAACTTCATCCTGCCCGTCTCGCATGATGAGGTCGTGCATGGCAAAGGTTCGCTTCTCGGCAGAACGCCCGGCACGCGTCAGCACAAGTTTTCCAATCTACGGGCGTACCTCGGCTTCATGTTCGCCCACCCTGGTAAGAAGCTCCTGTTCATGGGCAGCGAGTTCGCGCAAGAGCGAGAGTGGAACCACGCAGCCGAGCTTGACTGGGACCTGCTCAACGACGACCTGCACCTCGGTGTGAAACGCTTGGTGCGCGATTTGAACAGGCTCCTGCGCGACCTGCCGCCGCTACACGAGCGTGATCATGACCGCGCCGGATTCGAGTGGTTAGACGTCGACAATCACCAGCAGTCGCTGATTGCTTTCTCGCGATCAGGCATTGGCAAAGAATCGGCCGTAATTGTGATTTGTAATTTCACTCCGGCCGCGCGCGAGGGGTATCGAGTCGGTGTCCCGTTCGCCGGCGTGTACGAGGAGTGCCTCAACACCGATTCCGAGCACTACGGTGGCAAGAATATCGGCACGCCGCTCGGACGGGCTCATTCCGAAAAGAGAGCGGCGCATGGCAAGAGCCATTCGATCGTCGTGCGCGTGCCGCCGCTTGCGACGATATTCCTATCCAATAAATCGGTCGCTAACGCGCCGCCTGCCGAATGACCGCAGCGTATTCCTCAAAATAGCGCAATGCCCGCTCGGTCGGTACCACCAGCTTCACGCGAGAGTCGGACTGCGTGCCCTGAAACTCGACCAAACCGGCATCCTTGAGTTGGTGGATACGCTTACGCACCGTGTTGAAGTGACCGATCTCCCGTCGATCGAGCAGTTTGTTGATCGGATAGGGCTCGCCGCTCTTCCACGCCTGCGTGATATCTGCCAGCAACAGCTCGACATTCGGGATCGAAAGCACCTCCGTCGACGGCAAGTTTTGAAGCCCATCGACGAGCCAGCGAAATCTCAGGTAGAGATCAAGGAGATTCAGGTTTGGTTTTTCGCTCATGATGAATTGCGTTCGAGGTCAGGTTTCGGAGCAGCCAGATACATCCCTTCAGGATGTAGAGCAGCAAAAGGGCGCCAAAAAGATCTCCGATGAACATCGCGATCAAAAGTTCAGCCCAATCCTGCACTTCGTTTCCGAGCGCATAACGCGCCATGATGTGCGATGTCGAATTCAACGCGGCCGACACGGCGGCGAGCGACAGCAGCGCGCGTGCGTTCAGGGCGGGCCTACCGTTAAAGACCCACGGTTGCAGGCTACGGCCCGGCCACTGACGAAAAGTCAGCATCACGGCCAGCCATGCGGCCAGCCCTGGAATCACCGCGAGCACCAGATCCAGCCAAGGATCCAGGTGCGGACCGTGCGCGGAGTACCGGGTGTAAGTCGCCGCGCCGATCGTGAAACCAAGCGCCCCTGCCGGGCCAAATAACAGCACCAAGATCATCCGCAAGCCATGCGGCAAATAAATCCAATTGATACCGGGTACATGCTCTGTCCAGGCGAACAGCCAGTCGTAGAGCGGCAAAAATCCGAGCCATAGTGCTACACCTATCACGGTGAACAGCGCGAATCGACGGTACCGACCGGTTGTCATCACTTCCTATAATGAGAGGGATAGGCTTTACCCGCAACACCACTGGCGATCGCCGCTTTGGCCACCGCGCTCGCCACCACCTCGCGCAGACGAGGATCCATCGGCTTCGGCAGAATGTATTCAGGCCCGAAAGCGAGCGCCGTCACGTCCGGGTAGGCTTGGATCACCTCGTTCGGAACCGTTTCTTTGGTGAGATTGGCAATCGCGTGTGCCGCAGCAATCTTCATCTCTTCCGTGATCGCATGCGCGCGCACATCGAGGGCGCCACGGAAGATGAACGGAAAGCACAGTACGTTGTTCACCTGGTTTGGAAAATCCGAGCGCCCCGTCGCGACGATCACATCGTCGCGGATCAGCCGCGCAGCGGCAGGCCGAACCTCGGGCTCGGGATTGGCGAGCGCGAAAATCACCGGTCGCGGCGCCATCGAACGCAGCAACTCGGCATCGAGCAAGCCGGCGGCCGAGACCCCGATGAAGACATCGGCACCCTGCAACGCATCGGCGAGCGTGCGATGGGCGCTCTCGTTGGCAAACTCCGCTTTGTAGTCAGGCAAATTTTTCCGCCCGGAATGAATGACCCCCTGCCGATCGACCGCCGTCATATTGGCCACCGGAACACCCATTGATCGCAACAAGCGCAAGGTCGCTGTGCCGGCAGCACCGCTGCCAAGGCACACGATCTTCACCTCGTCGAGGCGCTTACCTTGCAACTCAAGCGCATTCAACAAACCCGCGACCACGCAAATGGCTGTGCCGTGTTGATCATCGTGAAACACGGGTACCGTGCAGCGCGCTTTCAGCGCCTCCTCGATAGCGAAGCATTGGGGGGCGCCCACATCCTCGATGTTGATACCGCCGAAACTGTCCGCGATACGCGCGACCGTATCGATGAAGCTCTCGGCCGTCTCGGCGTTGATTTCGATATCCACACAATCGAGATCCGCGAAGCGTTTGAATAGCAACGCCTTGCCTTCCATCACGGGCTTGCTTGCCAGCGCACCGAGATTGCCGAGTCCCAAGATCGCCGAGCCATCGGTCACGATGCCGATGAGATTGCCTTTATTGGTGTATTCGTAAGCCGCTTCCGGATCGGCAGCGATGGCCAATACCGGCTCGGCGACGCCCGGGCTATAGGCTAGCGCCAAATCGCGGCTCGATTCCGCCGGCTTAAATACGTGCGTTCCGATCTTTCCCGGCCGCGGCATCGCGTGGTACGCGAGCGCTGCCTCGCGCAAAGCGTCGTCAGACATGTCATCTCCCCCTGATATGGCCGATCACTATAGAGGCTCGGCATCTCAGCCGGCAGGGGTTTGAATCCCTACCGAGATCAAACTAGGATCCAAAGCACAACATCAACAAGATCCAAAGGGGATCAATATGGGGGAGCGCGGGTTCGACTACGACCTGGTAGTCATCGGATCAGGTCCGTCTGGTCAAAGGGCGGCCATCCAAGCAGCCAAGTTAGGCAAGTCTGTTGCAATCATCGAGCGGGCTCGGACCGTCGGTGGGATCTGCGTCAACTACGGCACGATCCCCTCAAAGACCTTTCGCGAAGCGGTGCTGCACCTCTCAGGCTATCGTGAACGCGGCATCTACGGCTCGTCTTACCGAGTGAAGCAAGAGATCACCATTGACGATCTGCTCTATCGCGTGCAGCAAGTCGTTCGATCGGAGATCGATGTCATCCGTAACCAGATGACACGCAACCGCGTCGAACTCATCGAAGCGACCGCGACGTTTCTCGACCCGCATCTCATCGAGCTGACCACCGAAGGGCGACACGGCAAACGGCAGATCACCGCTCGAAAGGTCGTGATCGCTTGCGGTACCGAAGCTGCGCGCGACACCCATATTCCGTTCGACGGTCAACGAGTCTTCACTAGTGACGATGTGCTTGGACTCGAGCGTCTGCCAAGATCGATTATCGTCGTTGGCGCGGGTGTCATCGGTATCGAATACGCGACCATGTTTGCGGCGCTCGGTGTCCGAGTCACGGTCGTGGACAAACGGCCGACACTGCTGCCTTTTCTCGATCATGAGATTTCGGCGGCGCTCACCTATGTCGTGCAACAGAGCAACGTCACCATGCGGCTCGGCGAAGAAGTCGCCGAAATCGCCATTCTCAATGGCGTTTCGAAACCAGTGGAAGTTCGCTTGAAAAGCGGCAAGGTGTTGCACGCGGAAGCCGCGCTCTACTCGATTGGTCGCGTCGGAGCGACGGAACGCCTGCAACTCGGCAACGCCGGCGTGCAAGCAGATGATCGCAATCGCATCCCCGTCAACGAGCACTTCCAGAGCAACGTCGAGCACGTGTATGCCGTCGGCGATGTCATCGGCTTCCCGTCGCTGGCTTCGACCTCGTACGAACAAGGCCGAGCGGCGGCGCGCCATGCTTTCGGCCTGCGTAACGATCACGAGGGCGGTATCGGTCTCTTTCCATACGGCATCTATACGGTTCCCGAGATCTCGACGATCGGCAAAAGCGAAGATGAGCTGACCGCCGCCGGCATCGCCTATGAGATCGGCAAAGCGAACTACCGGGAGATTTCGCGCGGCCAAATCATCGGCGATCGAACGGGCTTGCTGAAGATCATCTTCAGCCCGGAATCCCGGCAGTTGCTCGGCGTGCACATCATGGGTGAAGGTGCGAGCGAACTGATTCACATCGGACAAGTTTTGATGGCTCATAACGGCAAAATTGATTACTTCGCCGATGCCGTCTTCAACTTCCCGACTCTCGCCGAGTGCTACAAAACCGCGGCGCTCGACGGACTTAACCGGCTCAGCATCTAAACTCAGCCTCTAAAAGTAGCCCAAGGCCCGCGAAAGGCGGCAGAATCATCGGGTGAGCGATCGCCTGACGATAACGGGACTGAGTGAGACCGAGGCGCGGCAACGCTTGACCGAAGGTGGGCCCAACGTCATCACCGGACGGGCTCGCCCGCCGACCCTGACGGTTGCGCTCGATGCTTTGCGTGAACCCATGTTCATCATGTTGGTCGCGGGCGGTGGCCTCTACCTCGCAATGGGCAAGCTCAGCGATGGGCTGCTGTTGTTGAGCTTCGTGCTCGTTGTCATCGGCAGCACGATTCTTCAGCGTCGTCGTACCGAGAAAGCGCTCGACGCGCTACGTCAAATGTCGAGCCCGCGATGTCTCGTCATTCGTGATGGCAAAGAAATTCGTCTCTCGGCCACCGAACTTGTATGCGGTGACATCATCGCTCTCGGCGAAGGCGATCGCGTGCCTGCAGACGCGCTGCTGCGTCAATCTACTCACTTGGCCATCGACGAGTCATTGCTAACCGGAGAATCCGTGCCCGTCAGCAAAGCTCCGTCCATCGGGACAGTTGAACTCGGAGAGCCGGGCGGAGACCACGCGAGCAGCCTCTATGGGGGGACGCTGGTGACATCAGGTGGTGGCCTCGCCGAAATTGTCGCAACAGGTGCGCGCACCCGTGTGGCGCGAATCGGGGCGGCTTTGTCTCACATTGACAGCGACCGGACGCCGCTGCAAAAAGAGACCGATCGTCTCGTGCGATGGCTGGCAACGGTCGGTATTGTGGCGTGCATCGGGGCGACTGTCGTTTTTGCACTGACGCGCGGGGGAGATCTCGCGGCATGGCGCGAAGGCGGCCTCGCCGGAATCGCGATGGCGATGTCGTTGATACCCGAAGAGTTCCCCGTTGTGCTCTCGGTATTCCTAGCGGTCGGCGCGTGGCATATGTCAAAGCGCAACGTGCTTACTCGACATATTCCAGCGATCGAAGGCTTGAGCGCCATGAATGTCCTGTGCGTCGATAAAACAGGCACGCTCACACGTAATCAGCTTCAGTTGGTGCACTTGGCCGATATGAGTCGTGAAGTCGATTTGGCTGCAGTGGACAATCTCGATTCGCGATTCACCACGCTGCTGACAACCGCCCTCGCTGCAACGAAGCCTCAATCGCAAGATCCGCTCGATAAAGCGATCCGTCATGCAGCGGAGCGACTGATGGGTGTCAATACATCCGAACAACACGCCCTGCTTCACGAGTACCCGTTGATGGCTGCGCGCCCCGCGATGGGCTAT
Organism: Gammaproteobacteria bacterium; assembly: GCA_018970145.1. GTDB lineage: Bacteria > Pseudomonadota > Gammaproteobacteria > Steroidobacterales > Steroidobacteraceae > UBA964. Next base: position 56,000 of record JAGWWY010000011.1, read on the forward strand.
GTCCGACACGACGGCGAGAACCGCGTTCGACTCGCGAGCAAAGGGGCTCCTGAGGTCGTAGCGCGTCTCTGCAACTTCACGGACCCACAACAGGTTGCACTGCATGCCGTCGTCAGCCGGCTGGCCGAGCAGGGTTTGCGCGTCATCGGTGTCGCGCAAGCATCCGGCAGCGCCGATCGGCGGTATGTCGATCTACAGACGGATTTTGGCCGACTCGAGTTTCTCGGGCTGCTCGCTTTTGCAGACCCGCTGCGTGCCGACGTACCGCAAGCGGTAGCGGACTGCCGCGAGGCCGGGATACGCGTCGTCATGATCACGGGCGACTATCCCAAGACGGCACTCGCCATTGCGCGTCAAGCCGGCATCGTCGCACCGGATCATCCGTCCGTGCTGACCGGCGCCGAGATGGACGCACTCGATGAGGCAACGCTCGCCGAACGAGTTCAACAGCACTGCATCTTTGCCCGAGTACGGCCCGAGCAGAAGCTGCGCCTGGTTAAAGCGTTACAGGCAAGGGGTCATGTCGTGGCAATGACTGGCGACGGCGTCAACGATGCGCCGGCACTGAAAGCCGCGGATATCGGCATTGCGATGGGGCAGCGCGGCTCGGAGGTTGCACGTGAGGCGTCCGATCTTGTTCTGCTCGACGACGCGTTTCCTTCCATCGTCGCGGCAATCCGTCAGGGTCGAAAGATCTACGATAACATCAAAAAAGCGAGCGTCTTCATCATCGCTGTGCACGTGCCCATCGCGGGACTCGCGCTGTTACCTTTGCTCGACTCAGCCGCGCCACTGATATTGCTCCCAATCCATATCGTCATCATCGAAATGATCATCGATCCCACCTGCGCCTTGGTCTTCGAAGCCGAGCAGCCGGATCGAGACCTGATGCAGCGGCCAGCTCGATCGCTGGAACAATCACTTTTTTCCTCGCGTGAGGTGATACTGGCGCTGCTGCAAGGACTGAGCGTCCTACTTGCCTGCACGGTAGTCTATGAAATTTCGAACACGACGGACGGGTATGAGGTCGCCAGAACTTCGGTGTTCTGCACGTTGATCTCCTCGTTGATTGCGCTGATTTATTTCAATCGATCCTGGTCTGCTTCGTTGCGCGAAGTGCTCTCTCGGCACAACCCCGCGCTGTATGCCGTTACCGCATTTGCCGTTATCTGTCTGTTGCTGGCATTGTCGGTTCCAATGATTCGGGATCGCTTTTCGTTTGTCGTGATCAGCCTAGATCAAGTTCTTTGGAGTTCACTCCTCGGAGTGGCAAGCTTGCTGTGGTTCGAGGCCACCAAGCGTCGACTTTTAACTCGATAGTCGAAGCCAATCCTTGTAGTCGAACATCTCGCGATAACCATGCCACGCCGAATATGCTAGCTACGGCAGCGACTCGATCGGTATGAGGGCGTCGTCATACACTGCTACGGTACATAAACCGGTCTTACGATACGAGGCAGAGATCATGAGGCGCCTGTCCATCCCGATTCTGATCGTCACCATTGGCGCTCTGACACCGAGCCTGGGGTACCCCCAAGCTGATAGAGATGTCGTGAGTGCAGCGGCAATTTGCACGAAGCTGCAGCCTCCCGCTGACGTCAAACTAATCGGATCGCCGAGATGGACAGACAAGGGCTCGCTACCCGCGCATTGCGAGGTGCGCGGTATCAAAGCACACAAAGTTGAGTTCCTCATACGTTTACCGGTCCCATGGAACGGCCGTTTCATGATGGCCGGTTGCGGCGGCTTTTGTGGCGAGTTGCTCGCTGATAAACCCGGCCATAGCAACTCGATCAATGAGGCGGTCAAACGAGGTTACGCCGCAATCGCTCATGACAGCGGACACAAGGCTGCCAGCTGGGATACGGACTGGGCGGCCGATTCGGAAGCACTCGACATCTGGGCACACCGGATTTTACCGCTAATGGTCGATGTCGGTCTTGATCTGACTCGACAGGCTTATGGCAAAGATCCCGACTACAAATACTTCTCGGGTTGCTCTAACGGCGGACGTCTCGGACTGATTGCTGCACAAAGATATCCGCACCTGTTCGATGGCATCGCTGCAGGCGCGAGTATTTTCGATCTGAGCGGTACGGCAGGGCTATGGGGCAACTGGCTTATCCGTAATGCCTATACAGACAACACGCTCTTGCTGGATTCGACCATTCAGAGCCCCTTGAAGAAGGTTGTCTTGCGGCAATGCGATACCAAGGATGGTCATACGGACGGCATGATCAGCGAACCGAGACACTGCAAGATCGACTTCGCACAAGATGTTTGCGAAGACTCGAATTGCCTCAGTCGCGAGCAAGCAACGGCACTGAACGCTCTCTACACGGGCGTCAAAAACCAGCGCGGCCAAATCATCTACCCCGGTGCCGAATTCGGGTCAGAACACTATGGGGACATCTGGCTGTTTGGCAGCGCTGAGAAACCTGCCTGGGGTGTTCGTGCCTCAGAGGGGTATCGACGGATACTCGAGCGTAGCGTGCAGCAAGCACATGCGAAATCGGCGCTGTCGGTCGAGGCTATGCAGAAGTTAATCGCGCGCTCGCCCGTTCCGGCATTAGCCGACGCGAAGAATGCCGATCTTCGGCCGTTCGTCGATAGTGGTAATAAGCTGCTGATCTACCACGGCTTGGCTGACCCTTTGATCGTTCCCAAACCGTTGGAGGACTACTTCGACGCGGCAGCCGCTGCCACGGGCGGTCGAGCCAAACTCGAATCGGCGGCGCGACTCTTCTTGATTCCAGGCTGGGGGCACTGTTGGGAAAGGCCTGCTCCTGTGGCTGATCTCTTCGATCCTCTAGAAGTTCTGGAGCGCTGGGTCGAGGAAGGCCGTGCGCCGGAACAACTCACGCTAAAATCGCGTGACGGTGCACAAACGATGTTGGTACCTAAACGATGATCGACGATCCGAAAAAACCCGAACAACCGCTACAACCGGACTTCTTCAGTTCGGATGCCAAGGTGGCCGAGTGCCGTCGGCAGAGTGACCAACTCAACTACTTTGCCCACTCTTACTGCAAGATCTACGGCGAGTGGCTGGATGCGATCGCACGCCTGGAAGAAGAACGGCGACGACAACCACTGCTCCTTTTGCTGATCACGGCGATTGCGGCGGTGCTAATAGCGGCGGTATACGCCGTAACGGATAGCGCCGTACTAGCGTCCACGATCGTCGTCATCGCCCTAGCGTTGGCGTATGGCATGTTTGAGCGGGTACGTCGCGAGGAAGATCGATTCGATGAAATAAAACGATCAAAAGATCGATTCAGCACCACTTTATATTTGGCGGGGGTCGATCTACATCTGGCCGTCCTTGAGGACGCTATCACGAAAAACACCGCGGGCGAATGGGTGTTCAACTCGAAGTTCAACGACTGGCGAGTCAATCGCCTCAATAGCATTTTCTATCGCGTTTACGGCATAGCCGTGCCGAAAAACGTCATCGACAAGATTTGTAGCTACGGCGCGTGAGTCACGGGCCTCGTCAGATCGAATTCGACTCGAAACAATCGGCCGGACGGTCTTCGCAATTCGTAGACGAGCGTGCGAGCGTCATTCAACTCCAATGACCATATGTTCGGCACGGAGACGACCCGATCATGCTTCGTGAAGAGTGCGACAGTCTCTGCATCAGACGGAAAACTTTGACGGCGCACGGTCCCAACGGAAAGCGTGTCACCGCCGTACATCGTGAGATCGTCCGGTGTGCCGTCCGCATGCCGATGATCGTGCTTTAAGCGAAGCCCCGCTTCCGTCCGACTGACAATCCAAGTTCGACTGCGATCCTCTCCGACTATAAAAGGAATGCGCAACTCGCGCGCCCCGCAATCGCGCACGTGCATGAGCAAGCGCTTACCGACGAACGGATCATCTGCCGTAGGCGATGGCTGATCGACGACGATTTTTCCTTCAAACGTTTTCCCGCACAGTCGCTTTACCCCGTTAAAAAATGCCGCAGCGGCTTCAGTCGACTTTGGTTCCGCCACAGATTCCGCTTCGACATCGACAAGCGCACGCACCTGCGCGTAAAACGCCTCACGCGCTTTCGGCTCTGGGCCCAGCGTGGCGCGGGACCAATTCGAGTTGCTTGCGATGACCAAACGGCGTGAAGGGTCGATGAAGATTCCCTGCCCAAAAATGCCTTGCGCAGCGACCGCGCCGTCGTCATAGGTCCACCACTGAAAGCCGTAACCGCGCCCCGGCTCGCCGATCTCTTTTTGCTTACGAGTCGCCTGATCGAACCAATCGGCGGGAACCACTTGAACGCCATTGGCTCGGCCGTTGGCGAGGACAAAAAGGCCGAAGCGAGCAAAATCCCGCGTTGCGGCCTGCAAACAACAACCCGCAATTTCATGCCCCGTCTTGCCCTGCAGCCATGTCGCTTGGGCTTCCATGCCGGCGGGATGCCAAATTTTCTCCTGCAAGTACTGCGCGAGCGGCTTGCCCGTCGCTGATGACACCAAGACTCCGATCAGATTCGTCTCTCCCGTGTTGTAGTGCCACACCTCACCCGGCGGATGGGCGCGCGGCAGCTTGCGCATGTAGCTGACGGTGGCGTCGACACCGGAGTCGGGTTTTGCGTTGTTGAACTTGGCGACGTCAGCTTGCGGGTCTTCGTAGTCTTCGTTCCAACGCACTCCCGAACTCATCGTCAACAATTGACGGATGGTGACATCGTCGTAGGCGGACCCACGCAGATCCGGGATGTACTCGCTGACTTTGTCTTCGAGACTGCGGATAGATCCATCCTGTAAAGCCGCGCCAACCAAGGTCGATGTGAACGACTTGGCGACGGAAAAGCTGGTCCAACGCCCCCTCGAATCGAACTCTTGTCCGTAACGTTCCAAACGAACCTTGCCATCTTGAATGATGACGAGCCCCGCGGTTCCCTGCGTCTGAAGATATTGATCGAGGCCCGGGATCACGAGCGGCTCACCGACCGGAAGAGGCATTGGGGTGGGCGATGGCGTCACCACGGCCGCCTTGGCCAGCAACGGCAGACGATCCATCGCACGAAATGCGGCATGCCGCTGGTCTGGCTCCCAACTCAACACGTCGGCGTTGGTCGGCAACGCCTTCAACAACCCTCGTGTCTCCCGATCGAGACTTGCGTACCAAGCGCCGCCCGCGAGCGCTGAAACGGAGAGCAATGCCAACACTACGGTTCGAATACGCATGATCGTCTTACCTTACCAGTTGACGTTCTTGGGATCGTTCAGCCACTCGTCCGCTTCGCGCAGATCGGCGGGTATCCTGCAGGTGTTGTAACTCAATCGGTGCGTACAAGCCCCACGTGAAATCCGGTTTGCCGATGCGTCCCTTCTTCATGGCGTGCCCCTAGCTTGTTTTTATCGATAAAAGTTCTGCCGATCTCTTCACCGAGAATCTGTACGGCGTCCCACACGTCGACGAAGCGCAGATACAGTGGCGTCAGTCCGAACCGAAGCAGATCCGGCGCGCGGAAATCACCAATGACGCCGCGCTTGATGAGTCGCTGCATCACCGCGCCAGCATCGGCGTGGGCGAAGGACAGATGACTACCCCGCCGCGCGGGATCACGCGGCGAAACAAGATGCAGGGACTCCGCTTGCGGAAGATCTTCCACGAGCGCGATAAATAGATCTGAGAGTTCAATCGACTTTCGTCTGATGCTCTCGACATCAACACCGTCGAATACATTGAGTGCGCCCTCCAATGCGGCATATGCCAGCACGGGCGGAGTCCCACACCGATGGCGATCAATGCCCGGTGCCGGTAGGTAATCATCCAGGAAATCGAATGGTCGCGCGTCGCCGAGCCAACCACTCAAGACGGGCTGTAGTGCAGCCTGGAGATCACGCCGCACGTAAAGGAACCCGGGAGCACCCGGGCCTCCATTCAAGTATTTGTACGTGCAGCCCACGGCGAAGTCACCTTCGGAGAGGCCGAGATCAATCGGTAGCGCACCGATGGAATGGGACAGATCCCATACGATGCGCGCGCCAACCGAATGCACGTGCGCGGTCATCGCCGCCAAGTCGTACATCTCGGCCGTTCGGTAGTGCACATGGGTGAGCACGACGAGAAGAGTTTCGTGATCGATCGCCGCTGACAACTCTTCGCGCGGGACAGCGACGACGTCGAGTTCGGGAACGAGCCGTGCAAGTCCCCGCAAAACATACAGATCAGTGGGGAAGTTGCCGAGCTCAGTGACAAGCTTACGGCGCTTGCCGCGTTGCAGCGCCACCGCCGAGACGATCTTAAAGAGATCAATCGAGGTCGAATCACAGACCAGCACTTCGCCGGGCGATGCGCCGATCAAGGGTGCGATTCGATCGCCTAATCGCGATGGATAGTCGAGCCAACCATTTTCGCTCCAACTGCGAATGAGATCGACGCCCCATTGCTCCTGCATCACGGCCGCGACTTGACGTTCGGCGGAGCGCGTCAAAGCGCCGAGTGAATTGCCGTCGAGGTAGATCACATCCTCGGGAAGTCGAAACTGCTCGCGATGTGCTGCGAGTGAGTCGACTCGATCCCGCTCGATACACTCCGCTCGACTGCGCGGCTGCATCAAATCCACTCGCGAAGCACTGCGCGTACGGGTGTCGCTTCAACGCCGACGACGGGTAACGGCAGAGCGATGAGCTCATACCGTCCCTCAGGAATCCCATCTAGCACCACCCCCTCGAGAATCGCCATATTGGCTCGATGGCAGGCGTGATGCGAACGGAGCAGCTTGCAGGTCTCGGGATCGATGGACGGCGCGTCCGTTGCAATCAATCGACAACCACGCGCGGCAACCGCCTCAATGAGTTCTGGATCGAGCGCACGAAATCCAGCTGGCCACACGCTCCAATCGGGATTGGCCAAAGTGCGCAGCACCAATCGCTCCACCCGCGACGGCAAGCGGTCGAGCACCGCCGATGCCGGAATGACGCCCTGTGACTCGATGTACTGTGACTCGATGTGCTGCGCACGACTAACATCGCGCAGCTCGCACTCGCCCATGAAGGCGGCCAAGTCAAGCGTTGCCAAATCGCCGGCATCATCTCTCACGTGACGCGAGCACTCGGCATGGGTACCCGACTGCGTCGAGAACGTGAGCCGATGCAGATTGACGCTCGAACCGGCTGCCACTGCACCGGTTACGCTACAGTCGAACGGCACATCACCAGGCCATACGGGGAGATGAGTCCGCAGCGATTGCGAGATATCCCAGATGCGCCGTTGAGTCATGGTGCAATACGGGATACCGACGGTATCCGAGCAAGCCCGTAGGCGAACACGCCCGCTGTCAAAAACATGATGATGCTGTAAACGGCGGCGGGGATCGACATCTGCGCGTTCTGCAAAACGTTGAGAGCAATGAAGATCGCCAGGGTGCCATTATGGATGCCGATCTCCATCGAGATGGCGATGGACTGACTGCGCTCCAGTTTCAGTAGTCGAGGTAAACCGTAACCGACGCCGATACTGAGCAGGTTGAACGCTAGGCAAGCACCGCCCACTGCGGCGATAAATCCGGGCAATCGATTCCACTCGGCGCCAATCGCCGCCAGAATCACGGCGAGCAGCACCAATACGGCGAAAATACGGATCGGCCTTTCCAGACGAGCGGCCGATAGTGGCCGACGAGCGCGTAGCGCCATCCCGATCAGCACCGGCAATACGATGATCACAGCGACCTCGACAATCTTTCGCGTCGGCGGGGGTACATACTGTTCCTGCCCTAAGAAATGCGCCAAAGAAAAATTGACGATCAGCGGCAAGGTGATAAGTGCCAATGCGCTGTTGATAGCGGTCAGGGTGATATTGAGCGCAACATCCCCCTTCGCAAGATGACTGTAGATGTTGGCGGTCGCTCCGCCCGGCGAGGCGGCCAGCAGCATCAAGCCGACCGACAACTCAGGTGAGAGATCAAACCATTGCGTCAGAGCATAGGCAATAGCGACTAAAACGAGAGTTTGTGTCGCAAGTCCAACCAGTACCGCTCTCGGATAGCGAAGGATGCGCCGGAAGTCGTCCGTCGTCAGCGACAGCCCCAAGCCCAACATGACGATACCGAGCGCCAACGGCAACAACAGATTCGTAACGACGGAAGTTTCCATGAGTTCGTATCTTAGGCGGGATTCAGCGGATTGAGCCATTGTTGAGTGAGCGCCACTCGCGAGGACAGGTCAGCGCCCCGTTTATCAAAACTTGACTTGTTCGGCGTCCCGCTTCGCGGTAAACGTGAGATACCGACGATCAAGGGGAGGAGATTTATGGCGGTCAGTGAAAGCGGATGGCCGAGGAAATGGCTCGCTCCGGCCTTCGTCAGCTTACTCTCGGCCTGCGGGGGCGGTGGCGGTTCCGACTCGCGGTCCAACACGACGCCACCGACCGTCACTGCGCCCGTGCAGACGCCAACTTCGCCCATAGAGGCGATTCAGGGGGCGCTGCTTCAGAACCCTGTGTTTCAGTGTGGCAGCTCCACCGACACGCTGACGGGAGACTCGGCGCCAGCGAGCGTCACCGTTTTCGAAAGCGGTCCGGTGCGCCCACTCGCGCTGTCGGCTGATGGTCAACGGCTGTACGTCGTCAACGGACCGGCCGCCTGCCTTGAAATCTATGCCGTCAACGGGGATTCACTCAGTTTGCTCAGCAGCGTCAGCGTCGGACTCGAGCCGGTTTCGGTTGCCGAGCGAACGCCGAACGAACTGTGGGTCGTCAATCATCTCTCCGATTCTGTCAGTGTGGTTCGCCTCGATGGGACGCCGCGCGTGTTGCGTACGCTGCAGGTTGGCGATGAACCAAGAGATATCGTGTTCGCCGGTAACAGTCGCACTCGGGCTTTCATCACCGCTGCAAATCGAGGACAAAATCGCCCGGGTTTTACCTCCGCCTCCTTGACGACACCCGGGAGCGGTCGCGCCGATGTCTGGATCTTCGATGCCACTCAGCTTGAGGATTCTTTGTCCGGCAAGCCTTTGAACATCGTCACACTGCCGGCCGAGGTACCGCGCGCGTTGGCTGTTAGTGGCGATGGACGAACCGTTTATGCGGCTGCGTTCATGTCGGGAAATCGAACGACGGTTCTGCATCGGGACGCTTTGAACACGCCCAAGCCGGGTTTGACGACCAGCACCGACGGTGTACAAGCCCCCGCCACCGGTTTGATCGTTCGCTACGATGGTGCAGCGTGGCGCGATGAGGCCCGTACCGACTGGTCAAGCCAAATCAAATTCAACTTACCGGACGAAGATGTCTTTGGCATTGACGCGACTGCAGCGACCCCCAACATCACCGCCCGCTTTGCCAACGTCGGTACGACACTCTTCAATATGGTTGTCGGTACCGACGGACGCATCTTCGTCAGCAACACCGAGGCTTTCAACGAAGTTCGGTTCGAGGGTAGTGGTCGTCGGGGTAACAGCACTGTCCGAGGACGTATTGCGGAGAGCCGCATATCGATGATTTCCCCTGCGTCGGGAACCGTAACCGCAATGCACTTGAATCGTCATGTCGATTTCAAACTACCGCAAGGTACGAGCATCTCCGCTGCCGAGAAGGCCCGCTCACTCGCACAGCCGACTGCGATGGTTTTGAACGACAGCGGCGACACGCTGTTTACGGCCGCCTTCGGGTCAGCCAAAGTCGCCGCACTTCCCACGGCGGCACTGATCTCGGGTTCTTACACGGCGGACGCATCACGACATATCGATGTCCCAGCAGGTCCAGCCGGCCTTGCGATTAACAGCGCAGGCTCGCGTCTTTTTGTGTATTCGCGTATTGCCCACGCCGTTAGCGTCATCGATGTTCCCAACCGGACTCTTTTATCGAGCCGATCTCTGTTCTCTCCCGAGAGCACGGCCGTCAAAGAGGGTCGTCGATTCCTGTACGACGCCAATCTGACCTCCGCTAACGGCACCGTTTCGTGCGCAAGTTGCCATGTCTTTGGCGATCTCGATCATCTTGCATGGGACCTCGGCAATCCCGACGAGCGGATGCAGAACAATCCGAACGCCTATCTTCCGCTCAGCCCGAGAACCACGCCGCGCTTTCACCCACTCAAAGGACCGATGACGACGCAAACCTTGCGCGGCATGAAAGGCAATGGACCGATGCATTGGCGAGGCGATCGAACGGGAACCTCGCGGTCCCTCGTGCGTGGTGCGACCGAATCTTTGGAAGAGGCCGCGTTCAAAGAATTCAACAGTGCATTCGTGGCACTCCTCGGACGCGAAACCGTGCTGCCGGCAACTCAGATGCAAGCCTTCACCGATTTCGTGATGCAGCTCGCCATGCCTCCCAATCCCATCAGAGCGCTCGACAACTCCTTGAGCGAGCAAGAGTCGGCCGGTCGCAGTTTCTACATGAACTTCCCATCGACGCTGCTCGGCTCCTGCGATAACTGTCATCGCCTTCGGCCGCTCGAGGGACAGTTTGGTACCAACGGGCTGATGACCTTTGAGGGTGGGCGCATCACCGAAAACTTCAAGATTCCACAGCTGCGTAACATGTACACTAAAGTCGGCATGTTCGGCTTCAGTGGTGACAGCAGCGCGACGACCGGCGCGCAGATTCGCGGCTTCGGATTTAGTCACGATGGCGCGGTCGACACCCTCGAAAACTTTCTCCGTGATCCGGTATTCATCTTTCCACCACCAGCTGATGTGACCCGTCGACAAGTCGCCGCATTCGTCCTCGCTTTCGATTCCGATTTTTTACCCATCATCGGCCAACAGGTTACGTGGCGCCCGGGCGCGAGCAGCGCGATCGAGGATCGACTGTCGCTGCTGCGCACCCAGGCACAGACGAGAACGCCTCGGGCGTCTTGTGACTTGGTGGCACGAATCACCGCCAACGGCGTGGCACACAGTGCTTTGCTACAGCCCGATGGTAACTGGGCGCTACGAGGCGGCGGCACGCGCAGCGAGTCGCAACTCAAAGAATTGGCTAGCGTCACGCAACCGATCACCTTCACCTGCTTACCACCCGGAACCGGCCAACGTGCCGCACTCGATCGAACATGACCGAGCTCTCGTAACAGTTAACGAGAGGCGGCCTTTCTGTCAAAATTACGGTATGACGAAAATCAATCCCGCCGACGCCGATGCGCTGATCGTGATGTACGACGGCGCGTGCCCGTTGTGTCGACGCGAGATCGGTGTTTATCGTGGCTTAGCGCCGGTACAGCCGGTTGAGTTTTGCGATGTCAGTGGACCCGCGGTATCGCTACCCTCACAGCTGACACGCGAGCAAGCCCTCGCCCGTTTCCACGTCAGACATGCCGATGGTCGTATCGAGAGTGGTGCTCGAGCCTTCATCGCCCTATGGGAACGCTTGCCGTATTGGCGCTGGTTGGCACGAGTTGGACGCTTACCGGGCGTCGCTGCGTTGATGGAGTTGGCGTATCGCGGGTTCCTGCGAATACGGCCGGCAATTCAGCGCTGGGCGGTCAAAAGAGCCTGACTCGTACGAACAAACGGGTGTCCAACTAACCGGCGACTTCCTTCGCGAAGACGCGAGTGACGTTTTTTTCGTACGCAATCTTCACAGCCTCTCGACGAATCTCGTTCTCCAGGGTCTTCTCGCCCAAAGCCCGCTCGAGTTCACGGATACGTTTCTCGAGGACTTTGATCTCCGAGCACCCTGTAACGGCCTCATCGATCCGGATCGTTTCCGTCCCACCCTCGGCCATGCGCGGTCTCTAGTGAAACAACAGAGACGGAGAAATTCCGTGCTGTCGAGTCACATCGGAAATCGTGATCCCGGGCCGAGAGGCTTGCTGCAAGATTCTCCGCTTATCGTCGACGGAGCAACGTCGACGGCGCTGAATACCCGAATAAATCTCAACACGCTCTGCATTCGAAGACATCGTCGTATGACTAGGCTTACGCCTAGCTCCTATTTACGACAGCACTGTCCGGTCGAAATGGGGGCTGCTCCAGAGACAGATCCGGCAGTGGCTCGATACAGTCTGGCTTAGTGAATGGTGGCCGGAGTCGGAATCGAACCAACGACACGCGGATTTTCAAACCCCGCGCCCACGGACTACACCATATAAATCAATCAGTTAGCGAATGCCCGCTGTGGTGCGACAACGGTGTAACAAGTGTCAAATCGGCGTTTTGACGCAGACATTTCTGCCAAAAATCGCTCGCTTAAACGACCCATTCTGTCGTTTAAACGACAACGAGCATCCCCCCCCCTATGACTGCGATTCATTATCTATGCAATCCATCCTCGGCACGATGAGGCGGCGACCGACGATCGCGCCTTCCCGACCAACTACGATGTTAGCCAATACGGCAGATGAGGAAGGGGTACGTGCTCAGACCACGCGTCCGAGAACAGAAATACTAGCTCCAGTCACCCCAGACGCAGACGGCGAAATAAGGAATGCCACGACCTCGGCAATTTCGGCGGGTGAAACCCACTTCGAGAAATCGCCGTCCGGCATGTCTGCGCGGTTTTGTGGTGTGTCGATGATGCTCGGCAATATCGCATTGACCCGAACGCCGTACATCGCCTCCTCGGCAGCCAGACTTTCAGTCAGTCGCGCCAGGGCAGATTTACTCGCCGTGTAAGGGCCCATTCCGCCGTCCGCTCGAGCGGCGGAGGCTGCGCCAATGTTCACAACCGCGCCATGATCCACACGCAACATCGGCAAAGCATGGACAATCGCGTGATGCGCCGACTGCACGTTGATCCTATACATTCGTTCCCAGCTTTGCCATGAACCGTCAGCGATTTTTTCCCAGACAAATCCGCCAGCGATATTGACGAGCCCGTGCAGCGCGTGCGCGCCGTGCGCAGCGAGTGCTTGCATCATCCTTGAGCATGCTCGGCTATCGGCGAGATCCACACCACCGATCGACAGCGACTGACCCGCCGTCGGAATCGTCGCCTGAAAATCAACCGCCGCCACCGCTACGCCATCTTTCGACAGGCGCTTTATGACGGCTTGTCCTAACACCCCAGCAGCACCGGTTACCAAAATCATGTTATTCACCTGTAATACTTTGACAGCTCAGTCACGTCTTCGAGGACGCAACATGGTCGCCTGTGCGGCGGTAGCCACCAATCGTCCGGCAGTATTGAAAAATTTTCCTGTACACAACGCCCGACCTCCGCCTGCCCATGGACTATCCCATTCGCAAAACACCCACTCCTCAGGCTCGACGGGTGCATGGATCCACAGCGAGTGGTTCAAGGAGGCCACAAACAACGACTCGTTAGGCAAGTCGTTCACATGCCCGGCGAGAGCGGCATCCACCGCCAAATAATCTGAAAGATAAGCGATCACCGCGGAAGTCGACAGTTCACGAGCAACCGCTTTTGACAGCACCCGGATCCAGAATCGACTCTGCGGCAGTCCAGAATCCACCAATAAGTGCCGACGCGGATCGAGAGGCCTGATTTCCACCTGCGGATAAGTACGCGCTCTGCTTTTCCCGTGAACGGTGAGCAGGCTTTCGAGCGAGTCCGAGGACTCGGCC
>JAGWWY010000018.1 GCA_018970145.1 Gammaproteobacteria bacterium
CCTTGCAGATACCGGCCGGCGGCCTCTGACACCAACCGGTGTAGCCGACCAGCGTGCCGTCCGAATTCAATTTCACTTGATTCGATATCGCCTGAAACGCCGAAGATGTACTAAGGACTAACGGATAGATCGAGAAGGCTCGCGACTCAAAATCCGTCTTTAGAATCACCATTTCGTATTCGGTACAGTTCGGAGTGCACGTACTCGCGACGAATTTAAAGTGGCTCCCCGCACGCACAACGTCGGTGGCCCAATACCGCGACCCGCTCCGCGAGGAAGTCGGCATATCGATCCGCTTCATCGTCCACACGTCGAAGCCGTTCTTGACGCCTTGAATCCAGACAGCCGCTTGACCACTCATCGCTACTAGATCGAGCCGCCCGTCGATCGGGATCAAATGGGTGTAATGAATCCAGCCGATCTCATCGATTCGCCGTCCGGTGGGTCCGGTCTGTGGCAGCGCAGTGTCATCGCGTCGGAATGTACCGTCGCCATTACCGAGTAACGCCACCATCCCAGCCTTATTTGGAGTCTCGTCGATATTAGCGAGCGCAATATCGATCTTTCCGTCACCGTTTAGGTCGGCCGACGACGCATGAATACCGCGTAACTGGAAAGGCACCTCAACCCGTCGATATGCCTTCCCAGACGTACTCAAGAACAGCAGCTGGTTGACGAGATATCGTTCGGCGTACTTTGGGTCACTAGCTGGAAGTCTAGGCAGCTCGCTGCTGTACTGCACGCCCTCGCAACTTATGAATACGTCCGGCTTCAAATCATTATTGAAGTCCGCAGTTATCGCATTCGAGGTAGTAACACAGGTGTCTCTATCAGCGGCGTTCGGCAGTATCTCTGCCGTGCGGTCTACCCAGGCGCCTTGATCGTCCTGAACTAAAAAATAAGCCTTCCCTGGAGAGTCAGATAAATTGTTGACGCCATATACGTTTCGCGATCGATAGGTCGATACGAATGCGGCAACGCGACCTTCTTCAAAAAAATCACCGAAAGTGACCGAACGCTCGTTGGAGTCGAGTTCGTCGGCATCTTGCCTGAGCCCGAGCGCACGAATGCTTGATACTTGAGTCGCCTCAAATGCGATCGAATTCTTGTTCTCGTAGGATGTCGGAAAAACGGGGTAAGGTACGATCAACAAAACTGTTTTTTTCGCAGCCGCACCGCGGCCGGTACACTCCAGCGTGAATTGGAAGCGCCCAGCCGAACCGGTCGGCGCTACGAGCGTACCCTCAGCAGCCCGACTGCCACTCCACGAGCCCGACGAGGTACACGCAGTGGAGTTTTTCGCCGCCCAACTTAGGGTTGATGAGCTTCCAATGCGCGCGAGCGGTCTACTTATGGAGAGTGCGAGCTCGACATCGGGTACGAACGTCGGCTCTACCGTACAAGCACCGGTAACGGTGCCCGTCGTGAAGACGTTGCCTTTCAGTGTGCCGCTGCAACCCTTTGCCTCGATGAGCGAGAAGCCCGTCGAAGGAGTCAGTGTGAAGGTGGTGGTTGAACCGTGCTCGACGATTGCGCTCGCCGGCGTCACGGTGCCCCCAGTGAACGCCGCGACCGAAACAGTGTATTTTTTCAGTCGAAACGAAACACTAACGGAGCACGGAGCCGTGATCGGTCCAGTCGTGAAGGTAGAGCCGGATAGCGAACCACCACAACCAACGGCGTCGGCGATTTCGTAGCCTTCGCCCGGAGAGAGCGTGATGGAGGTCGTCAACCCGGAGGTGACGAGCGTACTCAGTGGTGAGACGGTACCGCCCGAGGTGGACGCGACGGTAACTGTGTACGACTTCGGTCCACCGCCGCCACCGCAAGAAACCAACGCCAAGAAGATGGACGATATTAGGATTCTTTTATATAACTTCATTGAATCGATAAGGACATCAGCCCTGTTCAACGCCATCACGCCTTCGACAGTCTGCACTACTTGGTCAACCCTTCGGTAACAAATCTGACGTCGATGGCGTTGCCATCCATGTCAATGAACCGCTTGACCTTCTCGGACCATCTTCAGAGTTAGTTTCTGGCGTTGATGACACTCTGATCCATCGTTTTCGAGGCCATTTTCCGGACATATTCGACCGGCGCCAGATCGTTGAGACCATGGTGAGGTCGACTCTCGTTGTAATCGTCCCACCAAGATTCGATCTTTATCCTTGCTTCGTCAATCGTTTCAAACCAATTCACGTTCAGGCATTCGTTTCGCATCGAACCGTTGAACGTCTCGATGAAGCTGTTGTCGGTCGGTTTTCCAGGTCGACTGAAGTCGATCTATGCTATCTGATGGTAAGCTCAGAGCAATTTCCCCCCAGATTTACTCCCGGCGAGTCCAAGGACTAACAAGGGTATCGTTGCTGATATCTTTATCCTGTTTTGACCCCTCGACCCTTACTGCGCGACTGTCGGATAGGCTATGAGTTTGTCTCGTCCAGAAGACTGGGCCCGCTTGGATTCGAACCAAGGACCAAGGGATTATGAGTCCCCTGCACTAACCGCTGTGCTACGGGCCCGCCGGGAGCGCTAGTTTACCAATGTCGTTGACGCGACGACGCGTAGCGATACGATTGGTGTCCATCCCTCGCTGAACACTCGGGAATTTTCAAATGAAACTGTATTTTTCGCCCGGCGCTTGCTCTCTGGCCTCCCATATCGCTCTACTCGAGGCCGGCGTGCCATTCGAACTCGTCAAGGTCGAGGGGCGCGGCCCGAAGACGGCCGGAGGCGAGGACTACGCCAGCATCACGGCAAAGGGATACGTACCCGCCCTGAAGCTCGACGATGGTGAAGTATTGACCGAAGGGACGGCGATCCTGCCCTACATCGCAGACCTTGCACCGTCTAAGCATCTAGCGCCGGCAAGCGGCACCTTGGCCCGATATCGGCTGCACGAGTGGCTCGGTTACATCAACTCCGAAGTCCACAAGAACTTCAGTCCCTTCTTCACGCCAGGCGCGACGGAGGAACAAAAGGCTACGGCGCGTATGCAGCTTGAGAAACGCGTGAAGTTCATCGAAGCACACTTGACCGACAAACCATTTTTACTCGGCGAGCATCTTTCAGTGGCTGACTGCTATCTTTTCACGGTTCTGAGTTGGTGCTCCTACATCAAGCTCGATGCGGCGACTATTTGGCCTGGTCTGAAACCATACACCGACCGAATCGCTGCGCGACCGGCCGTACTGACCGCGCTGAAAGCAGAGGGACTCATCAGATGAGTAAGCCCGCTTATCTGCTGGTTCAGGGCAAAATCACGGATATCGAGGGCTTTCGTCGCTACAACGCCGCACTACCATCGATCTATCAAAAATTCGGGGGTCACTATTTGACTGTGACACCGGCAGCCAAGGTCGAAATCGCCGAGGGTGAGCCCCGCGACGAGAGTATCTTGATCGCTCAATTTCCGTCAAAGGAAGCCGCTTGGGGCTTTTGGCAATCGAACGAGTATGTCGCCGCGAAAAAGCTGCGCGAGGGCAAAGGCACCTTCTTCGTAACGATCCTCGAAGGGTTTGGCTAGTTTCGAGTGCCTAGCACCGACATCCATTTGACGAAACGGCGCTGATCGAAAGCATTGTCGTCGCGCAGATCATCAAACAGGCGATTGATCTCCGCTCTTTTGCCCTGATCAAGCTTAAGACCCGCCAGCATCACGACCATGCCCATGGCCGCTTGCTCGGCAGCTGCGGGATCGGGGAATTCGCCTTTTCTCGAGGCGTCCGTCAAAGCCTGGGCGACAACATTCATCTGCGCAACAGACCAATTGACCGTTGCCATCTGCTGCTCGACTGACGCAAGCGCAGCGCGAGACTGGCTCAAGGCTGCGCGTAATGAGCCAGCATCTCCATTTGCCGCTCGCTGCAATGCGACGACGGCGCGCTCCAACTCCGTGCGCGATCCCAATTGCAACGCCGTGGTGACACGACGCAACACTAACAGGTGTGCATCCTGCCAACGCAGATCACCCGGTGCAATTCCGAGTCCACTGGAGCCACCGAAGGCGGTCAACCGCAAATCGCGGTGACAGGAGTGGCAAGCGAAAACACCAAAGTCGGGAATTGGCCCCATACGCCCGGCACCGTGCTGCTCGATCAGACTGAGCTGACGGCGCGAGGAGTCCACTAGGCCCCTGACCCAAAGCGAGGCATGGTTAGTAGGAGACTTCTTACGGTAGTGCTCGCGGCCACCGCTCGTGCGCCATAGTTCGAGATACGTATCCATCTCAAACACGAGACGCGGATGTCCCGCTGCCATCATGCGATGGTTGGCGTAACGATTCTGGTCACCGACATGACAGCCGAGACAGGTGCCGGTCAGCACGTCAGACTTTTCGAGTGCCACCAGTCCGTTTGCAAAATGCTCGCTACGCGGAATGCGCGGACTTTGATAGTGAGTCGATAGCCACTTCTCCGAACCGCCGTGGCAACTCTCGCAGCCGACACCATCATCGAGCTGGAACTTAGTGCCACGTTGCGCTGCCGGCACGGCGTCCGAATGACAGGCGAGACATGCCGGAGCCTCGTGCGCAGGACCAATACCCATGCGACGCGCAATTTCCTGTGATTGCTTGTTGAGCAACACCTTGTAAGCGTTGGAATGCGGATCGAACTGCGACCAGGTGGTGTACTCGTTTTGTAGCGCGTGGTTGTAAACCTTCAACGGTTGACTCGACCCGTGACACAGCGAGGATGCGCAGGTGGCGACGCCCTCATGGCGAAGATAAGCGTCGTCCGCTACTGCACCGACGGTGGACAAGGCAGCCATACCGAGCGCTGCGCATTTCAAATAAACATTTTTCCAACTCATCGTGAGTTCCTCTGCGCCTGCTTCACGGCCGGGTTGTCCTCGACGTACCAAGGCTCACCATCCTTATCGAGATACAGTCGTTGCATCTCCTGCAGATTGAACGGACGTGATCCGCGACGACCAAACACAGCGACTTGACCGCCGCTTTCATCCACTGCCCGATCACGCTCTAGTGGACGAGAAAGGCTGAGTGCTGCAGAACGAGTTGCTTTGTGAGCAATCAGTTCCGGACGAGGCTCTGGGCTGAAACCATAGAAATTCGGCTGAGAGGACGGACTCGTCAATTGCACAACCTTCAAGCCGCCCTTGCCGTCTGCGACATACGCAAAGAGCGAAGCATTCGTCGAGGCAATCATCACATCGCGTGAATCGGTGAGACCGCCATCGCCGTTCCACTTCCGGAATAGACGCGCCGCATGCGGACGCTTCACATCGATAATGGCGATACCCTCGCGTCCGTTCGCAACGTACGCATACGTTCTCGCAACAGTGAAACCACCTGCGTTAGTCAACGGGACCGTCGCCTCCGGTAACTTGCGCGGACGTGATGGCGTCGTGATATCGACCACTTCAAAGCCACGCGCTGTCGTGACGAAAAGGTAACGGAACTGTAGTGCCACCGCGCGCGGCGAATCGAACGGAATCTCCGCAACGATCTTCGGCACACTCGGCGTCGACAGATCGGCCACGACGACTTGACTACCGGTGACGACGTAGGCCAAGTTGCCTGCGATAGTCAGGTAGCGAGCACCCGTCAACTTGCCGTTCGGATTCCAGGTGATCAGGCGCTTCAGGAAGTTGTTTCTGAACTCGCCATCTGCAAGCGTATTGATATCGACTAATACGAGCCCCTCAACCGAATCAGTGATGACAGCGAAGTTGTAGATCGGCAGGAACGGTTGCTCTTGGTTCGCCTTGCGCATGAGATCACCCTCATTGCGCGGCGGATGCACCGGCTGTGTCGTCGCCAGTGCCACACAAGTGGCGTTTGTCGTCTTGACCTGCGTGTTGTGCCCAAGTGGCGAGAAGGGCGCACTGATCAACTTTTGGCTGATCCCCTTGTTAGCGATGCTCGCCGAGTCCAGCACGCGCATGCCGCGCTTGCCTTCAGCGGAGAATACATACTCACCCCGCATTTGCACGCAGCCCGTGACGTCGCCAGGCAGCGAGCTGATTCGTTGCAATTCGCGATCACGGTTCGAGTGTTCGGCATACCACTTCGGATAAGCGTAGCGATGCAGGTAGCTGCCGATGACTGCCTGCGGCTCATCCCACTCGGTGACTTCAACGGCGGTAACACCCTTCTCGGTACCGATCCAAGCATTGAGACCGGCAAAGTTGATGAACTGGGTCCCGTAACCGAGGGTCTGCGCGATGATGGCGTTGTTGTCGCCTTCTTTGGCGAGATGACAATCACTGCAAGTCTTAGTTTCGGTCTTGCGCTCGGTATGTGGATAGTGCGGGTTCATTGCCTGCGAGCTGTAGCCCGACGCCGCGATTGGCGGCTGCTGGATATAAATGCGCTCGCGGTTAGAGTTTGTTGACGAGAGTACGAGCGCCGACGAAGAGCGCACGGGCGCCATCTTGCCGCCCTCGCTCGGCCCGCGCCAACCTAGCATGAAGATATCTTCGCGCAACACCTGCGGGTTGTAGGTGGCGAAATTGCGCGTCTCACCACCCTCATAGCGATGACGGTCGGTTTTTGCATTGGCCTCGATCGGCAAATGACAGCCACCGCAGCTCGTAGTCCACGGCGTATGGCAGGTGTAGCACTCCATCTTGTCGTCGTTGTGAGCGAGCATCTCCCACGGGATATCAGGACCGAAATTCTGACTCTTGGCATCTTTGGCCATGGTCTTGGCGCGAGCCGCCTTCGCGTTGTAGTGAGGATTACCCGGCGTCACCGTGTCCTTCACCTGCGAGACTTCCCACTCGAGCCCGGGTGTCACAGCAGAACGTTGGATGAGCGTGTCCCCTCGCCACTCGAAGCGAAGTTTGCCATCGGGGTTTCGGATGAGGCCCAATTTCGTACCCGACTTCGGTGCGGCAGGACCTGAGGTTCTCAAGTTGGCAACAGCCGCGGTCGTACCGTGGCAGTCCTTGCAGTCGATCTCGACCGCAGCAGCAACGGATCCGTGCAGGTAACCGTTGCCGTGTGAATCCTGCGCGAAATGGCAATCGACGCAGTGCATACCGACGTCCACGTGGATCGACGACATCTGTACCGTCTTCTTCCACTTCTGCGGGTCGTCGTTGGCGATGATGTCACCGTCGGCATCGAGCAAATTGCCTTCACGATCACGCTTGTGGATCGCGCGGAAATTCCAGCCGTGACCGTGATAGTCGGCGAACTGGGTGTCTTTCAACTGCGGATTGAGTTCGCTGACGCCCTTGAGGAACTCGAGATCGCCCCACTTGCCGCGCGGGGCCGCGCCTTCCGGATTGCGATCGAGTACCTGACGAATTCGCTCGGGCGTCGGGAACTGCTGCTCCTCGGGCCACATGTACGGAGCATCCGACTCGTAGTCCCACATGGTGTAGCCAAGGAACGAGTTGATGAACATGTTCGGCTGGTGCATGTGGCAAATCATGCACTGGCTCGTCGGAATGGATC
Organism: Gammaproteobacteria bacterium; assembly: GCA_018970145.1. GTDB lineage: Bacteria > Pseudomonadota > Gammaproteobacteria > Steroidobacterales > Steroidobacteraceae > UBA964. Next base: position 7,430 of record JAGWWY010000018.1, read on the forward strand.
GCGTGAACGCGTGCGTCAACGGATGTCCGCTACGATCTTTGGGAATCGTGGGATCAAGAGTTTGTGTTTTACCATCGTGCCCAAACTGCGCGTATGGACCAGAGTGCCGCGGGTCACGATCGTTCGCGTAGACCACATGGCAACTTGTGCACCCCGACGAGCGGAAATCGCCCGGGTTGTCGTTGGTTCCCATGAACCACATCAGAGGATCGTTCAAACGCGTCTTATGAATATTGAGCACCGGCACTGCGATTCGGCCGCCGGTACCAGGTCCGCGGTTTGATTGCTTGAAGTCGGGCCGACCCGGCTCTTCGAGGCGCTGAATCTGTCCCAAGGAATTCGGAATGCCGGTCTCAGGGAAAAGATTGGTGATATTTCGACCACCGCGCTCAAAGGCACGGAAGATGTCGGCAGGCGGCAGGTTCTCCCAACGCGGCAACGGATAAACTCGCTCGACGAGTTCATGTCGTTCACGTTCTTCAGCCGTGGTCTTGGCTCCCTCCAAGATCGCGGCGACACCTTCTTTGGTGTAGCTCTCGCCCAGAATGTAGTTTTTGAAGGGAAGCAACCCGTTGTTATAGGCAGCACCACCCCAGAACATCGTAGCCGTTGCCATCAAGCTGCGCTTGGCATCGTGGAGGGTGCGCGAGTGGCACGCTCCGCAGGCCGCGTCAGCGGCACGATAATCGCCTGGGTTCACGAAACGAATGAACTCGTTCGCTTCCTTGTTCAAGAGCGCGTAGGTGCGCTCGGGATTAGCACTCGATGGGAAATGCCACGCTGATGGATATTTTGGCAGTACGTGCGCCGCATCGCGTGCTTCGGCGTACTTCTGATCCGAATGCTGCGTGTCACGGTCGTTGGCGCCGATCCAACGAACGTTGGCCGAACCGCCATGGCAATCTGTGCAACCGAGTACAACCCCAGGATTGGCATGCATGGTCGGTTGATCGGTCTTGGTGTGGCAGTCGTTACAGCCGACACTTTTAGCTGCAGCGTCATCCTGTGTCTGCTTTGCGGGGGCAGGCGGCGCCGCGACATACACCCGCGCAACGGCTTTGAGACCCTCGGCGGAGGTTGCGATATCGACCGATCCCGGCAGTAGCAGGAGCCCGGATAGCGTAAAGATGGCGGCAACGAGCTTTTTCATGAATACGGTAATCAGTAGGTAAGTACGAGGTTGCCGAGCACGGCGTAAGCCATGTCGTCTTCGAAGAGATCTCGGTAACCGTCACCGGGTACCAACGTGGCCACGGATAAGCGCCCTACGACGTTTTGGATCGCAAGCGGGCGCCAGATCACGGCGATCGATGCGTCCACGCCGATGTCTTTGTCGATATCGCCTTGAGCACGCGCCACACGCAAGGTCTCGGTATCGACGAACTGCAACCAGTTGACGTTCGTGCTCACACGAAGGGTCGGAGTCAGATCGAAGTCGGCCCCGACACCAATCAACTTCAAACCGGGATTTGCGAAGTTTGATTGGCCAAATTCTTTGGACGATCGCAGCGAATTGAGCAGACCGTTGCGCCCGGACAGGGTGACACGTCCACCACCGATCAAGGGAACCGGCTCGCGTATCCAAAAGCTGGTGTCCGAGCCCGCAAACAACGGGTTTTCGAAAATCGCGTCAAATCCCTCGCCTTTTCCATCGAAGGGATCGGAGTCGGCAGAGCCCCAAGCCAGCGAGGCCCGCGCACGGATCCAGGAGAAATCCTTCGACAGCTCCGCGGCAATAAAACCAGCACGAATTTGCTGTGGACGATCGACGAAGGTACCTCGCTCAGCATCACCGATGGCGTAATAGGCTGAAGTGGTGAGATTCAGTCCACCGATATGCCCATCGCCGGAGAGACCCAAATAAGTCACGTCGTAGTCACCCGAGCGCTCAACACCGAGCGACACTGGTCGCTGGATGATGCCGTTGTCATCGTACTGGATCTGTCCGCCTTCGCGGTTGCGATTGTGGATGACGGTTCCCTGTGTGAAAAATCCGAGTGTCGGCCAGTCTTGAACATAAAGATTGGCGGCGAATACATCGTCGTCGCGGAATGAAGCCAAGCCGCGCGAAAAAACATCGTTCAATCCACTATTTGTGTCCTTATCGAGGCGGCGAAACCACGCGAGGTTGTATTGATAACGGTTATTCGAGCGAATACCGAAAAGACGCGCACCGAACATCGCATCATTGAGCAAAAAACCGCGGAAGTCCGACGTGAACGGTTGTATCCCGACACGGACACTATCGAAATCGTAATTCGGCGAAACGTTGCGCAAGTGACGATCGACGAAAGCAGCCTGCAGACCAACGGCCGAGTCGTAGCGTACCTTCGATGCATCCGCAGGCGCACGCAACAAGCCGCGCTCATCTGCCGAAACCCGGGTGAGATTGAACGCGGGCGTGAAGCGAAACTCCCAATCGGGCGGCTTGAAGGTGGTGTTGCCTTGGTAGAGCACGGTTTCGAGTGCAAATGTCTGCGCCCAGATCTCGGTCTTCGGACTGCCGAAAGTGTTGAGCGAGTTGGGTCTTGCGGAGACCGGTCCACCGACCGGTAGAGGGAACGAGCGCGGCTCGAAGACCGTGTCAGAAATCCCGATGAAGGCGAGATACCAATCCTCGCCGAACATCGGCCGATCACCTTTCAGCCGGTTATGACCATGATAGGGATCAAGCAGATTTTCTTTGATACCGATGGCTTCGACGATGCGCCAGCGATCGGGGAAACCTTGCAGCGAACCCATATCTTCCATGGGAGCCGGCGAGATTTTCGTCGGATCACACGGCTCAGGTTCATACGGGATGACCGGCACAGTTGCGCTGCGTCGACCGGACTCGGTGGGCTGTGATGGTGGACAAGGCTCATTCGCCAGCGCCGATCCCATGAGGGCGCAGCCGAGCAGCACAGGTAGCCAGGTGCGATCAAAGACCACTGCAAGGCTCCTGTTCATTGGAATCGAGGAACGGCGCTTGCGGACAACTGACGTAGCGCAAGCGGGCACCGCTTGGCACCAACTGATCGGATCGGCGACTGGTCGGCGCATTCTGCGGCGCAGCACCGGTCAAACCGGAGCGAGCGACACCCAAGAAAGCGACCATATCGTCCTGATCAATGCCGTCACCCGAGACTCCGATCGCGCCAATCAGTTGGTCGCCGCGATAAATCGGGACAGCCCCTGGGAAGATCTGGATACCATTTGCCAAGCCTCGCACGGCTCCGTTTACGGTGAAGCCGCGGTCGAAGCCGCTAACACCACTGCAGTTACGCGGCGTATCAGGCGTCAGACCGCGAACGAACGCGACGTGCTGAATGACGGCGTTGTGTACGACATCCATCTGCAAACCCGTGTTGAGCGGGCTCCACTGGCCCGGCGCACGTGATAGGGGTCCGAATGGATTACCGTCAACGCCATCTGGATAGTTCGGACGCGCGAGATTACCAATGGCTCGCGCCGAGAATGCCGTCGCTCCGTCGGCTAACGCGTTAGGAAGCCCGAGAAAAACTCGCGCGGTTGCAACATATTGAGCTGGCGACTCTTCGCGTAATCGCACCAAAACTCGATCCAGGTATACAGCGGGCGGCAAGGCCGACAGGCGTTCTGCGGCGGTGCGCGAGGATAAAAATGCGGCGCCGCGCGCTTTTTGAACGGCGACATCGATGCCGAACACGGGCGCATCGCGCGTACGGACAAGACCCAAGATCTCGCCGTGCGAATCGACCACCGTCATTGATACCCGCGCCGGCGTATTGAGAGGACGCCGAATCTGAGCGCGGCTTCGGTTGGCGACCCGCAAGGCACTCGAGAGGATGGATCGAACCTCAGCCGCCGTCAGCGCCGCAGCGCCGTCGGTACCAGGTCGCGGACGATAACGCTCGTTGCCAGCGGCATCGACCAACACGAATGCATCAAGACCGGAGTAGTCCTGACTGTCCGCGCGAATGCCGGAGCGCGCCTGTCCGAAAGCGGTTCCTGCACGAATCGGTGCGTCGTTGTAACCCGGAACGGCCACCAACTGCCCCGCACTGCCTGACAAGGATGCGAAGGCGGGCGGCGAATCGACTCGAGATCGCAGTTCCTCGGACCGAATATCACTGAAGCGCAAGGTTTTCCCGTCAGCGGTGATGCGATCTGCGCGACGATCTTCGGGGGCAGACAACGAGCCGGCCGCTGCCAATGCAACCGCTTCATCGGTATCGCTGTCGACATCGAGGACGTTACGATCGATGCCGTAAACCGGATCGACGACCACACCGACACCGCCGACAGGCGTGCCAGATCGATAGAGCGGGAACCCACCGGGATCACCGGCGAGCCCAAGTGGCGAGCGCTTCGGACCTATATCGGCTTCAGCGGGAGTGAACCGCGCCGACACATCGGAGCAAGGCAGCTGACTGAATTGCACGCCAAACAGTGGCCCGCCGGGCGTCAGTAATTCACCCGGATTGAAGTGCGACTGAATAATTTGGCTCGCCGTTCGCGTGCTGAAAGCGTTGCCCTCACTCGAGAGATAGGCGCCTGTCACCGCCTTGGCGATAGCGGCCATCGTCGCGGGAATCACTTCGACATTCTCGAGTCCGCCGCTCAGCGCGGAGGCAGACACGTCGCCGGTTCGCATCGTAACGTTCTCGAGTGCACCCGACATGCGGAACACCGCAAGCACGTTACCGACTCGATCAACCACTGCAATCGTTGCCTTGACGCCCCGCGCTTGCGCTTCGGCGACACCACGCGCAATCACCGTCTCGACATCAGCGGTCGAGAGAAAGGTGCCGGCATTGGCACAGCTGCCATCACAAGCGAGTGCATCGGACGCCGTTACGGCGCCGCCATTGACGCTAGCGGTGGATGAACCAGAGCCACCACCGCCACATGCGGTCACGAGGGCGGCACATAGCGCCGTCAACCAAAGCCGTCTCATTCGCTTACCGCCGCCTGTCGCATCACTTTCTTCATCACAGGGATCCACAGCGGCTCTTGCTCATCGTGATAGACGTGACACGAGGCACAAGGACTTGCGATACGAGCCTGCCCGCCCTCAGTTCCAGTCTCGCCGCCGTGACAATCGCGGCACACTGCAATCTGCGGCATCAAAACATCGGTAGCGACCTTCGACTCCGTTGCGGCGTGACAGGTTTCGCAGTTCGCCTCGCCCGTCGCATGTGCCGCATGGTCAAAGTGTGCCTTCGGCATGAACGTCTGCGTCAGCTTTACCGGCGCGACTTTCCACACCGGCTCGTTGCTCGTGCCTTCGCGAGTGACAGTATGACAATCTGCGCATACACGCCGCTCAAAGATATCCGCCGCAACTTGATTCGCGCGCTGCTTCGCCGTCCCGAGAACGCGGGCGCGTGCGGCTGCGCTTAACGACGCGCCAGGCGGTGTGACCCCGTCCGCGGATGCGAAAGCATCGCTGTATCCACCGAGGAAGCGACGGCTGTAGTGATCCACGAGCGTCTGCATGACGAGCTCCGGCTCGCCGTGCGGCACTTTACGCTGCGGCTCTGCCGGGTCGAAACCCAAAGTGTGGCAAGAGCCACAATGCTGCTCCATGTCGATCGGTTTGAAGCTCGTCCCGCTCTCACTCGGGGTGTGGCAATCCGCGCAGTCCATGACAACCTCACCCTGCGGGGCTTTAATACCCCTCGGATCGAGGTGGGCCGCGTGCGTAAACTCGAGATTGGACTTCTCAACGAGTACCGATTCGCCGAGACGGCTTCGCGTCACCTTCCAATCCGGCGCCGTCAACAGGCTGACCTGAAAGTCCGGGTGCTGCGCAGCGAAATCAGTGACCGGCATCGCTTTTGGACCGGCGCCATGGTCCTGCGGCTCAGCATGACAATCGGTACAGATTCGCGTGTCGAGTTGAACGAGATTGGATGGCTCGTCATGCTCGACGTGACACGTCGTGCAGCGATCTGCCGTCATGTCCGCGGCAGCCGGATGGTCAGCGGGCACATGCTGATGCAGCGTGCTCGCGTGGCAATCGAGACACTGCTCATTGCGTACCCGACGGAATGGTTGCGCGTGACACGCTTCGCACTGAACCTCGAGATTACCGTGCGCTGAATGCAGTGGCCCGGATGTCCACTGCATGTCGCTCGGCAGCGCACTCGCGCGCAGCCACGCGGCCGACGCATCACCCCGCTCGACGAAAAACCACGGCAAGACCAACCCCAACAATAATGTGACGGTTATACCGGCCCACGCCCACGGCCGCTTGCGCCAGCCAACTTGTTCGAGAGACGTGGCGAAGGCCGGTAACGGCGCGTCATCGGCAGCCTTGGTCTCGCGGGCATCGTGCTCAACAGATATCGCGGCATCAAAGTCCGCTGACGCCTCAAGCACCTTGATGAGCATTGGTCCGAGATTGACCTCATCACCCACTCTCAAGGTCGCGTCACGACAAAGCCGACCATTGACCTCTGCCTGTGCAGGCGGAATACACGACAACAGCAACCCAGAGTCCGAGCGCGTGAATTTAGCGTGCTGCAGACCGATTCGCTGGTCGTTACAGTGAATATGTTGATCGGTGGCACGCCCGAAGCCGATCACGTCTGCGTCAACGACTCGGTCACGGGCGACTGCAACCCCGGTCGTCCCTATCTCGAGTGTCCGAATCAGAATACGCATCGATTCACCAATAAAGGAAAACGCTGACGACGTGCGCGATCAGCGTGCCGATCAAAGCCAGCGTCACGGGCACGTGGACATAAAGCCAAATCTCGAGCCAGCCGCGAATCTGGGCATCGCGACGCAATCGACGCAGCTGATTGCGGCGTGTGGCGACCACGCTGAGAAGATCGCCGATGCGTTTCGTCAGATCGCCATCGGTGCTACGAGCGAGCTCATCACCCAGCCAATCAAGCAAGGCGGCCTGCTCGGAATTCGGTACCTGCTGCGACGCTCCGCCAGCAGTGGGTAGATCAATAGTGGAGAGATCGACGCCACCCAAAATCGCTCGGGTGCTACCGCCGACGCGAGTACCCTCGCGATTGGAGCGCAACACGTCGCCGAAACGACGGGGCATTTCGTTGGCAACCCGCAAGGCGCGTTGATCGAGATCGTTGATTTCTTCGAGCAGGACATCCGGCTTAATGCCCGCCCTGTTGGATGACATCAATTGCGGATAACGCAAATAGACCACCATGCCGAAAATCCCACTTCCGATCACGATCAACATGAGCGCGTAGCAGAGCGTGTGCAGATTCCAGCCGAACTGGAATCCGGTGTGCAGCGTGGCGACCACGATGAGCGCCAATCCCAAGTAGATGTGGGCACTCGTCCAACCGCGCAGCGTTCCTAGCGAGGACGAATAACTTCGCTTGCGTACGCCGAGTGCGGTCAACCAAAGAATGAGCGCGGCGCCGATGCCGCCGAGCGTATAGCCAAGCCAAGTCCCGCCGTTAGGCGGCGAAAGCGGGTCGTGCCATGCATACGCGATGATTGACACTACGCACAGAGCGACGGCGATTTTCAGATAGCGACGCTTGGCATAATCGAGCATGGACTCATGCATGATCAGAACCTCGACGCTTCTTGCTGCACGAATGCCACAAACTCTTCAGGGCTGACGCGCAGCGCGGCGCCTGTTGGGCAGGCACGCACGCAGGCAGGTCCACCATCTTGACCCTTGCACATATCGCACTTAACTGCTTTCTTCACCGCCTTGGGAGCGCCGTGTCCATCATCGTGGTGATGGTGGTGATGCTTGCGTCCAAGGCCCTGCACTTCGCCAAAGACATTCTCTTGCTTGCTACCGAACATCAGCCACGAAGCCAGCGAGGGCTGCTCCGGTGGCGGACCGGCCAATTGGATGACGCCGTAGGGACAATTACGCTCGCAGTTACCGCAGCCGATGCAATTATCGCCGACAAAGACCTCGCCGTTCGGTGAGCGTCGAATCGCATCCGGCGGGCAGTCCTTCATACAATGCGGGTCTTCGCAGTGCCGGCAAGATGTCGGAACGTGAACATTGGCGAAGGTTGGCCCAGCGGCCCGATCAAGACGTGAAGTGCCGCCATGAGTCGCCGCACACGCACGCTCGCAATTGTCACATCCGACGCACAGTGTTTCGTCGATCAGCAGTACGTCGGTCGCTTCGCCGAGCCCTTGCTTGAGCAAAAACGAAATCAATGCGCCCGCGTTATCTTGTCCCTGCAAACGGGTGTTACTTGCGATACGTTGCCGGACAGTCTCCTCGAGCTCAGATCTGAGCGCCGAATTTTTCTGCAAAAGCTCTGCGAAAGTCTCCGCATCGAGGCTGATCGTCTCGGTTGCCACGGTGGCGCGCACCGTTGCGCTGCGACGGGTATTGCCCATCAGCCCCATCTCGCCGACGTAGTTGCCGGCTGCGACGTAGGAGGTGACGATCTCGCGGCCACCAACGGCTCGCAGCACTGCCAACGAGCCGCTGCGAACGAGGTGCAGGGCATCGGCCTCATCGCCTTCGCTGAACAGCACTTGTCCGGGCTTGTAACGATTCATCTTCGACTTGGCTGCGATCGGCAGCAAGTCCGCCGTCTTGGCCTGCGGCGCGAATCCACTCTGGATCGCACGTACGATGAAGGTCTGATCGATCACCGCACGTGCTGCGTCGACCGAGCTCAACAGTTTCAAGACATCTCGGCGCGGCGTTTCGATCAGGACGCAATCTTTGCCGGCAAGCACCGTTGCCGTGCGCCGACGTCCGGACAACAATCCCATCTCGCCAAAGAACTGGCCCGGCATCAAGGGAATACGTTTGGCAGGATTGTTATCGTCGATCTGGATCTCTACACCGCCATTGAAAATGGTGTAGAAAGAATTGGTGTAGTCGTTTCGCTTAAAGACGATGTCGCCCGGCTTGAGCACATGAATCGTGCTGCCGAGCAACAACTCGCGGAACATCAGCGGATTCACCTCGGTAAACAAGGGGATGCGCTGTTGCATCGCTAGCAAGGTATCCGACACCGAGCGATGGCCGGGAATTCCGGCAAATTTAGCGGCCAACAGCGGTTCGTCGGCAGGCGCGACCGGCTTGCCACGAATGAATTCGACCACTTCGTAGCCTTGGTTCATCGCCTGCTTGATCAGCGGATATCCACCCAAGGCGCCGATCACGTAGAGCCCCGGCACATTCGACTCGTACGATGTCGAGAGAACCGGAAGTGACGAGGGATCGTTGGAGGGGAACTTGATCCCGCAGGATTCGACGAACTTGCGCGGCGGCGTTGCACCAAGACGCGCAATGATGCGATCGCACGGTAGCTGCATCTCGCCGGTCGACGTGTTCAAAGACAGCAGATAGGGCTTTTCACCACCGGGCGTTTCGCTCAGCGAAGCGCACTGTGTTGAATACAGACAGATGACCTTGCCAGCCTCGACGGTCTTTAAAATCAGCGCGAGGTTGCCGTCTTTGCAGCGTGAAAACTCGCCCGATCGGTTGACGAGATACACCGTGTTTTGCTTCGAGAGTGCGACGGCATTCTCGATGGCCGCATCACCAGCGCCGACCACAACAATCGTTTCACCCTTGTATTCGTCAGGGTCGTCGAGCGTGTACTGCACGCAAGGCAAACCATCACCGGGAACGCCCAAGCGACGCGGATTACCCTGCAGTCCGATACCGAGAATAACATTCTCGGCAAGCACTTCACTGCCGTCCTGCAACTTGAGATGGAAGTCGCCTTTGGCGCCGCTGATGCCAACGACCTCCGCACCG
>JAGWWY010000004.1 GCA_018970145.1 Gammaproteobacteria bacterium
GGTGGGTCACGCGGGGCTCGCCGGTGTCGATGTGCCTGGTTCAAAGCGTCTGACGGTATCCGATTGGGGTGGCGCGCCGATCACACTCTGGTATCTGCGTGGGGCCAATACGAGTGCTGACGCGCCGATCGTGTTCGTCATGCATGGAGTGGGGCGCGATGCCGATCGGTATCTCGCCGAATGGCGCGACATCGCGTTGGCTAACGAGCTCGTGGTCGTCGTGCCGGAATACGCCCAAGACCATTTTCCGGTAGTGCAGGCTACAACTTCGGCGGCGTATTCGACGAGTCCGGCAACTTGCAGCCGAAGTCACGCTGGGCGTATTCGTCGATCGAGCCCCTGTTCGATGCACTGCGCCATCACGAAAATTTGGGTGCCAAGCAGTATTGGTTATTCGGACACTCGGCCGGCGCCCAGTTCGTTCACCGATTCGTGATGTTGGGCGTCGCGCAGCGCATGGTCGCGGCCATCGCCGCCAATGCGGGCTCGTACCTGTTTCCAGTGGCTACCGTCGATTGGCCCTTCGGCTTGCGCGGCGCACCCGAGGGGGCTGCAGCCGGTGTGTTTGCATCGCCCATGGTCGTGATGCTCGGTGATGCAGACGCCGACCCCAACCACCGTAGCTTGCTGCGGCAGCCGGAAGCCATGGCGCAGGGACCCCATCGTTATGCCCGAGGTCAAAATTTCTATGGCACTTCGCGGCAGATCGCGATGCGCACCGGGCAGACTTTCAATTGGTCGTGTGTCGTCGTTCCGGGGGTTGCGCACGACAACGCTGGAATCGCGCGGGCGGCTGTTCGTATCATCAAGGGATGGAAACCCACTCCCGGCGCCGATTGCACAAGCTGATCCCCTTACTCGTACTCGCCGCGGCAGGGGCGATGATCGAGACTCAGGCCACTGACTTCAGCATTTTCGGGCGACACGCGCTTGATGTGCCCGCAGGTCCGCTTGCCGGATTTGAAGGTGCGGACGTTCGAGTCTTGCGCCACGATCCACGAGGTCTCGTGGCGGAGGTCAGGGTGCCGATCGGTGTAACGGTCAGTGCGCCGGATGGCGACCATACCGCCGAAGTCTTCGTGCTCGAGGGGCAATTGCGTCTAGAGCACGATTCGCGGCGCGAGATGCTCGCCAAGCACGACTATTTACACATCCCTGCGGTGGTACGTGCCGCGGCGCTGCAGGCGATCGCAGCGTCAACCTTACTGGTTTTCTTTGATCCACCCCGTTTGACAGATGGCAACACAATCTCTTTAGTGCGAACGACTGCCGGCGATTGGTCGGCGGGAGTGGTGTCCGCGCGCGATACCGGCATCGCGCTGAAGTTGCAGGTGCGTGATCTTTACCAATCGCCGCAAAGTGGCCAGCGCACTTGGTTACTTCGCGCAGGAGCCGACCTGACTTTGCCTTGGGAGCGGCACCGAACGATCGAAGAGGGTTATCTCGTCTCCGGTGACTATCGCTTGTTCGAGTGTCTCGCGGGTCGTGAGCAGCGTTTCGATTATCGTTCCGGTGGTTATTTTTACAGGGCGCCCGGCATTGTGCACGGCGGACCTCGCTCGGGTAGCAGCGGCGAGATCGTCATGCTGCTGCGCACCCCCGATAAATTAACGGTTGAATTTCTAGCGACCTGCGCGACGCCCGCCAACCCATAGCACGATCACGGCTGCGATCAGCAGCACCGGGCCGACCGCTGCTGGCCACAACTCGAGGCCGAACCACAGCAAAGAAGCGAAGCCGAGCATGGTAGCCACCAGAGTCGCGTTGCGACGCTTTTCGCTAGCACGAATTTCCTGTCGAAGTTTTTCGATATCTTCGGGCTGAACGCCGATATGCAGCTTGCCGTCCTGCCACTTCTGCACGGCTACCTTCAGCAGCGGCGGGAGCGCTTGCGTCACTTCGATCATGGCCGGCAAATGATTGCGGAACTGACGCAATTGAGCGCGCGGGCTCAAGCGATCGCGCATCCACTCGCGAAGGATGGGTGCGGCCGTCTGCCAGATGTCGAGTTCTGGATAGAGATCGCGACCAAGGCCTTCGATATTGAGTAGCGTTTTTTGCAATAGGATCAACTGCGGTTGGATACGCATGTCAAAGCGTCTGGAAATATCGAACAGGCGCAGCAGAATCGTGCCGAAAGAAATGTCTTTCAGCGGCTTGTTGAAGATCGGCTCCAAGACCGTACGAATCGCCGATTCCATTTCATCGACCCGCGTATCAGCGGGGACCCAGCCCGACTCTACATGTAGCTCAGCCACGCGGCGATAGTTTCGATCAAAAACTGCGAGGAAATTCTCTGCCAGATAATGTTGATCACGAAGATCGAGTGTGCCGACGATCCCAAAATCTACGGCTGCATAGCGCGGGCGCGAAGGGTCATCTGCCAGAACGAAGATGTTCCCCGGGTGCATGTCGGCATGGAAAAAATTATGGCGAAACACTTGGGTGAAAAAGATCTTCACGCCGTTGGTCGCCAGCAGCGGAATATTCGTCCCCAGTTTTCGCAGTGTATCCATATCGCTGATGGTGATACCGCGAATGCGCTCCATCACCATCACGTTGACGCGGCAAAAATCGAAATAGACTTTCGGCACGTGCAGCAGATCGGAGTCCTCGAAGTTGCGTCGAAGTTGCGCCGCGTTGGCCGCCTCGCGCATCAAGTCGAGCTCATCGAGAATTGTCCTCTCGTATTCATAGACGATCTCATCAACGCGTAATCGCCTCGCCTCATGCGAGTTGCGCTTGGCGAGTTTGGCGAGCGCATGCATGACCTCGAGATCGCGTTCGACGATCTCGCGCATGCCCGGGCGCAAAACTTTGACGATAACATCGCAGCCGGAACCATCGGATCCATCCGCTTTGAGCTTAGCGACATGTACCTGTGCGATTGACGCCGCCGCCAGCGGTTGCTGCGAAAACTCCTCAAAGATCTCGAGTACGGGTCGCCGGAAGGCTGCTTCGACAATCTGTTTGGCGAGTGCACCATCGAACGGCGGGACACGATCTTGAAGTTTGCACAGTTCGATCGCGATATCAGCTGGCAACAAATCACGACGGGTCGAGAGCGCCTGTCCGAGTTTGATGAAGATCGGACCGAGCTCTTCCAGTGCGAGACGGAGTCGTTCGGCACGCGTAGCCCCCTTGCGACGCGCGAACCAGGTCCAAGGCGAGGCGAGAAAGATAAAACGCAAAGGTCGATAGAGATGCGTTTCCGCGACGAACTCGTCGAGGCCGTGGCGCACGAGGACACGCTGGATCTGGATCAGTCGGGCAAGAACGCGCAGTTTCATCGGGTCTCTTCGAGGGTTCGCAGACGGGCTGCAGCCCGATCGACCTCTTCACGCAGTTGATCGACATCGGCCATGAAAGCTTCGGCCTCAGCTCGAGGCACCAGCGTGTGGTTCTCGTGTGCGAGATATTCCGCTGCATTACGCACCGTAGTCGACGCAGCGCGTCGCCCGAAACTCCAGAGCGAGCGCACCAGTCGGCCGATATGGTGGGCGGGCAGATCACCGACCAAACGCGAGAGTTCTTCCTCGAGATCCGGTTGCAGCAACAGGGCGAGTGCTCGATAGCGCTGCAGGATCTCGGCATCGCCACGCACGCTGACCTGCCCCGATTGCAGCAATCGTTCCGGGTTGTCGCCGGTCAGAGCGAGCAGATTGATCGGGCTGCCTTCGACCGTGACGTTGTAATCCCCGGCGGGGGTTCGCGACAAACAGAGTGTATCGCCGAGCGACTCGATGCTGATCTCCAAGCCGGTGCCGGTGATACGCACCAACAAGCGCTGACCTTGCAAGGCAGCACAGCGCGCCCTCGCGCCTGGTGATGCAGCAAGTTGGCGATTGAGCCCGTTTTCGATCGCAGCAGTCAGCACGAGCGGGTCAGACTTTGTAGCCGCGGTGCAGAGCGACGATGCCACCGGAGAGGTTGTGATAGCGGCACTGGTCGAAGCCCGCCGTTTTCATCATACCGAGCAGGGTTTCTTGATCGGGATGTTTGCGGATCGATTCGGCGAGATAGCGGTAACTCCCCTCGTCGTTGGCGACGAGGCGGCCGAGTATGGGCAGTACTTTGAAAGAGTAAGTGTCGTACAGGGGCTTGAGTCCCGGCGCCGTCGGCTGCGAGAACTCGAGAATCAACAATCGACCGCCCGGCCTCAGCACGCGATACATCGATCGCAGCGCCGCATCTTTGTCGGTCACGTTGCGCAGGCCGAAGCCGATCGTGACGCAATCAAAGCTGGCATCCGCGAACGGCAAGCATTCGGCATTGGCCTGCACGTAATCGACGCCTTTGACGATACCGGTATCGATCAGTCGATCACGACCGTGGGAGAGCATTGAACCGTTGATGTCCGAGAGTACGACCAGGCCTTGTTCACCGACCTGACTCGCCATGCCGCGAGCCAGATCGCCGGTACCGCCGGCGACATCCAGGGCTTTCTGACCCGGGCGCAGGTAGGTTTGAGATAGCGCAAAGCTCTTCCAAATGCGGTGCAAGCCACCTGACATCAGGTCGTTCATCAAATCGTACTTTGGTGCAACCGAATCGAAGACGCCGCGGACGCGACGCGCCTTGTCTTGCCAGGCGACTTCTTCGAAGCCGAAATGCGTGGTTTTAGACGAATCTTGGGCCGACATCGGTGGGCTCCAGGGACGGGGCTATATTGTAGCCTTGTTGGGGGGTGACTAGTTTTTGTCCGGAAACAGGCGTAAAAGGTTTGGTCAGGCGTATCGGCCCTTTTAAGGGTCGGGCGAACGGGGGGATAAAAACAAGAAGGGACTGATAGGCCGGACGGGCTGTCCGGCCTTTTTTTTTGCCTTAAGTCCCCGAGCCACTCTGCAATTGATCACGCACTTTTTGCAGGTAGGCAGCCCATCGGATCGCGTGTTCCGCGCCGAGTTCCCGGAGATATTTCCAAGTGTAAAGCCCGGTATCGTGCCCATCGTCGAACACCAAGCGAACGGCGTATTGGCCGATCGGCTCGACGGCCGTGATCACCACCTGCTGTTTGCCGAGCACGAGCGTCTCCTGGCCCGCTCCGTGCCCTTGCACCTCGGCCGAGGGCGAGTGCACGCGCAAATACTCGAACGGCAGCGAATAACGCTCTGCCTCGCCAAAGGCCACATCCAACAGCCGCGATTGTTTGCGCAGGCGTATTTCCGTAGGCGTCGGATGCGTCGCCGTCACGAGGGTCTTCCTGATCCAACGAGTGGTGGGAGGCGCATCCTACCCACTGTGGCGGGCTTGTCCACGGTGACATTTTTCCGAGGCTCTTGGATACTCGGGTGAAACAGGTGGTTGTTCGACAGACCGGGGGGTCATATGGCGTCGACGGATACCTCACATCCCGACTATTTCCATAAGGTCGTGGATTGCCAGTGGGCCTGTCCGGCTCACACCGATGTACCCGAATACATTCGGTTGATCGCGCAGGGGCGTTTCACCGATGCGTATTTGGTCAATCGACGCTCCAACGTCTTTCCAGGCATTCTCGGGCGAGTGTGTGACCGCCCCTGCGAGCCGGCCTGTCGGAGGGGTCGGGTCGAGGAAAAGCCGGTCGCCATTTGCCGGCTCAAACGAGTCGCCGCCGACCATAAAGAAAGCTATCGCGATCGACTGCCGGCGGTCCCCGCCATCAAGAACGGTAAGAAGATCGCTTGCATCGGCGCCGGATGCGCCTCGCTCACGGTCGCTAACGATTTGATGCCCCTCGGTTACGAGGTGACTATTTTCGAACAGTTCGCGGTCGCCGGCGGCCTGATGCGTACCAACATCCCCTCGTTCCGTTTGCCGGGCAGCGTGCTCGATGAGGAGATCGGAACGATCGTCGACATGGGAGTCGATTTGCGCCTCGGATATCGTATCGACTCAATGCGCCGACTGCTCGACGAGGGTGGCTTCGATGCCATCTTCGTCGGTTCTGGTGCACCAAAGGGCAAAGAATTGAATTTGCCCGGTCGTGCCGACGCCTCCGCCAACGTCCATATCGGCATTGCATGGCTCGAATCCATCGCGTTCGACCATGTGCAGTCGATCGGTACGAACGTGTTGATCATCGGCGTCGGCAATACGGCGATGGATTGCTGCCGCAGTTCGTTGCGTCTTGGCGCTAAGAGCGTCAAGGTGATGGCGCGTAAGCCGCGACAGTTTTTCAAAGCCTCCGAGTGGGAGCTCGAGGATGCCGAGGCCGAGAGCGTCGAGATCGTCGTCAATCGCTCGCCGAAGTCGTTCGTGCTCGAGGACGGCCGTCTGCGCGGCATGCTGTTCGACGTGGTGGAGTACGACTTCGATGCCACCGGTCGTATCACGGCCGAGCGTATCGTCGCTGAGGAGTTTTTTCCGGCTGACGATGTGATTCTCGCTATCGGCCAAGAGAACGCCTTTCCGTGGATCGAGCGCGATCTCGGTATCGAGTTTGATCGCTGGGATGTCCCGACGGTAGACGCAGTCACTTTCCAAAGTACGCGCAGCGGCGTTTTCTTTGGTGGTGACGCTGCTTTTGGTCCCAAAAATATCATCTGGTCGGTTGAACACGGACATCAGGCTGCAATTTCTATCCATCTGCATTGCCAAGGTGGCGATTTAAGCGCACGAATGTCACCAGGTGTGAATCTGCAGAGTCGCAAGATGGGCATGCACGAATGGTCGTATGCCAACGACTACAACGTAGCGGAGCGACGTCTCGTTCCGCACGTGTCACTCAAAGAACGCTTCAAGAACATCGATATCGAAGTTGAGCTTGGCTTCACGGCAGAGCAGGCAGCAGCGGAAGTTCAACGTTGTCTCAACTGCGACGTACAGACGATCTTCGAAACCAAACTGTGTATCGAGTGCGACGCCTGTATCGACATCTGTCCCGTCGACTGTCTGACCATGACGGCTGATGGTGAAGACGCCGATCTACGTGCGCGACTCAAGGCGCCTGCGAAGAATGTCACACAGGCGCTCTATGTCAGCGATCCGCTGAAGTTCACGGGCCGGGTGATGGTCAAAGACGAAGACGTCTGCGTACATTGCGGTCTGTGCGCCGAGCGCTGTCCGACGGCCGCGTGGGATATGCAAAAGTCGTGGGTGCAGTGGCCCCATGCCATCGACCAGCGCTCAGGAGGTGCCGTCTGATGTCGCGCGTCAATGATTTCGCCATCAAAATTGCGACCGTGAACGGGACTGGCTCGGCGAGTGCTAATACGCTGCTGATGAAGTCGATTTTCCGTAGTGGCATCCCGGTGATGGGAAAGAACTACTTCCCGTCGAACATTCAGGGGTTACCCACTTGGTACGAAATCCGGGTGTCGAAAGACGGCTATGTCGCAAGGTCAGGCAAGGTCGACATCATGGTTTGCATGAATGCCGAGACTTATGCGCGCGATGTCCGTGAGGTTGCCGCCGGCGGATATCTGATCTACGACTCGAGCTGGCCGCGCCCCGCTCTGCTCAAGCGTGAAGATGTCACCGTGCTCGGCGTGCCGCTCGCGCAGATGTGCAACGAGAACTTCAAGGGCGTGCGAACGCGCATCCTGATGAAGAATATCTGCTACGCGGGCGTTTTGGCCGCACTGCTCGACCTGGATCTCGCGCGGATTCGGGAACTGCTAGCCGAGACCTACGCCAAGAAACCGGCGCTGGTCGAGTCGAACATGCAGGCGATTCAACTTGGCTATGACTATGCCCGGGCGAATTTCGTCTGTCCGTTGCCGCTGCGGGTCTCGCCGCTGGAGAAGACCGCCGGCCACATCATGATTGACGGTAACACGGCTGCGGCGCTCGGCTGTCTCTATGCCGGAGCCACCGTTGCAGCGTGGTATCCGATCACGCCGTCGACTTCTTTAATGGATGCTTTCAAGTCCTTCGCTGACAAGACTCGTATCGATCCCGAGACAAAGCGCGCTCAGTTCGCCTTCATCCAGGCGGAGGACGAGTTATCTGCTATCGGTATGGTGCTCGGCGCTAACTGGAACGGCGCCAGAGCCTTCACGGCGACATCGGGCCCCGGCGTGTCCCTGATGGGAGAGTTTTTGGGGCTCGCCTATTACGCCGAGGTGCCAGCCGTGTTGTTCGATGTGCAGCGCGTCGGTCCCTCGACAGGCATGCCGACTCGCACTCAGCAGTGCGATGTACTCGCGGCGGCTTATGCATCCCACGGCGACACCAAGCATGTCTGTCTCTATCCTGCCAACCCCGAAGAGTGCTTCTACATGGCGGTGCAAGCGTTTGATCTCGCCGAGAGGTTACAAACGCCTGTGATGGTGTTGCTCGATCTCGATATCGGTATGAACGACTGGATGTGTCGTGATCTCGTTTGGGACGACGCGTACCGTCCAGATCGCGGCAAGGTACTCGGCAAGGACGAAATCGAGAAGCTCGAGAAGTTTCATCGATATGTCGACAAAGACGAAGATGGCATCACGTATCGCACCTTGCCCGGCGTACATCCCAAGGGCGCTTACTTTACGCGCGGCTCGGGTCATACGCAGTTCGGAACTTACACCGAAGATGCCGCCGAATATCAAGTCGTGATGGATCGGCTTACCCGAAAATTTGCGACTGCCAAGCGCTACGTTCCCAAGGCCGTTCTGCAGGGGGACGGAAAAGCGAAGGTTGCCATCATTTCGATCGGTAGTTGCGATGGCGCCATTCGTGAGGCGCTCGATGTTCTCGCACAGCGGGGTATCAAGCTCGACTATCTGCGGGTGCGCGGCTTCCCCTTCGGCGAAGATGTCGAGGCCTTTCTCGAGTCGCACGATCGTCTCTATGTGGTCGAGCAGAATCGCGACGCCCAGTTTCGGTCCTTGTTGATTCTCGAAACTCGAGTCGAAAAAGCGAAGCTACATTCTTTGTTGCACTACAGTGGACTACCGGTTTCGTCGGCGTTTATCGTGGATGGTGTGCTCGCCGATCTGGCCGAAGGGCAGCAGACCGTTGTGGGAGTTGGAGCATGACGTTCATTCCGAAACCGAAAATCCGTCATCCCGATTTGCCACTCAACGAGCTCGGGCTCACGCGGCGAGACTACGAAGGATCGTTGTCGACGCTTTGTGCTGGCTGTGGTCACGATTCGATCACCGCAGCGATCACCGAGGCCTGTTGGGGGATTTCGATTCGTCCCGAGAATCTTGCCAAACTCTCGGGTATCGGTTGCTCCTCGAAGACTACAGCTTACTTCGTCAATGGCGGGCATGGCTTCAACTCTGTTCATGGCCGTATGCCGTCCATCGCCGCTGGTGCCAATGCCGCTAATCGGGATCTCTACTACATCGGTATTTCCGGTGATGGCGATTCTTTGTCGATCGGCCTTGGACAGTTCTGTCACGCCATCCGGCGTAATCTCAACATGCTGTACATCATCGAAAACAACGGTGTGTACGGGTTGACCAAAGGGCAGTTCTCCGCGTCGGCCGATCTCGGTACCAAAGCGAAGAAGGGCGAAGTCAATCAGCAACCGCCGATCGATCCGGTGTTGCTCGCGATGAACTTGGGCGCTGGCTTCGTCGCACGCAGTTTCTCGGGTGACAAGCAGCAGCTGGTACCGCTGATCCAAGCGGGACTCAACTACCCCGGCTTCGCGCTGATCGATGTGCTGTCACCGTGTGTGACATTCAACGATCATGAGGGCTCGACCAAGAGTTATGCCTACACGCGTGAGCATTACGAGCCGATCGTCGAGGCCGACTTTGTGCCACTGCGTCAGGAAATCCGCACCGACTACGCTGCGGGCGAGTCGATGGCCGTGATGCTGCATGATGGCAATCAGGTGGTGCTCCGCAAGCTCGCCGAGGATTACGATCCGACGGACTCTCATCGCGCCTACGACTATGTTCAGCAGCACATTACCCGCGGTGAATATCTGACTGGGCTGTTGCACTGCCGTTCGACAGCCGAAACCGAGTTCCATGCGCTCAGCCGAACGCCGTCTCAGCCCTTGAATCAAATTCCCTACTCGCAGCTACATCCGGGATCAGCGGGGCTCGCACGTTTATTGGCGCGCTACCGTTGAGTGTCCTACACTTGCCGCTTCGATAACGATTTAAACCAGTGGAGTAGAGCTAGATGGGTAAGGGAGACAGCAGGAGCCGTCGCGGCAAGATTTATCAAGGTTCTTTCGGCAAAACGCGCCTGAAAGATCCGGTTCGCGCCAAAAAGCGCGCAGCCAAGAAAACGTCCAAGAAGTAAAAAACCCCGGCTTTAGCCGACCGACGCTCAAGTGGCGTGGGTCGATCCTCGTCGCAGCAGCATGATCGCGCCCGTCAGCAGTACGAAAGCTGCCGCAAAAAACGCGGCGCCGGCAAAGTCGAAGCGGCTCGTGGCGATGCTGAACAAGTGAGTCATCGCAAATGGCGCCACGATGGCCGTGAAACTTACGATGCCACTGATCGCACCTTGCAACTCTCCTTGTGCGTTGGCGGGCACCTGTCTCGAGAGCATGGCGCGGATCGATGGCATGGTGAGTCCGAGCAAGCAACCGAGCGGAATGCTGGCGAACAACATCGCAGGTGAGCTTGCGAAGGCGTAGCCCAGAAAGCCGAGTGCACCTCCGGTCATCCCGATGATCGCGGTGCGATGCTCACCCAATCGTCGGGTAAATATCCCGACGAGGCCGCCCTGGACGATCGCAGTGCCGAGACCCAGTGCGGCCAGAGACAGGCCAACGTCCCGCTCCGTCCAGCCAAACTTGGCCATGACAGTCCAAGTCCAGGTCGAGGGCAGTGTGTCGTGGCCGATCTGATAGAAAAACAGCACGATCAGCAATACGACAGCGCCGGGAATCATCCTTAGCGATTTCAATGCGCCGATGACGTTGGCACGGTGGACCGAGAAGGCACGTCGTTGGGTGGTGGGCAGCGTTTCGCGCAGGACGAGGATCGCTATCAAGAAATTCAGCGCCGTGAAAGCGGCCGCTGCAAAAAAGGGTACACGCGCCCCATAACCTCCCAGCAACCCACCGACTACTGGGCCAACGATGAAGCCCATGCCCCAAGCTGCGCCATTGAGACCAAAATATTTGGCTCGCTCGGCAGGCGGAATAAGATCGGCCACGACGGCGTTGGCTGTCGCAAACGTGGCGCCCGCAATGCCGGCGATGATACGACCGACAAACAGCCAAGCAAGCGTTGGTGCGAGACCCATCAAAACATAATCGACGGACAATGCGGCGAGCGATGCCAACAGGATGGGCTTTCGTCCGTAACGATCGCTGAGATTGCCGAGAATGGGTGAGAAGACGAATTGCATCGAGGCATAGGCGAGCGTCAGCCATCCGGCGATGGGGGCAGCATCTGCCAACGTCGCCCCCGAGAGCTCCATGACCAATTGTGGTGCGATCGGAATGATGATTCCGATGCCGAGCGAGTCGATGAAGAGCGCCATGGCCACGACGGGCAGCATGGCGCGGCTTGGCGTACTCGCTGAGCCCGTGCTCATGTCAGCGCATGACCCTTAGCGTGTCGATAACGTTGTACGAGTTCGAGAGCGGAATAGGGCGAAGGCGGCAGCTCGATCGAAGACACACCGATCGGTTGAGTGCGCTTACCCCAACGGATCAAATGTGCGCAAAAGGTGAGTCCGGCGCCGAATGCCGGCATCAGCAACAGTGAGCCTGATTTGATACGGCCTTGTTCGAGAGCCTCACACAAGGCAACCGGCACGGTCGCAGCCGACATATTTCCATAACGCTGCACATTCACGAAGACTCGATCCATGGGCACGTTGGCGCGTTTGGCGACGTACTCGATGATGCGCAGATTGGCTTGATGGGGGATGACGAGTTCGATGTCATCGGGAGTCTTGTCGGCCCGTCGCAGAACATCTTCACAGGCGCCGCCCATGCCAGTGACCGCTTTCTTGAAAATCTCCTGGCCTTCGAATTGCCATTCCGTCACGCCCGAGAGTCGATCTTGATGGACGTACGCACCGCCAATACCGTGTATGCGCAGAATGTCTCGTGCATCGCCGTAGCAGCCGAGTTTTTCCAGTATGACGCCGGACTCCTCGTCGGTGGCTTGCAGGATGACAGCGGCCGCGCCATCGCCGAAGAGTACCGAGACGTTGCGATCATCCCAATCCATGTACGGTGCGATTCGCTCACCACCGATAACCAAGGCTGAACGGACGACTCCGCTGCGGATCATGGCGGTCGCCGTGGATAATCCGTAGAGAAAGCTGGTACACGCCGTATTCACATCCATTGCCGCGCAACCGTCGGCGCCGATCCGCTGCTGCAAGCCCGAGGCCATGTTCGGACACTGATCGTCGTGCGTCGTCGTACCGAAAACGATGAGCTCGATATCTTTACCGGTCAATCCGGCGCAAGCGAGGGCTCGCTCAGCGGCGACGTGTGCCATGTCGGCGAGCGGAACATGCGAAATACGCCGCTCGCTGATGCCCGTTCGAGTCGTGATCCACTCGTCCGAGGTATCAAGAAAGGTGGCGATGTCGTTGTTGTTGAGTATGGCTGGTGGCAGGCACTTGCCCCAGCCCGTGATGCCTGCGTGCGGCATGAGCGTCCCCTCCCTGGATCCCGGGTGTATCCCCGCGTGTGGCGCGAGGATACCCCTCGCCGACGACGGGTTCCAACTGTTGGCCAAATAGATGAATTTTGCGGTCACAAGCGGCGTGCCGCGCTACCGTCGAGGTCGTCGGACCACCTGATGAAGAGGAGAGGCTCGCGATGTGGATGCCACCGCTCGATGATGCTTGGCAAGGCAAGGTACAGTTTTACGAGTTGTTGTTCGGTACCTGGACTGTCTACATCTTTCTGGTCTTGATGTGGGAGCGAGTGCTCAAAGCGCCGCTGGAAGAATGGCGCTATGTGCTGCTGACCTTCTTCGGTGCAGGCGCTTTTTGGATCAACCATTACTGGCTTAAGGCGCCGCCGCCCACTTGGCTCATCCTGATCAATCTCTACACCGTCTTCTTCGTCACGGCCTGGTGGATGATCGGCATGCGAGGACCTCAGCGCTCGTTCAGGTGGAAGATATCTGCTTTACTCGGCAGCATCGTTTTCACAGTATCTTTTATATTCTTTGAGCAAATCGCACGCATCGGTGTCGAGCTTTGGGGTATGCACGAATTCTGCTTCATGACGCTGAGTTTCTTCGGGTTCTGGTGGCTGATCCTCTGGCGCGCGAGACAGCTGCGCGTGACTGCAGCCTCGAGGTCCGCTTAGGCGGTTACGGCTAGGACTTCCAACGCGACCCGTTCAGCCGATTCGAGGGCGCCTTCCATGCCACGACTGCCGATTGCCGTGTGTTCACCACAGAAGAAGAGCCGCTCGTGAGGCGTGGCGATCGCTGCGCGTAGCTCCCGAACTTGCCCCGGCTGAAAGATGGCCCAATCACCGGCCGCGAAGGGATCGGCCGTCCACGAATGAACGGCTGCGACGCTGAGCAAACCCTTTGATGCCGGCCGTAACCGTGCGAATTCCGAGACGACGAGTTGTTTGCCGGCCTCGATACCGAGACGATCGACATACAGTCCGTTGAGCCCACGACACCAAACGGTAAGACTGGTGACCTCGTCGTCGGTCTTGCCAAATTTTTGTGCGAGTACGAGCCCAAGTGGCCCATCGGTCCACATCGAAGGCGACAAGCCATCCATTTCCCAAAAGGGCTTCTTGGCAATGAGATGAAACTGCGTGATTGGTATGTGACCGAGCGTTTGAATGGCTTTATTTTTGACGGGCTCGGGCAGCGGTGAGATTGCAACGTGACGCAGCGTCGAGAAAGGCATCGAACACACCACGGCCTTGGCGCGGTAGCGAGTGCCATCATCACAGATGACCTCCGCACTTCGATCATCGACGTTGATCGCGATCACGCGCTTGTTCAGCAGCAAATCGCCTTTGAGCGCTTTGGCCATGGCGATCGGCAAGTTTTGATTACCACCCTTGAAGGCGCCGATCAGCAGACCGGGCGGAGCGCCAGCGGGCGGGGCGGCCGCTGCGGCCGGACCTGAGGGCACCACGTTCGCAGCGCCGGTGCGTGAGAAAGCCGCAACAGCTCCCCGATTCACGTTCTGCCAATTATCGGAGAACGCTTGCTGCAGCAACGATACGTCGTGTGCGGTCGTGCCGTAAGCGATATTGGTGTCGAAGCCGAGGCGGATCATTGTATCGTCGGCGCCGTGCGAGCGCAGGAACTCATGCACAGAAATATCGTGTTGCGCGTATTTCTCATCATGCCAGTTTTCGAGATCGCGAAACGGCATGTGCTGTTTGAACATGGCGTCGGCCCAACTCCAGGGCGCGAGCTTTTTCATCTCGCCATCAAAAGGGTTACGCGCGTGAGTCGTCCAATCTTTGATGGGAATATGTTCGCCACCCAAGAAGAGCTCTTGCCCTGCTCGATTGGCAAACAGTCGCGGTGCGAGATTGACGATGTCGATCTTGTGTCGGGCGGCGGCTGCGATGCAGCGACCGTAGGCGTTGGCAATGGTATTGCCCCCCGCCTCCGGATGTCCGGGTACATCAAACATCGTGAAGACTCGACCGCCCACCCGATTACGCCCTTCGAGGGTGAGCGTTTTCAAACCGTTTTCTTCGAGCGTCAGCGCTGCTTCAAGCCCGGAGAGACCTGCACCGATGACGATGACATCAAGCTCACCGGAACCGCTTGCGCTGTGAGCGATCGGCTGCAGACCGCTGATCGCCGCAGTAACAGCGGAAGAGACGACGAACTGGCGACGATTCAGCTTCATGGTTCGACCCCGATATTCTCTGATCTGACGTTGTCCGGCAGGCGACAGGCCAAAAGCTGAGGCTCTGTGATCGAACCGATCAGCAGTTGCCCCTCGAACGGTGTCCCGACGCTGCCAGCGGAGACAGCTTGTCCGAGGTCGAGGAATATGTCGCGAATTTCGACGCGGTCGTCCACTCGCGGAGCATCGGGCCGGTTTCGGTAGCGGATGATGCGGGTCGGCGCCGGATGCGCCGGGTCAGTAAAGTGACGAACGAGATCGAGCAGCTTCGGATGTGCGGCGATCCAGAGATTCCCGTTCGGGTCGACTTGCAGGTTATCCGGGGCACCATCGATGTCGAGATGTTCCCGCAGACGTAAATCGCCGCTGGAGGTGTTGCGATCAAATATCGCAATACGGCGTCCGAAGGTTTCGGCGACATACAGTGTGAGCCCGTCAGGGCTCATCGCCATACCGACGGCGTTTTTGAGACCACGCGCGACGACTCGCATGCGCTCGCCATCAAAATAGACGATGGTCGAAAATCCTTCTCGAAACACCAGTTCACGCAAGCGCGTCAGGAATCCACCGGCACCTTTGTCGTTGGCCACGTAGAACTGGCGCGGACCCACTCCGACGATGGCGTTGGGTGAGACCAACAACGCATCAAGCACCGTCTCGACGGGTTGGAAAAGCCCGTTCGATCGTTGTTCAAACACTTCGATGGTGTGCGCCGCTTCGGGAGGATGTGAAATGACGAACAAGCGTTGTGCGCCATCTCCCATACGATAGAGCGACATGCCGTGTGGCCGGAAGTTAGGTGGTAGCGAGGTCGCCGCATTCACCGCTGCGGCGGTGTTGTTCAGATCGAGCTGCATGAGCTGACCTGTCACTGGGAGTCCTTCGACTAGGCCACGCCGGTCGAGCACGGACAGATACGCGATACCGCGACTGCGATCGAGTTGCAGATCTTCTGCGCTGCCAGGGAGTGCGACGCTTCGACAGGTAGTGGGCGGTGACGGTTTCAGCTCACGGAACTGACCACCAAATCGCATGAGGTCGATGAAAAAACCGGTGACCATTAACAAGATGATCACGGCAGGCCAAGCGTAGCGTCCAAGGCGAGACATTTGCCAAAGTTTAGCGGATGCGAGCAGCCGCTCGCAGACCTTCGATCATGGAAGTGCGCAGCAGATAGTTTCGCGCACGCGTCGGATCCGCTGCGGTATCACGCATATCCTGTTGTCGCTCCAGCCGAGTCGCCGGGTCTTTCTCTTCGAGCAGTTTCTTGTTCGCGATAGTTTGGGCTTGCAAGACACTTTCAGCGACACTGCGACGACGTCGATCATAAACGTCCAAGCTGGCCAGATCCGCATCACCGCGAACGAGCGCGGCCAAGTGCGGTGCAAGCTCGTAGGCATCGTGCAATCCGAAGTTCAGACCCATGCCTCCCAAGGGATTGTTGACATGGGCGGCGTCACCCACCAGCACGACACGATCGCGACGATACGTGTTCGCAACTCGTTGATGTACTGCATAGAGGTTAGTGTGCAGGATCGTGCTACCGCGAGTTGCCGCTGAGAGCGCAGCGAGACGATTGGCAGCATGGCCGTGATCCAGCAGGTCATTCTCGTTTTCTTCCGGGCGTGTCGGAAAGACGCAGCGCCACACACCCGGCGGTCGGTCGCCGGGTATCTTGAACGTGGCGACCCACTCGATAGGGTCCATCGTGTAGGAGCTGAACGCATAGCCCTGCGTCGTAAAGTCGAAATCGGTGGTGATCACCAGAAATCGTTCGGCCCAGGTGAAACCATCAAAAGCGATGTCTTGTGACTTTCGGACGACACTCCGTCCACCGTCGGCGCCGACCAGCCAGCGACCGCGGACGAGGCAGTCGCCGCCCTCGTTTCGACCGCGTACGGAAACGCCCGACTCGTCTTGTTTGATCACTTCGACATCAACACCCTGCAGTACTCGTGCGTGCGAGGATTGCAGCACGCGTCGCTGCATCATCTCGACCAACTTGTGTTGCTCGCACTGCAGCCGATAGGGATAACGGGTATCGTCTCTGAGCACCGCAAGATCGAATTCGGCGACTAGCCCGGCGCGTCGGTCCCGCAGTTGCCAATGCCTTGCGATCAAACCGCGTTGGTGCAACTCAGCCGTCACACCAGACTTCTCCAGCATTTCGAGTGTCGGCGGATGGTAGGTGGCAGCGCGCGGATCGGCGTGGGGTTTATCGCCACGCTCAAGCACCACCACGTTAATGCCGTAGTCGATCAGGAATAAAGCCGTTGCCATACCGGCAGGTCCGCCGCCGACGATGACCACATCGGCGTCGATCGTCATCAGTATCTTTCCAATACCAAGCCACAGTCGTGGATCGAATCGTCGATACCCGAGCGACGTAGCGCATCCCAATAGGTGACGGCATTGATGGCGAGCACTGGTTTGCCGAGCCACCGTTCGGCTTGGGCGCAAATCTGGATGGCGGCGAGGTTGGTGCCCACCTGCACGATCGCATCGATGTCGTCACCGTCGAGTTGTTTGAGCGCATCGATGACCTGAGTGACGGTCGTGTGTGCGATCTGTACGGGTGAAGGGCATTTGAGACCGATTAATCTTGGAATAGCGAAGCCGGCCTCTTCAAAATAATTTCGAACCTGCTCGTCGCCACGTGGTTGGTGAGGTGTCAGTACGGCGATGCGCTTCGCGCCGAGCTTGGCGAGTGCGGTCACGGTTGCCGTCGAGCCCATCGACACGCCGACGCCCGCTCGGGCAGTCAGTTCGGCTTGCAGTTCATTTGCTGCCGCGACGCCACCCCAGAACGCCTCCAAGGCAACGCCCATGATGACGTGGGTTGGTTGACACGTGATGACTTGATCGACGGCGCTACGCATACCATCACGCATGGCTTGCACGTGTTCCATGAAAGCCCGTTCACTGATCAGCGGGCGTTCGCGGATGCTGATGCGGGCGATGTGGTTGGTGACACCGCGCGGACGCAGGCGTTCGGATTCAGGTTGGCAACTTGTGTTGGTGGAAGGAACGACGATCGCGATACGCCCGCGTGGGCCGAGTTGATCGGTCATGGACTTTTGGTGCTCCCACCGTCGATCGTGATGGAGGTACCGGTCAGATGGGCGGCACGCGGCGAGGCGAGATAGACGACATGCGTGGCGACCTCCTCTGCGGAGCCGAGGCGACGTAGCGCGGTCTTTTCGAGGAAGCGTGTTTCCGCCTCTGTCACGGCGATACCCTCTCGGCTAGCTGCGGCCTGCATCAGGCGATCCCAGCGGGGCGATCGCACGGGTCCCGGGTTCACGGCATTGATCGAGACGCCGTGTGGACCGAGCTCCTCGGCAAGCCCACGCACGATGGCCAGTAGCGCCGCATTGGCGGCAGCGCCTGGCAACATTCGCGGCTCCGGAAATTTCGCTGAGTTGCCGACCACTACCACGATGCGACCGGCGCGACGCTCGATCATCGCGGGTGCCACCGTGCGCAGGGCGCGAATGGCACCGAAGAGTTTGATCTCGAGGTTGTTCCTCCAGGCGAGATCGTCCATCTCCCAAAAGATGCCGCCTTGCGCAGCGCCTGCGGCAAATATAAATACGTCAATGCCGCCTTGCGCCTCGATTGCCGCACGTATGGCGCGATCCGTCGAGGTTTCTGAGTCGAGCTGGCACTCGACAGCGATCGCACCTGGCGAGCCGCTGGCTTCGACTTCGGCTTGCAATGCCGCCAACGCGTTCGCATGTCGACCGAGCAGCGCGATGTGGGCGCCTTCACGGGCGAGCTCGAGTGCGATGGTTTTCCCAATCAGACCAGTGGCACCGCACAACACCACTTTGCTGTTCCGTAACTGCAGATCCATCGTGTTCCTTTGGCGTCGGCGGGTTAACGTCGGCGGGCCAGCGCGGCGCCTCGGCCCAAGGCCTGCAGCTTGCCGCGAGCAAGCTCCGCCGACAACGGTGCCATACCGCAGTTGGTGCAGGCGATCAGGCGGTCCGACTCGACATGTTTTGCGGCGGCACGGATGTTGGCCGCCACTTCTTCGGCGCTTTCGAGTTTTCCCGGCAAGACTTCGACGGCACCGACCAATAGGGTCTTGTCAGGCAGCAGCCGCAACAGATCCGCCGGCACGCGAGAGCCTGCGAACTCGAGCGAGACCTGCTGCACGCAGCTCGCATTGATCCACGGAAAGATGGTTTCGTACTGGCGCCATGTATCGCCAAGGGAAGACTTCCATTTCATATTGGCCTCGATGCCGTAGCCATAACAAATGTGGACGATGGTCGTTGCCTGCAGGCCCTGCATGGCGCGCTCCAACGCGGCGATACCCCATTCGCCGACTTCATCGAGAAAAACATTGAAGGCCGGCTCGTCGAACTGGATGACATCGGCTCCCGCTGCTTCGAGTTCGCGTGCCTCGTCGTTGAGAATTTCGGCGAACCGCAAAGCCATGTCGGCGCGTCTTCCGTAATGTGCATCGGCCAAGGTATCGCAGATCGTCATGGGACCGGGCAGCGTGACTTTCAAAGCGTGCGTGGTGTGCGAGCGCATGAAAGCGGTATCGGTGACGTGAACGGCGGCGCGGCGTCTCAGTGGGGCAGTAACCGTTGGCACGTCGGCGATGTAACGGTTATTACGGATCCCCATCGGGGTTTTCAGATCCCAGTCGATACCCTCGAGTGTCTCGAGGAACCCATGCACGAAGTGGATGCGAAACTGTTCGCCGTCACCCACGATGTCGATACCGGCATGCTCTTGTTCACGCAGCCATGCGAGCGCCGCTCGTTGTTGACCCCGTTGCAACGCGGCGGCGTCGAGGCGCCATGCCGCCCAGAGTTTTTCCGGCTCGGCGAGCCAAGCGGGTTTCGGCAGACTGCCGACGGTCGTGGTGAGGAACATCGACTCATGTTAGCGATGCTATCGTGGCGTCTCGCGCCACTCCGCGGCGATTGGTCGCCTAGCGGATTGGATTTTCAGGTCCCGAAATGTCCACGGCCGGATGGCTCTCGCCACCCGGCCGTGTCGTCCATGGACGTCAGCATCCCTGCTGTCGGGTCATCCGTGACCCGAGCGTAGGTTTGTTCAGTTCGGCAGCAACACGCTGTCGACCGCCACCACGACGCCGTTGGCGGCGTTGTAGTCGCCCGTCACGCGAGCTCCGTCGACACGCAAACGACCGCGTACGAGCTCGACTTTGACGTCATCGCCCGCCTCGGTCTTGGCGGTACGGGTGCGCTTGAGGTCGTCTGATTCGAGCGCCTTACCCGGCACCACGTGGCGGGTGAGGATCTTTACCAGCTGATCCTTGTTCTCAGGACGCAGCAGTGACTCGAGCTGCTCCGGCGGCAGCTTCGCGAACGCCTCGTCGGTCGGCGCGAAGATCGTGACCGGGCCTTGGGCGGTGAGAGCATCTTGCAAGCCAGCAACCTCGATGGCCTTGGCGAGGGTGTTGAAGTTACCCTTCTGCTTAGCGACATCGAGAACCGTCGGGCTGCCGGCGTACGCCGAGGCGGCCGATAACAAAGACAAACAGGCGGCGAAGGCGGCCTTGCGAGTGAGTGAGCGAATCATGGCAGTACTCCGTTTAATTTGTGGGGCGTACCGCGATCCTGCGTACGCGAATCTATTTGACGCGAGGAGAGTGACATCGCCCGGAAAGTTTGTCAAGATGTTGTACAGCTAATGGCTGTACACAACATGGACAAATGATGAACAAACCGGCAGCCATGGGATCTTCAGGTCAATTCACCATCAAAGCGGTCGCGCAGGCGACGGGCCTGACAGTCGAGACCTTGCGTGCCTGGGAGCGCCGGTACGAGGTCGTCCGTCCCTCGCGCGACGGATCCGGTCGACGAACGTACTCGGCGGCCGACGTGGCCCGACTGCGTTTGCTGCGCACCGCAACCGAGCTTGGCCATACGATTAGCCGGCTCGCCGCCCTGGATGCCGACGAGCTCGCCAAGTTGGTGGCCGACTCGGGTGGGCAAGCTCGTCCCGGCCCGTCGCGCGGTCAATCGTTCGTTGAGCGGGCACTCGATGCGGTCGCTCACTCCGATCCCTCTGGTGTCGAAGAGGTGCTGACCTCGGCCGTCGCCCTGTTGCCGCCTAACGAAGTGGTCAACACGATCCTAGTGCCGCTCGTGCAAGAAGTTGGTGAACGTTGGCACCGCGGTCAGGTGTCGATTGCCCAAGAGCACATGACGACAGACATCGTCCGACGCTTGATCATCTCGGTCTCGCGAGGTTACTTGCGTTCGGATAACGGACCCTGTCTCGTGCTGTCGACCCTGTCGGGTGAGCGGCATGAGCTCGGAATTTTGATGTGTAGTTGGCTTGCCGCGACGCGTCGGCTTCGCACGCACTACCTTGGTGTCGATTGTCCGGCCGAGGAAATTGCCCGTTTCGCGCTTGAAGTGGATGCCTGTGCGGTGCTCGTATCCCTCGTGATGCCCGAGAATGAGGTACCGGCACTCCAGCAGCTGCGCAAATTGGCCGAGTTGCTCGTCGGCAAGTGCGAGGTGTGGGTCGGTGGTTTCGCGGCTCGCTCTCTATCCCCCGAAGAGGTGCCCGCCGGCTGTTTGTTGTTGCCGACCGCCGGCGCTTTCGAACAGCGGCTCGATCTGCTCGCGGCGCAGTTCCACTCCTGATCGCGCGACCCTGATCGCGCCGTCTTTGCCAAACTTTTCGATCTAACCCCTAGCCAACGTTCGGCGATTCGTCATAGCCTCAGCGTCATGAGGCGATTACTACTCGGTTTGGTGTTCGCGGTTCTCACGGCTTGCGGTGGGGGCGGTGGCGGGTCCGGCTCCGGTGGCGGTTTTTCGCTCGGCGGTAGCGGCGCGGCGCCGACCAATCCGCCTGTGACGACGAGCGATGCGTTTCGTTTTCTCAACCAAGCAACGTTCGGTGCGACCGAAGATACCGCTCGTGCATTAATCGCACTCGGTGACTCGTCGAATGCCTACGCACGTTGGATCGATGCGCAAATCACCAAGCCGACCTCGGTGTTGTTGCCCGCCGTCGAGGCGGCTTATCCGAATCCCGTGCCCACCGGCTTCAATGTCGGTAGCTTAAATGCAGTCCGTCTCGAGACCTGGTTTGCGCATGCCGTGCGGGGCGAAGATCAGCTGCGCCAACGCGTTGCGTTCGCCCTATCTGAAATTTTCGTCGTGTCGCAGATCGGCGCGTTGCAGAACTTGCCGAATGCCACAGCCGATTTCCACGACATGCTCGCGCGCAATGCCTTTGGCAATTATCGCGACTTGCTGGAGCAAGTGACTCTGCATCCGGCGATGGGGATTTATCTCTCGATGCTCGGTAATCAGCGCGCCGTTGCCGGCACGAATCTGCGCCCCGACGAAAATTACGCACGCGAGATGATGCAGCTTTTCAGCATCGGTCTCGTGGAGCTCAACATCGATGGCACCCTCAAGCGCGATGCGACCGGTCAACCGATACCGACCTACAACCAAGACATCATCGAGGGGTTTGCGCGGGTATTCACCGGCTGGAAATGGGCCTGTCCGACGACGACACCGACCTGCACCTTCGCTAACACGCGGCCACAGGTCGCGCCGGTTGCCGGATATAACCAGATCAAGCCGATGCAACTGTTCGAAGCGCAGCACGAGTCCGGCGAAAAACGCGTCTTGAGTTACAGCGGTTCAGCGTTGAGCGGTGGTCTTATCGCGGCGAATCAAGGCGGTGAGCGTGATCTACGCTCCGCACTCGACAACGTGTTCAATCATCCGAACGTCGGGCCCTTTATCTCGAAACAACTCATTCAGAAGTTGGTGACGAGCAATCCCTCGGCGGGCTACATACAGCGCGTCGCCGAGAAGTTCAACAACGATGGGTCTGGACGTCGAGGCAATCTCGAGGCGGTGGTGCGAGCGGTCCTGCTCGATGCGGAAGCGCGTGCGACGCCTAGCGGCAACGCAATCGCGACTGCCGGCAAGCTCAAAGAGCCGCTGCTGCGGTTGACGCAACTGTGGCGTGCCTACGATGCACGCTCTGGCGGTGAAAAACTGGGTGCGGCGCGTAACTTCTCGGGTGGTGCAAGCGGCACCTTTGGCCAGGCACAGGGCTCGTCACCGTCGGTCTTCAATTTTTTCAGCCCGTTTTATGCGCCGCCAGGAGAAATTGCCGATGCCGGACTCGTTGCACCCGAAATGCAACTGGCAACGGAGTATCTCAACACGCAGACGACCAATTTCTTTTGGACGCAAGTGACGACACGTACCCATTTGAACGCGGCGCGCTTGAATGTCGATGATGTCTATATCGACATCTCGAGTGATTTGTCTTTGGCAAGCAATCCGGATGGTCTGATCGATCGTGCCGCCACGCGTCTTTTGGGCGATCCGGGCGTGTTGTCGTCCGAATTGCGCGCAGCGATCAAGACGCAAGTGGAACGCACGACTATTCCGGCAACGAACCCGACCGCCGCGCAAGCCACGCGAGTCGGCGATGCGCTCTATCTCATCCTCACTTCACCTAGCTACGCCTTGCAGCGTTGACGTTCAGGACGATACTCATGAATCGGCAACGACGACGATTTTTGAAAGCAGCCACTGCCGGTGGCGTTGCATACGCCTTCGGTCGCACGATCGGCACGCTCGATGCCCAGATGACTGGTGTCGGTGGCTTTGGCGACTACAAGGCTTTGGTCTGCCTGTTTCTTTTTGGCGGCAACGATTCCTGGAACATGTTCGTTCCGACGAGCACCGCTGAATACAACGCGTACTCGCGCTCGCGCGGCGGCGGTACCACTTCGAGCTTGGCGGTTGATCGCGCCGCGTTGTTGCCGGTGGCATACGCCGGGCAAACGAGTGGAGATCCAACTTACGGGTTCCATCCGTCCATGACCGGCGTGCGTGAGTTGTTCCAGTCGGGTCGATTGGCGGTTATGGCGAACATGGGCCCATTGCTGCGGCCGACCACCAAAGCGCAGTACCAGTCTGCCGCAACGAGCGGACATGCTCTGCCCCCACAACTGTTCTCGCACAACGATCAGCAGGATCAGTGGCATAGCTTGCGAGGCAGGACCATCTCGAAATCCGGCTGGGCGGGTCGGGTCGCCGATGTCTTGAACGCGCAGGTTGCGAGTCAACAGCTCTCGCTGAATGTTTCGTTGGCGGGTCAAACCTATTTCCAAGCGGGTGAAATCGCGCGTCCCTATGTGATGGGTGCCGCGGGTGCGACCAATTTTGCCGGTTTTGCCACCTCGGGAGTGGGCCTAGGTCGGCGTGGTGCGGTCGAAGCGGGTCTGACGGCGGCGCTCGCGAGCCGGAGCAATAGCGTTTACGAGCGCAGCTACGCGACTATCCAACAGCGCGCGGTGCAATTTGCTGATCGTGTCAATGGATCTCTTGCCACAGCGCGCGACTTTGCCGCGTTACCCAACACGGGCGTAACGCTCTCTGGCCTGCAGACGCAGCTACGAACCGTCGCTAAGTTAATCTCGGTGCGTACGAATCTGTCTTTGTCGCGACAGATTTTCTTCGTTTCTTTGGGTGGCTTTGATCAGCACGACGATTTGGTGGCCGACCAGCCGGGTTTACTGGCCACCGTCAGCAACGGAATCAAAAGTTTCTACGATGCGCTGACCGAGATGGGGATGGAGAACTCGGTCACGCTATTCACACAGTCGGATTTTGGTCGCACGCTGACTTCGAACGGCGATGGCTCCGACCACGCTTGGGGTGGTCTTCAGTTGGTCGCCGGTGGCGCCGTTCGTGGCGGACGAATCTACGGTCAATATCCGCTGCTCGAAATCGGCAGTTCACTGGATGTGGGTGGCGGTCGCTTCATCCCGACGACCTCAGCCGACCAATATGCCGCAACCTTGGCATCGTGGTTCGGTGTGGGGGCGAGTGATCTCTCTAAGGTCGCACCGAACATCGGCGCATTTGCGACGCGAGATCTCGGCTTCCTCGGCTAGTCGCGATCGCGTTGACTACCCGTGAACCGTTCAGGCGCGGGGTTTGCCTTGTGCGGCCCGACGCAGGAATCTCGCGAGTTCAACGGTGGCATCGCCGCGCGTGCTGATCGGTAATGGTCCGCTGATCACCCCGCAATAGTAGCGAGAGCGGCCGGCGTCGAGCCAGAGTTCGTCCGCCACGGCGATGGTCGTCCCGTAGCGTCGATCGACGACCTGATAACGATCCATCGAGACCTCAAACCAGAGGTTCGAATGATGGATGACGCGTGCGGTCTGCAATTGCAGTAGCTCTGGAGGCGTTGAGGTTTCACGTCGGAACTCGGGTGTCGCGTAAGCCTGGCAGAGAGGTTCGAGGTGGGCCGCTCCCGCCGCAGCCCAGAGAGAGTAAAACAGCGGCACACTGAGCGGAACGGCGGCAACCCAGAGCGCGATCCGAATCCAACGTCGCTTTCGACCCGGGCCCTCGAGTTTGACGACATCCGCCAAAATCAGAAACGCCAGCGACGCCGGCATAGCAGCAATCAGCAGCACGATCGCGGCGAGCGCCAGGTCGTCGCTCACGTACCGCTCAAAGAATGAACCTGCTTAAATCTTCATCCTGCGACAAGGCCTCAAGATGAGCGTCGACATAGGCGGCGTCGATATCGATTTTGTCGCCCGGTCTGTCTGTCGCTTCGTAAGATAGCGTCTCGAGCAGCCGCTCCATCACGGTATGTAGACGCCGAGCACCGATGTTCTCGGTGCGTTCGTTGACATGGAAAGCGATCTCCGCTAATCGACGAACGCCGCTCGCGACGAAGTGGACATGCACCCCTTCGGTTTCGAGCAGCGCGGCATACTGTGTCGTCAACGAGGCATTGGGCTCGGTCAGGATGCGGACAAAATCCTCGACGGCGAGCGACGTGAGTTCGACGCGAATCGGGAAGCGTCCTTGTAACTCCGGAATGAGATCGGAGGGTTTGGCGACATGGAAAGCACCCGATGCGATGAACAGAACATGGTCGGTCTTGATCGGACCATACTTCGTATTCACGGTGCAGCCCTCGACGAGAGGCAGGAGGTCTCTCTGAACGCCCTCGCGCGAGACATCGGCGCCGTAGCTGTCTTGTCTGCGACATACTTTGTCGATCTCGTCGATGAATACGATGCCGTTCTGTTCCGCGTTTTGGATGGCTTTGGTGCGCAGCTCTTCTTCGTTGAGCAGTTTGGAGGCCTCTTCCTCGAGCAACAGTTTCTGCGCTTCGCGAATCTTGAGTTTCCGAGAGCGGGCTTTTCCTGCGCCGAGATTTTGGAACATCGATTGCAGCTGTTGCTGCATCTCCTCCATGCCAGGCGGTGCGACGATTTCCATGCCGAGCACGGGGTTACGTAATTCGATTTCGATTTCGCGATCATCGAGCTGACCTTCGCGCAGCATTTTGCGGAATTTTTGCCGGGTCTCGGCATCGCGCGGAGTGACCGGCTCGTCGGTCGAGAATCCCATCAAACGTGGCTTCGGAAGCAGCGCATCAAGAATACGCTCTTCGGCAGCATCCGCAGCGCCGTCACGAGCGCGGGCGAGCGCCTCCTCGCGCTCGAGTTTGACGGCGAGTTCGACGAGATCTTTGACGATTGAGTCGACGTCTCGGCCGACATAGCCGACTTCGGTGAACTTGGTCGCTTCGACCTTCACAAACGGCGCCTTGGCCAAGCGGGCCAGACGACGCGCGATCTCGGTTTTGCCGCAGCCTGTTGGGCCGATCATCAGGATATTTTTGGGGGTGATCTCCGAGCGCAGGTCTTCACGAACCTGCATACGTCGCCAACGGTTTCGCAGTGCGATGGCCACCGACTTTTTCGCCGCGTCTTGGCCGACGATGTGCTGATCGAGCTCGGCGACGATCGCCTTCGGTGTCAGTGCAGAGGGCAGCACACTCATGAGCCGAGCTCCTCGATGACGAGATTGCGGTTCGTGTAGATACAGATGTCGGCTGCAATATTGAGCGAGCGCGCGACGATGTCGCGAGCACTGAGATCGGTATCAGCGAGCAGCGCTTGTGCAGCCGCTTGGGCGAAGGCGCCGCCTGAGCCGATGGCGACGAGATCGTGCTCAGGCTCGATGACATCGCCGTTGCCCGAAATCACCAGTAACTTTTGCGGATCACCGACGAGAAGCAAAGCTTCGAGACGACGTAGCGCGCGATCCGAGCGCCAATCTTTGGCAAGTTCGATTGCCGCTCGAGTCAGATTACCGAATTTATCGAGTTTGCCCTCGAAGCGTTCGAACAAGGTAAAGGCATCGGCTGTGCCACCGGCAAATCCGCCG
Source organism: Gammaproteobacteria bacterium (assembly GCA_018970145.1). Classification (GTDB taxonomy): domain Bacteria; phylum Pseudomonadota; class Gammaproteobacteria; order Steroidobacterales; family Steroidobacteraceae; genus UBA964. The sequence goes on from JAGWWY010000004.1 coordinate 26,940, forward strand.
ATGACTTTGCCGTTGCCCAGCAGCCTGACCTTGCGGGCGTTACCCTTCATGACGATGTTGCCCAGCGTAACCTGGCCGTCGCCGCCGATAGCGACGATGCCGTTTCGGCGTACGCCGAGAATAGTGGTGCCGTGTGGATTGAAGCCTTCAGCCATGACGATCACTTCTTCCGTGCCCGCGGATGCGATTGATCATAAATGCGGGCGAGGTGTTGGAAATCAAGGTGGGTGTAGACCTGGGTCGTGGCGATATCGGCGTGGCCGAGCAACTCCTGAACGCCTCGCAAATCTTGGCTGGATTCGAGCAAGTGTGAGGCGAAGGAATGTCGGAAGAGGTGCGGATGAACGTGGACGGGCAATCCTTGCCGTCTAGCCCAAGCGGCGACACGTTTCTGGACGGTTCTGGCGCCGAGACGACGTCCGTTGCGGCTGACGAAGACGGCTCTCTCGTCTATCGGCGCCATTGAGGCGCGTTCCGCGAGCCAGGCTCGCAGGGCTTCACAGGCTTTTCGGCCGACCGGCAAGATCCGCATCTTGTTACCTTTGCCTGTGACTCGGACGGTACGGTCGGTCAGGTCGAGATCGTTCAGATCGAGACTCAATAATTCCGCCAGACGCAGACCCGACGAGTAAAAAAGCTCCATGACCGCGCGATCGCGCTTGGCGAGTGCATCATCGCCGCTGATCTCCAGCAGGCGACTCATCTGATCGGCATCCACGGTCCGCGGCAGTGGTCGGCGTGCTTTGGGTGCGCGGACGTCGCTCGCCGGATTGTGTGCGATCACGCGTTCGCGCTGTAGATAGCGAAGAAAGCTCCGTATAGCCGAGAGACGGCGTTGCACACTGCGAGGTGCAAGGCCGGCGGCGTGGGAACGAGCGGCGAACGAGCGAACATGGTGCTCATCGACGGATACCCAGTCGTCGATTTTTTGCAAAGTACACCACTGCGCGAAAGCTTCGATCTCCCGCCGATAATTCAGGGTGGTGTGCGGCGACATTCGCCGCTCACGCGACAGATGCGTGACGAATTTTTCGATCCACTCCCGTGCCGTTGGGTTCACGCTGCCTGCATGCGACAGCGCAAGAGCACCGCCCCGAGTAGCTCGCCCATCCGAGCGAGGAAATCGGTGCTCATCGCCGGTGTAAAACGTTCGGCATCGATACTGCCGAGCGCCATGGCGCCAAGACTAGCTTCAGGTCCGATCGGAACCAGTGCCATCGAAGCGATAGAGTCGGCTTCGTCGCCGAAGACGACGCGTCTTTGCTCGAGTGCAAAGTGACCACAGCGTGTGCGCGCAGCCGGCAACAGTGCCTCGATGTCAGAACGCACTGTGGGACCCAGCAACAGCCGTGCCGAGACGATATCAAAATCGGTTCGTAACGAAGCATGCACGCGCGTGACTAGATCGGCTTCGTTGTGGGCGGGTATCAAAGCTAGCGTGAAGCGGTGCATACGCTCTGCAATCGCATCGTTGTCACGACCGACGCGCACCCATTCAGCGAGCTTCTCACGGTTAGCCGACTGTCGCTCACGCAAAACTTTGATTTGGCGCTCCATCAAGGATACTGCACCGTCACCGGTGTCGTGATGGAGGGCGAGCTGATCGAGTACTTCCGGATGCTTTTGTAGAAAGTCCGGATGTTGTTTCAGAAATTCGACAACTTGCTCATCCCGCATCGATCAATCCTCGATTGAACCTTCGAACGAGACCAAGGCAGGTCCCGTCATCCATAAATGTGAGCCAGCACCCTCCCAACGCAGTGACAAGCGACCGCCCGGAAGATCGATCGCGACACTGGATTCGAAGCGCCCACTGCGTCTGCCAACGGCCATCGCAGCGCAGGCACCCGTACCACAGGCGAGGGTCTCACCCACACCGCGCTCGAAAACGCGTAATCGTGCATGGGCAGAATCGATGAACTGTAAGAATCCCACATTGGTTCTTTGCGGGAACATCCGATGCGACTCGAGTACCGGACCAATCTCGGCGACGGGCGCTGCGTTGATATCAGGAACCCAGAGGACGATATGGGGGTTTCCCATCGAGACCCGCGTGAAACGCACGGTTGCAACGCCGATGGAGAGTTCGATTTCCTCTGCATCCAAAAATTGCGGTTCACCCATATCGACCGATATGAGCCCCTCATTTTCGAAGCGCGCTTCGATGACGCCACCGCAGCTTTCGAGACGGATCGGCCCGCGGAGCTTGCGCTGTCGGCGTAACCACTCGGCGACGCAGCGTACCCCGTTGCCGCATTGTTCGACCTCGCCGCCATCCGCATTGAAGATGCGGTAGTAGGCGAGCGTTTCGGCATTGCGAGCGGGTTGGATCACGAGTGCTTGATCGAAACCGATACCGGTCTTGCGATTAGACCAAGCGCGCCAGCGCTCGGCGGAAGGCAGCTTGGCGTTGGCGGCGGTCTCGAATACGACGAAGTCGTTGCCGAGACCGTGCATTTTGGTGAAGCGGATCATCTGGCGAAGAGTTCGGCCTTCAAACGATATATCGCCGATATGTCTTCATCGCCGTATCCGCGAGCGATCAGCTCGGCGTACTCACGCAAAACATCCTCTACAACCGGTAGAACGACGCCGCTCGCAGCGGCCATGTCCCGACAGATACGCAAATCTTTTTCATGCAGCTTGATGCGAAATCCAGCCGGATATTCGCCGCGGATCATGTTGGGCGCACGGTTCACGAAATACCAAGAGGACCCGGCTCCTTGCCCGAGTGTTTCGACCACTTGCTCGAGCGGCAAAGCGTGTTGTCGGGCGAAGGCCATCGCTTCGCCGACAGCACGAATAATGCCCGCGCACATGATCTGGTTCGTGGCTTTCGTTGCCTGGCCAGCACCGTGCGGTCCGAAGTGACGAACTGTCCGACCCATTGTCTCGAGTAAAGGACGAGCATTTTCGAAGTCGGTCGCATCGCCGCCGCACATGATGGCGAGCGTACCGTTTTTAGCCCCTTCCACGCCGCCACTGACGGGACAGTCGAGAAAGCGGGTACCGTGTCGCGCGAGCTGCTCAGCCGCTGATCGCGCCGTGGCGGCGCTCACCGTCGAACAGTCGATGACGAGTGTTCCGGGTTTGAGCCCTGATTCGAGGGCTGCCAGCACATCAAGCACATCACGATCGGCCGACACACACAGTATCAGCGCGTCGCAATCCGCGGCGAGCGCAGCGGCAGTGGTTGCGGCGGAGCAGCCCAACTCTGCTGCCAATACTCTTGCCTTCTCGTGGCTTCGATTCCAGATTCCTTGCAGCAGACCCGCCTTGGCTAGATTACGCGCCATTGGCGCACCCATGGCACCCAGGCCGAGAAAACCGGTTTTCATAAGAAGTGATCTTATCAGCCACGCGAAAAAAAACGGGGCGGTGATCTTGCGACCACCGCCCCCAGGCTTTACAGGGGACAACTGTAAATCGAGAACTCAGTTCGTATAGGCGCGTTCGTTGTGCTCGTTGGTGTCGAGGCCTTCGCGTTCAGCCTCCTCGGCGACGCGCAGACCGACGAGCCAATCAGCCACCTTAAAGGCGATGAAGGCGGCTACGGCCGACCAGACAACCGTGACGCCCACCGCTTTCGCCTGCGTCAACACTTGCGTGGCGATCGGATTCGAACCAACGGAAGCCGTGACCCAATCGGTGACGAGACCTGGACCGCCGAGTGCCTGTGTGTTGAACACGCCGGTGAGCAGGGCGCCCAGAATTCCGCCGAGACCGTGTACGCCAAAAACATCGAGGGAGTCGTCTGCTTTCAGCAGGCGCTTTAGGCCTGTCACGCCCCACAGACAGACCACACCCGCGATCAGGCCAATGGCGATCGCGCCCATCAAGCCAACGTTGCCAGCGGCAGGCGTGATGGCGACGAGACCGGCGACCGCGCCCGAAGCGGCGCCGAGCATGGAGGCGTGGCCTTTCAAGATCCACTCCGCCGCGGACCAAGCGATCACGGCGGCTGCCGTGGCGAGCAAGGTGTTGATGAAGGCGAGTGCCGCGAAGTTACCGGCCTCTAGCGCTGAGCCCGCGTTGAAGCCGAACCAGCCGACCCACAGTAACGAGGCACCGACCATCGTGAGCACGAGGTTGTGAGGCGGCATCGGCTCGCGTCCGTAACCGACGCGACGGCCAACCATGTAGGCGCCCACGAGGCCGGCGACCCCGGCGTTGATATGGACGACCGTACCGCCGGCGAAGTCGAGCGCACCCCATTGCCACAACAAACCGGCTTTTGCGTTCATGGCATCTACGACGCTCGGATCCGTATACGCATCCGGGCCCATCCAGAACCAAACCATGTGGGCGATCGGGACGTAGCAAATCGTGAACCAGATCACCATGAATATCAGCACCGCAGAGAACTTCATTCTTTCGGCAAAAGCACCGACGATGAGCGCGCAGGTGATACCGGCGAAGGTGGCTTGGAAGGCGACGAAACTGATTTCTGGAATCACGACGCCTTTGCTGAAGGTAGCGGCGTACGCGAAGGTTCCCGCTGCCGGATCCCATACGCCGTTCAAAAACAAACGAGCCGTTCCGCCAATGAATTCATTACCTTCGGTGAAGGCAAACGAGTACCCGTAGACTGCCCAGAGGACAATGATCAAAGAAAACCCGACCATCACCTGCATCAACACGGATAAAATATTCTTTGAGCGGACGAGACCGCCATAGAAAAGCGCAAGACCGGGCAGAACCATCAGGATGACGAGCAATGTCGATACCATCATCCAGGACACATCGCCCTTGTCGGGCACCGGCCCATCCTGTGCCAGCGCCAACAGCGGCGTCGCTGCAGCGGTTATGGCTAACAATCCGCCGAGCCATCCTTTCCCAATCAGCCGTTGTCTATTCAGCATTGTCGATACTCCCTGCTCGCCATTGACTTCAGGTGGCCGCCACGCCGGTTTCGCCCGTGCGTATGCGAATCGCCTGCTCGATCCCGGATACGAAAATACGGCCGTCACCGACCTTGCCGGTTCGCGTCACGTTCGCGATCGCTTCGACCACCGGTTCGACGATGCTTTCGTCGACCGCGATCAGCACTTGTATGCGCGCGACGAAATCCACTTGGTATTCGGCGGCGCGATAGATCTCGAGATGTCCGAGTTCGGCGCCATATCCGCGTACCTCGAGAATCGTCATGCCTTGCACACCCAGTTGCGCGACAGCCAACTCGAGATCGTCCAACTTGAAGGGACGGATGATGGCGGTGATCATCTTCATCGCACGGACCATCCCTTTGGAATCGAACGATTAACCGCTTCGTCACATCAGGAATGCGACTCGGCGTCCCGACCGTCGGCGCGGTATCCTTCGCAGCGACGGCTCGATAGTTTCGAAAGTGCAGAATCCGTGCCACACCGGATCGCCGCTTAAGCCGTTGTTTTGTGGCCTCTTGGTGCAAATTGAGCCGTTGCTCCGCACCGTTTTGGCACCGGCTCGTTCGGTGCTGCGTCATAAAAGGGCAGTAAGGCCCGGAGTGTCATGCTATGGACCAGAAAATCGACGATCTCGTCAGACGCCTGCTCGGTTCGCTGCCGACGTCCCTTCAAGACTCTGCCCAAGGTCTTCGTCGGGACATCGAAGCTAATTTCCGCGCCGTGCTGCAGGCCAATCTGACCAAGCTCGACTTGCTCTCGCGCGACGAATTTCTCGCTCAAGCGAAGGTGCTCGAGCGAACTCGAGCGCAGGTCACCGAACTCGAGCGACGTCTCTCGGCCTTGGAGGCCAAGTCGGTCGACGCGCCGCGGGAGTAAGCGCTGTGAGTGTCGCCCGGGTGGCTTGCCGAGGGCAGGTGGGATTGCAGTCCCCGCCGGTGCAGATTGAGGTCTACCTCGGTAACGGGCTGCCCTGTTTTCACATCGTGGGTCTGCTTTCGACCGAGGTCAAAGAGAGTCGGGAGCGAGTCAGGGCAGCGATCAGTACGACGGGCTTCGAATTACCCGCGGGTCGTATCACCGTCAATCTCGCACCGGCTGACTTACCCAAAGATGGCGGGCGGTTCGATCTGGCGATCGCACTTGGCATCCTGTCCGCTTCTGGCCAGTTGCGGCCGAGGTCCAGTCTCGAGCGCATCGAATGTTTCGCCGAGCTCGGTCTCTCTGGAGAGTTGCGCGCCGTTCGAGGCGCGCTGCCCGCCGCCGCGGCGGCGCAAGCGGCCGGTCACGACGTGATCGTCGCGCGCGATAACGCACCCGAGTTACGTCACTTGGTGGGTGCGCAGGTCGTCATCGCCGATACCCTGCAGGAAGTGTGCGACTACCTCGAAGGCCGTCGCGAACTGACCCCGGTGCGAGGCCGCGTTCGATCCCGCGACGAGTCAGCCGTCAGACCACCGACGGCGGCATTGGCGGATGTTCGAGGACAAGCATCGGGTAAGCGAGCCCTCGAAGTGGCCGCAGCGGGAGAGCATAGTTTACTGCTGATCGGCCCACCGGGCTGCGGCAAGAGCATGCTCGCTGCGCGGCTGGCGGGTTTGCTGCCGCCACTGTCACCTGAAGAAGAGCTCGAGGTCGCGATGATCGCCTCGATCACCGGCGGGCGCACGCCCGCAAGTTCGCAGGGTCGGATATCCCGTCCGTTTCGCTCGCCGCATCATGGCGCATCGGCCAGTGCGATCATCGGTGGGGGTGCTTCTGCCCGCGCCGGTGAAATCACCCTCGCGCATCGTGGCGTGCTTTTCCTTGATGAGTTGCCGGAGTTCGATCGGCGGGTCCTCGAGGCCCTGCGCGAGCCACTCGAGACCGGCGTGGTATCCATTGTTCGGGCCGAGGCTGCGGCTGACTATCCCGCGAGGTTCCAGTTGGTTGCCGCAATGAACCCGTGCCCTTGCGGGCAACGCGGGTCTCGTTTGGGTCTTTGCCGCTGTTCCGATTCGCAGATCGAGCGCTATACCGCGCGACTATCGGGGCCGCTTCTCGATCGGATCGACCTGCGTATCGCACTCGAGGCGGTCAGTGATGCCGAACTTCGTGATGACAGCCTTGCGCTACGCGAAGTCGACGAGACGGCGATTCGCTCCCGAATCTGCGAGGCGCGCAGGCAGCAGCGAGAGCGACAGGCTTGCTCGAACGCCCGCCTCGAAGGCGCGCAACTGGCTGCCTTTGCCGAGCCTGACGCGGCCGGTCGTCGCTTGCTCGCCGCAATGCGCAGCAAACTCGGACTCAGTATGCGCGGTTACGATCGCACCTTGCGCGTTGCACGGACATTGGCTGATCTCGACCAAAAAAAATGCCTCGGCGAGGAGCACCTTGCCGAGGCATTTCAGTTACGACGATCTTTGGGAGCTTGAGGCGGCTACTGCGCGAGCATGTGATCGACGGCCGCTTGAATCAGCTCGTCTGACAGATCCGCTCGGCCACCCTTTGCAGGCATCACACCGGCTTTACCCGTGTAGCCTTCGATCGCGTGTTTGTAGAGTGTCGCCTTGCCTTGCGCGATGCGCGGCGCCCAAACGGCTGCGTCACCCGTCTTTGGCGCGCCGGCGATGCCGCCCGCGTGGCACGCGCCGCAGACTTGCTCGTAGACACTCGGCCCGTCGGTAAGCACCGCCATCGCTGTCGTCATGGCGCCTGCGCCCGGCGCGATTGCAAGAGCGGCGTTGTCGACGCCGGCGACGGCCACACGAACCGAAGTCAGGTTGCGTTCGACGTCCGCCACGTATTTGGGCTCGGTCAGCAGGTGTGCTTGCTGAGTGTTTTTGCCGACGCCGCGAGCCAAGGCAAATAGCAGGATCGCAATCACGATCAGGATGCCGAGTACGAGACTGAAGATGTTGAAAAACTGGGAGTCCTGCTTGCTCACGTGGGTGTCCGGCGGGTGTTGAAAACCCCCGGATTATAGCCGTTGGTCGGCAGCGGCTCCAACACTGACACCAGATGGCCGCTCTCGCGCATGCTCTCCCAGTCAGCCCGCCGGGCACTGTGCAGGCTCGCGGTCGGCATGATGGTTCGAAGCACCACTTCCCCGTAGGCGGGGATATCGCCGGCGGCGAGACCGTACTCGAGCGCAAACCAAGCGTTGCCACGCCGATCCCAGGTTGGCCACTGTTCGGGCGGGGCGCTGTCTGCCCACCCCACTTGAGCGATCAGCAGGCGTACGACGTCGATCAGGGTCGTGATCAGCGTGTGGCCCTCGAACTTGAAGCCTTGGATGACGCGTTCGTAGAAGTGCGGCGTCGCCAACAGCGGATAGATCTGTACGTCCGTCGCGAGACGCCCGTCACATCGCTGCACCGACTCACCGCGCAATTGATAAAAGCCGGTGGCGTTGAGCTCGCTGTAGGCCCACATGGCGAGCTTCTTGGTTCGTTCGATCAGGACGACGCGCTCCGGCCCGAGCGTAGAAAACAAGGCCTCGTGAGTCGATCGGACTCGCGGCCCGAAGCGATCAGGTTTACGGGATAGGCGGTAGGTCGCGAGGCGGCTCGCCACGCGTCGATCGGATTCGCGACGCAGCCCGCGAGCATGCGTGTCGCTGATGGCAAATTGTGAGTAGTCGAGCATGGACGCACCTTCCCCGAGAAAGGTAACGGCCGACCGGCGCTTGGGGTGATCACGAGTTCCGTGATACACGTCACCTAATGTCTACTGGCGTACGCTCGCTGGCTTCGAATCGAGGGTGGGCGCGCGTTTTCGCAGTTGTTCGGTCTTACGCTGCGTTTGCACGAACGCGTTGTATCGTGGGTTTGGAACCGTGAAGGCCTTGTACGACAAGTCGTCGTGTCCGGCTACCGGAATCGCGCGTGTACCGCTGATCGCGATGACAAGGCCGGTGTCATCGTCGGCCACACTGCCCGAGACGGAGCATCGGTACGTTTGCCCTGCAACGAGGCTACCGAAATCGCAAGCCCGGACGGCGCCGCCAAGTGCATTCGGCAATTCGACCGTCACGTCTTTGAAGGTGATGCGTGGTTGCAAGTTGATCGTGGCCCGCACCGGATCGACACTGACGACGGAGATAGTGGCGCCGAGTTCCAAGCCTTCGTCGATCTCGTGCGCGTGTGCGAGCTGTTGACCGATACCTAACACCATCAACGTGTAAAGACTCAAGAAAAAACGCAGCATCAAAAAGTACGGCATCAGGGTGAGCCTCGGGTTAGGGCGTGGGCGCCGGCGCGGGTGCGGCCGTGATGGTGAAGCACTGTTCTGCAGGAGCCGTATAGGTCGTCGCCGAGCATTCGTTGCGAGTCGTCTCGGCGATGGAACTCAAAACGACGCTGCACTCGCCAACCCAGCCCCAGCTGCCCTCCGACGGGATTGTCTGATCGACAAAAATACTGCGTGCGCCTTTGGCGTAGCCGCCGGCGAGCGAGCCGTTGGTTCGCGCGATGACAAACACCGGAATGTTGTTGTTGGCCGCGCTGACGGTGTATCGCCGGGCTGTACCATCACCATCGAAGCGCAGGTAACGACGGTTCGACAGTTTGTTGTATTCGTTGGCGCTGCCAGCGGCGCAGACTGTGACCGAGCCGCTCAGTGGCACACGCGTGAATACCGGAAACGTTTGCGTCGACGATCGATTTCCTAGAATCGATTCCGTCGATCCCCACTCGTCGTTACCGGCGAAGGTGATGTTGAGTGACGAGCCGACCGCATCGATGTTTCCCGCCAGCGTCGGGTGCTGCTTCTTCAAGATGCCGGCATATGCCCAAATATTGGGTCCGAAGGTGCCGCTGCGCCAATCCGACGAATAAAACGGCGCCAAAATTTGCGGACCCGAGAGTTTGATCGAACCGGCTGGATCAAACAGGCGCCAGATGAACTGGATCACCGTTCGCTCCTGAAACCAGCCGAGCGGTGTATCGTTACCACGATAGTCACTGCGTACGGCGCGCACTGAGCCATCACGAAAGATGAATCGATCAAGCGTCGGCGCCTTGGCGATCATCAAGGCCGTTCCCGTGGCGAGTCCCTCGTGCTGGACCAGCGCAATATCTTGGTGCTCACCACGCTCGGAGTGTGGGCCACCCGGTGAATAGTTGCGCTGCGACTTGTCCTGCGTGAAGTGCGTCATCTCGTGCGCGGTGATCGCGGTCGAGAGTTCCTGCAATTCGAATGCGGGTGCGCCTGAGAGAAAAATATGCGGAATATTTTCGCTACCGCCGGTGCTCACACGGCCATCTACCGCGATCGTGACGGCGCTACGAGAATAAAAAGCACCTGAGCTGCGCACCAGGCCACGATCGTAGTTGTTGTTATCGGTGGCGCCACCTTTGTTTTGTGCGCTCCAGAGTATCGAGACGCTATCGACCGAATTCACTGCGCCGTTCTGCGCTACGTACGCTTGTTGCTCCATGGCATCGGCGAGGACGATATAAGGTGCCGAGATGCGCTGATCATCCCGCAGGATCTTAAGAGTGGCGTCCCACCCGAGTCTCGCTGTTAGTTCTGTCGCCTGCTTGAGTCGCTTGGGGTCAGGCGTGTATTCGGTGGCGCGGTTGAGATAGGGCTCATAGCGAGTGCGAAGCGTACTTGCTGCCGTTGATACCGGGCGCATGTTATCGAGCACATGGATCTCAAAGCCGCTACTGTTCTTGCCAACTGATTTGATGACCGGGGTATATTTTTTCTTGGGATCGAGACCGGTGAAGCGCACGCTCCCGGCATCCGATGCATGCGTTCCAGCGATCTTGTTACCAGCACCGTCTTGCAGCTCGATGTAGACGTTGCGGATACCGCTCGTCACCGGGTTATCCATGTCCGCTTCGAGTCGACCCGACGAGTTGATCTTGCTCGGTCCGGGACGCTCATACTTCGCCGTGACCAGAAGTTCGAACGTATCGGCAACCGTAATCGTGACGCTGGAGTTGACGGCCGGATATGCTGGGTTAGAGCACTCGAGCGCGTAAGTCACCGTTTGCGTCAACGCAGGCGTGGTCAAGCTGCCAGAGGTCGCGATCGCCTCGGCGAAGCCGGCTGTGCCGCGACAGCTTTTGATATGGGTTGCCGACCACTCAAGCTTGGCAGCGTTGCCGGCGAGCAGATCGGAGTCGGACGCCGCCAGCGACAAGGTGGGCGCATTCCAGCCGGTGACCGCAGCACTGCCGTTGGCGCTGCCACCGCGACCGCTGCACGAGAGGGTAAAGCTCGATAATTCTTTGGTGATATTGACGGATTGGCTTCCGGCGCTCGCGAGAGATCCCGCCCAGTCCCCTCCGGCCGTGCAGCCGTCGGCATTGGTCGACGACCACGTCAGCGCGACGGTTGCACCAATGCGGGCGTCTGCTGTGGCTGCCGAGAAGGTGACAATCGGCGCGGGCGGCGGACCGCCACCGCCGCCGCAGCTGATGAGCAGGCCAGTCAAGCCGATGACAACGATCGAGTGCCACGCACGCATGCCATCACGATACTGGAGTTCCCGACACGATCAAAGAGTCCTGCCGATGACGGCAGACTCCAGACGACACCGACATTGAGATATCTGGATAGCCAAGGTCGGGTTGTGGGTTTGACGCGGGTTGGTAATAATTCTGCCTACGACGACACAAGATGTGTCCCGCTTGGTGGCGCCCTTCATATCCACGGCGATTACCAACAACCAACGAGGTTATGCAACATGACGGGTGCCTGCGGCTGTAAACTTCTCGCGACGCTGTTGCTGCTGGCCTTGTCAAACTCGGTCCGTGCAGCTTCTTTAGACACCGACTTGCTTGACATTCAGCAGACATGGGCTCGCATCAACTATTCGACAGCGCCTGTCGATCGAAAAGCGACGGAGTTCGGGCACTTGGCGACCAAAGCAGCGACGCTGTCCGCAAGTCAGCCGGGACGAGCTGAGCCGATGATCTGGCACGGCATTGCCCTCGCGAGTCAAGCCGGTGCCAAAGGCGGTGCAGGGGCGCTGTCGCTGGTTAAGCAAGCACGCGGCGTGTTGGAGACGGCACTCAAGATCGATGCCACGGCACTCTCCGGATCGGCGCACACCACGCTTGGCACTCTGTATCACAAAGTGCCCGGATTCCCGGTCGGCTTCGGTGATGACAAGAAAGCGCGCAAGCATTTCGAGGCCGCCCTGAAACTCAATCCGGCGGGCGTCGACCCTAATTTCTTTTACGCAGAATTCCTACTCAACAAAGGCGAGACGGTTTTGGCGGTCAAGCATTTGAAGATCGCGCAAGCGGCACCATCAAGACCCGGTCGTGAGATGGCAGATGCAGGTCGCCGTCAAGAGATAGCCGCGCTTCTCGGCAAAGCGGGATCTATAGGACGTTAGTCAATTTTTACTCATGTCGCTAAAGTTAATTCGACGAATCCGTCTCGACGTGTGGGTCATGGGCTTCGTCGCACTCTTCTTGTTAGTGCTCGTATTGTTCGAAGGCGATTTGCTGATTGCTCGAGCTTTCTTCTTCGATACCACGACGAACGAATGGATTGCGAGGCACGACTGGTGGGCGAACGAGTTGCTCCATACAGGCGGGCGTAATCTGATGCGTCTCGTTGGCGTTTTCGCGCTGTTCGCTTGGGCGAGCAGTTATCGCTTGACGCGCTTGGCAACTCATCGGGCGGATCTCGGTTACTTTGCTGCGTGTATGGTGCTTGTGCCCCTGACCATCGGTATCCTGAAGCAGATCACCAATGTCGACTGTCCCTGGGATCTGCAAGGGTTCGGCGGCAGCATGCCCGTGATCCATTGGTTCGAGCCGCGACCCGCAGAGTTGCCGCATGCGGCCTGTTTTCCGGGCGCTCATTCGTCATCCGCGTTTGCTTTGTTCGGTTTGTTCTTCATGTGGCGCTCGATAAGACCTGCATGGGCGACGGTCGCTCTGTTTGGTACCCTTGCTTTAGGTGGTGCGTTTTCGATCGCCCAGCAATCTCGAGGCGCCCATTTTGTCTCGCACGATGTCGTATCCGCCTTGCTCGCATGGCTGATGTGTTTCGCGCTGCATCGGTTCAGGAGTGGCGATGCCAGCCAGACTACTTAAGGTTATCCACACGCAGCGACCTGGTCTGACAGCGCTGACGGCACTGGTCTCGTTGTGGTGTCTGCTGTTGCTGAATGTGCCGCTTTGGTCTCATCTGAGTACGATTAGACCGGTACACAATGCTCAAGATGCAGCTTTCCTGGCGAGCTTTTTCTTACTGGCCGGGCTCGTAACTCATCTTTTTCTGACGCCGTTGACACTGATTCGTCCCTTGGCAAAGCCGCTGCTGGCGCTCGTGCTGGTCCTCGCAGCTTCGGCGAGTTACTTCGTCGATGTCTATGGTGTGCTCATCGACAAAGTGATGATCCGCAACGTGTTGGAAACCGACGCGACCGAGAGCGTCGAGCTTTTCACGGGACGCATGCTTTTACAGGTAGGTGTATTCGGAATCCTGCCCGCGCTGTTGTTGCTGTCGATGCCCGTCACGCTGAAGAGCTGGCGCAGTGAGCTGCGCGATCGTGGTATCGCACTGATGTTGACAATTGCCGGCGTCGGTGTAGTTGCCGGTTTCTTCTACCAGGATCACGCCTCGCTATTGCGTAACCATCGCGAGCTCCGACATATGCTGGTGCCCGTCAATTTCATCGCGGGGCTCGGTAGCCATGTCGGTGACAAATTTCAGCCGACATTGCCTTATACCCGCGTCGGTATGGACGCAAAGCGGGTTGTGAGTGCAGCCAACCAAAAACCGGTGCTGGTGGTATTCGTGCTGGGCGAAACGGCGCGCGCTGCCAATTTTTCGCTAGGTGGATATCCACGCCCGACCAATCCTGCACTCTCGCGTGTCAAAGACTTGATTTACTTTCCCGAAGTGACTTCTTGCGGAACTTCAACGGCGATTTCCGTGCCCTGTCTTTTTTCGGATATGGGCAGAGCAGGGTTCGATGCCGAAGAGGCGAGGGCTCGGGATAACTTGATCGACATCGCCCTGCGCGCCGGGCTTGAAGTGCAATGGTATGGCAACAACACGGACTGCAAAGGTGTTTGTCGTAGCGTGCCGGAGCGTCGAGTCGATCGGGCGCAGCATCCGCAAGCTTGCATAGAGGACAGACCCTGTCTCGATGGCGCCCTGTTCGACGATTTTTTTCGTTCGTTGAGTGACATACGGCGCGATCGCTTTACTGTGATCCATACGCTCGGTAGTCATGGCCCTGGATATCATCTGCGCTATCCGGCGGAGTTCGAACAGTTCAAGCCGGCTTGCCGCGAGGTTGATTTCGAGAAGTGCTCGACCGAAGAAATCATTAATGCTTACGACAACACGCTGTTATACGACGATCATCTTCTTGCGAAGACGATCGATCAATTAACTGCGATCAGCGATCGCGTGGATGTTGCGATGTTGTACGTATCCGATCACGGCGAGTCACTCGGCGAGAATGGTCTCTTCTTGCATGCGCTGCCCTATGCTATCGCGCCGGAGACGCAGACTCATGTGCCAATGATTTTTTGGGCGTCTCCAGGATTCGTGCAGCGAGTCGCAGTCGAACCAACCTGTGCCCGTGAGCGATCGCGGGCGACGGTGTCGCACGATCATATTTTTCATACGCTGCTTGATCTGCTCGAGATTCAATCGGTCGCCAAGCGGCGCGAGCTCACGATCTTCGCGGACTGCCATGCGCAGGCGGATTAAACGGCTAAGATTGGCGCGCCCGGCGAGATTCGAACTCACGACCCCTGCCTTCGGAGGGCAGTACTCTATCCAGCTGAGCTACGGGCGCTCGGCCGGCATTATATCCGGCGAATCCGCGGAAGCGGATGCAGCGATCGCCCACTGGCCGCCCCAATACAGCAGCATGAGCAGCAGTGCGAGCGTAGTCGAGGGCTCAACGAACCGATTCCAGGCGACCAGCGTATCGCTCAACGCAAAACTCGTTGCGCCGAGCGCTGCCGACCACGCCTTTTGCGGCTCGCGTGGGTGTTCGCCGACCAGTGCCCACGCGCGCCAGAGCATGCAGCAGATGACGGTCGTGTAGAGCGCCACCGGAATCGTCATGTCGCCGAGTGAGAACTCAAGCACTCGGAAGCTGCCGATGCCGAATGCGGCAACCGGCACCAACAAGGTCAAGCGGGCACGACGAACGAGGCGGACAAACGCGGTGAGGTAGGCAAGATGTGCCAGCAGGAAGGCAGCCAATCCCGTCAGAAACCAAGAGCTTGCCCACTCGAGGCAAAAATCGCCGACGGCCGACAGCAGCAAACCGAGCGTGATCCAGCGCGCGTTGGCGTTGCGCCGTGGCAGCAACCAAAGACTCAAGCAGAGCACGGGTACGATTTTGGTGACGAGCCGACCTGTCGGGTCACCGGTCGCGGTCGAGTACAGGAAAACCGCCGCAAAGGCGACGCCGATCAAGGCCAACCAACTCGGGCGATTGAGAGTGGGCACACTCGCGATCATCCGTTATCGTGTCGATAAAGTCTTCTAGCAAATCGCCGAGGGGAGTGGTGATGTTCAAATATGCTGCTATCGCGCTGACGATCTTATTAGCGGCGCCACATGCTGGCGCCGTCGAGTTCAAAAGTTTCGACAAAGACCAACACTCGCAGACAGTGACCGAGTGTGATCGCGTTGCTGCTCATCCGGATGACCCCTTGAGAGTTGTTCGTGGCGTCGAAACCCGAGCGATGGATCTGCCGGCAGCGATTGCGGCTTGTCGTCGGGACCTTGCGCAGGATCCGAACAATCCACGCCTGCGCTACCAACTTGCGCGCGCCCTGACGTATGCGGGCGAGGTCAACGAAGCATTGCCCTTTATCGAATCTTCAGCTGCACAAAAATACCCTCAATCCCTGTTCGTGACGGGCTATCTCTACTTGTCGGGCGCGTATCAATCGCCCAAGGATGTATGCCGAGCCGCTGAGCTGATCTATGAGTCGGCTATCTACGGTCGGCATGCGGGGCAGCTGGGTTATCCAGCCTATGTTCTCGATGGCAGCTTTGCACCGTGCAAAACACCACAAGACAAGGCGACTCTGCGTGTTCTGGTGGAGCAGGCAAAGAAAGCGAAGCTCGACTACTACCCATCGGTGTTGGCCGACGTCTTGTTACGCGAATTGCGCTAAAGCCAGCCGCGACGTTTGAAAAGCAGATACGGGCCGACGGCCGAGAGCACCATTGCGCCGATGGCAGCCCAGAATCCGAAAGCATGGTTCGCCGCCGGAATATGACTGAAGTTCATTCCGAAGACCGCACCGATGACCGAAGGCGGTAGCAGAACGACGGTGGCAACCGAGAAGATCTTCAGGATGTTGTTCTGATCGATGTTGATCATGCCGAGCGTGGCGTCGAGCATGAATTGCACTTTGTCACCCAAGAAAGAGGCGTGACCGCTCATCTGCTCGATGTCGCGCGTCGAGGTCTTCAGACGGCTGCGCACGTCGCTGCCGATATGAGGATGACTGGCTTGCAGCAGAAAAACGAGCAGGCGCCCAAGGCTTCCGAGGGTTTCACGTGCTTTGGAGTTCAGATCGCCGATGCGGCCAACGCGCTCGAGAATTTGGCGATAGTCGATGTCGCGGCGACGGGTGCCATTACTCAAGGGCTCAAAGATATGCTGCGAGAGATGATCAATATCGTCACTGGTACGCTCGAGCACATCGGCGATGCGGTTGACCTTGAATTCCAGCAATCCCGCGAGGACGGCAGCGGCATTACTGCAGGCGTTCGGATGTTTTTCGGCATACGCGATGAAGCGACGGAACGGTAACGGATCGGCATAACGCACGGTTACGAGCGCATCACCCCTCAGAATGTAGGTGACTTGCGTATTCTCAGGGCGCTCAGTGTCGAGTTTAGTGACGACGGTTGCCGTCATGTAGAGCGAGCCTTCGTCTTCGTATAGCCGGTTCGAGCTCTCGATCTCGCGCATTTCATCGCGCGTTGGAATACTGATGCGCACCCGGCGCTCGACGGAACTGATTTCGTCAGCGGTCGGGTTCAACAGATCGAACCACAGCGGCTCTGCAGCAGCGCCGGCCGCGTCGACACCGCGGGGGTGAAGACCCGTGGTGTCCAAGAAAAAATAGTGAATCATGCGCGCTGGCTTTGATCCACGCGCGTCTGGCTTAACGACGCTTTTCGGCGTTCGCGAGGTCGTTGATCAAATTCAACATTTGCGGGATACCGCCGGCAGAGCCCACGTCGGTGGTGTATTTGCCGTTGATCACCATGAAGGGCGTGCCCTCGGCGCGGTAACGACGCACCGTCTCGTCGGCCTGGCGCAGGCGAGTGTTCACCCACATGGAATTCCAGGCGTCGGTGAAGGCTTTTTCTTCGATCCCGTTCTGCTTCGCCCAAGCCAACATCACCGGCAGCGTTGTCCCCTCGTCACGACCGAGCAGCCCGTTACCGCCACGGTGGATGCTATCGAATACTTTGGTGTGCAAACGATCATCTTGCTTCAGGGCTTGCAGCGTGTAATAGAGACGCGCGTGCAGTTTAGCACCCGCGTTCCACGTTACCGGGACACGCACGAATTCGACATGGGCCGGTTTGGATTTTTTCCAAGTTTCGAGATAGGGGTCGAGCACGAAGCACGCGCCGCAGCCGTACCAAAAGATTTCGATGACTTCGACTTTGTCAGCGCTCACCCCAGTCGCCTGCGGCGGCGACACCACACGATAATGACGTCCCGCTTGCCACTTGCCCGTAGGCAGGTTTTGTTGAGCGAGCACCGGCGCTGAAACGACAGCGGCAACGGTGAGCAGCAGAGACAGGAAACGCGCGCGTGTGATCATCGAGGGGTTCTCCGATACAGTTCGATCAGCGCAGACCTTGGATGTAGCTTGCGAGGTTGCGCATATCTTCTTCGGTCAGTCGCTTGGCGATCGTGGCCATCATATGACCATTACGCGACTTGGTCGGCTCGCCGGTGTTCACGTCGCGATAGCGCTGGTCGTTCTGGTAGTCGAGCAGTTGCTTGACCGTGTAGACCGAGTGCTGCGCGCGTAAAGCGGGATAGGCCGCGCTCGTTGCACCGAGACCCGCCGGTCCGTGACAGGACGTGCAGGAGGGAATGTTGCGAGCACGATCGCCGCCGCGATAGAGAGCCTCACCGGCTTTGTAGGTGGCGCTGTCGGCTTCGAGCCCCGCTGGCGTTTGACGCGAGAAGTAAGCGGCGAGATCCGCAATGTCCTCGTCGGTCAGCGCAATCGCCATCGGCCACATCACCGCATTGTTGCGATGTCCGGCGCGAAAAATGGTGAGCTGCTCGGTGACGTAAGCCGCGCCCTGGCCGGCGAGGTTTGGCCACTCGGGGTTGACGCTGTTGCCATTCGGGCCATGACAGGCCGTACAAACGGCAGCTTTGGTAGCACCGGCTTCGGGATTGCCACGAGCCTCGACGGTGGGCGAGCAGAGCGCCGCCACGGCAAGAGCGGCGAGTAGGCGGATGCTGGAGTTGACGGTGAACATGTTCGGACGGCTCCGGACGGTCTGATTCAAGCGCGGGAGTTTACACTACCACCCGTTTCAGGTGCCTTATCGGGCAGGCGGTTTCCGTGTCGCGTTTTCCCCATGTGGAGTTCTTGTTGAGTGTGGCTGCACCGGTGCAGTTTCCGCCGGATGCGGGTGCTGAGGTGGCGATTGCCGGGCGGTCAAATGCAGGCAAATCCAGTGCAATCAACGCCATTGCCGAGCGCAAGGCACTCGCCCGAACCAGCAAGACGCCGGGCCAAACCCGGCTGCTCAACTACTTCGAGCTCGAGGAAAGCCACCGTATCGTGGATTTGCCGGGTTATGGCTATGCCGCCGTGCGTCCCGATGAGCGGCGCAAGTGGGCGCCGTTGATCGATGCCCTGCGGGCGCGAACGAGTTTGAAGGGGCTTTGTCTGATCGTCGATTCGAGAAGAGGCTTGCGGGATGAGGATTTTGGTCTGATCGAATGGGCGGACCCCACGCGGCGCGGCGTCCATGTGCTGCTCTCGAAGGCCGACAAATTGAACCAAGCCGAGCGGGCGGCTGTCCTGAAAGACTCCCGCGCACAGCTCGGCAGCCTTGCGAGCGTACAGGTGTTTTCGGCCCACTCTGGGCTCGGGGTCAAGGAGGCCCAAACGGCTTTGGCAGCGCTCTGGGGGCGGGATAAAAAAACCCCCGACGGCCCATAGGGCTGCCGGGGGCAGACATAACCCGGCACAGGTCTAGAGGCCGGGACCCGCTCAGGGAGGGAAGAAGCGGGGAACGTGATACGTTCGGTAAGTCAGACCTCTGAGCGGCTGAAATAGTTCCGCCATAGACGACAAAAATATCGTTACGGATCAGTAATTTGAGTCGTGGTTTATCCGTCACGCTGTGGCTGACATGCCACAGATTTCAGTGCGCCTCGTCCCAGTTTCGGCCGACGCCGATGTCCACCTTGAGCGGAACTTTCAGCGCATCACCACCGGCTGCGATCATGGCTGTGCATACCGCCTCGCGGACCCGCTCGACCGCCGTCTCGACTACCTCGAGTACGAGTTCATCGTGAACTTGCATGATCAGTTTCGCCGATCCTTCGGCGTCATCACGGCTCCAACGATCGACCGCAATCATGGCAAGTTTAATGAGGTCGGCCGCAGTACCCTGCATCGGCGCGTTGATGGCGCTGCGCTCGGCGTATTGCTGCATGGCACGATTACGAGAGCGAATATCGGGCAGATACAGCCGTCGGCCAAAGACGGTTTCGACATAGCCGAGTTCGCGCGCCTGTTCGCGAGTGCGATCCATGTAAGCCTTCACACCTGGATAGCGGGCGAAGTAGAGCTCGACGTAGCGCTGAGCAGAGCTGCGATCGATACCGAGTTGTCGGGCGAGACCGAAAGCCGACATGCCATAGATCAGGCCGAAATTGATCGCCTTAGCAGAGCGTCTTTGATCGGGCGTGACGTCCTCGAGGGCCACATCGAACACCTCGGCTGCCGTTGCCTGGTGCACGTCGCGATCGGCCGCAAAAGCGGCGAGCAAACCGCCATCGCCTGACAAGTGCGCCATGATGCGCAATTCGATCTGCGAGTAATCCGCTGCGAGCAGCAGTGATCCTCGTGGTGCGATGAAAGCTTGACGGATACGCCGACCTTCTGGAGTTCGGATCGGAATATTTTGAAGATTGGGGTCGGTCGATGAGAGTCGACCGGTTTGTGCCACTGCTTGATGATAGGAAGTGTGGATGCGGCCCGTCTTCGGATCGGCCTGCAGCGGTAGTTTTTCGGTATATGTACTACGCAACTTGGCGATGCTGCGATAGTCGAGGATCAACTGCGGCAGCTTGTATGATTCTGCCAACTCTTCGAGCACATCCTCTGCGGTCGATGGCTGACCGGTCGGCGTTTTACGCAGCACTGGGATCTGCATTTTCTCGAACAGAATCTGCTGTAACTGCTTCGGTGAGTCGACGTTGAATTCCGTCCCTGCTTCTTGGTGCGCCGCTGCCTGCAATTCGGCAGCACGTTGCGCGAGTTCACTGCTCTGAACTCGCAGCATGTCACGATCGATCAAAACACCGTGACGCTCCATGCGTTGCAGCACGGCTACGAGAGGTTGCTCGAACTGCTCGTACAATATTTTAAGCAACGGCTCATGATCGATTGCTGGCCACAAGGTGCGATGCAAGCGCAGCGTGATGTCGGCATCCTCGGCGGCATACTCTGCAGCGCGCTCGATCGACACCTGATTGAATGGAATCTGTTTGGCGCCTTTGCCCGCAACATCCTCGTAGTGAATGGTTTTGATACCGAGGTAGTTCTCTGCGGCAGAATCCATATCGTGTCGCGTCGCCACGCTGTTCCACACGTACGACTCCAGCATCGAGTCGTATGCCATACCGCGCAGCTCTATGCCGTGATTGGCGAGTACGTGTGCGTCGTATTTGAGATGGTGCCCTAGTTTGGCGTGTCGTTCGCTTTCGAGCAGCGGACGCAAGCGCGCGAGGACTGCCTCGCGGTCGAGTTGTGCGGGCGCGCCGACGTAGTCATGAGTGAGCGGCACGTAGGCAGCGTGGCCCGGCTCGATGCAGAATGAGACACCGACAATCCGCGCTTCACGATAGTCGAGACTCGTTGTTTCCGTATCAAAGGCGAACAGGCTCGCTTTCTCGAGCGCGGCAATCCAGTGATCGAGATGCGCGATTTCCAGCACGGTCTCGTAGCGTCGTGGCGCCTCGGTGACGCGCGGGTCGCGCTCGAGAGCGTGTGTACTGATAGACGGTGGCGCAACCGATGGACTCGGAGTCTCACCTTTGGTCGAGCGGTCGTCGCTCGTAGCGTCTCCACCTAAACTGCGTAATAAGGCACGGAATTCCATGCGCGTATAGATTTCCCGCAAGCGCGAGTCGTCGGTAGCGCGACGCGTCAGGTCGTTCGCCTCGATTGGCAATTCCAGATCACAACGGATCGTCGCGAGCTGCCTCGACAACTCGAGCGTCGAAAGCCCAGCGCGCAGGTTCTCGCCAACTTTACCGCTGATCTCCTCGGCATGTGCGACGAGATTATCGAGGGTTTGATATTGGCCGAGCCATTTGGCCGCCGTTTTGGGGCCTACTTTTTCGATGCCCGGTATGTTGTCCGAGGTGTCACCGACGAGCGCAAGGTAGTCGATGATCTGCTCGGGCCACACATCGAATTTGGCTTTCACGCCATCGCGATCGTAGAGGCTTCCCGACATTGTGTTTATGAGGGTGATGTGCTCGCTGACGAGCTGGCACATATCTTTGTCGCCGGTGGAGATCAGCACTTGTTGACCTGCCGCGGCGGCGCGCCGAGCCAGTGTTCCGATGACGTCATCGGCTTCGACACCGCCGACGCGTAACAGCGGCAGTCCCAAGGCTTCGACCGTCTCGAGCAGTGGCTGCACCTGAGCCCGCAGATCATCGGGCATCGGGGGCCTATGCGATTTGTACTCGGCAAATATTTCGTCCCGAAATGTTTTGCCTGGCGCATCGAAAACCACAGCAAACTGCGTGGCCTCGTACTCACGCAAGAATTTCAGCAACATATTGACGACGCCGAGTACGGCGCCGGTCGGTTCACCGCGTGAGTTGGTGAAAGGCGGTAGGGCGTGGAAAGCCCGATAGAGATACGAAGAACCGTCGATGAGGACGAGGTCGGCCTTGTTCACGACGGTGTGCGATCAATGCCGGACGGCGCGCGTCGCACCGTCCGGCTGATCAATGATTTAAGCGACGCCGGGGGCCTTCACGTAGACCTTGCACCAGCCCGCATTCTTCACGAGTTTGCCCGGGAAGAGATTGCACTTGCCTTGAGCGGCCTTACGGTCCTTCTCGGCCCACTGCAGACAGTTGCCGCAGATCTGGCCAGGCTTGTGGTTCGGATTCGCCTTGGCATCAACTTTCTTGGCGTCTTCGACGTAACCCAAGGCTTTCGCAGCCGGTTCGTCAACTTTGAGTGCAGGCAACGCGGCTTGCGCTTGCGCCGTTTCGACGGCGACACCGATCGCAGAAAGACCAAGGACGCTGGCGCCGATCACTTGGCGACGGGTCAGTTTGTCAGTCATGGCAAATTCCTTTTCGTCTGGGGTTACTGATCAGTTGGCATTATACCGATTCGTCAGTAGAACTCGTGACGATGCAGCGACAGGTGCGCTGGGACCGACACCGTTCGTGTCGCAAATGAGACTCGCTCGCGATACGGTGCGCAGTTACGGGTCGCCCTGACCGTTATTCGGGCGAGGACTCGGCGGCGGGCTTGATGACAACTTTGGCGTCGTCATCGGGAAGGTACAAGGGTCCGGTTTGGCCGCAGCCGGCGAGGTAAAGGCTCGCCACGACACAGATCAAGCCGATCAGTCGCGAGTTCACGACGGCACCACCCGCCCATCTCGCAGCGCGAGCCAACCGCGCAACACGCGATAGAGAACCCAGATTCCGATCACCAAAAAGCCGAGTGCTGCGGTGGCGAACCCGACGAGGATCAGCATCAGCGGTGCAGAGAGTGCGAGAACGACGAGACTGGTGAAGAACGCCCACCAGAATGTGCGGATCTGCCAGCGGAAGTGGCTCTCGAGCCACGTCTCGCGAGCTTCGCTACGACGCGCATAGTTCATCACGACGGCAACGATCGAGGGCAGCCCAAAAATAAAACTGCCGACGATCGTCGCGGCACCGGTGATCCCGATCAGTACTGAAAGCGCGTGCAGACCGTAGATCACGTGCGTATAGGTGATGAGCGATGGATCCGGTGTGCGTATGAAATCGTTCATCGGCGATTGATCACGGCCATGGTGATCCGTGAGATACAAACGAGCTGACTGCGATCATTGTGAATTTCGATGGACCAGACCTGACTGCGTGAGCCGGCATGCAGAAGGTAGGTGGTGCCGGTGACTCGCTCGCCTTTCGGGACCGGACGCAGATGGTTCGCGTTGATCTCTTGCCCGAGTACGCGATGCGCATCATCCATCGTAGCGTTCGAGGCTGTGCTCGCGAGTGTCTCGGCAAACGCAACCGAGGCGCCGCCATGCAACACACCCATGGGCTGACAGCTGCGTTCATCCACGGGCATCGTGCCGCGCAGGAAATTCGGGCCAATCTCGGTAAAGACGATGCCGAGGCCTTCGACCATCGTGTCTTTGGCGTATGAGTTGAGTCCCTCAAGCGTGAGATCGGCGCGCCAGGGTACCGGAAGTCCGCTCATTTTTCGTTCACCTGGTTCGCTCGTAGTTCGATGCCGATGCGGCGATAAGCTTCGCGGAACGGAATGCCCTCGTTGACCACGAGTTGATTGGCGCGTTCTGCGGCGTGGATGGTGGGATCGAGATCGATGTTCTCACGTTTGAAGCGCATCGCGTCGATTGCAGGTGGCAGGATGGCCGTGCTGGCGAGTGCGAGGTCGATGCCGCGGAACAGCGGCAGCTTCAGTAATTGCAGATCCCGCTGATAGCCCGACGGTAGTTTCGCGAAAATACCGAGCGCTTCGACGAGGCAGCCGTGCGCAGTCGCCGTTCTGCCGCGGAGCAACTCGAAAACGTCGGGATTACGTTTTTGCGGCATGATCGACGAGCCCGTCGTGAACTCATCCGGTAGTTCGAGGAAAGCAAATTCTTGGGTGTAATAGAGGCAGACATCGGCTGCGAATCGGCCGAGGTCTTGCATCAATAACACGATCTCGAACAAGAGGTGCGATTCGGCCTTGCCGCGCGAAAGCTGCACCGCCGTGACCGGTTCGTGCACGGATTCGAAGTCGAGTGCACGAGTGGTGGCATCGCGATCGAGCGGTAAACCCGGGGTGCCGTAACCTGCTGCGGAACCAAGCGGATTCTTGCCGAGGCGCCGCTGCACGGCGCGCAAGCCTGCCGCATCGTCACGAAGTTCGGCTGCAAAGCCGCCGGCCCACAGGGCCACCGAACTCGGCATCGCTTGTTGCATGTGGGTGTAGCCGGGCAGATCGAGGTCGCCTTCGCGAGCGGCGAGTCGTGACAGCGCGAGCGCGACAGCTTCGGCACCTTCGGCGATCTGCAGGGTGACATCGCGCAGATACAGGCGAAGCGCGGTGAGAACTTGATCGTTGCGTGAGCGACCGAGATGCACTCGTCCGCCCGCAGCACCGATGAGTGCCGTCAGACGCCTCTCGAGCGCCGTCTGGCCATCTTCATCGCCGAGCTCGATCTGCCAATCGCCTTTGGCATGCGAGGCGATCAAGGACTCGAGACCACTCTCGATGGCTTCGCAGTCTTCGGCCGAGAGCAGCTCCTGCGCGTGCAACATTTGGGCATGGGCGATCGAGGCGCGTGCATCGTAGGGGACGAGGCGCTCATCGAGAGCGTGATCTTCGCCCGCCGTGTATTGCAGCACGCGCTCATCGAGCGGTACGCCCTTATCCCAGAGTCGTGTCATGCGCGCGCCGAGTGTGCAGCGGCAAGTTCCGCGGGCGCCAGCTTGCCGATATCGGCGACAACGAGTGTGCCGGTGCCTTCGTTGGTAAAGACCTCGGCTAGAATCGCATCGGCCGCCTTGTAAGCAATGACGTGCACGCGCTGCACACCACCTTGGATTGCCGCCTCGATCGCTTTTGCCTTTGGCAACATGCCATCGACGAGACGCTTTTCGTCTTTGAGACGCTTAAGACCCGCGAGGTCGGTGTACGAGATCACCGAGGTGGGGTCCTCGACGCGCTCGAGAATCCCGGGGGCGCCCGTGCAGAGCACCAGTTTCTCCGCACCGAGGGCAGCGCCGATCGCGGCAGCCACGGTATCGGCATTGATGTTGAGCAGCGTGCCCGAGTCGTCGCTCGAAAGCGGCGAGATGACGGGCATCAAGCCGTTATCGAGCAGTTTGCGGATGACGTCGGTATCGATGTAGTCGATATCACCGACGAAACCGTAGTCGACGGTGGCATCGCTGCTCTGCAGTTTCACCGGCGCGCGCTTGTGTGCCTGGATGAGACCGGCATCCACACCGCTGATGCCGATGGCCGGCACGTCGAGTTCGCGACAGGTCGCGAGAATGCGGGTGTTGATGAGACCACTCAGTACCATCGCCGTAGCATCGATCGAACGCTCGTCCGTGACGCGACGACCCTCGATCATCTGCGTGGGCACGCCGAGTTTCTCGGTCACTTCGGTCAACTGCGGACCGCCCCCGTGCACGAAGACGACGCGAACGCCGAGTGTGTGCAGGATCGCGATCTGCTCGATGATGTTGCGTGTCGCTTCCGGATCGCCAAAGACTCCGCCGCCCGCCTTCACGACGAAGGTCTTGCCTTTGAACAGACGGATATAAGGCGCTGCACCACGCAGGGCACGGATCACGGCCGAGGGGTCGGGGCGATGCATGATCATCGTTGAGATACTCCAGTCGAAAGCAGTCGATGTAACACCGCCATCTGGGCGGGCAAACGGTTGTAAGCCTCTTGCAGCACGATGCTGCGCGGACCGTCAAGAATGTCATCGGCAACAGCAACGTTGCGTCGCACCGGCAAGCAATGCATGAACTTGCAGTCCTTTGCAGCCGTATCGAACCAGGATTCATGCACGCACCAGTCGCTGAGCTTGGCGCGCAGCGCGGCATCGGCGGCTGCATCACCATAATGCGCGGTCGAGCCCCATTCTTTGGCGTAGAGCACATGTGCGCCTTGCATGGCGGCCGCACGATCGGTGGTCTCAGTGACCGAGCCGCCCGAGGCCACTGCAGCAGCGCGTGCTTTGTCCATCATCTGCGGCGGCAACGCGTAACCTTCTGGACGCAAGACGACCACTTCCATGCCGCGTTGGGCGGCCATGTGCACGGTGGCTGCCGGAACGGCAAGCGGCGTAACTCGCGGATGATTCGCCCACGACAGCACGAACTTCGCACGCTGTGGGACTTTCCGATCTTCGAGCGTCTTCCAGTCGGCAAGCGCCTGACAGGGATGATTGATGGCGGACTCGAGATTGATCAGCGGTTTGTCAATGACCGACGCCATCGCTTTGAAAGCGGTTTCGGCCAGATCGTAGTGCAAATCTTTGCCTTCCGCGAAAGCACGAATTCCGAGTGCATCGGCAAAGGAGGCGAGCACGGGCAAGCCTTCGCGCACATGCTCTGCTGCGCCGCCGTTCATGACGGCGCCGGTACGAGTTTCGAGTTGCCACGTGCCCTGACCCGGCGTGATGACGAACGATGAGCCGCCAAGTCGCATCATCCCCACTTGGAACGACGACAACGTACGCAGCGACGGGTTGAAAAACACCAAGCCAAGGATTTTGCCGGCGAGCGCCTGAGGCTCGGGGTGCTTCTCGAGGTGTTGCGCCAGCGCGATTAAATCAAGGACTTCCTCGCGGCTAAAATCTGCCAGATCGAGGAAACGATTCATAAATCCTCCAACGCAGCGCGCAGCAGATCCACGTGCTCGATTTTCAGGGTGTAGGGTGGAAGCAGACGCAGGACCTGCGGGTCGGCGCTGGTACCGGCAAGAATGTCCCGCGCGAGAAGGGCAGCTTGAACCTCTTTGGCAGGTCGATCTAAGCGCAGTCCGTGCAGGAACCCGGCGCCTTGATGTCCAACGACGGGGCCCACGGTGCACGTCTCGCGCAGATAGCGCGAGACCTCGCGCACGTTCGCGAGGAGATCCTCGGTTTCGATGGCGTCGACCACGGCCTCGATCGCAGCACAAGCCATCGGACCACCACCAAAGGTAGTACCGAGACCTTCGAGCTTCAAAGAGTCGGTCACGGGTGGTGACATCAGGAGCGCGCCGCAGGGGAAGCCGTTGCCGAGGGCTTTAGCCGTCGTGATCATGTCGGGCATCACGCGATACATGTTGGCGGCGAACGGCCAGCCACTGCGGCCGACACCGATCTGCACTTCATCGAAAATCAACTGCGCGCCCATGAGCGTGCAGCGTTGACGCAGCGCGCCTAGAAATTCTGCTCCCATGTCGAAGGCGCCGCCGACGCCCTGCACGGGTTCGACGATGACAGCCGCCGTGTCACGCGTGACGAGTTGGCTGATCGCCGCAAGGTCACCGCGCGGTATGTAGGCAACGCCAAACGGCGTGCGCGGGAACTCGTACCATTTTTTATCCGCACCCCAAGTGACTGCGCCTGCAGCAGCCGTTCGGCCGTGGAAAGCGCCTTCGACACCGACGATATTCGGTCGTCGTGTCATCTTAAACGCCATGCGAAGTGCGTTCTCATTGGCTTCGGCACCGGAGTTGACGAAGAAAACGCTGTCAAAATGACCACCGGCGAACTTTGTCAGCTTGTTAGCGGCGCGGACTCGCACTTCCATGGGTACGGCATTACTTTGGAAATTACATAGCCCGGCTTGTTGCGCGATCGCTTGCGTCCAACCCGGGTGTTTGTATCCGAGCGCTGCGACGGCGTGACCACCATACAAATCTAGGATGCGACGACCATCGCGCGTATGCAGCCAGACACCTTCGGCATCGACGACTTCGATGGGGTATTGCGCGAACACGGGCGCGAGATGATCGGCGGGGCTCATGAAAGATGTCCTTGTAAATTCCGTCGGAAAAGCTCAGGTCCAGCCCGGTGCCACGGCGGTCAGGCCGCGGTGCTCAGGAAGACCGAGCAAGCGATTCATCCACTGCACGGCACCACCGGCGGCGCCTTTGTTGAGATTGTCGAGCACACACATCACGGCAATCGTACGACCGTTGCTGGTTGCCGACAGGTTGGCGTAGTTGCTGGCGACCACGTCTTTAATACGCGGTGCCGACTCGAGCACTCTCACGAACGGGGAGTGTGAATAGAATGCGCGCAACTTGTCGCGAAGCTCAGCTGTCGTGATCGTGATGCCCGGCGCCAGCGTTGCTTGCACCGTCACGTGAATGCCTCGGGCGATCGGTGCTGAGTGCGGCACGAACGCAAAATCGGCTTCGATGCCGGAGACGGCTGCGGCGCAAGCCGTAATTTCCGGAATATGCCGATGCGAGAGCGCGTTGTACGAATAGAGATCGCTGTGTCGGACCGGGTGATGCGTGCCATCCACGGGCTTTCTTCCGGAGCCTGTACTGCCCGTGATGCCGCTCACGAAGATCGTCGGTGAAACCAGTTTCTCAGCAAGCAGCGGCACCGAGGCGAGCAGTGTAGCCGTCGCGAAGCATCCGGGATGCGCCACGTGTTTGGCTGGCTGCGTGCGCAGGTGTTCAGGCACGGCACAAACGAAATCTTTGATACGGGCTGCTGCGCCGTGAGCATGATGGTAAACAGCGGCATAAGCCTCAGCCGTGCTGTAGCGATAATCTGCTGAGATATCGACCACCCGAGGCGCGGTGCCCGCGACCTCGGCAGATTCGAGCAAGCGATCGATCAAAGCGGCGCTCACGCCGTGTGGTGCTGCTGAGAACAAGGCGGATATCGGCAGGGTACTGATCAGTGCCGTCAACTCGGCTTCCGAACAGAAGGTGAGTTCGCCGAGCGCGGGTGCCAGATGCGGAAACGCTTTGGCAACCGACTCGCCAGGCTGAGAGTCGGAGAGAATTCCGGCGATCTCGAGATCCGGATGCGCAACGAGCAAGCGCAGCAGTTCACCCGCTACGTAACCGGTTCCACCCAGAATGAGCGCAGGGGTTTTCATCAGTTCGCTGCCGCTACCGGAAATTTTGCATCGAGACCGATGGCCGAGATCACGCAGTCACCGAGCGCCGCACCGTCGCTCAGGGCGTTGTGAGCCGGCACTTTCATTTGATCGCGGATGATGTCGACGCCGACGGCATTGTCGGTGGCGGGGCCTGTGACGGCGCAAGGCTCGATACCGAAGCGCTCTCGCAGCAGCTTCACGCCACCCCACGCCGCGACCGGATCGTTGGCCGACAGCACGACACCGGTCAGCGCCTTGCGGATATCGTCGCACTCGAGAATCGAGTCGACGCCGTATGTGCCGAGAATGCCGTCGCCGAGTTCGAAGACGATGACATCCGGCTTCTTCGCCGAGATTTCAGTGATCATCGTACGCGTAAGCGCAGGGCCCACGGCACGCGTGGTCGTGATGATGCCGAGATCGGTGAAGATCATCGAGTTGCGGGCGCCGGCATCTTCCATCGCCAAGATATCGCGACGCAGTGATACGCCGGTCGCCTTGAACACATCGACGGTGAGACCGCGATGGCGCATACGACTGACCATCTGGCAGGCCGCTGCTGTTTTACCCGCTTCCATGCAGGTGCCCGCCAGCGCGACGACCGGCACACCGTGAGTCTCTAGCGGCGCATTCAGATCGAGCTTTCGATAGCCTGCGCGCGCTGGCACGCCGATGCGTTCACCGAGATAGGGGAAGGTGAGCACGACACCCAGCACCTTACAGTCGAAGGGTTTGCCTTTGTCGGGATTGGCTGAGTCGCAGATGCCGAGCACGCCACCGATGTTGAGCATCTGGATGACATCACCGGCTTTGAGCGTTTCGGGCACGTGTCCGGAAAAACCGAAAAGTGCTTTGCGATGACCCAGTGCACCCACGACGATATCGCCCTTGTTGACCTTGGCCATGCGGCCACTCGTCAATTCGAGCGTGTTGTAGTTGGCTTTGCTCGTGAGTATTTCCACGACGACTACGATGCCCTCTTCGGAGGGCAAGTTGTCGGTGGAGATACGCAATTCGTGGCCGAGACCACAGGCTTGAGTGACCGAGGCCACCTTATCGACGACGATGGTTCGCATTTAGTTTGACTCCCCTGCGGCCGCGCGTTCGCCGGCTCGACGATGAAACACACCCGTGAGGCCCACGATGCGCGAGAAACCGAGTGCATCGGCTGCGGTCCATTCGCCTGTCGCTTCGCCGTAGACCCCTTTCGAGGCCGCCATCAAGGAGTAGGGTGAGTCCACGCCTTCGATGAAAAGCGAACCCGGTCGAAACAGCACGTTCACGATGCCTGTGACGCGTTCCTGCGATTGTAGGAAAAGGGCTTCGATATCGCGGCAGACCGGATCAAGCAACTGACCCTCGTGTACCCAATCGCCGTAAGGACCTGCCAACATTTCTTTGATACGCTGCTGTCGACCCGTCAGTACGAGCTTTTCGAGCTCGCGATGGGCATTGAGCAACACCTCGGCGGCGGGCGCCTCGAACGCGACGCGACCCTTGGTGCCGATGATGGTGTCGCCCAAGTGAATGCCGCGACCGATACCGTAGGGCCCAGCCAACTGCTCGAGGCGCTCGATGACCTCGACAGCGGTCATGGTTTGACCATCGATACCGCAGGGAACACCCCGATCGAAACGAATGACATGGCGTGCGGGCGCCCTCGGTTGCGTGAAGGCGTCTTTGGAGAGCACCCACGCATCGTCGGGGATGCCACCCTGCGAGGTCAGCGTTTCCTTGCCGCCGATACTGACGCCCCAGAGACCGCGATTGATCGAGTATGCGGCGCCGTGCGGCGGGACCGGCAGTTGCCGCGCAGTGAGAAAATCGAGCTCTTCCTGACGTTTGAAGTGCCGGTCGCGTACGGGCGCGATGACCTCGAGCTCGGGGGCGAGTGTGCGCAGCGCCACTTCGAATCGCACCTGATCATTGCCGGCTGCCGTGCAACCATGCGCGATGCTGCCGGTGCCAAGCTCGCGCGCCATGCGAGCGATGATTTGTGCCTGCATTACTCGCTCTGCGCCGACCGACAGCGGATAGAGCTGGCCGCGACGGACGTTCCCCATGATCAAAAAACGCAGCACCTGCTCGAAGTAGTTGGCGCGCGCATCGATCTGGTGATGCTCCGATGCGCCGAGCGCCAAGGCGCGTTCGTGCAGCGTCTTCGCCGCTGCGGCATCGATACCTCCCGTATCGACCGTGACGGTGATGATCGGGCGCCGATACTCCTCTTTCAGCCACGGAACAAGGAAAGAGGTGTCGAGGCCGCCGGAATAGGCGAGAACGATCGGTTGGGACATGGAGGATCCTTAAAGACGAAATAGCTTGCGCAGGCGTACCACGAGTGTGGTTTGGGCTTCGCCGGAATCGGTGGCGATGAAGATGGTGTCATCGCCCGAAATGGTGCCGACGACTTCAGGCCACGCGGCTTTGTCGATGGCGATGGCGACGCTTTGCGCAGCGCCAATCGTGGTTCGCAGTACCGTCAGGGCTGCGCCGGCTGTCGCCACACCCCGCACGAACTGGCGCAGGGTGTCGAAGTCATCGAGCGTCCGGGACGACTCTTCGGACGGCGGCAGGTAGCGACCGCTCGCTTTCAAGACGCCGAGTTCCCGCAGATCGCGACTGACGGAGGACTGGGTGACATCGTGACCGGCCTCGCGCAGCAGGCGCACCAACTCGTCCTGCTTGCGCACGGGTGCGCCGCGCAGGATGCGCAGGATGGCCTCGCGGCGGTGCGGGTGGTGGGGGTCGGCTTGCATAAAATTTCACGAATAGTGAATAAAGATGCAAGATCTGTCAATAGAGGCAGCTAGTTTTGCAGGGCCGTGATCCGTTCCACTATTGGGGGGTGTGAGTAGTGGAAGCGCACGTAGATCGGATCAGGGGTCAACGTGACAGCGTTGTCCTCGGTCAGCTTCACCAGCGCCTGCACGAGCGCCGGGGCACTCGCTTGCTGCTTGGCGTAAGCGTCAGCCTGAAACTCGTGCCGCCTCGAAGCTGCGCTCCAGAGCGGTTCGATCAGTGGCGAGAGGGTTGGAATCACGAGCAGGAACAGCAGGATCGCGAGTGCATCGTTCGGCAGCGCGGCATTCGGGGTGACGCCTAGGCCGACGAAGAAGACCGGCTGCATCGAAAGCCAGCCCAAGGCCGCGAAGCCAACGAGCGTCAGGGCGAAAATCGAAATCAGACTCTTGCGTAAATGGCGGTGGTGAAAGTGGCCAAGTTCATGCGCGAGCACGGCTTCGAGCTCGTCGTGGGAAAGTCGTTCGAGCAGCGTGTCGTAGAACACCACGCGCTTGGCTTTGCCGAGCCCCGTGAAGTAGGCGTTCGATTCGGCGGAGCGTTTACTACCGTCCATCACGAATAGGCCCTCGGCCGCGAAACCACAGCGCTGCATCAGCGCCTGAACGCGCTCTTTCAGGGTATCGTCCGCCAGCGGTTCGAATTGATTGAACAACGGAGCGATCCAAATCGGGTAGATCACCATGAGCAGCAGGTTGAAGATCACCCAGGCAGCCCAAGCCCAGAGCCACCACGTTGCTCCTGCAGTGCCCATCAACCAAAGCACCAGTGCGATCAAGGGCAGGCCGATCAACGAGCTGACGAATAAATTTTTGATTAAATCGGCCAGCCATATGCCGAGCGACATGCGGTTGAATCCAAATCGCTGCTCGATACGGAAATGGCTGTACCAATCCAGCGGCAGTTCGATGACTCCGCCAATCAAAGAAAAAATGAAAATGAACGCTATCTGGTAGCCGATGCCGCCGAGCGTGATCCCGTATGGCTGCAACAGCAGATTGAGCGATTCGAGACCGCCGAGAAGTGTCCAGCCGAACAGCATCGCGATCGACAGGATCGTATGTACGACGCTGAAGTTTTGTCTTGCAATGGTGTAGTCGGCCGCCTTCTGGTGTGCCTCGAGCGAAATTCGGCTGCTGAAGGCGCTCGGGACCGTAGCACGATGGCGTTGGACATATTGGATCTGCCTTCGCGTCAGCCATAGTTGCAAGAGGGTGGCGACGACGACGAGTCCGATGAAGAGCATGGTTATGACGTTAGCGTCCATGCCCGTCATGATACCGAAAGGTTCGAGCCCGTCAGGTTTGACCTAACCAGGCTCGAACCGTTCACGTGAGAGTGCTCAGCCCTCGATCAAGCGCCGCTCTCCGTGACGCACGCGCAGGCTCCGCGTCTCAGCGAGCTCCGTGGACCTCTCACGGATCGTCTTCATGAAGTGGAACTGACCCACTGCCTGATCGCGGCCCAACAAAATGCTGGTGTAGCCACGCTGGTGGGTGTTGCTGAACACGAGCCCCGGATTCGTAGCCTGCAGTGCCGCGGCGACATCGGTCGGCGCGCCGCGGCGCAGATAACTCTCAAACCCGGGCGAAGTCACCGAGTGTGTGGCGAACTCGACACCGGCTGCGGTATTACCGAGCGATAAATTCTGGGCCCACGCATTATGGCTATCGCCTGCGAGCACGATCGGGTTTGCGCCCGCCTCGAGCGAGTCTTGCAGCAGCCTCGTTCGAGCCGCTGGAAAACCGCCCCAGCTGTCGAAGTTGTACGGCAAGCCGAGTTTGGCGGCGACGAGACCGGCTGCCATGCGACGCTTCAAGAACTCTGGCGCGTCCTCGGGCAACCACTGACCCACCTGTTGCGGCGCGACGATTTCGCCCATGACGATCTGTTGGGAAACGATCTGCCAACGCGTCTTCGATTGCGTGGACTTACGCAGGTTTTCCTTGAGCCACGATTCCTGTTGCATACCGAGCAGCGTTCGTGCCGGGTCGCGCAGCACACCATCTCGAAAGTTGAGCAGTGCCTTGGCGATATCGGGCTGATCTTTCAGCGCAGCTTCGAGACTCGGTGGTGCACTGCGACCGCTGATCCGCGTTTCGAGTTTGAAGAGCGTGGCGAGGTCGCCGATCTGATAGCTGCCAAAGCGATCGTCCGAAACGGGCATCCATTCCCGATAGACGCGCTCGGCGATCGCTTTGCGTGTCTCCCAATCACCTTCCTTGTCGGCTTGGTGGTTCTCAGCACCGCCGACCCACGCATCGTTAGTCAACTCGTGATCATCCCACTGCGCAATCATGGGATAACTTTGATGTAGCTTTTGCAGATCCGGATCGAGGCGATACGACGCGTAGCGCAAGCGGTAGTCAGCGAGTGTGACCATCTCGTGCGCCGGTTCGATCACGCGGCCCGTAAGCGTCTCGCCAACCGAGGGGTAGGTGCCGATCGCATACTCATACAAATAATCGCCGACGTGCACGATGAGATCGAGGTCGTTGCGTTCGCAAGCATGCGCATAGGCATTGAACCAACCGAAGGGCAGGTTTGAGCAAGAGAAGAGACCGATACCAAATTTGTCGAGTGAGCCGTTTGGCAGGGTGCGCGTACGGCCGACAACACTACGAGTGCCATCCGGCGCGACGAAGCGATAGTAGTACCAGCGCCCCGGAGCTAGACCTTTGACAATCACTTTAGCGGTGTAGTCTCGATCAGGGGCAGCGACGACTTCGGCGCCGGTCACGAGCTTCTGGAACATCGCATCGCTGGCCACTTCTGCCCGCAGCTTGACATCGGCCTCGCCGACGAATCGTGTCCATAGCAGTACCGAATTCGCCGACGGCTCACCACTTGCGACACCATGCGTGAAGCCTTGACGCAGGAACATGCCAGCAACGCCCGGCAGCGCCATGGCGCCGAGACCCAATACGCCAGCTTGGATGAGCCGTCTACGATCGATCATGTCTGTACTCCAAATCGCGTCAATCAAAAAATAGCGTCAATCAAAAACGAGTCGAAACCTGCAAACCGTAGAGACGGGGCTCTGCCGGGATGAAGGTCGGGATACCGAATGCGCCGCCGGTGTTACCGGCGTCGAGGAGGTAGTTCTCATCGAGAAGGTTACGAGC
Source organism: Gammaproteobacteria bacterium (assembly GCA_018970145.1). Taxonomy (GTDB): domain Bacteria; phylum Pseudomonadota; class Gammaproteobacteria; order Steroidobacterales; family Steroidobacteraceae; genus UBA964. The sequence continues at coordinate 61,802 of JAGWWY010000004.1, forward strand.
GTAAGCGACGATTTCCCACTTGTCACCCGCGAAAGCAACACCGGCGCGGAGATTCACGAGGGTGACAGCCTCTTGGCTGATCGCCGGATTGTTCGGCACTTCGAAGAAGATTTTGCCGCGATAAGTGACGCTCGGTGTTGCGAACAGGCGCATCCCGTTTCCGAGTGTAGACTCGATTGTAAAGCCGGCAGCGGATTGGACCTCCGGCTGCAGACGGAAGCGAGCACCACGAAAATTCGGTGCAATGCCCGGCTTGTCGTCGATGCCACCATCGATGTAGCCGACGTTAGCGAAGAAGTTAAACCAGTTAGTCGGACGAACTTGAATTTCTGCTTCTGTACCGAGATTACTCGCCGAGCCGGCGCTCGCGGTCACGATAACGCCGTCCTCGCGCACGATGCTGACTTGGAAGTCGTCGTACTTTTGGTAATACACACCGATCGAACCTGATACGACGTTGTTACCACCTTTGAGGCCGATCTCGTAGTTCCAGACATTCTCCTCGGCAACGGGCGTGAACGACGGCGCAGGGCCGGTCGGGGTCGCGCGCGCGCCGAGCTGAACCGTCGGTGACCGACGACCCTTTGACACGGTCGCAAAAACGTTCACTTCCGAGTTGAGGCGATACAGCGCGTTGAAGCGCGGCAGAACAGCCGAGAAAGAGTCTTCATCTCGGAAGACTTGTCGACCGGTATCGACTTGGCCGGGAATCAACGAGGCACCGCCTGTGATCACCGATCGCGCGACCTCGGCGTAATAACCTGAGCGACGCTTTTCACCCAGTAAACGAACACCCGCAGTCAGGTCCCATTTCGCATTGGGAGACCAAGTGGCGTCCGCAAAGACGGAGTAGCTGTCGTTATTACCTTGATTTTCGAAGACCGAGCGATACGGGAGCGATGTGGCGAGACCGCGCGTCAATAACGCCGTCGCACCGGCTGCCGCAACCGTGCCGTTGCTGGCGACGCAGGGTAGATTTGGAACGAGGCGAGCCACGCACTGCAGGAAAATCCCTTCTTCACTCGTGAAGGGAACATTTTGGACGCCGTACTCACGGAAAAGATTCCAGCCGGCCGAGGCGCGCAGGGTATCGCTGCTGTAGGCGAATCGAGTCTCGTGACTGCCTTGGGTGCCACGAGCGATCTCGGCGAACTCGAGATACCACGCCGCTGATCCGTCGGCGTCGAAGGTTTCCAGACTATCGAAGCGACGATAGCCATTGACCGTGGTGAGAGACCAGCGTTCACTCAAAGAATGATTGATGGTCAGATTCACATCATAGACGTCTCGATCCAGACCCAGCTTGGTTTTACCCAACACGGTTGCTGAGAGCGGTGAGCCGCCAAGAAAAGCCTTACCGAAAGGATCGCCAGGGCCGGCCGCTGTCGGCAACGCTTTCGAAACGAACGCCGTGCCGGGGTTTCGTTGGCGATCCCAAGTCACGATCGCATCGATGGTCGTATCGTCGCTCGGCGTGTAGCGGATCGAGCCGCGCATGCCGAGTTGATCTTGACCGTTGAGATCATCCTGGTTGGGGGCGAGGTTTTCGACGTAGCCTTGTCGCTGCTTCCACGCGAAAGCAATGCGCGTCGCGAGTGTCTCGTCACCGGCGTTCAAATGGCCAGCGAGTAATTGCTGACCATAATTGCCAAGTCCAGCCTCGATGGCACCGGAGAAACCCGACTTGGGTCGAGCAGAGATCAGGCTGATCGCGCCGATGGCCGATGCGGTGCCGAAAAGCGTCGCCTGCGGCCCCTTGATGACCTCAATGCGCTCCATGTCGTAGATATCTTGGTATGAGCCACGTGAACGAGAGATATCGACGCCGTTGTAATACAGCGTAACGCGAGCCGCTTGCTGCGCAGAGCCGCTGTCGGATGTGATGCCGCGTATCACGATGCCCGGGTTGTTCGCGCTCTGTTCTTGCACGTTGAGACCGGGGATGTAGAACGCGAGTTCGTCCAAATCCGAGACGCCGAGTTCACGCATGCGTTCACCCGAGGTGGCGCTGATCGTGATGGGCACGTCGCGGATATTTTCCTCACGTTTCTGTGCCGTGACGACGACGACCTGCAGATCGTCGATAGATTCGGCGGCGAGCGCCGCTTGCGGCGTGGCGCTCAACGTCGCAGCGGCCGAAGCAACATACAAAGCGACACGAGTGTCGAGACGAATACGCGACATGAGGAACTCCCTTTCCAAGTGAAGACCGGGATTGTGATCAGTCGCTGTGACAGATCTTTTGAATGTCGATGACGATGCGGTGACAGCATTGGCCACCCAGTGGCGGGGCGGTCACGTTAGAATTTCGCATCCAAGTCGAGGTAGCCGTGACCAGCCCCGAAGTTTTCGTTTTGACGATCAACGCCGTGCTGTTGTGCTTCGCTTATATCGCTGTTTATCCGCGGTTCGCAGGTAGCGACCTGAACCGGCTCGCGATGAACGATTTAGCTGCCAACCTCGTGGCCGTCGCGATTTCGGCTTATTTTTTCTACGATACTGGCACCCGCTTTGACTTTCTCGTGCTGGAAGTGGGTTGGTTTGGCTTCACGGTGGCGAGCTTCTTGTTGATGGAGTTGCCACTGTTCGTCTGGTACGCGCGCCGCTACGGTTTGTTTCGCTCGCCCGATTGACTCAGTAAGCGACGGACCTCGGTCGTCTCCGGTCTAACACCACGCCAAAGCCAGAACGCTTCTGCGGCCTGTTCCACCAACATTCCGATGCCGTCAAACGCTCGCGCGGCGCCGTGCTGCTGCGCCCAGCGGGTGAAAGGCGTGCCGGCATCGCCATAGCCGAGATCGTATGCATCGGTTTGCGACCCAATGATGACCGGGTTGACGGTGGGTATCGCGTTCTGCAAGCCGAGGGAGGTGGCGTGGATAACGACATCGAACGACTCGTGCAGCCCATCGAGCGGGCGTGCCGATAGCGCAATGCCCGCGCTGGGTCGGATATCACGAAACGTCGCGACTAGCTCTTCGGCTCGCGCGACTCCTCGATTGGCGATCACGAGTTGGGCCGGTTGCTGTGCGAGCAACGGTCCGACGATGCCGCGTGCCGCGCCGCCCGCGCCCAAGATCAGCACGGATCTACCGGTGACTTCGATGGCGAGATAGCGCAAATCAGCGATGCAGCCCGCGCCATCGGTATTGTCGCCACGAAGTCTGCCATCCGGCAGCACAATCAAAGTATTTACAGCGCCGGCGAGTTTGGCGCGTTCGGTCAGCTCGTGTGTCAGCGCGACCACCGTTTCTTTGTGCGGAACGGTGACGTTCAGACCGCGGACTCCCTCTCGAAGCAACGCCTGCACCTGCACGACAAGTGCAGCGGGTGCGATATCGAAACGCTCGTATATCAAATGTTGCCGCGTCGCTTTGGCGAATTCTCCGTGTATGAGGGGCGAGCGACTGTGCGAGATCGGATGGCCGATCACCCCGTATCGATCAGGCAGTGTCTCCATGCGGCTCTCTTTCATGGCAATGTTCATGGCAACGATCTCACGGTTGCTCCGCCAGTGCGTTCAGTATCGAGCAGCTCGCGAAGGATCGGTAGCCAGTTGGCCATCTGTTCGGCGAGCTGCCACGGCGGATTAAGTATCAACAGACCTGAGCCGTTGAGACCGACCCGGGAGTCTGGTGGGTGAATCCACAAATCGCTGCTGATCGCCGGGGTTCTAGCCTCGTCGGGTGGTTTCGGCAGACGCGAGATCAGTCGATTGCGCCACTCCTCCGTGTCGCGCTCGTGCTTGATCGGGTACCAGATGGCCACGACCGCGTTGGGCAAGCGACGCAGCGTCTCGCAGGCTGTGGCCTCCACTGCACGAAAATCGGCAGTGGTGTCTTCATAGGGCGGATCGATCAAGACCAGCGCGCGCCTCTCCGAATTGGGCAACCAATGTCGAATTCTTTGATAGCCATCGGCGCATTCGGCAGCGATCCGTCCCGACTCGCGCGACAAGAGTCGGTGCAACGCAGCGTGTTCCTCGGCTTGCGTCTCGATGAACACGGCTCGATCCTGCGGACGAATCGCAGCCAACGCGATCATTGGCGAGCCGGGATACACGCGGCGCGAGGATCGTTCGCGCCGGATGGCTTTGACGATAGCGAGGTAGTCGTCGATCTCGGGCGGCCAGTGATCATGCCTTGCAGCTTCGAGCGTCGCAGCTTCGAGCAGGGCGATGCCGCCGTGCGACTCCGCCGTCTTGCGCGCGCCTTCGCTTTGAAGATCGTACAGCCCACGACCGGCATGGGTGTCGAGCAACAGAAATCCTTTTTCTTTACGAGACAGCGCGCGAATCAGCGCGAGCAGCGTGACGTGCTTGTGCACGTCCGCAAAGTTGCCCGCATGAAAGACGTGCCGGTACTTCACGCCTCGGTGGCAGCAGACTTTTTGGTTTTCGCTTTGGCCTTGGCTTTTTTGGGCACCTTGGCCTTGGCCTTCACCTTCGCCTTTGGCTTGGCTTCCGCCTTGGGTTTGGCGGCGGGCGTCTTTTTGACGAAGCGTCCGCGGCCAGGCCGCTGCGGGGCGGCAGCCAGCAGTTCGCGGCACTCTCCGAGAGTCAGGGTTTTCGGATCGCGGTCTTTCGGAATACGCGCATTACGCAGTTTGTCGGTGATGTAAGGGCCATAGCGTCCGTTCAAGACCTGGATATCGTCGATGCCGAAGTCCTGGATGATGCGGTTGGCGTCGGCGAGTTTTTTTGCCTCGACCACCTCAACCGCGCGCTCGAGCGTGATGGTGTATGGGTCGTCCTCTTTCAAGGAGGCGTATTTGCTGCCGTATTTGATATACGGACCGAAGCGACCGATATTTGCCTCGAGCATTTCGCCCTCGGCGTTCGCGCCGAGTTTGCGCGGTAATTGGAACAGCTGCAAACCGTCAGCGAGCGTGATCGCGTCCATCTTTTGACCAGGACGGAGACCTGCGAAACGCGGCTTCTCTTCGTCGTCCCGGGTGCCAATCTGTACGAACGGGCCGAAGCGTCCCATGCGAACCGAGACCGGCTTGCCACTGACTGGATCGGTGCCGAGCTCGCGCGCCTGCGCCGCCTCGTCACGAGAGACATTCTTCTCGGTGTGATCGATCAGATCAACGAATGGCTGCCAAAATTTCTGCAGTGGTTCGGTCCAGGGTTCTTCGCCGCGCGAGACGGCATCGAGCTCGTCTTCCATCGCGGCGGTGAAACCATAATCGACGTATTTGCTGAAGTGTGTACTCAGGAAGTTGTTGACGATCTTGCCGATGTCAGTGGCGATGAAGCGCCTGCCGTCCATGTCGACGTATTCACGATCTTTCAGGGTCGAGATGATCGAGGCATAGGTCGACGGACGACCGATGCCATGTTCCTCGAGCGCTTTGACGAGTGAGGCTTCCGAGTAGCGCGGCGGCGGTTCAGTGAAATGCTGTGTTCCACGCAAACTTACGAGATCGATGATATCGCCCTCCTGCATGATCGGGAGGATGCGATCGTCATCGTCGTCGGTCGCATCGTCCTGTCCTTCGAGGTAGACGGCGATAAAGCCCGGTTTGACCAAGGTCGAGCCGTTGGCGCGGAACAGGTTTCGATCGGCGCCGTCTTTACCGGCCAGCAGATCGATCGCGACGGTGTCGAAGACCGCATGCGTCATCTGACAGGCAACCGCTCGCTTCCAAATGAGCGAATAAAGTTTTTGCAAATCGGCCTCGATGCGGCCCTCGAGCATCTGCGGCAACACCGCGGCAGAAGTCGGACGGATAGCTTCGTGCGCTTCTTGGGCGTTTCGTGATTTGTTTTTGAAGAAGCGCGCCGCTTCGGGCAGCGCCTCGGCGCCGTACACCTTGCCGATGACTTGGCGAATCTCACCGATCGCTTCGTTGGCGAGGTTGACCGCGTCGGTGCGCATGTAAGTGATGAGACCCACAGCGCCCTCGCCGTAGTCGACACCTTCGTATAGTTGTTGCGCGAGTCGCATCGTGCGCTGCGCCGAGTAACCGAGTTTGCGCGCTGCTTCTTGCTGCAGTGTGGAGGTGGTGAAGGGCGGTGCCGGATGACGATTGCGTTGCTTGCGGTCGATGCTGATGACGCGCAGCTTGCCGGGTGGCACGAGACGCGGCGCCTCTCCCTCTGCTGTCGCCGTGATTTGGCCGGCACCGGTCGCCGCGAGCAGTGCGGCTTCGACCTCGATCGCGGCGGTCGCGTCGCCAAAAGAAAATTGTTCGACTTTGCGTCCACCGAACTCGATCAGCTTCAGGGGAAAACTTTGCTCCTGACGTTGGCCGAACGCATCGAGTGTCCAATATTCGCGTGGCACAAAGGCCTGAATTTCCGCTTCGCGCTCGCAAATCATGCGCAGTGCCGGGCTTTGAACACGACCAGCCGACAAACCTCGACGGACTTTTTTCCACAGCAGCGGTGAGAGGTTGAAACCGACGAGGTAATCGAGGGCGCGCCGCGCCTGTTGTGCGTTGACGAGATCCAGCGACAGATCGCGCGGCTCTTCGATAGCTTGGCGCACCGCGTTTTTCGTGATCTCGTAAAACGCGACGCGATGCACCGTCTTGCCTTCAAGTGCGCCGCGATCGTTCAGCAGTTCACGCAGGTGCCAGGAAATCGCCTCCCCTTCGCGATCTGGATCGGTTGCGAGATAAAGTGCCTTCGCTTTCTTCAGCGCCTTGGAGATGGCCTCGACGTGTCGTTCGTTGCGTTCGATCACGTCGTACTTCATTGCGAACTGACGTGAGGGATCGACCGCGCCTTCCTTGGGTACGAGATCGCGCACATGGCCGTAAGACGCCAGCACCTCGAAATCATTACCGAGGTATTTTTTGATGGTCTTGGCTTTCGCCGGCGATTCGACGATGACGAGATTGTGGGCCATGTCTTCCGTGGACTGTTGTAAGACGGTGTCGCCGTCGGTCAGTGGGGCCGTTCCGGCGGCAGATCGAACACGAGATCTTCCATGCGCGAGCAGGCGAGTTCCTGTCCGGGTTGGCTCGAGAGCACCATCAGCACGACCCATTTGAGTTGGTCGACATCCAGTTCCGCGGCATCGAGTGCCAGCAAGCGCTCGATGACGATTTCGCGTTGCTGGGCGGACAGGATGCCAGTGCGTTCCAGTTCGAAGAGATACCCACGGCACTCTGCGGGCAGGTGCGTACTCTCGGCATCGGTGTAGATGCGCAGGGCTCGCGGCCCGGTATCGTGCAGTTCCGGCCGGTCCCGCTCGCAGGCGAGGTCCGCCAGCCAATCGAGGGCTCGCTCGACACTCGCGCCATCGAAGCCTGCCTGTTCGAGGTCCTGCGCGAGCGCCTCGCGCTCGGGGACTTCCGGTTCGTCGGCCAGCATGTAGCGATCGAACACATAAATAAGGATGTCCAGAACGCTGCCGGTGTCGGGGGTGTGGGTCATGAATCCGGGGTAAGGGCAGTGTGGGTTAAAGACGAAAATACCGGCCGCGGGCGTCGGATGCGGCACGCCCCTGAAGTTCCAGGGTGAGGAGCAAGGACGCTACAGATGTGCTGGAGAGGCCGGTGCTCGCGATGAGCGCATCGAGGCTCGTGGGCTCGAAGCCGAGCGCATCTAACAGGATTTCCGAGGGGTTGTCCAACTGGCGAGCCGCCTCGCAGGGGGGGTCCGAGGGGGTCAGATCGTTTACAACTATATGATTTAGGTCAATATTTTTTAGTTCAGATAAAACGTCATCCGCGCATTCGACGAGCGTTGCCCCTTGGCGGAGCAATTGATGGCAGCCGCGCGAGAGCGGGCTGTGAATGGACCCCGGGATGGCGAACACCTCGCGGCCTTGTTCCGCGGCGTATCGCGCCGTGACGAGAGAGCCGCTACGAGCGGCTGCTTCGACCACGAGCACACCGACCGATAAACCGCTGATCAGGCGGTTGCGACGGGGAAAGTGTGCCGCCAGCGGCGGTGTTCCCGGTGGGAATTCACTCACCAACGCACCGGCTGCTGCGATGTCGGCAGCGAGTTGGACATGCCGGTCGGGGTAGATGCGGTCAAGGCCGCAAGCACAGACGGCGACGGTCTTTCCGCCCGCGAGCAGCGCAGCGCGATGCCCGGCGGCATCGATGCCGAGGGCGAGGCCGCTCGTGACCACGAGACCCAATGAGGCAAAGTGGAACGCGAAGTCGCGCGCCGTACGCTCGCCGAGCGCGGTCGGATGACGGCTACCGATCACCGCGAGCTGGGGGGCGGCGAGTACGGCCGGGTCGCCCCGCACGAAAAGCACCGCGGGGGCGTGATCAATGGTCAGCAGCAAAGCAGGGTAGCGAGGGTCGTCCGCGGCGATCAGTTGCAGACCGTGTCTTTCGATGGCGGCGAGGTCCTCGTCGAGAGGCGCACTTGGCGCATCCGCGAGGAGGGCTTTTTGTGTGGCGGCGGGCCAGCCGAGACTGCGCCACAGGCTCGGCGACGCCCGACGAGCGTCGTCGACGGAATGGACGCCGGCGTCACGGGCGGCCAACCAGCGACGCGCGTGAACCCCGGGCAGTCGTGCCCATTGGCAGAGTTCGATGAGGTTGAGTGAATGCATGCGGCCGACCTTAAGGTTGCGCGCCGGGCGAGGCCTCGCCGGATTTGATGGCAATCTGCGCTGATATACTGCGCGGCACGAACAACCTTGAGCGGAGTGACGGCGCATGGCCTTGCTATCGATACTGGAATTCCCCGACCCGCGGCTGCGCACGCGTGCAGAGCCGATAACCCTCTTCGACGCCGCACTCGCGAAGCTCGTCGATGACATGCTCGAGACGATGTATGCCGCACCGGGCATTGGTCTTGCGGCCTCGCAGGTGAACGTGCACCGTCGCTTGCTGGTGATGGATGTGACGGAGGATCACAGTGAACCGTTGGTTTTCGTCAATCCCGAGATCCTCGCTCGCGAAGCGGTGGGTGTGATGCAGGAGGGCTGTCTCTCGGTGCCGGGTTTTTTCGATGACATCGAGCGTGCCCAAAGAATCACGGTACGCGCTCAAGACCGACATGGCATCACCTTCGAGCGTGAGTTGACGGGTCTAGCGGCCGTCTGCTTGCAGCACGAGATGGATCATCTTGAAGGCAAGCTGTTTGTCGATTATCTCTCTGTTCTGAAACGCGATCGCATCCGACGCAAGCTGGAGAAGACCCAGCGTGACCGAGCGGATGGTATGGGAGCCGACAAGGTACCGGCCGGAGTCGGTGCGCGCTGACGCGCGCCGAGCTCTGCCATGCGAATCGCTTTCGCCGGGACACCGGCTTTCGCGTTGCGGCCGCTGGCCGCACTCGCTGATTCCCCCCATCAAATCGTTGGCGTTCTGACGCAGCCGGATCGGCCAGCTGGGCGCGGAAGAAAATTGACGCCAAGTGTCGTCAAAGAATTCTCGATCAAGCGCGGGTACGAAGTCAGTCAGCCATCGTCTCTACGCACAGAAGCAGGGCGTGAGTCTTTGCATCGTTGGCAGCCCGATATTTTGGTCGTGGTGGCGTACGGCCTCATTCTGCCGCCCGAAGCCTTGTCGATTCCAAAGTACGGTTGTATCAACATTCACGCATCTCTGCTGCCGCGGTGGCGCGGCGCAGCGCCCATCCAGCGAGCGATACTCGAGGGGGATACCGAAACTGGCGTGACTCTCATGCAGATGGATGCCGGTCTCGACACCGGGCCAATGTGGTTACAGCGACGCGTGGTCATCGACGATCAAGACGATGCTCTCTCGTTGCAGGACAAGCTCGGCGCTGTCGGTGCCGACGCGCTGCTCGACACGTTGGCGCTCGTGGCCACCGGTGAGGCACAGCCGATCGCACAGCCTGCACTCGGCGCCACTTATGCACGCAAGATCGACAAGAGCGAAGCGCGTATCGATTGGCAGCAGAGCGCGGTTGCGATCGATCGGCTCGTTCGCGCATTCAAGTCTTGGCCGGTTGCAGAGACGGTGTGGCGAGAGGAGATCGTCCGCATCCATCGCGCGCGTCCGCTTGCGATCGATGTGAGCACCGCGCCGGCGGTTGCACCTGGAACCTGGGTCGCCGTGGCCGATGGCGATCTGCAGGTAGCCTGCGGCAAGGGCCGGCTTGCAATTACCGAGTTGCAACGATCCGGTAAACGCAGCGTGAGCGCGGCTGAGTTTCTCAATGGCATTGCAGGCGGCGTCACCGCGGGGACGGAGCAGTTTTCATGAAGTCTGAGTTGGCCCCCGGAGCAGCGACGCTCGCTGCCGCCGTACGAGCGGTCAGTACCGTGGCCCATGAGGGTCGTTCGGCTGATGTGGCGCTGCTGGAGGCGGAGTCTCGCCAGGATCGCGCCGCGGTACGTGCCATTGCGCTTGGCACCTTGCGCTGGTACCTGCGTCTCGCGCCTGCCGTTGCGGCCTTGGTTGCTCGCCCTGCGAGCGATGTCGATCCGCAGTTGCGTGCGCTCCTGATCACCGCTGCGCATCAAATCGAACACTCGCGTGGTGCACCTGAGGTGAGCGTCCATCTGGCCGTCGATGCCGCCAGAGCGCTCGGTCTGCCGCGCGCCACCGGCTTCGTCAACGCGGTATTGAGACGCTTCGTTCGCGAGCGCGAATCTTTGTTGGCCGCGGTAGATGTCGATCAGGCTGCGCGCCACGCGCATCCTGATTGGTTCGTGCAGTGCGTCCGCGCCGCCTGGCCGGATGCCGCCGAAGCCATCTTCGTCGCCAACAATCAACATCCGCCGATGACGCTGCGAGTCGCGCCGTTCGCAGCCAACGCGCGCGAAGAATATCGGCGCGAGCTCGCCGGCACGGGGCGAAGCGCGGAATCGGTCGAGTGGTCAGCCGAAGCGCTGCAGCTTGAGCACGCGGTCGCGGTTTCGACGCTACCGGGCTTTGATACCGGACGGGTGTCTGTGCAGGACGCCGGCTCGCAGCTGGCAGCGCATTTGCTCGATCTGGCGCCGGGACATCGCGTTCTCGATGCCTGTGCCGCTCCGGGTGGAAAAACCGCGCATATTTTGCAGTTGCAGCCCAAAGTCGATCTGCTCGCCATCGATATCGACGCAGAGCGCTTGGCGCTGGTCAGAGGCACCATCGAGCGCATCCGTGCCGAGGCGCGGGTTTTGGTGCGCGACCTGTCGCGTAGCGATGCGCTCGCTGACGAAGCGGTCTTTGATCGAATTCTGCTTGATGCTCCGTGTTCGTCGACGGGTGTCATCCGCCGCCATCCCGATATCAAATTATTGAGACGGGCCGAGGATATCGAGCATCTCGCGCGCTCGCAGCGTCGCCTGCTAGAGCAATGCCTCACCAAGCTGGCGCCGCGCGGGCGACTCGTCTACTCGACCTGCTCTGTGCTACCGGAAGAAAACGAGCAAGTCGTACAGGCGTTTCTCGCCAGTCATGCGGAACTCGAGGCGCTGCCATGGCCGAGTGGCGTCGCATTACCGCCTAGCGCCATCCGGCAGGCTTGCGGTGTACAGCTACTACCCGGAAGCGCAGCGGGGACGGACGGTTTTTATTATGCTTGCCTAGGCTTCAGGGGCTTGCGATGACGATCAGTCATGCCATCTGGCGACAAATGCGTACCGTGCCCGCACGGATTGCCATCGTGATGGTGGCGGTGGTGCTTTCGAGCTCGTTTCCCGGACTGGCGTCAGCGCAGCCCGTCGTTTCACCGAGCAGTTCCTCACTTAAAAATGATGCACTCGAAATCCAATCGGGTTTCGTCAATGTGGTCAACGGTGTCTACCAGCTGCAGGTTCGGGTTCGCTATCCGACGAGCGACGAGGATCGTCGCGCGTTGCAGGAAGGGGTCTCACTGTTTTACGACGTGGATCTCGAAGTCACTCGTGAACGGCGTTTTTGGATAGCGGCGAGCGTCGTCAATCTCAGTCTGCGGCGTGAACTCAGTTACCACTCTGTCAGTGAGCGCTATTTGGTCAAGGATCCGCGCGGGTTGGTCGAGACGCACTCGTTCGCGAGTCTCGAGGAGGCGCTTGCCGATCTTGGAAAAGTCGACGGGTGGCCCATACTCGTCTCGGCGCAGGTCGCTGAGAGTGGCGATTATTTTGTCAATGTTCGTGCTGTCGTCCGCCGCGGGCGTCTCACCGATGCACTGCGTGCGCTGATGTTCTGGTCCGATGACTGGCAACGTCGAAGCGAGTGGTACTCGTGGTCGTTGCCGCGCTGAGACGCCATCGATCTTTGCTGACAGTGACGCTTTGGTCACTGTTGGTGTTCGGTGCGTTGACCGCACTTTTTTTGTCAGCACAGAACTCGGCGCAATTCGGCCGATGGCAGCCGTGGATTTTGTTGGCAAGCGCCATCGGTGTGATTGCGCTGCTCGCGATGTTGATTCGCAAGACGGTACAACTCATTCGAGCTTATCGCGGCGGAGTCCCCGGCTCACGTCTGACGGCTCGAACCGTGCTGGTCTTCGGTGCGCTCGTCGCGTTGCCCTTGCTGTCCGTTTACGTCTTCTCGCTGCAGTTCCTCAATCGCGGCATCGATAGTTGGTTTCAGGTCGAAATCAAGCAAAGTCTCGACGATGCCGTCGTGCTCTCGCGTGCGGCGCTCGACTTGCGCATGCGCGAACAGTCGGAGCGGACGGAGCGGTTTGCGCAACGGCTTTCGACCTCGTCGTCATCCGGCGCGATGCTGGCCGCCTTGGACGAGGAGCTGCGACGCACGGATGCCGCCGAGCTCGTCTTGTACGGTGAGTACGAGCGTATCATCGGTGCGAGCAGCCGTTCGGTACCCGATTCGTTGCCGGAGCGGCCGTCGGCGGAACTTGTCCGACAAGTCATCGCTGGACGTAGTTATGTCAGTCTCGAGCCCGACGGTGACTCAGGCTACGTGATTCGGACAGCCGCCTCGCTGCCGGGTGCCGTAGCGCTGCCCGGGGGAGCCCGCTTCGTCGTCGTCACTCATGATTTGCCGCGCCAGTTCGCCGAGTTGACCGACGCGGTGCAGCGTTCATTTTCGCAATACGGCGATCTGGCGGCGTTGCGAGAGCCGCTGAAATACAGCTTCAGTCTCACATTGACGATGGTGTTGCTCGTTACTTTGCTCGGCGCCATCTATGGCGCGATCTACTCGGCCGAGGTGCTGTTCAAGCCGGTGCAAGACTTGATGGCGGGCACTCGCGCAGTGGCCAAAGGAGATTTTGCAACGCGTGTACCGCTGAGTTCTCACGACGAGATGGGTTTTCTCGTGCAGTCGTTCAACGACATGACCAAGCGTCTGCGGCGTGCCCGCCAAGAGACCGAGAGCAGCCGGGAGGCGGCCGATCGCGAGCGCGAAAGCCTTGCGGTGATTCTGGCGCGATTGTCCACCGGCGTCATCACCGTTGACCGAGACTTAGTATTGCAGCGAGCCAACGCAGCTGCTGATGCGATACTCGGTGTCGATTTCACGGCGATGATCGGGAAATCTTTGCCCGATCTCGTTGGCGATGAGGGAATAGCCAAGCCTTTTTTCGACGATATACGGGCTCGGTTCGCTGCGGGCCGAACAGAGTGGCGCGAGCAGGTCGAGTTGCGCGGCAGTGGTTTGGGCGGCTCACGGTTTCTCGCGAGTGCCTGTGTTCGCTTGCCGCAAGCGATCGACGAGACTCTGAACTACGTGATCGTCTTCGACGACGTGACGCGTCTGTTGCAAGTGCAGCGCGAAGCCGCTTGGGGTGAGGTGGCGCGGCGATTGGCGCACGAAATCAAAAACCCTTTGACGCCGATACAGTTGTCCGCTGAACGACTTCGTCGCAAAGTTTTGCCGCAGTTGACCGGTGACGAGGCTGACCTGCTCGAGCGATCGACCCACACGATCGTGCAGCAAGTCGAAGCCATGAAGCAGATGGTCAACGATTTCAGCGAGTACGCGCGCGCGCCGGCGATGAAGTTCGATCTGTTCGATCTCAACCAATTGGCAAGCGAAGTGGTCGATTTGTATCGCGCTGAGGAGGGTCATATCGACATACAAAGTCGGTTCGACTCAGGACTCGAGCTGATACTTGGTGACAGAGCGCGTATCAGGCAGGTGCTCAACAATCTACTCACGAATGCCATCGAGGCACTCGAGGGCGTCGCCAATGCGCGTATCGAATTGCAGAGCGGCATCGGTGAGCGCGAGGGGGTACCTGTTGCGCTGCTGACTGTGATGGACAACGGTCCGGGCTTTCACCCCGAAATCCTCGGACGGATCTTCGACCCTTACGTGTCGAGCAAACCGCGTGGCACAGGTCTGGGTCTGGCGATCGTTCGCAAGATCGTCGAAGACCACGGAGGGGTCATCGAGGCAGATAACCCCGCTGCGGGTGGAGCCCGAGTCCGTGTTATGTTGCCATTTGGAGACAAATCTCGGTCGACCGCAGCCCGTGAGCGGCGAACTGACATTCGGAGGGAGCGGGCATGAGCTCAGCACGCATACTCGTGGTGGACGACGAGGCCGATATCCGGACCCTCGTGAAGGAAATTCTCACCGATGAAGGCTATGACGTCGCCGTCGCTGCCAACGCGAGCGAGGCACGTCAGCTGCGGGGATCATTTTCTCCCGAGTTGATTTTGCTCGATATTTGGATGCCCGACGTCGATGGCATCACCTTGCTGCGCGAGTGGATGTCCGCCGGGAACGGTTCCTGTCCCATCGTGATGATGTCGGGGCACGGCACGGTGGAAACCGCGGTCGAGGCAACGCGATTGGGCGCACTCGATTTCGTCGAGAAGCCGTTATCGTTGGCCAAATTGTTGCGTACCGTCGAGCGAGGCCTCGAGAGCGCCCGAAAATCCCGAGGTGCCCAGCGTCTGCTCGGCGGTGTTGCCGTGCCGGTCGGCAAGAGCCGTGTCGTGCAGCAGCTTAGACATGAATTAGCCTCGGTGGCACCCGGCCGCCACTCGGTGTTGCTGCTCGGGGAGCGCGGCAGTGGTCGCGAAACATTCGCGCGCTACCTGCATGAGCACGGTTCGAGTCCAGGTTCGCCCTTCGTCGTCTTGGTCGCCAGCAGTTTGCGTGACCTAGATGCCGAGGAGGCTCTGCTCGGAGGGCATACCGCCTCCGGTGTCGCAGCAGGGATTTTTGACCAGGTCGGCGATGGCACGCTCTTCATCAGTGAACTCGGCGATTTGCCGCCTGCGGCGCAGCGGGTTTTGCTTGGCGTGCTCGAGACGGGTCATTACCGGCCGTTGGGTGAGAACCATGATCGACCCTTCCGCGCTCGGGTCGTCAGCTCCGCTCATCCCGGCATCGAGCAAGCCGTCGACGGTGCGATCGGCTCGACGCGTCGTGATCTGTTGTCTCATCTTGATCGGATCGTCGCGCGTGTGCCGCCGCTACGCGACTACGCCGAGGATGTTCCCGAACTGTTGCGCCAACAGGTCGATCGACTGGTCGATACAGAAGGCTTGACGTTCCGTCGTTTCGGCGTGGCGGCCCAGAACCGACTGCGCAATTACCCGTGGCCCGGCAATATGCAGGAATTGCGCAACCTCGTCCGTCGCTTGCTGCTGCGTGGTGGTGCCGAAGAAATTTCCTTGGCCGACATCGAATACGAGCTTGCCCAAGCGGCGCCGCCTGCAGAGACGTTGGTGAAACAAGACCTGCTGGCGTTGAGCTTGCGTGAAGCACGCGAACATTTCGAGCGCGCCTATCTGCAGCAGCAATTACTGCTGTGTCACGGCAAAGTCGGGCAGCTTGCCAAGCGTGTCGGCATGGAGCGCACCCACCTCTATCGAAAATTGCGATCTTTGGGAGTCGATTTCCGCTCTGTCACTGACGACGCGGAGTCGTAGAGCTCAGTCGCTGACGCGGATCACCACCACATCGATATCGGCCGCACGCAGACGAGCGCGCGTTCGGTTCAGCGATTCGAGGTCGCTGACCGGGCCAATACGGACGCGATGGAATACATCAGCATCGATGGCGATACGCTGTAACGAAGCGGAAATACCAAGCCGTGACAGCTTCGTCTGCAGTCTCTCAGCCTCGGCGAGCTCGCGGTAGGCGCCGAGTTGCAAAACGTAATTACCGGGCCGCGCGATGGGCGAGTTCGGTAGCGGTTCAGCGGGCGCTTCTTTGCCCGCTTCCGGAACCACGACCTCCTGCGAAGGCAGCATGTCGTAAAAGTCGTAGTTTCGGACCTCTTCCGTCTCGTCAGCGGCGGTCGATTTGGCGGCGATCCGAGGCTCTGGACGCGCAAGACTCTCGGCGAGTGCTTCGGCCGCTTTCAAGGCACGTGACTGCCAGAAAAACACGACGACCGCGACAGTGAGCCCGATGCCGAGCCCCAAGAAAAATTCGCGCGAAAGACCGAGTTGGACGCCGTTACGACGAGGTGTTCGTTTGAAATCGCGACCGATAGGCGTATTCATGAGTGTTCTTACATGGACTCAGGCGCCGAAGCACCGAGGATGCCGAGCCCATTACGCAACGCTTGCTGCACCGCGAGCAAGGCATAGACGCGCGCTTGCCGCAGGTCATCTTCTGGTACCAAGATGCGCTCGGCGTTGTAGAACGCATGCAAGGTGGTCGCTAATTCTTTGAGATAGTGAACAAGCGCATGTGGTGCTCGCTGAGCAGCCGCCTGTTGAATCACTTCCGGATAGCGCGAGAGGCAAGAGAGCATGGCTTCTGCATGTGCGCCGGTGAGCAAGTGTGCGCCTTGCGTCGCGACGACATTCGCTGCGGTCGCCGGATCGTAAGCCAGCGCGCGAGCCGCCGATTCCTTCATGACGCTTGCCACTCGGGCGTGCGCATACTGGATGTAGAAAACTGGATTTTCGTTGGATTTCGATTTGGCGAGTTCCAGATCGAAATCGAGCGACTGATCGTTGCTGCGCATCAGATAGAAGATCCGGCACGCATCATTCCCGACTTCGGCTCGCAGTTGGCGTAGCGTGACGAAGTTGGCTTCGCGTTTTCCCATCGAAAGTTTTTCGCCGTTACGGAACAGGGCAACGAGCTGAATCAGCAACACCTCAAGGCACTCACCCGGATGTCCAAAGGCTTGCAGCCCGCCCCGCAGGCGCGTGATGTAGCCGTGATGGTCTGCACCGAAAATATTGATTAGCGTATCGAAGCCGCGTTCGCGTTTCTCGAGGTGATAGGCGATATCCGAGGCGAAGTAGGTCGTGACGCCGTTGTCACGCACGACGACTCGATCTTCGTCGTCACCGAAGCGGGTGGCACGAAACCACTGTGCTCCATCTTTGGTATAAAGCAGATCGTCCTTGCGCAGGCGCTCTAGCGCGCGCTCGATGGCACCGCTTGCATTGAACTCGCGTTCCGAGGTCCAGTGATCGAAGTGCACGCCATAGCCTTCGAGATCCTCCCGGATTTCATTGAGCATCGCCTCGATGCTCTGTTGCAAGAGGATCTGCCACTGATCGACACCGAGCAACTCGCGGCCGCGGGAGATCAGGCTATCGATGTATTGGTCTTTATCGCCGAGCGGTGCATCGGGCGGCAGGTCGGCGAATACCGTCGTCGCCGGGTGCTGCCAGCTTGTACCAAAGCGAACATGAAATTCGTTGGCTACCGGTAGCAAATAATCGCCGCGATAACCGTTTTGCGGGAACACGAGTGTTTCGCCGCAGACTTCGAGATAGCGTAGCCATACCGAAACAGCGAGGATCTCGGTCTGCCTGCCGGCATCGTTGATGTAGTACTCGCGGGTGACATCGTCTCCGGCAGCGGCGAGCAGTCGTCCAAGCGCGTCACCGAAAGCGGCCTGTCGGCCATGCCCCACGTGCATCGGGCCGGTTGGATTGGCCGAGACAAACTCCAGCAACACTTTGCGCCGAACCGCCGGGGTGAACCGACCGTAGTGCTCGCCCTCGCGATGGACGCGCAGCAATTCCTTCGCGAACAGATCTTTGACGAGAAAGAAATTGATGAAACCGGCGCCTGCGACCTCGGCTTTGACGATGAGCTCGTTCGCAGGCAGCGCGGCGATGATCGCGAGTGCGAGTTCCCGCGGATTGCGTCCGGCGCTCTTGGCCAGACGCATCGCAATATTCGTGGCGAAGTCGCCGTGCTGCGCATCGCGGGTGCGATCGACCGTGATCCACGCGGCGTCGACTGGTTGTGGCAGCCATGCGCCGTCGAGGGATTTCAGTGCACCCTGCAGCAGGTGCTGGAGGTCGGTTTTCACGGCCGCGATTCTACAGCGACGTTGCGAGTCCGCCTAAAACAATTCGAGTGGATCCACATCGAGCGCCCAGCGCACGCGTCTGACTTCGGGCAGCGCTTCGACAGTGGGTACCCAACGGTCGAGAAAGCGATGCAAGGCAGCGCGATCATGACTCTCGATCAGCAGCTGGGCGTGGAAGCGACCGGCTCGCTTGGCCATGGCAGCCGGTGCAGGGCCCAGTAGCCGTACGTTAGCCGCGGAGGCGGTACGTCGCGCTGCGGCGAGAAATTCGGTCGCCCAGTCAGCCTGCAATGCCGAGGCACGCAGCGCGGCTAGGCGTGCGAAGGGTGGCCAAGCGGCCGATTCCCGCTCGGCGAGTGCTGCACTCGCGAAGGCCTCGTAGCCGCCGTCGAGCAGTCCGCGCAGCAGAGGGTGGTCGGGGTATTCGGTTTGGATGAGTACTTCGCCGCGGCGGTCGCCGCGACCGGCCCGGCCAGCCACTTGCACGATGGTCTGCGCGAGGCGCTCGGCGGCGCGAAAGTCGGTGCTGAACAGGCCTTGGTCTGCGTTCAGCACGATGACCAGCGTGACGTCCGGAAAATCATGGCCTTTGGCGATCATCTGCGTGCCGACGAGAATGCGCGCATCGCCGCTCGTGATGCGCGAGACGACCGCTTCGAGTTCGTCCTGGCGACGCACGACATCGCGGTCGAGTCTTGCGATACCGATACCCTTAAATGTTTCGGCCAGGCTCTCCTCGATACGCTCAGTTCCTTGGCCCACTGTTTTGACGGCGTAGCCGCATTGAGGACACTGGCGCGGCAGTTCACGATCGGCGCCGCAGTGATGACAACGCAAACGCGCCGCGTTTCGATAGACCGTTAGCCGTGCGTCGCAGGAAAGACAGGGTGCGACCCAGCCGCAGGCGGTGCAGGCGAGCGTGGGCGCATAGCCACGTCGGTTGATATAAACAAGCACCTGACCTTGATCCGCCAGATGCTTCTCGATGGTTGTCGCCGCCGTTGTCGAGAGTCCCGCGTGCACGTGTTCGGCTCGCAGATCGATCAATTTCAGGGTGGGCGGCTGCGCATTACCCGCGCGGCGCGGCAGGCTGAGATGTTGGAATCGGCCGAGAGTGACGTTGTGGAGTGATTCGAGCGATGGCGTGGCGGAGCCGAGCACGATCGGGATGTCGAGTTGCTGGGCGCGAACCAGAGCGAGATCTCGAGCGGAATAGCGAAATCCGCCCTCTTGTTGTTTGAACGACGCATCGTGCTCTTCGTCAACGATGATCATTCCCAGCTCCGGAATCGGCGCGAACACCGCCGATCGCGTGCCGAGCACGAGCCGAACCGACCCGTCGTGCGTGCGTCGCCAAGCCTCGAGGCGTTGGGTATCCGTGAGGCCGGAGTGCAACACGGCCAGCGGGACGCCGGCGAAACGCGTTGCAAACCGACCGACCAGTTGCGGCGTGAGACCGATTTCCGGGACCAGGATCAAGACACGACGCCCCGCTTGAAGCTGTCTCGCGGCAAGACGCAGGTACACCTCGGTTTTGCCGCTGCCCGTGATCCCTTGCAGCAGCCAGGCCCGATAGCCGGTATCCCCGCTCGCGATGATGGCATCGAGTGCCGCTTGTTGGTCCGCTGTCGGTTGCGGGCTGCCGTGGGCTGATCCCGTCAGCGGTGCAGGTGGCGGCGAGCCGGCGGGTTCGTGTTCCCGGCGCTCGGCCCAGCCTCGGTCGCGCAACGATCGGATGTGATCGCGCCAGCGCGGCCCGTCGGCGAGGTCCCCCTCGGCCACTCCCGCCTCATCGCGAGCGAGGCGTTCGAGCAGAGCGCGCTGTTGGGGTGCGCGCTTGGCTTCGCCGGCCTCGAGCGCGAGGCGTCCGGCTGGAGTGAGTACCCACCCAAACGATCGCTGTCGCAGCGGCGCGCCCTCACGCAGGAGCTTGGGTAGGGCGGTTGCGATGACCTCACCCAACGGGTGGTGATAGTAGTCGGCGGCCCAACGAAGCAACACGAGCAGTGCGGGATCGAAGGTCGGATAAGGATCGATATAGGACGAGATCCGCTTCAGTTTAGTTGAATCAACCTCTGATTGACTCGCCAACGAGACAACAAAGCCGATCTTCTCCTGCCGCCCGAACGGAACGCACACGCGCTGCCCCGCCATCGCAGCGGGGGAGTCGGCGCCGCGCAGGTAATCGAAGGTTCGCCTCAGTGGGGTGTCAAGAGCGACCCTGATGATCTCGTCGGTCATCACCGCATTTTTCCACAGAGAGTGTGGATAACGTTGTGGATGACACGAAATTCCAGCGAAAAAACTCGGGAAAATCGGCCGTAATGCGCGGGGGTGGTCAAAAAATGATCAATTTCTTTAAATCTTATTAAAATCAGTGGCTTATCGTTAGCCTGGACTCGATCCAAGGGTTTTTACGACAGTTTTGTGACTTGGTTTCTTCACCACTGTGCGTAAGTGACTGATTTTCCAATAACCATCACTTTCGGCGCGGACTCCAATTGGTGAGACTCACGCCAAGCAACGCTATCAGCCCGCCAACCACCATCGAGGCGAGCAGCGGTTCGTCCAGCAGCCAGGTACCAAACAACACGCCGAATACGGGTACGAGGTTGTTGAATACCGAGGCGCGGGCTGGTCCCAGCTGCGCGAGACCCTGTGCATACCAGACGAAGGCGAGGGCGGTTCCGCCGGCACCGAGATACAGAATCGACGCCCACGCGTCGGGAGTCACCGCGGCGAAGCTCCATTTGGACCATTCGAGCGGAATTCCAGCCGAGAGCAGCACAGCGCCCCAGAGTGTTGTGACTGTCGTGAGCGCGAGTGCCGATGGCGCGCGTTCGCCAGCTAGGGCGTAGCGGCTGATGATCGTGTAGATCGCCCAACACAGCGCTCCGCCGAGCATCAGCGCCTCGCCCCGCCCGACTCGCTGGAACAAGACGGTGAGATCGCCCTTGGCGAGCACGGTACACACCCCGGTCAGGGCGAGTAGGATGCCAATCCAGCGATGCCAGGCAAGTCGTTCGCGAAACACCACCGCCATCGCAACGGCCGTCATGATCGGATTGAGGGCGACGACCAGTGCGGTGCGGCTCGCCGGAATCAGCTCGAGCGCGCCCAAGAACAGCAAGTTGTAGATCACGAGGCCCGCGACGGCGAGCGCCGCGCTGTAGAACCAATCGCGGCGACGCAGTCGTGGCCAGCCCCGTTCCACCCACAGCATGATGGGTACCAGCACCGCCGCTGCCGCCCAGAAGCGCAATGCCGCAAGCGTGAAGTGCGGCATTTGTGGGGCAGCGAGGCGACCTGCGATGAACGTGCCGCCCCACAGCGCGGCGACGCCGACGAGGCGCAGGTAGATCGAGGTCATCCGTTTGCGCCCACGGATGCGCTATGCGCTTCGCGATGCTCGCGCAGCGCAACATAGAGACCCGCGCCCACGATGATGGCCGCTCCCATCAGCATTCCCGCTCGCGGAAATACTTGCCAGAACACCCAGTCGATACCGATGCCCCAGAGCAAGGCGGTGTATTCGACCGGTGCAACGACGGCCGCCGGCGCATGCCGGAATGCTTCGGTGATGTAGTACTGACCGACGGCGCCGAGTCCCCCCGTCATGGCGATAAGCCACCAGTCCTGCGGCCGGATTTCGATCCATTGCGGCAGCGCGAGGCAGCCCGCGATGAGGGTAACCAGCAATAAAAAGGTGAACACCATCGACGAGGAGGTTTCGCTGCGAGTCAGCACACGCGCCGTGATCACCGCGAGCGCGTAACTCAACGCCGACACCGTCGCGGCGACCCCGGCGAGTAGCGGTAGTCCGCCCGGGCGCGGCTGCAGGATGATCCAAACGCCGGCGAGTCCGACGAAGATGGCCAGCCAACGACCGCGGTCGACTTTTTCGCCAAGCCAGACGGCCGCCATCGCCGCTATCAGGAGCGGTGCGGTCATGTAGATCGAGTACACCGAGGCCAGCGACGCGGTGCCGAGGGCGTAAATGAAGGTGACTAGCATCACGACGCCGAGCACCCCGCGCATCAGGTGCAAGCCGTAGCGATGGATCCGCAGTTCAGCCAGACGGCCTTGCCAGAGCAAAGGTAACAACACGAACGGCAGTGACGCTGCGGCGCGCAGGACGGTGACTTGCATCGGCGGGTAGTGCGCCGCGAATAATTTCAACAACGCATCCATGAACGAGAAGGCAGCGACGGCGACGAACATGGCCACGAGACCGCGGAGGTTACCGGTGTGATTGGCCAAATTCATGGGGGCCGAACTATACGGGAAGCGGCCGCCTCTCGCGGGAATGTGCGCGAGATCACGTTTAGATACTAGGCAAAAAAAGCAGGTATCGAAAGCGGGTAAAAATGATCGTAGTTTTTTGTGGGAAAGCGACAACAGGCGCACTACATTCCGCATCCATACCATCTGACCGCGCGGTGGTTCGGATATGGATCCGACCCACGCGCAGACTCGGACCTCCAAAGAGAAAAACGTCGACAGGTGCGATGAAACATCTCAGCTTGACGCCGGCTTTGTTGATCGCCGCGCAACACGACACCAGTTCGATCTCGAGTCTCGTCATGACGTATCGCATGCACGGCTTAGGTGGTGATCGCGCCTGCCGCAAGCTGATCCATCGTCTCGAAAAATTGAATTTGTTGAAGATCGTGGAGGGCTCTCGCAACGATCGACGCGAAAAGTCGGTCTGCCTAACCGACGAGTCGAGGCAGCTCCTGCGCGAACTTCAGGCGCAACTGCAAAAACTGCCGATCTGAGATCGCTCGACTGGCCGATTCTGCGTCCGCTAGATAGCCAAGACGCATGGCTAACGACGGGGTTTTCTTTGCAACCAAATTAGCTACAGTTATTGTTTCAATATGAAACTCGTCAGTCTTGCACCCGCGGTTCTGTTGATCGCCCAGCACAAGGCGATTTCGATCTCTGAGTTGGTCGACCTCTATCAGCGGATGGGCTTCGGCGGCGCACGCAGCTGTCGCAAATTGATCCATCGGCTCGAGCGTCTTGAATTGATTGCGATCGCGCCCGGCGTGCGGGGTGACCGGCGCGAGAAAGCCGTTGCGCCGACGCCACGAGCGATGCAGATGTTGGCTGAGCTCAATGGTTTGCTCGATAGGCTTGTCGGGCGTTTACCCCCCCCCAACCCAGTCCACGGGGTAGTCGGGGAGGCGAGTCGGGCACATTGATCGCGCGCTGAATCAAGGCTCTTCGACGCGATAGCCCCGCGAGCGCAGCAGATCGAGTACCCCGTTATTTTTGAAGAGCTCGGTGACCGGCACCACTGCCAAAGAAATCGAGTGGTTCTCGAGTGATTCGTATACAAGCTTGAGCCATTGCTCTTCGAACTGGCGCCGAATATCGGCAATTCTTGGGCTCTGCATGAGTGCCGACCAGCAGGTCTCTTGCTGCGCGAGTGCATTCGAGGAGCGCAGTCCAGCGACGTCTCCAAGCGACCAGTCCTCGGCGCGCTGACGGGCCAGCGCGAGATCATATTCGAGACGATCGAGCGTGGAGCGCATGCAGGCAAGCTCGGCCTCGCGCGGGATTCGTGCCACCTCGGCCAAGGTGCCTTTGGGGTCTTCGATCCGCAGCTCCGGTTGCACGATCTTAACCTTGTTTTTGCGAGCCAATTTTTCGACGGCTTTGTTGACGTCGTTGCGCGAAGTCAGTCCGCTGCGCGACACGGCTTCGCGCCACAATTCGCCGGCGGCGAGCACAGGGCGGCGCTTCTGCATGTCGGTATCGCGCGGCGCGTACTTTTGACGCAACTTTTCGAAGCGGGCGTAAAGATCGGGCGGGAGAATTGTCTGCAGCGACTGCTTATCGTCGTTGCCGCGCAGTTTTCGATACTGAAAATAGAGCTGCACGGCTGAGATCGGGCCGATGTCAGCATCGACCTTGCTGCTTGCCGGGATGAGTCGATCTGCGCGCGCCAGCACTCGCTCCACTTCGCGTGAGCGCCATTCCATCTTTTTGGGCAATGGGCTCAGTGTGCCGAGGATATAGAGTGTGTTATCGCCGTTACGTACCTTCCAGAGCCCAGGCCCCGCGGCTTCGCCAACGACGGTGACTTCCTCGACGACCGGGTCGTCGATGACGACGTTGTCGGCGTCGACCGCGATCTCCAGCGTTGCATTCGAGATCGGTGGCTCCTGTGGTGTAGCCAGACCGATCGACGGTGCGAGCGTCGAGAGAACAATCAGCAGGCCAGCGAATCCTTTCGCAAACCCATTCATGAACAGCGGCACTCCCTAGAAGTGATGACCTCAAACTTTCAGCGCGACCAAGACCTCATCAAGCATCTTCTTGGCGTCACCGAACAGCATACGGTTGTTCTCACGGAAGAACAGTGGATTGTCGACACCCGCGTAGCCCGATGCCATCGAGCGCTTCATGACGATTGAGGTTTTCGATCTCCACACTTGCAGCACTGGCATGCCAGCGATAGGGCTGTTCGGATCGTCTTCGGCTGCCGGGTTCACGATGTCGTTCGCACCGATCACCATCGAGACGTCGGTGTCCGGGAAGTCGTCGTTGATTTCGTCCATCTCGAGCACGATGTCATAGGGCACTTTGGCCTCGGCGAGTAGCACGTTCATGTGTCCCGGCATACGACCTGCGACCGGGTGAATGCCAAAGCGCACGTTCACGCCCTGTTCGCGCAGCAGTTTCGTGATTTCATAGACTGTGTGCTGCGCTTGTGCGACCGCCATGCCGTAGCCCGGCACGATGATCACGTTCTTGGCAGTACGCAGCAGCTCGGCTGTCTCGGCGGCGCTGACAGCGACCACTTCACCGGCTGGCTGCTCGCCAGCGGCGGCGACCGGCGTTGAGCCACCACCCGTGCCGAATCCGCCGGCGATCACACTGATGAAGTTGCGATTCATCGCGCGGCACATGATGTAGGAGAGGATCGCACCGGAGGACCCAACGAGTGCGCCGGTCACGATCAACAGATCGTTGGCGAGCATGAAGCCTGTCGCCGCCGCTGCCCAACCTGAGTAGCTGTTGAGCATCGAAACGACCACCGGCATATCGGCACCGCCGATCGCCATCACCATGTGGATACCAAAGAGCAGTGCGATGATCGTCATGATGGCGAGCGCCAGCATGCCGGCATCGACATCGTGTGCGGCCACGAATTCGGCACCGAACCAGATCACCGCCAGCAGCCCAAGCAGGTTGAGCCAATGCCTCGCCGGCAACAGCAGCGGCTTGCCACCGATTTTCCCCGAGAGCTTGCCAAAGGCGATGATCGAACCCGAGAAAGTCACCGCGCCGATCAGGATGCCGATGTAGATCTCGACTTCATGAATCGTTTTTTCGGCGCCCGTGTAGACGATGGAGGTGTCGACATAGCTCGCAAAGCCGACGAGACAGGCGGCAAGCCCGACGAGGCTGTGCATCAATGCCACGAGCTCGGGCATTTGCGTCATCTGCACCTTGCGCGCCGCATAAATTCCGACGGCGCCGCCCACGGCCAGCGACCCGATGATCCACGGCAGGCCGAGTGCGGTGACACGCGGTCCAAGCATGGTCGCCACGACGGCGATGGTCATGCCGAGCATGCCGTAGAAATTGCCGCGACGAGAGGTCTCGGCGTTCGACAGTCCGCCGAGACTCAGGATGAACAAAATGGTCGCGCCGATGTAGGCGACGGTTGCGAGATTTTCCGACATGTCCGTAGCCTCTTACTTGCGGAACATCGCCAGCATGCGTCGCGTGACTGCGAAGCCGCCGAACATGTTGATGGCAGTGAGCGTGAGCGCCGTGATGGCAAGACCCAAGATCAACTCGTTGGGCCTGTCGCCACTGCCGTCAATGAGAGGTGGGGCGACTTGTACAAGCGCACCGACAGCGATGATGCTCGAGATGGCGTTGGTGACGCTCATCAGCGGCGTATGCAGTGAGGGCGCTACGTTCCAGATGACCATGTAGCCGATGAAACAAGCGAGCACGAACACCGTGAAGTGCGCGACGAACGAGGGTGGCGCATAGGCGCCGACCAACCAGAAGAGCACAGCGCTGACGCCGAATACGCCGGCGAGTGCTTTGCCCGACATCGGTTCGCCACTGCCGCCGTGTCCATGTGAGGATTTTTTGGCAGCGGGTGTCGGCGCGGATGCCGCAGCCGCGTTCGCGGCAGGCGGAGCGACCGAGAGGCGCGGTGGCGGTGGCGGCCAGGTGATCTCGCCTTGCTTGATGACGGTGGCGCCGCGGATCGCCTCGTCGTCGAAGTTGACGTCGATGCGACCGTCTTTGGTTTTGCAGAGCTCCTCGATCAAGCGCAGTAGATTGGTGGCGTACAGCGTCGACGCTTGCTTGGCGAGACGACTTGGCAGATCGGTATAGCCGATGATCGTAACGCCCTCGCGCACCACGACCTCGCCGGGCACGGTGAGCTCGCAATTGCCACCCTGTTCGGCGGCGAGATCCACGATGACGCTACCGGGGCGCATCGACTTGACCATCTCCGCGGTGATCAATGTCGGCGCCGGTTTACCCGGGATGAGCGCGGTCGTGATGATGATGTCGACGTCGGCTGCCTGTTTGGCGAAAGTGGCGCGCTGCGCAAGCTGGAAGCCTTCGCTCATCACTTTGGCATAGCCGCCGACACCGCTGCCTTCTTCCTGGTAATCGACGGGCACGAACTCCGCACCCATCGATTTGACCTGGTCCGCAACTTCCGGCCGCGTATCGTTGGCGCGCACGATGGCGCCCAAGCTCACCGCGGCACCGAGCGCGGCGAGGCCGGCAACTCCCGCGCCGATGACGAAGACTTTGGCGGGCGGCACCTTGCCGGCGGCCGTGATCTGGCCCGTGAAGAAACGTCCGAAGTGATGCGCCGCTTCGATCACGGCGCGATAGCCGGCGATGTTAGCCATGGAAGAGAGGGCATCCATTTTTTGCGCTCGCGAGATGCGCGGCACGCTGTCCATGGCGAGTACGGTGAGCTGCCGCGCAGCCATCTCCTGCATCAATTGCGGATTTTGGGCTGGCCAGATGAAGCTGATGACGGTGGTGCCGGGACGCATTGCGACCACCTCGGTGCTGGTCGGCGCGCGAACCTTGAGGATCACGTCGGCTTGCGCGTACAGCGCTTCGGCGCTATCGGCGACCGTGGCGCCTGCAGCGAGATACGTATCGTCTGCGAAGTTGGCGAGCGCGCCAGCGCCCGATTCGATGGCGACTCCGAACCCGAGTTTGCGCCATTTCTCTACGACATCGGGAACGGCGGCGACGCGTTTTTCGCCAAGATAGATCTCACGCGGAATACCGATGGTCAACGACATGGGAACCTCAGGGTCGCGGCGGGCAGGGCGGATGATACGACGTTCACGTTTTTACCGTTGAATCTCGTCGCCGGACTGCTATCTTTAACAGACAGATGAGTGCTGCCGATCACGAGGACCTCCGCATTGTTGCCCGCCCTGCCGAAGGGGTGAGTTTGCAACAGCCGGTGCTACGCACCGACGTTTCGGGTATGCCGCTCGAATGGATCGATTATCGAGAGGCCGCTCGGCTCTATCATCAGGAACAGGTCGCCTACACCTGCGGCACGCCGATCATTCGTCTGTATGGCGGCACCAATGCACTGACGGGTCAGCGGACGGTGCTCGAAGTCAACTCGATCATCGCCACTCGCGGCCAGAGTGGTAATCCGGGTCATCTGCGCCAGGATTATGTCCCGCCGCTCAACAACCAGACCCTGTTTCGGCGCGACGCCTATCTCTGTCTTTACTGTGGGCAGCGGTTCCCGACGCGCGAGCTGTCTCGCGATCACGTCCGGCCTTTCTCGCAAAGCGGGCGTGATGTCTGGACGAACGTGGTAACCGCTTGCCGTCGTTGTAACAACTTCAAGGCCTGGCGTACGCCCGAGCAGGCCAAGATGCAGTTACTCGCGGTACCGTTCACGCCAACTTATGCCGAGTACATCTTCCTCAAGGGCCGTCGAGTGCTTTTCGACCAGATGGAATATTTACTAGCCCATTTTCCCCGCAGCAGTCCCTTGCACGGTCGCATCCGTCAATTCTTCGGTTGACCTGGGTCGACCGCAGCCGATCGCAAGGCCCGACTTCGTGATCCACCTCGTCGATGCGTCGGTCTACATATTCCGCGCGTATTACTCGATGCCGCCCGACATGCTCGATCGCGATGGGAATCCCGCGCATGCCGTGTTCGGCTTTGCGCGATTTTTGGGGGATCTCATTGAGCGCGCCAAGCCGACCTATCTCGCCGTGGCGTTCGATGAGAGTTTGACCACCTCGTTTCGTAATCGGATCGATCCGAGCTACAAAGCCAATCGTGAGCCCGCACCGCCGGATCTCAAGCTGCAGTTCGAGGGATGCCGGGAGTTTTGTCGTCATCTCGGAGTGGCCGAGTTTGGCAGCGGTGAATATGAAGCTGACGATATCATTGGCACTTTGCATGCGAAATTGCGTCGAGAAGGCATCGCATCAACGGTCGTCACGCGCGACAAGGATCTCGCTCAGTTGATATGCGAAGGCGACACCTACTGGAACTACACCGAAAACTTGCGGCTGCAATATCACGACATCGAAGCCCACTTCGGAGTGGCGCCTGAGCGGTATGCCGATTACCTTGCTCTGACGGGAGATGCCGTCGACAACATCAAGGGCGTGCCCGGTGTTGGCCCTAAAACGGCTGCGGCTTTGCTCAAAGAATTTGTTTCGCTCGAAGAGCTTTACGACAATCTCGATATGGTAGTGCAAATGCCGATTCGCGGTGCCGCGAAGCTACCCGAGAAGTTGCTGGCGCACCGCGACGCCGCCTTTTTGGCGCGCCGCCTGACCGAAATCGTTCGCGATGCGCCCATTGAGGCTTTGCGCGACGATTTGCGACTTTCCGAGCCGAACCGGACCGCACTCGATGAATTTTTCGATCGACACCAGTTCGGGCCGATGTTGCGCCGTCAAAGCGAGCGACTCGCAGCGCTGCAGTCGACAGCGAGACCCGCTTGATTCGACCGCGCTTTCTTTTGCCGGTCTACTGGCCCCTCTGGGCGGCTTTACTACTGCTGCGTCGGTTGGCGCGCTGGGATTATCCCAAGCTCCTGCGGTTCGGCGCTCGAGTGGGGCGTTTCGCGTACCGACTGCCTCTGCCGCAGAAAGCGGTCGTTGATCAAAATCTTCGTTGGTGTTTTCCCGATTGGTCGCAGGAGCAACGCACGAGAGTAGCCAAAGACCATTTCAGGGATTCCGGCATCACGCTATGCGAGACGGCACTCGCTTGGTTCGCAGACCGACGTCGATTGCTCTCGTTGGCAGAGTTCGAGGGGCTCGCCGAACTCGATCGCCATCATGCTGCCGGGCGTGGAGTAATCCTGCTGGCCGCCCATTTCACGACGCTCGAAATTGGCGCGCGCCTCGCCACGGCAATCCGCGAGGTGTATGCCGTCTACAAACCTTCAAAGAATGTGCTGGTGACGGAGTTCTTTCGTCGGTATCGCGGCGCCGTCTCAGCCGGAATGATTGCCAGCGACGATATTCGCAGCATGGTACGAGTGCTCAAGCGAGGCGGTATCGTCTGGTATGCGCCAGATCAAGCCTTTCGTGGTAAAGGCGCCGAGGAGGTACCTTTCTTCGGGCAGCCCGTCGCAACCAACACGGCTACATCGCGCCTTGCCGAGCTGACCGGCGCAATCGTCATGCCGTATTTTGTGGAACGACTTGCGGGAAGCACGGGCTATCGAGTCCGAATCGGTCCCGCGCTCGAGCGTATTCCCTCCGGCGATAGCATTGCTGATACGCGCTTGCATCACGAACTGATCGAAGCCGAAATTCGTCGGTTACCATCTCAATATCTTTGGTTACACAAGCGGTTCAAGCGCTTGTCCGTAGATCCTTACGTATAACCTCGTAAAGATCGGAGGGGGTATGCAGAAGAACATCGAATCGGTGCTGATCGAGCAGCGACGTTTCGAGCCAGATCCGGCTTTCGCGACAGCGGCGCGTCCGAGTGCTACGGAGGTCGTCCGCTTGCGCGAGCGGGCAGCCGAAGATCCGCAAGGTTACTGGGCGGACCTCGCGCGCACCCATCTGTCTTGGCAGCGACCCTTCACCGTTACGCTCGATCGATCGCAGGCGCCGAATTTTCGTTGGTTTACCGACGGTTGTCTGAACGTGTCGTGGAACTGCCTCGATGTGCATCTCGAGCAGCGAGGCGAGAAGACGGCCATCATTTTCGAGGGCGAGCCCGGCGATGTCCGCAAGCTCACGTATCGCGAGTTGCATGCCGAAGTTTGCCGATTCGCCAACGCACTGTCGGCGCGTGGTATCGGCAGTGGCGATCGCGTGGTGATTTATATGCCGCTCGTACCCGAGGCGGTGATCGCGATGCAGGCTTGCGCGCGCATCGGTGCGATCCACTCGGTTGTTTTCGGTGGCTTTTCGGCAGTGTCGCTCAAAGATCGCATCGAGGATGCCGGCGCTGTCTGTGTGGTCACCGCCGATGGTGGCTGGCGCGGCGGCAACATCGTCGAATTGAAGGCGGCCACCGACAAGGCGCTCACCGAAGGTTGCACGAGCGTGCGTGATGTCATCGTGCTGCGGCGAACGGGCGCTGCGGTGCCGATGAAAACCGGACGCGATCATTGGTGGCACGAACTCGTTGAAGACATGCCGACGGATTGCGCGCCGCGCTGGGTTGAGGCCGAGCATCCGCTGTTTTTGCTCTACACCTCCGGATCGACGGGCAAGCCCAAAGGTATTCAACACGCAAGTGCGGGATATCTGCTTGGCGCCAAGCTCACCTATCTTTGGGTCTTCGATCGACAAGAGGCCGATGTCTTTTGGTGTACGGCTGACGTCGGTTGGATCACCGGCCACAGCTACGTCGCTTATGGACCACTGGCCGCGGGCGTAACCATTGTCATGTACGAAGGAGCTCCGATGTTCCCCGATGGGGGGCGGTTTTGGCGTATCTGCGAACAGCATGGCGTCACCATTCTCTACACGGCGCCGACCGCCATTCGCGCGTTGATGAAACTTGGTGACGAGATCCCGGCAGGTTACGACTTGTCATGTCTGCGATTGCTCGGCAGTGTCGGTGAGCCGATCAATCCGGAGGCGTGGATGTGGTACCACCGCGTGATCGGCCGCGGCCGCTGTCCGATCGTGGACACGTGGTGGCAGACCGAGACCGGCGCGATGTTGATTTCACCGTTGCCCGGTGTGACGGCCACCAAACCAGGATCTTGTACGCAACCTCTGCCTGGTATTGAAGCGGATATCGTTGACGATGCCGGGCAGAGCGTGACCACGCCCGAGGCGGGTGGTTATCTCGTCATTCGAGAGCCCTGGCCGTCGATGTTGCGCACCATCTGGGGTGACAACCAGCGCTACCTCGATACTTACTGGGCAAAGTTCCAGAACCGCTATTACGTCGCGGGTGACAGCGCACATCGTGACGCGGACGGGTACTTTTGGATCATGGGTCGTATCGATGATGTCTTGAACGTGGCGGGGCATCGCCTCGGGACGATGGAGATCGAGTCGGCGCTCGTGGCTCATCCACGGATCGCGGAGGCAGCCGTGGTTGGGAAGCAACACGATATCAAAGGCGAGTCGGTTTTCGCCTTCGTCGTCTGTCGTGGCGCGAGACCAATGGGGGACACGGGCGCGTTCGAGCAAGAATTGCGGGACTGGGTGACTCAACAATTGGGCGCCATCGCCAAACCCGACGACATCCGATTCGCCGACAATCTGCCGAAAACTCGCTCGGGCAAGATCATGCGCCGCTTGTTGCGCGCCATCGCACGCGGCGAGTCGATCACGCAGGACGTCAGTACTTTGGAGAATCCGACGATCATCGATCAGCTACGCGGATAGGCTTTGGTTTAGCGAATCAGACTCATTCTAAAAAATATCAAAATAACCTCATTGTGGTGATCGGGCGACACGGTGGTTCGGGGGGTTACATCCTCGAAATATTGTGGGATAAAGTCGTGACATAAAGACGAATTAATCGTTGCCAAACGGATATCCGTCCGTGAAGCGATGCCAACGGGGAGTACAACATGAGTCTGAAGAAAGTGCCGCTAGCGGCCTTGTTGTCGATGGGTGCCGGTGCGCTTGCGGGCCAAGCCGGGTTTGCGCAATCGGAATCGGCTTCGGCGGGCCCGGCTCTCGAAGAGATCGTGGTGACGGCGCGCAAGCGCGAAGAGTCGCTGCAGGAAGTGCCACTCGCCGTGACGGCGTTGTCAGCCGCGGATATCACCAACCGCCAAGTCAATTCGATCGACGACCTCGCGAAGTTTGCGCCGGGTCTCGTGTTCTCCAAGTCTTTCGGTCGCTCCAACGAGCGCCCCGTCGTGCGCGGTTTGGCGAGCGTGCTTGCCGGCACGAACGCCACCGTCGAGACCGGCGTTGCGTACTTCGTCGACGGCGTTTATTACCCGGGCGACATCCAAACTTTGGATATGGCCGAAGTGGAGCGCGTCGAGGTAATCCGCGGTCCGCAGAGCGCGCTTTACGGACGCAACACTTACGCCGGTGCGATCAATTTCATCACGCGTCGCCCTGGCGATGAAATGAAGGCCTCGGTGAGTGGCGGCGCCGATGGCGACGAGCGACAGATCAGTGGTCGCTTGAGCGGCCGTGTGTCCGACACCTTGACCGGCGGTCTCTCGGTTCGTTACTACGACTTCGACGGTCAATGGAAGAACCAGCTGACGGGAAAGACGGTCGGTGACGAGAACAGCGTCTCTTTTGGTGGCACCTTGAATTTCCAGCCGACCGAAAACGTCGAGCTGCGATTGCGCGCTGCACACAATCGTGACCGCGACGGCACTCGTCCGCTGTTTTATCAGTCGCCGGAATTCAACAATTGCGCGCCCGGCACGCGTTCGCTGGCCTCGTACCGACTGACAGGATCCACCAACCGAAACCAATATTTTTGCGGCGAGATCCAAGCGCGGCCGCTTTACTTGAACGATGCGCCGGTCACGCAGCCCATCGTGCAGGTGCCGGGTATCCCGAACGTCAACTATTTGGTACCCGCGACGCCGAACGGTGTCTACGATACGCGCCAAGGCGTTGCATTCTCCGGCGTGCATCGTGATCTCGATTTACTGCTCGCGTCTGTGAGCTGGGACATCAACGGTTCAGGCTATACGGCGAGCATCAATGCCGGCAGCCGCCGCGACGATCGCAAGACAGGCGCGGATAGCGACCATTCGTCGATGAATATCATCGGTGCCAACGTCAATGGCGTGCAACCGATGGCCACGGGTGCAAGCTCGGCGGTCGACAAGTACCGCGACTGGTCGCTCGAGGCCAAGATCGAGTCACCACAAGATCGTCGTTTCCGCTGGTCTGTGGGTGCTTACCAGTTCGACTGGGAGCAGAAGCAGCATCGCGTCGACTTTGCGAGCCTTAACGGACAGGATCGACCCGAGAAGGTCTTCACCATCGAAAACGAAGCGATTTTCGGCTCGGTCGAGTTCGACTTCACCGATAAGCTCGCGGCCTCGGCGGAAGTACGCCGCGCCGAGGAGCAAAAAGGCCAGATTGACTACACGCCCGTTGTGAATTTGCAGGGCGGTCCGACTGTGGTGACCTACGATTCGCGTGTCCGTGGTAACGACACTTGGAAGTCGACCACGCCGCGTGTGACCGTCAACTACAAGGCCGCGGACGATCTGACGCTCTACGCGAATTATGCGAAAGGCTACAAGCCGGGCGGTTTCAACGGGTCGATCGCGATCATCAATGGCCGCCCGCTGGACGAGTCATTTGATCAGGAAGAGTCGGTTAACTACGAAGTTGGCATGAAGTCCACGTGGATGGATAACCGCCTCGTGTTCAACGTCGCCGTCTTCAAGATGGATGTCACGGCGATTCAGCTGACGACGCCGATTCAAGCGTCGACCGGAGCAGTCACGTCGATCTCGACCAACCAAGGCGACGGTCAGGTGAAAGGCTTCGAAGTCGAGACCAAGTTCGCGGCAACGGACGAGCTCACCCTCGGCTTCAACTACGCGTTGGCCGACACCGAGTTCACCAAGGGTTGCGATGACATGCAATTCATCATCACGAGTGGTGGCGGCATCTTCAATCCGAATGATCCGACTTCAACGGCTCGTAACCTGAATGGTCAGGGCAGCTGCTCGATCGCCGGTAACGAGTTCCCGCTGGCAGCGAAGCACACGGCTTCGTTGACCGCCGACTTCGTTCGTCCAGTGTTCGGTGGTGATTACGAGTTCTACCTCAACAGCGACTTGTCCTACACCAGCAAGAAGTGGGTGCAGGTACACAATCTTGCCTACACCGGTGCGGCAACGCTGCTCGGTGCGCGCTTCGGCATCCAGACAAACGAGTGGAAAGTGGGTATCTACGGTCGTAACCTGACGAACGAAGACTCCTCGCCGGGCGCGACTCGTTGGTTGCAGCAGAACTTGATCGGCGTAAACGGTTTGACCGTGCCCGCTACGCCGGCAACGTCCGTCGCCTCTTACTCGCTCCCGCGCGGCTTTTTCGGCGTGCTGCGCCGCGAGCGGCAGATCGGGCTCGAATTCAGCTACAACTTCTAAGTTCCAAGCGGCGAAAGACCGCAGTTCTTAAGGCCCGGCCGTCAAACGCCGGGCCTTTTTCTTTGAGCGATCTATTTTAGCGCGGCGCGAGCCGTGTCCGGAAAATCACTGAAAAAACCATCGACACCGAGCGCGATGAAGGCTCGATATTCCTCGAGTGGATCACCCGCGTAGTTCGCCAGCAAATGCATCTGCTCGTTGCGAAAAGTCCAAGGGTGTACCTGTAAGCCTGCAGCGTGTGCCAGTTCGACGAAATTGGACGGTGGCGTCGCACGTCCTTCGCGCTCGCCAATCAAAAAACGCTTCCAAGGACCGATACCGTCTGCATAGGTCGCGATCTTTTCAAACGCTTCCGGCGAAGCAAAGTTCGTCGGTAAGCTACCAACGGGATAGCTTGCGCACCCGGCTTGTTCAAACGACGGCGGCAGGATCACTGAACCATCGGCGTTCGACCCGACGCCGCCCACGAGTTGCACTAACTTTACTGACGTACGGCCGCGTAGCCATTGCAGATTGCCGACTTCAAAAGATTGGATGAATACTGGCGCCTGCCGGTCGTTCCAGCCGGCCTTTGCGAGTGCGCTCAGTAACGGCGCTTCGAGCGATAAACCTAGCGCGCAGTGCCAGCTTGGATGCTTGGTTTCAGGGTAGATTCCGATGGGGCGCCCGCGCGCTTTCGCCTCGCGTTGCGCGAGCGAGATGATTTCTTCGAGGGTCGGAATCAGAAACTGACCATCGAATGCCTTCGATCGATCTGGCCGCGGCTGCACGGCTCGCAAGCGGCGCAGCTCGGCGAGAGTGAAGTCCACGGTGAACCATCCGGTCGTTTCGATACCATCGATTACGACGGTGCGTTTTCGATCGGCGAATTCGACCCTCGAGGCGACGTCAGTTGTCTGGCTGATATCGGGTTCGTGCCTCGCGACGAGATGTCCATCGCGTGTGGCGACGAGATCGGGTTCGATGTAGTCAGCACCCATCTCGATGGCGAGTTGATACGCCTCTAGGGTGTGCTCGGGTCGATAACCCGAGGCACCGCGGTGCGCAATGACGATCGGCGCGGCAAGGGCGTTCATCATGTGCAGGGCCGAGATAAATGCGATGAACAGCGCGGGCTTGGACATGCTCGCAGGGTAGGGCGCCCGTATGACGAATCGATGACGGGTCGATCCGGTTTATAGAGCATCACGTGGTGATGGCCAATTCTTTGGCGAGTACGACGAATCGCAGGTCAGCTCGTTTCGGCTCACCAAAACGCAGATCCCCATAAGGGAATTCGGCCGTCGCGCCCGTGCGGCGGTAGCCGCGGCGTTCATACCAGGCGATGAGCTCATCACGTTGCTCGATAACCGTCATGACCACGCGGTTGACGCCCCAATGAGTTTGCACCTCACGCTCGGCCGCCGCGAGTAAGGCTCGTCCGAGGCCCGCGGCTTGCAGTGTGGGCCGGATGGTCAGCATGCCCAGATACGCCTCGTCGCCCTGGTTTTGCAGCTGCACGCACGCGTGCAGTGCACCATCGGTGTGCTCATGCACCAGCATCCGCTGTCGCGGTGCCCCGGCGATGAAGTCGACGATCGCCGCTTCATCGGTGCGCTGACCGCCGAGCAAGTCCGCTTCGGTTGTCCAGCCCGCGCG
This sequence comes from Gammaproteobacteria bacterium, assembly GCA_018970145.1. Taxonomy (GTDB): domain Bacteria; phylum Pseudomonadota; class Gammaproteobacteria; order Steroidobacterales; family Steroidobacteraceae; genus UBA964. The sequence continues at coordinate 98,089 of JAGWWY010000004.1, forward strand.
GCTGCTATCGCCGCGATAAGCCGAATTCACGAGTGCGACGATCGCCGAAGCATCCTCGGGCCGGGCGAGCCTGACGGCAATCAATCGATCGCCACCTTGCCTTGAGTCTCAGCAATCTGGCCAAGCCCCATACGCAGTTCAAGGCGCCGCTGAAACTCCTCAGGACCAAAAGCACGCTGTGCGAGTACGTTCATGGGATCGGTACGGTACCCGATTTCACGCACATAGTGATCGTACGCTTGTTGCGCGAGACGCTCTTCGGGGGCGAGTGGTTTTTTCTCCGCCTCGTCGATCCAGTCGAACCAGCGTCCGACGAACTCTTGCAGGTAACTTTCGCAGGTGGCGATATTCTCCTCGTTCAGTTCGCCCATGACACTTGTGCAGACCGGCGACATCAACCCACGTAAATAAGTGCCGTGGCTCCAGTTCCAGGTGAAGTTCGATAGACCGCGAAACCGAATGGCGCTGGCGTTGACGGGTTCGTAGTAATGATTGACGTAGTCGAGGTGAGTACGAAGATCGACACGCGGTGTGTAATCCGCATAGAAAAAAAGTTTAGGCACGGTACCGAAGATCACGACTAAGTGCGGCACTCGATTTTGTTGCGAGAGAAATACGGTCGCATTCATATCGAGCAAGCTCGCCTTGCGATTACCAAGCCAAGAGTGCACGAGCCATTCGACGCGCGGCCCGGTCCAGGCGTTGAACGAGCCCTCCATACCGCCGTCGAGCGAGGTGTAATACTCACTGCCGATGGTGGAGGAGTGCTTTTCCACCGAGAAGCGCTGTTTGACGCGATCAACGATACCGGAATGGATGCCCCAGCAGCGCTCCCACGCCCGACTTACGTCGACATTCGGTTGCTCGGCGAGGAATTCGGTGATGGTTTTGATATCGAGTTTGGTATTCATGCAGCTAGATAGCCGAAAGTCGCGATCGTAGGCTCAAGGATGCGCTCATCGCGTTCGAGCCGTGGTCGGCGCGTCCCCCGACTGGGCGCTGCAACAGGCTTCTGCTAGCCTTTGGTGCCATTATTTTCGCCAACTACTCAAGGATACGAGGCGTCTCGATGAAAATCCGATTACTCAAGCAAATTATCTTGGCTACGATCGTCGCAACTTTGGCCGCGACAGGCGCACTCGCTGCGACGCCAAAGGATCTCGTCTTGAGCGAGGTCATTGCCGGCGATTGGCGCTCGGCCGATGAGAAATCGCGGGATGCAGCACGTAAGCCCGTCGAGAACTTGCAGTTCTGGGGTTTGAAGCCGGGCGCGAGCATTCTTGAGGTGCAGCCGGGTGCCGGATGGTGGACTCGTATCCTCGCCCCCTATGCGGCGCGCACGGGCGGCCGATACAGCGCAACGGCCGCAGATCTTGCCAATCCGTCTATCACCGATGCCGCTCGCAAGGGTCGTGCCGATTTTGCAGCGCGGTTTGCCGACGACAAAATCTACGGCACGGTCGAGCTCGTCAACTGGGGTGCCACTGCGGCACCGTTGGCCGCGAACAGCTACGACTTCATTCTGTTGTCGCGGGTGATCCATGGTTGGATGCGCATCGAAGGCTTGGTTGATCGCCACTTTGCGAGTCTCGCCGTTTCTTTGAAGCCAGGTGGCGTGTTGGGCGTCGAGCAGCATCGGGCAAATCCGGGGCCACAAGATCCGAAGGCCGAGAGTGGCTACGTGACCGAGGCTTATGTGATCGCAGCGGCTGAGAAGGCCGGGCTGCGATTAGCGGATCGATCGCAGATCAATGCAAATCCCAACGACAGCAAAGATCATCCCTTCGGTGTGTGGACGCTCCCGCCGACACGGAGCACGGTGCCCTACGGTTCAGGCAAAGCACCCGATCCGAATTTTGATCGTAGCAAGTACGATGCAATCGGCGAATCCGATCGTATGACCCTGCGCTTCGTCAAGGCAGCACCGTGAATCGCATCACCTTGCGTCGTTGGCGGCACCTCATGGTTGTCGGATTGTCGATGGCGGCAGCGTTAACGCAGGGTGCCGAGCCGGATGCGGCTCTTGCCGATCCTCAATACACTTTGGCGTACCAGGAATTTCGCGTGTTACAAGAGGCCGTGCTGGCCAAGCGAGACAGTGACGCCAAGCGAGCTGGGGACATCTGTATCACGACGCTAGAGGCTTTGATCCAACGTCAGCCTCGATCGTTCGAGGCTTTGGCGTTGCAATCAGCCTGCTATGGCTACCTTGCCAACTTGGGTGGAATGGCGGCGATCCGTAACGGCTCGCGTAGCGGCAAGAGCATCGAGGCGGCACTCGCCTTGGCGCCGAAGAACCCACGAGTCATCCTAGTGGATGGGTTCGGTCTTTATTTTCGCCCCAAATTCGTGGGTGGCGACAAAGGCAAGGGTTGCGCTCGAATCCGTGAAGCAACCAAGACCTTCGATTCTCATAACTCGAACGGCGCGCCATCTCCGTCCAACTCGCGACTGGATTGGGGTGCTGCTGAAGCGCATTACTGGAGCGGTCGCTGTGCGCGAGATGCCGGTGATACCGCAACGGCACGCGCCGAGTTCGAAAAGGCGCTCGCGCTGGATCCAAACCTGGCTATTGCCAAAAAGGCGCTCGGCCGCTGAGACTCATCAAAAAATTCCAGCGGCAAGGCCTACGACCAGCGTCGCGCCGAGTTCGCGGCAGCACTCGAGGTCTGCCGGCTTCGGCTCGCCGACCACCAACACAGGTTCAGCGATCTCTTTCCACCGATAGCCGGTAACGATACGGCGCACCGCAGCGATGGTCCCGTGGCCCTCGTTGCCTGCACTCACCACGAGGCCGTAAGGCCGACCGACGGTGTGCGTTTCGACCGCATAGAACGTGCGGTCAAAAAAATCCTTCAGAGCTCCACTCATGTATGCAAAGTGTTCAGGGGTTGCGAGCAGAATGCCGTCCGCCCAAAGCAGATCCGCCGCGTCTGCAGCCAAGGCGGATTTCTCACGCAGCTCGAGGGGCTCGCCACTGGAGCGTGCTCCATCCCCCAAGGCAAGCCGCAACTGCTCTGTGCGCCCACCACGACGACCGCCATAGACGATCAATATCTTCGGCATATCTTTGGCATCAGCGAGTGCGTCCGATGTGCCGAAACCAGTCGAGCGTCATGTCGCTCTGCCAGCGACGGTTGCGCCACCAAATCAGGAGCGTTGCCACGAGACCGCCCGCAGCGGCCATCAGCATGTCCTGATGCGCGTCCCACTCGTCGCCTTGCGTGCCAAGGAAAGTGGCGCCGAGCCCTCCGCCGAAGAGGATGGCTGCTGCCCATTCGAGCAGTTCGTACAATAACGACGTCGACATCACGAGATCGAGCGGTAAAAAATAACTCCAAAAACCTCGCACCTTGGCGTGCAGCATCAGTAGCTCGCGAAGTGGCAGCACGAGGCATAGTCCGTAACAAAAGTGCACGAGTCGGTCATAGTGATTACGACCCGATCCGAGCCAGTCAGTGACCTCTGCGATCGGCACCAATGAGTATGTGTAGTGGGCACCGATCGTGTGGATAGTCAAAAATCCGAAAATCAGTACGCAAGACGGGAGCGACAACGGCAATACGTTGCGTATTACGATCAGCGCGGCGACTGCGGCGAAGATCAACACGTTCTCGAGCCACCAAGTGGCTCGATCGATGGGCGCAATAGCGAGCACGCCCCAGACCACGAGGAAAACGCCCGACATCAGTCGGATCGCGAGATTTCGGCTCACGGCTTCTCAACCGTGTAGACCACATCGGCGCTCACTTCTTTGCCGGCTTCGGTTCGCACCGTCCAACGATCATTGATGCTGTAACGAAGCTTGAGGGTATTCAAAGTTTCGGCCAGTGATATACCGTAGCTGACGTAGAGCCGACTCGAGAGATATTTGCCGAAGACCAGCGAGGTCTCATTGGCGAGATTCTGCTCGATTCCGACGTCCTCGATGCCGATGCGTTGACCCAACTGCTGCGCGAGGATGGCGCCGCCTTGCGCCAGGAGGGCGGTTCGACTGGCACTGGAGCTCGAGTCACCCGCTTGAGTCGCCTCGATAGTGCCGCCCGCCAAGATCAGCGACACGACTTGTGATTGCGGTAATGACGGTTCTGAAAAGAAGCTCATCCGTGGCTCACGTAACGTCCCGCGTACATTCACGCCTGCCTTCACATCCGGAAATTCTTTGGTCGCTCTGATATCGATACCCGGGTCGTTGATGAGCCCGCCTGAAAAGATGAGTCGGCCGCGCTCGATGTCCAGACGTCGCCCCAAAGCGGCGTATTTTCCCTCGACGACACCGAGCTCTCCGCTACCGCGGTTGATCCCATCTGGCGTGCTGCGTACATTGATATTACCGGCGACTCGGCCGCTGAGGCCGAAGGAATCGACGGTCACCCGATCACCGAGTGTGAGCTTGATATCACTCGACACCCGAAACGAACTCGCGGGGTCGACAGATTCGGCGCCGACGATGATTTCATCAGTCGAGGTCGAGACGGCGCCTGTCAGATCAACCGGCGTCAGGCGCGCGCTAGGAACTAGCACCGTGCCCGTGGCGAGCAAATCGCGACCAGTGACCTTGAACTCGAGGTTCGGCGTCGCCGTGATACGCGCCTCCGGAAGATCAATGATTGGAATATCAGCGCCTCGAATTCGTAACGATCCGAAGGGTAGCGATCTGCGCCATTCGAGATCTGCATCAGCACGAATGCTCCCCTTGCCGGCGCGCGCAAAGGATTGCAAGTTGATCCGATTATCGATCAAGCGTGCTTCGGCATCGATGTCACGCAGTGCGAGATTGATCTGGTAAAAATCGAGCTCGCCCCGCTCGAGTCGTAACACGCCGTTGACGAGGGGAGCACCGACGGTGCCGCTGAAGTCGAAGTCCATCGACAGATCACCCGCCGATCGATCAATCTCCGGCACATAGAGATTCAACAAACCGAGCGCGGTAGAGTCGGCGATCAGCTTCGCTTGCAGAGGCATCTCGGACCAAGTACCGGCACCGCGTAGCGCCAACAATTGACCGCTGGCGCGCCCGCGCTCGCCGGCGGCAATATCCAGCAGACCGACGACGGCGTCCGACGAGGAGCTGATATCGAGATAGCCCGAGCCCAAAGGAATGATGTCGCGCTTGCCGCTTGCGCGTAGCCAGTTGAGACGGGCATCGCGAAAGTCGGCGCGCAGGGTGCCCAGCAGAGGTCCCGTCGCAGGCGCGCCAATACTGGCTGCGGCGCTGATCGTGCCGTCGTAGCTCGCTTTGAGCCAAGGCTCCGGCAGGATTGAAGCAATGGGCAGACGCGCGATGTCAAAGCGCGCGTTCCACGCACCTTCGCTCCAAGCAGCTGCGAGGCAGAGTTCGGCGCTGCCAGTCAGTTCGTTCGACCGGCGAGCTCGTAAACAGAAGGGCTCGACATCAGCGCTGCTCATGGTGAAAGTTGCCGTCAGGGGATCCACTACGGCGAGTCCGATGTCGGCGGGCAGATCGAGATCAAGCTGCTCCCAGCGATGCTGCCAAGTGTGCGTATCGAACGAGCCGACGCCACGAGCCTTCAGCGTCGCCTCGCGATCGCGGATATCGAGAGTGAGGCGGTGCGTCGCCGTCGAACCCTGCAGCTTGAACTCAAGCCGTTCGATATCTCGGCCCGCCGCTTGCGCATCCGCAATGGTCACATCGATCGTAGCCGGTGCCGACGCGTCGGTCAGCGGGTCGACATCGATCGCAGCACGCAAACGGCCAATCTGCATCGTCGGTAGTTTCAGGTTATCGCCGTCGGCTTCGAGCAGCACCCGTATGGCGTTCGCTGTGCCACGTAACACGCCTTTTGCCGACAAGCTTCCTGTCGCACCCGGTGCTACGACGGCCAGATCGTTCGCTTGGATCCTGAAAGTGAGATCGCGTCGGGTGTCCGATAACAGACCATCCAGTTCGAGATCAAAACCACCGAAGCGCACGTCGACAGCGTCGAAGCGATAGTCGCCTTTGGTAATGCGCAGTTTTCCGCCACCGCTAGCGGCGGCACCTCGCAGCCGTCCGCTGAGTTGGCGGAGGTCGATCTCGATACCAGCATTCTTGCCGCTGGTACGTCCCGTTGCAGTCAGTGAGAAATCGACTTTACCGTCAAGACCGGCTCGCCAACCCGAGGGATCGATATCTTTGACACGGCCGGTGATTTTCCATGACAAATCAGGTCGCCAGTCGAGTTCACCCGAGAACCGGCTCGTACCCTCGAGAAAATCAAAACGGCTATTGGTGAAAACGAAGCGTCCGGGTTGCAGCGATCCATCGATGACCGTCTGCATCGACGGCAGAACCCCGATCTGCAAGGCCGCCTCGGTTCGAACGTCGTAATTGCCCATACCCTGAAACGTGAATAGGCCGCGCTCACTCTGCAGTGCCGCGTCTTTCCCGAGCAAGGGCCAGCGGAAATTTTGCCAGCGTCCGCTGAGGGCGAGGCGCGTGCCGGCCGTTTCGAATGCCACAATCCCGCTGGTGTCGACGCGCAGCCGGCTCGGCCGGTGTGCGAGTTTCAATGTCCGCGCTTGCAAGGTGTTGCGAGCGAAGCGGCCATCGAACTCGACATCAATGGGACCGGCACCGAGACCCGGCGAGTCGAGCGATCCGATCGCACGATACCCCCCTGCATCGAACTCGAGCGCAAGCGTACCGGCGATGTCGCCGAAAAAGGCGGAACCACCGAAGCGGGTGAAGTCGAGCTTTGATACTTTTGCGGTGCCGCGCAGATTCCACGGCGGCAAGGCACGCAGGTCGGTCTCCTCGAGTTCGGCCAGGAACGGTTCGGTGAGCCCCCCTCGCAACGGTAATTTTTCGAGATCGCCGTCGGTGCTGACGCTCGCAATCCAGCGCGGACCTCGGTCCGATCGCAAAGTAGCTTTGGCCTTCGCCTCGAGGCCAAGCGGCATCGCCGCTTTGAGAGTACCTTCAGCCTCAAGCTCGATATTACCGAGAGAACCTTTCGCATCACGTATCCAAATACGCCGCTCGCGGATGGTGCCGCGGGCCGTCACGTTTTCGAACAACACCGGCGATCCCACCGGTGGTCTGATAGTGGTCGATCGCACTCGGGTCTGACGTGCTTCGAGTGTCAGCAGTCGCGGGAGAAACGGTTTTGCTTCGAGCGGTGGCGGCTGATTTCGTGGCTGTGGTGCAATCTCGAGGTTGCGAACTTCGAAGTTGCTGACATCGATGGTCTGCCACAACAGCGGCAGAAGTTCGATTCGCGCGCGGACCCCGTCGATACGCAAATAGACGAGGTCATGCTCAATGACGATACGATCAACGGTAAAGCCACCCGCCAAGGTTCCACGCAGGTTATCGATCTGCAGCTTTTCCAATGAGCCGGCTTTCGTCGGCAACTGAGCGACCGCGTAGCGCAGCGCTGCCTCCGAGTGTCCGAGCGTGAATAGCGCAATCACCGGCATGCTGAGCAATAACAGCAACATCAAACCAGCGATGACAGAAACACGCTTCACGGCCGGTACATCACAGCTTCGGCGAGAAATTCAGGTGCAAACGCGGGCCGGAGGGCTTGTCAAAGCCGCTCTCAACGCCGCAGCGCGGATCGGGGCGGAGATTGCGGCAAGCGGGATTGGTCAAGGGTTGTGCGATATCGATCCCCAGAGTGACGACTGGCAAACGCAGTCGCAGTCCGATGCCGGCTGAGTATTGCAGTGGATCACCGAAGTGATCGAATGCGTTACCGACATCGACGAATGCAGCAACGCCGAAGTTGCGCGGTAGATCGCGAATGACTTCTGCGGTGGCCGTCAAAAGATGGCGACCGCCGACTTTCGCGCCTAGCTCATCGGTTGGTGAGAGGTCGGTGTAGCCGAAGCCACGTACACTTCGATCACCGCCGGCAAAGAAGCGCTCTGTACCCGGCAGATTTTGCGTTGCGGATACCCAGGTTGCCCCAACTTGAGCGCGAAGAAACAGGTGCCACTGGGGCGCGAGGTCAAAAGCCCGTTCGCCTTCGATGCGTAATTGCAAATAATCGTCGGGTGCGCCGAGATTTTGCGTAGAGCCGCGCAGCTCAGCCAACAGACCTCGCGAAAAAAGCGCCTCACCAAGATACCCGCGTGGCACCGACGCAAGACTGATCCCCGGTATGACGAGCGTATCGCTGGTATCGAGGGAGGTTGCACGACCGGAATTGGCCGTCGCCGTGCGCACGCGGCTCAATGATGCAAAGAATACCCGTTGCCAGTCGCCTCGCACCTGCGTGATCGACGGCTGCAGTCGGGTCGTTCGCGTATCGAGGTCACCCAGCTCGTCGCGAGAGTAGCGCCACTCGGTGGTGAATTTTTCCAGCGCGGGATCCCCGATCGGAACGAGGTAGCGCGCCTCGAAAGACTGTTCGACTTGCGCGGCCTTTACGTCAGCCCGCAGTCGATGCCCTTTATCGTTGAGCCGTCGGTTTTCCCAAGTCAGTGTGCCGCGCGCACGGCTGTCAGTCGCGAATCCCACACCGGCCGAATATCGGTTACGCCGATTGGGTTCGGTGCGGATGCTGACTGGAATGAGGCGAGTTTGAGCATCGGGCTCACCCGCGAGCACCTCCACTGCCGAGAAATACTGACTGTCGTCCAGCGCGAACTGGGTGCGTAGCAGTTGAGTGGCATCGTAAGGTGAGCCGTCTTCGTAGCGTAGATAACGTCGTAACAGGCTTTCGTCCAATGAGCGTTGTTCGATGAGAGTCGAGCCGAAGCTATAGCGAGGCCCTGTTTGCAAAATCAGAGTAGCCGTTGCGGTTTTCAACTCCGGGTCGACTCGCAGCTCGCTGCTTGTTAGTTGTGCCTCGACGAAGCCAAGCGTCGCGGCGGTTCGACGCAGAGAATCTTTGATCGAGTCGTATGCGGCATGATCGAGTCGCCTCCCGATGCGTAGCGGCGGGTCTCGCAGTATTTCCGAAAATGCCGGATGCTCGATGCCGGGCCCCTCTACTCGCAGGATGACATCCTGCATCATGACCGGAAGACCGGTATCGATCTGCAGACGGGCGCGCCAACGCGTCGCGTCGATCTTGTCGACCATGACTTCCACTTTGGCATCGTAGTAACCGAAAGGGCGCAATGCGGCAGCCGCTTCGCGAACGGCGCGCTCTTGCAGACGCTCGACAAGATTGGCATCGAGATCGTCGCGACCCTTGTAGCGTTCGAGACTCAGGTAGGCGAGCACGTTGCGACGAAGCTCGCCTTCCACGCCATTGATCTGGATGTCGATGTCGGCATGGGCGGGATTGCTCGCTATCACTGACGATAGCGCCGCCAGCACGCCGGCGTATGCCGCGCGACGACGACTATTCGAGGTGAACGAGAGCAGCATCGTGCCCCGATTCTACTTCAGAGACTCGCTGCTTCGGGCGGCCACTTGGCGCGTGTTGCTTGCCAGCGGATTTGCCCATCGGGCTGCCCCGATGCGTTGTACCGGCGTTCTTCGAGCGACCAGTTTCCGCGTCGATCAAGCAGCAGTAGGGTGGAGCACCGAGTTCCGTAACCCTCGGTGAGTACGAAGGGCGAGGAGAGGATCGACTCCCACTCAGCGCCGATACCGGTATCGGGTAAGCAATCGGGCGGGGCACGCTCGCGATCAGCGAGTGCATCCCAAAGCGCAGCCGGATCCGTCGCGCCAACGCTCGACCAATCCGCTAGGGCGCCGCGCAGCCGCAGCAGTTTGGGCCAGGGCGTGTCGAGCACGTGATTGCTCAGTGCGTGCACGCCGGCAGAGAGTCGGCGAGCGAACTGGGCATCGCGGTTACTGGCATACCAAAGCGCATCACCATCATGCAGTAACAGGTTGAAGCCGGCATATCGACTCGCATGGCGTGCTAGCGAATCGAGATGCGATTCTGCTGAGTCCGGACTCGTCAGAAAGGCGGGGACGAGGTCGCCCCGCGTCGGCGCTTTGGGCATTTTCAACGCTTCGCGGAAGTTGGTCACGAGACCAAAGCGCGATCGCTGCTCGAGACCCAGCCAAGTGCCGCCCGCCTGCAGATCACGACCCGCCAAAACGCTCGGCCGATCGTCCCAGAGGGCGAGCGGCGCGGCCGGTCGAGCATGGAACTCGTCCCGATTAGCGACCACCACGGCGAGATAGTGGGGGTGCGTGTCGAACGCGACGGCGGCGAGGCACATGCTGCGTTACTCAGCGCGATTCGGCGTCGAGCCAGTGCATGATCAAGCGTCGCGAGATGGAGGTGATGGGCGGCAGAAGCGCGCGACCATCGCGGATATCCTCCCGGCTGAACCAGCGGGCATCCTCGAGCTCATCGCCCGCTATCGCGGGGGAGCCCGGAACGGCCGTTGCCAAGTAGCCCAGCATCAGCGAGGAGGGAAACGGCCAAGGCTGCGACGAGTGGTAGCGGCAGTGGCTGATGGTCACGCCGGTTTCTTCGAGCACTTCACGCGCGACGGCATCCTCGAGACTTTCACCGGGCTCCACGAAGCCCGCGATGGTCGAATAGCGGTTCGGGCCCCAAGACGCTTGGCGGCCGAGCAACGCCCGATCGCCGTCGGTGACGAGCACGATGATGGCGGGGTCGATTCTGGGAAAACAATCGACGCCGCAACTTGCGTTGCTGCAGCGCATGACATGGCCACCGCGTCGTGCTTCGTTTGGCGCGCCGCAGCTACCGCAGTAACGATGGCGTTTTTGCCAATGGATCAAGGCACGCGCATAGGCCAACAAGCCGGCTTCCGCCGCATCGAGTTCCGAGGCCAGCGGACGCAGTTCCTCGAAACGCATCTCGATAGGCGCCGCGAACGCTTCGTCGATCTGGATCAGTACGCAGCGGCTCTCTTCGAACCAACCAAGCAGAACCATGGCCGAATCCGCTGCTTGTTGCACGAGCGGATGACGATGGTCGACGAACGCCGCCCGCAGCGGATCCGTATCGACAGCCAGCGTCATACCCCGACTCAATAAAAACCGTGCGTGCGGATCTTCTCGCGCCTCGGCTTGCCAATTCGATACCTCACGCAAATGCGCTCGGCGGTCGATATAGGGACCCGCGAGGAAATTAGGTTGACGGTGTTCGGGCAAAGCGCGCATGGCGAGATCCGGGCGCACTGAAACGGAAACGACCTCGTTCGGATTCAGAGCCCTGTTCGGTGGCCAAGTGTAGCAGGCGGACGTGTCGTCGCGCGCACCGCTCTACCCGGGCGCTGGGGCGGCAGCATCTCGCTGCAGGCGCGACATTCGACTTCGCGCAAGCGCAGCGCTTCGATCACGTTGACACCACCGCAGTGCTCGCACCATTGCAAACGGATTTCATCGCCCATGCTCAAGGCGTCGGCAAGAAAAGCCGCACGTTCGAAGTCGATTCGGGCGTTTTCGACGACACGCGTGTAAGCATCGAAGGCGTCACAGAGTAGTCTTCCTTGTTGGATCGGTGCAGCGCGGCGTGGTGCCGATCCGCGTTGTCGTGTCGGGAGAACGCCGAACAGCACGAGCATCGCTGCGAGCACGTGGGTGTCATGGTCGAGCTGGGCTGATCGAAGAAAAAATCCGACTTGTTGTGGTGACTTGCCACGATGACGACGGATGGCTGCGCCGGGACGGATGTAAGAGCGGATCAGTTTACGAACACGGTCATCGCTGAGGCCGGTCCACTGTCTGATGGTTTGGGTGCGTGCCTCGTGTTTGACGAGGCGCAGGGCGAGTTCGAGACGCGAGCGGTCGCGACGGTAACGATCATCAGTAACACGCATGACAACTCCCGATGCATTCAATATGAGTGGTATTTGCACTCAAAATATCCCAAAACTCAGGCTGCATTCCAAGGCGCGCTCGGCCATCATTTTTCGTCAAACAACGGAGGAATGCATGAAAGAGCCAACTGAAACCGATTTCACCCACAGCGTCGATCGCGAAATCATTCGTCAGGTCGGCGATCTTAATTTTCGCGGCTTGAATTTGATCCGCCAAAATCTGATCGGCCGGGATCCTGCCGTCTCCATCGTCGCGTGCGCCGATCGCGCTCTGTGGAGTGGTCTCACCGAGGTCGCTCTCAAGCAGGTCGCGGAGGCGCCCTATCTTTTATTCGATTTGCCGTTCGATCCGATCATCGTCTTTGAGGGCGGGCAAACGGATGATCAGTGCGCTGCTCATCGAGAGATTTGGTCGACCGCGCCGGGCCGCGACTATGTCCGCTTGCTCTGTCATTTCGCGTGGCAGGTTTGTCGGGGCAGAGCCGTCGCGGCGACGTTGTTGCTCGGCCTCGCGCCGCAAATGGTAGCGAGACTGCGCGCGCTCCCCCTGCCTGAGCTCGATCCGCTCGCTGATCGCAATCGCGGCGGCTTGCGCCTGCGCTGGAACACCGACCCCTGGTTCTGGGGGCGTCGCCTCGAGGCGGCCAATGCCGCGGATCATCGGCGGCTCTGGCAAACCACCTATGCGGGTGTGCAGCGCTTGGCGTCGCTGTCACGCCCGGCGGTCCCCGCCTGAGCTCGTCCGCGAAAAACCGCGCCGGCGTGGTATCTTCTCGACCGCATGCAAGCACTTGAAGTTCGCGGTCTCGTCAAGCAGTACCGCAACGGCGTCCAAGCTCTCAAAGGCATCGATCTCGATGTCGCCGAGGGCGACTTTTTTGCCCTGCTCGGGCCGAATGGCGCGGGGAAGAGCACCCTGATTGGCATCTGCACTTCGCTCGTGAGCAAGTCGGCAGGCCGTATCGCCGTTTTCGGCCACGATCTCGATAGCGATCTCGAGGCTGCCAAAGCGTGTATCGGGGTCGTGCCGCAGGAGCTGAATCTCAATCAATTCGAAACGCCGGAGACCATCGTCGTCAATCAAGCGGGCTTCTACGGCATCCCGCGCTCGGTGGCACGCGAGCGAGCGGAAAAATATCTCACGGCTTTGTCGCTCTGGGATAAGCGTCACAAGATGTCGCGAACCCTCTCGGGTGGCATGAAGCGCCGTTTGATGATCGCGCGGGCACTGATGCACGAACCACGCTTGTTGATCCTCGATGAGCCGACAGCCGGCGTCGACATCGAGATCCGGCGTTCGATGTGGGAGTTTCTGCGCGAGCTTAACGCGCGCGGGACGACCATCATCTTGACGACCCATTATCTCGAAGAAGCGGAATCGCTCTGTCGTAACATCGCCATCATCGATCGCGGGCAGATCGCCGAGGCGGATCGCATGGACAGCCTGTTGCGCAAGCTGCATACCGAATCGTTCGTGCTCAGCTTACGCGCACCAATCAATCGTGCGCCTCAGATGGCGGGTTACGATTTGACGCTCATCGACCCACAAACACTGGAGGTCGAGGTCAGCAAAGATCGTAATCTCAACGAGTTGTTCAGCCAGTTGTCAGCCGATGGAGTCCAGGTCCTCTCGATGCGCAACAAGGTGAATCGTCTCGAAGAGATCTTCATGCGGCTCGTCGACAAGTCCGGAGCACCCGCATGAGCGAAACAATCACGCGAGCGCGATGGATCGGTTTCAAGACGATTATCCTGAGAGAGTTTGGTCGCATTCTGCGTATCTGGGGGCAGACGATCGTTCCGTCCGTCGTCACGGCGGCGCTGTATTTCGTGATCTTCGGCTCCTTGATTGGCGGGCGTATCGGTTCGATGGACGGCACGGATTACATGCAGTACATCGCACCCGGCTTGATCATGATGGCCGTTATCACCAACTCCTACGCCAACGTCTCATCGTCGTTATACGGCGCCAAGTTCGGGCGCTATCTCGAAGAAGTCCTCGTTTCGCCGCTGCCCAACTGGGTGATCGTGCTGGGCTATGTCGGCGGTGGCGTGTTGCGAGGCCTGTTGGTCGGGCTTGCCGTCACCGTGGTGACCTTGTTTTTCACACACCTACCGGTGCAGCACCTGCTGTCGATTTTTATGGCGGTATTTTTGACTGCCATGATTTTCTCACTCGCTGGGCTGATCAATGGCGTGTTTGCGAAAAATTTTGATCAAGTCAACTGGATTCCGACCTTCATTCTGACTCCGTTGACCTATTTCGGCGGTGTTTTCTATTCGATCAACTTGTTACCCGAGTGGGCTCGTACCCTCTCGTATGCCAATCCCATCCTGCACATGGTCAATGCCTTTCGCTACGGTTTTCTCGGTCGTAGCGATGTCAATGTATTGGCCGCTTTCACCATCATGAGTCTCGCGGTGGTGGTGTTGTTCTTCATTGCCCTGCAGTTGATGAGTCGTAGTGCCGGCTTGCGTGACTGAGCGGATGATTTTCGAGCCGAGCTGGTGGTTGCGCGGCCAGCACCTGCAGTCGATTTTGCCAAGTTTCCCGGGACGACGGCCTCTCGTCGAGCGTCGTGCCGCACCGATGCTCGCAGCGAGTCGGGAGCATCTGCTCGACTGTGGCGATGGTGTGCGTCTGCAAGCGTTCCATGCGCCCTCGCGCTCACCCAACCGCGACAAGCCGCCTACGCTAGTCGCTCTCTTACATGGTTGGGAGGGGAGCGCGCAGTCGCTGTATGTTCTGTCGTTGGCGCAGTCGCTGCATGCGCAGGGATTCGATGTCGTCAGATTGAATTTGCGCGATCACGGCGCTACCCATCATCTGAATCGGGATTTGTTCCACTCATGTCGCCTCGATGAGGTCATCGGAGCGATCAAGGAAATCCAGTCTCGTTTCGTCAAGGATCGGTTGGTACTAGCCGGCTTTTCCTTGGGCGGTAACTTCATGTTGCGCGTGGCGGCGCAGGCGCAGCAGGCAAATTTGCGAATTCACCGTGCGATCGGGATTTCACCGGTGCTCGATCCGGCGGTGACGCTCGATGCGCTCGAGCGCGGTGCGCTGTTGTACCGATGGTATTTCGTTCGCAAATGGTCGCGCTCTTTACGGCTAAAGCAACAGGCTTGGCCCGGTCAGTTTGATCTCAACGAACTGATGGCGTCGCAGGATTTGCGTCGGATGACACGCGAGCTCGTTTTATCGCATGCGGGCTACCCGCGGGTTGAGGATTACTTCGCAGGTTATGCGATCACGGGCGATCGGCTGGCGAAGCTCGTCGTGCCCTCGACGCTGGTGACGGCACTGGACGACCCGATCATTCCTGCAGTCGACCTAGCGCGCATCGCGCAGCCGCCCGCACTCAAGGTCATCACCACGGAGACTGGCGGTCACTGCGGTTTTTTTGAGTCATTCACCGGCCCTGGTTGGATCGATCGGCTGGTGCTCAACGAGATCGATCCCTAGAATCAGACGCATGGATAGCTCATCTCGCCGTTGGGTCGGTTTGTTATCGGCGGTCGCGCTGATGACTCTCGCCGCGTGCAGTGATTTGCAGCAGTGGCGCAGCGCGCAGCGCGCCGACACCATCGAGAGCTACGAGGCTTTCTTGGAGCAACACCCCGAGAGCCAATACGCACCGGTCGCACAGCGGCGTCTGAGCGATCTCATTGAGCAGCGCGACTGGCTGTCCGCCTCAGAGGTCGACACGGCCGAAGCCTATCGAAATTTCATCAACACCCACCCCAAAGGTCGCTGGGTGCGTGAGGCTCGGGTCAGGCTGCAAAACTTTTTGTCGACGCCGGGTGTCTTGGGTCCGGCAGCCATCGAACCGATTGAACCCATAGAACCGATCGAGCCGGCGACACCACCTGCGATGTTGCCAGCTGAGCCCTCGGCGCAGGAGTCGTCCTCCTCCTCGGTGCAAAGCCCGGTTGAACACCGCATTCAGTTAGGTGCCTTCTCCTCTCGCGACAAGGCACTCGAGGGCTGGCGGAGTGCGCGGGAGCGATATCCCGAGTTGCAGGGGCTCGTCTCGCAGGTCGTCTCGGGCGCAAGCTCGAATGGTCCCATCCATCGGCTGCAAGCGAGTGTCGTGAGTGAGGCTCGCGCTCGCGAGATTTGCCGTGTGCTCGTCAAGTCGGGTCAGCCCTGCGTTTACGTTCCGCCGGAACGCTGAGCGATCGCGTGTATCTCGGTTTCTTCCGACTGGACGAGAACCCTTTCGCCATTACGCCAGATCCTCGTTATCTCTTTCCGAGCGCGCGACATGCGGACGCCCTCGCTCACCTTGTCTACGGCGTCAGTGGTGCCGGCGGCTTCATCCAACTGACCGGCGAAGTCGGTACCGGCAAAACGACGCTCGTACGCTCGTTGCTTGCGCGGCAATTGCCCGATGTCGACGTCGCATTGATTCTCAATCCGCGCGTCACGGTCAACGAGTTTCTGCTGACGATCTGTGAGGAGCTCGGGGTGACCGTCGAAGGTGCAGCGTGCGATAGCGTCAAGCAGTTGATGGATGCACTCACGGCACGACTGCTTGCTGCCAACACGGCCGGTCGACGTGTTGCCGTGCTCATCGACGAGGCACACCTGCTCGAACGCGATGTGCTCGAGCAGGTGAGGTTGCTGACCAATCTTGAAACACCGACTCGAAAGTTGCTGCAAATCATCCTCATCGGACAACCGGAGTTACGTGAGCTGCTGGCGCGCGACGACCTGCGCCAAGTCGCCCAGCGAATAACCGGTCGATATCACTTGGCACCACTCGAGGCCGATGAGGCGGCTGCTTATGTCCGGCATCGACTGCAGGTCGCCGGCGCGAGAAACGAGATTTTTACGCCACGGGCATTGCGCAGTTTGCATCGGGTGTCCGGTGGTTTCCCTCGGCTGATCAATATCATCGCCGATCGCGCCATGCTCGCCGCCTATGTCGGAAATCGTCACGAGATCGATGCACGACTCGTGCGGGCTGCGGCGGCTGAAGTTCGCGGCGATGCCGATATGGATAAGCGCCCCCGCCGTGGCTGGATTTTGATCGGCTTGACCGTTTTGCTCGTCCTCGTTGCGAGTGCATGGGTGTTACTGCGGCGTTGACGCTAGACTCGTGCCATGGCGGTACTCATTGAAGGGCTCTCGGTGGTCATTCGTCGCAGCGCGATCGAGGGTCGATTCCAAGGCGGCTGGGAGGCGCTACTCGCGCAGTTGCCGCAATCGACGCTGTGTGACGACGCTGAGATCGCCCGTGTGGGCTTCACCGATTCCGAGCAGTGTCAGCAGTTCGTCATGGCACTCATGGAAGCCGGGCTCGACTACGTCGATGAAGTCAATGGCATGGCCAAAGACTTCGTTGTTGTCGACCAGCGTGCCGGTATCACCACCTTGTGCGATTGGTTGGACTACGGGCATGTCACGATCGATGGCGATCATGCGACAGTGGCGGCCTGTCGGCTGCTCGAAAGTACGAGTTCAGAAATCGTCACGCCGCGAGAGTGGTCTTACGAAGGTTCGCTGAGTGAGCGATATGGTCCGAAGAGTGCGTGACTCGAGATCTACCTTGAATCGCGTCGTGGCGCTCGGCTTCTTGTTTGCCGCGCTCTGCATGCCCGCCGCCGCAGATTGGCCGAACTTCGGGGGCGACCCGGGCGGCAGTCAGCATTCGCCGCTGATTCAAATAGATCCGAAAAACGTCAAGCGTCTCAAGCGGGTCTGGACGCATCGCTCTGGCGACGTGGTTGACGCGCCGGCGCCAAACGGCACGATTTTGCAAACGACGCCACTGCACGTGAACGACACGCTGTATTTCTGCACGCCGCTGAACCGCGTCTTTGCGTTAGATCCACGTACGGGTCGTGAGCGTTGGATCTTTGATCCGCATCGCGACGGGATCAGTCCGCCGCCGGATCGACCGATGCGATGCCGCGGCGTCGCTTACTGGGCGGACTCAATCGAGTCCCCGGAGACTGTGTGCGCACGACGTATTTTCCGCAATGGCGATTCGGGGCGGATGTATGCACTCGATGCCGATACGGGCAAACGCTGCGTCGACTTCGGTAAAGGCAAGGGGCACATGGGTTGGGTGTCGCATCGTGATTACGAAAATCACGGAGACGGCATCCTCGCCGCGTCCACGTCACCACCCGCCGTGATCGGTGATCTCGTTATTTCGGCGATGATGGTCAACGACGGGATCGCCAACGCGAAAGACGGACTGGTGCGCGCTTTCGATGTGCGCACGGGTGAGTTGCGCTGGGAGTTCAATCCGATTCCGGCTGAGTATCGCGATCTCAGCGGAGCTGCCAACGTGTGGTCGACCATCAGCATCGATACCGAGCACCAACTGGTGTTCTTGCCGACCACGAGTCCCTCGACGGATTATTACGGTGGTGGTCGTCGCTTCGACTTGCCGCTCGCGAACGCTATCGTTGCGCTCGATGCGAGAAACGGCAAAGTCGTGTGGTCTAAGCAAGTCGTGCACCACGATATCTTTGACTATGATCTCATCGGTCATCCGCTGTTGGTCGATATTCAGCGTGATGGAAAAACCGTTCCTGCCGCCTTACTGCAAACCAAGATGGGCTGGCTCTTTGGCTTCCATCGCTTGACCGGCGAGCCGCTTTGGCCAATCGTCGAACAGGCAGTGCCAATGAGCGATGTGCCGGGCGAGCTTGCCAGTCGCACTCAGCCGGTGCCGACGGGTATGGCGCCTTTTGCACGACAAACCCTCACGCGCGACAGTCTATTTGGCTTGACGCCGCTCGATCGACTCGCCTGCCGCCGGCAGTTTGATCGTCTTCGATACGAGGGCATGTATACCCCGCCATCCGCCCAAGGTTCGATCTTGTTCCCTTCGGCTTTGGGGGGCGGTAACTGGGGCGGCGCCGCCTATGATCCGAAGAGCAATCTGCTCATCATCAAGGCCGAGAATCTGGCCACGGTGATCAAAGTCGTTCCGAAGCAAGATCCGGCCAAAGAGGATCAGCAAGCGCCCAAAGATTATTTGACCCGGCCGCTGGTCGGCACGCCGTATCGAGTCGAAGGTGAGCTGTTTCAATCTCCGCTTGGTATCCCCTGTACACCGCCCCCTTGGGGAACGCTCGCTGCCATCGATCTCGCGAGCGGCCAAGTACGCTGGAAGATTCCGCTCGGTCAGATCCAGCGTGCTGGCGTGACGATTCCGCAAGGGGTGAAGTGGGGCTCGCCGAATGTGGGCGGCCCGATCACGACGGCGAGCGGTTTGACCTTCATTGCGGCTACGATGGACGCGAAATTGCGCGCCATCGAAACGACAACGGGCCGAGAGTTGTGGTCGGCGAAGTTGCCCGTGCCCGGTATGGCCGTGCCGATGACCTACCAAGCCGGCGGCAAGCAGTTCGTCGTCATCGCCGCGGGCGGTAATACGCAGGTGGGTACTGCGCTCGGCGATTATTTGATCGCTTACGCCTTGCCTGATTGAGCCAGTTTTCGATGTAGCAGGTCAAAGATGCCTGCGGCATTAGCTCGTACGCCCCAACGAACATTCTGGTGCGGTGCCACGTCTGCTCGGAACTCGACCGCCGTGTGACCTGCAGTCAACGTCGATTCGGTTTCCACCTCGATGTGACAGCGTCGAAATTCGAATAGGGCAGGCTCGATCAGCCAGGCGATCGGACAGGGGTCGTGTAATGGGGCGCCTTGTGCTGCCGGGCTATTGGCGGGTAGGTACGTGGCAAAGGTCAGAAGGTTTGCCGTCGCAACGGCTGAGGGATTCCCCAGACGTGCGATCGTGTCGATGCGTTCCGGCGTCGCGCGTACTTGGTGGGTCACATCGAGGCCGAATGCCACGATCTCGACATCGGTAGCAAATACGACCTGCGCCGCGTGCGGGTCGGCATAGATGTTGTATTCGGCCGAGGCTGTGATGTTGCCACCTTCGCTGCGTGCGCCGCCCATGATGGCGATTTCGCGTATGGCGTTTGTAATAGAGGGCTCACGCAGCAAAGCCGTTGCGACGTTGGTCAGCGGGCCGGTCGCCACCAAAGCAATACTTCTGGCAGGCGCGGCGAGCAGCGTTTGGATAAGCCAATCGACGGCGTGTTCTGCTTCGACGGCGTGTCGAGGCTCAAAGAGCGGGAGGTCTCCCAAACCAGACTCGCCATGGAAATGACCGGCTTCTATGGGACTTCTTTTGAGCGGACGCTCACATCCGGCGTAAATGGGCACATCCTCGCGCAAGGCGATCTCCCGCAGGACGCCAGCGTTGCGTGCCGTGAGCTTGGCAGACACGTTACCCGCAACCGTCGTGATCCCGAGGACCTTTAGCGCATCGCGTGCAGCGAAGGCCAACAGCAAAGCGACGCCGTCGTCGACCCCGGGATCGCAGTCAAAGATAACCGTTAATGGACTCATGCATTACGACCGTGGGCAATCAGCCCGGGAGTGAATCCCACCAGCTTTCCATGCGGCGACGCATGGCAGCATCGGGCAGCGTCCCCTGTGCGGCCGCGAGATTGTCCTCGAGATTGGCAAGCCGCGTCATGCCGGGGATCGCGCAAGTCACGGCCGGATGCGAGATGACGTACTTCAAGAACAGTTGGCCCCAGCTCTTCGCGCTGATGTCGTTGGCCCAGCCCGGCAGCTCTTGATCACGCACCCGCGAGAACAGATTACCGTCGCGCCGTCCGCCAAATGGCAAGTTGATCAAGACCGCCATCCCGCGATCGGCTGCGAGCGGTAGCAGTTCATCACCTGCGCCACGATTGCCGAGCGAGTAGTCGATCTGGATGAAATCGAGCGCTTCGTTTTTCATGATGCTCGTCATTTCCGCGTATTGCGCATCTTGCGAGGTGGTGATGCCGACATAGCGGATTTTTTTTGCCGCTACTTGCTCGCGCAGCAGTGGCAGAAGCACGGCAGTGCCGACGAGATTGTGCACCTGTACGAGATCGAGCGTCTCGGCACGCAACATTCGGAGAGAGTTATCCAGCATCGCGATACCTTCTTCGCGAGTGCCGCCGCGCGCGGTCACTTTGGTGGCGAGGAAGATCTGACGCCGATTGCCAATCTCGCCGATCAGCTCACCGAGTGTCTGTTCGGATTCTCGGTATGAAGGAGCGGTATCGATGACGCTCGCGCCGCCGCCGGTGAGCCCGGCGATCACTTCGCGTCGAGCGGCGCGCTCCTCGGGCGTCTTTGGGCTGTAGTTATTCGTGCCGAGCCCGACAACTGGTAGTCGTTCGCCACTTTTTGGAATGGCCTTGCGGATCAAGGGTGAGGCGGCAGAGGCTCCGCAGGCCGCGAGAGCCAAGCCCATTTGTATGGCAAGCCGTCGGTCGATCGTCAGCATGTTCAGGCTCCTCGGTTTATCAAATCCATGGGAGTGGCGAGTGCGGGCTCAAGCTTCGCTGCATTCCAAAGCGCCCAAGCTAGGCAAAGATTCGAGCTGATCACCGGCGGATCATCACGATGGGCCTCGTCTCGATACCACGCTTTGAGTGCACGCAGCGTGGGCATGCCTGTGCCGCTGATGACCACGCATTGCGCCCCATCGAGCGAGAGGGCGTCAAGTCCGCGCCGTGCATCCTCGCTGGTGAGCTCGTAAATGGCGTGGGTATCCGTCAGTGTGGGGTCTACCCGCGCCGTATCGGTCAGGGTCATGCCCGCCTCGCGCCAATACCGATAGCCCTCTTCGGCGAGACCCTGCGGATAGGGCGACACGAGTGCGATGTGGTCGACTTCCAACACCTGCAGCGCCCGCCGGATCGATTGGGCCGCGGTGATCACCGGGATATGAGTGGATGCGGCGGCGGTCAGTTCATCCTCGCGTGCGGGCGTCACTCGATAGCTGGAGCCCGTACAGCCATAGCCGAGGGCGGCGATGTCGAGCGTGCCAAATTGCGCAAGCGCCTGCGGCATGTGGTGAATGTAGTGATCGAGCCGCTCTTCGACTCGTGACGCCGGATGCACGAGCCGGGTCGCGTAAAGCGCTGCGCCTTCTGGCAGTAGTTCGCGGAGCTCGGGCTCGACGGTGGGATTGGCCTGTGGCACCGCGACGCCAATGCGCGCGCGGTGGCCGTAGTCGCGTTGCGGTGCCTCTACTCGCAGAGGCTCTCCAGATAGCCCTGTGCGACCGGCGAGAGGCGCTTCATCGCCAGAGCGCGGGCCTTTGGCGCATCGAGCAAATGCTCGAGCGGACCGGAGACGAGCATGCGTAGCACCTGCGGATCTCTCCGCGATACGGCAGCCATTTTATTGAGTACAGTGAAGCCGCGATAAATTTTTGAGCGCGGCGCGCGGCGATTTTCGATGGAACGGGCGAGGTACTGGCCGAAGCGGGAATAAAGGAAGTAATCGTCATCCCCTACGTGGAAGCGCGCTTCGGCGAAGAAGTCCGGAAAATTCTTCTCGAGGTATTGATTAACCTTGAGGAGACGGGGTCCAGGGTCGTTGTCTTGCGACGCTGCTAACTTCTTCATTTCTTCTTGCCACACCTCCGAGGGGTCCAGACCACCATTTCTGGGCGTCACGGGCGGTACCACACCCCGCAACGCGCGCGAAAAGTAAGGCACAACTTCGGCGAGTGCAATACCTTGGGCGAAAATTTTCCCAGCACACTTTCCAAGCACGAGGAGGAGCGATGCCCGAGCCACAAGATCCAATACTGACTCTTGCCAGTTTCAGGCCTGCGCTACGCGCCTTGGTGTGGGGTGCAAGCGGTGGTATCGGTGGGGCGTTCGTGGCTGCGCTAGAGGCGAATCCACGCGTTGCGGCGGTCATGGCGGCATCGCGCAAGGCCGCGGCGCCTTGGTGCTTCGACCTGGACGATGAGCGTTCCATCGAGGCCGTGGCTCAGGCCGCAGGCGCTGACGGGCCTGTCGATCTCGTGCTGGTCGCAACGGGCGTGTTGTTGCCGAACCCCGAGAAGAGCTGGCGCCAGCTGGATTCCGCGGTGTTGAGTCGCGTCTACGCAATCAACGCCATCGGGCCCGCTTTGATCGCCAAGCACACGCTCGGTTTGCTGCGCCGAGACACGAAGTCTGTTTTCGCCTGCATCTCGGCTCGGGTGGGATCGATCGAAGACAACCGATTGGGCGGCTGGCATGCGTATCGCGCTTCCAAGGCTGCGCTCAACATGCTGGTGCGCAATCTCGCTATCGAGCTGCGGCAGCGCAACCCGCAGGCGTTGTGCGTGGCGCTGCACCCCGGCACTGTCGACACCGGCTTGTCGCGACCTTTCCAGTCGGCGGTCGATCCACGCAAGTTGCAAACGCCGGCGGAATCGGCGCGGCGGATGTTGTCGACGCTCGATGCGCTTAAGCCCGCCGATGCGGGCAAGCTCTGGGCTTACGATGGATCGCCGATCCCGTTTTGATCGGCCCTGCTCGCTTAGCGTAGGCGGTTGAGGCCCGGGACGCGATCGAATCCCGGGTCGAAGCTCAGCACCGTGTCGATATTTTGCTGCTGCATCGAAGCGACATGGATCGCCGTGCGTACGGGTAACGTCGGATATTGCAACACCAATTGTTTGGCCAAATCGACCGTCTCGCGCCCTATGGGCAACACCTCATCGACCACGCCGAGTAACGCGTCGAAGGCGTATTGCACATAGCCGCGGCGTTCGAGCGTGTGATAGCGATGGAGGATCTCGTTCAGCGCCTCGGCGTCGGTGATGAGGCGGGTGCGTGCGGTGACGAGTGCTTCGAGGCGTCGCTGAGCGTCCACCTTGTTGGGGTGTGCGGCGCCCACGAGATACATCGGTACATTGGCATCGATGAAGACCATCAGTAACCACTGCCTTCGGTCGGGCCTCGATAGCTCCGCTCGATTTCCCCGGTCACGCGTTCGATCTGTCCGGTCGGTCCGGTGTGTCTGACGGCGGCCCGAATGACATCGAGTTTGCGATCGATGTCCGCTGAAGACTCGCGGCGACGGGCCGCGCTGACCGCTTGCCGCACCCAATCGGCTACGCTCAAACCGCTCGCTGCTGCCGCCTCCTGTAAGGCGGCGTATTCCGCGTCGCCGAACAGCACCTGAAGTCGCCTTGTCATATGCATGAGTGTAAATGACTCATGTCAATGAGTAAAATCCGACGATTTCCATTTAATGCGGGAAATAGGCTGGGTATAGTCGGTTTTGCTTGTAGCCCAGCAGGAGTGCGATATGCATTCGTCCGAAAAAACCGCCCTTGTCCCAGCCCCCGCCACGACCCGTCCGGGTAAGCAGGGTTTGTATGATCCGGCCAACGAGCACGATGCCTGCGGCTTCGGCTTTGTGGCGGACATCCAAGGGCGCAAATCGAATGCCATCCTGCGCAATGCCATCGAGGTGCTGAAGAACCTCGATCACCGTGGCGCCTGTGGTTGCGAGATCAACACGGGCGATGGCGCCGGTGTCTTGATGCAAATGCCGCATGGCTTTCTCAAAGAGGCGGCCAAGGCGGCCCACATCAGCTTGCCGGAGCCCGGTCGCTACGCCTGTGGCCTGATCTTCATGCCGCGCAATCCGACCCAGCGTCGCCGGATCGAAGAAGTGTTCGCGCGAGTCGTGCAGGCCGAGGGTCAGGTTTATCTCGGTGCGCGCACGGTACCGGTCGACAATTCCATGCTCGGCGAGACTGCACGTCAGAGCGAACCGTTCATCCGTCAAGTGTTCATCGAGCGCGGCGAGGACACCCCCGATGAAGCGGCGTTCGAGCGCAAGCTCTACGTGATCCGCAAGCGTGCCTACAACGAGATCCGTGTCTCGACGGTCGGCGGCGCTGAATATTGGTACGTCGCGAGCCTCTCCCACAAGACGCTGGTCTACAAGGGGATGCTGACGACGATGCAGCTCGATCAATATTTTCCGGACCTGCGCAATCCGCGCATGGAGACCGCGATCGCACTCGTTCACTCGCGCTTCAGTACGAATACCTTCCCGAGCTGGGATCGCGCTCATCCCTATCGTTACATCGCCCACAACGGCGAGATCAACACGTTGCGGGGCAACATCAACTGGATGCGCGCCCGCGAGGCGCTGCTTGAGTCGTCGCTTTTCGGTGAGGACGTCGCGAAGATCACGCCGATCGTGAACGTCAATGGCAGCGACTCTTCCATGTTTGACAACGTGCTCGAGCTGATGGTGCTTTCGGGCCGCTCTCTGCCGCACGCGATGATGATGATGATTCCGGAGCCTTGGTCGAAAGACGAGAACATGGATCCGGCGCGTCGGGCGTTTTATCAATTTCATTCGAGCCTCATGGAGCCTTGGGATGGGCCGGCCGCCGTCGCGTTCACCGACGGTCTGCGTATCGGTGCCGTCCTCGATCGCAATGGACTGCGACCGGGCCGCTACTACGTCACACGTGACGACATGGTGGTCGTTGCTTCCGAGGCGGGCGTGCTCGATATTCCGCCGGCACAGGTCGTACGCAAGGGGCGTCTGCAACCGGGTCGTATGTTCCTGATCGACACCGAACAGCGACGCATCATCGAAGACGAAGAAATTAAACGGACGATCGTCAACGAACGGCCCTATGCCGAGTGGCTCGGTGAACATCTCGTGCACCTCAAAGATTTGCCGCCAGCACCGCAGTTG
The DNA here is from genome assembly GCA_018970145.1 of Gammaproteobacteria bacterium. Classification (GTDB taxonomy): domain Bacteria; phylum Pseudomonadota; class Gammaproteobacteria; order Steroidobacterales; family Steroidobacteraceae; genus UBA964. The sequence continues at coordinate 123,350 of JAGWWY010000004.1, forward strand.
CCTGCGCCCGAGCCTGATCTGTTGCGCGCCCGGCAGATCGCATTCGGTTACACCTTTGAGGATCAGCGCATCCTCATGGCGCCGATGGCCAAAGATGGTGTCGAGGCCGTCGGCTCGATGGGTAACGATACGCCGCTCGCCGTGCTGTCGAAGCGTTCGCGACTGCTCTACGACTATTTCAAGCAGTTGTTTGCGCAGGTGACGAATCCGCCGATCGACAGTATTCGCGAGGAAATCATCACCTCCTCGGATGTCTGGTTGGGTGCCGAAGGAAATCTGCTAGAGCCGAAGCCGAGCGACTGTCGGCGCATCGAGCTCAAGGGTCCGGTGCTCACCAACGAAGAGTTCGCGAAAATCCGACGCATACAGTTGCCCGGTCTCAAGGTTGGTACCGTTTCGACGCTCTTCCGTGCAGCCCGTGGCGTCGAGGGTCTTGGTAAGGCGATCGAACAGCTTCGCGGTGAGGCGCGGCGCTTGATCGAGGACGAGGAGGTCAACATCCTCATCCTCAGCGATCGCGGCGTGAATCGCGAACACGCGGCGATCCCGGCGCTGCTGGCCGTCTCCGCATTGCACCACTACCTCATTCGCGAAGGCCTTCGGATGCGCGTCTCGCTAGCGCTCGAAACCGGTGAAGCGCGTGAGGTCCATCACTTTGCGCTGCTGATCGGTTACGGCTGCAGCGTCGTCAATCCTTATCTCGCCTTCGAGACGCTCGATGGCATGATCCGCGACGATCTGCTGCCAAACGTGGATCACAAGCTCGCGTGTGCCAACTTTGCCAAGGCGGCGACCAAGGGCGTCGTGAAAGTCATGTCGAAGATGGGCATCTCAGCCGTGCAGAGTTATCACGGTGCGCAGGTCTTCGAAGCGGTCGGTCTGCGTCAGGATGTCATCGACGATTATTTTACCGGCACGGCATCTCGCGTCGGTGGCATCGGGCTCGATGTCATCGCCGAAGAAATCCTCATGCGTCATGCCGCAGCTTTTCCCGAGCGAGTGGCAGCCGAGCCCGTTTTGCCGGCAGGGGGTCAGTATCAGTGGCGCTCTGACGGTGAATTCCACGTCTTCAACCCCGAGAGTATCCACCGACTGCAAAAGGCGGTACGCACCGGCAGCTACGCGACGTTTAAGTCGTATGCCGAGTTGATCGACGATCGCTCCAAGAATCTCTCGACCTTGCGCGGTCTACTTGGCTTCAAGCGTCGTGACGCGGTGCCGCTCGAGGAAGTCGAGCCGATCGAGAGCATCATGCGGCGCTTCAAGACGGGCGCGATGAGCTACGGTTCCATTAGCCAGGAAGCGCACGAAACGCTTGCGATCGCAATGAATCGCATCGGTGGCAAGAGCAACACCGGTGAGGGTGGCGAAGATCCCGAGCGCTACAAGCCCATGCCAAATGGAGACTCACGCAACTCCGCCATCAAGCAGGTTGCCTCGGGGCGCTTCGGTGTGACGAGTGAGTACCTCGTCAACGCCAAAGAAATCCAGATCAAGATGGCGCAAGGCGCCAAGCCCGGCGAGGGTGGTCAGTTGCCGGGTACCAAAGTATACCCTTGGATCGCAAAGACGCGGCACACCACTGCAGGGGTCGGGCTCATCTCGCCGCCGCCGCATCACGATATCTATTCGATCGAAGATTTGGCTGAATTGATCCACGATCTCAAGAATGCGAACAACGAAGCGCGCATCAGCGTGAAGTTGGTGGCCGAGGTGGGTGTCGGCACGATCGCTGCAGGCGTTGCGAAGGCGCATGCCGATGTCGTCTTGATCAGTGGTTACGATGGCGGCACGGGCGCATCACCGCTCACCTCGACGACGCACGCCGGCTTGCCCTGGGAGTTGGGACTCGCAGAGGCGCATCAAACGTTGGTGCTCAATAATTTGCGCAGTCGCATCGTCGTCGAAACCGACGGCCAGTTGAAGACAGGTCGCGATGTCGTCATCGCCGCGTTGCTAGGCGCCGAGGAATTCGGGTTCTCGACGGCACCGCTCGTCTCGGTGGGCTGCATCATGATGCGCGTGTGCCATCTGAACACCTGTCCGGCGGGGGTCGCTACGCAGGACCCGCGTTTGCGCGAGCGCTTCGCAGGCAAGCCCGAGCATGCGGTGAATTTCATGCGCTTCGTTGCGACCCAGATGCGCGAATTGATGGCGAGCCTCGGTTTCCGCACCGTCGATGAGATGATCGGTCGTACCGACTGCCTCGAAGTGCAGGCCGCCGTCGATCATTGGAAGGCGCACGGGTTCGACTTCAGCAATATTCTCTATCAACCGGACCTCGGTCCCGAGGTGGGTCGTCGTCAGTCGATCGCACAGGATCACGGCCTCGAAAAGTCGTTGGATGCGACGCAGCTCCTTGCGATCTGCAAGCCTGCGATCGAGCGCGGCCAGAAGGTTGAAGGCTCGCTCAAGATCCGCAATGTCAATCGCGTCGTCGGCACCATCACCGGCAGTGAGATCACGCGCCAGTGGGGCGCCGCAGGCTTGCCGGACGACACGATCCGCATCCGTTTCAACGGTTCGGCGGGTCAAAGTTTTGGAGCATTCATGCCACGCGGCATGTCCTTCAGTCTCGAGGGTGACGCCAACGATTACGTCGGCAAGGGTCTCTCGGGTGGTCGGATCGCTGTTTTTCCGCCGAGGGATTCGTCCTTTGCACCCGAGCACAACATGATCATCGGCAACGTTGCGCTGTACGGTGCGACCGGTGGGGAGTTGTTCGTGCGCGGGATGGCAGGCGAGCGTTTTGCCGTGCGTAATAGCGGCGTTGATGCCGTCGTCGAGGCGGTGGGCGATCACGGTTGTGAATACATGACCGGAGGTCGCGTGGTCGTACTCGGTCCCACCGGGCGTAACTTTGGTGCCGGCATGTCAGGCGGCATCGCCTATGTGTTCGATCAAGACAATGCGTTCCTTCGCAAGGTCAATGCACAGATGGTCGAGGTCGGCCGTGTCGAAGATCCGGAAGAGGCAGACGCACTCAAGCAACTCATCCAGCGGCACATCGTCGCGACCGATAGTGAGCACGCAAAGCGCATCATCGATGCCTGGCCTACCGCGCTCAGCAAGTTCATGCGGGTGATCCCGAAGGACTACAAGCGCGTGTTGGCCTGCATCAAACGAGCGCACGATCAGGGGCTCTCGGGTGACGAGGCCATCATGGCGGCTTTTGAAGAAAATTCGCGCGATCTGTCGCGTGTGGGTGGTAACTGATCATGGGTAAGCCGACTGGATTCATTGAATATTTGCGCGAAATTCCACTCGACCGATCGCCTATCGAACGGGTCAAAGATTGGCGCGAGTTCCATCACCACCTCGATGATCGTAGCCTGCGCAATCAGGCAGCGCGCTGCATGGATTGCGGAGTGCCGTTTTGTCACACCGGCAAGTTGATCAGCGGTGGCGCGGCAGGGTGCCCCGTCAATAACCTCATTCCCGAGTGGAACGATCTCGTGTATCGCGGACTGTGGCGCGAGGCACTCGACCGTCTGCACAAGACCAATAATTTTCCGGAGTTCACCGGACGCGTGTGTCCCGCACCTTGCGAAGGGTCGTGTGTGCTCGGCATCAATGCGCCGCCGGTCACGATCAAGAACATCGAAAATTCGATCATCGAGCGGGGCTTCGAAGAGGGCTGGGTCGTACCCGAACCGCCGAAGATTCGGACCGGCAAGAAGGTCGCTGTTGTCGGCTCGGGGCCAGCGGGGCTAGCCGCTGCGCAACAGTTGAATCGTGCTGGCCATGCGGTGACGGTGCTCGAGCGCGCCGCCCGGCCGGGCGGACTTTTGATGTACGGCATCCCCAACATGAAGCTTGACAAGCAAGATGTCGTGATGCGGCGCATCAAGTTGCTCGAACAGGAAGGAGTCAAGTTCGTCTGTAACACAAACGTCGGCGATAACTACGAGGCGCAGATGATGCGCCGCGACTTCGACGCGATCGTGTTGTGCACCGGCTCCACGCAGCCTCGAGATCTCACTGTCGAAGGGCGCGAACTTTCGGGCGTGCATTTCGCGATGGACTATCTCACCGGCGCGACCGATGCCGTCTTGACAAAAAATCCGTCGGCTGCTGTTTTGCACGCCAACGGGCTCGACGTCGTCGTTGTTGGCGGTGGCGACACCGGTACCGATTGTGTCGGGACCGCCATGCGCCAAGGTTGTCGCACGCTGACTCAAGTCGAAATTCTCTCAAAGCCGCCGCTTGAGCGCGCCGTCGACAATCCGTGGCCCGAGTGGCCGCGCCTGTACAAGATGGACTACGGTCAGGAAGAGGCAGCCGCCAAGTTCGGGCAGGATCCACGCACTTATGTCACGACGGTCAAAAAACTCATCGGCGATGAGGCGGGTCGAGTCAAAGAAATCGTCACAGTCGAAGTGCGTTGGGAGAAAAACGAGCGCGGTCAATTTGCTCCGATTGAGCAAGCGGGCACCGAGCGTATCCAGCCGGCGCAGCTTGTGTTGCTCGCGATGGGCTTCACGGGACCTGAGACGGTGTTGCCGCAGGATCTTGGGGTCGAGTTTGACGAGCGGCACAATGTCAAAGCTGAGTACGGTCACTACGCCACCAACACCCCGGGCGTTTTCGCGGCGGGCGATTGTCGCCGCGGACAGAGTTTGGTTGTGTGGGCGATCAACGAGGGGCGGGGCGCCGCTCGCGAGTGCGACCGCTGGCTGATGGGCTCGACGGAATTGCCCTAATCATTTGATCAGGGCGATAAAAAAACCCCGCGCGAGCGCGGGGTTTGCTGGGCAGAGTTCGTCACTCCCGGGTCTGACGCTATGCGGCGACTGCAAAAGAGTCGCCCCGTGGACGCTAATCGAATCCGGCGGAACCGCGCTGTTAGCCGATTCCTCGGGCGCCCCAAAATGAGGGATCACCCTTTTCCGTGTCCACGTCGCCTGCCAAGGGTTCTGTGTTGTCTGACTGCCACGAACGTGGTGAGTATACAACCAACAACATGACTGTCTAGTGACAAAAATGCGACATCGATCACGGAAGCGCGATCAATTTCCCCAATGAGGTCCTCGGGATAGTTCGACCAACTCGTAGTAAGTCTGCATGTAGCCCGCGACCTGTCCCTTCAGGAACAGGTAGTCTCCGTCAGCGGTACACCACACGTCATAGGGTGGGTGTTCTTGTGGCAACTCCGGGTTGCTGACGAACTGGTAGTGCAGCGCATCGAAGGTGCCGGCGCCGACCGTGACCCTCTCAGGGCCGACGAACACGAGATTGAGGCCGATCGAGAACAGCATGGGTCCCGTCGCACCGCGATGATCGGGCGAGGAAAGCAGCATTTGGTTGATACGTTGCACGGCTCCAGGCTTGCTCTGGTCGATCAGACGCAGATGCCAAGCATCGCAAGCGATCGCGTGGTTCTGGAAGGTCAGCAGCGGTGTCGAGAGGTCCATCGTCTGCGAGACGCGACCTTCAAGCGAGGTCCAAGTTTCGCATTCGGCGTATTGCGGATGAAAGCGGAACCAACCCGAGCCCATGAATTTGCTGCCGACCGACAGCCTGACGAAACAGTCGGTGGGCATCCAGTGTGCATCGAGTGAGTAGGTGATGTCGCGCATCACCGAGGGGCGATCGTCGATTTCGCAGTGCGCCGTGCAGGTGCGGGTGCCGTCGGCGTGAACATCCATGCGGAAGTACTCGCGACCGCGCTCTTGGTTCAAGCGCTCCGGTTTCTTGCTGGTGTAGAGGATCTTCCCCATCACACTTCGATGATCACGTTGCAGGATCGGGAGTTTCGGATCGGCCGGGGGCTGTGCCATGGATGAGCGCTCCTCTGACGGAAAATGATTTACGGGTCGAGTGTAGATCTCAACCGGCCGAATTAGCCCATTCACGCGCCTCACGTGCCGCAGCGCGGAAGTGCGGCAAGTTGTAGACGAGCAAGGCCGCCCCGATGATCGAGACGATCGTGGCGACGATGAACATCGAGTAGCGCAGTTGTGATTCGTCGGCGAAGTAGTAGTCGGTCACCATGGCGACCGCGGTCGGTCCGATGAAGAACCCGACCGCATTCAACACGAAGTAGTAGAACGCCACGACTTGTGCACGCATGGTTGGTGGCGCGATCGCAACCACCGCCGCTGCGCCTGCTGCGGTTGGTGCCGCAGCGCCGATCGTCGCCGGAATCAGGAACAGCACCGAGAGCAAGGGTGTCGGCATCAGTGTGAAGAGGCAGTAGCCTGTTGCCATGACGACGAAGGCGAGCAAGCAGACACGAACGTAACCGTCTTCGTAACGCTTCTGAAACCAATCGCTCAAAAAGCCGCCGATCAACACGCCGGTCAAACCGAACACGATGGTGATCACGCCGCGCCACTGGATCCAGTAACCGAGCTCTTCCGGCGTGAGGTTGTACGTACGACGCAGGAACTCGGGAATCCAGAAACCGATGCCGTAGGCCATGATGGCAAGGCCCGACAGCGCGAAGAACAACACTAAAAAGGCGCGCCAACGCTTGAGCAGATAGGCGAGCGTTTTATTTACGGGCGAAGCGATGGGTTTGATGCCACTCACCAAAAACTCACGACGGATGGGCTCCTTGATGGTCAGAATCAGCAGTGCGACCAGCAGACCGGGTAAGCCCACGTAGATAAACATCAACTGCCAAGGCTCATGCCAGCCGATCAACGGCAGTTCGACCGGGCCGATTTCTTTGAGCTTGGGATAGATGGCGCCGCCGAAAATGAAGGCAATGCCGCTGCCACTTGAGACCCCTGCGGTGTAAAGACCGATTGCGCGCCCGATCTTATCCGGCGGGAAGTAGTCCTTGAGGATCGACATAGCCGAAGGGTTGAGGGCGGATTCACCTGCGCCGACACCCACACGCGCGAGAAACAGCGCTGCATAAGAGGTGGCAAATCCGCAAGCGGCCGTCATGAGACTCCAGAAGACAACACCCGAGAAAATCAACCAGCGGCGGTTGCCGCGATCGGCAAACCAGGCGATCGCCACACCGAAGAAGGTGTAGAACACCGCAAACGCACCGCCTAGCAAGAGGCTCATCTGGGTATCGCTGATCTGCAAACTGGCCTTGATGTCCGGCACGAGCAGCGCAATGATCTCTCGGTCGACGAACGCCAAGATGTAAGCGAGCAGCAGAACGAACACCACGTACCAAGAGTACAGAGGGTTCGGGTAAGGGATCGTCTCGTTGCGTGTCATGCGGTCTCCTCGGCAGCGCTCCGTTCTAGCTCATTCGGCCTTAACTTGAAAGTCAGTCACCATCCCGATTACTTCCTGCCGCTGCCGGTCGGGCACCCGTTCCCGATGGCCAAGTACACGCTCATCTACGATCTGCTGCGTGAGCGCGGACTGTTGCCGGCTGCATCCATCGTCATCCCTGAGGAGGCCGCCCGAGAGGATCTCGCTCGGGTGCACACCGAGGACTATCTGCAGCGCCTGTTCGAGACGGGTTTATCGGCGCTGGAGCAGCGCGCGCTCGGTGTGCCGTGGACGCCGCGTTTGCTCCGGCGCTCACGTCTTGCAGTACAAGGCACCTTGCTCGCAACTCGCGCCGCCCTTGCGGATGGGCGCGCTGGCAATCTGGCGGGCGGTACTCATCATGCTTTCGCTGATCATGGCGAGGGCTTTTGTGTCTTGAACGATGTGGCGATCACCATTCGCCGTCTGCAGCATGAGGGTCTACTGCGCCGCGCGCTCGTTATCGATCTCGACGTGCATCAGGGCAACGGGACGGCCGCCATCTTCGAAGGCGATGACTCGGTGTTCACCTTCTCGATGCACGGCGAGCGCAATTATCCGGCGCGCAAGATGCGCTCGTCTTTGGATGTCGGTCTGCCGGACGGTATCGACGATTCCCGTTATCTCGAAGAGCTTGAACAGCACCTGCCGCTGCTCACGCGTGGTTTCCGGCCCGAGGTGATCTTTTATCTGGCGGGAGTCGATGTCGCAGCGGGAGATCGCTACGGTCGTTTTGCATTAAGCGATGCAGGCATTCGAGCGCGCGATCGCCGGGTGATCGAGTTCGCAGACCAGTTGGGTCTGCCGCTCGTGATCACACTCGCCGGCGGTTACGCCGCGGATGCGCTGCGCACGGCGTTGCTGCACAGCATCGTTTTCGAGGAGGCCATAAGATGAGTCGACCGCGGTTCATGCAACGCGTATTGCGCTTTTTTTCTGAGCGTCGGTTGTTACCCGAGGCGCGCATGCTCGAGTGGTATCCGCCGTTTCTCGCCATGCGCATCAAGGTCATCCAGCTCGATCGCGACTGGCGTGAGGTGCGTATACGATTACCCTTGAACGCGATCTCCCGCAACCCGGGCGGTGTGATGTTCGGCGGCTATCAAGCCGCGCTCGCCGATCCGGTACCTGCGCTGGCTTGTGCGCGAGTTTTCCCCGGCTATTCGGTCTGGACTCGTTCGATGAAAGTCGATTTCGAGTTGGGCGGCAGCACGGATCTCGAACTGCGCTTCGCGTTTCCTGAAGCGCTTGAAAGCGCCATTCGTGAGCAGCTCGCTCGCGATGGACGAGCAACGCCGTCGTTCGAATACGGTTATTACTTGAGTGATGGACGATGCTGCACTCGCATCGTCAACACGGTAGCCATCCGGCCGCGCGGTTACAGCAAGGCGACGACACCGCCGGCGCCGCGCGAAGGGGTCAACTGACGGCGGCGCCCTCGAGCATCAGGCCGCGCAGTTTCTTGATCGCGTTGGCTTCAAGCTGGCGAATACGCTCGGCCGACACGCCGTACTTGGCAGCCAAATCGTGCAAGGTCGCTTTCTCGGCATCGCCCGCCATCCAGCGGCTCGCCAAGATGTCACGACTGCGCACATCGAGTGAGGCGATCGCGCGAGTGAGGCTCGCATGCGATTCGTTGTCCCACTCTTCGTTCTCGACCTGCTCGGCTGGGTCGGCATCAGCCGCCGGCAGGTAGGTGGCCGGCGAATAGGTCTCGTCTTCTTCCGACTCGCCTGGAGTTGGATCGAAAGACAGATCTCGCGCCGAGAGGCGACGTTCCATCTCGGTGACTTCGGCGGGCGTGACGCCGAGTTCGTTCGCGACCGTCTGCGTCTCGCTCGGTGAGAGCCAGGTCAGATTCTTCTTCATGCGACGCAGATTAAAGAACAACTTGCGTTGCGCCTTGGTGGTCGCCACTTTGACGAGACGCCAGTTGCGCAACACGTATTCGTGAATTTCTGCGCGGATCCAATGCACCGCGAACGAGACGAGACGTACGCCCATCTCGGGATCGAAGCGTTTGACGGCCTTCATGAGACCGACGTTGCCTTCCTGCACGATGTCGCCCATCGGCAGACCGTAACCGGAGTAGCCGCGGGCGATGTGCACCACGAAGCGCAGGTGCGAGAGCACGAGGTCGCGGGCAGCATCTACATCGCCTTCTTGGCGGAAGCGACGGGCAAGGGCCTGTTCGTCTTCGCGCGACAACACCGGCACACGAGACACCCGCTCGAGGTAGGCATCGAGGCTACCAAGCGGTCCGGTCAGCGCGAGATCGGTATGTCGGGGGGCGAGGGCGGTTACGTTCATGGGGTTACCTTCCAGCCAGAGTTTAGCACTCCCCCAGTTCGAGTGCTAAACACCCCCCAAAGTTCCCCTGCCGGGGGGCTACGACGGGGAGGCTACCCCCTCGCCTCGATGCGACTGAGGTGCCGGGCCGCCCCAAGCCACGCGCCGGCAAGGCCGAGGCCCGCCCCGAGCAGCAGCAGCGTGGCGGCGTCGGCTGCTCCGAGGCCAGCGAGCCGAAACTCACTGCCGTAGAGGGTGGCGAGTCGGGCTACCGGGATATCGAGGGCGAACATCACCGCCTGGGTGATGGCGAGCGCAATGAGTCCGCCGATGGCACCGAACAACAGCCCTTCGTACAGGAAGGGTCGTCGGACGAAGGCGTTGGAGCCACCGACCAGTTTGGTGACCTCGATTTCGGCACGGCGCGCGCCGATCTCGAGTCGGGTCACATTACCGATGACCGCCAGCACGCCGACGCCGAGCATCAAAGCAATCGCCTTGAAGAGATCCTCGAGCATCTGCAGGATTGCGGCGAGACGCCGGACCCACTGGGTATCGACCTGCGCTGCCTCGACTTCCGGGAAACCGGCGAGATCGGTCTTGAGTGCCTCGACTTCGTCAGCGCTCGAGTGAGCAGTCGACGGCCGCAGCACGAGCACATGCGGCAAGGGATTTTCCGGCAGCGCATCGAGCGCTGCGCCAAACCCTGAGCGATCGCGAAACTCGAGTAGCCCTTGTTCGGCCGGGATCAGCGTGACCTCATCGATCGAATTTCGTAGTTTGAGTGACGCGGCGAGCTTTTCAGCCTCCTCAAGTGGCACCTCGGTCTTGAGATACACCGTGATGTCGACCGCTTCGGCGATGCCGCCCGTGACTTGTTCCGCATTTTTGACGAGCAGCCACAGCGTCGCGGGGAATGAGAGCGCAATGCCGATCACAACCGTGGTGAGTAGAGACGCCATGGGTCGTCGCAGCACGCGGCCGAGCGCCGAGAGCAGTGCCTGCATATGTCGTGTGAACCAGATCGACGGTGTGATCATGCGATCACCTGACCATCGGCGATGTGGATTTCACGCTGCCCAAATTCGTGTACGAGTGTGAGGTCGTGCGTGGCAATGAGCACCGTGACACCGACTTCTTGGAAGCGCTTGAAGAGTTGCATGACATCACGAGCGAGCGCGTGATCGAGATTACCTGTAGGTTCATCTGCGATGAGGATCGTCGGTCGCGCAACGACCGCGCGCGCGATACCAACGCGCTGCTGCTCGCCGATGGAGAGCTCGAGCGGTAAGGCGCGCTCGTATTGCAGCAGGCCGACTTGATCGAGCGCTGCACGCACGCGTTTATCGATGTCACGAAATGGTGTGTCCGAGACGATCAGCGGTAAGGCGACGTTGTCGTAGACAGGGCGATCCATCAAAAGTTGGTGATCCTGGAAGACCACACCCAGTCGACGGCGGAAGGCCGGAATCGCCCTCGCCGGTAGACTGCCGGTGTCTTGCCCATTGACTGTGACGCTGCCGCGCGTCGCTCTTTCAAGCAACGCGACGAGTTTGAGAATGGAGCTCTTGCCTGCGCCGGAGCGACCGGTCAAAAAAACGAACTCGCCAGCGCCGATCTGCAGGGTGACATCCCGTAGAGCTTCCCGGCCGTTCGGATAGCGCTTGGATACGCGCTCAAAACGAATCATACGAATTCACTCTCCATCAATGAGCGCGGCGGCGAAAGCAGCGGCATCAAACTCACCGAAATCGTCAGCGCCTTCACCGATGCCGATAAAACGGATCGGCAACCCCAATTGTTTGGCGATCGCCAAGACGATGCCGCCCTTGGCGGTACCATCGAGTTTGGTGAGTACAAGGCCCGTGACGCCCACGGCGTCATGGAACTGCTTGGCTTGTGCGAGCGCATTTTGCCCTTGGTTCGCATCGAGCACGAGCAAAACTTCATGCGGCGCCGTCGCATCTGCTTTACCGAGTACGCGACGCACCTTACGTAGCTCTTCCATCAAATGCGTTTGCGCCTGAAGGCGGCCCGCCGTATCGGCGATCAAGACATCGATGCCTCGACTGCGCGCGGCGTTCAGTGCATCGAAGGCTACGGCAGCGGGGTCGGCGCCGCTCTGTTGCGCGATCAACTCGGCACCACTGCGATCTGCCCAGATACCGATTTGTTCTACGGCAGCAGCGCGGAAGGTGTCGCCGGCGGCCAGCATCACCTTGAGGCCATCGCGTGCGTATCGCGTGGCGAGTTTGCCGATACTCGTGGTTTTGCCCGAGCCATTCACGCCGACGACGAGGATGGTGTACGGTTTGTGGGTTCGGTCGATGACCAGTGGCTGGGCCACCGGCTGCAAGAGTGTCGTGATGTCTTCGCGCAGCGCTTGGCGCAAGGCCTCGACGTCATCCAACTGATGTCGAGCGATACGCTTACGCAGTCCCTCGAGCAGTTCGCTCGTGACCGCAACGCCGACGTCGGCTTGCAGCAACCGCGTTTCGAGTTCTTCGAGTATCTCGGCATCGATTTTGCGGGCGCCGAACAAGCGGGCGAGACCTGAGGCCAGGCCGCTTTGCGGCTTGATCAAGCGGCCTTTGAGTCGGGCGAGAAAACCGCCTTGGGGTTCGGCTGGCATAGAGGATCGGATTTTAGGCTACCCTGCGCCTTGGATGGCCAACTCCAACGAAGTTCGTATCATCGCGGGGCAGTGGCGCGGTCGGAAAATCCGTTTTCCGGCAGGCAGCTCCATACGTCCGACTCCTGATCGGGTGCGTGAGACCCTGTTCAATTGGCTTGCGCCTGTAACACGCGGTGCACAGGTCCTCGATGCGTTTGCGGGCAGCGGTGCGCTCGGTCTCGAGTCGGCCTCTCGTGAGGCCGCGAGCGTGGTGTGCCTCGAGACTGATGGGCGCTGCGTTGCAGCCCTGCAGGATCACTGCCGTGCGTGGGGCGCGACGCAGGTCGAGGTGATCAGGGCAGATGCCCTGCGCTGGCTCGCCGCCGAGCGCCCGAGCACTCGGGCCTCGTTCGATCTCGTATTTCTCGATCCGCCTTTCGATGCCGATCTCTGGTCACCGATCGCGCAGCGTCTTGAGGTGGGTCATTGGTTATCGCCGCAAGCATTCGTGTATCTCGAGATGCCCGCAGCCCATGCCCTTGCCGACTTGCCACCGAACTGGAAACCGTGGCGCGAGGGCAGAGCGGGTGAGGTCGGGTATCATCTGTTGCGACGTCACTCTGAGGGAGGGGAGCCTTCATGAAGCGCAACGCCGTTTATCCGGGCACTTTCGACCCGATCACCAACGGTCATCACGACTTGGTGCGCCGCGCCTCCAGTATTTTTGCAAAAGTCGTGATCGCGATTGCAGCGAATCCCAACAAGGCACCGCTCTTTCCTCTTGAGCGGCGCGTCGACCTCGCTCGCGCCGTACTTGCGGATTTGCCGAATGTCGAGGTCGTGGGCTACTCCGAACTGACGGTCGATTTCGCTCGCAAGAACGATCTCAATGTCATCGTGCGCGGCTTGCGCGCCGTCTCTGATTTTGAATTCGAGTTTCAGCTCGCCAATATGAGTCGGCATCTCGCACCGGAGATCGAGACGGTCTTCATGACACCGCAGGAGCAGTTCACGTTCATTTCTTCGACGTTGGTGCGCGAGATCGCGATCCTCGGCGGCGACGTGTCGGAGTTCGTCCATCCGGTGGTGGCGAGCGCGCTGCGCGAGCATCGGCGAGTGCCGAAGTAAGTTTACCGGCCTTGGCGAGGTCGACCGCTCGCCAGAGATACCATGCAGCGGCAGAGCGATAAGGTGCCCAGCGAGCACCATGACGAGCAAGCTCGCCGGGCGTGGGTAAATCGCGTTTTTTGAACAGCAGCTTGAAGCCGTTCCGCACGCCATAGTCATCGCTTGGTAGAACGTCCGGTCGGCCCAACTGGAACATCAACATCATCTGTACGGTCCATCGACCGATGCCACGCACGGCAACGAGACGCTCGACGATCGCTTCGTCGTCCAATTCGAGCAGGGCTTGCGTATCTGGCACGACGCCACTGAGCGTCTTGCGGGCTAGGTCCTGCAGAGCCATGACTTTGGCAGCGGAGAGCCCGGCTGCGCGCAACATCTGCGAGTCGAGAGTCAGTACTGTTTCAGGGGCTGGAAAAGAGAGCGCATCGAGCGGATCACCGCCACAGACAGCGATGAAGCGACGCAGTATCGAGCGCGCAGCAGCACCACTGATTTGTTGCGAGGCGATCGCTTCGGCTAAATGACGAAACGGCGAAGCGTATTCTTTGGGTCGTAGTCGGTAGGGTCCCGCGATCTCGATCAGTCGCGCCATCTTCGGGTCGGCATGCTCGAAGTGTGCGAGTAGCGTACGACGCGTGAGCAATCGAGGTTTCAGTGCTGGCATCGGTGGCACCAATAGGTTGATCTTTGACCCAGCACGCGTTGTCGTATCGAATCGCCGCAATGACGACACGGCTCGCCTACGCGTTCGTACGCGAACAACTCCTGGCGGAAGTAGCCTGGCTTGCCGTCGGCACCCACATAGTCACGTAAGGTAGTTCCGCCGACACGCACAGCCATCGATAGCACATCTTTGATGGCAACGACGAGCTTGTGTACCTCGTCGCGCGACAATCCTTTAGCTTGTCTGCCCGGTCGTATACCGGCGTGAAAGAGGGCCTCGTTCGCGTAGATGTTGCCGACACCGACAACGATGGCGGCGTTCATGATCAAAACTTTGATCGCGACTCGACGACCGCGAGTGGCTCGCCACAAGTGAGCCTCATCGAATGACGCCTCGAGCGGCTCGGGACCCAAGTGTCGCAGCAGTGGATGCTGTGACACGTCGCCGCTCACGCAGTGCAATGATCCGAAGCGGCGCGGATCGTTGAAGCGCAGCACGTGACCCGATTCGAGCAACAGGTCGATGTGATCGTGTTTGAGACGCGGCGTCTCAGCGGGCAGCACCCGCAAACTGCCCGACATACCCAAGTGCAGCAGCAGCGTGTCACCGGAGTCGAGTTGAAAGAGCAGATATTTCGCCCGACGTCGCACGGCGACGATATGAGTGCCATCGACTCGGTGCGGTAGATCGAGCGGAACGGGCCAGCGCAATCGCGATTCGTGAATATGCAGCGCAAAAACACGCACGCCGCAGACGTAGGGTTCTACGCCGCGGCGGGTGGTTTCAACTTCAGGAAGTTCCGGCATGACGGCGCACCGTCATCCTGCGCGTGAGGCGCAGGCTGCCGATTACTTGATCTTGGTTTCTTTGTACGCCACGTGCTTACGCACGACCGGATCGTACTTCTTGACGTCCATCTTCTCAGGATGAAGACGCTTGTTCTTCATCGCCACGTAGAAGTGACCGGTACCGGCGGACGAAAGCAGTTTCACTTTTTCGCGCATGGGTAGGTGCTCCGGCTCAGATCTTCATGCCTTCGGCACGCAGCTGCGCGACGACGGCATCGAGACCGTTCTTTTCGATGGTACGCAGGGCGGTGGTGCTGACACGCAGCGACACCCAGCGCTTCTCGCCTTCCAACCAGAAACGCTGCGTGCGCAGGTTCGGCAAGAAGCGGCGACGCTTCTTGTTGTTCGCGTGCGAGACGCGGTTGCCCGTGGTGGGACGCTTGCCAGTGAGTTCGCAGACGCGGGACATCGGAGGAAGCCTTTTAAAATCAGTTGGTTACGACTGCCCGGGGGCTTAGCACCCGTGCAAAGGGTCGCTTTTATACCAGTCTGGTCAGCCGGCGGCAAGTCTTTCGGGCTGTCAGATCAGCCCCTTCTCGGCGAGCGAGACCACCCGAGGACCGGCCACGATCAGATGATCGAGCACCCGGATGTCGACCAAGCCGAGTGCATCGCGCAGGCGTAGGGTGATGAGCTCGTCAGCTCGACTCGGTTCGGCGACTCCCGAGGGATGATTGTGCGCGAAGATGAGGCTCGCTGCATTGTGCGCGAGTGCCTGCCTGACGACCTCGCGCGGATGCACGCTCGCCCCATCGATGGTGCCGCGGAACAGCTCCTCGAAGGCGATCAGCCGGTGCCGGGCATCGAGATAGAGGCAGCAGAACACCTCGAAGGGTCGATCGCGCAGGCGCGAGATCAAAAAGCGCGAGGTTTCCCCCGGCGAGTGGAGAGATTCCCCTGCGAGCATATCGGCCGCGTAATGGCGTTTCGCCACCTCGAGCGCCGCGGCGAGACGAGCCGTCATGCGTGTGTTACCCGTCTTCGGCAGTGCGCGGATCAGCGCGTGCAGGGAACCGTGCGTCGACAAGAGCTCATTGCTGCCGGTGCGGCGACCGATCAAGAGCTGTAGCAGTTCGCCATCGGTCAGCGTTTCGATCTGTTGCAAGCCAGTTTTCGCGCGGCGGGTCATGACGGCCGAGGATGGCGCGGTGGCCGATGGACGAGCTAGCGCTAAAACTGGAGCGAATCGCCCCATAACCAACCGGTGTTCGACGCCGCCACCGACCATCGCCGATAATCCGATCATGTCGACTTTGCAGCATCGCCGGATCGTCCTCGGGGTCAGCGGGGGTATCGCCGCCTACAAAGCACCGGACCTGGTCCGTCGCTTGCGCGAGCGTGGCGCCGAGGTTCAGGTGGTGATGACCGCGGGTGCGCAGCGCTTCGTCACTCCGACCACCTTTCAGGCGGTCGCAGGCCGCGAGGTACGTGCGGAATTGTGGGATCCGGCTGCCGAAGCGGCCATGGGCCATATCGAACTCGCGCGCTGGGCTGACCTCATTCTGTTAGCGCCGGCAACGGCCGATCTCATCGCGAGGCTCTCATCCGGGCGTGCCGACGATTTGCTCACAACCTTGGTGCTCGCGACCGATGCCAAGGTCGCGTTGGCCCCGGCGATGAATCGCCTCATGTGGTCGCACCCGGCGACGCAAGGCAACATCGCGACCCTGCGTCACCGCGGGGTCGAGGTGCTCGGCCCCGGCCGTGGTGAGCAAGCCTGCGGCGAGACGGGTGATGGTCGCATGCTCGAGCCGCTCGAGATCGTTTCGGGCGTCGAGCGTTTGTTGCCGGCCGCGGCAAGCGCCGGACTCGCCGGTAAACATGTGTTGATCACGGCGGGGCCGACTCGAGAACGCCTCGATCCCGTGCGCTATATCAGCAATCGAAGTAGCGGCAAAATGGGTTTTGCACTCGCGGACGCCGCTCGCGCTGCCGGGGCCGAGGTCACACTCGTGGCAGGCCCGGTCAATTTGCCGACACCGGTTGGGGTCAAGCGCATCGATGTCGAAAGTGCCGCGCAGATGCACGATGCCGTCGATGCGGCCGTCGGTTCTGCCGATGTGTTCATCGCCACGGCGGCAGTTGCCGATTACCGTCCGGCGGTCGTTGCCGAGCGCAAGATCAAAAAAAGCGGCGAGCGTGTCGAGCTCGTGCTCGAGCGCACACCGGATATTTTGGCGTCCGTCGCTGCTCGCACGCAGAGACCATTCGTCGTCGGCTTTGCCGCCGAGACACATGACGTCGAGACGTATGCACGCGGCAAGCTCGAGAGTAAGAATCTCGATCTGATCGCAGCCAACGAAGTCGGCGATGACAAGGTCTTTGATCGCGACGACAACAGCCTGGTGGTCTTGTGGCGTGAGGGTCGAGCACCCATTGGCCCAGCGAGCAAGCAGGTCGTCGCCAAAGAATTGATCGCGCTCATCGCCTCCAGAGTCACCGCTCCTTAGATCCAAATTCGCAGGGATCCAAATCGAATGTCGCGTCGTCCCTTGAAAGTTCGTATTCTCGACCCTCGTATCGGCGACGAGTTTCCCCTGCCGGCCTATGCTACAGACGGATCAGCGGGCCTCGACTTACGCGCGTGTCTGCATGCTCCGCTCGAGTTAACACCTGGCCGAACCGAGCTGTTGCCGACGGGATTGGCGATCTGGGTCGATGATCCCTCGCTGGCTGCCGTGATCCTGCCGCGCTCGGGGCTCGGTCACAAACATGGCATCGTGCTCGGTAATCTGGTCGGCTTGATCGATTCCGACTATCAGGGGCAATTGATGGTGTCGTGCTGGAACCGCGGCACGAGCACCTACACCATCCAGCCAGGCGAGCGAATTGCACAGCTTGTGATCGTGCCAGTCGTGCAGGTCGAACTCGAGGTTGTCAAAGAATTCACGGCCACCGATCGCGGAGCAGGTGGATTCGGCAGCTCCGGCCGCAGTTAGCTTGCGCGTTCGACGATCGCGGTGACGCCCATGCCGCCTGCGGTACACACCGAAATCAAACCTCGCTTTGCAGAGGCATCTTCAGCGAGCAACTTCGCCAGTGTGCCAAGGATACGCGCGCCGGTCGCGGCAAACGGATGACCAATGGCAACACTGCTGCCTTTCACGTTAAGGCGACTTCGATCGATACTGCCGAGCGCACGTTGACGACCGAGCCGATTTCGACAGAAGTCGTCCGACTCCCAAGCCTTCAGTGTGCACAGTACCTGCGCGGCGAAGGCCTCGTGGATTTCGTAGTAGTCGAAATCCTGCAAGGTTAGTTTGGCGTCACTGAGCATGGCAGGCACTGCATAAGCAGGAGCCATCAATAACCCCTCCTCGCCGCCCACGAAGTTGACCGCAGCGGCTTTGCCGAAACTCAACCAAGCGAGCACGGGTAGGCCTGCTGCGTGCGCCCAAGCTTCACTCGCCAACAACACGGTTGCCGCACCATCGGTCAATGGCGTGCTGTTTCCGGCGGTCAAGGTGCCGGCGCTCGAGCGATCAAAACTCGTCCGCAAGGCCGCGAGTTTCTCGAGCGAAATATCAGCGCGTACATTGTCATCACCCAGCAAGCCGGCCAGTGGTGTCACGAGTTCCGAGTAGAAGCCCGCTCGCCAAGCGGCCGCCGCGTTACGATGGCTCTCGTAGGCGAGTTGATCCTGCTCGGCGCGACTGACTTTCCAGCGTTGTGCCATGCGCTCGCAGCTTTGGCCCATCGAAAGACCGGTGCGCGGCTCGCCCGCGTTGGGTAACTCAGGCGCGAAGTGTCGTGGTCGCAGTGAAAGAAAAGGTGTGATCTTGGCGAGGGCGCCACGAGCGCGATGTGCCTTCATCAGGATCTGCCGATAACTGCGCGGATAGACGATGGGTGTATCGCTGACGGTATCGACGCCAGCGGCGATCCCGCAGTTGATCTGACCGAGTGCGATTTTATTGGCGATCTGAATCGCCGCTTCAAGGCTCGTGCCGCAGGCGCGCTGCAGATCGTAGGCGGGGGTGTGGGGATCGAGCGTGGTGCCGAGCACGCATTCGCGTGCAAGGTTGAAGTCTCTCGAGTGCTTCATCACGGCACCTGCGGCGACCTCTCCGAGTTGCCTGCCCGCCAGTCCGTACTTGTCGACCAAGCCTTGCAGCGCAGCGGTCAACATCGCTTGATTGTCGAGTGCCGCATAGGCGCCGTGCGCGCGAGCGAACGGGATGCGAGACCCGCCGATGATGGCGACGCGGCGGACCGACTCGCCGATCAACATATCAACGCGCCTGACCTTGCTTCAGTCGCTCGTAATAACGATCCCGCAGCGCGCGGTGACGCGAATCGAGCGATTCAAGTTGACCGTTGGTCACGACCAACTCGGGCAAGCTCGAGACCTCGAGCGGATCGCCGGACCACATCACGAGATCAGCGGGGCGACCCACCGCGATGCTACCAACGCGATCAGCGACGCCAAAGATTTCAGCCGGAATACGCGTAATGGCGGCGAGTCCATCGGCGAAGGGTAGGCCATGGCTGACCGCATTACCCGCGGCTTGCCGCACTTTACCCGCATCGTGAACTTCCGGGCTGCGCATCGAGAAGGCGACCGTGACGCCGGCTGCGCGCAGGCGGGCCGCATTGGTGAGGGTCGCGCCCAAGCTGTCGAAGCTGTTCGGCAGATTGTCGAGCGGATCGAGAACAACCGGCACGTTGGCCGCAGCCAGTTCGCCTGCCACGCGCCAGGCTTCTGCACCGCCGCGGATGACGCCGCGGATTTTCTCTTCTTTGATGAACTGCAGGGTGCGGCGGATATCGACGGCGCGGTCGACATCGAAGACGAACGGGCCTGCGCCTTTCAAGTAATCGAGCAGCACTTGGCGACCCGAGGGCGTCAAGAGACGCTCGTCGTGCACCATGACCAGATTCGGTGCGCGAGCCTCGACGACGGCTTGGCGCAGCAACATGAATTGCGCGGCGCGGCTGCCACCGGAGAGGTCGTTGGCATCGCCGCCGACGTCGACGAACATCACGCGTTGATTGCCGGGCAGCGAGCCATCGAGCGAGCTCGGAGCACCGAGACCTGCAACCAGGCTGCCGCCCGAAACCGACCCCGGCGTCAGCACTGTGAAAGTCACGCCGTTGCTGCGATGAATCGGCAGCGACATCGACTCGGGATTAAACGCCATGGTGACATCGAACTCGGGGCGCATCTGGCCTAGGCGATGCGAGTGATCGCCGGTCGTGCTTTCAAGCCCGATTTCTTCGAGGCCGATTCGTGCCAAACCACCGAAGGTGCCCGGTGTCACGGCCTTGCCGGCGGCATCCACCACCTGCACGCCCGCAGGCGCTGCGAGATTTTTGCCGATTGCGGCGATACGGCCGTCTTGAACGAGCAGATCCGTGTTCGGTAGCGGGCCAGTCGAGTCGATAGTGACCGTATGTACCGTCGCGTTACGGATCAGCAGCGATGCATTGCCCGCATCCGCGCTGAGGGCGGTCGTAGCTGCGAAGAAGACCGCCGCGCGACGGAGTCCACGCCCGATCTTGGACGAGATCGTGGTAGTGATCATTGCAGCACCCCCTGTGCAGCCGGCTGACCGAGCAAGAAATCGGAATGTGGGATACCCGATTGCGCGGCGCGATCGAAGCGCACGACGCCATCGACGAAAACCACTTGCGCTTGGGCATACACACTGAACGGATTGCCGTTCCACACAACCACATCCGCCATCTTGCCGGGTTCGATCGAACCGGTACGATCTTGGATCGACAGTGCTTTAGCAGCGTTCGTGGTCACCCACTTGATGGCGTGCTCAGGTGCGATCTCGCGGCCCATGCGACGCGCGTAAGCGATGCCTTTCGCAGCCTCTTGGTTCAGTCGTTGGATGCCTTCGGAAGAATCCGAGTGCACGATGGCGCAGCCGCCGGGGGCCGCATCAACTAGCACCATGTTCTCGGGGATCGCATCGTAGGACTCCATCTTGAAGCCCCACCAATCGGCCCACACTGCGGCGCACACGTTGTTCTCGGCGAGCAAGTTGGAGATCTTGTACGCCTCGGTAGCGTGGTGAAATGCGGTCACCTTGTAGCTGAATTCTTTGGCCATATCGAGCACGATGGCCATTTCGTCGGCGCGATAGCAGTGATGCTGCACGTTGATCTCGCCACGTAACACGGCTGAGAGCGTTTCGAGGCGAAGATCACGCTTCGGTGGTCGCAACATGGGGTTCTTCTCGCCGGCAGCGCGTCGGGTCTCGTAGTTTTTCTGCTCGCGCATGTACTCCTGCGCCTCGATCCACTGCGCACGCCAACCGGCGACGTTGCCCATACGCGTCGAGGGCAACACACGTCGATTGCCGTAGACGCGCTTCGGGTTCTCACCGCAGGCCATTTTCAATCCATGCGGCGCTGCCGGAAATTTCATGCCTTGATAGGTTACGGACGGCACATTCTTGACGGTGACCGAGCGACCACCGAAGAGATTCGCCGAACCTGGCAGCACATGCAGCGTGGTGATGCCACCCTCGAGCGCAGCCTCGAACCCCGGGTCTTGCGGCCAGATGGAGTGTTCCGCCCACACCTGCGGCGTCGACGGGGCGGTCGCCTCATTACCATCCGAGTGAGCCTCGACGCCGGGCGAGGCATATACGCCGAGGTGCGAATGCACGTCGATCAAACCCGGTGTGACCCACTTACCTTGGCCATCGACCAACTTACCGCCCGCTGGCAGTTCCAGATTGCGTCCGATCGCGGCGATTTTGCCGTCACTCAGCAGCACATCAGCGCCATCGAGGCGCTCGCCTGTGCCGGTGAGCACCGTGGCGCCGCGGATCAAGGTGGGCGCACTGCTTGGAACCACGTAGGTTGAGGGATATGCGGTGCTTGTGCTCGCTGCAGCGGGCACTTCGGTGGTTTTACTGGCCTTCGCTGCACTCGAAGCCGGCGCACTGCTGGTCGCGCAGGCGGTCAGGGTCGCCAGTGTGCTGAGCAGTGTCAGCACAGCGATCGGGTGTCGTCGGGTGTCCATCGACATGGGGAGTCGTTCTCCGGTGGTAGGGTCGGTAGGCAGCAAGTCTATGACTAGCCGGTTGCGCCTGTCACATCCCATGCGGCAGGATGCGCTGCATGAGCTTCCGGAACTTCGAAGAGTTCTACCCATTTTATTTGGGTGAGCACGCCGACCGCACTTCCCGGCGGTTGCACGTGATCGGCACCTCGGCTGCCGTGCTGCAGTTGCTGGCGGCTGTGGTGACGGGTGAGCCGCTGCTTTTTTTATCGGCGTTGGTGACGGGTTACGGATTTGCCTGGGTCGGTCACTACGTGTTCGAGAAGAATCAGCCTGCGACCTTCAAACATCCCCTCTTCAGTCTGCGCGGTGATTTCCGCATGGCTCGAGAGGTCTTCAGCGGTCGCATTCCCTGGTAGGGACCCCACTATGCCGTCCCGTATCGATCGCGTTTTCGAACGCCGTTTGGCTTCGCTCGTCAATTCAGGCGAGAAGAGGGTATTGCAGGGCGGCCGACGTGGCGTCGAGAAAGAATCTCTGCGCGTCACACCGGCAGGCCGAATCGCCACGACCGCGCATCCATCGGCGCTCGGCTCGGCACTTACCAACGAGCACATCACGACCGATTATTCCGAAGCGCTGATCGAACTGGTCACGCCGACCTTCACCTCCAATTGGGAGTTGTTGCAGTACCTGTGTGATCTGCATCAGTTCGTCTACCGTCACCTTGATGACGAACTGCTGTGGGCAACGAGCATGCCCTGTGCCCTCGAGGGTGACGCCAGCATTCCGATCGCACAGTACGGCCCATCGAACGTGGGGCGCATGAAGACCATCTATCGCGAAGGTCTCGGAGTTCGCTACGGCCGGGTGATGCAGGCCATCTCGGGTGTGCACTTCAATTATTCTTTTCCGCAAAAATTATGGGAGCCTTGGGCTGCCATCTGTGAATCGCGCGCGATGGATTCGGCGTTCATTTCGTCCGGTTACTTCGATCTGCTTCGCAATTATCGGCGCCACGGCTGGATCGTGTTGTATCTCTTTGGGGTGTCGCCCACCGTGTGTAAATCGTTTCTGCGCGCGCGCGGTGAAACACTGCCCGAGTTCGCTCGAGGCACGGGCTGGGAGCCCTACGCCACCTCGTTACGCATGAGTGATCTTGGTTACCGTAATCGCAGCCAGTCGGGTGTCGAGGTGTCGGTCAACGGTCTCGAGGAATATGTGCGCGATCTCACGCGCGCGACGACGACCATACATCCGGAGTACGAGCGACTGGGTGTGAAGGTCGACGGCGAATATCGCCAACTCAACGCCAACTTGCTGCAGATCGAAAACGAGTACTACGCCTTCATCAGACCGAAGCGCGTCGCGCGCTCGGGCGAGCGCCCGACTCGTGCGTTGACGCGCGCGGGCGTTGAATACGTCGAGGTGCGGGCGCTCGATGTCAGTGCTTTCGATCCGGTGGGCGTGAATCAGAACAAGATGCGATTTCTCGAGGCGTTCCTCGCCTTTTGTTTGATACGCGAGAGTCCGCTGATCGATCGTGACGAGCAGGCAACGCTCGATGCCAATCATGTCAAAGTCGCTCGATTGGGGCGCGAGCCCGGCCTCAAGCTCAAGCGCGACGGCCGCGATGTCGACATGCTCGGCTGGGCCGCCGAGATCCTCGATCAGATGCAGGGCATTTGCGAACTGCTCGATGAGGGTGATGCGAGCAAGCCATATAGTGCGGCGCTTGCCGTGCAAGCGGCAAAAGTCAAAGAAGTGGAGTTGACCCCCTCGGCGCGACTCATTCGGGAACTACGCGAGACGGACGAGTCTTTCTTTGATCTCGCGCTGCGTACATCGGCAGCGCACAAAGCCTATTTTCTCGACCTGCATCAGCCAAATGATGCGATTCTGCGTCGCTTCGCCGAGGAGGCCGAGGAGTCGCTGCGCAAAGCCGAAGCTTTGGCGGCAGCGCCCCGAGGCGACTTCGATCAATATTTGGCCGACTACTTCTCGTAGATTGCGATTTCCCGGCGTCCGGTAGAATCACGCATGCCGCGAAACATGCCGCGGCTGTTGAACTCCAGTGCGACGTTGCCGGCTCGATCGATGGCGATGATTCCGCCCTCACCGCCGCGCTCGACCAGCTTGCGTTTGACGACTTCGGTCGCCGCTCGATCGAGGCTGTAACCCTTGTACTCCATCAGCGCGCAAACGTCATAGGCGACAACCGAGCGAATGAAGTATTCGCCGTGACCCGTTGCCGAGACGGCGCAGCTCGCGTTGTTGGCATAGGTGCCAGCGCCGATGATCGGCGCATCACCGATACGACCCCAGCGCTTGTTGGTCATGCCGCCGGTCGAGGTCGCCGCCGCGAGATTACCGCTCGAATCGATGGCTACGGCACCCACCGTACCCAGACCTGACAATTCGTTTCGCGGTTGCGTGCGACCTTGCAGTACACGCTCGAGCTGCCGCTTGCGCTGCGGTGTGATGAAAAATTCATTGGGCACAAACTCGAAGCCGCGGCTGCCCGCGAACTCTTCGGCGCCTGCGCCATAGAGCATCACATGCGGAGAGTCTTCCATCACTTTGCGAGCCAGATCGATCGGATGACGGATGCGCCTCACACCGGCGACGGCGCCGGCTTTCAGATCATGGCCCGTCATGATCGACGCATCGAGTTCGGCCTGTCCTTCATGAGTGAGCACGGCGCCACGGCCTGCATTGAAAAGCGGGTTGTCTTCGAGAATGCGAACGGCTGTGGTGACCGCATCGAGACTGCTACCACCTCGCTCGAGTACGGCATAGCCGGCATCGAGCGCTTCGGCGAGCCCAGCGCGGTAACTCGCACCGTCATCGGGTCCGAGCTGCTCGCGTGCGATCACGCCGGCGCCGCCGTGGATGGCGATCGCTAGAGGGCGTCGGGTTTCGGCATCTGCGGGGCTCACGGCAACGATGAAACTCGACAGCAGCGCAGCGGTGAGACTCATGATGGATGTGGGTCGCATAGTTCGACGGCTCCTGCGAGAAGTGGCTATGATCGGATCGATTCGCGTGATTGTAGCGGCAAGCAACGAGGGGGAGCGATGCAGCCGGAGCGAGTGACTTTCGATCGGCGATTCCTCGCAATTGCTGCGGTGTTGCTGTTGTCGACCCTGCTGGTGGCGCCACTGTTTCGCGGCGCCGTGATCGCGCTCGCTATCGTCGCCGCCGTGCTCGCCGCGTTGCCGCGCGGAACGCGTGGTGTGGTGTTTGCCACGATGGTAGGTCTTGCGACGGGTGTCGCCTCGATCAATCTTTTCGCCATCGGCATCTTTCAGGGTCCCGTCACCGCCGAGTTTGGTTGGAGTCAAACCGAATACGCCGTCGTCACCTTGATCGGCACCCTCGTGACCGTCGTATCGTCGCTCTACATCGGCAAGCTCTTCGATCGTCAGGGCGTTCGGCGGTGGGCCATCATCGGCATCATCCTCTTTGCCCTGGCCTTGATATCGCTCTACTGGCTTACGCCGAGTCTGCTGCATTTTTACGTCGTATTTGCGTTGATTCCGATCATCGGCGCGGGCACGTCGTCGATTGCCTACTCGCGTGTGGTTGCTGCTTGGTTCGATCGTCGCCGCGGGCAGGCATTTGGTGCGGCCTTGGCCGGTATCGGCATTGGCGGTGCCGTCTTGTCATCGGTCTCGCAGTTTTTGATCGATGCCGTCGGCTGGCGCGGCGCCTATGCGGGGCTTGGCATCCTGACGCTGCTCATGACTCTGCCCATCGTATTGTGGAAGTTGCGCGATACGCCGAGTGAAGTGGGTCTTGGGCTCGACGGGCGCCCAACATCGGAGACGGCGCCGGACTCATTGCGGGCTGATGCGAGTCCGCTTGGCTCCACACCCGCGGGTTACACCGCGACCGAGTCGCGTCGGACGGCGCGCTTCTGGTGGATGTTTGCTGCGTTCTTGTTGCTCGCCTTTGCCATCGGTGGCGTATTGATCCCGCTCGTGCCGATCTTGCGTGCGCGCGGTATCGACCCTGCGCAAGCTGCGGCCGTGCAAGGCGCGCTCGGTCTCGCGTTGATCGTCGGGCGTGCGTTTGCCGGGTTCCTGATGGATCGGTATTTCGCGCCGTATGTAGCCGCCTCGATTCTCATCTTTCCGATTATCGGGGTGGTACTGCTTGCGCTCGACGCGAGCAGTAGCACGGCCTTGTTGGCGGCGGTTTGCATCGGGCTCGCTGCGGGCGCCGAGCTTGATGTGATCGCCGTTTTGATTACGCGCTATTTCGGTAATGTGGCTTACGCCGAAAACTATGGATGGCAATACGCCGCCTGGACATTCGGGTCAGGCACGGCCGTCATCGCAACCAACCGCGTATTTGATGTGCTCGGAACCCACACGCCGATGCTGTGGGTCTATGTCGTGCTGTTTGCGGTTTCGGGCCTCATGATCTCGCGGCTCGGAAGATATCCAGAGTTGCCGCCGGCTAGCCGCAATCTTTGAGTGCGATCGAAATATCTGCGAGCTTATTTGGGTCCGGTCGCATGCGTGATGCGATGAGTTTGCGCGCCGCCATCTGATCCTTGGCCATATTGACGGTATCGATGGCAATGAGTTCGCCCTCGCGCAGGTAACACACCGAGAAGCTGTGGTTGGCCGGATCGCCGCGGAGAATGGTCTGATCGTGGCCATCGGCGAGCCCGACGATCAACAGCTTGTGATGATATTGATCCGACCAGAACCAAGGCACGCGGTCATGTTTGGTGGGCGTACCGGTGATGTTGGCAGCGACGGTGTTCGCTTGCTCAAAGGCGTTGTCGACCGATTCGAGTCGAATGCGGCGACCGTAATGTGCAGACGGGTGATTACTGCAATCGCCAATGGCGAAAATCGCAGGGTCTGATGTTCGGCAATACTCGTCGACGACGATGCCGTTATCGCAAGCGAGAGCGGCGCTCTGTGCAAGCCCATCGGTGGGTAACACGCCAATACCGACGACCACGAGATCCGCCTTGATGCCGCCGCGATCTGTCTCGACCAAAGAGACGCGTCCGTTGGTATCGCCCTGCAGTGCCAACACGCGTGCGCCCAACTCGATTCTCACGCCGTGGCTTGCATGCTCGCGCTCGTAATAGCGAGAGATAGGTTCGGCGACGACCCGATTCATCACACGATCGGCCATCTCGAGTACGGTGACCTCCATGCCAAGTTGACGCAGCGTCGCAGCAACCTCAAGACCGATGTAACCACCGCCGATGATCACGCCGTGCTGACCCACGTGCGCCTCGATGCGCAGGTGGTCTGCATCCGTCAGCGAGCGCAGGTAATGAATGCCAGTCAGGTGAGCTCCCGGCATCTTCAAGCGGCGCGGATGACTTCCGGTCGCGATGACGAGGTGATCGTAATTGAGCAACGTGCCGTCATCGAGCTCGACTCGCTTTGCGTCTCGATCGATTGCAGTCGCTCGGCGTCCGAGTCGTAACTCGACCCGTTGCTCATCGAAATAGCTCGATTGTCTTAGTTGTAGGCGATCGAGACCGAGTTCTCCGGCGAGGTACTTTTTCGACAGCGGCGGACGTTGATAAGGGAGCCCTTCATCGCCGATCAGGGCGATCGCGCCTGCGTAGCCGCGACGGCGAAGGGAATCGATCAGTTGGGCGGCGGCTTGTCCCGCTCCGATAATCACGACGCTCATGGCCACTGAGAATAGGGCATTCACTCGATCGCGCACCACCACCGGGCGCTTTTTGGATCACGCTGCGCCATAATGGTGCGCTGGTTGGCGCGTGAGTCGCGCGGGTAGCGGAAAAATCGCGCTCGCAGGTTCTCGCCGTCGTGGCACGGAAGGTGCAATATTCTCCACAAGCCGTGTCCGGCGCCAGCATCGGGAGCAACACAATATGAAACTCGTCACAGCCATCATCAAGCCGTTCAAGCTCGACGACGTGCGCGCTGCGCTCTCGGAGATCGGGGTCTCGGGCATGACAGTCACCGAGGTCAAAGGTTTCGGTCGTCAGCGCGGTCACACGGAGTTGTACCGTGGCGCCGAGTATGTGGTCGATTTCGTACCCAAGACTCGGATCGAGGTCGCGGTGCGCGCTGATCTGGTCGATCAGGTAACCGAAGCCATCGTCAAAGCCGCCAAAACCGGCAAAGTGGGCGACGGCAAGATTTTCATCACGGACATCGATCGCGTCGTGCGCATTCGCACGGGCGAGACGGATGAATCGGCTCTTTGATGCCCAAGGCGATCCGGATTCACGAGGTCGGCGGCGCCGAGGTTTTGTGCTACGAAGACTTCGACCCGGGTCCGCCAGCAGAAGGTGAATTGCAGCTGCGCCATACGGCGATTGGTCTGAACTACATCGACGTTTACGATCGTACCGGGCTCTACCCGATGCCGCTGCCCGCAGGTCTCGGTCGCGAGGCCGCAGGAGTCGTCACGGCGGTCGGTCGAAAGGTCGTAGGTTTCAAGAAAGGCGATCGCGTCGCCTACGTCCACACCGAGCCCGGCAGTTATTGTGAGTTCCGCAATCTGCCGTCAGCGCGTGTCGTGAAGTTGCCGAAAGCGATCAGCGATGAACAAGCCGCGGCGATGATGCTGAAGGGTCTGACCGCGCAGTACTTGTTGCGTCGCACTTATCGCGTCAAGAAAGGCGATTGGATCCTTGTCACCGCCGCCGCAGGCGGCGTTGGCAGCATTTTGTGCCAATGGGCGAAGGCGCTCGGCGCCAAAGTCATCGGTGTGGTCGGCAATGAAGCCAAAGTCGCCTTGGCGCGACGCGAGGGTTGCAAGCACGTTCTGGTGATGGGCAAGGACGATCTCGTCGCCCGAGTCAAAGAAATCACCAAGGGCGCTGGTGTGCCGGTGGTTTATGACTCGGTGGGTAAAGAGACTTTCTTCGCCGCACTGGATTGTCTCGCACCGATGGGGATGATGGTGACGTACGGCAATGCATCTGGTCCGCCGCCGCTGATGTCGCCGATGGAGCTGGCTAAGCGCGGGTCACTGTTTCTGACACGACCGTCATTGTTCGCTTACATCGCCAAGCGCGACGATCTCGAGGCGGGCGCCAAAGAATTATTCCGCGCCGTGAGCACTCGCAAAGTCAAATTACACGTCGGCCAGCGCTACCACCTGTCGGAGGCACCGCAGGCCCATCGCGATCTCGAGGCGCGCAAGACGGTCGGTTCGACGGTGCTCATTCCCTGACGAGACCGTCTCCAAAAGTGAGTTACCAGCGATCTATTGCCCCGGCTTCAACACGCCGATGAGCGCCGAGATCGCGACCCCCGCCCAGATCGCCAGCACATAGGGGCGGCAGGCCTCCATACCATCGGTCATTTTCTGATCACTCTCGGGTGTTGGACCCGTCGAGGCCAATACTTTGAAGCCTTCAATGAAGGGCGGAATCTTCAGGCGAATCATGAAGCCGCAGAAGATCAGGAAAGCGAAGATCAAGAGCTTGGCCGCAAGCCAAGGATATGGTTGCAGCGGCCCGGTTACCCAGTGATAGCCGACCGATGCGATGATTGCGATGATCATGAACACCCGGAATCGGCGATCCCACTCAGCGAGGGTACGGGCGAACGGGGTTCCTTCCCGCGCATGAATGGTGTGCACCACCCAAACCCAGATCGGCCCCAAAGCGACGATGGCGATGGTTTGCCAAAGAGGATGTTCGTAGCCGATGAATTCGGCCAACACACCTCCGACCGTGAGCATGAGAGCAAGACAGTAGCGGGGCAGCATGTCGAGATTGATGAAGATCTTGAAAGCCGTGAGCCGGGCATCGCGCGAGAGGTTGGTATTCGTGACGAATTTGCTCGAGTAGAACACGCCGGCATCACCGCCGAGCCAATAAACGAACAACAGGATGTGAAGGTACTTCAGCAGCCCGTGCGCGAGACTCATCTCTTCCATGGAAACCCCCGATCAAAACGACCTGGCAAGACTAGCAAAGAAGGTCGAGCGTTCCGGTCTCCGCCCCGTCGTGCACCACGCTCCGGACGGGTTCGCGCTCGGCGAGCATGATGCCGCTGACCTCAGATTGGACATTACAATAACGAGGTGGATCTCGATGTCATCACCCACCGATTCGCCCCCGAACTGATCGCCTGGCACGCGAGGGCCGGTCGTCACGATTTGCCGTGGCAGCAAGATCGCACTGCCTACCGCGTCTGGATCAGCGAAATCATGTTGCAGCAGACGCAGGTGTCGACCGTGATCCCGTACTACGAGCGCTTCATGCGGCGCTTCCCGGACGCGCGCTCGCTTGCCGATGCGCCCATCGACGAGGTGCTGCACCTTTGGACAGGGCTTGGGTATTACGCTCGCGCACGTAATCTGCATCGTGCTGCGATTACCGTTCGCGATGAGTACGGTGGTGCATTTCCACTCACCTTCGAGGCCGTAGCGGCGTTACCCGGCATCGGTCGCTCGACCGCTGGCGCCATTCTGGCGTTATCGACGGGCGCGCGATATCCGATACTCGATGGCAACGTGAAGCGGGTGCTGTCACGGGTGTTTTTGATCGACGGCGACCCCGCAGCCAAGAAAACCCTCGATGATCTTTGGACTTTGGCGGAGGCCTGCACACCGCAGTGCAATCTTGCCACCTACACTCAAGCGATCATGGATCTCGGCGCCACGCTTTGCGCCCGCAGTAAGCCTGCCTGCGCGCTTTGCCCCATGACAGATTTTTGCGGCGCGCGGGCGATGCACCGGCAGAGTGAAATCCCCGCCAAGAAACGCCGTACGACTCGCGCCGAGCGCCGATCGAAGCGAGTTTGGATGCCGATCATTCGCGATGCGCTCGGGGCGGTCTACCTCGAACGTCGCCCGACGCGCGGCATATGGGGTGGATTGTGGTGTTTGCCGGAGTTTGAGACGGTCAGTGCAGCGTATGCTTTCGTGCGGAACCATTTCACCGCCGATGAGAATGCGCTCGAGCTCGGCGTGATCGAGCACTCCTTTACGCACTTTGATCTTCAGATCCAACCGCTCGAGTTCACCTTACTCGCTTGTGGCGCTGCGCGTGTGATGGAGCCCGACAGAGAGCTTTGGTATAAGGTGATGCACAAGTCTGCAAGTCCGCGCATCGGTTTGCCGGCGCCCATCAAGTCACTGCTCGAATCTCTCGACTCAGGAATAGACCGATGACCCAAGCTGTTCGCGTGGTTCAGTGTGTGTTGCTCAAGAAAGAGGCGCCTGGCCTCGAGCGCCCCGTTTATCCCGGGGATCTCGGCGCACGTATCTGGCGCAACGTCTCTAAGGAGGCGTGGCAACGCTGGATCGCGCATCAGACGATGCTCATCAATGAGTATCGTTTGGTTGCTGTTGAGCCAAAGGCGCGCAAGTTTCTCGAGGCCGAGATGGAGAAGTTTTTCTTCGGCGAAGGCGCCACGAAGCCCGAGGGATACGTCGCACCGACGTGAATTCCTAGCTGCGCTGCTTCAAAAACTCCGAGTCTTCAAACAGGAAGTCGTTCCAGCTAGCCGTTTCAAAGATTTTGGGAACGAGTTTTTTGGCGCCCTCGTAAACCGGTTTTGGCAAGCCTTCGAGGCTTGAAATCTTGCCGCCAAAACCTCGCGCTACCGTGCCGCCCGCTCGCTCGCCCATGCCCATCCAAGGGGCCCAGCGCGTCTTGTTCTGCAACTGCAGATGTGAGGGCGCTGATGTGACGGCAGGGTTGAGCACATCCTTTAGTGGCGCCGACATCGTCATGAACGAGTTCACATACGTGGTCTTGCCGCGGTGAACCATGTCAGGGCGACTCTCGATCGATTCGGTCGCCAAGAAGACGCGATCGCCGATCACCTCGATCGGTAGCGCTTTGGGCGTGAAGCCCATCGCGATCACGCCATCGGGGGTATAAACCCGCGGCACCGGGCCTAGCAGAAACTGATGTATTGCTTCCCGTTTGCCCGTGATCGGGTTGTCGAAATGCTCGAGGATCTCGTGACTGTCATGACGTGAGTAGAAGCCGACCTCGTACTTGCGCATCTCATGCTGGTCATCGCCTTTCGGCGTCCAGTGATCGACGAGAATATTGTTGAGCGTGAAGAGCGGAACAAAGTTGCCCTCACCGGTATCGGCGTAAATGTTCAGTCGCATGAACGAATACACTGTTTCTTTGGCGAGGCTTCCGACGAGCTTGACGTGGGTGCGTAACGCGACCAGCGGGTCGTTGAAATCGGGCATCGACGCGGCTGAGGCCAAGGCTACGGTGCGTGATGCGGCAAGACCAGCGAGCCCTGCCGCGCCGGCGAGTGCATAACGACGCGAGATGCGATTCATGAGAGGCCCCCAATCAAACCGGTTTCGGATTCCGAGTGGCCGGAATCACTCAGGCTCGGAATCTCTCACGATCTGGGCCTGCGACGCATCGATTGTCGGACCCGCCGTCCACTCGTGAGCGCCGTTGAAGTGTTGGCAAGCGGTCTCACTCGTGACGTTGCGAAACAGGGATTTCCCAGTCAATTCAGGCATTTACCCGCAGCGTCGCTTGACGGACAGCGAGCTCCCGAGTCTAATACGCCTCCCCGTTCGGGGAAGCCTTTTGCAGGGCACGGCCGGATAGCTCAGTTGGTAGAGCAGCGGATTGAAAATCCGCGTGTCGTTGGTTCGATTCCGACTCCGGCCACCATTTTCCCCGTGTAAAACCATGTTTTCGTTTCCTTCAGAGAGCCACTTTTCTCTGTGACACTTCTGTCGCACCCACTTTCGAGGCTATAAACTCGAGGGAACAGCGAAGTCGGTGTCACAGCGTTCGTTGTCTCTTGAGGTGCGAAGTGACTGACGATCTCTCACAGCGACAGATCAACGACGGTTTGTATCTCTACAAACGAGCGAGAAGCACTCGTTGGCAAGCACGGATCAAGCGCACTGATAACGAGTGGTTTGCCATGTCGTGTGGCACGGCTGACTTCGAGGCTGCCAAGAAGGTCGCAATAGAGCGACAGCGTCAGTTGCTCGATGCTCAGTCCAATGGCTTGGTAGATGTCAGTCGTAGGTTCAGCGATGTCGCACGACTGACTATCAAGCATTTAGATGCCGAAGTGACTGCGGGAGTCGGCAAGTCCGTCAATCGTGACTACAAACAAGTCATCAATCGCTATCTGATTCCTGCGCTTGGCAAGTATCAGATCAACCATATTGATCACAAAGCCTTGATTGAACTTGATGCCTTCAGAAACAAACTACTGAATCGCCAACCCAACAGAAGCACTCTCAATACCCATAACGCTGCCTTGCGACGGGTATTCAAGACAGCGGTAGATCGCGGCTTCATATTGCCACTACAAGTGCCACAACTTGTGAATCGTGGCAGACCTCCAAGAGCGAGACCTTACTTTGACCAAGACGATTACCGACGAGTCAGTCGTAATCTCAGAGAGTTCGCAGGAACAGGTCACAAGAAGGTGGCTCGTTACTTGCGTGATTTGTTATGGGACTACGCATTGATCTTGGCGAATACGGGAATGCGTACGGGCGAGGAGGCGCTGAATCTGAAATGGAATCAGATCAAGCGCACTAAAGAAATTGATCAGAAGTCGGTCAAGCGAGAAAAGATTGATGTATTGAAGTTCTCGGTGACAGGAAAGAAACGACCAAGAACCTTGATCTGCCGTGATGTAGACGGCAGCGTCACCACGCCTCTCAATCGCATACAGTCACGCTTTCCAGACCTTGCCAATCTGAAAGACGATCAACTATTCAAGGTAGATGAGTATGTATTCAGAACTGTAGATGGGAAAAGACCTCGACACGAACGACTCGTCAAAGCCTTCAAGGCGTTCTTGAAGAAATACGATCTACTGACAGATAAAGAAGGTCAGGAGAGAACGCTCTACAGCCTTCGCCACACTTACGCCACCACACAACTGCGTAATGGCGTGACTTGGGACGATCTTGCGATACAGATGGGTACGAGCAGGATCATGCTTGAGCGGCATTACAGCAAGTTCAAGGTAGAAGATCGTGCGGCGGACTTCAGTGGCTTGAATGAGAAGAGAAAGAAAAATGCCGCGAAAGAAAAGACAGAACTTCAGAAAGCCAACGCAATGATCAAGAGCCTAGAAAAGACGATCAGGGAGTTGACTAAGACGATTCAGGCTTTGACGAAGGAGAAAGTGTAGGTTCAACCTACACTACAGCGATCTTGAGCCTGTGAAAGCGATTGACCAACTTCGTTGCGTAGAAGTGAGGAGCACTTATGAAATCAACGGATGCGATCCAGAGCGACATCGAACGATCTACGATCAAACTAATGAAAAAAGTCATGAAGGCGTTTGAAAAAGACGGCAACCTGCTCAAGATCGCCAAAGCCAATGAGGACGAGTTTCAGCGTATTTGGGGTGAGCAGGATAAAGTTCGGTTTGGTTTCTACCCTCCATTCAATAATGATGCTCTCGATCTTGCATTAGCGTCGTCGAGGGGGTTCTTGCTTGGGTTCATGGATTGGGCAGAAGACGCCGACATGGAGGGCGACGATCTCGAGGCGGCGAAGGAAACAACGGCAGAGTTTCTCGTCGCTATGGCGTATTGGAATCCACGGTTAGCCATGGCGATTGATGCTTTGGCGAATAACTATGCGCAAATGAAGAAAGAGCAAGGTGCTAAGCGTGGTGAGACTTGGTTCTTAGATCGAATGTACTACTTCGTTGCGATGGCGAAGAAACTTCGGGTGAAGCGAAATCTATTCGAGAAATAACTCTCATGATTGTTCGAAAAAGTCGAGAGGCTCATGCAAAGTCAAAATCATAAGGCACAGATCGACGAAGTGCTCTATAGCAAGGTTGTATACGACCAACAACAAGAGAACTTCGAACTAAGCAACGAAGAGAAAGTCTTTGTTATGCAGTCAGGTCTTGGACGAAACGATTCATTTTCGCTCTTGGAGTTTTTTCGAGAGGCGATGCTAAGAGACGACGACAGCGGCAAGTTTATTGAGGATGAATATTACGATTGGATGGAACGAGTGTTCTTCAAAGGTGGCTGTACCTCTATGTATCGCGCCGAATTGACGGCTGCTCTCAGTAATTATTTCGGACAGATGATTGTAAAGAGACGGGCGGACTTAGAGAGCCTAAAAGCAGCCCATTCAACAAAGCCTGAGGGGTCGATTGTCGCTGAGGTATCGCGGAATGGAATCGCTATAGTCGAAGAGGCGATAGAGTTTTACGAACGCTTACATAAGGATTGGTTTCAGCGTAAGAGCGAGTTAGCGCCTGCGCAATTAGATTGGGAGTCGAAACAGAGGGTATGGGAGACTTTGAAAAAGTAGGTCGCGGATCGGTCGATTAGCACGGACCTCGCTTCAATCTATTCAACTGCCGTTTCGCCTTATCAGCCTTCACCCTAGCCAATGATCTAGCGTCCTGCCGCTCTAGGTAATCATCAACCTGATCAGCGAACTCAGCAGGCTTTGGCTCAGGCTGTGCGAGGCGAGCGTACTTGCGAAAGCGATCTGCCCAAAACTGTAAGGCACTTGGCTTATCTGTAGGCTTCTTGGCTTTAGGTCTGCGTGGGTCGTTGACGCTGACAATGTTCCCAATTCCATACTGCTTAGTAGCGATCAGCCAAGCGTTTTCTAGGGTATCACTGTAGATCAGTGTCTCCGCGGAACTGTTGTCGCTGAGCAGAACTACGATACGGTAGGGATATAGAGCGGGTTGTTTGAATTCGTTGAAGCGCATTCAGTATTTAGAGTAAGTTCTGACAAGCCCGTGAATTTATGTGACTACAGTTGCGCCCAACGTACGAGCGTAGGATCAATAAACCATGCATTTTTGCGTGTATTGGGGCGTTGCCCAAACGATATTGCTATGTTATACGTGCGAGTATCGATCTGTGGGCAACTAAGTAGGCGCGTAAAGTGAAAAAACTAATAAGGATTTTTGCGACTCCGTTTCTACTGCTTACGCTTTTGAGCGCTAGCGCATGTTCGAGTAATGAGGAGGCTCAGCAAGAGATTGAAATAGGGCTGGAAAGCGACGAAGAGAAGGCAGCGAGGTTTGATTTCTCTTCTGAAGGGGAGTACCACTTTTTGCTCGGTGATAATATTACCGTGGAGGGTGTTACTGAAAGATCCCCGACGCTCTTCAGAAAAGAATTGGGTACAGCAAAAGGTGCTTCTATAACGCTACGAGAAGTATTTTTGTGGTCACTGGATAAATCTGATTGGGAGAGGGGAGGTGTTCTTCGTCTCTACAACTCAGACTTTCAGGATAACTCGCCGCGGATGGCGTACGGGATTACATGTGAGCTTTCTCCTGAGGATGGAGACAATTTTATGAAGAAGGGTGCAACGAGGCGACTTGTAGACTTCAAAGGCAAGATTCTCCACTACTCTTCAAGCTACGGGCTAACGATTAGTCCGTGTGAGATTATTGGCGATGAACTCGATTCCATGTAGGTCGGCGAATAAGTTAGTCTTCCTACTCTGCCGCTTAGTCCAGAATGGAAGATCGAGAGTCTCGTTATATCAATTCCACAGCACGACGCATCACAGCGTCATTGACGGCGATATAACGGGCTGTGGTCTGTAAGTTCGCATGTCCTGCGAGTTCTTGTAGTACTCGTACTGACACGCCTTTGTCAGCAAGATTGGTGATGAAACTACGACGCATTGAATGCGAACTCGCGCCCTCGATGTTTGCCTCACGCATCAATTGACAGAAATGCCCTGCGAGTGTGTTTGGACTGAACCCTCGTCTAGGGTTCTTCTGTGTCGTGAACAGTGAGCGAGTGGTGTCAGTCAGTAATACGGGCTGTAAGTCACGGGTCTTGTAGCGATCACAGAGATAACTCTTGATCTCATCCCGTGCTTTCTTGCCCAAGATCACCGTACGACCCTTGCGTCCTTTTGTCTGATCGCTAGATAGATGTATTTCGTCACGGACTTCTGCTTCTTTCGTCAGTACATCGCAGATTCGGAGTGAGCAGAGCTCCTTGGCGCGCATTCCGCTGAACATTCCCAAAAGAAACAGCGCTCTGTCACGAACAGCATGACGACGGAAACTGATCGCTTTGAGTACTTTTCGTACTTCTTGCTCACTCAACACTCTTGCTTGGGGCATTT
>JAGWWY010000012.1 GCA_018970145.1 Gammaproteobacteria bacterium
GATGTCTGGCGTAGCTGTGCACCAAGCCAAGAAGGCGACGGCCGAGTCGCAACGCGCAGCGGCTACCCGCGACTTTTTGATCGACATGTTCGAGAGCGCCAATCCGGAATTACACGACGGTCGAGAGGCGACGGTACGGGAGTTAGTTTCGACTGCCGAGCGAGCTCTTAATCTCTCTTTAAGCAGCCAACCTCTCGTGCAAGCTGAGATGCTGGGTTCGCTTGTAAATGTTTGGTTGCGTTTGGGAGACCAACGGCGAGCGACATTGGTATTGGAACAGAAGATCCGCGCATTGAAGAATGCGGGTGAAAGTGATGCGTTACTTGCGGCTTTAATAGACCAGATTAGTCTCAGCTTGAGCACCGGAGATCTTGCCAGAGCTAGTGACCTGCATAAGCGCTTAGTCGGGAGCGCCATAGCGTCGAGTCTGACAAAGCCCGACGAAGTGACGCTTCTTTGGCAAGACGGATGGATTAGGTTTCATCAAGCAGACTATAGATTGGCTATCGCGAGATTTAGTCACGCCGAACGTTTATCGAGAAAAACCGACAACAAAGCGCTACTTGTCAGTTCGCTTTATGGTCTTTCGTTGGCTTATAAAAGTTTCGGCGATTGGGACTCTGCTGCGCGGGCCTTGAGAGAGGCAAGGGAGTATTTCGATAATCCAGAGGTAAATTTAAAAAACAACTCGATCAGTAGCGTTGAACTTCTTGCTGCCTTCGTATCTCTTGGTCTGTACAAAGAGGGCCAATCATTTATTGAGACTAAGTTAGGCGGATCAAAGTTATTTTCGAAAAAATTTCAAGATGCTATATCAATGTATGAATTAGCTCTTTCGTTAAGGTTACGTAGATTCAAAATTGTATCTGAAGAAACGTTTAATAAAGCAATTACAAACAAAGAAATACGGAGTCATGAAAAATTGTTTCTCATTGCATCTTTATTAATTGAAAATGGCGATTTTGATCGTGCAAAAAAAATTATTTCGGTAATTGAGTTATCAGATAAAATTCAGACTAATTTTATACGTAGTCAAATCGCCATTAGGCGTCTCAAGATAGCTATTTCAGAGAGTGACGTTGCGTATGCGGACATGCAGGTAAGGCTACTGCAATCGTTTGTTGATGAGGATACGAATGAAAGCGAAGTCATAGCACGGGTGCATTCCATACTGGGGGTATATTGGTTTAGCAGATTGAGCGATAAAAGGGCCTCTGCCTACCTTATGAAAAGTGCGGCAACATATAAAAAAATATATGGAAGTCGACACCCAAAATTTCTCGAGATTTTATTGGCTTACAGACTTGTTACCCGTTTTAAGCCCTTCGAGCCTTATCAAGGCGATAGTGAATTTCCCTCGAACGCAATTATTCTTGAGGGACTGGAGCAGGCGTACCCCAAGAATCATCCGATCGTAGGATTAGCGGAGAGCCTGTTGGTTGCGGACCGATGGCAGGGTGGAAACAGGCGCGCCGCAGTAAATCGGGAGGAATTGCTTAAAGGCTTGCTGATCCTTTCATAGCAATACGGATCAATTTGACAGTCCGGTCTTTTTGAGAAGCATCGTCTCCATTCAGGCTAATCATCTGATAGGAGGTTAAAATGAACTTTCGAGCAAGTCTTATCGCCTGTTTCGGCGTCGCGATCGTAGGTTTGATGTCCATACAATCGAGCCACGCGTCTGATGCTAACGCTAACAACAAGAAGCCGCCAAGTAGAGTTTATTTTCTGCCGGGGTTTAAGGTTTTAATTACGCCGAAGCCGGCGCCAGCGCCGCCAAAGTACCCGGTGGACGACGTGGTTATCGTTCGTGCGGTACCGCTTTGGTGACGACGAGCGTTTCGGTATCCTCTGCTCCCCATCCCGGGGAGCAGAGGGTTTGATGGAACAGCTTGAGACGACTGGTTCGAACAATCCTGTGATCGATGCGATCGTTTCGCGGAGTTCGACAAAAAAGTTTTCGGATGAAATCGTCACCCGGAGCGACCTTGAGACGATGCTCGCGGCGGCGGTACGTGCGCCGGACCACGGCATGCTTGCTCCGTGGAGGTTTATCGTCCTGCAGGGCGAGTCACGCGCGGTTCTTGGCTCGGCAATGCGGTCAGCGTTGCAACTTCGTATGCCTGATGCCGATGCCGAAGCGTTGGAGCGAGAGTCATCGAAGGCATGGCGTTCGCCGGTCCTGATCGTCATCGTCGCAGAGCCCAAAGTACACCCCAAGGTCCCGGAGGTGGAGCAACTCGTCGCCGTCGGTGCTGCCATCCAAAATCTCTGGTTGGCTGCCCATTCGATGGGTTATGGAGCGGCGTGGAAGACCGGCAGTCACGCATACGATGCTTCAGTGAAGACCGCACTGGGGCTGCGAGCGAGCGATCAAATCATCGGGTTTGTACATATCGGTCGACCAACGTCCAAGGCGCCCGTCAGGCCGGGCGAGTTCGCGACGAAGACGACTTGGCTCTGACCGATTAGCACCAAATAAAGTCGAATTTGACAAGCGACTCCTGCGCGCTCGTTGGCTAGCGTAGCGCCAACGATTACGTACAGGAGCAGCACATGTTCGCCAGAGCTACATCCATTTTGATCGCGGCTGTCGGTTTTCTTGGTTTGCCGAATTGGAGTCTTGCGAAAGAGCCTGAAGTCAGTCGCTGTGATACTCCTTTAGGTTACGTTGCTGTCGTTGAGTTGGATGCGTATGCGCTCGAGATCTTGTGGCGATATCGTCTGCGTTCACCGGGACCATTACTCCGCATGGTCATTCAGCAGTCGGGTTGCTTCACGGTGGTCGAGCGTGGCGTTGGAGTCGAAGCGGTCTTACAAGAGCGTCAGTTGGCAGCGCGAGGTCAATTGCGTAGCGGCTCCGCGATGGGAGAGGGGCAGCTGGTAGCCGCGGACTATATCCTCACGCCGTCGGTGATTTTTTCCAACGATAACGCCGGCGGCGTTCGTGCAGGGCTTGGTGATTTCGTCGGATCACGCTGGGCGTCGCTGACACCCGGCGTCAAATTTAAAGAGGCGCAGACCGGCTTGGCTCTAGTTGATGCTCGTACCGGTATACAAGTCGGTGCAGCGGAGACTACGACCCGAAAGGCTGACTTGTCTTTGAGTGCGTGGATGTTCGGTCGGGGTGGATATTCCTCGTTCGAGGGGTATGGGAACACCGCTGAAGGAAAGCTCATCGCCTCGTCGTTAGTAACCAATTTCAATGCGCTGGTGTCGACTGTCAGACATCGGCTGCCGACTCGTCAGTCCAACATTCAGCCGACTGCTTCCACCGCTCCAGCGGACTTCTCCATCGGTGAGGTCGTCGTTCCCAAAATTAGCGGATTAGTGCTACGTGCGATGCCCTCAGATCAAGCTGCGTCGCTTGCCGAACTCGGACAAGAGGCCGAGCTGGTCGTTATCGGTGCGGTAACCGGAGAGTACCTCCCCGTGCAAAGCGGCGCGCTGCGCGGTTGGCTACCGATACTACTTTTACGTCGGCCGTAGTCGAATGGATGTCAACTGAGCGGCGTTGGGCTGACGATGAATCCATTTTCATCGGCATAAAGCCATTCGTTCGGTCGGAAGATCACGCCCGCGAAAGTGACTACGATGTCGCGCTCACCGCTGCCAGTCTGAAATGGTTTTCTTGGGCATATGTTCAGTGCGCGAACAGCGAGCGGCATCGTGCGGAGTACTTCGACATCGCGAGCGGCGCCGTACACGATGGCGCCGGCCCAACCGTTGTCGATTAATAAACTCCCTAGCCGATCGCCGATGAGTGCGCGGCGCAGAGAGCCGCCGCCATCAACCACCATGACCCGTCCATCGCCGGGAGTGGATAAGACCTGTCGCAGGAGGAGATTGTCCTCGTAGCAGCGAATCGTGCTGATCTGCCCGTGAAAACTCTTCAGTTGCCCGAAGTCGCGGAACAGGGGTTCGGCGGTTTGGACGACCTGTGGGTGGTCATCAGAAAGGTCACAGATGCTGCGCGTCATGGTCGGAGTTCGGTGAGTGTGGTATCCACATGCTTTCGGCATTATGCCGCAGCCATATATCTATCGGGGGTCGGGATGATTCTGATTACGGGTGCAACGGGACGAACGGGTAACAGGGCGGCCACCGAGCTCGCCAAGCGAGGAATTCCCGTACGCGCACTAGTACGAAATCCCGCGAAAGCCGAGGGACTGCTCGCAGCCGGCGTGCAGATTGCGACCGGTGATGCTGGCGATGCGGCTGCGGTACGTGCAGCGCTTGTGGGTGTTACCAAGATGGCGATCATCCTGCCGAATGGTGAGCAGCAGTTGTCTCTCGAGAAAAAGCTCGTGGATCTTGGCGTTGAGGCTGGTGTCAGTCACCTCGTCAAACTCTCCTCAATGGAGGCGCTGCCGACGGCACATAACGCAACTCACCAAATGCATTGGGCTTCAGAGGAACACATTCGGGCGAGCGGCAAGGCGTGGACGATGGTTCGTCCGAGCTTCTACCTACAGAACTTTTTATCGAATGCGTACACGATTAAGACCGAGGGTAAGTTTTATTACCCGTTCGGTGAGAAAGGTGCCGCTGTATTGACCGATTCGCGCGATGCCGGCTACTTCGTCGCGCATTGCTTGGCCACCAACGGTCACGAAGGCAGGAGCTACGACATCACCAGTCATGATCGTCTGAGCTTTCACGAAGTGGCAGCGGTGTTCACTCAGGTGCTGGGTCGAAAGATCGATTATGTTCCGCAGGATCCGGCCGCCTACAAGGCCTTTCTCGGCAAGTTCTTGAGCAGCCAATGGCATCTTGACGCGGTGTGCGACATCTTCGCCGAAATCGCAGCAGGCTATGTAGTGGATGTCACCGATACGTTCGAGCAGGTGACCGGTCGCGCCCCGGTCGGGCTCGCTGAGTTCATCAACGAGCACCGAGCCGTGTTCACACCTTGAAGACTCTCGCGTTAATAGTTCACGCGGCGTAGCGCTTCGCCATCACCTCGAGCGACAGAGGCTTGATGGTCGAAGCCTTGCCGGCGCAGCCGAAGGCGTCATAGCGCGCAACACAGATCTCGCGCGCAGCAAGCATGGCTTCTTTCATGTATTTGCGCGGATCGAATTCGGCTGGGTCTTTAGTCATCGCGCGGCGTATCGCACCGGTCATAGCGAGGCGGATATCTGTGTCGATATTAATTTTACGAACACCGTGCTTGATGCCCTCGAGAATTTCTTCGACCGGCACGCCGTAGGTCTCGCGAAGGTTACCGCCGTTTTCGCGAATGATTTGTAACCACTCTTGCGGAACCGACGACGAGCCGTGCATGACGAGATGCGTATTCGGGATCCGCGCGTTGATTTCCCGGATGC
The DNA here is from genome assembly GCA_018970145.1 of Gammaproteobacteria bacterium. Lineage (GTDB taxonomy): Bacteria > Pseudomonadota > Gammaproteobacteria > Steroidobacterales > Steroidobacteraceae > UBA964. The sequence goes on from JAGWWY010000012.1 coordinate 5,331, forward strand.
GATCAATGGCTAGGATGTCGCCCGTCGGTTTGCGCGTAAACTTATATGCCCCGTGTGACGTGCCGATGGCGATGGCGAGCGCATCGACACCCGTCTTGGCGACGAAATCTTTGGCTTGATCGGGATCTGTCAGCAGCTGGTCGTGCGATAAGTGGCCATCAGCGCCGTGCCCATCTTCTTCGCCGGCTTTGCCGGACTCAAGCGACCCGAGACAACCGAGTTCCCCTTCGACCGAGACGCCGACCGCGTGGGCGATTTTCACGACATGGGCCGTGACATCGATGTTGTACTCGTATGAAGCTGGGGTCTTACCATCTTCTTTCAGTGATCCGTCCATCATGACGCTCGAGAAGCCGGAGCGAATCGACTGCACGCAGACGGACGGGCTCGCGCCGTGATCTTGGTGCATCACGATCGGGATGTGCGGGTAACTCTCGATGGCGGCTTCGATGAGGTGGCGCAGAAATGGCTCACCGGCATATTTTCTCGCGCCCGCTGAGGCTTGCATGATGACCGGGCTATCGGTCTTGTCGGCCGCCTGCATGATGGCTTGCACTTGCTCAAGATTGTTGACGTTGAACGCCGGTACGCCGTAACCGTGCTCGGCGGCGTGATCGAGCAATTGACGCATCGAAATGAGTGCCATGACGGAATCCCCACAAAAAAATTTAAGCGAATGTCGTGCGAATCATTTTAGCCAAAACAAGCGTTGTTGACTCATACGTGCAGAGGCAAGCGTACGTCGGCAAACAAGGCATCAACCTCTTCCTGACGTGCCGTCCGCTCGGCCTTGTGTACCCGCGCGTGATCGAGATGCGGTGCCAACAAGCGCATGAAATCGAGCGTGTATCGTCGTAGATAGCCGCCTCGACGGAATCCGACCCAAGTCAGGTGACGGGGGAAAAGGTGGGACGCATCGAATGACGTTAGATCGGCGTCCTCTTTCGGGTCGATGGCCATCGCCGCGATGATGCCGACGCCGAGACCGAGTCTCACATAGGTTTTGATCACGTCGGCGTCTCGAGCGGTCAGCGCAATGTCGGGCTCGATACCGGCTGACTCGAACGCCTCTGGTAGGGATGCGGGGCCTGAGAGGTTGAAGACATAGGTGACGAGCGGATACTGACCGAGCTTGGCTAGCGTCAATGTTTTCACTTTAGCCAGCGGATGATCGAGCGGCACGATCACCCGACGATGCCATTCGTAGCAAGGCAGCAGCGCACAGTGTGCCAGGTGGTCACGCGAGCCGGTTCCGATCGCGATGTCGACCTGACCGGCGTTGAGCATCTCGGCGATCTGCTCGGCGGTGCCCTGATGCAGATGCAGACGAACTTGCGGATATTTGACACGGAACTGCGAAATGACGGCCGGTAGTACGTAGCGAGCCTGAGTGTGCGTCGTCGCGATAGAGAGTGACCCGCGCGCGGCATCGCGGACGTCGAGCGACATGGCCTTGATCGCTTGGGTTTCACGCAGGGCTTTCTGGGCGCGCTCTACCACGCGCTGTCCGGCCGCGGTCAATCGCAGTAGATTGCGGCCTTCTCGGACGAACAGTTCGAACCCGAGCTCTTCTTCGAGCAAGCGAAGCTGTCGACTGACGCCCGGTTGCGAGAGATGCAACTTATCTGCGGCGGCCGAGATATTGAAGCCAGCATCGACGATCGCGGTCAGGTAGCGCAGTTGAGCCAGTTTCATGGGCGCACCGAACTCGTTGGTGACATCAACTGACGGGCAGGGTCATTCCGAGCCATCGACCGAGCGCGAGCGCTGGCGTTAGCATCATGCCCGGCGCGAAGGCGTTACCGAGCGTCGCGCCGCTACCGAGTACTTCGCCGGCGGCGTAGAAGTTCGGGATGGGCTCCCCGTTGCCACGCACGACGCGCAGCTGTTCGTCGACAACGACGCCGGCGGACGAGGTGGCAGAGTGACCGAGGTGCGTCACGGCGAAATACGGACCGCGCTCGCTGATCGACATCGGGAAGTATTTACGACCGAGCGCGTCGCCGCCGGATCGGGTTGCCGCGTTGTAGTCGCGAATGGAAGCGCGCAAGCCGTCGAGTTCGATACGTGCCTTGGTGGCGAGGGCTTCGAGGGAGTCGGCGCGGTGGAACATGGGGTGCTTGTCGAAGTGCGCCAACAGCTCCTCGCGCGAGAATTTCGGCAGTGCCGGCGGCGCCTTTTCGAGAATCGATTGATCAAAGAAAATTTGATAGCGCAGCTTGTCTTGTCGCAACAGCAAACGCTCTCGCTCATAAGAGTCGGGAGAGTCTTCAGCCACGAACCGCCGGCCCTGATTATTGACCCAGATTTCCCAGGGTAGGCGCCGCGGCGACATATCGAAGCGCGCATAGACCTTGGCCGGGAATTGTTCTGACGTGAGGATGGAGCCGCTACCAGGTCGGTGCCGATCTTGGCCCCGGAGCCAGCCGCCGATCGAGGTGGCGATTGCGAGCCCTTGGCCTTGCGAGTAGGGGTAGGAGCCAGCCGCGTAGGCGGGCACGCCGCAGAGCTGCTCGAAAAGATCGGGATTCATCGCATAGCCACCACTCGTGAGCAGGATATGGCGACCACGAGCGATGAACTCGCGAGTCGTGCCGTCCTTCGATTCGGTAACCGTGCCGCGCACACCCTGGACTTCACCCTTGTCGCTCAGCAGCAAGCCGGTGGCACGCGTGTTCAATTGCAGAGTGACGCGGCCACTGACGATTTCCGGGGCGAGCTCACGACGGATCACCGCCAAAATCGCGCGGCCTTCGTCCTGCGCCCAAAGATATCGAGGTGTGTTGTACGCCTTGCGGCCCGGGGTGTCTCCCGTGACCGGATGATCCGGCAACGGTACAAGCCCTGCGTCCAGTAACCAATTGATGGTGGCCGGCGCTTCATCGACCGTACGACGAATGACATGCTTGTCAGCCAAGCCTCGCGAGAGACGCATCACGTCTTCGTAGTGTGCATCGGGCGTATCGACGATACCTTTGGCGGCTTGGGCCCGCGTGCCCGCGGCAGCTACCTGGCCGTTGGCCAGATGCAGCGTGCCACCGATATCGGGTGCTGCGTCGATCAACAATACCGTCGCGCCGCGACGCGAGGCGAAAACAGCCGCCGGAAGCCCGGCAGTACCGGCGCCGATAACTACGAAATCGTAGTGCGGCGTATCGGCTGCGAACGCCGCGGTCACCGACGAATCGGCCAGTGCGATCGCTCCAGCCGATCCGATCGCTCTCTGGATGAACGCGCGACGCTTCATGTTGGTCAATCCTCGATGAGGAAGCTACGTAACTGTTCCGAGCGGCTTGGGTGGCGCAGCTTGCGTAGCGCCTTCGCCTCGATCTGCCGGATGCGTTCACGTGTGACGTCGAACTGCTTTCCGACCTCTTCAAGCGTGTGGTCGGTGTTCAGATCGATCCCGAAGCGCATCCGTAGAACCTTGGCTTCTCGCGGCGTGAGTTGCGCCAGCACCGCGTGGGTGGTTTCGCGAAGTGATTCGGCTGTCGCTTGATCGATGGGCGAAGCCACTGAGGTGTCTTCGATGAAATCGCCGAGATGAGAATCTTCATCGTCACCGATCGGAGTCTCCATTGAGATGGGCTCCTTGGCGATTTTAAGCACTTTTCGAACCTTATCTTCGGGCATTTCCATACGCACGGCGAGCTCATCAGGGGTCGGCTCGCGCCCCATTTCCTGGAGCATCTGTCGCGAGATGCGATTGAGCTTATTGATCGTTTCGATCATGTGCACGGGGATACGAATCGTGCGAGCCTGGTCGGCGATCGAGCGGGTGATAGCCTGACGAATCCACCACGTTGCGTAGGTCGAGAACTTGTAGCCGCGACGATACTCGAACTTGTCGACCGCCTTCATCAAGCCGATGTTGCCTTCCTGAATCAGATCGAGGAACTGCAGGCCTCGGTTGGTGTACTTCTTGGCGATCGAGATGACGAGGCGCAGGTTCGCCTCGACCATTTCTTTCTTGGCGCGACGCGCTTTAGCCTCGCCGATCGAAACCTCGCGGTTAATATCTTTGATCTGGCTGATCGAGAGGAAGTGACGCTTCTCGATGACCTGCAGTTGCGCCTGACGACGCAGAATCTCGTCGCTCAGCTTCGCCAAACCCGCTGACCACTTCTTGGCGGCTTTGACGTGCTTGCTGACCCAGCGCTCGTCCGTCTCGTTGCGCGGGAAGGAAGTGATGAACTCCTTGCGCGGCATTCCGGCATCGCGCACCGCGATGACCATGATCTCTTTTTCGAGTTGACGGATTTCGTTGATATGTTCGCGTAGGTTGCCGATCAAAGCCTCAAACATCTTGGGCGCGAGCTTGAGCTCCATGAATTCGCCCGAGAGTTTGCTTCGAGTCTTTTGCACTTTCGGATCGTCAAGACCGGACTTGCTGAGCAAACCCAAGCACTGCGCGTGGAGCTTTTGGATCGAGGCGAAGCGATTGGCAGCCTCGACCGGATCGGGACCCGTGTCGGCCGCTTCCTCCTCGTCGTCACCGCCTTCCACGTCTTCGGCTTCTTCCGCAACTGCGGCAGCCGGATCGACCTTGGTGGGATTCTGCGGTTGCGCGATGACATCCGGTGCGTTGGGGTCAATGAAACCGACAATGACGTCGGCCAGGCGGCCACCATTTTTTACCGGCTCGTAGGCTTTCAGGATGAAGTCGTACGTCGGCGGATACAGAGAGATCTGCGTGCGCACGGCATCGAGACCTTCTTCGATGCGCTTGGCGATGCTGATTTCACCCTCGCGCGTCAGCAGTTCGACGGTACCCATTTCGCGCATGTACATGCGCACGGGATCCGTGGTTCGACCGAGCTCGGCATCAAGCGCAGCCAGTGCGGCGGCCGCTTCTTCGATCGCTTCTTCGTCTGATGGCGCGGTGGTCTCAGGCGCGAGCAACGACTCTTCCGGTGCCTTTTCGTACACCGGGATGCCCATGTCGTTGATGGTGTTGACGATTTCTTCGATCTGTTCGGGATCGACGATTTCCGAGGGCAGGTAATCGTTGACCTGCGAGTAGGTGAGGTAACTTTGCTCTTTGCCGAGGGCAATCAACTGCTTCAACTGCGATTGGCGCTCCTCCGGCATGGCCAGCGGGCGACGTTCCGGCAGGTTCAATGGTTTGTTGCCATCGTTGGCGGCGGCTTTGGCGGCTTTCGATTGCTTGGTCGTCGGCTTGACGGTCGGCTTTTCCGCCGGCGAGACGGGCGGCGTTTCGGACGGCGTGGCAACGACCGTGATCGTCGGTTGCGGAGCGTCAACCGGAACGGTTTTCTTCGCTGCTTTGGGGGTGGACGCCTTGGGGGTGGACGCCTTGGGGGTAGGCGCTTTGACCGCCGGCGTCGCGACCACCTTGGCCGTGGCTTTAGCCGCGGGCTTGGGGGCGGGTTTTGGAGCGGGCTTTGGAACGGACTTGGTGGCCGGTTTAGCGACCGGCTTAGCTGCGCTCTTCGGGGCTGGCTTCGCCGGCGACTTGGGGGCGACCTTGGCGGCAGGCTTTTTCGGCGCCGGCTTGGCGGGCGCCGCCTTCTTTGGCGCGGCCTTCTTGGCGGATGCTTTTGCGGCCGCCGGGCGCGCAGGTTTCTTGCTGGCCGTAGCCTTCGATTTCTTGCTCATGTTTGGATGCCTTTCGGGGGCTGCCCGGGCCGGGGAATCGAACCCGCAAGAATACGGGGAGAGCCTAGATTTTTCCAGACATCAGCGCTTGTAAATCGCGTTTTTCCTCGGCGGACAAGCCACCCTCGGGTTCCTTAGCGAGCAGCGCGTCGAGGCGGTGTCGACGGGTCTCCTCGCCCATGCGGCCGATCGCGTTTTGCAGCTCGCGCCGAGCGCCGTCGGCAGCGGTGATCAGTGCTTCGGTCGCGGCGAGGCGGGCAAGGCGGGCCTGCTCTGGCTGGTCTCGCCAGCGCTCGAGCAGTTGCGCCGTGCTCGTACAAGGATCGAGGCGCAAATCCTCGATCAGTCGACGCAGGATATCGGCGCCAGGCGCGTCGATCGTCGCCAAGGTGGCGAGGTCTTTTGCGCTTAGTTGCGCCGCGATCGCCGGATGATGCACGAGCATCATCACCGCTTGGCGCATCAAGCCACCGCGCCCAGCGCTGCGGCCAGTCACACGACCCGGCAGGTCGGCGCTCGAACGGGCGATGGGTTTGGCCGACGAACGAGTGGCTTCGCCTTGCCAGAGCGCCCGCAGCCGATCGGCCGGCAGACGAATGGCCTCGGCGAGACGGGCGATCAGCAGTTCCTGATAAACGCCCTCCGGGACGCGCGCCATAAGCGGTCGCGCCAGTTCGGCGAAACGTGCCTTGCCGTCGGCATTTCCCAGGTCGACTTGCGAGGCGAGTTCTTGAACGAGGTATTCGGACAGCGGCAAGGATTGCTCGAGCCGTCGCTCGAAGGCCTCACGCCCTTCCTCGCCGACGAGTGTGTCCGGGTCATGCCCGTCGGGCAAAAAGAGAAACCGAAGTTGGCGTCCCTCGCGTAATTCGGGCAGCGCGTTGTTGAGTGCTCGCCACGCCGCGGCGCGACCCGCGCGGTCGCCATCAAACGCGAACACCACTTCGGAAACGAGTCTGAAGGCCCGCTTCAAATGTTCCGGTGTCGTCGCAGTGCCCAAGGTGGCAACGGCGTAGTGCACGCCAGCTTGGTGAAGTCGGACCACATCCATGTAGCCCTCGACGATCATCAGTCGCTTCAGTGGCGCGCGACTTTGCCGCACTTCGTAGAGGCCGTAGAGCTCACGGCCTTTGTGGAAGAGCAAGGTCTCCGGTGAATTCAGGTACTTCGGCTCGCCTTGATCGATGACGCGACCGCCGAAGGCGATGACGCGGCCGCGTGCATCGCGGATCGGAAACATGATGCGGTCGCGAAAGCGGTCGTAATAGCGATCGCCCGCGCCCTCGCGTTCGATGATCAGCCCGCAGGCGAGTAGATCCGCACGGATCTTTGTATCTTTAGCGAAACGATTCAGGACATCATTCCACGAATTGGCTGCATAACCGATCTGAAAGCGCTCGCGGGTCGCAGACTCGAGGCCGCGTCGATCGAGATATTCGGCGGCCCGCGCATCGTTCTGCAGGCCCATCGACCAGTGCTGCGCAACGCGGCCCATCAGGCTTGCGAGGTCTGCGCCCTCCTGTTGCTTGCCGTCGTCGGCCCGCGCTTCGCGCGGGATCTCGAGTCCCGCTCGCGACGCAAGTTCTTCCACTGCTTCAGGAAAACTCAATCGATCGTAGTTGATCAGGAAACCGAGTGCGGTGCCGTGCGCTCCGCAACCGAAGCAATGATAGAACTGCTTGTCGGGGCTCACCCAAAAAGAGGCGCTTTTTTCGTCGTGAAAGGGGCAACACGCTTTGAACTCGCGGCCGGCTTTCTTGAGAGGGACGCGCGCGCTGATGAGCTCGACGATGTCAGTCCGTGCAACCAACTCGTCGATGAAGTTTTGAGGAATTCGCCCGCTCATGGGCGATTAGGATACGGCCTTGAGCGTCAGCCCGCGGCGCCGAGTTTACTCTTGATGATCGCGCTGACCGCGCTCATGTCGGCCCGGCCGGCCGCGCGGGTTTTAACCAGCGCCATGACCTTACCCATGTCCTTGACCGTTGCCGCTGCGGTTTCGGTGATCGCCTCGGCGACCAGGGCGTCGACCTCGGCTTGCGAGAGCGGCTCGGGCAGGTAGGTCTGCAAAAGGGCCACTTCCGCTGATTCCTTCGCTGCGAGATCCGCTCGCCCACCTGCTTCGAATTGCGTGATGGCCTCACGGCGCTGCTTGATCATCTTTTCGATGACCGCGAGTACCTGGGTGTCGTCGAGCGTGATGCGTTCGTCCACCTCACGCTGCTTGATGGCAGCCTGCAGCAGACGGATGTAGCCGAGGCGCTCCTTCTCGCCGGAGCGCATCGCATCCTTCATCTCCTGGGTGATGCGCTCTTTGAGCGACATCGTCAGCGGGGACGGGCGATACGGGGCGAGGAGCGCTTGATGTGGCGCTTTACGGCTGCAGCCTTTTTGCGCTTACGCTCTTGGGTCGGCTTTTCGTAGAATTCTCGACGACGCAGCTCCGTCAGCACCCCCGCTTTTTCGCAGGCGCGCTTGAAACGGCGCAATGCAGCGTCGAAATACTCGTTTTCTCGAACACGAACGCTCGGCATCTAAAACCTCAACCCCTTGATTAGGAAGGAATTCCCAGAACGCACTGCAGAAGCAGGGGCCGGGATTCTAATGATCCTCGCTGCAAAAGGCAAAATTCCCGGCATATGCGCATCCTGGCCATCGAATCTTCCTGCGACGAATCCGCTGCCGCCGTGCTCGACAGCCGCGAGGGTCTATTGGCCCACGAGTTGTTCTCCCAAGTTGCATTGCATCGGATCTACGGTGGCGTCGTGCCCGAGTTGGCCTCGCGCGATCACGTGCAGCGGTTGCTGCCACTTGTGAAGACTGCGCTCGCCGCAGCGAATACGGAGCCGGCGCAACTCGATGGCATCGCCTACACGGCAGGCCCTGGTTTGATCGGCGCGTTATTGAGTGGTGCCGCGCTCGCCCACTCGCTCGCCTACGCGTGGAAGCTGCCGACGGTTGGGGTGCATCACCTTGAGGGGCACCTGCTTGCACCCTTGCTCGAGCCGAATCCGCCCACCTTTCCGCATCTCGCGCTCCTCGTCTCAGGTGGGCACACGATGTTGATTGAGGCGCGCGGCGTCGGCGATTACTCGCTGCTCGGGCAGACTCGCGACGACGCTGCGGGCGAAGCGTTCGACAAGAGTGCGAAATTACTCGGGCTTCCGTATCCCGGTGGTCCCGAGCTCGCTCGACTAGCGGAGCACGGACGGCCAGGGCGTTTCGAATTCCCGCGGCCCATGCTGGATCGACCGGGGCTCGAATTCAGTTTTTCAGGTCTCAAAACCGCCGTGCTGAATGCCGTGCGTGCGCTCGGTACTCCGAGCGGCATCGACCAAGCCAACATCGACAAAGCCGACATCGCCCGCGCACTGCAAGAGGCGGTCGTAGATACTCTCGTCGGCAAATGCGTGCGAGCGCTTGAACAAACCGGGCTCGATGCATTGGTGGTATCCGGCGGTGTCAGCGCCAATCTGCGCTTGCGCGAGCGCATCGATAAGGCTGCGGCTCGTTACGGCGCACGCGTGTACTATCCGCGCCTCGAGTTCTGCACCGACAACGCTGCCATGATTGCCGTGGCGGGCTTGGCGCGGCTCGAGGCAGGCGAGCGGAATGGTTTGCGGATCGCTGCGCGAGCGCAGTGGCCGCTGGAAGACCTGCAGCCGCCAAAGAATTCTTTGAATATACAGGACATATCGATAACATCATGAGTGCTCGTCCATCTGACAAGATTTTTCTCCGCGGCCTCGAGGTCGAGTGCATCATCGGTTTCATCGACTGGGAACGGCGCATCAAGCAAAAAGTTGAGATCGATCTCGAGATGCCGGTCGATTGCACGCGCGCAGCGCGCAACGACGATGTCGTCGATACACTGGATTACAAGCAGGTTGCTAAACGTGTGATCGCTTTTGTCGAGAGCTCGCAGTTCATGCTGGTCGAGACGATGGCGCACAAGATGGCCGTCCTGATCCTCGAGGAATTCGGCATCGAATGGATCCGGATTTCGATCAACAAGCCCGGTGCGATCCGCGGCTCACGTGACGTTGGGGTCGCGATCGAGCGCACGCGCGCTGATCTCGGTTGAGCGCAATGACCGAAGTTTACGTTGCCGCCGGAAGCAACGTTGAGCCGGAGCGCCATCTTCGTTTGGCGGCCAATGAAATTGCACAGGTGTTTCCCGGGTCGCGTTTTTCTGCTGCGTATCGCAACGCTGCCGTCGGGTTTGAGGGCGAGGATTTCATCAATTTTGTCGTCGGATTTTCGACCGCGTTGCCGATCGAAGCGGTCATCGCCGAGTTGCAGCGCATCGAGGGGCTTTGCGGGCGATTGCGCGATGCGCCGAAATGGGCACCGCGGAGCATGGATCTCGATATTCTCGTCTTCGGCGATCGCGTTTGCGATCTGCCGGGTTTGGTCTTACCGCGCCCGGATTTGTTGAAACGGCCCTATATGCTCGGACCGATGGCCGAGCTCGCTCCCGAGTTCGTCCACCCCACGCGTCGATCGACGATGGCGCAGTTGTGGGAGAGCTTCGACCGTGCCGCACACCCGATGGTGCGGGTAGAGCTTGGGCTGGTTTCGACGACCGCGTGAGACGACTACGTGGAAGGGCTCGAATCGTCACCAACCGACACTGCGGCCGCCGTCGACGGCCATGATCTGACCGGTGATGAATGGCGCATCCGCGGCGAAGAACAAGGCCGTGCGGGCGATATCCATGGCAGAGCCCGATCGTTTCAGCGCTGTTCTGTCAATGATTTTTTCCTGAAGAGCCGTATCGGCGACGCCGTCCGCCGGCCACATCACAGGACCCGGGGCAATCGCGTTGACTCGAACATGTGGGCCAAGTTCGCGTGCCAAAGATTTCGTCAACATAATCAGACCGGCTTTGGCGATGGAGTAGGTCGGATAGCGCCGCAACGGCCGCATGCCATGGATGTCGACGATGTTCAGAATCAGACCGTTCGACATCCGCAGGGCTGGTGCCGCCGCTTGCGAGAGAAACAGTGGTGCTTTGAGATTCGACCCGATCAGATCGTCCCAGTGCTCGAGGGTGATCTCACCGACTGGTGTCGGGTAGAAGGTCGATGCGTTGTTGACCAAGATGTCGAGCTGGCCAAAGTGCCGCCGGGTTTCTTCGACGAGCATGCTGAGCGAGGCGATATCGAGCAGATCGGCAGACAGTCTGAGCGTGCTGTTTGGTCTCGATTGCTCGAGCGCTGCGCACAATTTTTGAGCGGCATCGATCGATCGATGGTGATGAATGACTACGTTGGCACCTGCGGCATGCAGCTCGCGCGCAATCGCAGCGCCGACTCGACGGGCTCCGCCCGTGATGAGGGCGATTTTGCCGGCGAGGGATGGGCGTGCAGCGTCGGTTGTCATGGTGAATCATTATGACCCATTTACCGACGCCGCAACCTGAGGCGCTAGCCCATTCGATTCGGGTATCCGAGTGGATCGCCGAGCGCTTGGTTTTGGCTCGCGGCTGGATGTCGTTCGCCGATTACATGCGCCTCGCGCTGTACGCGCCCGGTCTCGGCTACTACAGCGCTGGAGCGAGCAAATTTGGCCGCACCGGCGATTTCGTGACTGCACCCGAGATCTCGCCGCTCTTCGCCGAGGTCGTCGCAGGGCAAATCGATATCGTCTTGAGGCAGATCGGGCAAGGCGATTTGCTCGAGCTTGGTCCCGGGACGGGAGCCTTCGCAGTCGCTGCGATCCTCAAGTTCAATCAATGCGGCACACCGCTCGAGCGGTACCGAATGCTGGAAGTCTCAGCGGATTTGCGCGAGCGGCAAGCCGAGCGCCTAGCTGGCGTTAGCGAGACGTGTCCGCCACTTGATTGGTGCGATCGCTTACCAGAGACATTGTCGGGCGTGATTTTCGGTAACGAAATTCTGGACGCGCTGCCTTGCGAGCGGTTCGTGACGCGGGGCGAACAGTATTGGCGCTTGGGTGTCGGACTCTCGATCGAAGCCACCTCGGGAGAGCCGCAGTTCGAGTGGCGAGTTCGGCCGGCCGACGGTTCGGCGCCAGGCGATGACGAATTCCAGCGCGAGGCGGCGCATTTGCAGCAGAGCTTGCGCTCGCACGGTATCGAGCTGCCGGATGATTACTGCGGCGAGTGGCAGGTAGGACTCGATGCCTGGTTTGCGTCGATGGCGGCGTCGCTGAGCGAGGGGGTCATGTTGCTCGCCGATTATGGGCTGCCGCGCGCACATCTTTACCATCCCGATCGCGCACGCGGCAGTTTGCGTTGTTACTACCGGCATCATGCGCACGACGATCCATTTCTTTGGCCGGGTCTCAACGACATCACGGCATGGGTGGATTTTACTCGCGTCGCCGAGGCGGCCGAGCGCGCAGGGCTGCAGGTTAGGGGGTTTACTACTCAGATGGCGTTTCTCGCCGGCGGTGGTATCGAGCAGGCTTTTTCGCGTGCACTCGAGCCGTTGAGCTCGGCGTCCTCCGGTGCGACCGTAGCCGAGCAGACCAATCTCGCCGCCGGTGTACGACGTCTGCTGATGCCCGGTGAAATGGGCGAGTCGGTCAAGTTCGTGATGTTGGGTCGCAGCGAGAAGTACGAGTTGCCGGCGTTCACACTGCGCGATTTACGGCACACGCTATAGCGTCAGTCCACGATTTGTTGGACCGCCGCAAGACGCAGTCGACGCAAGCGCTCACCGATCTGCGGCCCCTCGAGGCCAGCTCGTTCGCGATCACCGAATACGACGGCGCGCGCCGCAGACCAAGCCGATTCGAGACGCGCTCTTTGCGGATACGGCCGGTCCTGCAAACCGAGACGCCCGCGCGCATCGCATTCGCACACCTCTAGAAAATCGGCGAATCGTTCCGGCCGACGAAACGCATCGCTCTGTTCGAGCAGTTCGAGAATCGTGGTGGCGCGAAGTTCGAGTCCGCGATGTACGTGCGTGTGATAGCGACTTGTGAGGACTGCGAGCTCGCGATAGTCGAGCGGCACGCGCAGGCGAGTGCAAAGATCGTCGATCGCACGGACGCCGAGCTGCTCGTGGCCGCGATGACGTGGCCACTGCTCCTTGGGCGTCAGCGCCTTGCCAAGATCGTGCATCAGTAGCGCGAATCGGATCGGCGTGCTCGCGCCGCGCGCCGCAGCGACCTGCAGCGTCAACAAGGTGTGTTCGCCGGTATCAATTTCCGGATGCCACTCAGGCGGTTGCGGAACCCCGAAAAGCGCATCGACCTCGGGCATGATTACTTGTAACGCACCGCAGTGTCGCAAAAGCTCGATCGCCGCGCGTGGCTGTGGTTCGCTCAGAGCGCGGTCGAGTTCACGCCAGATTCGTTCGGGTACAAGCGCATCGACTTCACCCGCCGTCACCATCGTGCGCATGACATCGAGAGTTTCCGGGGCGACCTTGAAGCCTAGCGGCGCATATCGTGCGAGAAAACGCGCGACGCGCAAGATACGTACCGGGTCTTCTGCAAAGGCGGGCGAGACGTGTCGTAGCAGTCGGCGGCGCAAATCGTCTTGTCCGCCGTACGGATCGACTAGCGTGCCATCTTCGGACTGCGCCATCGCGTTGATGGTCAGATCGCGCCGAAGAAGATCTTGTTCGAGCGTGACCTCGGGCGAGAACTCGGTGATGAACCCTCGGTAGCCCGGGCCTGTTTTTCGCTCGAGTCGAGCGAGTGCGTATTCCTCGTGGGTATCCGGATGCAGGAATACCGGAAAATCACGACCTACTGGGCGAAAACCACGCGCCGTCATCTCCTCGGGAGTGGCGCCCACGACCACCCAGTCTCGTTCGTGCACGGGACGATCGAGCAGGGAATCGCGAACTGCACCGCCGACGAGATAGACCTTCACCCGCGCATCGTACCGTAGCGTCTGGTTTATCGCCGGGACGCGGCGCGGTGTTTTTGACCTCGCTGCGCTGTGCCGAGGTAAGTTGGTGCGATGGCCGATAGTGAGGTCGGCGTGATCCCGAGAGCCTGCAAGCCTGCGGTCGTCGGAGCATTGTCGAGTTGAAGCGAGCGAAAATTGTCGGACGAAAAGGGTCTTCCGGGTACGAAATCCAGGATCGCCGCCTGCAGTCGACCGATGAAGTCTGGCAACGCGATTACTTTGGCGGGCGTTCCCGAGAGCGTGCCGGCGAGTTCGACGAGATCGCGCAGCGTCAGGATTTCGGGGCCGCCCAGATCGTAGCTGCGCGCGATGGTTGAGGGGTCGACCAACGCGCGCTCGAACGCCGCGGCGACGTCACTGACCCACACGGGCGCGAACCGTGTCGCGGTTCGAGCGAGCGGGATCCAGCCGCCCGACAACGGCAGCAGTTGTGCGAAGCGGTTGAGCAGCGAGTCGTGCGTACCAAAGATCACGGATGGGCGAAAGATCGTCCAAGCCAATGCGGCCGGCGCGGCGCGGACGTATTGTTCGGCACGCCCCTTCGATTGCAGATAAAAACTCGGTGCGTTGAGATCGGCGCCGAACGAGCTCATGTGCAGCAGCCTTGGCACCCGGGAGGCGACGCAAGCGGCGACCACTTTGCGGGCGAGATCCGCATGCGCCAGCTGGAACCCGCGCCCGCTAAAGCCGCTCTCGTTGAGGATGCCGATCAGATTGACGACCACGTCGCTACCCGAGAATTCTCGCCGCAGCGCCGCTTCGTCGTGCACATCGAGGCGCCGAGACTCGAGATTCGGCAGTACCGCCAGATGCGCGGGTGTCCGTGACCCACGCGTCAACAAGCGAATGCGATGCCCGCTGCCAATGAGGCGTGCGGCGAGTTCGCTGCCGACGAAGCCGCTACCACCGAGTATCGTGATCAGCATGCTGGGCGATGCCATCAACGTAGCACGAGGATTGTGACGTCGCCGCTGCGACGGACCTGCAACACCAAGGTGCTGCCCCCACGAGCGGCAGCGGCGCGCCATGCCGCGCTCAAGGCGGCCGTGTTGGAGACCCGAACACCGTTAGCGGCCACCACGACGTCTCCCGGACGCAGCCCTGCGCTCGCCGCACGGCTGTTCGGCGCGACGTTTCGAACGAGTACTCCGCCACCATTGTCCGGTGCGTCGGCGAGATCGGCGCCCTCCAAGCTGCGATGTTGCGTGCCCTCGGGTAGCGAGCCCGATTCGCTGCTTGCCGCGGCTGTCGCGACGGCAGCGGGATCGGCGATTTCGGCTGTCACGCTGCGCGCCTTACCTTCACGTAGCAGCGCGATCTGCACTTTGTCGCCCACGCGTAACAAGCCGATGGCGTTACGCAGTTCGGCAGCGGATTTCACCTTGCGACCATTGAGCGCCGTCACCACATCGCCCGCTTGCAAATTGGCCCGTGCGGCGGCGGATTCTTTGGCCACCTGCGTGATCAGTGCGCCCCCATTGCTTGCGATGCCGAGCGCCTGTGCGATATCCGGTGTGACCGGCGCGATCGTGACGCCGAGCTGTCCGCGTTTGACCGAACCGTACTTGATCAGCTGATCCATGACGCTGCGCGCCATATTCACCGGAATTGCAAAGCCGATACCGATATTGCCGCCCGAGCGCGAGAGAATCATGTTGTTGATGCCGATCAGTTCGCCGCGCAGGTTGACGAGTGCACCGCCCGAGTTACCGGGATTGATGGAGGCGTCGGTTTGGATGAGGCTTTCGAAACCGTCCGGGTTCATCCCGGAGCGCCCAAGCGCACTGACGATGCCGTAGGACACCGATTGTTGCAGGCCAAACGGATTGCCGATCGCGGCAACGTAATCGCCCGGCTCCAGTTCGTCCGAATCGCCGAAGGCGATCTGGCTCAAGGTCTCGGCCTTGATCTGGATGACGGCGATGTCGGTTTGCGGGTCACTGCCGATCAGCTTGGCCGGTAACTCGCGTTGGTCAGAGAGGGTGACCGTGATGTCGCGCGCGTTCTCGACAACGTGGGCGTTGGTGATGATGTAGCCCTGCGTGGCATCGACGACGACACCGGAGCCGGCCGACTGGAAGGGGCGTTCGCGCGCGCCCGCATCCGGCGGCACATTGAAAAACCGGCGGAAAAAGGGGTCATCGAGCAAGGGGTTACGCTGGCCCTGTTCGCGGACGGTGCCCTGGATGCCGATGCTGACCACCGAGGGGGAGACGCGGCGGATCATCGGTGCGAGCGAGGGCATGGGAGCTACGGATCGCTCTCGGCTCTCGCTCGGTTGTGCCGCTTCTGCGTGAGCGCCGCCCCCAAAGGCGAGCCCGCTTCCCAGAGTGATCACGGTGCTGAGCAGAAGGAGCAGTCGGGTCGGGGCCGGGTTAGACAGACGCATTGGAATTTCTCCGTCGGAGCAGAAGTCGTCGAATCACAAGGGGATATACGGATTGGGGGAGGGGTTTCAAGGGGATAAGCTGTGAAAGTTATGTGGATCGAGGCTGGACACAACATGTAGTAGGGCTAGCCCCAGGTGTCATTCGAGTTGGCAGGTAAATTTCCGGACGTTCTTTTGCCGCGTGATTTCATATAACTGTATGAATAGAATGGTAAAAAACGTTGCATTCAATTTGGAATCCACGTCTTGACGCCCATCCACCCCCTGCCTAATCTCACTGCTTCGACACAACATCTTGTGTGCGCTCTCGGGCGCGGCCGGAGGGGCTCCGGTGACAAGACGTGCCGGGGTCGAGAGAGGGGAGAGCAAGAAAATCGTCTTCGATGGCGTTGTTTCCTCCGTCGGTGGTTCGGTACTTGCGAAAGCAAGCCGGCACGGGCGGGTTTTGTTCTCTGCCGAACCGAATTTGTACTGACACATCAAAGATTTCGAGGGGATCCGAACCCAAATGAATAGCGTTATCAAGTTGGCGACGAGCGATATCGATTCGATTCCGTTCCAGGAGGCCTCCCTCGATATTTGGGACAAGAAATATCGCTTGGTTTCCAAGCATGGCGACCCGATCGACAAGTCGATGGACGACACCTATCGCCGTGTCGCTCGCGCGCTCGCCGACGTTGAATCCCCGGAGCAGCGTGAGCACTGGTACGAACGTTTTCTTTGGGCGTTGCGCCGTGGCGCCATTCCGGCAGGCCGTATCACCTCGAATGCGGGTGCGCAGGAGCACAAGCCGGCGACCTCGACCATCAATTGCACAGTCTCGGGCACGATCCGCGACTCGATGGATGACATCCTCGACAAGGTCCACGAAGCGGGGCTCACGCTGAAGGCTGGCTGCGGCATCGGTTATGAGTTCTCGACGCTGCGTCCCCGCGGCGCCTACGTGTCGGGCGCTGGCGCCTATACGTCCGGTCCGCTGTCGTTCATGGATATCTACGACAAGATGTGCTTCACCGTGTCGTCAGCGGGTGGTCGTCGCGGTGCGCAAATGGGCACGTTCGACGTAGGGCACCCGGATGCCATGGAGTTCATTCGCGCCAAGCGTGAGAACGGTCGCCTACGCCAGTTCAATCTGTCGTTGTTGATCACGGACGAGTTCATGCATGCCGTGCGCAACGATCTCGAGTGGCAGCTTGCCTTCCCGATCCTGCGCAAGGAATACGAGGCGGACAAGCCGGATCTGAAGGACGAGACCAAGTTCGTTTGGCGAGATTGGCCGTACAACGAAAATTTCGTTGTGAACGAGACGGGTCTCGTTGCTTGCAAGATCTACAAGACGCTGCCTGCTCGTCGGATGTGGGACGTCATCATGACCTCCACTTACGATTTTGCCGAGCCCGGGTTCATCCTCATCGATCGCGTCAACGAGATGAACAACAACTGGTTCTGCGAAAACATTCGTGCGACCAACCCATGTGGCGAGCAGCCGTTGCCGCCTTATGGATCGTGCTTGTTGGGTTCGGTGAATCTGACCCGCTTCGTTCGTCGCCCGTTCACCGCAGAAGCCGAATTCGACTGGGCCGAATATCGCGAGGTGGTCAAAGTATTCACCCGCATGCTCGACAATGTGGTCGAGGTCAATGGCTTGCCGCTCGACGGCCAACGCAACGAGATTCTGCGCAAGCGTCGTCACGGCATGGGTTTTCTGGGTCTCGGCAGTACGATGACGCTGCTCGGCATGAAGTACGGCTCGGGCGAGTCCGTCAAGTTCACCGAAGACGTCTCACGTGAGATGGCTGTGGCAGGCTGGGAAGCCGCGCTCGATCTATCGCGCGAAAAAGGCCCGGCGCCAATCATGAACGAGGAGTTCGTGGTCACGGGCGAGATGCTGCGCAAGCGCCCCGAGATGGCGCGTGATGGGTGGAAGCTCGGCGGCAAGATTCCCGGTCGCGTGTTACACGCCCGCTACAGCCGTTATATGCAGCGCATCGCCGAGGTGTCTCCGGCGCTCGTTGAGCAGTTGGCGCTCGTCGGTGCCCGCTTCACACACCACACCTCGATTGCTCCGACCGGCACGATTTCGCTCTCGTTGGCCAACAACGCCAGCAACGGCATCGAGCCATCCTTCGCGCATCACTACTTCCGCAACGTGATTCGCGAAGGCAAGAAGTCGAAGGAAAAAGTGGACGTATTTTCCTTCGAGTTGCTCGCATACCGAGAACTCGTGAACCAGAAGGCGATGCCGAACTCGACGAACGCGGCCGAGAAGTTGCCGGATTACTTCACCACCGCCGACGACATCACCCCGACCGAGCACGTCGATATCCAGGCGGCGGCGCAAAAGTGGGTCGATTCGTCGATCTCGAAGACGGCCAACGTACCGACCGATTTCAAGTACGACGAGTTCAAGAGCATCTACCTTTACGCCCACGAGAAGGATCTCAAGGGTTGCACCACCTTCCGTTTCAATCCAGAGGCCTTCCAGGGCGTGCTCGTGAAAGAGGAAGATCTGAAGAACACCACCTATGTATTCACGCTGGACGATGGCAGCGAAGTGTCGTTGCGCGGCGATGAGGAGATCGAGTACGACGGTGAACTGCACACCGCCGCCAATCTGTACGATGCCTTGAAAGAAGGCTACTACGGCAAGTTTTGAGGATTTTTTAGACCATGGCTGCTATCAAGATCGATCGAAAGATCGCCAAGTATCGAGTGTTGAAGCCCGGCGCCGAGACGCCGGCTGCCAGTGCGGCTGCGCCGCCGCCCGCCGAGTTGCCGACCGCGCGCGGTGGCAAAGTGGTGCGCTTGACGGAAGAGGTACAGCGCCCCGAGGTGTTGATTGGCTCGACCTACAAGATCAAAACCCCGGTTTCTGATCATGCGATGTACGTCACCATCAATGACATCGTCCTCAATGAGGGGACTGAACACGAGCAACGTCGCCCTTTCGAGGTGTTCATCAACTCGAAGAACCTCGATCATTACCAATGGATCGTGGCGCTGACTCGCATTATCTCGGCGGTTTTCCGCAAGGGCGGTGATGTAACGTTCCTCGTCGAGGAATTGAAGGCCGTCTTTGATCCGCGCGGGGGCTATTGGCAGCCGGGCGGCAAATTCATGCCCTCGATCATCGCCGAGCTCGGCCATGTCATTGAGAAGCACCTGCAGACGATCGGCTTGCTGCGCCCGCTCGAGCTCGACGAGCATCAGAAGAAGCTTGTCGACGAGAAACGAGCGGAGTTCGAAGCGCGTGCGAAGCAGGCCGATGCTTTTGCGAACTCGCACTTCCCCGAAGGAGCACAGTTGTGCTCTAAGTGCAGCACAGCCGCCGTTGTGATGATGGATGGCTGCATGACTTGCCTCAATTGCGGCGACTCGAAGTGCGGGTGAGCCATTGCGGCTGACGACGCTGCTATTCGTCGCTGCACTCGCTACGGCGGCAATCGTCGGCCGCACCCAACCGATTCCTGCAGGGGTGGTGCCTTTTCTGGGACCACCCTCGCGAGATATTCCGCGCCCCGCCGAATTGCAGCGTGACGTCGATTTCTGGATTCGCGCTTATAGCGAGATCACGACCCAACAAGGCTTCCTCCACGACGAGGCGGATCTAGCGATCGTCTACGGCATCTTGAATTTGCCGTCCGCGCCAGCGGGCTCACTGCCGCGTCGTAATGCGGTCTCGTTCGAGCGCGAGCGTTGGCGTAGCGCCTTGCGCACGGCTGCGGAGGCGCTGGAGAGCGGTACACCAACGCATTCGGCCGATGCGCAGCGGGTGCTCGACCTATGGGGCGAGAAGGCGACGCCGGGCCGGCTGCGCGCAGCAACGGAGACCGTGCGTTTCCAGCTGGGTCAGGCCGATCGGTTTCGCGACGGATTGGTGCGCTCAGGTACCTGGGAAACTCATATCGCACGCACCTTCGAACGGCTTGGCTTGCCGCCGGAGTTGGCGGCATTGCCGCACGTCGAATCGTCGTTTACCCCGACCGCCTATTCAAAAGTCGGCGCGGCTGGACTTTGGCAATTCATGCCAGGCACGGCGCGGCTCTACATGCGCGTAGATGATGTGCTCGATGAGCGTATGGATCCGTTCCGTGCCACTGAGGCCGCAGCCAAACTGCTGCTGTATAACTACCGAGTGCTCGGTAGTTGGCCCCTCGCCATCACGGCCTACAATCACGGTGCGGCTGGTATGCGTCGTGCACGCGATACTCTCGGCACCGACGACTTCGGCGTGATTGCGCGCCGCTACAAGAGCAAAACGTTTGGGTTTGCGTCGCGTAATTTCTATCCGTCGTTCCTCGCGGCACTGACCATCGACCAGAATCCGGAGCGGTATTTCGGCAAGCTCGAGCGTGCCCCGGCGCTCGCTTACCAAGAAATCGAAATGCCAGCCTACGCGTCGGTGGAGGCGATCGAGAGCGGGCTCGGTCTCGATCGACGAATTCTGAAAGACTTAAATCCGGCGCTGCGTCCCTCGGTGTGGACTGGCTCGCGACGAGTGCCACGTGGTTATCAACTGCGTTTGCCCGCCAACTTGCCATTGACTGCGGCGGAATTCGCCGACCGACTGGGTGGTTCGGCTTTGCATGCGAACCAGGTTCGACCGAATACGCATCGGGTTGGCAAGGGTGAGACGCTCTCCGGTCTCGCCCGGCGCTATGGCGTGCGTTTGCGCACTTTGGCGGAGCTGAACGGGCTGCGCGTCAACTCACATTTACGGCAGGGGCAAAGATTGCTGATCCCCGATGGCGCCTCGAATCCGTCTTCCCGAGCTGCTGCAGATTGATACGATCTGTCGCATGAGTACAGGCGCTGCAAGAGTGAGTCGACGGGCGCTTTGGTTCTTGATGCTGTCGGCATGGGCCACGTTGGCCAGCGCCGATACCGCCGTCAGCTCGTTGCTGGACGATCGTTTCGTCGCCAGCCCGTTGCCAGTGGCCAATCAAGTGGTTGTCCACAAAAGCCAGCGCCGTCTCGAGTTGTGGCGAGGTCGCGAGTTGCTTCGCTCCTATCGCGTCTCCCTCGGGCTCAATCCCGACGGGCACAAGCGACAAGAGGGTGATTTTCGCACCCCCGAGGGTCGCTATCGCCTGACTGCTCGCAATCCGCGCAGCGACTTTTTTCTCTCGCTCGCCGTCTCTTATCCCGATAAGTCGGACGTCGCACGTGCTCGTGAAGCTGGAGTCGCTCCGGGCGGTGCGATCATGATCCATGGATTGCCGAATCAGCCGAAATGGTCGGCGGATTACTATGCCAAAAACGATTGGACGGACGGCTGTATCGCACTGAGTAATGCCGACATGATGGAGGTGTGGATGTTGGTTCCGACCGGCACGCCCATCGATATCCGGCGCTAAAAGTTGTCGCCTTCGATTTTCTGCCCCGATTTTCAAAAAGAGTTGCCATGGAAGCCAGCATCGTCATGCCTGAGTTCGTTGATGCTCGGGTCGCACCGCGAGGTGCGCTCGAGAGTCTCTCGCAGGAGGAGATCGAGAAACTGCTCTCCTCGGGACAGGGCGGTCTCTACCCATTGTTTCGCCAGTGCGCGCTCGCGGTCCTGAATGCCGGCAGTCATACCGATGATGCGCGCGAGATCTTCGATAAGTTTCGGGACTTCGACATCCAGATCGTCCGTCACGCTTGGGGGGTGAAACTGGAAATCAAAAACGCGCCGGCGATGGCCTTTGTCGATGGACACATGATCCGCGGCACCAAAGAATTACTGTTCGCTGTGCTGCGTGATGTGGTCTACACGGCCAATGAGATCGTCGAGAGCGGCCGATTCGATCTCGCCCGGCCACAGTCGATCACGAATGCGGTCTTCCATATCTTGCGCAACGCACGCTTGCTCGATCACAAGTCGCGACCCAACCTCGTCGTTTGTTGGGGCGGCCATTCGATCAGTCGTGAGGAGTACGAGTACACGAAGAAGGTCGGTTACGAGCTTGGTTTGCGCGCGCTGGATGTTTGCACGGGCTGTGGCCCGGGCGCGATGAAGGGGCCGATGAAGGGTGCGACCATTGGGCATTCGAAGCAGCGTATCGCACCGGGTCGCTATGTGGGGTTGACCGAGCCCGGCATCATCGCCGCCGAACCGCCGAATCCGATCGTCAATCACCTCGTGATCATGCCGGATATCGAAAAGCGCCTTGAGGCTTTTGTGCGTCTCGGCCACGGGCTCGTGGTTTTCCCAGGTGGTGTCGGTACGGCGGAAGAAATTTTCTACCTGCTCGGCATTTTGCTTGATCCGGCCAATGCCGAGCAGCCCTTTCCGGTGATATTGACTGGGCCGCGCAGCAGCGCGGCCTACTTCGAGCAGATCCGTCGCTTCCTCGTCAACACAGTCGGTGAGATCGCGATGTCGCGCTTGCAGATCGTCATCGACGATCCGGCGGAGGTGGCGCGCGTCATGGAACGCGGTATCGACGATGTACGTGAGTACCGTCGGCGCCATTCCGATTCGTTCAACTTCAATTGGTTGCTGCGAGTCGACCCGGAGTTTCAGCGACCCTTCGAGGTGACCCACGCCTCGATGCGCACGCTGCGCTTGCATCGTGATCAGCCGGCGCACGAGTTGGCCGCCGATCTGCGGCGGGCGTTCTCCGGCATCGTTACGGGCAACGTCAAAGAGCCGGGCATCCGAGCCATCGAGCGGCACGGACCGTTTGAACTGGTCGGGGATCGCGCTGTGATGGATATGCTCGATGACCTGCTCGCAGGTTTCGTCGCCCAGCAGCGAATGAAACTACCGGGGTCTGCGTATGTGCCCTGCTATCGCCTCGTGAAGGACTGACCATCCGCCCTTGAAAAGATGCGGCCCGGCCCCAAAAAGCCCGGAGACCGTATTCTGGAGAGACCCATGACCGAGAACGTCCAAACCCACGGCTTCCAGGCCGAGGTGCGTGAGCTGCTGCGGCTCATGATCCATTCACTCTATAGTCACCGCGAGATTTTCCTGCGCGAGCTGATCTCGAACGCGTCCGATGCCAACGACAAGCTGCGCTTCTCGGCGTTGGCGCAGCCAGAGTTGCTCGCCGGTGAGCCTGATCTGAAGATCTGGGCTGATTACGACGCCGACAAGAAAACCCTGACGATTCGTGACAACGGAATCGGTATGACGCGCGAAGAGGCGATCGCCCATTTGGGCACGATCGCTAAATCCGGCACTGCCGATTTTTTCAAAAAGCTCACGGGCGATCAGCAAAAGGATTCGCAACTGATCGGTCAATTCGGCGTGGGGTTCTACTCCGCCTTCATCGTGGCCGACGAAGTGGAAGTTCATACGCGTAAAGCCGGTGAGCCGGTTTCAAGCGGTGTGCGCTGGGCATCGAAAGCCGATGGTGAGTTTACGGTCGAGACGGTCGAACGCGCTGAGCGCGGCACGAGCATCGTGCTGCACTTGAAGGACGAGGCCAAAGAATTCGCTGACGGCTGGCGCCTGCGTTCCTTGGTACGACGTTACTCCGACCACATTGCTTTTCCGGTGCTGATGCGCAAAGAGGGCGAGGCTACGCTCGATTGGGAGCCGGTCAATCAAGCTCAAGCGCTGTGGACGCGCGCTCGTAGTGACATCAAAGACGAAGAGTACCGCGAGTTCTATCAGCACATCGCCCATGACTTCGCCGAGCCACTCGCTTGGAGCCACAACAAAGTCGAAGGCAAGCGCGAGTACACCTCGCTGTTATACATACCGGCGCGCGCTCCGTTTGATCTCTACCAACGCGATGCGAGTCGTGGGTTGAAGCTCTACGTGCGGCGCGTTTTCATCATGGATGACGCCGAGCAATTCTTGCCCATGTACCTGCGCTTCATTCGCGGTGTACTCGATTCAAACGATTTGCCGTTGAATGTCTCGCGCGAGTTGTTGCAACAAGATAGCGAAGTCGAGGCGATGCGCTCCGCGTTGACCAAGCGCGCTCTTGATCTCTTGGCGCGCCTCGCGAAGGACGAGCCAGAGAAATACGCCGCCTTCTGGAAGGAATTTGGTCCGGTGCTCAAAGAGGGCCTCGGCGAGGATCCGAGTAATCGCGACAAGATTTTGCCGCTGCTGCGTCTCGCGAGCACCCACGAAGAATCCGATGAGCCGAAGGTGACGCTCGCCGACTACGTCGCTCGCATGAAGGAAGGGCAAGAGCGTATCTACTACATCATCGCCGATAGCATCCCGGCGGCACGCGGTAGCCCCTATCTCGAGCAGTTGCGATCCAAGGGTGTCGAGGTACTGCTGCTGGCCGATCGTGTCGACGAGTGGATGATGGGACACGTTCGTGAGTTCGAGGGCAAGCGTTTCAAGGACGTTGCGCGTGGCGATCTCGAACTTGGCAGCCTCGAGGGTGAAGCGGACAAAGCTGCTGCTACCGAGGCTGCCAAAGAGAACGAGAAGTTGCTCAAGCGCATTCGAGATGCGCTCGGTGATCGTGTCTCCGAAGTCAAAGTATCGACCCGCTTGACCGATACGCCGGCGTGCCTCGTGCTCGCCGAGCATGATCTTGGAGCTCAGATGCGCAAGATCCTGGCGGCGACCGGCCAGTCGGCACCGGAGTCGAAACCTGTGCTCGAGGTCAATGTCGGTCATCCCCTGTTGCAGCGGCTAGAGTCGACTACGGACGAGGATGATTTCGCCGAGTTGGCGCTGCTGGTTCACGATCAGGCCAAGCTGGCCGAGTCGGGCTCGGTGGCCAATCCGGGTGAATTCGTCCGCCGATTGAATCGTCTGCTTGGGCAACTGATGGGCTAGTGGTTCGTGCCATAATTACCCCGTATGGAAGAT
The DNA here is from genome assembly GCA_018970145.1 of Gammaproteobacteria bacterium. Lineage (GTDB taxonomy): Bacteria > Pseudomonadota > Gammaproteobacteria > Steroidobacterales > Steroidobacteraceae > UBA964. Next base: position 30,000 of record JAGWWY010000012.1, read on the forward strand.
CCCGTACCGACTGAAAACGAGCTGCGTGAGCGGCTGTCGCCGCTGGCTTACGAAGTCACTCGCAACAAGGGGACCGAGCGCGCCTTCACGGGTGCCTACACCTACAACAAAGATCCGGGTGTTTACGCCTGTGTCTGCTGCGGGGTGGAGTTGTTCGCTTCGGAAACAAAGTATGACTCGGGCTCCGGCTGGCCAAGCTTCTGGATGCCACTCGCAACGGAGCGGGTGCGCGAGCATCGCGACGTCAGTCACGGAATGATCCGCACCGAAGTCGTTTGCGCGCAATGCAACGCCCATCTTGGGCACGTGTTCGAGGATGGTCCGCAGCCAACCGGCTTGCGTTACTGCATCAATTCAGTGTCGCTCGACTTTCGATCGTCTGATTCCGCCGGCGATTCGCGATGAGCTCGATCGTTTGGTCGCTCATCCTGGCTATCAGCGGTATATTTTTGATCTCAGCCTTTTTTCCCAAGCTACTGGCTTCTAGCAGCAGCGATCAGTCGTCAATGGAGTCCGCTATGTCAGAGCTCGTCAAAGAAGATATCGAGGCCGGCGACGGCTCGCCCATCAATGCTGGACAGACGGCCGTCGTTCATTACACAGGCTGGTTGCACGACCCTGGGCAAAACGAGGCGAAAGGCCGCAAGTTCGACAGCTCCCACGATCACGGCGAGACGTTCGCCTTCAAGCTCGGTGGCGGTCAGGTGATTCGTGGCTGGGACCTGGGTGTCGAGGGAATGCGCGTCGGTGGCAAGCGCCGCCTCGTGATCCCTGCCGAGCTCGGCTACGGCGCGCGCGGCGCAGGCGGCGTCATCCCGGGCGGCGCCACGCTTGTGTTTGATGTCGAGTTGGTGGAGATCCGCTGATGCAACGCCAATTGATGGCGGCGATCGCATTGACGATCTCGATCGGTGGCGCGGCCGAGGCGGCGATGTTGATCCACGCCGGGCGCGTCATTGACGGTATCGCCAATCAGGCCGCATCCGAACGAACGGTCGTCGTCGATGGTGGGCGTATCGTGGCCATCGAGAGCGGCTATCGAACACCTTCTGCTGGTGATCGCGTCATCGATCTGAAGAACTCGACGCTGATGCCCGGTCTGATGGACATGCACGTGCATATCACGAGTGAGTACAGCCGCAGCAGTGAGCTCGAGCGCTTCAAGAAGGATGGCCCCGACGTGGCACTCGATGGCGCGATGTTCGCCGAGCGTACTTTGCAAGCGGGCTTCACCACGGTTCGCGACCTAGGCGATGGTTTCCGGGCGAGCATCGCACTTCGCAACGCGATCAATGCCGGCAAGGTGGTCGGCCCGCGTATTTTTGCGGCGGGCAAGTCGATCGCGACAACAGGAGGGCACGCCGACCCGACCAATGGTTGGGCTGATCACTTGGGTGGTGCCAACGTGGGGCCGCTCGATGGCGTGGTCAACGGCGAGGAGCAGGCAGCGCAAGCCGTGCGTCAGCGCTACAAAGAGGGTTCCGACCTCATCAAGATCACGGCAACCGGCGGCGTCTTGTCGGTTGCGAAGAACGGCTTGAATCCACAGTTCACCGAGGCAGAAATTCGCAGCGTCGTCCAGACGGCGCGCGACTACGGGTTCAAGGTCGCTGCGCACGCGCACGGTGCCGAAGGTATGAAGCGCGCCGTGCGTGCCGGTGTCGATACCATCGAGCATGGGACCTTCATGGATGACGAGACGATCAAACTGATGAAGGAGCGCGGCACCTACTACGTTCCAACTATCACGGCTGGCGCATGGGTTTTCGATCGCTCCAAGGAAGAAGGATTTTTCCCGGTTGTCGTTCGGCCCAAAGCGGCCATGATCGGGCCGCAGATCCAGGGAACATTCGCCAAGGCGTATAAGGCTGGCGTGAAGATTCTCTTCGGTACCGACACCGGTGTTTCGGCGCACGGCCAAAATGCGCGTGAGTTCGTGCTGATGGTCGAGGCGGGTATGCCGGCGATGGAGGCGATCAAGTCAGCGACCTTCGTCAGCGCCCAATATCTCGAGATAGATGATCGGCTCGGCAGTGTCGAGGTTGGCAAAGTTGCCGACCTGGTTGCGGTACCGGGCGACCCGATCAAAGATATCAGCGCCATGCAGCGTGTTCATTTCGTCATGAAGGAAGGCGTTGTCCATCGTAGCCCCTGAGCGAACGACGCTTGTCGGTGCCGCCGGCGATATCGAAACTCTCGTCGAGCTCCCGGATCCCGCGCTGTACTCGCAACCGCGGGCAGTCGCTGTTTGTTGTCATCCGCATCCGCTTTTCGGTGGAGCGATGATCAACAAAGTGATCCATACCGTCGCTCGCAGCTTTGTTGCGAGTGGCGCCGTCGCAATCAGGTTCAACTTTCGAGGTGTTGGTGCATCAGCCGGAGTGCACGATGCCGGTCGAGGCGAGTTGGATGATCTGATCCGCGTCGCAGAGTGGGCGCGTGCACGTTGGCCTGCGACGCCGCTTTGGCTTGGCGGTTTTTCGTTTGGCGCTTGGATGGTCTTGCGCGCCCACGCGATATTGACACCGCAGCTCCTGGTGACGGTCGCGCCGCCGGTCGGTCGCTGGAGTTTCGACGACATCCCCAAGCCGCGCTGTCCGTGGCTCGTGGTGCAGGGCTCGAACGATGAGTTGGTCGATGCGGAGGTGGTGCGGCGTTATGCACACACGCTCGATCCGGCGGTCGACTATGTCGAGATCGAGGCCGCCGACCATTTTTTCCATGGTCGACTACATGCCGTGAGCGACGCGGTCAGCCGTGTAGCGAATAGCCCACACCGCGCACGGTATGAATGAGCGGTCTCTCGAATTCTTTGTCCACCGCTTGGCGTAAACGACTTACATGCACATCGACCACGTTGGTCTGTGGGTCGTAGTGTATGTCCCAGACGTTTTTAAGCAGCATGGCGCGGGTAACGACCTGCCCGACATGCCGGACTAGGCATTCGAGCAGTCGAAACTCCCGAGCAGTGAGTTCGATGCTGCGACCGGCACGGCGGGCGCGTCGTGCGAGCAGATCGAGTTCGAGGTCTTCGACGGTCAGTAGGGTCTCGGACGCGGGCGGACTGCGGCGACCCAGTGATTCGACGCGGGCGATAAGCTCTTCAATGGCGAACGGCTTACCGAGATAATCGTCGCTACCGGCGCGCAGACCCCGGACACGCTCATCGACTGAATCGAGGGCGGACAGTACCAGCACCGGGACGACTCGGCCGGCCTTGCGCAGCGCCTGGATGATTTCGAGGCCATCGAGGCCGGGCAACATGCGATCGGTGATCAAGACGTCGACCGGGCTCGAGAGAGCAACCTCCAACCCGCGATCACCATCGAGGATGTGCGTAACGAGATGTCCGCGCGAGCTGAGAGCCTGCACGACTTCCTCGGCCACGCGGGCGTCATCTTCGATCAGCAGCACTTTCATCTGTCCCTCACGCCGGCAGAGTGTATTGGAAAACGCCCGGATCGTGGCATGCTTAGCCAATGAAAAACTTTCCGGTGATCGACCGCCGAGCCTTCATCGCGGGTTTGATCGCTTTGGGCGTGATGGTACTGACCTTCGTCGGAGCTTTCGCATGGGTACAGCACCGAATGTTGCACCTGCACGACGAGGAACTGCGTAGCACGTTGGTCGGCGAGCTCGAGCTGCGTCGGCAGTTCGATCGTACCTCCGGGCGAGCGAAATTAATCGACGGGCTCGCATGGCGTAGCTCGATCGTCGACGAAACACGCTATCTGGTGTTGATCGACGCGGACGGCCGGCCCGCCGTGGGCGACCCGGCCATGCTACCTGTGGGGAGTGTGCAGCAGTTCCTCGAGCGAGGCTGGTTTCGGGTCAGTGATGCGACCGGGCCGGATATCTTCGTGGTCGGCGTGACGCTTGATGACGGCGCTAAATTATTGATGAGTTATCGCGACCCCGTCCGGCGCGATATGGCTCGCACACTCGGGCGGACGGCCGTACTCGGGATCTTGTTGATTTTGGCTATCGGCATCGCCAGCGGACTGATTTTGAACCATTACGCGCTGACGCAGATTCGGCATATCGCGCACACCGCAAGGCGTATCCAGCGTGGCCAGATGACTGCTAGGGCGCCCGTTTCGCAGCGAGTCGATGCAATGGGAGCATTAGCCCTTACGCTCAATGAAATGCTGGATCAGAACGAAGCCTTGGTTACGGGATTACGTACGATCACCGAGAGTCTGGCGCATGATTTACGCACGCCGATGATGAGAATTCGGCGATCGATCGATTCGGCTCGTTCAGCGGCGAGCGACCCAGAGCGGCAAGCTCACTTGGATGAGGCGGAAGCTGGCATTACGCGCAGCATGCAGGTGTTCAACGCACTCGTTGATCTTGCTCGCGCCGAGGCTGGACTCGCGCATGAATCGATGGAGGTACTCGATCTCGGTACGCTGACGACCGATCTGGCCGAGTTATTCGAGCCGTTGGCCGAGGAGCGAGGTCAAAAGCTGGAACGTCGCGTTCGTCCGGTCATGGTGACCGGGCATCGGCAAATTCTCTCGCAGGCCGTTGGCAATCTGCTTGAGAACGCCATCAAATATTCTCCGGTGGGTGCGGTACTCAGCGTGTCGGTCGAGACTACCGAAGACGGCACGCCCGAGATCGTCGTGCAAGATCGGGGTCCGGGAATTCCCGTGAATGCGCGTGAGCAGGCGGTGCGGCCCTTTGTCAGACTGGAGGGCGCGTCGAGCGAGTTCGGTAGTGGTTTGGGGCTCGCGATCGCTGCGGCTGTCGCCCGATTGCATCGCGGCCAGTTGGTGCTCGAGAACGCCGACCCGGGTCTGCGAGTGAGACTGCGCTTCGGTCACGCTTGATGCTTTGGCCACCACATACGGATCATCAAACCGCCTGAGGGTGCTGGCAGATTACGGGCCTCGATCCGCCCGCCATGGGCGCCGAGCACGCGTGCTGCGATAGCGAGACCGAGCCCCGTGCCACCACTGGCGCGACCGCGATCACGTTCGACTCGATAGAAAGGTTCGAAGATTTGGGCGAGCTGATCTTCCGGGACGCCGGGGCCGGCGTCACAAACGGTGACACAGGCCTCTTGTGCATTTTGCCCGAGCGAGATGACGACGGCGCTCTCGGGTCGTGTGTAACGAAGGGCGTTGCGGACGACATTTTCAATCGCTGCGGCGGCCCACTGCGGATCGAGCGATAGCATGCAAGGTGTCTCGCCCACCTGCCATTCGATTCGACGGTGTTTTTCTTTGGCCTCGAAGTCGGCGTCGGTGGCGATACGCTCGAGCAGATACCGCAGATCGAGCGTTTCCTTGTGCAGGCTCGACGGCTCCGACTGCAGTCGCGATATCGACAGGATATCTTCGATCAGTTCATCAAGGCGCGCTATGTCGAGCTCGAGTCGATCGACCTCCGGCGGAGGATCTGCTCGTCTGCGCAAAAGGGCTGCAGCCAAGCGCATCCGGGTGAGTGGTGAGCGCAATTCGTGCGAAACGTCGCGCAGCAGTTGTTCCTTCGCTTGCAGCGCTGCACCGAGTCTATCCGCCATTTGATCGAAGGTATGTGCAAGCTCGCCTAGCTCGTCCCGACGCTGCAGCGAGGCAAGCGTCACCCTCGCATTGAGTTTTCCGGATGACAAGGCCTCAGCGGTACGCTTCAAATCGATGATCGGCCGCGTAATCGAGCCGGCGAGCCAATAGCTGGCGACCGCCGTCACCAACAAGGCGAGTGCGAGCAGCGAGAGGCGGGTTGCCGGCAAGCCGAAAACACCGCGACGGCCGTCGCGCGGGAGCGTCATCAGCAGATAGCGCTGCCCGTCTACGCCTGAGAGTATCGGCATGTTGCTAGGTAGATCGAGCGTCACCACCGACCCACCGAGCAGCGGTTCGGCATTGGAACCGGCTGCCGTGGAGGCCGCTGGACTGGACTCAACCGCATTGGACTCGACCGCCGAGCCACGACGTGGAATCGGACGCTCGAGCAGCTCGTCACCCCACTCATCGACGACCAAAAAAATCAGCAGGCTGTCTCGGTCCGCGGCCTGCTGCCGCGCCCAGTCGGTGAGACCGAGGCGCCCGCCCGTCGCGAGAGCCTTGGCCGCGGATTCGGCGCCCGCAGTCAACTCCATCGCTGAGCGAGAGGAACGTTGCTCAAGATACCAAGAGGTGATGACGATGGCCCCGAGCCCGGTGGCGAGCAGCGTGAGGAAAATCGTCAGAAAGATTCTCCAAGCGAGTCGACTCACGTGAGTTCCACCAACAATAGTTCATAACCCGTGCCGCGAACCGAACGGATTTCGATACCGCTGGCCCCGGCTTGGGCCAGCTTGCGCCGCAGATTGCTGACGTGGGTGTCGATGCTGCGATCGTACAGCGTCAGTTTTCGCCCGAGTGCTTGCTCGGTGAGTTCGGCGCGCTCGATCGGCTGACCGGCGGCCTTGCCGAGAAGCGTGAGAATACGTAACTCTGCCGCGGTCAAATCCAGCGCGGCATCCGCCCATGTGGCGCGCCTACGCCGCTCATCGATCTTCAGCTTGCTGAGCTCAAGCAGGGTCGGCGTGACGTCATGCGTGGCACCTTGGGCACGACGGTGGATGGCGCGTAATCTCGCCGCTAGCTCGCGCGGGTCGAAGGGTTTGGCCAGATAATCGTCGGCCCCCAGCTCGAGCCCGAGGATGCGGTCGACCGCCTCGCCGCGCGCAGTCAGCATGAGCACCGGTAATCGAGCATGACTTTGGCGCAACGACCGAAGCAAGTCGAAGCCGCTTGCGCCGGGTAACATGACATCGAGCACGAGCAGATCGGCCGGGCGTTCGCCTATCGCGGCAAGACCCGTCGCGGCATCAGCCGCACACGCCACTTCGAAGCCCTCGCTGGCAAGAAACTCTTGCAGCATCGACGTGAGTTCCTGATCGTCGTCGATGACCAATACGCGCGTCGTCATGGGCTCATGGTGCGATGAAGCCCAGTCATTGTCAGCCTGCGGCTCTGAACTTCACAGATCTTTTCAACACCTTTGCTATCTCTTGGCGGACGATACCAGACGACGGTGGTCGAAATCGGCGAGGATATCCCTCAATTCGAATGCTCACAGGAGTCCATGATGCAGCCCCGAAAAGTGTTATTGCTGATTGCCACCCTTGCCGCGAGTGCCTCGCTTATGGCGGATGAGGCTGCCCCGCCGCCGCCTCCAAGTGCCCCGTTGGCGATCGACGGATTGCCGCCGCCCAAGGAGATTCGTCGTATCGTCATTCGTGGCGTCGATCAAGATCCGATCGAGACGTTGCGTATGCATCGTGGGATGCACGCGGATGGCGGCGCTCGCAAGACGATGCGAAATTGGGAAAGCATGGTGAACGAACTCGATCTGACCCCGCAGCAGCGCGGCAAGATCACCGAGCACCGCGCGACCTATCAGCCTGAGCTACGCAAGCTTCGAGAGGAGTTGCAGCAGGCACGGCGCGCATTGCGCGATACCCACCCCGGCGATGCCAAGTATTCGAGCAAAGTTGCCGAGACAGCCAAGCGTGTGGGCGAGCTGTCGGCCAAGATGGTCACTCAATCAGCGGAGCTGCGTTCCAAAGTCTGGGGCGTACTGAATCCCGAGCAGCAGAAGAAGATGCTCGAGCGCCAGGAGACGATGCGCGAGCGTCGACAAGCCACGCGTGAGCGCATGGAGAAGGCGAAAGAGATCATGATCGAGCGTCGCGTTGAGGGCGGTGAGCGTCCGTCGATCTGGATCGAGCGCAAGCAGGATTGAGCGCAGGTGCTTTTTCGTCATACAGCCAAAAAAAAGCCCGGGACGAACCCCGGGCTTTTTTCTTGAACTGGACGAACGAATCAGTTGACCATGTTCTTGAGATTCTTCAACGGCATGGCACGAACCTTTTTTGAGGCCGGCTTTGCCTTGAACATCATCTTCTCACCGGTGAACGGATTGACGCCTTCGCGCGCCTTCGTGGCAGGCTTCTTGACGACTTTCAGCTTGGCCAGACCCGGCAGGGTGAACAGGCCGTTGGCACGCAAACTCTTCTTGATGATGCCGTTCAGCGAATCGAAAACGGCAGAAACATTCTTGCGAGACAACTCGGTGTCCTTCGCAATCTGATTGAGGATTTCGGACTTGGTCGGCGGACCACCCTTTTTCGCCATCGTGGAATTCTCCTGAATTTATAGTGTGGCGCGCATTTGCGCGCGTTTCGATTCGGGCGGAAACATAGCACATGGATCTTTCCGCGCAAACACTTTTCGACGTTTCTCCCCGTAAAAAACGGGGTTTTTCTCAACCGCGTAGCAAGATCAGCAGGACTTGGATGATGATTCCTGCCCACATCGGCGACAGGTCCAGACCGCCGATCGCCGGCACCGCGCGACGGATTCGTCCTAAAACCGGCTCGCAAAGCGATTCCAGCAGCGACTGCAACGGCGAACGCACACCCGGAGAGATCATCGAGGCAAGTGCGTATACGAAGATCGCCCAAAAATACAGCCACAAGGCATTGCGTATCGACACCAGCAAAGCGGCCTGCAACCAGTCGAGGGCGCTCGGCAATGCGCCGACGAGGATGAGCGTGACTGCGGCTGTTTGAACGAGTGCAGCGGCGAAGACCGCGACGATCGAAGCGGTATCGATCCGGCCAATGGAAGGCAAAGCGCGTCGAAGCGGTAAGACCAGCCAGTTGGTGAGTTTGAGTATCGACTGGGCGATGGGATTTCTAAAGTCGGCGCGAACCCACTGCAGCAGCAGGCGGATCAGAAACAGATACAACAATAGCGACAAGAGGGTGTCAGCTACGAACAGAATGGCCTGCTGCATTGGTCAGCCTCCGGTGTTGTCTGATTGCCGAGAGAGCGCTCGGCCGCGCTCGATCGCCGCGGCGACCGCTTGTTCGACGATGTGTTCGAGGTTGGCTTGGGTGAGGGTATCGAGGGCCGCGGCGGTCGTACCGCCTTTCGAGGTCACTGATCCGCGCAGGCTAGACAAAGATTCGTCGGTGGCGGCCATCAAGCCGGCTCCGTGCAAGGTCGAAGCGGCGAGCCGCGAGGCGGCATCCCGATCTAGCCCGTGCCGGACTGCCGCGTCGGCCAATGCCTCTGCCAGTCGGAAAAAATACGCAGGACCGCTGCCGGAGAGGGCTGTCACGACATCCATCAAGCGTTCGTCATCGACCCAGACGGTGATGCCAGCCGGCGCGAGGACGCGCTCGGCTCGCTCTCGATCGGCCGCACTGACCGATTGATCCGCGTAGAGCCCGGTGGCACCCGCACCGAGTGCAGCCGGCCGGTTTGGCATCGCCCGGACGATACGCACCCGAGGGCCGCACCAGTGTTGCAATTGCGTGGTCGAGAGCCCAGCGGCGATGGAGATCACCAAGGGTTTCGATCGTTCTAACTGAGCTCGCAGTGGCGCGAGGACGGCTGCCATATCTTGGGGTTTGACCGCGAGTACCAGACAGTCGATTTCATTTGCGAATTCTTTGGCGTCGCTCGTCACACGGACTCCGAAGTCCGTCGCGAGGGCTGTGCGCAAATCGGCGTGCGGTTCGGCGACGAACAGGCTTTGCGCAGCGACACCGCTGCGTCGCAAGGCGGCAATCAGAGCGCGGCCCATATGCCCACCACCGACGAAACCCGTTTTCATGCCGGGGATTGTAGACGCTCGCCGAAGAGGGCGGTGCCCACTCGGATCACCGTCGAGCCCTCGAGGATCGCGGCGGTGAGATCGGCGCTCATGCCCATCGACAGTGTGTCGAGTCCCGGAAACTCGGGTTGATGTGTCATCAGAAGTTGACGTAACTCTGCGAACCAACGCCGCTGCGCGCTTTCGTCGGTTTCCGCCGGCGGCAGCGCCATCAGCCCGCGTACCTGCAGTCGCGGTAGTGCCACGACGGCTCGCAGGACGGCGGGTAACTCTGCAGGCGTGAGACCCGCTTTAGTCACCTCGTCGCCGAGCTTCACTTGCAGACAGACCTGCAGCGGCGGCCCGTGCGGCGATCTTTGTTGCGACAATCGCTCGGCGATCTTCAGCCGATCGACGGTATGGACCCAATCAAAATGCTCCGCGACAGGGCGCGTCTTGTTTGATTGCAGTTGACCGATAAAGTGCCACACCAGCTGCGGTGAACGACCCCTCAGCGCCTGGATTTTGCCGATGGCTTCTTGCAGATAGTTTTCGCCGAAGTCGCGTTGCCCTAGCTCCGCCAGAGCCACGATGGCAGCGGCCGGTTGGGTCTTGCTGACGGCCACTAGTGTGATCGATTCGATCGCGCGCTCCGCGCGAGTGGCGGCGGCGGCAATCTGGCTGCGGATCGCAGCCAATCGGCCTGCGAGATCAGACGTCGAAGACACTGTAGCCATCGAATACCGGACCATCGACGCAGACACGCTTCATCGCGGGCCCGGTGGGCGTCTTGACCTTGACCGTGCAGCCCGCGCAGCCACCGACGGCGCAAGCCATGAACTCCTCGAGTGAAACTTGGCAGGGCAACTCGAAGCGTTTGGCAACACGCGTGACCGCCTCAAGCATCGGCGTAGGGCCGCAGGCAAAGATTTCGACCTCCGCTAGGGTTGCCGGCGTCAAGGTGGCGAGCCAAACGCTCGCGAGCTCCGTCACGAAGCCGTCGAAGCAGCCGGGGAAACCGCTGCGTGAAGCGAGCCGCGCCGCCACGCCCTGGGTATCGAGAGACGGCATCGTAGCGATGACACCCTCGGGTATGCCCGGCACCAGAATGGTCGATGGACGCGTCACAAACGGGAATGGAATCTCCGAACCCATGAGCACGAGTGGCTGCCAATCCTGCGGCATGCGCTCGGCCAGAAATACCATCGGCGGGATGCCCACGCCACCACCGATGAGCAACGGTTTGCTGCGTGCTGGATGCAGCTCGAAGGGTTTGCCGATGGGGCCGAGCACCGACAAGCGATCTCCGGCGCGTCGACGCGACAAGGCAGCCAAGCCGGGACCCACAATTTTGTAGAGGATTTCGATCCAACCTGCCTCTTGATCGACACGCATGATCGACAGCGGTCGGCGCATCGGAATGTCGTCGTCGACTTGCAGATGCGCGAAGCTACCGGGCTCGGCACGGGCGGCACATTTTTTGGCTTCGATGCGGATGACGAACTGCTCACCGGGAAAAGTCTGCTGGGAGAGTACGACGCCATCTTCGAGGGCGATCGTGCCGCGGTGTGCCGGGTGAGTGCTCATCATCGACCTGCCAACAAAGTTTCGAGTACGGCCATACGCACCGCGACGCCGTTACGCACCTGATCGCGAATGACCGACTGCGGACCATCCGCGACGTCGGAGGCGATTTCGACGCCACGGTTCATCGGTTGCGGATGCATGACGAGTGCGCCGGGCTTCGCGCGTTGTAGGCGCTCGCGGGTCAAACCCCATTCCTGAAAATAACGCGCCTCGTCTGGGATGGCCGCGACGGTCATACGCTCCTTCTGGATGCGCAGCATCATCACGACATCGCAGTCGGCGATGCCGCGATCAAGGCTCTCGAAGCGTGTGCAGCCAGCGAACTCCGAGGCCTCTGGCATCAGGCCCGCGGGTGCGACGAGGCGCACCTCGCCGGCGCCGAGCGCAGTGAAAATCTGTGCAGCCGATCGCGCGACGCGTGAATGTTTTACATCACCCACGATGGCAATGGTGAGACCGTCGATACGATCGCGGTGCTGTTGGACGGTGAGTGCATCGAGCAAGCCTTGAGTCGGATGCGAGAGACTGCCGGCGCCACCGGAGATTACGCTGACATGCGGCGCAACGTGCTTGGCCACCATTTCCGGAATCGAGGCGTCCGAATCGCGCAGGACGAAGGCATCGACGTGCATGGATTGGAGCGTCGCCACGGTGTCGAGCACACTTTCGCCTTTAAGTCGCGACGACAGTTGCACCTCGATGTTGATGACATCGGCACCGAGCCTGCGAGCAGCGAGTTCAAAGGATACGCGTGTGCGCGTCGAGGGTTCGGCGAACATCAATGCGACCGCCGTACCGATCAGCGCATTCGAACGCGCAGCCGGTTCTGACAGAGGCGATGAATAACGCGCTGAGCGCTCGAGCAAGTTTTCGAGCAATGACCGTGACAAACCCTCCAGCGTCAGCAGGTGGCGCAAGCTGCCGTCGCTGCGCCAAGGGTTCGAGGTCAACCTATTCATTTCAGACATGCGACAGATCTCAACTGAACCAGCGCTCGAGGATGATGGCTGCTGCGGCGCTGTCGATCGAGCCGCGATCGACACGACCGCGTTGCCCGCTCTGGCGACGCTCGCGTAACGCCGTCTCGGCTTCCAGCGAGGAGTAGCGCTCGTCCACGAGTTCGACAGGCAGTGTGTAACGCTCGCTCAGCTGTTGCGCAAACCGCCGAGCCTTGCCCGTCAAGGCTTGCTCGGAACCGTCGACATTATACGGGCAGCCGACGACCAGTCGGTTTGGTGCGTGCTGTTTGATTAACGCGCTCACGCGCTGCCAATCGGTCGAATCCGGGCCACCGCGACCGGTGAGCGTTAGGGCGGTAAGCGGGCGAGCGGTTCGGGTCAGCGAATCGCCGATGGCGAGGCCGATTCGTCGCAACCCGAAGTCGAGACCGATGACGATCTCAGGCGTGGCCGGCGACATGGCTCATGCGAACCGGATCGACGCCGAGTTGTCGCCACACGGCATGCCAGCGATCCTCGAGCGGCATCTCGAACAGGATGCGCTCGTCGATCGGTAGGGTGATCCAGGCGTTGTCCTTCATCTCCTGCTCCAGCTGACCGGCACTCCAGCCGGCATAGCCCAGGGCGACGAAGGCGTCCCGAGGACCTTCGCCGCGCGCCATCGCAGCCAGCACATCCTTGGAGGTGGTGATCTGGATGCCCTCGGCGATCTGGTGGGATGAATCCCACTCGCCCTCAGCGCGGTGCACCACGAAGCCACGATCACGATTGACCGGCCCGCCGCGCAAAACCGGCCGTGCGCCTAGGGTGGTGTCCGCGGTTTCGAGATCCATTTGTTCGAAGACCTCGGCCAGCGTCATCGGCAAAGGTTTGTTGATGACAATGCCGAGGGCACCCCGTTCGGTGCTGTGCTCGCAGACGAGTGTGACCGATTGGGCAAACTCGGGATCAGCGAGCGAGGGCATCGCCACGAGAAGATGATTGGCCAGACTTCGATCGTCGGACATGTGCCAAGTATGCGGCTCAGCGGTTCCGCTCGCCAGTCTCGAAACGCCACTCGTAGGCGAACCGCAGGCTCTGCTGTCGTGCGGCGAGTGTCGCCGGGAAAGTCTCGAAGGGCGCGGCCTCTCGAACCAGATCAAGCGCCGCGCGGTCCAGTCGTCGGTCGCCGCTGCTGCGACGGATCCGCAGCTCGCCCAGGCTACCGTCGCGAGTCACGACCACCTCAAGTACCGGCGCCTTGGGCGCGGCTGCTCCCGATACGCGTTCCGGAAAGTGGCGAGTGGCGAAGAGCTCCATGCCAGCGCGCCAACGTTCGATGTACTGCTGCTCTAGGTCGACTCGCTTGCTCGAGCCAGCGCCGCTCTGCTCGATCGAAGGCCACCAACGCGCCTGCAGTTCCGTTCGCGGCGTAAGCGACTGATCGGACTCGGGCCGACCAAGACTCAAAAAAATGGCGTGCAGCAGCGCCGCGGCAACGAGTGCAACTGCGAGTGGTCGATGTGGCTGCAACAGCCGATCCGACTTCAACGACGCTCCAGTCGACGACGGATGGCGGCGATGAGCAAGGCGGCGATATCGATACCGAACTGTTGGTCTAGCTCGCGGATGCCGGTCGGGCTTGTGACGTTGATTTCCGTGACATAGTCGCCGATGACATCGAGCCCGACGAATAGCATGCCGCGCTCAGCCAGTTTGGGTCCGATCTGACTCGTCAGAAACAAGTCTCGCTCCGTCAGCGGACGACCGACGCCGGTGGCGCCAGCGGCGAGGTTGCCGCGGTTGTCCTGCGAGGATGGGATTCGCGCCAGCGCGAAGGGAATCGGTGTCCCGTCGACGAGCAATACGCGCGAATCGCCACCGGTAACGATTTCCGGCAGATAGCGCTGCACGATGGCGAAATTCGAACCGTAATCGGTCAAAGTTTCGAATACGACATTGGTATTTTTGTCGCCGCGCTCGAGCACGAAGATCGACCGTCCGCCCATGCCGTGCAAGGGCTTGCAGACGATCTTGTCGTACTCGATGAGAAACGCGTGCATATCCGACATGTCGCGCGTGATGAGCGTCGGCGCGCAGCATTGCGGAAACCACGCGGTGTAGACCTTCTCGTTCATGTCGCGCAATCCGCGCGGATCGTTGACGACGAGGGCCCCTTGGTCTTGCGCACGCTCGAGGATGTAGGTCGAATAAATATATTCGGTATCGAAGGGCGGGTCTTTGCGCATCAAGATCACATCGATATCCCCGAGGCGTTGCAACACCGGTTCGCCGAGTTCGAACCAGCGCGCTGGATCCTTGCAGACCTTCAGCGGGCGAGCGCGGCCGAGCGCGACGCCATCGCGCAGCATCAGATCGCCCATTTCGAGATAGCGCAGATCGAAGCCGTCGGCTTGCGCCGCAAGTAGCATCGCGAGTGTGGAATCCTTGCCGAATTTGATATCGGCGATGGGGTCCATCACCACGGCGAGAGTCGGTCGTGAATTCATTGCAGATCTCCTGCCAAGGATTGTACGGCGGCGAGCACGGCGAGACCCGCGGTTTCCGTCCGCAGTACGCGTGGCCCCAAGCTGGTCGGGCGGAAACCGAGTTCGGCGACGCGTGATTCCTCATGGGGATCCAGGCCGCCCTCCGGTCCGATCAATACCGCCAACTCGGCAGGCCGTGAAATCAAGGCGCTAGCGAGACCGGTCTGCGCATGAGGCGCCAATAACAGTCGCAAGCTTGGCAGGGTCGCGGATTGCCACAGTTGCTCGAGGCTGCACGGTGCAACGATTTCGGGCAGACGATTCCGACCGCACTGTTCGCAGGCTGCGGCTGCGACGGCGCGCCAATGCTGCCACTTTCGATCACCGCGAGCCTCATCCAATTGCACGACTCCGCGTCGCGTTACGACGGGAATAACGCGAGCCACACCGAGCTCGGTCGCTTTTTGAACGATGTAATCCATCTTGTCGCCGCGAGCGAGACCTTGGATCAAAGTCACCGCCAAGGGTGACTCCCGTTCAATTGGCGAGTGTGCTCCAAGTCGCAGTCTGACTTCTTTTTTGGTGAGGGACGCGATCTCAGCCGAATATTCACCGCCGCGACCATCGAAGACCGTCAACGCGTCGCCCATTCGCATGCGCAAGACTCGAGTCACGTGGACTGAGGCTTGTTCGGGTAGCACGACGGTGCCCTCGTTAGTTTCAGCCTGCAATTCAGGCACAAAGATACGGATGTCTCTCATGATCGAGGCTTCATGCGACTGCGAGGTCGAGTCCTTCGCGGGCGACCGCCATCATCAGTTCGATTTCGGCAGGCGTCACGATATAAGGTGGCATGAAATAGATCACATTACCCAACGGACGCAGTAGCACACCGCGATCCAAGGCGTGTCGATGGATTCGCAAGTGTCGCCTTTCGCGCCACGGAAAAGCCTCGCGGTATTCGCGATCACGCACGAATTCGACGGCGAGGATCATGCCGCATTGTCTGATTTCTGCGACGTTCGGATGATGTTCAAAAGCGTTCTGTGCCGCGTTACCTAAATGTGCTGCGAGTGACGCGTTCGTTTCGAGTGCACGGGTGTTGTCGAAGAGTTCGAGTGAGGCGAGTGCGGCTGCGCAGGCGAGCGGATTACCCGCATAGCTGTGCGAGTGCAGGAACGCATTGAGTTTGGTGTATTCGTCGTAAAAAGCCCCATACACAGTGTCGGTCGTGAGTACGACCGACATCGGCATGTAGCCTGCTGTTAGCCCTTTCGACAGACACAGAAAATCCGGCGTGATACGCGCGTGTTCGCAAGCGAACAACTTGCCGGTGCGTCCGAAGCCCACTGCGATTTCGTCGGCGATCAAGTGGATGTCGTGGTGGTCGCAGAGTTCGCGCAGCAAGGCGAGAAACTCTGCGTCATACATACGCATACTACCGGCACACTGCACGAGCGGCTCGACGAGAATCGCTGCGATTTCATCGTGGCGATCGGCAAAGAGTGTGGCGATCTCGGCGATACGTCGTCGTGCGACATCGGCAGCCGTCTCGTCCGGTGCGCGTTGATAGGCGTCGGGGGAGCCCACCGTGATCACATCCATCAGCAGCGGGCGATAGATCGCCTTGTAAAGCTCGACGTTGCCGACCGCTAGAGCGCCAAGTGTTTCGCCGTGATAGCTGTTACTGAGCGTGACGAAACGAGTCTTACGCGGCCGGCCGACGTTTTGCCAATAGTGAAAACTCATCTTCACTGCGACCTCGATCGAGGCCGAGCCGCTATCGGCAAAGAAACATCGATTGAGGCCCTTGGGTGCGCGGCGGGTGAGCTCCGCTGCGAGCCTCGCCGCAGGTTCGTGAGTGAAGCCTGCAAACATGGCATGCGGCAGCGTGGCCAGTTGGCGACTCACCGCATCGTTGATGTGCGGGTGCGCGTGCCCCCACAGATTCACCCACCACGAGCTGATCGCGTCGAGATAGCGCTTGCCATCGGCATCCTCTAGCCAAGCGCCACTCCCACTGCGTAGCGCCACCAACGGCAATTGCGACTCGTGGTCCTTCATTTGGGTGCAGGGGTGCCAAACGTGGGCGAGATCGAGTTCTCGCAATTCAGCGGAGGAGAGCGGCAACATGGCAATATTCTGGCATGATCAGGATCGATGACCGCAGTCGATCCTGTCACCGGCCTCCTGCTCGGCACCCGCCAGGTGCTCAGCCCGCACTTCGATGTGAGGCCGCCGGGTCAAGCACCCGAACTGATCATTCTTCACGGCATCAGTCTGCCACCGGGTGAATACGGCGGTCCATGGATTGATCGCCTCTTTTGCGGCAACTTACCTGCTGCCGCCCACCCGTTTTTCGCTGCCATCGAGGGATTGCGTGTTTCGGCGCATGCCGTGGTGCGGCGTGACGGCGGTGTCAGTCAGTACGTTCCGTTCCATGCCAGAGCTTGGCACGCCGGTGTATCCGAGTGGCAAGGTCGCAGCGCCTGCAACGACTTCTCGATCGGCATCGAACTCGAGGGGGTTGATACCGAGCCCTACGAGTCGGTGCAGTATCGTGCCGTGGCTGCACTCATCGCCGCGTTGATCCGCGCATATCCGTCATTGTCGCTCGACCGCCTCGTGGGGCACTCGGACGTCGCGCCGGGGCGCAAGACCGATCCCGGCGTATCTTTTGATTGGACGTACCTGCGAGAGGAACTCGCAGCCGTTTCGGGGGTTCGAACATGAGCGAGAATAAGACCCGGCGCGAGGCGCCGCGTTACTACCCTTGGCTGGTGGCCGTGATGGGCATGTTGGCACTGTTCTTATCGAACGGTATGACGGCGACCGGCATCACCATCTTCGATCCGCCGCTGCTCGACGAGTTCGGCTGGAGTCGTGGCGATCTCAAGTTCACCGATACCATCAAGTTCACGATGACGGCACTCATGGCGCCCTTCGTCGGAATCCTGATCGACAGGCTGAATCCACGCTATCTGCTGATGGCAGGCTGCGTCTACCTCACGCTCGGTTACGTCGGCTATAGCATGCTGATCAACGGCGCGCCGCCGCTGATCATTCAAGTGATCGCCATCGTCACCGCGATTGGTCTTGGCGGTATTTTGGTCGTGGCACTCGGCTCGCTGGCTCCGGGTCTCGGTCGAAACATCAGCATCGGCATCGCGGCGGTGCTGGCGGCCATCGGTCTGTATTTCTTCTACACCGCATGGACGGGCGATGCGCTCAAGCAGATCTATGCGATCCACTTGATGTTCTCGCTCGCGCTGTCGGCAGCTGGTTCGATGTCGGTGATTTATTTGGTGTCGAGCTGGTTCGTGAAGCACCGCGGACTCGCGATCGGTATTGCGCTCGTCGGCACGAGCATGGGTAGCGCCATCCTGCCGACGCTGAACCCGTATCTGATCGAATCTTTTGGTTGGCGACAGGCATTTCTCTATAATTCTTTGATGCCGGTGGTGTTATTCCTTATTGTGCTGCTGTTCCTCAAAGGCACTCCGGCTCAAGCGGGCTATTCAGCTCTAGGGCAGAGCGAGGCGGTGGGCGATCTCAAGCAGCACGGGCTCACCTTCAACGAGGCGATCCGCACGCGCACCTTTTGGGCAATCGGTGTTTCCGGATTCTTAGCCTACTACGCGATCTTCAGTTTCGTGCAGCACTTCGTCTTGCACCTGAACAAAGGTTTCGGTATGCCGTTGAAGGAAGCAGGACCGTTGCTCGGGTTGTTCAGCGTCGTTGCCATGGTGGCCAAACTCGCCAATGGTTGGCTCGCCGACTACATCGATCGCCATCGGGTGTTCATGGGCTGCCTTGTCATCATGCTCGCGGGCCTCATCGGGCTTGCCACCATGAAGCGCGAATGGGTCGTGATGTCGGCCGTGGTGATTGGCCTTGGCTGGGGCGGGCTGTTTACGCTCTACAACATGCTCGCCGTGAACAATTTTGGTCTACGCGAGATCGGTCGCATCAACGGCGCGATCAGTTTGATGGAGTCGGTCGGCGTCGGTCTTGGGAGTTGGTTGACTGGAGTGCTGTTCGATATCTACGGCAGCTATCAAATCGCATTCATTATGTTGGCTTGCTGCCTGTTTGTCTCACTCGTGGTCGGCACGCAGATCAAGAGCGAGGTTGACGAGCGCTCGTTAGCAGCACCGAGTTGATTAGCCGGCGCCGCGATTGCGCTTCCAGATGACCTCGGCGCCGTTCTCGTGGCGTGCGAGTACTCGGGCGATCACGAACAGCAGGTCTGACAGCCGATTGAGATAGCGAGCAGGTTCCGGGCTCAGTTCGGGGCTGAGCGCCGCGAGACTCCAAACCCGCCGCTCCGCGCGACGCACGATGGTGCGAGCGAGGTGACAGGCCGCCGCTGCGGAGCCGCCGCCCGGCAGGATGAAATCTTTGAGCGGTGGTAACGGCTCGTTGAACGCATCGAGTTTCTCCTCGAGACGCTCGGTGTGTTGCGCTTCGATCAGGCGCATACCCGGGATGCACAGTTCACCGCCGAGATCGAACAGATCGTGTTGTACGCCGGTTAGACACTCATGGATATCCGCTGGCAAGCTGGACACTGCGAGCACCATGCCGATACTGCTGTTCGCCTCGTCGACCGTGCCGTAGGCCTCGACGCGCGCATGGTCCTTGGCGACGCGTGTGCCGTCACCGAGGCCGGTTGTGCCGTCATCACCCGTCTTCGTGTAGATCTTGCTCAAGCGGTTTCCCATGCCGTTTAAGATACCATCTGCACCGTCGTTGCCGAGGAGGTTTTCATGCCATCCGCCGAGTTGAAAGCTGCGCTCGAGGCTGCCGAAGCGGCTGCTGTCGTCATCCGCGAGTTGTACCAGCGCAATCTGACGGTCGTGACCAAAGCCGACAAGTCACCCGTGACTGAGGCAGATGTGCGCGCCGAGGAGGCGATCCGCGCTGTGCTTTCAGCGCGATTTCCGAGCGACGGATTCTTCGGTGAAGAAACCGGTCAGCACGCCATGGGCGCCGATCGGGTGTGGCTTGTTGATCCGATCGACGGCACGAAGTCGTTCGTGCGGGAGTGCCCGTTTTTCTCGACCCAGATCGCGTTGATGCAGGAAGGTCGCGTGGTGCTTGGAGTCTCCTCGGCGCCCGCCTATTGCGAGCTCGCCTGGGCCGAGCGTGGCGAAGGCGCGTGGCTCGGCGGCAAACGCCTGCAGGTGAGCTCGGTGGCGAGTATCGATAGCGCGATCGTTTCAAGCGGCAACTTGAAAACACTGGCGCGTGATGAGCGCAGATGGCGCCGCTACGGTGATCTGGTTGCGAATGTGAATCGCATTCGAGGCTATGGAGACTTCGTGCACTATCACTTGCTCGCGCGCGGTGCGCTCGATGCGGTGATCGAATCCGACGTCAACATTCTCGACATCGCCGCGCTGACGGTGCTTGTCGAGGAGGCGGGTGGTCAGTTCACCGATCTCGATGGCCAGCCGATTTCTTTGACGACGACGACGGTGCTCGCAACCAATAGCGCGTTACACGACTCGCTGCTAGCTACATTGCGCTAGCGCACAGCATTCACGGCTGCAATCGGGTCACCGACCACGGGCCAAGCGCCGTCGGCGGCGCATGTCGCTCGGCGCTCGGTGTGAGCGAACGAAGCCAGCGCGCGCGGTCGTGAATTCGCGATTCGCCCTCGATCCACAGTTCCACGGCTTCGGCGTAGACGTGATAGCCGCCCCAGTGAGGCGGTCTCGGGATGTTGTCACCGAGTCCGGCCGGTGCCGGTGTATCTTCGGGGCCTGGGACGGGCACGCCAAAGCGCTTCGCTGTTTCTTCCACGGCGGTTTCGAGCTCAGCACGTGATGCGACCGGTTGGCTCTGCGCGCTAGCCCAGGCACCCACGCGTCGCTGCCAAGGCCGCGTGCGAAAGTAAGCGTCGCTCTCGGCAGCGGGCGCTCGCACCACACGACCCTCGATGCGAACCTGACGGTAGAGATGATCCCAGTGCATCACGATCGCGACGCGCGAGTCCGCCTCGATTTCGTGACCCTTGCGCGAGTCGTAATTGGTGTAGAAGCCAATGTAGCCCGGCTCCGGGGCGATTTCCTTGCAGAGCACCACACGGGCGGAGGGCTGCCCGCTCTGACTGACACTCGCCACCACCATCGCGTTGGGGTTCGGTTGGTCACGACGGCTGCGCGCCAGCTCCAGCCACTCGTGGGCGGTGGTCAGGGGGTTGGTGGGCAGCGGTTCGGGTAAAAATTGCACTGGAACGGGCATGTCCGCATGGTAACGCCAAGCCTGTAGGCACGCACGGTCTATAGTAGGCGGTCAGATACGCACTTTCCGGCACGACGAGACGAGACATGACGACTTTGGATGACTTGCGCAAACACCTTGACGACATTGATCGACAGCTCATCGAGCTGATTGCCGATCGGCAGCGCACCAGCCGCGAAATCGCGCGCGTAAAGCGGGCGACCGGTTATGCGACCCGCGATTATGGTCGTGAGCGCGAAGTCATACTCGGTGCTCGTGCCGAAGCGGAGGCCCAAGGCGTCTCACCGAAGATCGCCGAAGATTTGATGCGGATGTTGATCCGCAGTTCGCTCACCACGCAGGAGCAGGCAAGTGTCGTGGCGGGTGGTTCGGGTTCCGGTCGTCGCGCACTCGTGATCGGCGGCGCCGGCAAGCTCGGTGGATGGTTCGCAGACTTCCTCGTTTCGCAGGGTTTCACAGTGGAGGTCAGTGACCCGGCGGGAACGCGACCGGGCACACTCGACATCGGCAACTGGCAGGACGACGGGTTGACTCAAGATTTCATCGTCGTCGCGACACCCCTCGGGGTGACCGATACCGTGTTGCGAGAGCTCGCCATGCGACGGCCAGCGGGCGTGATCTTTGATGTCGGCTCGCTTAAGTCGCCGCTGCGCGCCGGATTGATGGCGCTCAAGTCGCACGGCTGCCGGGTGACTTCGGTACACCCGATGTTCGGGCCGGATACCGAATTGCTGTCGGGTCGGCATGTCATCTTCGTCGATCTGGGGCACGCCGAGGCGCTTGAGCGGGCGCGCGAACTGTTTGCACCGACGATGATCGAGCAAGTCACCATGACGCTTGATGAGCATGATCGACTCATCGCCTACGTGCTCGGGTTGTCGCACGCGCTCAACATCGCGTTCTTCACGGCACTAGCGGATAGCGGAGAAGCGGCGCCGCGCCTTGCGAAGTTGTCGAGCACGACCTTTGATGCGCAACTCGATGTCGCCACCCGAGTAGCGCAAGAGAGCCCGCAACTCTATTACGAAATTCAGGCACTCAATGATTACGGCGCCGAGTCACTCGAGGCGCTTGCAAAAGCGGTCGAGTCGATTCGTCGAGCGGTACTGGCGCAGGATCCCGATACCTTCAGTCAACTGATGGAGCGCGGCCGCGAGTATCTCGAAGACCGTCGCAACTTGACTGCGAAGAGGGCGTGAGCGCCTACAAGCATGGCAGACCAAATCGACGCCCAGGGATTTCGCGCGAATGTCGGCATTGTGCTGATGCACGGTGACGGCCGCGTCTTTCTCGGTCGTCGGGCGGGCGGTAAAGGCTGGCAGTTCCCGCAAGGTGGTCTGCACGTGGGGGAATCCGTCGAAGACGGCATGTATCGAGAGCTCACCGAGGAGATCGGTCTCGAGGCGGCACACGTCGAGATCGTGGGTGTAACACGTCGGTGGTTGCGATATCGCTTGCCACCCCGATTTCAGCGACGCGAGCAGCTGCCACTGTGCATCGGGCAGAAGCAACGCTGGTATCTGCTGCGCGCGCGCGATCACGAACCGCCGTTTCGTTTTGACACCACGGCTGATCCCGAGTTTTCGGAGTGGCGCTGGGCGCACTACTGGGATCCGATCCAGGAAGTCATCCATTTCAAGCGTCGCGTCTACGAGCGCGCCCTGCATGAACTCGGTCGATTGGCTTTTCCTGAAGGTTTGCCGCCTTACCCGAATTGGTGGACGAGACCTCCGCAGTGACGCGCAAACCGTTTTCCGAACCCGTGATCGTGCGTGGGCGCAGCTGGTTCCGCTCGCCGCTGGGGTGGCTGTGGATTTTGGTGGCGATCTTCGGCGCGGGGCTGACGCTGTATGGGCTTGGCCGGGCCGGTATCGGCCCCGGGGTGCCTGGCATCCTCGCGAGCCTCGGCGGCTTGCGGGACGAACTGCGCGATCGCGACGACACCATCGTGGAACTGCGCCGCCAGCTCGCCGACTACGATACCTCGAAGACGGCCCAGGAAGAGGAGCGGCGCGAACTCGCTCGCACGATCGGCGAGCTGCAGGCCGACGTGGCGCGGTTGCAGCAACAGGTCGAGTTCTATCGAGGCGTCGTGGCCAGCGACAATCCGCGTGCGCCCGTGGCGATCCGCAGTCTCAGGGTCGTCCAGTCGCTCGAGGGCGCAGCGCCCGTGCTGCGCCTTGCGCTCGTGCAACCGGGTAACCCGCAGTCGATGGTGAACGGCACAGTGCAAGCGTCGATCGAGGGGCGCCGGGGGTCGCAGGTCGAGCGTATCTCGTTGGCGCCGCGCCCCTTTTCATTCCGTTACTTCGAAAATCTCGAGTTGGCTCTGACGCTGCCGAGCGGATTTCTGCCCGAGCGGATCACGGTGGAGATTCTTAGCGGTGGCCGCAACACCGCGCCCGTGGTTCAATCACAGCTCTGGCCGGTCAAGCCGGATCCCTCCTGAGGTCGAATATGTTTGGTCGACGCAAGAACCCGCCCGTCCCCGGGCGCATCGACACGCTGATCGGTCGCGGCACTCGCTTGCGCGGCGCGGTGGAATTTGTCGGGGGTCTGCACCTCGACGGTCAGATCGACGGCGACGTGCGCGGCGGTGGCGATGGCGCACCGACGACGCTGTGGGTCGGCGCAGATGCTCGCGTCGTTGGCAACGTAGAAGTTCCGAACGTCGTGATCAACGGTGAGATCATCGGCGAAGTGCGCTGTCGCGATCGGGTGGTTCTGGGGGAGAAAGCCCGAGTCACGGGCGATCTTCACTACGGCGCCATCGAAATGACCTTGGGTGCCCGGGTCGACGGCAAGCTGTATCCGCTCGCCAGTGGCGCCTCGGAGGCCAGCAGTCGCCCCACGGCTACGGGTGGCACCGATTTTTCTTTGCAGCCTTTTGACGCTCGCAGCAGCGGAACCTAAACTTAGCCATATGAATACTGCCATCAACGACTTGCCTCTCGACGACATGCCTCTCGACCTGCCACCAGCCCTCGTCTTTACCGACGCGGCGGCACGTAAGGTGAGTTCGCTCATCGAGAACGAGGGCAACACGCAGCTGATGTTGCGCGTGTTCGTGCAGGGCGGTGGTTGCTCGGGCATGCAATACGGCTTCGAGTTCGACGAGCAGGTCCAAGACGGCGACACCTTGGTCGAAAATCTCGGCGTCAAATTGTTGGTCGATCCGATGAGCCTGCAATATTTGAGCGGCGCCGAGATCGACTACCGTGAGGGGCTCGAGGGCGCGCAATTCGTCATTCGGAACCCGAACGCCACTACCACCTGCGGGTGCGGATCGTCGTTCGCAGCCTGATCGGCGGCAACGGTTATTCCCTTTTTGCGTGGCACGCTCGAACGGTCGAACCACCCCGGAACTGCTTGCGGCCGTCGACCTAGGTTCCAATAGTTTTCACTTGGTCGTGGCTCGTTACAGTCACGGGCAACTCGTCGTCATCGATCGCTTGCGCGAGAACGTGCGCCTCGGTTCGGGTGTCGATGCTGATGGCCGCCTCGATCGCGAGGTTGCGGCGCGGGCGCTGGCGTGTCTTGAGCGTTTTGGGCAGCGTCTGCGCGATATGCATGCCGATCGCATCCGAGTGGTCGGTACCAATGCGTTGCGCCGCGCCCATCGTAAACAAGTCTTTCTCGAGAAGGCGCGAGCGGCCTTGGGAGCGCCCATCGAAATCGTCTCGGGCATGGAAGAAGCGCGTCTGATCTACTCAGGCGTCGCTCACATGATGCCGCGTGGCGAGGGAACGCGGCTCGTAGTCGATATCGGTGGCGGCAGCACCGAACTGATCATTGGCGAAGATCTCACGCCGCTCAAACTCGAGAGTACGCAGCTCGGTTGCGTATCGATGAGTGAGCGCTTCTTCGCTGGTGGCAAGTTATCGCAGAAGAGGTTTTCACGCGCGCGGGTGGCGGCGCGGGGCGAGCTCGAACCGATCGAGGAGGCCTACCGACGAGTTGGATGGTTGCAGGCGGTGGGCAGTTCGGGCTCCGTCAAATCGGTTGGCGACGCGATTCGAGAACTCGATCCGCGTGCCAGCGCCATTACACCCGAAGGTCTCGAGGCCGTGATCGAGACCATGCTCTCTGCCAACCACGTGCGCGATATCGCGCTAACTTCACTGACGGATGAGCGACGCCTCGTGTTCGCAGGCGGCCTTGCGATCCTCGCTGAGGTTTTCGATGTGCTCGGGATCGAGCGCATGGATGTGTCTGACGGTGCCATGCGTGATGGCTTGCTCTACGATCTCGTCGGTCGTTTGACCGATGAGGACGCGCGTGACCGTACGGTACGTGGCATGCAAGGGCGCTATCACGTCGACACGGCGCAGGCCGAACGCGTGGAGCGTACGGCGCGTCATCTGCTCGAGCAGGTGGCTGCAGAGTGGCAGTTGGACGATCCACTCGCCGAGCAGTTGTTGGCGTGGGCTGCGCGTCTACACGAGATCGGTCTTGATGTGTCTCACTCGCGTTATCACCAGCACGGAGCGTATTTGCTCGAACACGCCGATATGCCGGGCTTCCCGCGCGAAGAGCAGCGACTCCTGTCACGTCTCGTGGGCGGACATCGGCGCAAACTCTCGCTCGAGGGGATCGACAAGTTGCTACCGCCTTGGGATCGGCGCGTCTTGAATCTGATCGTGTTGCTGCGTCTAGCCGTGTTGTTGCATCGTGGCCGCGGCCGGGCGCCCTTGCCCGATGTCACGCTCGCTCCCAAAGGGCGCACGCTGGAGATCCGCTTTCCGATGCGCTGGCTGCGCGAGCATCCTTTGACGGTCGCCGATCTGAGTGAAGAAATCGACTTGCTACGCGCCGTCGATTTTCGTCTGCGCGTTTATTCCTCGAGGGGTCTGCCCGCCGTATAGGACTGCATCAACTCGGCTTGGGCGATGCAGCCTGAGTCGGTTTGGCGCCGGTGATACTTGCCGGTGCTGTCGAGCAGCCAGGCTTGCGTGTCGTCGCGCAGATAGGTTTCTAGGTCGCGCAGAATGTTGTCGCGATATTTTTGACGTCGAATCGGGAACGCGATCTCGACGCGGCGGAAGAAATTGCGATCCATCCAGTCGGCACTACTGCAGTAGATCTCGCCTTTGCCATCGTTTTGGAAGTAAAACACCCGCGAGTGTTCGAGAAAGCGCCCGACGATCGAGCGCACGCGGATGTTGTCCGACATGCCGGGCACGCCTGGCCGCAACGCACAGACGCCGCGGATGATGAGATCAATTTGCACGCCTGCTTGTGATGCTTGATACAGCGCATTGATCGACTCAGGCTCGACGAGTGCGTTCATCTTCAGGATGACCCGCGCTGGCTTACCGGCTTTGGCGAGGGCAGCCTCACGCTCGAGTTTGGCGAGCATCGCCTTGTGCAGTTCGAACGGCGATTGCAGCAGCGCGTTGAGTCGCGGCGTGCGCGAGAGTCCCGTCAACTGCAGAAACACCTCGTGCACGTCTTGCGCGATGTCTTCATCGCAGGTGAAGAGCCCGTAGTCCGTATAAGCGCGCGCGGTGCGCGCGTGATAGTTGCCCGTGCCGAGGTGGCAATACCGGCGGATGCCCTCTTTCTCTCGGCGCACCACCATCGCGAGTTTCGCGTGAGTCTTGTATCCAACCACGCCGTACATGACGTGTGCACCGGCTTCCTGCAACTTATCGGACAGTTCGATATTGGCTTGTTCGTCAAAGCGCGCTCGTAATTCGATCACGGCCGTCACGTCCTTGCCCGCGTGCGCGGCCGCCACCAACGCATCGACGATCGCAGACGCCGCACCCGTGCGATAGAGGGTTTGTTTGATCGCGAGCACCTTCGGATCCGTTGCGGCCTCACGCAGAAAATCGATTACCGATGCAAACGACTGGAACGGATGGTGCAGCAGCAAATCGCTCTGCCGAATGGCCGAAAACATGCCCTGCTCGTCATTGAGACGACGAGGCAGGCTCGGCACGAACGGCGGATATTTGAGATCTTCCCGCTCGATGAGATCGTAGATCGCCGAGAGTCGATAGAGGTTGACCGGCGGCGGAACCGTGTAGACATCGACATCGCCGATCCCGAACTGCCGCGCGAGGAAATGCACGATATCCGGCGGGCAGTCGGTCGTGGTCTCGAGGCGTACCGCAGATCCGTAACGTCGATGCTGCAACTCACCCTCGAGTGCACGACGTAGATCGTCCGCTTCTTCCTCATCGACGAAGAGATCGCTATTCCGCGTCACGCGAAACTGATGCACGTTGATGATCCGCATGCCTTCGAACAGTCGCGGCATGAACGCTTCGATGATGCCAGAGAGCAGAACCAGTCTTTGTTCGCCGTCTTGGCCTATCGGTAGTGGGACGATCCGCGGTAGTGACCGCGGAGCCTGTACGATCGCGCGAGTCGCTTCGCGTCCGTAGGCGTCTTCACCTTCGAGACTGACCACGAAGTTCAGGCTCTTGTTCTGGATGCGCGGAAACGGCCTCGAGGGGTCGAGTGCCAGCGGCGTCAGCACGGGTTCGACCTCATTGCCGAAATAGCGTGCAAGCCACTCGCGAGTGGTCTTATCCCAACTGCCGCGCGGCATTAGTCGAATGCCGGCTGCACGCAGGGCAGGGAGCAGGTGCTGCGAAAGACACTCGTACTGTTCGGCGACCAGTTGCTGCGCGCGCTCGTGAATGGCGGCGAGTTGCTCGCGCGGCGTTAGGCCATCGGGACTGAGCGAGCCGGGCGAGCTTTCCTGTAATTGTTTGATGCCGGCTACGCGGATCTCGAAGAACTCATCGAGATTACTTGATGAGATACAAAGGAAACGCAGCCGCTCGAGCAGAGGTACCGACGGGTCCTGCGCTTGTGCCAATACGCGCTGGTTGAACTCGAGCAACGAGAGTTCGCGATTGATGAGAGTGGGAGCGGCCGCCGGTGTCATGTGGGTTAGTACACCATGCTCATTGGCAACTTGTGTTACAGCGCGCCTTTTGTCGCCGCCGTGGCGGGGTTTGGCGTTTCGACGGGTACCTGCGCGGCGACCAGTGCGGAAACATCACCGGTCGCGAGGCTCACCAACAATGGAGCAGCGGCTTCGCGGAACCGTGCCATTTGCGCGGGCGGTACGGGGATATCCGTCGGTAAGGCAACTTTTTGCGGATCCATGTGTACGCCACGACTCAAATACTCGTAATGCAAGTGCGGGCCGGTCGCGAGTCCCGTCATGCCAACATAACCGATGATTTCGCCTTGCGAGATACGGTCGCCGCTGCTGAGGCCACGGGCGAAACGCGACAAGTGTCCGTACACCGTCCGAACCTGATTGACGTGTTCGAGCTCCACAACCTTGCCGTAGCCGCCCTTGTTGCCGACGAACCGCACGCGACCGCTACCGGCTGCGCGCACGGGTGTGCCGATCGGAGCCGCGTAATCGACACCACGGTGCGCCCGGATCCGATTCAGGACAGGGTGACGCCGATACAGATTGAAGCGCGAACTGACTCGAGAAAATTCAAGTGGTGCGCGCAGGAAGGCCTTGCGCAGACTCTTGCCATCGGGCGTGAAGTAGGTGGGCTCTGCGCCTGCGGGTTGAAAGCGAATCGCCCGATAAGGCTTACCCCGATTCACAAATTCCACCGCGAGAATGTCGCCCTCGCCCAAAGGTTCGCCATCTTGGCTGACCTTCTCGTAGGTGACGCGAAAGCGATCGCCGGGCTGGATATCGAGCACGAAGTCGATATCCCACTGAAAGATATTGGCGATACGCAGCGCTGTATTGTCGCTCAAGCCTGCATCGGCGGCCGCCTGAAACAAAGAACTGCGGATCGTTGCTTCGGTGCTGCGTAACTCGCGCTCGAGCGGGTTCACGATGACTTCGGTAGCGAATCCCGAGTCGTCGCGTTGCACGCTCAAGGTTTCGCTCGGGCTCAGCTGACGTTCGAGTGTGACGAGTTCATCGTCCTTGACGCCAAAGCGCAGCATTTCGCCCGGCTTCAGGCGATCGAGCTTGGCACGCAGATCCGGCAGTGAGCGCAGTTGGGCCAGATCCGTCAGCGAGAGTTTGAGTTTGCGGAAAATACGCTCGAGCGTATCGCCAGCACCGACCATCACTTCGACCGTCGCCAAGCCGAGCGCCGCGCGCGCGGCTTCCGCACTGACGAGTTTCTGCGCAGCCACCGTGCTCTCGTCGGCGCGGGTGAGATCCGTGAGCCACTCTTCGCCACGCCACCACGTCACAGCGAGCACGCCGATCACGACGATCTGCACGCCTCGGCCTTTCAGCGCCGCCAACACCCGGTTTTTCGAGCCGATTTCCAGCGTCATCGACTACACTTCCCCGCACGGAATCGGCGCAAACTACCCGCGCCGAGGGGCAGGGTCAACCCGAGCTGACGAATGACGAGTACAACAGAACAACTCAATGAGATCCGACGCGGCTCCGCCGAGCTGCTCATCGAAGCAGAATTGATCAAGAAGCTCGAGCGCGGCAAGCCGCTGCGCATCAAGGCAGGGTTCGATCCCACCGCGCCTGATCTGCATCTCGGGCATACGGTGCTCATCAACAAGATGCGCCAGTTCCAGCAGTTCGGGCATGAGGTCATCTTCCTGATCGGTGACTTTACAAGTCTCATCGGCGACCCGACCGGTCGCAACGCGACGCGCCCGCGCTTGACGCCCGAGCAAGTGCAGGCGAACGCGCGCACCTATGAGGCGCAGATCTTCAAGATTCTCGACCCGAAGCTCACCAAGGTGGACTTCAACTCGCGCTGGTTCACGCCGATGGGCGCGGCGGGCCTGATCGAAATCGCTGCCAAACATACGGTCGCGCGCATGTTGGAGCGCGACGATTTTGCCAAGCGCTACAAGAGCGGGCAGCCGATCGCGATTCACGAGTTCCTCTATCCGCTCGTACAGGGCTACGACTCGGTTGCTCTGAAGGCCGACGTCGAACTCGGTGGTACCGATCAAAAGTTCAATCTTTTGGTGGGTCGCGCTCTGCAAGAAGCTTACGGGCAAGAGCCGCAGTGCGTGCTCATGATGCCGCTGTTGGAAGGGCTCGATGGCGTCAACAAGATGTCGAAGTCTCTCGGCAACTACGTCGGTATCGACGAGCCCGCCGATACGCAGTTCGGCAAGATCATGTCGATCAGTGACGAGCTGATGTGGCGTTATTTTGAACTGCTCTCGTTCCGCCCCCTCACGGAAATGGAGGGTTTGCGCACGGCGATCGCCGGCGGACGCAATCCGCGCGATGTGAAGTTCGAGCTTGCCAAAGAAATCGTCGCGCGCTTCCACGGCGCTGCGGCCGCCGAACAGGCGCAGGCGGATTTCATTGCTCGCTTTGCTCAAAAGACGCTGCCGACCGACCTGCCGCTGCAGATTTTGGTTGCCAGCGACCCCGCGGGCGAGCCCGTGGTGGCGGCCTTGAAGGCGGCCGGGCTGGTCTCAAGCAACTCCGAGGGGGTACGCAAGCTCGCCGAAGGGGCTGTCCGAATCGACGGCGAGAGGGTTTCGGACCGGCAGCACCGACTGTCGGTCGGTGCCGAGCATATCCTGCAGCTCGGGCCGCGTCGTTTTTCCCGTGTCAAGATAGAAAAACCGAGTTAAATCAAGCCTTTAAGGGGCTTGAAAAAATCTGGTTACATTTCGTTGACAGCCTCGGCCGGCCGCCTATAATGCGCGCCCTCAGCGACGCAGCGGTTCGCCTCCAGCGGTGCCGAAACGAAGTTTGAAAAATAGGTTGACGGGTAGAGCCACATGGCTATACTGCCGGCCCCCTCGACGCCCTAGCGGCGCGAGCGCTTTTTAAAAATTCGGCAGGTAATTTGTGTGGGGACTCGCGTCGATGCGTCCTTTGGATGCCAAAGACCGAGTAACTAAATTTTGTCCAGCAATGGGCTTCTTTGGATACTCTTTTTAGTTGAAGTTCAAAATCTTCAAGTGAAGAGTTTGATCCTGGCTCAGATTGAACGCTGGCGGCGTGCTTAACACATGCAAGTCGAGCGGCAGCGCGGGAGCAATCCTGGCGGCGAGCGGCGAACGGGTGAGTAATGCTTCGGAATCTGCC
>JAGWWY010000013.1 GCA_018970145.1 Gammaproteobacteria bacterium
GCCACGGGGGCTTGAGGATTGACCAGGCTAAGCGGCTGCGGGAGCTCGAAGCGGAGAACAGTCGGCTCAAGCGCGCGGTGGCGGATCTGACGGTCGATAAGATCATCCTGAAGGAAGTCGCCGAGGGAACTACTAAGCCCGGTGCGCTGTCGTGAGGCCGTGGCTCTGGTGCGATCTAAGCATCGGTACTCAGAGCGACGGATCTGCAGGGCGCTGGGCATCGCCAGATCAGTCGTAAGGTACGTCCCGCAGCCAAGGGCTGATGAGGCGCCGCTGTGGCAGTCGATCATTGCACTCGCCGCGCAGTATGGGCGCTATGGGTATCGGCCAGTGACGGGCTTGCTCTGGCAGGAGGGCTGGCAGATCAGCCACTCACGGGTGGAGCGGATCTGGAAGCAGGAGGGGCTGAAGGTGCCGCAGAAGCAGCCCAAGCGTGCTCGGCTTTGGTTAGCCGACGGATCGTGTGTACGGCTGCGGCCGCTCTACAAAAACCACGTCTGGAGTTGGGACTTCGTGATGGATCGTACCGTCGATGGGAGGCCGCTCAAGATCCTGACCCTGATCGATGAGTTCACCAAAGAGGCGCTCGCGATCTACGTCGCACGTCGTATCCGCGCTCACGATGTGATCGATCTAGTGGCCGACGTGATGATCGAGCGGGGCATCCCTGAACACATTCGCTCAGATAACGGTCCGGAGATGGTGGCCAAGAGCGTGCGCGTCTGGCTCGGGCGAGTGGGCACGAAGACTCTTTACATCCAGCCCGGTAGTCCTTGGGAGAACGGCTACTGCGAGAGCTTCAATGGCAAGCTCAGAAACGAGCTTTTGAACGGTGAGATCTTCTACACCCTACGCGAGGCCCAGGTGCTGATCGAGCAATGGAGACATCACTACAACCGAGTTCGACCGCACAGCGCTCTCGGCTATCGACCTCCGGCGCCCGAGGGCTGGGGGCTCGCCCCCAGCCCTCGGATCATCTCGATAACCCGCAAAAGGGTCGCCTAAACTAACTTCAACACTGGACCAATCAAAGCGGGCTGGACACCACCACGACTGCGCAGCTGCGGCAACGCTTTATCGGCTCAACTACCGGGCTCAATCCAATGCTGCTGACGATCGATCTGACCCCCTCGTGGGACGAGAACAACGATCCGGGCACGGTATTTCGGCTTACGGCACGCTACGATTTTTATTTCTTTTGGAATGTGATGGAATCGCCTGCAACTACCCTGACGGTGTACGCCGAGTCCGTCGTCGGTCACTGACTCCTGCCCAGCGAGACCTATCCATGTCCCCTCGCGATTCCGTTGAAATCATTCCGCGCGACTTGCACTTCAAGCTTGGTCAGCCAGTCGATCGACACTGGCTAGGCGGTGACGCCGTCGGCACGGCGGTCATGAACGCGCTTTCCCTGACCTTTCCCGATGGCGAAAAACTGTTCATGGATGCCGTACGCCATTTTCGAAGCAAAGTATCGGGCAAGCTCGCTGATGATGTGCGTCAGTTTCTCGCGCAGGAAGCGATGCACTCGCGCGAGCACCATGCTCTCAATGGCTTGCTCGATCGCGATCACTACCCTGTCGAGGAGATTTTGGAGCACGTTCGCGAGCGGATCCGTTTTACCCGTTCGCGTGGGCCCTATGCGATGCTGCTCTCAACCATTGCACTTGAGCACTTTACAGCCATCTTGGCGGATCAGCACCTTGCACAACCAGATCTTTTGAGCGCGGCGGATCCCGCGATCAAGCGCCTGTGGCAATGGCACGCGATCGAAGAGACCGAACATAAAGCCGTCGCATTCGATGTCTTTCTGGAAGCCACCAAGCACTGGTCTCCGGCCAAGCGTTACCTGCTGCGTACGTGGTCGATGGCTTACATCACCTGGCAGTTCAGCCAGAATATCGCAAACCACGCCACCCGATTATTGATGGCCGACAGCTACTCGGAGCCACAAGCTCGCCGTGCCGTTCGCCGATTTCTATGGGGGACGCCGGGGTTGTTCAGACGCGTCTGGCGGACCTACTTTTCCTGGTATCTTCCACGCTTTCATCCGTGGAATCACGACAACAGCGCGCAGCTAGAGCGGTGGCGCGCCCGGCTGATCACCGCGGAATCCTGATCCCATGTCGATAGCGGGCCGATCGTTCCGACGATTCTGCGTGGCACTTGTCGCCGTATTGGCCATGCCCGTTTGGTCTCAAGCTGAACCGGAGCAGGCCACACTCACTCTCGAGGTCGTCGATCGCGCCGCGCTGGAGGCGGCCCTCGTCGAACTGAAAAGTCGAGGCGTTGTTCGCAGTTCAAAGATAGAGTATGCCGCGACACCAACGCGCATCGTACCAGCGCCAACGGATCGTCTCGTCGCCGAGCGCGTGCTTAAAAAGCCAGACCCGATACGCATCGAGGTTGAGCTAACCGCTATTCGATATGACGCGGACGGTAAGGGTGTTTTCACTACCGCAAACGGAACCGTTTGGCGTGAAACGGTCTCTTCACCGATGCGCGCCAGACTTGACGCGCGCCGCGCGTATAGAGGGGTGATTACGAGCGGACTGATGGGGGGCTTTCGTTTGAATGTGGAGGGCGTCGTACGGGAACTCAAGGTCGAGCCGATACGCATCCCATGACACTCGATGCCATCGCGCAACGCGAGCTCATCGAAGCCCTTCGACTTCTGAACAATGGGCAAGTCGCAGAAGCCGCCCTCATCGCATCCGATGTCTTTGCGCGACACCCTCAATCAGTTGATGCAGCTCATTTGCTGGCGCTATGTCAAAAGCGTCTTGGCAACGTCACAGCGGCGATCGCTGCCTTCGAGGCTGCTCAACGCCTCGATCCGCAAAATGCGACGATCACCGGGAACCTCGCCAACCTGCTCTCGCAGATGGGCGAGCGGAAACGGTCAGTGGATACTTATCTGCGCGCCTTAGAGCTGAATCCCAACTCTCCCGAGCTGCTATTGAATCTCGGTCTCACCTTGATTGACCAAGGCGATACCGAACAAGCCATCGATGCGCTGACGGCAGCGATCAAAAAAAACGATTCGATCGCTGCGCTCTGGCATGCACTCGGGGTTGCGCTACGCGTGCAAGGCGATCTCGAACAAGCATCTGCAGCACTCGAGCAAGCTATCAAGCTCGACCCAAAGAATGGCCGGGCGTGGACTGCCCTTGGTGTCATCGCACGCCTGCGCGGCAACCCCGAGCTCGCTCTACGATGTTATGAGCAAGCACGACGCAGCGGCTTTGAGGGCGCGGAACTACTCGATGCCGAGGCCAGTGCGCACTTCGACCTTGGTGCGCCCCTGATCGCAGTCGAGAAGGTCGACGCGCTGCTGTTGCAAGCACCGATGTACGTGCCGGCTCATACGATGCGGTACGAAATATTATTCGAGCAGGGTATTCCGATCGACGACGCGCTAGCGCCTTTTCGCGCCGCAGCGGATGAGGCTCCCGATGATACTGCGCTGCAGATTGCATTCGCGACGGCGCTCTTTTCTTCAGATCTTCATGACGAGACGTTGCACCGCGTTTCACGACTACGAACGCGCAACGACCAGCCGGCGCTTGCGGCGCTACACGCACAAGCTTGGTTGAAGTTACGACAACCCGATGCGGCTTTGCGTTCAATTACCCAAACGCCGAAGAGCTGGCTCGATCATCCTCGTCTGGCAGAGACGCTCGCCAAAGCGCTGATCGCTCACCATGACCCTGCAAAAGCGGGTGCGGTGCTCGATGACGCGCTGCTCAAGAGCCCCTTCGATCAAGCACTGCTCGCGACGCAGAGCATTGTGTGGCAACTACTAAACGATCCTCGCGAGCACTGGCTCTGCGACTACGATCGCCTGATCTGGAGAATCAAACTCCGGGATGACCATCTCGCTTCGCTCGAACAATACTTGCGCGGCGTACACCAAAATCGACGCGAGCCTTTGAGGCAGAGCCTCAAGAACGGTACCCAGACCTCGGGCAACCTGCTCGGCCGAAACGTCGATGTGCTGAATCAAACGAGAGCCGTCATCGCCACAGGCCTCAGCGCCTACATCGATGCGCTCCCAACCGACGAACACCATCCGTTTTTGGCGCGTCGCAGTACGGCGATCCGTTTCGCGGGCTCTTGGTCCGTGTTATTGAAGGACGGGGGTAGACACGCCAATCATTTCCATCCGGAGGGTTGGATCAGCTCCGCGTATTACATTTCTTTGCCGATGGCGGCACCAGATGACTCATTGGCAGGTTGCCTGCAATTCGGTCAGCCGACTGCGGAATATGGGGTAGAGCTCCCTCCGCGTAAGGTCATTGAACCTGTCGTCGGAGAACTCGTGCTGTTTCCTTCCTACCTTTGGCACGGCACGGTGCCCTTTCACGGCTCGGATACGCGGCTCACCCTCGCCTTCGACGTCGTCCCCGCTCGTTGAGTGTGGCCAAAAAAAAACGGCGCGAGGTTGCCCTCGCGCCGCTTGGTCAACTCAATGCTCTCGCGATTAGAGACGCAGATCGACGCTTACGAAGGCACGACGACCGAGCACGTCGTACAAGGACGGGTCGGTATTGGCCTGCACGTTGGGCGTATAAATTCGCGGCTCTTGATTGGTCAGGTTGTTGATGCCAGCGCGGAGGGTCAAGCCACCAGCGAGCTCATAACGACCCGTCAGATCGAAGTACCACGTCGCCGGCACACCCGTATTCGAGGTCGGCGAACCGCCAGTCACGGTATTCGCATGCACCATCGAATCGATGTACCGCGAGGTCAGCTGCAGCTGCACCGGACCGCGCGTGTAGGTCGTACCGATCGACATCTTCCACTCAGGCGTCGAACTGCCGGTTCCCGAACCAATCGTGCCGACGAAGTCATTGACCGGATCGACGTTCGTGGTCTGAGTCTCGTACTTCTCGATCCAAGTCGTCACGACGTTGAAGTCGAGCGTGCCGCCCGTGCCGCCGAGCTCCGAACCCCAAGCGAAGGTCAAGTCGACGCCGCTCGTATTGGTGAACGACTGGTTACGCGAGAGCTGCAACAGATCGATCACGCCACCGAGATTCGGGTCTCGCTTGAAGAGCTTGCACCACTCGTTGTTGATGTCATAACTCGGGTTGGCGTTGTCGCGGTTGAAGCAACGCTGCACGATCGTTGAGGCACCTACTGCACTGATCACATCCTCAAGCTCAATCGACCAATAGTCGAGGGTGACGAAGCTGCGCTGCAGCCAGTCGGCCTCGAACTTATTGGCGACAAAGCCCAAGGTGAACGAGTCGGCGAGTTCGGGCGCCAAATTCGGGTTACCCCCCGTGATACCCGTCGCCTGACCGGAGGGCTGCACGTAGGTCGCGGTACCGGCCACGGCCGACTGAGCCGTGCACAGCGCTCGCACCTGCGCCCCGTTCGGACCGTTGCGATAGGTCGCAGCAATGGCGCCGGTCGTGTTGCAAGGATCCTGGTTGGTGAAGGTCGGGAAGTTGTTCAGCTGCGGCGAGAACAGCTCACCGATGCTCGGGCTACGCACGGCGTGCTGCATGCCGCCGCGGAACCGCAACGAATCGTTCACGGCCCAATCCAACGTCGCCTTCCAAGTGGTGTCGTCACCCGAGCGGTTATTCTCGGTGAGACGCCAACCCGCCGTCAAAGAAATCGACTGCGCAAACGGCAGATCCTTCACGAGCGGCACCGACACTTCGGCGAAGAGATCCTTGAAGCTCAAGAAGCCGGACACGGGAAGTTGTTGGTTGAAGCCCGCGACCAGACCCGGCTGCAAACCACCATCGGGCTTGAAGTCGAAGTCGAGTTCACGGTAGCTCGCACCCACAGCGGCCTGCACGGTGCCCGCTTGGATCTCGAAGAGATCGCCGGTCGCCGTCGCTTCAACCACCGCCTGCTCGATCACCGTCAGATTCTTGGCTTCGAGGCTGATGTAATCACGGCAAGCTTGACTGATTTCGGCGCTACCGAAGAGGTTCAAACCGCCCGCGCAGAGTGAACGACCGCCATCGGCGGCATCGAGCAGCTGCTGCGTACGATCACGGCGGACGTTACCACCCTGGATCTCCGCGTTGACCGAGCGACCGTAGGTGGCGTACACGTCGTAGTTCCAAGAACCCGCGATGTCGCCCGTTGCACCCGACACCAACTGCCACACATCGTGGGTGTTGAAGCCTGTGCGGCCGCCGAGTGTGTTGAAGCGCTTCGCAAAAGCGATCGGGGCTGTCGGAGCGGCGCGCGATGCCAAGAGCGGTTTGAGAGAGGCCGGGATGAACGGATTAGTGACCGGAACCGTGAAGCCGGTGGTGCCACCGGCCGGCGTCGGCGCAAGCTCCTGCAACGCGTTGTAGTTGGTGTAGATGATGCGCGCGTACGGCTTGAACTTGTCATTGATCTCAAGTTCGATATTGGAATAAAGGCTCCATCGCTCCATCGGCAACACGAGAATGTTGGCCGGCTCGAAGTTGTATGAAAAGAAGTCCGGGAAAAACGCCTTGGCGATATCGCTATCCGGCCCCGTGTAACCGACAACTTCACGCGTGGCGTTGCCGCCCACACCAGTACAAAACAACGAACCGTCGGGGTTGAAACCGAAACCGGAAGAGCCGCCGTTGTTGTTGCACTTGTTCGGACCGAAGAGTGCATCGACGGCTGCCTGCGAGGGTGTCGCGGTGCCCGGCACCCACGAGCCGCCCGGGAAAATGGAAGTCGAGCTGCTCGCCTGCGCGGCAAAACCGCGCGCGCCCTTGTAGATCGCGTCGCGGCTGAAGTAGCTGGCGTTGAACACGGCGCTACCACGACCATCGGCGAACTTGCCACCCATGGTGATATCCGAACCCCACTCCTGACCATCTTCTTCTTCGGTCAGTCGGTATTGCGAGTTGATGGCGAGACCATCAAAGCTCTTCTTCATGATGAAGTTGACGACACCGGAGACGGCATCCGGCCCATACGTCGCGGCGGCGCCACCGGTGATGATCTCGACACGCTCGATGAGCGCGGCCGGAATCGTATTGATATCCACCGTGCCGGCGCTGGTCGAACCCATCGCGCGACGTCCGTCGACGAGCACAAGGTTACGGCCAGAGCCCAAGCCACGCAGGTCGATGACCGCTCGTCCACCGTTGCTCGGGTTGTTCGACTGCGAACTCGAGCTCGGCACAATCTGCGGCAGGGTGTTGAGGTATTGCTCAACCGTCGTGTAACCGCTCTCGACGATCGCATCCTGATCAACCGACAAGATCGGACTCTCGGCAACGGCATCGCGCTTGGCGATACGCGAACCGGTGACGACGACCTCATCGAGACCGGCGTCGGCCTCTTGAGCCTGAACGGGCGCGGTGGCCGTGATCGCCATGGCACCGATGGCGCTCGTCAGAATGGCCTGACGAACTGCCGATGAAACGTGCAATTGCTGAGACATACAGTCCCCTCCGCAAGTAATTGGAATAAGTCTGGATGAATAAAATCGAGCACCGATTATCCGTAACTCAGACGGAGAATCAACGAAATTGTTGCACTATAGTTATCGATGTTGTAACCACGCAACAATCCGCCGTTTCATAGGCATCCAACCCGCGGTTTACCCTCCAATCCCTAAGCGTTGCCGACGAGTTGCCTGCTAGTTTCCACTCATCCAACCCGACTAACGATGCGGAGCGCGCCTGTGACCCAGAAGACCCGTCGCCAATTCATGACCTCCACCATGGGGGCCGGTGCCGCAGGTGTTGCGGCCGGCCTTTCGCTCGTCGGTAGTGCCCCGGCGGCCGACCCGCCCAAGCGTGGATATCGTCTCTCGACCGATGAACTGAAGGCACGATTCAACGATCCCATTTGGAATCGCGAAACGTCGGCCAAGATCGAGGGCGACACGGCACCCGGAAAGTATGTGAACGGGTATGTCACCGGCACGGTCATGGGCGTGCGCGACAACGAAGCGGTTCGCGCCCTGTTCGGCTTTGAGGTGTTCTCGTCGATCCGCGTTCTCAAGCAGGAAAATGGTGACTACCAACGCCTGTGCCGCGAGCTCATTTTCTACCGCGATTTGAACACCGGGGAATTGATGGATTCGTGGCTCAACCCCTACACCAACGAACAAGTGGCCGTCGTCGACGTCGCGAACGACCCCTTCAACTACGTCATTTCGGATCACTTTCCCGATCCGCCAACCTATGGCGGCCTGAACACCGTAAAACCGCCGCGTCGTCCGCTCATCCGCAATTGGATCTTGCTCAACGAGGACACGGTCGTACTCACGAGCGACATCCATCTCTATTACCGTAACAAGCTTGATCCGGCGATTTGGGTGCGTGAGTCAGCCGGTCCCATGAATCGGGTGTCGGAACTTTTCCGCTACTCAATTCGGCGCGAGGACATCGAGAACGATGCACTAACCCATATGCCGCATACCGGTGTGTGGAATCGAATCACGCCTTGGTTGCCGTGGATGTTGATGGGCACAACGCCCGGGCATATCGTCTACGCCGGTACATTCAGTTCGGTGCCGAGCGTCGACTGGGTGCCAGCGCCGGTCGCGAAACGCGTTCGCGAGCGTTTTCCGCAGTACGCCGTGGCGCCCGAGAAATGGGTTGACCCGAGTTACTCGAGCCTCGAGAACTACGCGCGCACCCAGAAGCCGGCGAAACCCAAATAGTTAAGCCAGCGCCGCGTCGACATTGACGCCGAAATCGGCCACGCTCTGACTCAGGGCGTGGCCGCTTCCATATAGGCCGCTAAGATTTTGGCGAACCGGTCCGGCGATTCGAGCGGCGGATAGTGGCCTACATCCGGCATCACCACCATCGACACGTCCGTACCGCTGAGGTAGCCCGCGAGCGCTTTGCCTGCCTGCACCGGCAACAACACATCTTTGGCACCCCAGATCAGCAGGGTCGGCGACTTGACGGCTCGCATTGCCGCCTTGGCTTTTTCCTGATCAGCCACTTTTGCCACCAGACCGATCAGATGCGGTTCGGCGGCGCGACGATTGAAGTCGTAGTATTGCTCGCGGATATCCGATGACAACCTCGTCGGATCGCCGCTGAAGTAATCGAGGAAGGCACTCCAATAATTTCGATTGCGCAAGCCGGTTTCTTTGGCAATACGCTGCTGCTCTTGGAAGGCTGCGGACGGCGGCAAATGTCCAGTCGTCACCGTATCGGCAGGTGCGTTCGACAAGATGAGACGCTCGACCATCTCCGGTCGTTTTGCCGCCAAATATACACCGAGTGTCCCTCCGCTCGAAACACCGACGAAAGTCAGTTTCTCGACGCCGAGCTGTGCAAGTAAGCCCTCGGCGATATCGACCGGCTGTAAGCGCTGTATGTGTTCGTCCGTCACCGTTCCCGAGAGTCCTTGCGCCGGAACGTCGTAACGAATCACGCGATATCGGTCCGTGAGACGAGGTGCAATGTAGTCCCAAGTCTTCAAGGTGCTCTGCGAGCCATGCACCATCAAAATAACCGGGCCATCGCCTTCATCTTTGTAGTACACCTCGACTCCGCCGACGATAGCGATTTTCCCAACGGGATCGGCGTACTTTTTTCGTAACTCCTGCAAGGTCAAGGGCTCACCCTCGACAGCAAAGGCTGATGTACCTATGTACACAAACAAACAACAGATCATCGAGAGTGGACGCATACGGTCTCCAAGAAAAGTTATTTACGAGCGAGCCTCACGGCGCCCTCCAAGGCGAGTCTCTTTCCCAACTTACACCTTGCGGTCAACGCAGTTGCACCATCGCCAAGAGCATGAGCTCCAATAAAAAGCTTGATGATCTCCACCGTGCTCGACAGCATGGAGAGCTGTGGCGGCACAGGCAGTTCCGGCCGGCAGATCGCACTGCCAAAGTAATGGTCAACACCCTCCAGCACGAGCGCGTAGCGGGAGCCGTTCGCACTTGCCGCATCGTAAGCGACAAGATGATCCTGCCAACGGGCGTCTGCCAGCCCAAGCGGAATATCCCGATCGCCTGTCTGGATCAGCGCCGGCACATCGAGCGAGGAATATGCCGCCGCATCAACGAATCCCGCGATCGGCCCCGGGGGCGACAACGCAACGGCCGCGCTCACTCTCGAGTCTCTCAACTGATTGGCGAATTCCAGCGGTGCGCTCGGCTTCGCCCCGCCCAAGGTCAGCGAAACCAACGCGCCGTAGCTATGCCCCATCGCGACATAACGGGATTCGGTCATCGTCGACAGCGCTTGCATGTCCTGCAACCGGGCTGCCCAACTGGCCATGCCTTTGAATTGAGCCGTTAACGGATGCTCGGTTGAGTCGACGTGGAGCGGCGCCCATATTTCATACCCCGCTGCACACAAAGGTTCAAGCAATCTGGAGTATTTCCACGGCGAAGACGCCGCACCGTGAGAAAAGTGAACGCGTCCGGTGACCTTACCGCTAGGGCGCCAAACCTCCAGCTGAATATTTCGACCATCGGCTGCGCGTCGTGTTTCTTGCGTGCGTGCGTGGGCACCGGCAATGACGCTAGCTGACATCAGCGCCAAACACTGGCGTCGATCAATCCTCATGTGTAGCTGCCATCAAACTCATCGCCCGCATAAGTGCGCAACTCCTTGCGGTACCGATGCAACAAACGCTCCGCGAAGGCCGCAATCTCTTGCTCGCGACTTCGCAGCTCGGGAACCTGCATTCCGACTGCGATCACGCCCGAACGCTGCTGATCGGCGCTCATCGGCACGGACCAAGCGATGATGCCCCAGCCATCCGAACGTAGATTGAAACCAACCGCGTAGCCGCGCTGTGAGACTTGCTGTACTGCGCTCGTGATATCACGCATCGTTCGAAAGCGCCGACCTAACTGCACTCCGCGTCGACGCGCCGCTCGCGTCAAATGACTCAGTTGCTCGCGCGAGTAGGTCGTCGCCATTGCAAGCCCAGGCGTCGAGAACGGCTCGCGCAACTCACCGAGCGCGTTAGTGCTAGTTCCCGGCAGGCGACCGAGCAAAATCGCAGAAAGGCGCATATGCACGCCCGCCGGTAACCAGAAGCTGACCGTACCACCCGTGTGTGCGCGGAGCGCCGACATGGTGGTTCGCAGTGGCGGCAGATAGCCGCCGATATCGGCGAGACGCCTGCCAAGACCACTCAGCGTCGGGCTGATGGCGTAACTCGCCGATTCGACATCCACATCCAGAAAGCCGAGTTGCGTCATCTTTTGAAGTAGTCGATACATGCTCGAGGCGGGGACGCGCAAACGAGCGGAAATCTCCCCGTTCGTGAGCGGATGCGGCGAAACGCTGAATTGCTCCAGTACTTGCAGAACCCTGCCCACCGTTCTCGATGACTGCTCCATCAACTTACCCCCGAGTCGTGTCCAAAGAGAAGATGTAGCACCTTTTAAATTCCAATATTGGAATAACAGGACGCTTTGCCAATCTTCGGTTAAGTGGTGTCTGCCGAGCGGGTGGTAGTTTCACGGCACTGTCATCTCTACGCGGGGGTCGAGAGGCAGTGCGACCCTAAAACTTGGAGGAACGGGCGACATGCTTATTAGAAAACTCTCCTGCTCAGCACTGGCGGCGACCGCCCTGTGTCTCGGCGGCACGGGCACTTCGGTAGCCCAAGACTCGGCCTCGATGGCCGGACTCGAAGAAATCATCGTCACGGCCCGAAAAAAAGCTGAAGCGCTGATCGAAACGCCAGTCGCGGTTTCGGTGCTGACGAGCGAAGACATCGAAGCCAAAGGCGTACGCGATCTTTACGATGTCGCACTGTTCACACCGGGCCTCACCTACTTCGATGCCATCCAGAACCAGCTTGGCACCCCGGTCATCCGCGGCATCTCACAAACCAACTTGAACAGCCCGGACCGTAACGTCGCCATCTTCTACGGCGGCGTTTACCTGTCGAACACAAGCGCCTCCAACCTCGAAATCCTCGACCTCGATCGCATCGAAGTCGTCAAAGGTCCGCAATCGGCGCTTTATGGTCGTAATGCCTTCAATGGCGCGATCAACTTCGTGCCCGCAGCGCCGACTCGCGAGTTCAAGGCCAAAATCACCGGCACGCTGGGAACTGACGCACGGCGTGAAATGCGCATCATGCTGTCCGGTCCGCTTGGCGAGACGCTGCGCGGGCGCATCGCGGCCAGCACCAATTCCTTTGATGGCAGCTGGGATAACCAGGC
This sequence comes from Gammaproteobacteria bacterium, assembly GCA_018970145.1. Lineage (GTDB taxonomy): Bacteria > Pseudomonadota > Gammaproteobacteria > Steroidobacterales > Steroidobacteraceae > UBA964. Next base: position 12,125 of record JAGWWY010000013.1, read on the forward strand.
AGAGCCCAGCGCGGGCCTCGGTGGCTATGACACCAAAAACCTCTCGGGCTCGCTGGAGTTCACCCCGAACGATCAATTTACCGCTCGCGCCTTCGCGTATTACACGGACGACGTTCGTGATTCCACCGCAATGTACATCGTCCCAGCGCTCAATTGCGGGCCGACGGGTCGACCACTCGCCGCCTACTGCGGCGACCTTCAAGTCAAGAGCACTCTTGCGGCCAATCCCGACGCTCTGGCGTTCGCCCGCGAAGTCACCTTGGCAGCACTCGATCTTGAGTACGATTTCGGCGGCGTCACGCTGACCAGTCAAACCTCTATCTACGAAGCCGAGAACGATAATGCGTCGGACAATTCTTTGGGCGCCAACAACGGTCAAGGCAATATCTTCAATATCGTGAGATCGACCGCACCGACCGTCGTACTGCGTCAGCAGGCCCTGCCGGTCTTCACAGGCTCCGGTAAAGGCGAGACCGAAACCCTCACCGAAGAACTGCGCCTCGAGGGTAAGGTTGGCGAAAACTTCAACTGGGGTATCGGTGGCTTCTACAGCAAGAACGAGTTCGTTTCGCGCAGCCGTATTGCCTACGACGGTCGCGGTCTTGCCGCGGGTGAGCGCCCACAATCCGACAACTTCTTTTTCATCGCGCTGAATCCCACGACGGCACTGTCGCAAAACCCGACCGTCGATATGGTCGACCTGTCCCGCTTCATCGGCGAGGACAAGCAGACGGCATTCTTTGGTGTCGTCGAATATCACCTCAATCGTGCTTGGACCGTCGGTGCTGAATTGCGTCGCGACAAGGAAGAGCGGCAGCGCTACAACCAAGTCATCGGTCTTGCCACTTTGCAAAAGGGTGAATTCAGTTATACGACCTGGCGCGGCCACGCCGACTTCAAGCTGACAGATGATCAGCATTTTTATGCGTCTGCTGCGAAGGGCGTGATCTCAGGTTACTTCAATGGCCAAACCGATGCCGTCGCCGGCAATGCACCGGTTCCAGCCGATCTGCAGACCTACGATCCGGCCGAGAACAAGACTTACGAACTCGGCTGGAAAGCCCAGTGGCTCGATCGTCGCTTGAGCTCGGAGGTGGTGTTGTTCTTCATCGACTACACGGGCATCCAGATCCCGGCAACGCCGCCGGCTCCGCTCGTCAGCAACCTCGTACAAAACGTCGGAGACGCCACGGCCAAAGGCGTTGAGCTTTCGCTCAACTACCGAGCATCGGACAAATGGCAAGTGGGTATGACCTACTCCTACACGCCAACGAAATTCGATAAGGGCACGGTCGATGCAGGCGTACTGCGCTACTGCGGCGGCAGCTCGACCACGATTCCCACCGCTGCGATCGGCTTCTGTCCGAGCCTTGAGTTCCGCGGCAAAATCCTGCCGGATGTTTCGGGTAAGCCACTCCCCCGCTCACCCAATCGTCTCGCGAGCATCTACGCGGCGTATGATACGCCGCTCACCGGCGACTGGTCGTTCTACGCTCGCGCGGACGGCAGCTACACGGCCGAGACCAATATTCTCACCATCGGCTTGACGACGATTCCCTCGCGCACGCTGTTCAATGCGCGCATGGGCCTGCGTCACGGTCCCCTGGATGTCGCTCTGTGGGGTCGAAATATTTTTGACGAAAAATATGTCTCGACTGCGATCAACCAGCCTCCGCTCGTTGCTACTACGGCGGCCTTCACGCCGAACGTATCGCAGGGCGATCGAGCGATGTTTGGTCTGACGGCGACCTACTCCTTCGGCGGCAAGTAATCCGCGACTAACCCCCCCTCCGACGCGTCTGCGTCGGAGGGGGAAGTGGCTCCGCGCCCGACATGCTGATTGGGAGATCTCCTCAGAATGGGCGCGATGAATCAAGACAGCGCTGAAATTATGAAGATCATGCTAATTTTCATACGTGTTCCGATTGTTTCTCATCATCGCGTTGTTGCTGCCGCAGCTGACGTACGCCCACGGATTGAACCTATCGCTCACCGACGGTAGCGATGCAATCACGGGCGATGTGACCTTCGCCGACGGTGCGCCGCTAAGCGGAGCCTCTGTTTCCTTGCAGCAAGCACCGGGAGGTAGCGCTGCAATCGAACCCGCGGTGACCCGCACCGATGCAGAAGGACGCTACGCCTTCCCCGCTCCGCGACGCGCCGGCGAATATCGCGTGATCGCCGAGGATGGCTTGGGTCACCGCACCGAAATCGTGTTTGTAGTCCGCGGAGATCACCGAAAGCTGGATGCGACGCCCACACCTTCAGCTTGGTCTCGATGGTTAATCGGCCTTGGTTGTCTTGTGGTTTTGTTCGGCGTCACGGCTTGGTGGCTATCGCGGCGCGACAGAACGCGCATCGAGACGTCGTGATATGCATATCGCAGAGGGTGTACTCGACGTTTCGACTTTGCTTGCGGCAGCCGGCTGCACCGCTTTCGGGCTTTCTATCGGCTTGCGTCGGCTGACGCCTCAAACGCTACCGACCGCGGCCTTGTTTGCGGCCGTGTTCTTCGTGGTCGGAACAATCCACATACCGATCGGCGTGGGCAGCGTACATCTCATACTCAACGGCTTGATCGGCCTGTTACTCGGATGGCTCGCGTTCCCGGTCATCTTCGTCGCGTTGGCATTGCAGGCGTTATTGTTCTCTTTCGGTGGCTTCACGTCACTCGGCGCTAATACGCTGCTGATGGCGCTACCTGCCGTCATCGCCGGTCTAAGCTTGCGTCCATTGCTACAAGAGCCCTCATCGAGAACAAAACTATTGATCGTAGGCGCGGCCGCCGCGACGATCGGTATCCTCGGTGCGACACTCTTAGCAGCGGTTATGCTTTGGTCAACGGGTGGTGCCGCGCTCAGCAGCCTCATCAAATTGTTCGTCGCAGCGCAGGCTCCGGTTTGGTTGATCGAATCGATCGTCACAGCGCTGACAGTCGGCATGCTGGGGCGAGCGCGGCCGACGGCGTTCACTCTCGGAAACTGACGGGAGCGATGAGTCACGTTCACTTCCCGGATGGTCGATTGCGGCTTGCCGCCACACTGCTCGTCAGCGTTGCAGCTGCGTTGACCCAGTCGCTTGCATCGCTTTTCGCCATGCTTTTTGTTGCGCTACTTGCAGTGGTAGTCATCGCAGCCACTGACAAAGTGCTGCTCAAAAATATCGGACGCCGTATGCTTCGCGTCAACGGATTCCTTATCATCGTCTGGCTCACCTCATCGATAAACTGGCGCGAGTTGATAATCGACGAGACAGGCATTCGGCTGGCTACGCAGATGAGTCTGCGCGTCAACCTCGTCACGCTTGCAGCCAGTTCGCTGCTGCTGCGGATGAGTGCACTAGATTTGAGTCGTGCGGTAGTCGGCTTAGGTTTGCCCGCGGCCCTTGGCGCCCTGCTCGCGCAGGTTTCCCGGCAGGTATCACTTCTGTCGGAAACCAAGACGCGCCTCGAACGCGCGATGCGGGCGCGAGCCTATCGCCCAGTTCTCGGATTCCGAACAATACAAGTGAGCGCGCAGATGGTGGCATGGCTGATCATCCATGCTTTGGCTAAATCCGAACGTATTTCCTTGGGCTTGCGTTCGCGCGGTATGACGACCCGGTGGTTTCCTCGCGAATCGACTGCTTGGCGAGCGCTGTCAAAAGCCGATTGGTCGATTCTCGGTGCAGTCATTGTCATCATCGGTCTCTGCTTGTGGTTACCGACGATGGAAATTCAATTATGACGATACTCCTGCGAATGCAGGCAATCGCGGTTACACGCTCGGCCCGCGCCGTGCTGCATGGCGCTACTCTGGCTCTGCACGATGGCGAACGGCTTGCAGTTCAAGGCGGCATCGGCGCGGGGAAGAGCACTCTTTTGCTCACCGCGCTCGGTCTGCTGGAGCACCAATCAGGCACCGTTGAATTGCTTGGCCAAGTTTGCAAAGTCGAGCACGATTTCGCACCGCTGCGGGGCAAAGTAGGCTTGCTCTTTCAAGATCCGGAGGATCAGCTCATCGGGCCCACCGTTCTTGAAGATGTCGAATTCGGCCCGCTCAACTTGGGGTGGGATGCGCGCCAAGCGCATCATGCGGCCGACGATGCCCTCGACCAAGTTGGACTCCTTCATCTTTCGGAACGCCCTGTTCATGAACTCTCCGGCGGCGAGAAGCGTCTCGTGGCACTCGCTGGATTACTCGCGATGCAACCGACCGTTCTGCTGTTAGATGAACCCACCGTCTCGCTGGATATCGAAACGACGGATCGCATCCTCCAAATCCTGTTGGCGAGCAAACTGTCGATGCTGATAGCGACTCACGATCCGCTTTGTGTCGATCGATTGGCCACACGAAGCGTGCGACTCGAGCACGGCATGATTACCGACTGAGCAAAACCCCGGCGCCTGTGTCTTTGCGCGATGGCCTGATGAAACTTTCGACGGATAAATTAAATGTAATTCAGTCGGTATTTCAGATGAGGGTTGTCACCGTTAGACTACGCGCCATGAATCCGTCATTTTTGGCATTTCTTCCGCGCTTACGTACCCTTATTTGGGGCGGCGCTGCGCTTACCTTTCTGACCCTTGTTATGGTCATGCGGCTTACTGGACAAGGCGACTGGACAGCCTTCGATTATGTCGTTGCGGCTTTGCTGCTGGCTGCGGTCTGCGCCGGACTCGAACTTGCCATGCGCTTATCCACGACCTGGACCTATCGACTCGCCGCGATCATGTCCGTCGGCGGTGGCTTTCTGATGGTGTGGGCGAACCTCGCTGTAGGCATCATCGGCAACGAGGAGAACCCACAGAATTTGATTTTCTATGGTGTGTTGCTGATCGGGCTAGCCGGAGCGCTCTACACCCGCTTCGACCCCCAGGGCTTGAAGTGGACCCTGCGTACGATGGCAGCCGCTCAACTTGCGGTATTTTTGATCGCCTTGTCGCTTGGCTGGGCGTTATTGCCGGTCTTCACCGTCTTCTACTTTTCGCTGTGGCTCATTGCTGGTGAGCTCTTTAGCAAGTCAGCCACTGCGTCGAGTTGATTCTCGACACTTCGAATCTAAGTTGATCGTCGCTTATTTTCGAGTGCGCTTAGTCTTGGTAGGCACGCGCGACGCTGAACGCTCAAGACGAATCTTCAGGTCTGACTTGAGTTGTTTGAACATCGAAGAGAGCGGCATTTCTGAGTTGGCGAGCCACTGATAAATGATGCCAGCCATCGACGCCGCATACTGCTCTGCAACACGCAACGGATCCAAGCTTGGATCGACGGTGCCGGCTGTTTGACCCGCCTTGACCCATTGAGCCACGTCGCGTCGTTGCGCTTTATGCACGATCGCGATGTTGGATTTGTAGTCTGCTGATGGATCTATGCTGAGAAACCACAGCAGATACATTGCGCGAACTTCCTCGGGTCGGTCACGGATAAACTTTTCGGCAGCATCCGTCGCAGCAGCAAGCGCATCTACTCCTACACGATCGCCCACGGCAACTTGGACGCGCTCCAGCCAATCAACGCTAGCAACTTGCAAAACCTTGCCGAAAAGCCCCGCCTTGGATCCGAATCGATGAGTCGCGAGTCCGCGACTGTAACCAGCTCGCTCCCCGACCGCTTGTAAAGTGGTGCCGTTGATGCCGATCTTGACGATCAGCTCAATGGCCGCCTCCATCAACAATCGATCCGACAGTGCCGCGCGGTCCGCCTGTCGACGACGGACGGGCGCAGTAGTAGCAACTTCAGCCTTGGTCATCCCGCAACTATAACGCAGACCTTCAAATTGCGGCACGAACCCGGGGCAGAACATGCTTGGCGACATACTCGATTCGCCGCTGCCCGGCCGCAATGCTTTCTCCGGGCAATCGAGCCCAGATGTGCAAATCTTTAACTTGCGGATAGGCACGCAAGAACTGAATGAACTCCTGCACTGCCGTATCTGCATCCCATAGCTTGTACAGACCCAACGACAGCGCTGTTTGCGCATCTGGGAATCTGGGAGTCGAATCGGGTGGCCCGAAAGCACCCCACTCGATGTACTGGTTGCTTTGATAGAGCGCATATGGCCCCACCGCCGCGGCCTCACGCTCGGGATCATCGGAAATGATTGCCCAGTGCCCAGCAATGATGACCCCATCTACGGGATCACGTCCATGCTTCTTAAGACACTCCAGATAAATGTCTTGACCGATGCCGCCAGTAGATAAAAAACCGTCGGCGATGCGAGCGACTCGATCAATCGCCGGCTCCGCCATGGCACCCAAATAAAGTTTAGGCACGTGCTCTGGTGCGGGCGTGACTCGCAAGTCGCCGACCTGAAATCGCTTGCCTTCGAAATTGATGGGCTCGCCAGACCATGCTCGACGAATGATCTCCATCGACTCTTCGACTAAACTTGGCCGTTGCTTCAGCTCTCGCCCGAACTGTCGGAACTCCAGTTCGCGATAACCGATACCAACACCAAGATCGAAGCGGCCTTTAGTGAGCAGCGACAACGTCGCCGCGTCCTCCGCGATACGAATCGGGTTGTGCAGTGGCAACACCATCAGATTAGTGCCGATACGCATCCGCTTTGTGCGCGCGCCAATCGCGCCGCCAATCACCAAAGGCGAAGGCGTATAACCGTCGTCGCAAAAGTGATGTTCGGTCATCCAGACCGAGTCAAAACCCAGTCGCTCCGCCTCAACGATCTGTTCCAAACATTCCTCGTATAGCGTCTCGAATGGGACGCGCCACGGATCAGGATTGCGAAAGTCGTACCACAAACCGAAGTTGACCTGACGCGTCATGGAGTTGATCTCGTGTTAGTGAATTGACGCAAGGAACCCCAATAGGGCCTCGCGATATCGGACGCCATCTTCGACGAACGGAGCATGACCACAATTTTCGAACTCGACTAACTTGCAGTTCGGTGCGTACTGCGCCACCGATCGACAGACCTCAGGCGCGACGACAACATCTTTCGTGCCGACGAAGGAGAGAACGGGTGCCTGCAGTTTTTCGAGGAGGAGACGCTGATCAATAATATCGAGCTCCGCCAAAGAATCATCTGCACAAGGCGAGGTCTGCATGAACTGTGACCACATCCAACCATGCATCGCTTGCGACTGGGGGTCTGCACAGACTGCCTTAGTTAAGGCATCGAAAAAGTTCGCGCGATCTTGTCGCATAACCGCGACCGTTGCAGCTGTGCTTCCCGGGGCACCACCGTACGGGTAATCAGGCGCCTGTACATATCGCGGGCTCGCCCCTGCCGTCAGAACGAGACCCGCACAGTCAGCCCCCATACGGCTAGCCGCCGCCACGGCGATCGCTCCGCCCAAAGACCACCCATTGAAGACGGCCCGCTGGATACCGAGATACTTGAGGATCGCAATTGCGTCATCAGCTCCTGCATCGATCGAGTTGACGACGAAGTCTTTGTCCGACTGTCCGCATCCCCGCTGATCGAACATCACGACTGCGTGTCCGGCAGCGCGGAGTGCGACAAGTGTCGTATCCCAAATCCGGCAACTTGTTCCCCATCCGTGGATCAAGACGATGGTGGTTTTACTACCAGAATAGTGCTCAAAGTAAATTTTACGATCGTTCTCTCGCTGAATATGGGACATGTTAACTCCTGCCTCTGAGCTGCCGTAGCACGTCAACCTTGGGGCGCAGTCATCTGCGCACCGGGTATCGGATTAAAATAGTGAATCACGACATCGCGACGCTGTATTTTCCACGTCCCGTGCCGGCGTACAAAATGATCTCGGTAAGTCGCGCTGATCATTTGGACGGTGTTGTCCGTCAAGGCGCCCATGCAATCCACGTCGCACTCGCCGCGCGCGTCATCGACCCCCTCGAAAGTGACATGAAGATTGCTAGTGAGATGGTGTGTCTCTCGCCACACTGGCCAGAGAACATCTTTTACTGCAGTGTTGATTCCGGCGTGACCTGCGAAAACTCCAAACGGGGGCCCGATGTTCCAAACACAATCGTCCCACCAGATATTGAGAAAACGATCGAAGTTTCTCTGGTCGAAACCACGGCAGTAGTCGGTTACGAGGTCGCGCATGACGTGACGACTCTCAAGCCGATCGATGCGCACAAGCAAGTCGGTTACATTTACATCCATCGTCAACATCCCTCTACGACGTTATTTCACACGGTCGAATTAGTGGTTTCCCACCTCCAACTCGAGCGCCCAATTCAGCTTTTTCTTTGACGCCTCAATCGCATCCGGCAGGTAGTAATCCGGAAACAAGGTGTCGCATCCTTTGCGATCGCGTAGCACTTCTTTGGCAACACTGATTTTGTGGACCTCAGTCGGCCCATCGACGATACCCATCTCCGGTACGGTCGCCCACATCGCCATCAGAGGCGTTTCGTTGGTCATGCCGAGCGAACCGTGAAGGTGTAAAGCTCGATAAACCACGTCTCGTAGCACACCAGGCATTGCGGCTTTGACTGCTGCAATCTCACGACGCACTTCTCGCGTATAGGCCCTGTGCTTGTCGATCAACCATGCGGCGTAGAGCACATGCAAACGGAATTGCGTGATTTGGGTGTACGAATCTGCAATTTTTTCTTGGGTCAATTGCTTCTGTGACAACGACTCGCCTTTAGTATTCCGACTCAACGAGCGCTCACACATCATGTCAAGCGCTTTGTTCAACAAGCCCACTGTTCGCATGGCGTGGTGGATCCGCCCGCCACCAAGGCGCGACTGAGCCACTTCGAAGCCTTGTCCGGGTTTGCCGAGAATATGCGACTTCGGAACTCGGCAATTGTCGAACCGCAGGTATCCGTGAACGCCGACGCCGATCTCACTCACCATACCCACCGCACAGTTACGAACGATCTCAAGCCCTGGCGAATCGCGATCGACGATGAGAATAGATGCTCCTTGATGTATCGGCACCGAAGGATCCGTGACCACCACCACCAGCAGAAATCGTGCAAAATCTGCATGTGATGCGAACCACTTCTCGCCGTTGATCACCCATTCGTCACCGATCAGTTCAGCTCTACATGTAAACTGAGCGGGATCTGCACCGGCCTGCGGCTCGGTCATCGAATAACACGAAGCGATCTCTCCCGCTAACAACGGGTCCAAATATCGTTGCTTCTGCTCCGGCGTACCGAAGCGAGCCAAGATTTCCATATTGCCGGTATCGGGCGCTTGACACCCGAAGACCGTCGGTCCGAAACGGCTACGACCGAGAATCTCATTCATCAGCCCCAGCTTGACCTGACCGAACCCCTGACCCCCAAGGTGTGCATCCAAATGGCAAGCCCACAGTCCCCTCTGCTTTACGATCTTTTTGAGAGGCGCCATGGCGGCGGCCGGTCCGGGTCGAGCCGGATCGAAAGGGTCAGCGGGGCCGCGAAATACCAAATCCAGCGGCTCCACTTCCAAGCGAACGAAATCGCTCATCCAGTCGAGTTTTTCTTGAAACTCGGGCTCGGTCTCAAAATTCCAGGCCACCTTTTCCCCCTGCAATAACCGCTGTGCAGGTCCATCGCGAGTGCGAAAAAACCACAGATGCAATGACCTACACCGGCCGTCGAAGAATGCCGAAATTCAGTATACGGATTCACTTGCTAGTCGACAACAAGAGGATTATCGTCGGTGTCGCTACGGGTCGTCTTGCTAGGGTTGGCCCTTTGAGAATCGATCCGTCAGACATCTAAATTTGGAGGGGACAAATGACCATGTCGAAGTCGAGCTTGCTGATTGCCGCAGCGGTCGCGATGGCCTGCGGCTCGTTCAGCGTTACAGCGTTTTCAGCGGATGAAGCCTCTAGCCAAGGAGTGCTCGAAGAAATCACCGTCACCGCACGAAAGCGTGAGGAAAATCTGCAGGATTTGGGCACCTCGATCAGCGCACTCGGTGCAGCTGACCTCGAGCGCCGCGCCGACGTCGATCTGCAGTCCTTCGCTAACGCTGCGCCCAACGTCATCATCAACGATCTGCAACAGGGACCTGGCAGTCCGGCTGCTATCTCGATCCGCGGAATCGGCACCACAGACGTCGAGAAGAACTTTGATCCGACCGCCGGTGTCGTGGTCGATGGCATTTTCATCGGCGTGAACTCGGGCGCCATGATCAAGGCCCTTGATCTGCAAGGTATCGAGATCTTGCGTGGGCCTCAGGGCACACTCTTCGGTCGTAACTCGATCGCCGGCGTTATCAACGTAACGCGTAAAAAGGCGAGCACCGAAGGTGTCGCGGGGGCGGTTCGTGCAAGCGGCGGTAACTACGGCGAATTAGCTCTCGACGGCTACATCAACTTGCCGCTTTCAGACAAGTTTGCGTTCAAACTCGGCGCGGCTAAACGCGATAATGATGGTTGGTTCTACAACCAAACCAGAAAAGCCGACACCGGCAAGCTCGAGTTCACCAGTTTCAGTCCGAGCTTCACCTTCAAACCGACGGACAATTTCGAGTTTACGTACCGTTACGATAAAACCGAACAAGATCAAGATGCCAATACGGTGCTCAACGTTGCCCAAAGCAATCAGATCTTTTGCTTGGCATATCGCGAATGCGCTAAAGGCATTCAAACTCCGCAATCAGGCGATCGCTACACGGTCCTTCAAAATGGTCTTGGCGGATATCAAACTTACTTTGACAGCGAACTGCACACGGCAACCGCCCGCTTTGACGTAAACGAAGGTAACGCGCTGGAGTATGTTTACGGTAAGTTTTCGACCGATGAAAAAGTTTTCCAAGATTGGGACGGAACCGCCCGTACGCTCTACCACACCGATCGTCCCGCCGTGTGGAATCAGGCTAGCCACGAGCTACGCTGGGTTCACACTGGCGAGCGTCTCGACGTGACAGCCGGTTTGTACATCTGGGAGTCAGATTACCGAATCGATCTGCGGAGCTATATCGGCTTCGGTGACGTACTCTTTGGCTTGCCAGCAGGCACGGTTTTGACCATCGACCAAACGGTCGTGCAAAACACCGAGTCGAAGGCGGCGTTCTTTGAAGCTGATTACAAACTGACAGATGCGCTCACACTGACTGTCGGCGGTCGCTATACCGAAGACGATAAAGACAGCGGTCTTATCGATGCTTCCATGCCGGGTCTGGCCAAGCTCGGCAGCCTCGCTAATCCGTTCCAGAAGTCGTGGAGCGAATTTACGCCGAAGCTGAATCTGCGATATCGCCTCAACGACGACGCTATGGTTTACGGTCTCTATTCAAAGGGCTTCCGAGCCGGCGGCTTCAGTGGCCGACCAGGCACTTATGAAGCTGCTTCGATCGCCTACAATCCGGAGACCGTTGATAACTATGAGCTCGGCTGGAAATCCGAATGGATGGATGGTCGCGTTCGCTTCAATGGCTCGGTCTTCATGATGAAGTATGACGACAAGCAGGAGGAACAGAGCGTACCGACCGCCGGTGGTACAGGCCAGCAAACGCTGGTTCTCAATGCGGCGCAGGCTGAAATCAACGGTATAGAAATTGATCTAGCTGCTCGCGTTACCGAAAACTTCACTCTCACCGGCAATATCGGCATCATGGACTCTAAGTTCAAGAAGCTGATCGATACCGATCCGGCGACGCCAGTCAGCAAGCGCGACTTATCGTACTTGAAGCTGCGTCGCGCGCCTGAGTACACCGCAACGATCTCGCCGAACTACACCTGGAATCTCGCCAACGGTGCGGTCTGGGTGCAAGCGGATCTTCGCTTGGTAGACGACCAGGAGCTCACCTTCCTGAACTCACCTCAGAGTCAGGTCAAGGGGCACGAGGTGATTGATGCCTCGATCGGTTATCGTATGGACAACACAACCTTCACTTTGTGGGGCATGAATCTCACCAACGACGACTCCTGGACGCAGGCGTACGATGTTGGCACGAGCGTCACCTTCCCCGGACTTTGGACCTACGCCGCTGCGCGCCCGCCGCGCACCTACGGCTTGCGGATCACCCATAACTTCGGGAAGTAATCCGTCACTTAGTCATCCGGAGCGATGCCCGCCGAATAGGCGGGCGTCGCTCCGGAACGACTGTTCCGCTCTCTTGTCGAGATGATCAAAGTTTCATGCCTTCCAAAAGATGGGTGATCACCGGCGCCTCCCGCGGCATCGGTCTCGCCACCGCAAAAAAAGCTCTCTCGCAGGGTGATCACGTCGCTGTCCTCGCGCGACGCATAAACTTACCCGTCCTTCGCGCGGAGCTCGGGCCAAATGCCTTGATGCTGGCGACCGATGTGGCAGATCCCAATTCGGTTCAAACCTCCCTTGGCCGTATTCGTGAAACTTGGGGCAGCATTGATGTCTTGGTTAACAACGCCGGTTTACATCGCGGACGCAAGCTCGCCCGACTCGACACGGCCGATTGGGATGCGGTACTCGCAACCAACCTGTCTGGTCCGATGCATTGCATCAAGGCTGCGCTCAACCTGATGGGGGATGGAGGCGCTATCGTCAACATCGGTGCTGTCGTGGGCTTTCGCGGTTTTCCTGGAGACAGTCCGTACGGTGCTAGCAAAGCCGGTCTTGCCGGGCTAACGCAAGTGCTCGCTGTCGAGCTCGCACCGCGAAATATTCGAGTGAATCTGGTCGTTCCCGGCTTGGTACTGAGCGAAATGACCTCGGCGGTCGACGAGAAAGCCATGAGCAAGTTGCTCGAACGCATCCCGTTAGGGCGTATCGGACGGGCAGAAGAGATAGCCGCCGTCATTTGCTGGGTCGCAAACTCAACCTATATGACAGGCGCCGTGATTCCAACTGATGGCGGCTTGATGGCTCAATTCTGAGTCGCGGAGCTACACGGTGATACCGCAACCGACACTCGAGCGATGGATAGAGATCAAGCTAGGCTTGCGAAATGTACGAATCGAGCAACGCCTCGGCGGCGGCAACTCCAATGTCACTCAGCTGATTCGTCATGATGATGGATTGGCGGTGCTGCGCAGACCGCCGGACAACACGATTTCTTCAAGTGCCGGCACCGGCGTGCTGCGCGAATACGGCATGCTTCAGGCCCTCTACGGACGCGTCAAAGTTCCGAAACCCCTCGGCTACTGCGCCGATCCATCGATAGTCGGACAGCCGTTTAGCGTTATCGAACACGTAGACGGCGTAGCCATCGCCGAGGTCCTGCCGGATAACTATTTGCCTAGCGCGGCGACCATTTCCCGACTTGGAACCGAACTAGTGGACGCCTTAGCAGAAGTGCATGTGGTCGATTGGCAAGCCCTCGGCATGAGAAGCCCGAGCTCGCCCGAACATTACGTCACGAAGCAGATCGCACGTCTGCGCAAGCTTCGCCAGGAGGAGTTCGGACGCGAACTCCCCTTGATTGAGGATCTAGCGATTTGGCTGTCAGACAATCTCCCTGCCCCGCCGCCTCCGACCGTGATGCACGGTGACTTTCATCTCGATAATACTTTGTTCTCGCGCAGTACTCCTGATCTAAGGGTTATCATCGATTGGGAGCTGGCAACGATCGGTAACCCCTACGCGGATCTGGGGCTGATGCTTGCCTTTTGGGGGCCACGGCGTATCGAACCTCCCGGATTTTCATTCGTTCAGCGCGTCTCGCGAATCGAGGAGCCAGTGATTTCTCGTCGGCAACTCGCAGAACGTTGGTCCGAACGCACTCGATTGGATCTGGAACACCTCGATACATATATTGTTTTTGCACTCTGGCGACTCGCGTCAATTGTCGAAGGCGCCTATCTCTTATATCAACAAGGGCGTGTCGACAGCGACTACGCACGAAAACTGGAATATGACGTGCCGGCCTTGCTCGAGGAAGCCGCAAACGTCGCCTACAGCCGCTGACCCGTCGAGCCAGGAGCACTAAAAATGCTAACGACTATGATGGACTTCCCGCTATCGATCCAAATGATCCTTCAGCACGGATCACGGATCCATGCCGAGAGCCAGATAGGCACTTTCAATGGTGAGTCCTATAACTTTTGCTCATTTTCAGATGTTGGAAACCGCGTACATCGACTGGCGTCCGCACTCAAACAATTAGATATATGTAACGGGGCGCGCGTCGCTACGTATTGCTGGAATAATCAACAGCATCTCGAAGCCTATCTCGCCGTGCCCTCCATGGGCGCAGTGCTGCACACGCTTAACGTCCGCCTCTTCCCCGAACAAATCATTGGCATCATGAATCATGCCGCTGATGACGTGCTGATCATTGACGGCGTCCTCTTGGCACAAATGACTACCGTGTTGCCGCAGGTCAAAACGCTGCGACATGTCATCGTCGTTGGTTCGCCGGCCGCCACGATGACATCTGAAACCATTCAATTTCACGACTACGAGGAACTGCTGAGGAGCGCTCCATCTTCCTTCGAATGGCCCGAAATCACTGAGCGGGATGCCGCTGTCGTCTGCTATACCAGCGGCACCACCGGAGCACCCAAAGGCGTGGTCTACAGCCATCGATCGGTTTTTTTACACACGCTCGCAACACTCGGTAAAGACACCTTCGGAATTTGTCAATCGGATCGAATCTTGCTGCTGCCTTCGATGTTTCACGCCAACGCTTGGGGGCTACCATTCTCTGCATGGCTGTCCGGCGCGGATCTATTATTACCCGGTCCACATCTCAAAGCAGCCGATATCCGCGCGGCGATTGAGCAGCAACGTCCGACCTTCACGGCACTGGTGCCGACGTTGATCAATGATCTGCTGATCACCGATCGAGAAGAGCCCATCGACATGACCAGTTTTCGTGTACTGGTTTCAGGTGGCTCAGCCGTCTCACCGGTGCTGATCCGAAAAGTGCACGAACAATGGGGGGTCCCTGTGTTGCAAGGCTGGGGTATGACCGAGACGAGCCCTATGTGCTGCTTGTCGATCCCGCCTAGGTCGATTGCTGCTGACGAAGAGGCGGACTGGCGTGCCAAAAGCGGCCGTCCCGTGCCAGGAATGCAAGTACGTATCGTGAATGCGGAGAACGCACCGTTACCGAACGACGGCGAGACCATCGGCGATCTTCAACTGCGCGGGCCGTGGGTGACCGGGAGTTATCACAACAACCCTGCATCCGATAGTTTTTCGGCAGATGGGTGGTTACGTACCGGCGATGTCGGCACTATCGATCCGCAAGGGTACGTTCAAATCACCGACCGCACCAAAGACGTGATCAAGTCCGGTGGAGAATGGGTTTCCTCCGTCGACCTTGAAAACAAAATAGCGGGATGCCCAGGCGTTATCGAAGTTGGAGTGATTGGAATTCCCGATCCGCGATGGGAAGAACGTCCGTTGGTATTTTTAGTTTGCGATACGCAGCAACCCGTAGTGAGCCCTAAAACGATCCGCGATTATCTCGCCCCGCTCATCGCTCGTTTCGCCCTACCGGAAAACTTTGCGTTTGTGACGGCAATACCGAAAACAAGCGTTGGCAAGATCGATAAAGTCGCGCTGCGTCAGTTGTTTGCTAGCGGGAAAGTCGATGTCGTCAAGGCGAGGTGAATCTCAACGCGCAGTCAATACGTGCTCGATCTGAGCCGTAGATAAACCGAGCTCTTTCAGGATTTCGAGAGTGTTTGCATCGACGGCCCGTGGCGCTTGCGGATGCTTCGGCCGAGACCGACTAAAACGCGGCACAGGTGCGTTTTGCGCCACTCCATCGATTTCGATGAACGCCTTTCTCGCTACGTTATGCGGATGCTCGAGCGCTTCCTGCATGGACAAAATCGGCGAAACACACGCATCTGATCCATCAAACATGGCTTCCAGTTCAGCGCGGCTATAGCGACGAATGGCAGCGGCCAATTTACTGCGCAGGGCGGGCCAAACGTCCTCAACCAATTCCGAGTAGAGGCCCTGCTGGAAACCGACGCCGAGCGCGAACTCGGCCGGGTCGAGGCCGAGCCTCTCGAGCAACAGTTGATGAAACTGCGGCTCGATTGCTCCTACAGCTAACCATTTTCCGTCACGAGTTTCGTAGGTGTCGTAAAAATGCGCCGCTCCTGAGAGAAAGTTAGCCGCTGGACGATCTATCCAGTAACCCTGATTACGTAATCCCATCAAGGGCGCCGTAAAGGAAATCACGCTGTCGATCATCGCGCTATCGACGACCTGTCCTCTCCCGCTGCGTGCGCGCTCGAACAACGCACATACGATACCAAACGCTACCATCAGACCGCCGCCACCATAATCACCGATGACATTGAGCGGAGGTACTGGCCGACCTTGTTTGTCGCCGATCTGATGCAGCAAACCAGTCAAAGCGATGTAATTGATGTCATGCCCGGCAGTACGCGACAGCGGTCCATCCTGACCCCAGCCCGTGATTCGTGCATAAATTAGACGCGGGTTTCTTTGACAGCAAATCTCAGGACCGAGGCCAAGACGCTCGGTCACACCAGGTCGGAATCCCTCGAGAAGAACATCGCTGCGCTCAATCAAGCGCAATACGACATCTACTGCTGCCTGGCTCTTGAGATCAAGCGTCATGTTGCGTCGATTTCTCAGTGTCGGATCGGTATTCCCTGCCGACTCTGCGCCGCGTCGTTCAATCCGGATGACTTCGGCTCCGAGATCGCCGAGCAGCATGCCAGCGTAAGGCCCCGGACCAATACCAGCCAACTCGAGCACGCGAAGGCCTGCCAGCGGCCCGCTCGAAGTACGCACCTCGGCGACAGCATCGGTCGGCTCGTTAGCGGATAGATCGTCGTTCACGATCGAATCACGCGATATCTCGGAAGCGGGAATTTTTCTTTGCCATCTCAATCAACAAGGAGCAAGGCTCGAACCGCGGACCAGCAGACACCGCCATACGCTTGCACACTTCAACGAAGTTTCTAGCGCCAAGCATATCGATGTAAGACAGTGCTCCTCCAGTATACGCAGGGTATCCCCAACCGAGGATGGAGCCAAGATCACCGTCCGAGTAACTCGTCAGTACCCCCTCCTGCAGACAACGTGCCGTTTCCAGCGACTGAATCACCAGCAAGCGCTGCTTAACCTCATCAAGGGAACACTGGACTTTTGAAACGGGATACTCTTTCGTAAGACCAGGCCAGAGATACTTCTTTCCAGTAGCGGGATACTCGTAAAAACCAGCGCCAGCTTTTCGTCCAAAACGTTTGAGGTCCTCGACAAAATATCGCAACACATTCCAGCTCACTGGATAGACAAAGTCTGCACCGAGATCCTCACGCGTCTGCTGAACGACGTTGTATTGCAACTCCAAGGATACTTCATCCATGACCGCTAACGGTCCGACCGGCATGCCAGCAAAACGTCCGGCGTTCTCGATCAACGCAGGACTGACCCCCTCCTGCAGCAACATCTGACCTTCGTAGCAATAGGTAGCAAAGACGCGGCTCGTGAAAAAACCACGGCTATCGTTGACGACGATCGGCGTTTTTCCAAGACGGCGAGCTAAATCGAGCGTCCACGCGAGCGTAGTATCGTCAGTCGTTTTGCTGCGAATAATCTCTACCAGCGGCATACGCTCAACGGGCGAAAAGAAATGCATTCCAATGAAACGGTTTGGCCTAGATGAAGCTGCCGCCAAACCGGTAACGGGTAGAGTCGAGGTGTTAGTGGCGAAAACCGCTTCGCGATCGATAACCGCCTCGGCCCGTCGAATCGCTTCGGCTTTAACAGCTCGGCTCTCAAACACTGCTTCGATAACGAACTCGCTACCCGCAAGATCTTCATAGCGTGTGGTAGGACAGATACGCGAAAGGACTTCTTTTACGGTCGATTCGCTCAACCTGCCAGCTTGTCGATCTTTTTGCAAAAGCTTTTCTGCATGCATCGACGCCCGCTGCGCCAACTCCAGACTTTGATCAAGTACGCCGACGACACAGCCAGCTCTTGCCAGAACATGACTTAGTCCCGCGCCCATCATTCCAGCTCCAAGGATCGCCACCCTCGCGACAGGCTTTGCTCGGACCTCGACGGGACGCCGACTGAGCTTCTCGGCTCTGCCTTTGTTGATAAACATCGTGCGAATCAGGTTCTTCGCTTCGGGTTTTGATGCTAGCAAGGCAAATTGCTGCCGCTCGATATCTAGACCGCGATCAAACGGTAATTGCAGGCCCTCATAGATGCACGACAGTATGGCGATCGGCGCAGGATGATTCCGCATCGACTTACGCGTGACCTCAGGAACTGCAAGCATGAACAGTTGGAGCAAATTGTTCTGCAAAGGGAACACAGCGCCGCCAGCAGACTTGGTGTCTTTAAGATCCCAAGGCTGCGCTACCCGCTCTGCCGAAAGTAACCACGCGCGCGCCCTAGCAGTCACAGCCTCGGCGGATGCCAACTCGTGAACGATACCTAGTTGAAGGGCGTCTTGCGGCGCAACAGAACCACCGTCCAACATCAATCGTGCAGCGGGTTCGACCCCGATGAGTCGCGGCAATCGCTGGGTGCCACCAGCACCGGGCAGTAAGCCAAGCTTCACCTCGGGCAGGCCGACCTTCGCCGCAGAGTGATCGGCCAGAACACGATAATGGCAAGCGAGCGCCAATTCGAGCCCACCACCTAGTGCCAGTCCGTTGATGGCTGCAGCCACGGGTTTACCACAGGTTTCGAGTCGACGAAGCGCCCGCGACAATCCGCCTGTCGCCGCGTAAAGCGAGGCGACATCGACCGAGGACTCGAGTTGAGTCAGCAGCGACTTGAGATTCCAGCCGGCAGCGAATGCCGTCGATTTAGCCGAGCTGACAAGAATACCGCGTACATCGGAGCGCGCAGCCAACACTTCAACGGTTGAGTCGAGCTCAATGACGAACTCATCGGATAACGGATTTAAAGATCCATTCGGCACATCAAGCAGCAAAGACGCGATTCCATCGTGATCGACAACCAACGAAAAGTGTTTGGTAATCACGTTCTCAAACTCGCTCAATGATGGCTGCCGTACCCATACCCGCGCCAACGCAAAGCGTAACGAGTGCAGTATTCAAATCCTGACGCTCCAGTTCATCCAGCACAGTGCCGAGTATCATCGCCCCCGTTGCGCCGAGGGGATGTCCCATCGCGATAGCGCCGCCATTGACGTTGACCCGATCAGGTGGCAAATCAAAATGTGTGATGAATCTCAGCGCGACTGCAGCAAATGCTTCATTGATTTCGAAAAGGTCGATGTCGCCGATCGTCATGCCTGCCCGCTTGAGCAATTTTTCGGTGACCAACGCGGGGCCTGTGAGCATTATGGCAGGCTCACTACCGATTGATGTGAAGGCTCGAATCCGAGCGCGTGGCTGCAACCCGGAGACACCGGCGAAATCCGTGCCACCGACTAACACCGCTGCCGCGCCATCGACGATGCCACTCGAATTTCCAGCAGTATGTAGATGGTTGATCGATTCGACTTGGGGATAACGCAGTTGAGCCACAACGTCAAAGCCCAGCTTTTCGCCCGGGATTGCAAATGCTGCTTTGAGTTGGCCTAGCGATTCGATCGTAGTATCTGCGCGGATATGCTCATCACGGGCGAGAACAATCTCTCCTACGAGATTTCGAACAGGCATGACCGACTTGGCAAACCGGCCCTCGTTCCATGCAAGTGTTGCACGACGCTGGCTTTCCGCGGCAAAACTGTCTAGTCGCGCGCGATCGTAGCCATCTATGGTCGCGATCAGATCAGCGCCGATCCCTTGCGGCACGTAATAAGCAGGATAGGAGACAGCGGGATCTGAGTACCACGCACCGCCATCAGAACCCATCGCGACTCGGGACATCGATTCAACGCCGCCGCCGATCGCGGCAATCGATTGTCCGCTCATGACCTGTCCGGCTGCGATATTGATTGCTTCGAGGCCAGAAGCGCAAAACCGGTTGACCTGTTGTCCGGCTACGCACTCATCGTAACCAGCGATCAGTGTTGCAACTCGCGCAATATTTGCGCCCTGCTCGCCGACGGGCGATACACAGCCGAGCACGACATCATCCACGAGACGGGTGTCGAGGCTATTACGATTACGCAGTTCCGCGAGCGTCTGAGCCATCAAACTCATCGGTGTAATGGAATGCAAGGCACCGTCGGACTTACCGCGTCCGCGAGGCGTCCGAATGTGATCAAAAATAAATGCATCAGACATAATTATTTCGTATCACTTTAGTCCGGTAATTCGAAAACATAGATGGCGTTACCACCCGAGGGTTGATAAATATCCGGCGCCTCGCGTGCGGTCATGAGCTTGAAAACACCCATACCGGTGGGTACGGCGATATACTGCTTTCCCGCGACCGAATAAGTCACGGCATATCCATGCAAAGGCGAGCCCAAACGGGCTTGCCATCGAACGTCACCCGTTTCGGTATCGAAGGCCTTGAAGTAGCGGTCCAAATCACCCACGAAGGTCAAGCCACCTGCCGTGTTCAAAACTCCGGTCAAGAACATGGCTCGTTGGGTATGCGACCACTTGACCGATAAATCTCGCAAGTCAACCGATGTGAGACGCCCGAGCATACCGTTCGCCCCGGGCATCGGCTTAATAGTCGACTCACCTCCGTAACCACCGCCGCCCTCGGTGAACTCGACCTTTCGCCCTGTAAACTCCATACAAGTTTGATGCAATGGAACGAGCAGCGTCGAAAGCTTTGGATTGAAAGCACTCGCCTGCCAGTTGTGTCCACCGTAGATACTGGGGCAGGCGTTTACGGTATCGCCAATCTTTGCTTTGGCAATATCGTCACGATACTCGAGACGACCGGTTGTCTTATCAAGCGGCTTTTTAAAAATATTTTGCGGCAGCAACTCCGCAAAGTCGACGAACTTGCCCGAGCGTCTATCGAGTTTCCAAAGAATTCCATCTTTGCCGACGGTCACGAGGTATGGCTTTCCCGCCAGATCCACCAGTATGCGCTCGAAGCCGGTTTCCATATCGAGCGTCTCGCCCGGCATATGCTGGAAGAACCATCGCAATTTTCCGGTTTTTGGCTCGATTGCGAGCGTCGAGTTGGTATAAAGCGCATCAGATCGAACGCTCATACCGCGACTCGCTGCCACCCAAGGCTTCGCCTGTGAAGTCCCGAGAAAGACCAAGTTAAGCTTCGGGTCGTACGAACCAGCGATCCAGTTATCGCCACCTCCACGTAGCTCGGGCGACATGCCACCCCAGCTCGTATCGTTTGGATCGCCCGGCAGCGCAATCGTTGAGGTGCGCCATAGTTCCTCACCCGTATCGGGGTCGTGCCCGGTGATGAAACACCCCTCTTTCTTAAAGCGCTCACAACCATTGATGCCGCTGACGATGACGCCATCGGCAATGATCGGTCCGGCTGTATGCGTGTATCCCTTGGTGTAGTCTGCTTTAGTTGTCCGCCAAAGTAACTTGCCGGTACGCGTATCCAACGCGATCAGAGCGGCATCGTATGTGGCGACGAATAGCCGATCTTTATAAATCGCGATGTTGCGGGTTGGGCCACCCAGTGTTTTCGACTCAGGCGGATGCGGATACGCATACTCCCAGATCAGTGAGCCTGTTGCAGCATCGATTGCTTGAATGAGATTCGCCGGGTGCGTCAGGAACATGACACCGTCATGCACCAACGGTGTGACCTGATTGCTGCCCTCACGCATGGTCAAAGTCCATGCGAGCTTCAAACTACGAACGTTGTCAGTATTGATTTGCGATAACGGCGAATAAGCCTGCCCGTCCTGAGTACGGCGCCAGTTCAGCCAGGCTGAGTCCGGCGGGTTCCGAAGCAGTTCATCGCTGACCATACTCAAGGGGGGCGTCGACTGGTTGATCCAGCGGCCCGCGCGCTCTGCCGCTTCCATGACGCCACTCGCGCCTTCCCAAGCGCGTGCGCCTGACTCGGTCCCGCCGCTGGCCGCGTCAGTGGTAACGCCAGTTCCAGCGCCTTTAGGAACAGCCGTCGCTGTCACGCCATCGGACTGAGCAATCAGCATAGCGCTGGCCGAGGTCATGTCGCGATCCCCCGCCGCAAAGCCGTTGGCGCGCAACACGTAAGCAGTCATGTCCGCAAATACACCCTCACCAGTTGTCGCTGGTACCGTCGTGGACATGGAATTTCGAATGTATTGCAGTAGTTCGTTGGCAGGGCGCCCACTCCACTTGCTTAAGAAACTCGCGCCCACCAGTGGAGGACCATGTCCCGTACCACGCAGGCTGACATGGTGACACTCCGTGCAATGCCGCTCGTAGGCAGCTTTCCCACGCGTCATTTGCGTCTCAGAGAACAACCCAGCAGCGAAGAGATGAGCAGGCGCCGTCGCAACGCCGAACAGCGTCAGGCACCGGACCACAAGTCCGATCGAAATGGACATGATGAGCCCCCCGGGAAAACTTGATTTTAATTGAGAAAAGGTTGCCTTGTTTGACGACAACAAGTCAAGTTGAACGGAGCAGCAAAGTCTCAATCTTATCTGGACTTGCTAGTTACCAACAAGAAAACTAGTATCGATCAGAGGATCTCACGAACGCTCTTGGAGGGCTTTTACAGTGGCTACGGAGCAAGTAAAGAACCAAGCTGATTTCGACGTCATCGCGATCGGAGCGGGCTTCGCCGGCCTCGGACTCATCCACTACGTGCGCGAAGCGGGTCTTTCCATCCGCGTCTTCGACAAAGCATCCGACATCGGCGGCACCTGGACATGGAACCGGTATCCCGGGGCGGCCAGCGATAGCGAGTGTTACTACTATTGCCTGACCTTCTCTAAAGAGCTTTTACAAGAGTGGAAGTGGTCGGTTCGCTATCCGGGCTGGGAGGAAAACCTCCGGTACATGCATTTTGTAGCTGATCGCTGCAACATGTGGCCGCACATCTCGCTGAACACCAAGATTGTCAGCGCTGACTACCAAGAGAAAAGCGGGCTCTGGCTGGTTCGCACCGAGGCCGGCGAGAGCTTCACTTGCCGCTACTTCATCAGCGCGATGGGGATGATCTCCGAGCCAGTGATTCCCGAATTCAAGAATATGACCGCGTTCAAGGGCCCGTGTTTTCACTCAGCGCGTTGGCCCGAGGGTCTCGATTATTCCGGTAAGCGAATCGGCATCATCGGTAGCGGCGCAACGACCGTGCAGATGCTACCCGTCGTTGCGCAGACCGCAGCGCAAGTCACCGTTTTCCAGCGTACCGCCAACTTCGTCATGCCGGCCGTCCAGAAACCGATCACGACGGAGTGGGATCAGGAAATCAAAGCTAACTACGACCAGATCATCCAGAAGTGTCGAAACCACTCGTTCGGCATGGCTTTCGACAGCCCGGTGGGGCGCAATCTCTCAGACACACCACCCGATGAAGTTCAGAAGATTCTTGAGGAACACTGGCCTCGCGGAAGTTTTCGATTCGTCTTCGAAACCTTCGATGATCTCGTCGTGAACGCGGAATCGAACCGAGTCGTGGGCGATTTCATTATTCGTAAGATGAAAGAGAAGGTCAAAGATGCTGAAGTTGCAGACCTGCTGACTCCGAAGGGTTACCCGTTCTTCGCCAAGCGTCCGCCTCTCGACCATGGTTATTTCGAAACGTTTAATCGAGATAACGTCAAGCTAGTGGACATCAACGAACGAGAACCGATCGTCGAATTCACAGAGACGGGAATCCGCACGACAAAGCAGTCTTACGAATTCGACATTATCGTTCTCGCGACCGGTTTTCAGGCCTACACAGGCGCCCAAGAGGCGCTGCCGATTCGCGGGCGAAATGGCTTGCTTCTCAAAGACAAATGGAAGCATGAGTCCAGCTCAATTATGGGCGTGTTCGTATCTGGCTTCCCAAACCTGTTTATGATCACCGGTCCGCAAGCACCGTTCGCAAATCTACCTACGTCGATCGAGCAAAATATTCACTATATTGTCGACTGCATTAAAAAAATGGAGCACGAAAGTCTCGATGTCTGCGATCCGAAACCAGACGCCGAGGCTGCATGGACTGCGCACACTGCCGAGATTCATCAGATGACTCTGATGGCTCAAGGCGACAAGGTGAACTCTTGGATGATGGGCGCGAATTTGAAAGACAAGAAACCGCGTGTGCTCATTTATTTCGGTGGTGCCAATAACTACTACGACAAGATGCGCGAGTCTGCGCGTGCAGGATTTCCAGAGGTCGAATTCAAGCGTCGTGCGTAACCGAGTAAAACTACCCGTAGGATTCGACGTATGAACGACGCAGTTGCCATCATTGGTGCGACTGGCGGCTTGGGCGAAGCGGTGACGATGCAACTCGGCAGAAACCGCCCAATTTTGCTGGGCTACAACCGGAACAAGAATAAAGCCGACGAACTCGTCGCGAAGATTTGTGCGTCAGGACAATCCGCTTGGGCGCTGCACATCGACATAACCGAGCCAAAATCTGTCGAAGACTTTTTCGCGCAAGGACGGCATCTTGTACCAAAGATAGGTCATGTCGTGTCGGTTACCGGCCCAGCGATTCCGCTGTGTCCGCTACTCGAAGTGCAGTCAAAAGACTTTCGTCGTATTCTCGAGACGGATGTTATCGGCACATTCAATGTGCTTCAGCATGCCGTACCATTGCTCAAGGCGAACGGCGGTGGGACGATGACATCGTTCGTCACGACAGCGGTGTTGAGGACTCTCGAAAACGATGGCATGTCCTCGGTACCGAAAACGGCAGTCGCCGGTCTCATTCGCCTCGCGGCGCGTGAAGCGGGCCCATGGAATGTCCGCTGCAATGCAATTGCACCGGGCGTGATTGACGCCGGAATCGTGCATAGCTCCTTCGTCGTTAGTGAGGTTGCTCAGGGCGTCATAGCTGAGTGCCTCAAAAAAACGCCTCTTCCACGGCTGGGACGACCACAGGAAGTCGCTGCTCTTGTCGAATTCTTGTGCTCAGAGTTTGCCGGATACATCAACGGTCAGATCATCGGAATCGACGGAGGCTACAGCGCCTGATCTGACGATGCGTCGGAGTTTCGCCCAAAACATCTCGGTCGATATGGTCGCCGAGATCAAGATTAACCGGTGAATCCTCGTTGCGGACGGTGAGTTTACTCGACTATCGCCCCATCAAATCCGAGATAGCGCCAACCAAATAAGGTAGGCCGGCAACGCCGAGCCAACCAAGGCAAGCATAGCGGTGATAAGTCGGGCGCTGGTGGTTCCAGAGCCCGAGTGATCCGAACGCACCCATCGCGCCAGCACCCGGGATCCAAAAGCCGGATAGTCCGAGCAAGCCCCCTAACCCGACTAGCCTGATGAACCGGCCGGATCGGTCTGCGCCGATGGGGTGCCGAATTCCCAATAGACCCGACAAGCCAATCAGTCCAAGCAAACCCACCCACGGCGCCATTGCCTCGAATGCTTCCATACCCACCCTCGTGATGACCCCAAGCCATCGGTCCCGCTCTGCGATATTGTCGGAACATCATCTCGCCTGCATCGCCTCGGACGCAACATGAAACTCGGACTGCACTTGGGCTATTGGGGTGCCAAGCCCATCGACCGCTTCATTCAACTGGCGCAGCGAGCCGAGGACCTCGGCTTCGATATTGTCTGCACTGCTGAGGCCTACGGTTCGGATGTTTTCACGCCACTCGCTGCAATCGCCACGCATACGACGCGCATTCGACTCGGCACAGCGATCATGCAGATATCGGCGCGTACCCCCACGGCCGCGGCTATGACCGCGATAACGCTAGACCATATCAGCGGTGGCCGACTCTGCTTGGGCGTCGGTGTATCCGGGCCCCAAGTCGTCGAGGGTTGGTACGGGCTACCGTTTAAACGTCCACTCGAACGCACCCGCGAATGGCTGACGATATTCAGGAAGATTTTAGCGCGAGAGGCGCCGGTTATCTTTGACGGCGCACAATACCAACTTCCGTATCGAGGCGAAGACTCAACTGGCTTGGGTAAGAGTCTGATGAGTATCACCCACCCGCTCCGTCGCGATATCCCGGTGTTCCTCGGTGCAGAAGGGCCGAAAAACGTCGCCCTCGCTATCGACGAGTTCGATGGTTGGTTCCCTCTCTTGCTGCCTCCCGATCGCTTCGATATTTACGATCCAGCCTTGCAATCTTTGAGAGCCAAGTTCGAGATTCTGCAATCGGTCGCGTTCTCCACCGAGAGCGATCCGGTTGTGGCGCTCGCGCCGGTCAAAAAAATGCTTGCGCTCTATGTCGGCGGCATGGGCGCCAAGGAAGATAATTTCCACAAGCGTGTCTTGGAGCGCGCGGGTTACGCTGAAGTTGCGCAGCGTATCCAAGATCTATGGCTCTCGGGTCGGCAACGAGAAGCTGTCGACGCGGTACCTGATGAATTGGCCGATGCGCTGTCAGTCACCGGCTCTATAGATAATATTCGGCAACGTCTCGCCGCATGGAAAGCCTCTCCCGTGACCGTGCTGATGGTCGGTGTCGCCGAAACCTTCGAGAAGACGGTGGCCCATATGGAAACACTCGCCAAGGAAGCGCTATAGACTGACGAAAATAGTCGAGAGTCCGAGTACGATAAATGCAGCCCGCCACACAATCCGCCGGGGTGGATCCCAGCCACCGACGCGTCATTTTCGCCTCGTCACTCGGTACGGTCTTCGAGTGGTATGACTTCTATCTCTACGGTGCGCTGTCGGCGATCATCTCGCGTCAGTTCTTCTCGGGTGTCGACGAAACGACGGGTTATGTTTTCGCACTGTTAGCGTTTGCTGCCGGGTTTTTTGTCCGCCCGTTCGGTGCGATCGTCTTCGGTCGTCTCGGCGATCTCATGGGTCGCAAACATACGTTTCTGATCACGATTGTACTGATGGGTGTCTCAACAGCTCTGGTCGGTGTGCTGCCTTCCTACGAGTCGATCGGGGTTGCCGCACCGATTATCCTCATAGCGTTGCGCCTCTTGCAGGGGCTCGCGCTGGGGGGCGAGTACGGCGGTGCCGCCGTGTATGTGGCCGAACATGCACCGGATGGCCGACGCGGTCTCTACACCAGCTGGATCCAAACGACAGCGACACTCGGCCTGTTCTTGTCGCTGCTGGTGATCCTCGGGTGTCGATGGGTGTTCGGCGAAGCCTTCGATCGCTGGGCTTGGCGTATACCCTTTCTGTTATCAACCGTGCTGCTTGGTATCTCCGTCTATATCCGCTTGCAGTTGCAGGAGTCGCCGGCCTTCTTGCAAATGAAAGAGGAAGGTCGCTTAGCGAAGCGACCGCTGCGCGAGGCTTTTGGTGATCATGCTAACCGGCGACTCGTGTTGCTCGCCCTTGTCGGCGCAACCGCGGGGCAAGCGGTGATTTGGTACGGAGGCCAGTTCTATGCGCTGTTCTTCCTCGAGAAAACCTTGCAGCTCGAGGCGGCCAGTGCCAATTTGATCATCGCGGCGGCCTTGCTCATCGGGACGCCGTTCTTCGTGATCTTTGGTGCGCTCTCCGATCGTATCGGACGCAAAACGATCATCATGGCCGGCTGCGCGCTCGCCGTCGTCACCTATTTTCCGACCTTCAAAGCGATCACCCATGCGGCGAATCCCGCCCTCGAACGGGCGGTCAGCGTAGCGCCCGTTTCAGTCGTGGCGGACCCTGCGGCCTGCAGTTTGCAGTTCGATCCGATCGGCAAACAGACCTTTCGGCGCTCGTGCGACATCGTCAAGGCCGCACTCGCTAAAGCGGGCGTCCCGTACTCGAATGTCGACGCGCCCAAGGGCGCTATCGCCGAAGTCCGTATCGGCACTGGTGTCGATGCGTTCGTGCTGACGGCTTTCGACGGCGCAGCGTTGACGACGACCGACTTCCGTCGTTCGAGTGAGGCGTTCAGCACCCGATTGCGTGCAGCCCTCGAGACGGCGGGATACCCATCAAAAGCCGATATGAGCGCGGTCGATTATCCACGCGTAATCGGCCTTTGCGTGTGGCTGATCGTCCTCGTCACAATGGTCTATGGACCGATCGCCGCGTGGCTGGTGGAGTTGTTTCCGGCCCGCGTTCGATACACGTCGATGTCACTGCCCTATCACCTCGGTAACGGTTGGTTCGGCGGATTTCTCCCGGTGACCTCGTTCGCCATCGTCGCCGCAACCGGCGATATCTACGCAGGGCTGTGGTACCCGGTCGCCGTTGCTTTGATCACGCTCGTGATCGGATGTCTCTTTCTGCCCGAGACGTCTCGAGCCCGGATCGGCTAGCACATAATTGTTACAATTTGTTGACACCGGTCGAGCGCAGCGTACATTCGAGTCATTCCTCCCACCATATCTAACGAGTGAGGGTGACGAAAATGAAAGGGCAAATCGTATTTCTGTGCTTATTAGCAGCGCTCGGAACGGCGGTCACCGCCAAAGCCGAGGGCTCCGGTTGGGTGTTGAACCTCGAGAGATCAGCCCTGGTCCAGCAGACCGCGAATCAACCTCTGGCGGCAAAAGCGCAGCTCATGCTGGTGACAACCGGGGTGGCTCCGAAGGGCCGTGAGGGGCAGCTGGCTCTGCACGGCGATGAGCTCTCCTACAACGCCGAGCTGCAATTCACCGCGAAACTCGACGGTCGCGACTATCCGATCCACGGGTCCTCGCTCGGCGATTCGATTGCCATTGAGGTCGCCGATGGCGAATCGGTTCGCTCCACCATCAAGTCGAACGGCAACAAGGTCGCAAGCTTCAATCGGTCCTTCAGCGCCGACGCGCGGACCATGGTCGTCACGGCTCGATATTTCGGGAACGAGGGGCAGGTCGCCGCGCGGGAGCGTTTGATCTTCGAACGGCGGTGACGCGGTAACCGGTACTGGACACGGCGGCTCCTTGCGCGCAATCTCATCAAAAATGAGATGCGCCCAGTTGGAGTAAACGCCCAATGATCCGTGTTACCTATGTCTCGCGAGAAGTCGCCGGTCTGACCTCCGATCGACTACTGGCGCTGATTTCCCAGTGCCATCGGAACAATCCGAGCAAAGGCCTGACTGGCATGTTGTTGCATGGGAACGGCACGTTTCTGCAAGTCCTCGAGGGCGAAGAGTCCGTGGTGGACGCGCTCATGTCCGCCATCGCCCAAGACCCCCGTCACACCGGCATGACCATCGTCAGGCGCGAGACAGTCACGGGACGCCAGTTCGACGGCTGGAGCATGGGGTTCGAACGCGTTACCGATGAAAGCTTGAAATCAGTTCCGGGACTTCACAATTTCGGGCTACGAAACTTCACTCCCGAATACCTCAGCGGTCATGACGATGTCGTCGAAACCTTGCTCGAGCGGCATCGCGCGCCGCATTGGGATCCTTTGATTCGGGAGCTCGATGCTCGTGACAAACTGATTGGCGAGTTGCGTCGAGAACTCCTGCAAATGCGTAACGATAAAGCGATGGCCGCGCTGGTGCTCGAAACCATGATCGACGTGGCTAGCGAAGGGCATATCAACGACGCACATCTCGATATTTGTCGGACCGCACTGCACGGTCTGCGCTGAAGTTTACCCGTGAAGGAATCCACACGAGAGATCGTCATTTTCGTCCTGACGGGTATCACCGCCGTACTGCTGTTCTCTGGTTACAAGATCATCGCCCTCCTCGGTGACTGAGGTCGTCCAGGATGCGCGTCTCCCCGGACAAGGTCACTGACCATCCTCGGCTGATCAAAAAACTTGTCTATCTTGCACCCCTGCTGGTTGCCCTGTTACCCGCGCTCAGTTTCGCCGCCGCCGAGTGGACCCATAATTCTTTGATCATGATCGGCCTCACGCCGTTCGTGCTGTTTGTCGTCGTCCCGATTCTCGACTGGATCATCGGACGTGATTCGTCCAATCCATCGGCGTCCGACTCTGCTGCGCTGACGGCGCAACGTTATTACCGGCTTCTGCCCATGCTGTGTCTGCCGGCATATGTTTTTACGTTATCGTTCGGCGCATGGGTGATTGCCAACGAAACGATGTCACCGCCCATGATGCTCGGATGGAGTATCTCGGTCGGACTGGTCGGCGGCATCGTCGCCATCAATCCGGCACATGAGCTGATCCACAAGCCCTCTGGCGTCGAACGATGGATCGGCGGCACTCTGCTCGCCATGGTCTCGTATGGCACTTTCAAGGTCGAGCATATCGCCGGTCACCACGTCGACGTCGCAACACCAAAAGATCTCACGACTGCCCGTATGGGCCAAACCGTGTTCGGTTTCATTGCGAGGTCCATTACGCATAATCCCATTCGCGCTATCGCGCTGGAGCAAGCAGCTTGTACGCAACGCGGCAAGTCTTGGCGCTGGTACACCAGCGAAAGCCTCGGTTGGGCAGCCATGTCTGTTGGATTCGGTTTCCTTTGCGCCTGGATCGTCAGCCGATCCGCTTTACACGCATCTTGGCTCGGCGGCGTCTACTTCGTGGCGCAATCGCTCATCGCCGTCGCATTGCTGGAGATCGTCAATTACATCGAGCACTACGGTTTGACTCGGCGTATAGATGGCGCGGACGACGGCTCTATTCAATTCGAGCGTGTCAATCATCGACACTCCTGGAACGCCGACTTCGTCTTGACCAACGCGCTACTTTTCCAGCTGCAACGACACAGCGATCATCACGCTCACGGCTTCAGGCGATATCAGGCACTACAACACCACCCCGATAGTCCGCAGTTGCCGGCAGGCTATGCCACCATGGTTCTGGTCGCGTTGATACCACCGCTGTGGTTTCGCGTCATGGATCCGCGGGTTCCGAAACCGATCTGACCAACCATGCAAAAAACGAAGCCGCTGATCAATCTGGCAGATGTCGAATTTGACGACATTGAAAACAATGGGCTCTACACCTCACGCCGAGCGACCATCAGCGACCTGATCGGTGCGCGCAAGCTAGGTTACAACTTGACCGAGCTGCCGCCTGGCAAGGCACAGTGCCCGTTTCACAACCATCACGGCGCAGACTAGATCGCTGGCTACTCGGGTTTTTGTGGAGCGCTCGCGCGCATCGCCTCAAAATCGCTGACCGTCGCCCACGCTACTTGCTGAAGAAACGCGGCATCGGCTGCCGGTAACCCAGCTGTGTACCTGTTTTCTCGAGGATCAAGACGATACACCGAGGCCAGAACCGCGCACGCGGCAAGGTAGGTTCCTGCCAAGCTCGGGTGACGGCGGTCCGCGGTGTGTAGTCGCAAATCCGCTCGCTCACGCAACGCACGATCGAACGCAAGCCCCGCCGGGACAACTCGCATGTTGTTGTCATTACCGGCGCGCACATACTCTCGCGCCAAGGTGTCGATCATATCGGGCTTGTCGGAGTAGGCCCAAGTCATGAACAGCAACGGCGTCACGCCCCGCTCACGAATTGTTTCGCCCTGTCGCTTCACCTCCCGATGGAATATCGTGCGCGTTGCCTCATCGTAAGGACACCGACTGCAATCCATCATCATCACGGCATCGAATCGCTTAGATTCCGCCGCTACAACAACCTCGTTGTTCTCGTTGAAAGAACTGTCGCCGATGCCGGCATCCAGATAGGCGCCGATGTTATGCCACTTGAGATGTCCGCCGCTGATGGTGACCGAGTAACTTTGCAGTGCCTCGCGTTCGCCCTTGGGCAGCGCATCGGCCAAGAGCCGATTGACGTG
Source organism: Gammaproteobacteria bacterium (assembly GCA_018970145.1). GTDB lineage: Bacteria > Pseudomonadota > Gammaproteobacteria > Steroidobacterales > Steroidobacteraceae > UBA964. The sequence continues at coordinate 43,535 of JAGWWY010000013.1, forward strand.
ACCGTGAAGAGAATTGTTGTAGTAGTAAAAACTGTTCCCGACGTACAGCAAGCGAGACGGCCGCTCCACCGACGAAGCGGCCGTAAACGATGGCCATGTCACACTCGCGATGGCTAGCGCCAACAGTAGCGGAGACTTTCGGCAACTCACACTCGTTTTCGCTTGCATACGGCGACGCACTCAGTCGAACGTCTTGCTGACGCTCGCGTAATAGTAACGCCCATACGGACGGTGCAGAAATCCATCGTATCCCGAAGAGGTCAACGGCGGACCCTCATTGGTGAGATCTCGGGCACCGAGACGGATCCGTGTATCCGACCAGAGCCCGGCCGACTTGCTCATTTTGTACTGCACATACACGTTGTGCGTGAACAACGACTCCACCAGCCAGGGATTACCGGCGGCATCGAGAAACCCAATCTCATCGTAATCACCAATGTACTGATGGAAGGTTCCAACCTGCACCGGCCCCTTCGTCCAGGTTAGGGAGGCCGATCCGCGCCACTCCGGACGTCCGCCCTGGCGAATGAGGTCTCTACCCTCGGGCAGAGCCGTCGCCGCATTGATTTGACCTTTGGCACGGGCGTCCAGCAATTCTTCGATAACCGGACCGGGATCTCGTTGGAATTCCAACATCCGAGATACATTGAACTTCGCGCCGAAATCGCCCAGGCGCGTATCGTCCAAGCTCCACACCAACGCAAGATCGACGCCGCGTACCTTTTGGGGCTGCAGATTCACGTAGACGTCGTCGATGGCCAGAATCCGTCCGGCTGCCGCGATACCCGACGGAGCAAAAAACGCGACGTCATCCGCGTTCACTGGAGCACGAACCACATTCGGATTGCTCGAGCCGTTCAGGCGCGCCAGGTAATCCAGTGCGATAGTGCCCTCGGGACCGAGAATACCCACGATCCCCTCTTGCTGGATATCCCAGTAATCGGCTGTGAGCGTCCAGTCACCGAGCGAGGGCGGCAGAAACTTCGGCTCGAAAACAAGACCCACCGACTTACTCTCGCTCTCTTCCGGCTCGAGATCCGGATTACCCGCGATGCGTCGCTGAAAGCTCAGCGACTGCCCGCAGTTGGCGAAAGACGCGATTCGCTTCGCGCGCAGATCAGCTTCGCACCGCACATAGTCTTGATTCGTGGTGTTACGCGAGACCAGCGGCACGGTGGTGGTTTCGAGGTTCGGCGCGCGGAACCCCTGAGAAAACGATGCGCGCACCCGCAACCCCTCGGCCACGTCCCACGCAAGCGCCACTTTCGGCTTCGCCACATCGCCAAAATCACTGTAATTCTCGTACCGACCAGCAATCTGCATCTCCAGCTGCTTCACGAGCGGCACCGACATTTCCGGTGCGATCAACGGCAGAGCGAACTCGAGATAGGCAGCGCCCACCGTACGCGAACCGCCCGAGTCGGGATTCGGACTTACCGCGGCGACGTTACTCAAATTAACCGCACCTGAGACGATGTCGACGAATGGAATGGTTCCATCGACGTTCGCATCACGATCGTCTTTCTGAGTTTCTCGGCGCAGCTCCGCACCGAAAGCGATCCCGATATCACCGGCAGCCCAGCGCGCCAGATCCGCTTTGGAAGCCTTGAGGTCGATCATTGCCAAGGTCGTTCGCGTATCTCGGCGCAGATCCATCAGGATCGCATCAATGGACGCCCGCGAGCTCGGTGTGCAATCACCGAACGATGGGTCATTCACACAGCCGCCATTGAAAACGTTGTATGCATCGGGCGTAGCGAGTGCGAGTTGCTTTTGCCACGCTGTGGTGTTGACGTTATTCGAGACGTCACTCGCCTCGGCCTCGGCATAAACGATGGCGGTGTTCCAGTCGAAGTCGAACTTCTCACCTTTGAGTCCAACAAGGAAACGTGCCTGATAATTTTCGACGTTGACGTACTGAGGTCCTGCGTCAGCGAAACGGTAGTTATCCAGACGCACCGGAATGCCGGCCGCAGGCACATTGGTCAGACCCGCAAGGCGATTCGGGTTCGGTTGTCCGTTGGGTAAGGTCGTAGCGCCAAACGGATTCCAATAGTTGCTTGCCGGCACCCAAACTTGGAACAAGTTGATCACGGCAGGCTGCAGACGCAGCGTGCTCGCTTCGTAGTACCCCAACTCGCCGAACAAGGTGAGTTCGTCGCTGAGCGCTCGTTCGCCTGTCAAGAAAAGATTCGAGCGTTGTACATCAGGCATGACCGATGTGCCGCGACTCGTATCGTAGCGAACCGACCTGAATGCCCCGGTCGTCGCCAAGGCGGCATTGACCAGACAGATACCGTTACCCAGGTCACGCGTGCATGTACCGAGATTGCTCGGGCGAATGTGAAAGGCTCCCGCCGAGCTCGTCAATGCGGTTGAACCGGCATTCACTCGTCCGTTGGCAAACAGATTGGGCCAGACACCGCGCGTGTTACGTGTATCCGCCCCGGTCAGGTTGGCGAATGCCGGATAATCAGCAAACAAAGATCGTAGATCACCACTCGCGGTCAGCGGGGAGTCCTCTGCGAGCATGGCTTCGCGATCGGTGAACTCGAAAATGCCGGATATGTTGCCCCAAGCGAAATTCTTTCCACCGGAGAGGTTCACTTGAGTCTCGCGCAGATGCGTCGACTCGGCGCCACCGAACTGTACCGACACAGAGAGCCCGTCTTGCTTGCTTTTCGTGACGGTGTTGACGACACCGGCGACGGCGTCCGAGCCGTAAAGTGCTGCACCGCCGTCAAGCAAAACTTCGATGCGACCGAGTCCCGCTCCCGGGATCGCGTTGGTGTTGTACGTGAGCACCGGGACCGAATTGGTATTGGTCAGCGCCTGACTCGTCGGATGATTGACGGTCCGTCGCCCATTAATGAGAACCAACGTATTGCCAATACCTAGCGTGCGCAGATCGGCGGAGCCGACATCGCCACGCGCAGCGTTCGTGGTTTGTGCGCTGTTCGACGGATTGAAGTTCGTATCGGCGAACTGCGGAATGCTCCTAAAAATCTCGTCACCACTGACGGCACCGATCGCCTCCAGATCACTCTCGGTGATGAGGGCCACGGGCACAGCGGCGGTGATCTTACCCTTGATTTGCGAACCGACCACGACGACTTCCTGCAAATCATCGACGGTCTCTTGACCAGGGCCTGCCGACTGCTGCGCGAGCGCAGCCGATCCGCTGATCGTGACGATCGAGGCCATGCATGTGGCGAAAAATCGTCGATCAAGACAAATGACGTCGATCCAATCACGTTTGATCATGACAACTCCTCAGGAAAAATTTTTGACAATCCTATGAATTCAATACCGACGACAATCTCTCGCGATCCAAAGCACGCTCCCAGCGAGCAATGATGATCGTGGCGACAGCGTTACCGATGAAGTTGGTTACCGCACGACACTCAGACATGAATCGATCGATTCCGAGGATGAGCGCCATACCAGCAACCGGAACGCTGGGTACGACCGCCAGTGTTGCCGCTAACGTGATAAACCCGGCACCGGTCACCCCTGCTGCACCCTTTGAACTGACGATGGCAACCAGCAACAGCAGCACCTGCTGTTGGATCGAAAGGTCGATTCCCGTGGCCTGCGCGATGAATAACGCCGCCAGCGTCATGTAGATATTCGTGCCATCTAGATTGAAGGAATACCCGGTGGGCACAACCAAACCGACGACGGACTTTGCACATCCGGCGTTTTCGAGCTTGCGCATCAGAGACGGCAGGGCGGCCTCCGACGAGCTTGTGCCAATCACGAGCCAGATTTCCTCTCGTAGGTAGCGGAGCAAGTTCCAGAGCGAGAATCCACTCGCGTACGCGATGACGCCGAGGACACCGGCGATGAACAGTGCCGAGGTGAGATAGAAAGTCGCAATCAGTACAGCCAGGTTGGCGACGCTGTCGATACCGTATTTCCCGATCGTGAACGCAAACGCACCGAACGCTCCGATCGGTGCAAATTTCATCAAGATCGACACCATCCTGAAAAACACCTCACTGAGATCATGGAGCGCAGCGCTGATCCGATTACGCGCTTCACCCAACGACGCAACACTCACTCCAAAAATGATTGCGATGAACAACACGGGCAAAATTTGACCGCTGGTGAGCGCGCCCGCAAACGTATCGGGGATGATCGAGAGCAAAAATCCAACGACGGTCTGCTCCTCGGCTTTACCGACAAAGGTACCGACGGCCGCCGGATCGAGACTGGCGGGATCCACGTTCATGCCGACGCCGGGCCGCACCACGTTGGCAACGACAAGTCCGATGACGAGCGCGAACGTCGACACGGTGATGAAATAGATCAGCGCCTTGCCGGTCGTGCTACCGAGACGCCCGAGGGAGCCCATGCCAGCGATGCCACCTGCAACCGTCAGAAAAATCACCGGGCCAATCACCATCTTGACGAGCTTGATGAACATATCGCCGAGGGGCTTCAGCTGGACGGCGAGATCCGGTACGAAGTGCCCAAGTGCAGCGCCGATCAAAATGGCCGCCAACACTTGTGCATACAACGACCGCCACCATGGCAGACGTGGGATGGAGACAAATTGCGAACTCGCACTCATTACAGGTTGATTAAATACCGTACCGATCTCGACCACCAGCCAAACCCGCATCGCGCTAACTCTATGATTAAATGAGTTTTTACTCCTCTCAATGTGCGGTTTTCCGCTCATTTGATGTGGTACTTGTGCAGATTCTCGCCAAACCGCCTATTCTTCCACCGGATGCCCCAGTTCAGACCACCGCCATCTCTCCTGTGGACGATCACCGCCATTCTGGTCGCGGCGGTTGCTGGCTGGGTCGGGCACCTCCTGGGCGCAAGGTACGAATTACGGCAGCAAACTCAACAGCTGCGCGTAGACGCCGTCCTACGCCGAGAATTGCTGCGTAGCGAGATCGAACGGCATCGTCTTCTGCCGACGACGCTAGCAGGGAATCCACAGTTGGCGGTCGCGGTCGACCCACGCACGTCCGCGAACTCGCGCGCGGCGGTGGTTCGAGTCCTGAATGACGACTTCGAGCAACTGGCCCGTGCCGATGGCGCCGCGACGTTGTATCTCGTGAATGCAGATGGCACTACCGTTGTCGCCAGCAACCATCGGTTACCGACGACCTTCATCGGTCAAGACTACTCGTTTCGCTCGTACTTCCGCGATGCGATGGGCTCCGGCGTCGGAACGTTGTTTGCTCAGGGTACCGTCAGCGGTGTCCCCGGCCTCTATCTGGCACATCGTCTTCGCGATGCGACCGGTGTCGTTGTCGCCAAAGTCGAATTTGCGGATCTTGAGCGGAACTGGCGCCGAGAGCAGGAAGAAACACTGATCACCAACAAAGAAAACACGGTTTTACTGACCTCTGTTCCGAGTAAACGATTTTCGACCTACACCCCTTCGTCTGAAATCCGCGACGGATGGATATCGAGTTCACTCCCAGCGCTCTACCAGGATTGGATCCTGGTTGTCCGTCGCGACATCAGCATACCCGTGCTTGCATCGAGTTTGCTCGGGGCGTCGATCGGCGTGTTGCTCGGACTAGTCAGCCTCATGATGATTTATCTCATTGTGGGATCACGACGCCGGCGTGCAAGACAGCGAGCAGAGCTGGAACGTCTGGTTGTCCAGCGAACGACCGAACTCGAAAATTCCAATCAACGACTGCTACGCGAAATTGACGAACGATCACGCTCGGAAGCAACCGTGCAAAAACTTCGAGAAAACCTCACTCAAGCCAATCGACTCGCTATTCTTGGGCAGATTTCTGCCGGTGTTGCGCACGAAATAAATCAACCGACCGCGGCGATTCGCACCTATACCGATAACGCAAAAAAGCTGTTCGAGCGTGGCGATACGAATTCCGCAATGCGCGTACTGGAAATGATCGTCTCGCTGACCGACCGTATTGGTCTGATCACCGATGAGTTGCGCGAGTTCTCGCGGCGATCGCCGACAACCCGAGAGCGATTACCCATTCGCGATGCCATCGACGGATCTCAGTTGCTACTCGAACAATCGCTGAAGCTTCGACGTATCCGGCTCCAACGTACGACTTTTCCCGAGCCGCAGATCGCCTTAGCCAACCGGACACGGCTTGAGCAGATCCTCGTCAATCTCATCCAGAACGCGATGGATGCGCTCATCGATAGTCAAGACCCCATCATTACGCTGGAAACTGGTACGACAGACGGCTATGTGTGGATTCGCGTGTCCGACAACGGACCTGGAGTACCACCGGAGCGACGCTCTGAACTGTTCTTACCTTTCTCGTCATCAAAGCCCATGGGCTTGGGACTCGGCCTGGTGATTAGTCGCGACATCGCATCCGATCTCGGCGGCTCACTCGAATTTGATCCGGAAGCTGCCGTTACGACCTTTGTTCTTACGATTCCGGCTTTCGAGACATGAACAAACAGAAACCATCAGGAGCGGTTTTTCTTTTCGAGGACGACCCCTCCCTTCGAGACGCCATCAGTCAATCTTTGGAACTGGAGGGCTTTGTCGTTTCAGCTCATGAATCCGTTGAGAGCTGTACAGTGAAGTTAAGCTCCGAGACGGACGCAATCGTGGTAACCGACATTCGTCTACCAGGTGCGGACGGGCGACAACTATTTCGCCGGTTGATGCAGAGTGACCCCGAGTTGCCCGTCATTCTGATCACCGGACACGGCGAACTCCAAGAAGCGGTCGATCTAATGCGAGAGGGAGCTTACGATTTCATCTCGAAACCGTTTTCCCCACCAAGACTCCTCACGAGCGTCAGAAACGCGATTGAGCATCGGCGTCTTGTACTCGACAACCGGAAAATTCGCGCTGGTAGTCGGGACGACGGAACTCCGTTACCGTTGCGCGGTGAAAGCGAGCGCATCGCGCAACTGCGAGCGCTCGTTCGAGAGCTCGCGAATACCGATGTCAGCGTTCTTCTGCTCGGCGAGACAGGCACGGGCAAGGAGTCGGTTGCCACGTCGCTTCACACCCTGTCAAATCGAAGCGCAAAACCGCTCGCGATCGTCGATTGCGCGTCGCTTCCTGAATCACTCATTGAGGTTGAGTTGTTCGGGGTAGAAGAAACGATTTCAGGGATGCGGCGTCAAAAGCCCGGACGCATTACGCTCGCAGACAAGGGCACGCTGTTTCTCGATGGGGTCGATACGCTACCGCTTGCTGCGCAGGCGCGTCTGCTCAGAGCCGTCGAGAAAAAACAAGTCACCGCAGTCGGCGCGACCGCTAGTCGTGATATTTCCTGTCGAGTCATATCGGCAGCCACTCAGGACCTTGGACGCATGGTCAAAGAGAGTCGGTTTCGTTCCGATTTGTTTTTCAGGCTCAACACGATCACGCTACATCTACCGCCGCTACGCGAGCGGCGCGAAGATATCGCCACGCTGTTCATCGAACTACTGACGCGCTCTGCACAGCGCCTCAAAAGAGACCCGCCGAATCTGACCAAAAGCGTCAGAGCCATGTTGATGGAGCACTCATGGCCAGGAAACATTCGCGAGTTGAGCCACTACGCAGACCGAGTGGTGCTAGGCGTTGATCGCCTCGGCGGCGAACATGCCGAGCGAACGAACGATCCCCTACCCAACTTGGTCGATCGATTCGAAGCCAGTTTGATTCGCGATGCCCTTCGGTCGAACGGCGGCAGTGTCAAACAGGCACTCGAAATTCTGAAAATCCCCCGCAAAACGTTTTACGACAAAATCCATCGACACCAAATCGAACTCGATGATTTTCGTGAATGACCTGTTGATCAAATCCGCCGAAGTTACTCCTCCTGATCTTGGCGTAATTTGACTTTTTCGAGGCTCATCTTGTCTTTGTAGCTCATCAATAAGGCCGCTGCCGACAGGATCAGAATGCCGCCGGCTTCATACATAATATTGACAGGATCGATATCCTTGCTCTGCAGGATAATCATGCGACAGAGCGCCGTCATCGCGATGATAATCGGCAGCGTGACTGGAATTCGGTGACTTTTGTAAAAGGCACCGACCATGCCGAGTACTTCGGCATAGATAAACAGTAGAAACAAATCACTCAAGTTCACCGTCCCGGTGTCAAAGAGTCGCTTCACTTCCACACCGGCTGCAAACAGCGTCGCCAGCCCGATGACGAGAAGTATCGCGTTTTCGCTGACCTGCACCACGCGGGAGCTTAATGTTCGTACGTCTTTTGGCATTTTTTTCTCCCTCACCAGAAAGCTGACGTAAACTTGACATACAGTACCCGATCTTGCGGACCAAACGATGGTTGTGTCGATAGACCCAGCGAGCCGGGCGAGGTGCTCGTAACGCGAATTTGAGGAGCACTTTGATGCACAGCGAAGGCAACAGCTTGCAAGGCAAGATCGCAATCGTTACTGGCGCAGCCAGCGGCATCGGCGAGGCGATCGCGACGCTCTACCTGCGGGAGGGAGCTCGCGTGGCCGTCAGCGACCTCGCCGAACACGGGCTGAGCGACCGGTTCCCGCACAATCCGCGGGTTCGCGCGATCGAGGTGGACATCACGGCCGATGACGCGCCGCAACGCATCGTCGATCTGGCGATCGACGAATTCGGTGGGCTCGATATCCTAGTAAATAATGCGGGAATCGCACTCGGCAAGCAGTTCGAGGAGACCACAGACGGCGAGTTTGATCGAATCATGAATGTCAACGTACGGTCGGTATTTCGTCTGACACGGGCCGCTGTGCCGCATCTGCGGGCGCGGGGAGGCGGCAGTGTGATCAACCTTGCCTCGATCATGTCCTCCACCGGTGGGCCGCAGCTCTCTGCCTACGCGACCTCCAAGCACGCCGTACTCGGCCTCTCACGTGGCATGGCAGTTGATCTTGGGAAATACGGAATCCGCGTCAATGCCCTCCAGCCAGGCTCGATCTGGACAGGTATGTCGCGACCGTTCTTCGACGATCCCCACTTCCGAAATTACTGGGAAACCAAAGCACCATTGGGCCGAATCGGCGATCCGGAAGATGTCGCTGCCGTCGCGTTATTCCTCGCGACCGACGCGGCCAAGTTCGTCTCCGGTGCAGGAATCGCGATCGACGGTGCGGCCGGGGTCAATTTTTGAGGAACTAGAAATTCCGGAACTTATCTCACGTGCCAAGGGTCCAAGGTTTGTCGCGGCACCATTTCGTGTCGGTAGGACATCAAACGTTCGTGGAGGATCCTCAATGTTTCAGTTTCATTTCTCTGGGAGTCGCTCATCGCGCTCCCTCGTTGCGGTTTTCGCACTCGCGGCGGCTTCGCTGATCTCAGCTCCGACAGCGTTCGCCGACGGGCACGGTCACAAATCTAAAGCGACCAAAGATATCGTCGACACGGCTGTTGCAGCCGGGAACTTCGGCACTCTTGCCAAAGCGCTCACAGCCGCCGGGCTGGTCGAAACCCTCAAGGGCGAAGGTCCGTTCACCGTGTTCGCGCCGACGGATGCCGCTTTTGCGAAGCTGCCCGCAGGCACGCTCGACAACCTTCTCAAGCCCGAGAACAAGGCCCAGCTGACTGCGGTGTTGACATATCACGTCGTGCCGGGTGCGGTGAAGGCAGCGGAGATCGTGAAGCTCAAGGAAGCCAAGACGGTACAGGGTCAGTCAGTAAAGATCGCGGTCAAGGACGGCAAGGTCAGTGTGGATGGCGCCAACGTTACCGCCACCGATATCGCCGCCTCGAACGGCGTCATCCATGTCATCGATGCGGTAATGCTGCCGAAGTAACGGTCTCTTTGCCATCACTGATGACGTCGCGGCTCCGCCGCTGCGGCGACATCCCGATGAAAGCCCCCGGCCGCTACCCAGCGCCGGGGGTTTTTCGTATTTACTGCGCATCCGACGTCTCCCGAGGACTGTGGCACATAATGTCGCTACGACCTCTTACGGCAGTCCAAGACGAGGCTCGTGCGACTGTCCGAAGCGGCTCTCTACGGATCGATCATCATCGTTGGCATCGGCGTGACGTAGTGGTTTAGCGGAACAGATCTCCAGTCGGGCCAGATCGATGCCAAGCCACTGCTATTCGCGTACCGAGGTTTGTTTTTGGGTGGTCTTCTGTACCTCATCGCTTACTTCGTAAGCTATACGCGACCACCAGATCCTGATTTCGATGTCGGCCGAATGAATTGGCATCTGCTCGAAATCAATGCGTTCATGTTTTTTTAGCGCTTGCTCCAGTTTCACTGTCGGAGGTCAGCCGCTGATATCAACGCGCGAGAAGTGAAAGCTCGGCCATCACTGCAAGTTGATCACGATTTATCGGCGAGTACTTGTGACTTAGCAGCGATCTGCTCTGATTGACTCATCTTCGGACAGGGTGATTATCGTATCGTCGATGACGCTCATCTCAACGAAGCAAAGCGACACCGACCACCGGCGTTCCATCGCTACCTAATTCCGGCCACACAACAAGCGCTCTATTACCGTTGCTAGCGATACGCGGAAAGCCGGTTGACCGCCCGCGAAGTGCAGGCTCGGCGATCGGCGCGCCGAACTCAACTTGTCCCTTTTCATTCAGCACTGCCACCTCTACAGCGGGACGGTCTCGCGCACGGCTGATCCAAGTCAAGAGAAAACCGTCGTGCCAAGCAACCGTATCGACGCGCCCTGATGGAATCGCGGGTAGCTGTAGCTGATGCATACGCGGTTCGTTGCTCAGCGCTTCGGGAGACTCGGCAACGACATAGCGCAACATCATCTGGTCATCCACAAAGGTTGGCCAAAAGACCAAGCCTTTTCCACTGCCAACGGCGATAGCGGGACCATTGACAGGACAGCCTTCAATTTGCCAACCGTCGTTATGTATGACCGTCGACGGCTGCCAGCGTGTCGAGGATCGTTGTGCGATGGAGATATCACGTATTTCATTGTCAGTGCGATCTCTATAAACGATTAACGTCTGATCAGCCCATCTCGCCATATCGGTCTGACAGCAGCTGCAGGTCTGCTCGTCTATCTCGAACTCTTCAGAGATTTGATTAGCTCGATCTAGGACGGCAGAGCGCAGCGTCATTGGTGCGCTTTCATGGTCGTGTTCAGAGTGCTCCGAGGTATGGGCGGCGGGTGATGCGGCGCGGCGCCCATCGAGCCATGCCATCAGGAGCCGATCGTTCCCGGCGGCGATCATCGATACAAAACCGTGCTGTGTTTTTGTACCGTCTCGATGTGGCGAGATGGGCGTCGACCAGGTGGCTCCCCGATCCGTCGAGCGAACGACGCGAATGTCATACCCTTCTGGCATCGATGGGTCATTTCGCTCCAGCCAGAACGTCACCCAATCGCCGTTATCGAGTACCGCAAGCGCCGGAGTATCTGCCCAATTGACGAACCAGTTTGAGCCTTGAGCAATGACACCCCTTCCGGTTTGCTCGCCATCAAAGTTCAGTGCGAGCCAGTTCAACGCGGTGACTTCCTGCTTGGTGCTCTGCCAAGTCACGATGAATCCGCGATTCGGCTCCAGTGCGACTGAGGGTTGTCCGCCCGTTGGAGTGTCGCTCAGCTCGACGCGAGAAAATATTGGTCTCGAGTCGGCGTGGGCGACGGCGACCACGCTCAAGACCGACATGAGCACCCACAGCGATCTTAGCGCCGGCATTTTCATTTTGATCTCCATAGCCACAAGACTCTAGCACGTTCGACGTTCGCCACCCGAGGGTGCAGCTTCGTCGCCGATAAACTTCCCGGGTCGGACAAAGTAGTTGACGCTAATTAGGCGTCGCTACCAAAGTAACGCGCAAGATCCATGACAATATCCACAGATACTCCCCGTCGACTGTGCACGACATCGTTGATTTGCGGTGTTGGAACATTGAGCGCCCTGGCTAGTGCGTTGGCGCTCAGCCCCATCGATGCCATGAACTCCTCGCGAATCACTTCACCAGGATGCACCGGTCGCACGCGGCTATTTGGCGATCTATCGGCTACTTTTTCCATCGCTCGAACGCACTCAGAAAATACGCTATGCAGGCTCTGCGACCAACTTGACGCCGAGTGCCGCGCAAACTTTCGAAACAGTATCGAATCTAGGCTGCGCGTCTGCCCGCAGGGCCTTATACAACGCTTCACGAGTGAGCCCCGTCGATTTCGCGATGTCGGTCATTCCGCGCGCTTTGGCAATATCGCCTAACGTTGCCGCGAGCAGAGCAGGGTCATCTTCCTCAATCACCATCGTTAGGTACTCGGCAATCGACGCCTCATCGTTAAGGTATTTTGAGACGTCGAACTCTGGTAACTCGGGCGTTTTAACCCTTCGCTGTTTCATTGTTTAATCGCCTTCGATTAGCCACGTCGCCCGCTGGTGGGCAACACGAATATCACGCTCTTGGGTCGACTTATCACCACCGCCTAACATCACAATCAGCTGTCGACCCTTGCGCACCCGGAAGTCCGTCCAGCCATACATCGAATTCCGGCAAGGTGCGAACGACGCACAGACACTATCAATCGAAATGCTTCTGTTCACACCAGCGGACCAAGGCATCATGAGAAAACTGGACTCAGCGATCCCTTTTGACCATCAATGACTTACACATGTCACCAAGCTGTGTAAAAAAGCATGTGTAAGTAAATATCGTGTTTTTGGCAGGGGAACGAATGCTCGCTCGTCTATCGATGTTGTGATCACGCCGCTGCGGGCGATATCTCGCGCTCGATTCGCTTACCGACCGCGAGTTCTGCAACACGTAAATCGTATGCGGCTTGCAGATTTAGCCAAGACCGGGCGTCGCCACCAAAGTAACGAGCAAGACGCATGGCAGTATCCGCAGACACACCCCGTCGACCGCGCACGACATCGTTGATCCGCGGTGTCGGAACATTGAGCGCCTTCGCTAGTGCGTTGGCGCTCAGCCCCAGCGGTGCCATGAACTCCTCGCGAATTACTTCACCAGGATGCACCGGTCGCATGCCATTTTTGGACATCTATCTCACCTCAGTGGTAATCGACGATTTCCACATCAATCGGACCCTGCTCGGTCCATCCGAAACAAACTCTGTATTGATCATTGATGCGGATGCTGTATTGCCCCTTGCGATCTCCTCGTAACACCTCTAGTCGGTTCTCAGGTGGCGAGCGCAGGAAGTCGAGGGTGTGAGCAGCATCCAGCATGGCGAGCTTCCGTGCCGCTACGTTCGCGATAGCGCCGAACCGACGTGACTTGCCGGTCTCGCAGAATCGCCGGGTATCAGGGCAGCGGAAACTCCTTATCACACTGGCAATCTATAACGCTTAACGATAAGCGTCAAGTTGTCACTGAGCTTTCCGGTCGAGATACCTCATAAGCCCTGAGAGTCGGCTTAAACTTCTGGGAACCCGCGCGGGGGCGTCAGAAACGCGGTTTGACGTTTACGCCTGCGCGGCGATGATCTCGGATACGCTGCGAATCTGTCTTCTGTGAAAGACTGGGCCCGCTTGGATTCGAACCAAGGACTAAGGGATTATGAGAAGACTGGACTCAGCAATCCCTGTTGGCCTTCAAAGACTTACACGCGTCACTAAGCTGTGTGTAGGAGAATGTGTAAGTAAATATCGGGTTTTGACGCTGGAAATACGGTCAACCGGCGTATTGATGCCCGATGCCGTAGTTCGCTATCGGGTAGCGGAATACTTTAATTGTATGTACAATTTAACCCGTGCGTATCTCGTTCGATCCAGCTAAAGACGAATGGAATATCTGCGTCCGCGGTCTTTCGTTTCTGGCGGCTGCAGACTTTGATTTTGAGAATGCCCTGTATGCCGTCGATGATCGGCACGATTACGGCGAGACGCGCTAGGTCGCTTTGGGAATGCTGCGCGATCGCCTTCATGTTCTGTGCTTTGTCGAGACTGACGATGGCATTCGTGTCATCAGCTTTCGTAAGGCCAACGCTCGAGAGGTTAGACGTTATGAAAAAACGCAAATCATTGACTGATTCGAAGGGAGAGGTTCGAGAGGTCTCCTCTACCGATCTGAAGGGATTTCGTGCGGCCCGAGAGGCGCTCCCGGCGTCAGTTAGGCGCAAGGTTGGCGTCCGAGGGCCGCAGAAGGCACCGACCAAGGAGCGCATCACCATCAGGTTGTCACCTGAAGTTGTCGCGCGTTTTCGCGCAACAGGCGACGGCTGGCAATCGCGTATGGACGCCGCGCTGCAAGAGTGGCTGCGCAAGCATAAGTCGGCGGCGTGATCTGCATTAGGCCGTGGGAGAGCAACGATGCCGATAAGCTTTATCGGCTGGTGCGACAATCCGTTACGGAATTGAGCGTCTGGCTGCCTTGGTGCAGGCTCGAGTATGCCCGTAACGACACCGACGACTGGATCAGCCACTCTTTGAATGTGTGGTCACATCGAAGTGAATTCCCGATGGCTATCATTAACTGCAACAGCAATGACGTTCTTGGCGGAGTCGGCATCAACAAGATCGACTGGGAAACCAAGACGGGAAACCTGGGTTATTGGGTGGGCACGCCTTGGACGGGGCGAGGAATAGCGCGCACCGCCGCACGGCAGGCAGCCAAACTCGCATTCTCTGAGCTTCAATTAAAGACGCTCGAAATCCTTTGTCATCCCGACAACATTGCGAGCCGAAAGGTCGCCGAATCCCTCGGTGCGTTAAATGACGGCATTCACGCCAACCGCATCGAACTCCACGGCATCACGGTCGATGCGGTGGTTTACCGAATAGCGAGTGACTTCGCATCGCATTGATTTACAAGACTGGGCCCGCTTGGATTCGAACCAAGGACCAAGGGATTATGAGAAGACTGGACTCAGTAATCCCTGTTGGCCATCAAGCACTTACACGTGTCACTAACCTGTGTGTAAGAGAATGTGCAAGTAAATATCGTGTTTTTGACATGCCGTAGGTCGGTTTATGTTCGTAGCCAACCCCTACAGATTTATCGAGCTTTAGTGAGTCGATCAGCCATTCGCGTCTGCCAACCGGGACCGGTGGACTTCCACCGCGCGATGACATCGGCAGGCAACCGAATAGTTATCAACTTTCGAGGATTCGTCGATACCGGGCGTCCCCCTTTTCGAATCGAACCACGCGCGATCATCTCCGACGTCAACTCAGGGAGCTCTTTGTACTCTTTGACGGTCACAACGTGAGCATCCGACCGTGCGAGGTCAGATTTTAAGGAGCGGCGCGAGGCGCGCTTTTTCGCGGTCATTAGCTTTCCTCATGCTGAATATGTGGCGGTCACTGCCACGAGGCGTATAACCGATCACGACCAGGCGATCCTTCAACCAACCGAAGCAGATCATTCGGATCTCGCCATAGTCTCGACGCGTATCCTCGACCTCGAATGTGACCCCCGAAAACACTTTGACGGCATCTTCGAAGTCGAGCCCACGATCCTGAAACGTCTTCGCACGCTTGGCCGGATCATAGGTGATGCGCATCGGCGTTATTGTAACTACAAATACCTCTTGGCTCAACTCAGCCTTGACGTACTTCGTTTATTAAAGTACTTTTTACCAGCCCCAGGCCGATTGCCCGAGAAACCAAAAATGCCGACCGATACTCCACCACAAGACGATTTGTCTTTCCTCCGTACCCTTGCCGAGCGCGGACTTGATGCACCGTTGATGGCAGGCCCCTACCTCATCGCCGGCGGCAGCTGGTTCGCTGCGGCAAGCCTCATCCAATGGCCCCTATTGAGAGATCTCGCCGGTCTTAGTGCTGATAAAGCGGTGGCAGCATGGCTGATTTCAGCGCTCGGCTTCGCTATTCATCTCACCATCCTCATCCGCCGCGATCGAGACAAATTCGAAACTACGAGTAATCGCGCCGTGAACGCCGTCTGGTCAGGGATCGGCTTTGGCATTTTCGCGTTTTGGGTCGGCGTCACCATGATGGCGTACCAGCGAGACGAACTATTCGTCTTGAATACAATCAGTCTTCAGGTTCTCAGTGTGTACGGTATCGGCTGGTTAGTGGCCGCCGCCATTACTCGAGAGGGCTGGATGACCGTTACGGCGATAGCCGCCTTCGGAACTGTTCCTGTACTTGGACTGTTCGTTGGTACCGGACACGAATATTTGATTTACGCGATCGCGCTGGTACTCACCGCGGTAATCCCCGGGGTGCGCCTACTCCGTAAGGCGCATTCGGTCTGACAGTCATTCCGATGAAGAGCTTTGACATTCATGCCATCGACGAGATCATCCATGGCCGTCTGAGACTCGGCATCATGGCTTACCTGATCGGGGCAGGCAGTGCGGACTTCAACACTCTCAAACAGCATCTAGAAACGACGGACGGCAACCTATCGGTTCACCTTCGAAAACTCGAAGACGCGCGGTACGTCTCAATCGAGAAGTCTTTTAAAGATAGAAAGCCCAGAACCGAAGTCCGGTTGACCGATGAAGGCCGCAAAGCCTTCATCAGTTACCTCGACTCCCTCACGAAGTTGATCAGCCAATAGACCGGAAGTTTATTGATTTGTAAGACTGGGCCCGCTTGGATTCGAACCAAGGACCACGGATTATGAGTAATTTGTACCGCTCGTAATCAGCCATTTTCTGCGGGTTTTTTCACCGTTGAGGCCGGTGTGTAAGCAAATCTCTGGCTACTAGGGAGCGTAAATGCACGATTTTCCGCGCTCTAAAGCTGCCGCTCTGATGATATAACTGCACTTCGAAACCAACCGAACCGACAGCACCAACTGTGACGACATTACCACCTAACCCGCCAGACCCGACTCGCGCCGCCCAACCGAAACGCAGCAGCGCAACCAAACACACGTCAGGTCAACGGTCTCGCGACAATTATGAATGACTTCCTAAATCGTGTATCTCTGCTTCGCCATCGCCCAGATCTCCTGTACCGTTAATGAACATAAAACATGCACTAAAAATACCAGAGCAGGTCATCCAAACCCCCACCCTAAAATTAGTCGCTGCGTTAACGGATTGGGGTGGAGAGACAAAGACCAATCTTCAGCACCATCAAAGTCGCCCTCGAACTAACTCTGACGGCTCGCAAGCACTTTATCGATTGCATTGCCATCCATATCGACGACCTCAAATCGCCACCCTGCCCAGACGACAGATTCGCCTGTTTTCGGGAGCTCGCGTTTCAATAGCAAGAATGTCCAGCCCGCTTTGATTGGTCCAGTGTTGAAGTTAGTTTAGGCGGCCCTTTTGCGGGTTATCGAGATGATCCGAGGGCTGGGGGTGAGCCCCCAGGCCTCGGGCGCCGGAGGTCGATAGCCGAGAGCGCTGTGCGGTCGAACTCGGTTGTAGTGATGTCTCCATTGCTCGATCAGCACCTGGGCCTCGCGTAGGGTGTAGAAGATCTCACCGTTCAAAAGCTCGTTT
>JAGWWY010000005.1 GCA_018970145.1 Gammaproteobacteria bacterium
CGTCATTTGCCCGTTCGACGACATCCATATCGACTTACACCTCACCCGAGCTGCCTAAAACTCTATGAAAATCCTCGTCGTCGGCGGAGCGGGCTACATCGGCTCGCACATGGTGAAACTGCTCGGTGAGCGCCGCTGCGCAGTAACGACACTCGATGATCTCTCGAGTGGGCACCGTGATGCCGTCCTGACAGGGGATTTCGTGCAAGGCGATATGGCGGACACCGAACTGCTCCGCAGCTTGTTTGCGCGACGAAAATACGATGCTGTCATGCACTTCGCTTCGTTCATCGAGGTGGGTGAATCGGTGCGCGAGCCAGCGAAGTATTACCGCAACAACGTGGCCAATACGCTGACGCTACTCTCAGCCATGCGCGAAGCGGGTGTTGACCGTTTTATCTTCTCATCGACAGCGGCAATCTTTGGCACACCGCAATACGTACCGATCGACGAGCGTCATCCACGCGCACCGATCAACCCCTACGGTCGTACCAAAAATATGGTCGAGGACGTGTTGGGCGATTACGAGCGCGCCTATGGTCTGCGCTCGGTCTGCCTCCGGTATTTCAATGCCGCGGGTGCTGATCCGCAAGGAAAACTCAGCGAACGACACGATCCTGAGAGCCACCTCATCCCGCTCGCCTTGCAGGCCGCCTCAGGACGGCGCGCGGGCCTGTCGGTGTATGGCACCGACTACGACACGCCGGATGGCACCTGCATTCGCGACTACGTGCACGTGAGCGATCTGTGCGAAGCACATTGGCTGGCGCTCGAGTCGCTGCGCGATGGTGCGAGCAGCCAGGCCTATAACCTCGGCAACGGCAATGGCTTCTCGGTACTCGAAGTCATCGAGACGGCGAAGAAAGTGACCGGTGTTGATTTCGCAGTGAAGCACGAGGAGCGTCGCGCGGGCGACCCGCCGCGACTCGTCGCCGACTCTTCGGCCATCAAATCGAGACTCGGCTGGTCGCCGCGTTACGCCGATCTCGACACCATCGTCGCGCATGCGTGGGCGTTTGAACGCGCACGCAAGCCGAGCTGAATCAGCTCTTCGCGCGCGAGATGTATTCACCCGTACGGGTGTCGACTTTGATGACTTCGCCCTGGTTGATGAAGAGCGGCACGCGTACGACGGCGCCGGTCTCGAGCTTCGCAGGCTTCTGACCACCGGTTGCGGTATCACCGCGAACACCCGGGTCGGTCTCGACGATCGTGGCTTCGATGTGCGCTGGCGGGGTCACTACGAGCGGCACGCCGTTCCAAAGCGTGACGATGCAGGTCACGCCATCCTTCAGCCATTGCGATGAATCACCCACCGCTTCTTTGCTCGCGGTGTGCTGCTCGAAATTGTCGGGCACCATAAAGTGGTAGAAGTCGCCGTCCTGGTAGAGGTACTGCATATCGACGTCCATGACGTCGGCTGACTCGACCGAATCACCGGACTTCCAGGTCTTCTCGACCGTACGACCCGTCTTCAGGTTACGCACGCGGACGCGGTTGAACGCCTGGCCCTTGCCGGGCTTGACCATCTCGTTCTCGACGATCACATACGGATCACCGTCGATGAGGATCTTGAGGCCGGACTTGAATTCGCTGGTGTTATAGCTGCCCATGTTCTCTCTTCCGCTTTGCGTTCCCGCGAGGGTCAGCCCAGAATACCCGGGCCAAAAAGGGCGCACATGATAACGGCTACCCCCCTCTCCCGCCAGCAGCCTGCCGCACCGACCTCCTGGCAGCAGGACTTTGCAGACTCCATCACCGATCCGGCGGAACTCGCCGACCTACTGCATTTGCAGGCTGAATGGCTCGAAGGGGCGCGTGCGGCAGCGGCCAGCTTTGGTCTTCGGGTACCGCGCAGTTTCGTGAACCGCATGCGCGTCGGAGACATCGGCGACCCCTTGCTGCGCCAGATCCTGCCGATCGGCGCCGAGCTCGACCGAACGTCGGGCTACATGTCAGACCCACTGCAAGAAAGCGATGCCGGCCTCGCGCCCGGACTTTTGAAGAAATACGCACACCGAGCCTTGTTGATCACGACCGAAGCCTGCGCGGTTCATTGTCGCTATTGTTTTCGACGCGAGTTCCCTTATGCAGAGCAGCAGGGAGAACTTGGCCGCTGGCGCGAAGCCATCGCTGCGATCGCCGCCGACAGTTCGATACGCGAAGTCATCTTGAGCGGCGGTGATCCACTCTCGTTGACCAACGCGCGCCTGCGCTCGTTGTCGGATGCGATGAAACCGATTGCACACATCGAGTGGCTGCGCATCCACACGCGAAACGCGATCGTATTGCCATCGCGCGTGGACGGCGGTTTTCTCGAGTGGCTCGCGAGCCTGCCGTGGCGGGTTACGCTCGTCTTGCATGTGAATCACGCCAACGAGCTGCAAGGCGATGCAGTCGAAGCGATCGAACGACTACGCGGCACCGGCGCGCTGCTCTTGAATCAGGCCGTGCTGTTGCGCGGCGTGAACGATGATGCGGACACGCTGATCGCACTCTCGAGGCGACTACATGACCTCGGGGTCGTGCCGTACTACCTGCACCTACTCGATCGCGTGAACGGCACTGCCCATTTCGAAGTCAGCGAAGCGCGCGGTCAGCAGCTCGTGACCGTCATGGCGCAATCGTTACCCGGCTTTCTCGTCCCGAAACTCGCGCGTGAGATACCCGGGAGAGAGGCGAAGACGGTTATTGCGGCCGGGCTCTGATGATTGGGGTCAGTCCCGATCGACCCGCTCCTGCAGCCAAACCTTGATCAAAGACTGGTAAGGCACATCTCGAGAGTTCGCTGCCGATTTAATCGCATCGAGCAGATGCGAGGGCAGTCTCAGAGAAATCGTTTTGGTAGTTGGCTTGAGATTGGGAAAGACGGCTCGCTGCGCCTTGCTCCAATCTAGGTACTGGGTCGAATCACGCCCCGCAGCCTCCCAAAAGCGCCGCTCCTGGGCTTCCGTTTTGAACTTGGGAACCGATTTAACCGGCTTGGTCATAAACAGCTCGCTCTTTTCGGTGCA
Organism: Gammaproteobacteria bacterium; assembly: GCA_018970145.1. Classification (GTDB taxonomy): domain Bacteria; phylum Pseudomonadota; class Gammaproteobacteria; order Steroidobacterales; family Steroidobacteraceae; genus UBA964. The sequence goes on from JAGWWY010000005.1 coordinate 3,015, forward strand.
TATCCCGGGCGGAAATCACTCGGATCAAGGTGCATTCGACGCGCAGGGTATACGTGATGTGCAAGCGCCGACCCGCCCGAGTCTCACCCAATGCGTGGTAACGAGGCTCGCGCTCGCTGTGACGCGAATCCACCAACAGCAATGGCCGACTGAAGAAAACCTCTTCGGCTTCCGACTGAGAAACGCCGTGCTTCCGGTTCTTCAACCGATTGCCATCGTCCCAGTCGAATGCGATCAAATCGGGCAATTCAAGCATCCCTGTATATTATGGAAATATACAGGAATCACTGGCATCCCAAAACAGGCTTAAATCGAACTAATTGCCTGATTCGACCCGCGTCACCTTCCGCCAACCGCGAGTGATCACGGAGCCGCGCTGTGCGCGCGAGCCCTGATACTCCTTCAGTTCGCTGAAGCTATAGGTCTTGCTACGATCATCGTTGTAGATGATCAGTGAGCCACCCGGTTCAACCACGGCCGCGCCAATCACGATCTCGGCACGCTCCTTCGCGAGCTGCGTCGGAATATTGAAGAGCTTGTTGCCTTTACCTTTCGGCATCTCCGGCACTTCGCTCACGGGGAACGCGAGCAGACGCCCATTCTCGCCATCTGCATCGACGATGGCGATACACACCAAGGCCTTCTCGGACGGCACGAACGCCGGTGCGATGGCATACGAATTCTCGGGCACATTGAGCACGGCCTTACCGGCCTTGCGATCCGTGACGAGATCTTTGAAGCGCACCGTAAACCCATAGCCTGCGTCGGACATCACGAGCCACAGACTCTCGTCGGCGCCCATCATCACGCCCGTGAAACGCGCGCCGTCGGGCGGATTGAGGCGTCCCGACAACGGTTCGCCAAGACCGCGCGCCGAGGGCAACGAGTGCGCCGGCATACAGTAGGTGCGGCCGGTGGTATCAAGGAACACCGCCTGCTGCAGAGACATGCCGCGCGCCGCACCTTGATATTGATCGCCCGTCTTGTACTGCAGCGAGCGTGGGTCGATCTCGTGCCCCTTCGCGGCGCGCACCCAACCACCCGCCGAGAGCACGACGGTCACAGGCTCGTTTGCAATCAGCGCCGTCTCGTCGATCGCCTGCGCCGCCTCGCGCTCGACGATCTTGGATCGGCGTGCATCGCCGTATTTCTCGGCATCTGCGGTGAGCTCATCCGAGACCAACTTGCGCAGCTTTTTCTCACTGCCGAGGATGGATTGAAGTTCATCTCGCTCGGCGGCGAGCTCGGCTTGTTCGCCGCGGATCTTCATCTCCTCGAGCTTGGCGAGGTGACGCAGCTTCGTTTCGAGGATCGCTTCGGCTTGCTCTTCACTCAGGCTGAAGCGCTTCATCAACACCGGCTTCGGCTCATCCTCGCGCCGGATGATACGGATCACCTCATCGAGATTGAGGTAAGCAACCAGCAATCCATCGAGGATGTGCAATCGACGCGTAACTTTGTCGAGACGCCACTCAAGACGACGACGGACAGTGCCGATGCGGAACTTGAGCCACTCGCTCAGAATCTCGCGCAGCCCCATCACCTTCGGTCGACCATCGAGGCCGATCACGTTCAGGTTGACCCGGTAGTTACGCTCGAGATCGGTGGTGGCGAACAAGTGTGCCATCAACTGCTCGACATCGACCTTGCGGCCCTTCGGCACGATCACAAGGCGCGTCGGGTTCTCGTGATCCGACTCGTCGCGCAGGTCCTCGACCATCGGCAATTTTTTCGCGCGCATCTGCTCGGCGATCTGCTCAAGCACTTTCGAGCCCGAGGTCTGCCATGGCAGCGCCTCGATGACGATGCAGTCATCTTCCATGACGTAGGTTGCACGCGCCTTGAAGCTGCCGGTGCCCTTCTCATAGAAATCGACCAGGTCGGAGCGCGGCGAGATGATCTCGGCGCCGGTCGGCAGATCCGGGCCCTTTACGAACTTCATCAGCGCGCGAGTCGTCGCCTCGGGCTCTTCGAGCAAGTGGATGCAGGCGTTAGCGACTTCGCGCAGATTGTGCGGCGGAATGTCGGTCGCCATGCCGACGGCGATGCCGGTCGTGCCGTTGAGCAGCAGATTCGGCATGCGCGCGGGCAATACCGTCGGCTCTTCCATCGTACCGTCGAAATTCGGTACCCACTCGGTCGTGCCCTCACCGAGCTCTTTGAGTAGAACCTCGGCGTAACGCGTGAGTTTCGCCTCGGTGTAGCGCATCGCGGCGAACGACTTCGGGTCGTCCTGCGAGCCCCAGTTACCCTGTCCATCGACGATGGTGTAGCGATACGCAAAAGGCTGCGCCATCAGTACCATCGCTTCGTAGCACGCTGAATCGCCATGTGGATGGAACTTGCCGATTACGTCACCCACGGTACGCGCGGATTTCTTGTGCTTGGAAACGGCCGACAGCCCAAGCTCGCTCATCGCGTAGATGATGCGGCGCTGCACGGGCTTCAAACCATCTCCGATCGCCGGCAGCGCGCGATCGAGAATGACGTACATCGAGTATTCGAGATAGGCCTTCTCGGTGAAGGCGCGCAGCGGTTGCCGCTCGACGCCTTCAAGGCTCATTTGGGTCGTGGCCATCAGATACTCACCTGCACGAGGTTCCCCTTCTGCTCGAGCCATTCACGTCGATCCGCAGCGCGTTTTTTGGCGAGCAACATATCCATCAAAGAATCGGTCTGATCCGCTGCATCGAGCGTCAACTGCACGAGCCGTCGCGTACGCGGATCCATCGTGGTTTCGCGCAGTTGCGACGGGTTCATTTCACCCAAGCCCTTGAAACGCGTGACCTGCGGCTTGGCACGAACCTTCTCTTGTTCGAGTCGATGCAGATAGGCGTCCCGCTCGGCGTCATCAAGAGCGTAGAACACCTGTTTACCGGCATCGATACGATAAAGTGGCGGCATCGCGACATGCACATGCCCATTCGCCACCAGCGGACGGAAGTGCCGCAAAAACAAAGCGCAGAGCAAGGTCGCGATGTGCTGTCCGTCGGAATCGGCATCCGCGAGAATGCAGATCTTGTTGTAACGCAGACCCGAGAGATCGCTGCTACCCGGATCGATGCCAATCGCCACGCTGATGTCGTGCACTTCCTGCGAAGAACCAATTTCGCCGGGCTCAAGCTCCCATGTGTTCAGAATCTTGCCACGTAGCGGCATGATGGCTTGAAAATCCTTATCGCGCGCCTGCTTGGCAGAGCCACCGGCTGAGTCACCCTCGACCAAAAACAGTTCCGAGCGAGTGGGATCATCACCCGCACAGTCGGCCAATTTGCCCGGCAGCGCCGGACCACCCGAGACGCGCTTGCGCTGCACCTTCTGCGCCGCCTTCATGCGGGCTTGGGCGTTTTCGATGGCGTACTGCGCGATTCGCTCACCGGCATCCGGATGCTGGGCGAGCCACAGCGAGATCGCGTCCTTGGCGAAACTCTCGACCAACTGCGCCGCATCGCGCGAGGCGAGGCGCTCTTTCGTTTGGCCAGCGAACTGCGGCTCTCGAATCTTGATGGAGAGGACGTAGCGCACGCCGTCCCACACATCCTCAGGCGTAAGCTTTACGCCGCGCGGCAATAAATTTCGGAACTCGCAGAACTCGCGCACCGCCACGGCCGTGCCAGAGCGCAGACCATTCACGTGGGTGCCGCCGTCGGCCGTCGGAATCAGATTGACATAACTCTCGGCGATCGGGTTTTCGACCGCGGGAGCCCAGCAGAGCGCGAATTCGACGGTGTCCTGATCCTGCTCGCGCTTACCGGTAATCGGCTCGTTGGGCAGACGATCCGACTTGCCGAGTTCATCGACGAGATAGGCCCCGAGGTCACCCGCGAAGAACCACTCGTCTTTCTCGCCCGTGAATTCATTGGTGAAAGTGATCCGCAGACCTGGGCACAGCACGGCCTTGGCCTTGAGCGTGTGGCGCAACTGCGGGATCGAGAACTTGTCGGAATCGAAGAACTTACCATCGGGCCAAAAACGCACCGTCGTACCGGTGTTGCGCTGTCCAACCGTCCCCACGACATCGAGCTTGGAGCTCAAAGCCCCGTTACGAAAGCCGATGTTGTATTCCTTGCCACCGCGACGAACCCAGCACTCGAGCTGTCTCGAGAGCGCGTTGACCACCGACACACCAACGCCGTGCAAGCCGCCCGAGAAACCGTAGCTACCGCTGTCGAATTTGCCGCCCGCGTGCAGGCGCGTGAGGATCAGCTCGACGCCGCTGACTTTTTCCTTGGGGTGAATATCGACGGGCATGCCGCGACCATCGTCGCGCACCTCGAGTGAGCCATCCTTGAAAACCGTGACATCGATTTGCTTCGCATGACCCGCCAAGGCCTCATCGACGCTGTTGTCGACGACTTCGTGTGCCAGGTGATTGGGCCGGGTCGTGTCGGTGTACATGCCGGGACGTCGCCTAACAGGCTCCAACCCGGAGAGAACCTCAATCGCTGAGGCATCGTAATCTTTCGCCATCCGGACATTGTATCAACCGTATTACCCCGAAGCGCCGCGGCTGCGGTATAACAACGCTTCAAGGAGTTCCGCATGACCCGAAAACGCTCGCCGGATTTCGAAAAATCGCTCACGGAGCTCGAGGAGCTCGTCGAAAAACTCGAAGGCGGCGATTTACCGTTGGAAGACGCGCTGAAAGCGTTCGAGCGCGGCGTCGGACTCACCCGCGAGTGCCAAACGGCGCTCGAGGCGGCGCAAGCCCGCGTGGACATCCTCATGAAGCGCAACGGCGAGGCCACGCTGCAACCCTTCGACGCTGAGAGCGACGAAGACGATCAAGACGTTTAAATCACGATGGATTATCGCGCCCGTATCGAAGCGGTCCTCGATCGCGCCCTGCCCATCCCCGAGGCCGGCTCACAACGCCTCACCGAAGCGATGCGTTACAGCGTACTGGGTGGTGGCAAACGACTGCGCCCGACGCTTGTCTATACGGCTGGCGTCGCGCTTGGCGCGAGCCTCGACGCGCTCGATGATCCAGCGGCGGCGGTCGAACTGATCCACGTATACAGCCTCGTGCACGACGATCTGCCCGCGATGGATGATGACGACTTGCGACGCGGTCGCCCCTCTTGTCATCGGGCCTTCGACGAAGCGACTGCCATTTTGGCCGGCGATGCCCTGCAGGCGTTGGCGTTCGAGATCCTCGCGGGCCCGGAGTCTCTCGCAGAACCCGAAGCGCTTCGCCGTCTAACGATGTGTCGGCTGCTCGCGCATCGCATCGGCACCGTCGGAATGGCCGGTGGTCAGGCCATCGACCTCGAGTCGGTCGGCAAGCGGATCGATCTGGCAGCGTTGCAAGACATGCACCGACGCAAGACCGGGGCGCTGATCGAAGCGAGCGTGCTGCTCGGTGCGGTCGCCGCTGGGGTCACCTCAGGCCCTACTTATCGGGCGCTGCAGGATTACAGCGCCGCCATCGGTCTTGCCTTCCAGATCCAGGACGACATCCTGGATGTGACCGGTACGACCGATGCGATTGGCAAGATCGCCGGTGCCGATGCTGCCCTCGACAAGCCGACCTACACGAGCCTGCTCGGCCTCGATGGAGCTCGCCGCGCGGCGGCGGAACAGCACGACCGCGCCCTCGCCGCTGTCGCCCCATTGGGGGCGGCCGGTCAAGGGCTCGCAAAGCTCGCCGACTTCGTCGTCGGTCGAGCGTCTTGATTCTGTAATATCTCGCCATCATGGTTGAGGCCACCCACTGCGATCCGCGCACCTACCCGTTGCTGTCCCAAATCGGGACACCGGCGGACCTGCGCGCCTTGCCGCCGAAGCAACTCGGCGAGGTGTGCCGAGAGCTGCGCGAATATTTGATCAATACGGTGGCGACGCGCGGTGGCCACTTCGCCGCTGGACTGGGCACGGTCGAGCTCACGGTCGCACTGCATTACGTCTACGACACCCCGCACGATCGGCTGGTGTGGGACGTTGGACATCAAGCCTATCCACACAAGGTGCTCACCGGTCGACGTGACCGCTTGGCCTCCGTGAAACAGAAGGATGGGCTTGCGCCCTTTCCGACCCGCAGCGAAAGCCCGTACGACACCTTTGGTGTTGGGCACTCGAGCACGTCGATCAGCGCTGCACTCGGCATGGCTGTCGCCGCCGAACGCGAGGCACAGTCACAAGGAATCGAGCGTGCGACCCGTCGCACCGTCGCCGTCATTGGTGATGGCGCTATGACGGCGGGTATGGCCTTCGAAGCACTGAACAATGCAGGCTCGCTCGGTACCGATATGCTGGTCGTGCTGAACGACAACGACATGTCGATCTCGGAGAACGTCGGTGCGCTGTCAAATTATTTCGCGCGCATTCTCTCGAGCCGAAAATATTCGGCGCTGCGCGAAACCGGCAAGAAGGTGCTGCGCAAAATGCCGACCGCTTGGGAACTCGCGCGTCGCTCAGAGGCGTATTTCAAAGGCATGGTACTGCCCGGCGGGCTCTTCGAAGAACTCGGCTTCAATTACATTGGCCCGATCGACGGTCACGACATCGATGCTCTCGTACGCACGCTGCGTAATCAGCGTCAGTTACGAGGACCGCAGTTTCTGCACGTTGTCACCCGCAAGGGCAAAGGCTATGCGCCGGCTGAAGGCGATCCGATCAAGTGGCACGGCCCTGGCCCCTTCGACCCAGCGAGCGGCACGATCTTCAAAGAAAAGGCGGCAGGGCCCGTATTCTCGCAGGTTTTCGGTGACTGGCTCTGCGACATGGCCGAGCGAGATCCTGCCATCGTCGGTATCACCCCCGCCATGCGCGAAGGTTCTGGGCTCGTCGAATATTCCAAGCGCTTTGCAGATCGCTACTTCGACGTTGCGATTGCCGAGCAGCACGCCGTGACCTTTGCAGCCGGCCTCGCCTGCGAGGGGCTCAAACCCGTCGTCGCAATTTATTCGACCTTTCTACAGCGCGGCTACGATCAGCTCGTGCACGATGTTGCCCTGCAGAATCTGCCGGTCGTGTTTGCACTCGATCGCGCCGGTCTCGTCGGTGGCGATGGCGCCACCCACCAGGGCGCGTATGACATCTCCTTCCTGCGCTGTATCCCGAATCTTGTGCTGATGGCGCCCGCCGATGAAAATGAATGTCGGCAGATGCTCTATACCGCAACCACGCTACCCGGGCCGTCGGCGGTGCGCTATCCCCGCGGCCAAGGTTCGGGCGCAAGAATTGAAGCTGAAATGAGCGTGTTGCCAGTCGGTCAAGCCGAGTTGCGTCGCGAAGGGCGCAGTGGCCTTGCGATCCTCGTATTCGGTACTTTGCTCGCGAAGACTGTGCCGGTCGCTGAGCAACTCGATGCCACGCTCGTCAACATGCGCTACATCAAGCCGCTTGACATCGACCGCCTACGCGAACTCGCGCGGCGTCACACAGCTTTCATTACGGTCGAAGAAAATGCGATTGCCGGTGGCGCGGGCTCCGCGGTGGCCGAAGCGCTCGCTGGACTCGGTATCAGCTTGCCGATCCATCACATCGGGATCCCGGATCGCTTCATCGAACACGGCAGCCGTGACGAATGTCTCGAGGCTGCGGGTCTGCATACCGCAGGTATCGGCCAGCAAGTCGAGCGCTTCTGGTCGACCCAATCCGCCGTTTTACGACGCTCTGCTGCCAATTGAAAGGAATCTGATGTCCTCCGCAACGACCGCTCCCGTCGAAGACGTTCAATCGCGCGCTGACCATCGGCGCATCGCGATCGACAAAGTTGGCATCAAGGATATTCGGCACCCTGTCAAACTGCGCGATCGCACCGACGGCGAACAACATACGATCGCCACCTTCAACATGTATGTGAATTTGCCGCATGATTTCAAGGGCACGCACATGTCGCGCTTCGTTGAGATTCTGCATAGCGAACGCGAAATCTCGGTCGAGCACTTTCCGATGTTGTTGAACGAGATGACGCAGCGACTCGAAGCCGAGGCGGGACATATCGAAATGCGCTTTCCGTTCTTCGTGATGAAGAAAGCGCCGGTCTCCGGTGTCGAGAGTCTGATGGATTACGAAGTCACGTTGATCGGTGATCGACGCGCCGGCACAACCGAGATCCGCGTGAAGGTCGTGGTGCCGGTAACGAGCCTCTGCCCTTGCAGCAAAAAGATCTCCGATCGCGGCGCACACAATCAACGATCGCACGTGACGATCACGGCCGCGTTGCGCGAGCACGTCTGGATCGAAGAGTTAATCGATATCGCCGAAGACGAGGCCTCATGCGAGGTTTTCGGCATCCTCAAGCGCCCGGATGAGAAGTACGTCACCGAGCGTGCTTACGACAACCCGAAGTTCGTCGAGGATCTCGTACGCGATCTCGCGTTGCGGTTGCGGCAGGAGTCTCGCATTGCAGCCTTCGTGGTCGAGGCCGAGAACTTCGAGTCGATCCACAACCATTCGGCTTACGCACTCATCGAGAGCAACTAACTTCGTAACCTACGCCTTGAAGTGATCCCAGCCGCTGCGCACGATGCCAAGTGCAGTGCGATCGATCGGCTGGCCGGCGAGGGTCATTCGCAAGCCCTGATGCGCATCGATATGTCCGATGGGCGTGATGGCGACCGACTGATCCGCGACCGATCGCTCCGTCGAGATTCGCTGCCACTGCTCCCAACGCGCGGGTGGCATCGTGAAGAGTAACTCGTAGTCGTCACCGCCCGTGAGGGCAAGGCGCCGCGCCTCATCACGACCCCTCTCGCCAAGCAACTCTTTCGAGAGCGGCAAGCTATCGATCGTAACCGTCGCACCGACACCGCTCGCCGCGGTCAACTTGCCGAGATCCGCCAACAGACCATCGGACACATCCATCGCCGCGGAAGCGACATCCAGCAACGACTCGCCGAGTGCAATACGCGGCGTCGGATAATCGAAACGCTGGCTTAGATAGTCGTTGGAGTCGTGCAGGCCTGCCGCGGCATCACCGAGCGTACCGGACACCAACACCACATCGTCGACGCGTGCCCCGCTACGGCGCAGGCCGCGGCCGTAGGGAACGTAGCCTATGGCCTGAACGGTCACGCTCAACGGCCCGCGAGTCGTATCGCCGCCCACGAGCGCGAGACCATACTGACGAGCGAGATCTAAAAACCCACTGGCGAATTCTTTGAGCCAGGACTCATCGGTAGCAGGTAGCGTCAGCGCGAGTAGCGCCCAAGCGGGCTTGGCCCCCATCGCCGCGAGGTCCGAGAGATTTACCGCGAGTGCACGATGACCGATTGAGTGCGGTGAGGCGCCGGATTTGAAGTGCGTTCCCTCTACCAGCGTGTCGGTCACCATCACGAGGTCAAAACCAGCCTTGGGGCGCAGCAGAGCGCCGTCGTCCCCCACACCCAACACGACATCGTCGCGGTGAGCCGCCGCATCGCGGAAGTATCGATCAATGAGATCGAATTCGCCGAGCATCAGCCCTCGTGCGGGCGCAGCGTTCGCGCGGCCTTGTCGAGCACGGCATTAACGTATTTGTGTGCGTCAGTAGCACCGTATTTGCGGGTCAACGAAACGGCTTCGTTGACGATCACGCGCCACGGCACATCGGGTCTCTCTTCGAGCTCGAGGAGCCCGATCCACAAAATGCCATGCTCGACCGGATCGAGCTCACTGGCCTTGCGATCGGCGTAGTTCTCGAGTGCGTCATCGAGCGCGATGCGACGCGTTCCGATGCCCTGCACGAGCTCTCGGAAATACTCGGCATCCGCGCGAACCATGTCTTCGTCACTTTGGAATTCGCTGACGAGGTCTTGCCACGGACTCTCATTGAGCTGCCAGCGATACAGCGCCTGCATGGCAAGCTTGCGCGCCAAGCTACGCGCGCCGGAGCGCGGATCGCGTTTGGCGCTCATCAGTCTTCCGATCCGGCATCAAGGCCACGCAGCAAGGTTGCCATCTCGATAGCCGCCTCCACCGCTTCTCCGCCCTTGTTCATGCGAGACGGATCCGCGCGCTCCTCGGCCTGTGCACGATTCTCGACCGTCAGCACACCAAAGATCACCGGCACACCCGTCGCGAGGCCTGCACTCATGATGCCGCGCGCCGCCTCACCAGCCACATAATCAAAATGCGCTGTATCACCGCGGATGACACAGCCGAGCGCGACGATGGCGCTGTAGCTCCCCGTCGCTGCGAGCGCTTCGCAAGCAAGCGGCAACTCGAAGGCGCCAGGCACGTGGTGTAACTCGATCGACTCGGGCAGACCACCCAAGCGCTGCCAGGTCATCATCGCCCCGTCGATCAATTGTTGAACGATAGGCTCATTGAAGCGCGCCGCCACGATCGCGACGGCGAGACCTTCGGGATGCAGTTCGCGCGGGCGGGATTCGAGTTTCATGACTCACGGTCCACATAGCTCTCCACCTCGAGATCGAAGGCAGAGAGCCCATGCAATTGCTTTGGCGCGGATAGTACACGCATTCGGGAGATCCCGAGATCCTTCAGGATTTGAGCGCCGATCCCGTAAGTGCGCAACACCGGTGCCGCCGGTGACGCAGCGGGCGTCGCAGCCTCGATACCCATGATCGCGTCGGCCAACTCTCGCGGGGTCTCGGTTTCGCGCAGCAACACCACGACACCCACACCCTCTTTGGCAACACGCTCGAGGGCTGCGCGCAGCGTCCAGCGGCGTGACTCGCCTTGCAACGCCAACAAATCACGCAAGGTGTCCGTGAGATGCACCCGCAGCAGCGGCGCTGCAACCGATGAGAGATCACCGCGTACCATCGCCAAGTGCACATTGCGATGGACATGATCCTGGTAGGCGATCAGCTTGAAGGGACCAAACTCGGTATCGATCTCTTTTTCAGCCAAGCGCTCGACAGAGCGCTCTTTGCGCAAGCGATATCGGATCAGATCGGCAATCGTGCCGATCTTGAGGCCATGCTCTCTCGCAAATCGCTCGAGCTCCGGGCGGCGCGCCATCGTGCCATCGTCGTTCATGATCTCGACAATGACGGCCGCCGGCTGCAAGCCGGCAAGCCGAGCGAGATCGCAACCCGCCTCGGTGTGCCCGGCGCGAGTCAGCACGCCACCCGGCTGAGCCATGATGGGAAAGATATGCCCAGGCTGACGCAAATCCTGCGGCTCGGCATCGAGCGCCACCGCGGTACGCACCGTATGCGCTCGATCGTGGGCAGAGATACCCGTCGTGACGCCCTCGGCCGCTTCGATCGAGATCGTGAAGTTGGTGCGATGCTCGCGATGCGTATCGCTGACCATCAGAGGCAGTCGCAACTGACGACAGCGCTCTTGAGTCAAAGTCAGACAAATCAGACCGCGTCCGAATCGCGCCATGAAGTTGATGTCCTCGGGGCGTACTTTGTCGGCCGCCATGAGCAAATCGCCCTCATTCTCCCGATCTTCGTCATCGACGATGACGACCATTTTGCCAGCGGCGATATCCGCGAGAATCTCTTCGATCGAATCAAAAGTTTTGGCAGTCATGCGCGCACACTCTCGAGCAGTCGCTCGACATATCGGGCTACTTGATCGACTTCGAGGTTGACTTTGCGCCCCACCGTGAATTCACCAAGCGTCGTTACACTCTGGGTATGGGGAATCAGATTGACACCAAAATCAGCTACACCCACCTCGTTGATGGTGAGACTGACGCCATCGATGGCTACCGAGCCTTTGCGTGCAAAGTAGCGCGCGAGCGCCGGCGGACAACCGAAACTCATGCGTACCGAGCGCGCATCGCTTTCGATCGACCGCACTTCACCCAAGCCATCGACATGCCCGGAGACAAGATGACCACCGAGCGCGTCGCCCGCCCGCAATGCCGGCTCGAGATTGACGCGTGAGCCGACCGACAGAGCGCCCAACGTGGTGAGCGACAGGGTTTCGTTCGATACATCCGCTGCAAAGGTCTGCGCACCGGGCGTCTTATCCAGATCAAGCGCCGTGAGACATACGCCGCTGACGGCGATGCTATCGCCCGGCACCGTGTGATCGAGCCGCAAACTCGTCACCGCGATTCGCAAACGCACGTCACCCTCGCGTCGTTCGAGCGACACGATGCGACCGACGTCCTGCACGATTCCGGTGAACATGACTCAGGCACTCCGAAGTGGGCGCAGCATGATACGGATATCAGGGCCGATCTGGCGAAGATCCGTGGTCTGCCAACGTGAGGCATCGAGCAAACGATCGATCTTGAGCGCCGCGAGCGGACGCCCCTCGGAACCGAGCAGCATGGGCGCGAGATAAATCACGAGCTCATCGACGAGATTTGCGGTGATCAGGGAACCGGCGAGCGTCGCACCGGCCTCGGTCCACACTTCGTTGATCTCGAGCGCGTTCAAGGTCGACAAGACGGCCGGGAGAGACAGTCGACCGCTCGCCTCCAGCGCGATCTCTTTCGAGGTCAAGTGCAACACCTCGCCGGGTTCGGCGAACAACCGCGCGCGCTTTGGAATTCGACCGTCGCGATCGAGCAAAACCCGTAGCGGCTGACGAGCCGAATCCAGCCGCACCGACAACCGAGGATCATCGGCGAGCACGGTGGCGCTCGTGCTCAAGATCGCAGCGCTCTCGGCGCGCCAGCGTTGCACATCCTCGCGCGCGGCGTCACTCGTGATCCAGTGGCTCTCGCCGCTCGCCGTGGCGGTGCGCCCATCGAGACTTGCAGCCATCTTCAAACGCAACCAGGGTCGCTGCCGACGCATGCGACTGAAGAAACCAAGGTTGAGCTCTTCGCCTTCTGCCGCCCGCAAACCTTGCTCGACGACGACACCGGCCTCGCGCAAGCGCGCGGCCCCGCTGCCATCGACGCGTGGATTCGGATCGCCGCTTGCATAGATCACCCGCGCGATGCCAGCGGCGATCAGGGCTACGCTGCACGGCGGAGTGCGCCCATGGTGATTGCAAGGCTCGAGCGTGACGAAGGCGGTGGCACCGCGAGCGCGCTCGCCCGCCTCGCGCAGTGCAAAAACTTCGGCATGCGGCTCACCCGAGCGCTGGTGCCAACCCTCGCCGATGACCTGCTCGCCGAAGGCGATCACGCAGCCGACGCGTGGATTGGGCTGTGTCGAGGTGCGCCCCTGCGCGGCGAGCTCCAGGGCGCGTCCCATGGCGGCGTACTCGAAACTACTCCAGCGCTCAGTCACGTTTGCCACCTTTGGTCTTGCCGATGGCGTCCTTGCCCGCCGCGTCCTTGCCCGCCGCGTCCTTGCCCGCCGCGTCCTCCGCAGACAGCAGTGACAGCTGCCCCTCGAGCGGCTCACGCCGACGACGCACTTTCAACTTGTCGACTTCGTCGCGGAAGGCATCGACGTCTTGAAAGCTGCGATAGACTGAAGCAAATCGAACGTAGGCCACTTCATCGAGATGACGCAATTCGTTCATCACGAACTCGCCGACTTGCCGCGAAGGCACTTCGCGCTCACCGAGACTGCGCAGCCGATGCGTGATCCGCGAGATCGCAGCCTCAATCCGATCTTGTTCGACGGGCCGCTTCTGCAACGCCTTGATGAGACCCGAGCGCAGCTTCTGCTCGTCGAACGGCTCGCGGCTACCATGACTTTTGACCACGAGCGGCATGACGAGCTCGGCGGTCTCGAAGGTCGTGAAGCGCTCGCCACAGGCGAGGCATTCACGCCGACGACGGATCTGTCGCCCTTCAGCGGCGAGACGCGAGTCGTTGACCTTGGTCTCTTCGTGGCCGCAAAAAGGGCAATACATAACTCAGATCAGGCTTGATACACCGGGAATCGCCGGCAGAGTGCCGTCACCTTCGCGCGCACCTGCTCGATCGCAGCGGCCGCGCCTTCGGCGTCGAGCACATCGGCGATGAGATCGGCCACTTCGCGTACTTCGGCTTCTTTGAAGCCCCGGGTTGTCGCCGCTGGCGTACCGATGCGGATACCGCTCGTCACCATCGGCGGGCGCGGATCGTTCGGCACCGCGTTCTTGTTCACCGTAATGTGCGCAGCACCGAGTGCGGCGTCGGCATCCTTGCCGGTGATGTTCTTGTCCGACAGATCGATCAGGAGCAGGTGGTTGTCAGTGCCGCCCGAGACGATGCGATAACCGCGCTGCTGAAGCTGCGCGCACATGGCACGCGCATTGACGACGACCTGGCGCTGATAATCTTTGAACTCCGGCTGTAGCGCCTCGAGGAAGGCGACCGCCTTCGCTGCGATCACATGCATCAAGGGACCACCCTGCGTACCCGGGAAAACCAGCGAATTGAATTTTTTGGTGAGCTCATCGTTCTTGCGTGCGAGGATCAATCCGCCGCGCGGTCCGCGCAACGTCTTGTGGGTCGTGGTGGTCACGACATCGGCATAAGGAATCGGATTCGGGTACTCACCCGCCGCAACGAGACCCGCCACGTGCGCCATGTCGACATGCAGGTAGGCGCCTACCTTGTCGGCGATCGCACGAAAACGTGGAAAGTCGAGCAAGCGAGAATATGCCGAGAAGCCGGCGATGATGAGCTTGGGCTTGACCTCGAGTGCTTGCGCTTCGAGGGCGTCGTAGTCGATCTCGCCGTTGTCGGGTCGAATGCCGTACTGCGAGGCGGTAAAGATCTTGCCCGAGAAGTTCACCTTCGCGCCGTGCGTAAGGTGACCGCCGTGATCGAGGCTCATGCCGAGGATGGCATCACCCGGCTTCAGCAAAGCTAGGTATACCGCGGCGTTGGCCTGCGAACCGGAGTGCGGCTGCACGTTGGCGTAGTCGGCACCGAAGAGTTGCTTGGCGCGATCGATCGCCAACTGCTCGGCAATATCCACGTGCTCGCAACCGCCGTAGTAGCGCTTGCCGGGATAGCCTTCGGCGTATTTGTTGGTGAGCACGGAACCCTGCGCCTCGAGCACGCGCGGACTCGCATAGTTCTCGGAGGCGATCAACTCGATATGATCTTCCTGACGTTGCCGTTCGGCGCCCATCGCAGCGGCGAGCTCGGGGTCGAATGCGGCAATGGTCATCTGGCTGGAGAACATCGGCGAGGCCTCGGGAAAGCAGGTGGCGGAAAGCTCGGTATTTTAGCCGAAGGCGGCGGCTCCCCGGCCCGCTCGTCTTGCAATCAAGCGAAAAGATGCTCGACGACGGCGTTCCAGGCAGAGGCGATGTTCGGTCGGTGATAACCGCCACCACCGGTGGCGAGCAAGCGGCCGTGACCCAAGCGCTCGGCCAAGTTGCGCAAATCCGCTGTCGCGCGCGCGTGGGCGCCTGGCGAGAACCGCAAGTGCGTCAACGGATCGCCCGCCACACTGTCGGCACCGGCCTGCAGGATGATGAACTCGGGCGCGAACGTCTCGAGGTGACGCAACACCTGCTCCCAGGCTGGCTCGAACGCGGCATCGTCGGCACCGGGCATCAGCGGCAGATTGAGCTTGGTGCCCGTCGCCTCGCCCTTGCCGATCTCGTCCTCCGATCCGGTACCCGGGTACAAGTGGCGCCCATCCTCGTGGATGTCGGCGAAGATGACGCCCGGGTCGGTCTCGAAGCCGTAATAGAGTCCATCGCCGTGGTGGGCATCGATGTCGACGTAGGCAATCCGTTGCAGGCCGTGCTCGCGGCGCAACCATTCGATCAACACCCCGCAATCGTTCAGGGCGCAAAATCCCGCCGCGCCGCGCCGTGCGGCGTGGTGCAGGCCTGCGATGGGCACGAAGGCCCGTCGCGCTCGCCCCTGCATGATCTCGGTGCCCGCCAGTAAAACGCCTCCGACGACGTCTGAGGCGGTTTCGAAGACGCCGCGAAAAGCGGGCGTATCGCCGCCGTCGAGATAGCCCTCGCCAGTCGCAGAGCGTTGTTGCAAGAAGGCAAGGTAGGCCGGGGAGTGGAACAGCGCAAGTTCGTCGGCGCTCGCGCGGCGCGGCTCCTCGATACGGCAACGTCGCTCGAGGCCACGCGCTTCGAACTCGCGGTAGAAGGCATCGTGACGGTCGAGGCCGAAAGGATGACCCGCACCAAACCCGTAGCGCGCGAGCCGCTCGCCGGCGACGACCAGAACTTCGGACATCGTCCTGCCCTCCCGAAGATGCGGCGAAGCCTAGCACAGGCGATAATCACGCCCATGGCTCAATACATTTACACGATGAACCGGGTGGGCAAGGTTGTCCCCCCGAAACGTCACATCCTGCGCGACATCAGCCTTTCCTTCTTTCCGGGAGCCAAGATCGGCGTGCTCGGTCTGAACGGCTCGGGTAAATCGACGCTCCTGAAAATCATGGCCGGTCTCGATACGAACATCGAGGGCGAGGCACGACCGCAGTCGGGGATCCGCGTGGGCTACCTGCCGCAGGAGCCAGAGCTCGATCCGAACAAGAACGTGCGCGAGGAAGTCATCGCCGGAATCGGCGGTATGTTCGCGAAGGTCGAACGCTTCAATGCGATCAGCGAAGCCTTCGCCCTGCCGATGTCCGACGACGAGATGAACAAGCTCCTCGAAGAGCAGGCCAAGCTGCAGGATGACATCGATGCCGCCGGTGGCTGGGAGCTCGATCGCAAGCTCGAGATCGCCGCTGACGCGCTGCGTCTGCCGCCCTGGGAAGCCAAGATCGAAAATCTCTCCGGTGGTGAAAAGCGCCGCGTGGCGCTGTGCCGTCTGCTGCTCGCAGCGCCTGACATGCTGCTGCTCGATGAGCCCACCAACCACCTCGATGCCGAATCGATCCATTGGCTCGAGAAGTATCTCGAGGCCTATCCCTCGACCGTGATCGCGGTCACCCACGATCGCTACTTTCTCGACAACGTCGCCGAGTGGATCCTCGAACTCGATCGGGGTCATGGCATTCCGTACCAAGGTAACTACTCGACTTGGCTCGAGCAGAAAGAAAAACGCCTCGCGCAAGAAGAGCGCGAGCGCGATGCCCTGCGCAAGACGCTCGAGCGCGAGCTCGAGTGGGTGCGCCAAAATCCGAAAGCGCGTCAGGCCAAGAGCAAGGCGCGCATGCAGCGCTACGAGGAGCTCGCCTCACGCGAATTCCAAGAGCGCAACGAGACGAACGAGATCTACATCCCGCCCGGTGAGCGCTTGGGTGATCTCGTGATCGAGGCCAAGGGTTTGCGCAAAGCCTTTGGCGACAAGTTGCTGTTCGACGATCTGAACTTCAACCTGCCGCGCGGTGGCATCGTTGGCATCATCGGCCCGAACGGCGCCGGTAAGACCACGCTCTTTCGCATGCTCACCGGTGTTGAACAGCCGGATTCCGGCGAATTCCGTGTGGGTCCGAGCGTGAAGCTCGCGTATGTTGATCAATCACGCCAGGCGTTGAACGACAAGAACAGCGTGTGGCAGGAAATCTCGAACGGTCTCGATCTGATCAAGGTCGGCAACTATGAGACACCCTCACGCGGTTACGTCGGGCGCTTCAACTTCAAGGGCACGCAACAACAGCAACTCATCGGTGAGCTCTCGGGCGGTGAGCGCAATCGCGTGCATTTGGCCAAGGTGTTGAAGTCTGGCGGCAACGTGTTGCTGCTCGACGAGCCCACGAACGACCTCGACGTCGAAACGCTGCGCGCGCTCGAGGAGGGCCTACTGGCTTATCCGGGCTGCGCCGTCGTCATCTCGCACGACCGCTGGTTCCTCGATCGAATCGCCACCCATATCCTCGCCTTCGAGGGCAACTCGGAGGTGGTCTGGTTCGAAGGCAATTATCAGGAATACGTCGAGGACTATAAGAAACGCCGCGGCGAGGACGCCGAGCGTCCGCACCGCATCCGGTACAAACCGCTGACGCGTTGAGGATCAGCCTCCGCCGCCGTTCAAAATGGCGGAGGCGCCGATCGAACCACGCTGCTGTTGTTCGCGCACCCACTCACCCGAGCCGTTCTGCGACTCGGTGGTCGTGCAAACCTTGCGGGTTCGGAAACTCGAGCCCGTGACTTTCTCTTCGCGACACTTGACCTTCGGTGTCTTGTCTTCGGTCTTGGCGGCGACCGGCGTCGCGCTAGCCGGCGTGGTAACCGCTGCGGGCGTGGTGGCTGACGGTGTTGTGCTGGCTGCCGCCGAAGTACTCGCCGGTGCTGCGCTACCCGGGACGGGCGGATCTGCGGCGAAGACCGGCAGAGTCATCAACCCACCGGTCATGATCAGCAGCGATTTCGACAACTTCTGAGCGAACTTCATGGCCACGCGCCTCCGCATTCGTTTGAGCAATATCTCCACCCTGAGTACGCTAGCGAGCCATGAGCACTGAGCGCAAGCCCTTGCCGAACATTTGGTGGACTGAGGCGGCCATTCCCGTGCTCGAATCGTGGCTCAAGGAGGATCCCGAGTGCGGCGAAGCCTGGCTGGCCCTGCACTACGATCTCACCACGGCCGGTCAGCTCGAGGCGGCACGCCACGCTTATAGCCAATTTCTGCGTAGTCGCTGTCCCGTCGGGCCCGTCCGACGAGCCGCCGAGCAACTCTGCGAAGGGCGCCTGCCCGAAGCCGATTTTTTGCTGAAAGATCATCGGCGACGCAATCCGCCGGATCCGCTCGTATTACAACTGGCGGCAGAGGCGGCGTTTCGTCGTCAAAAGGACGGCGATTCCATTGCACTGTTGCACGAATGTTTGCAGCTCGCACCGGATCAGCCCGGTGCGCGCTTCTCGCGCGCCCTCGCCTATTACCGCACAGGCAAGCCCGTCGAAGCTGAAACCGATCTTGAAACGGAGCTACAGCGACAACCGAATAACCCCGCCTGTCGCGCCCTGCTCGCTGCGGCGCTCACCAAAACTACGGGTGTGGAGCGTGCGCTCGAATTGTATGCACGGCTGACCGACGAGTTCCCGAGCCAAGCGACGCTATGGATGAGTTTTGGCCATGTGCTGAAAGCGGCGGGTCGACAACCCGAGAGCATCGAGGCCTATCGAAAAGCCACGCAGCTTGAACCGAAGATCGGTGAGGCTTGGTGGAGTCTTGCGAACCTGAAGACGGTCAAACTTTCAGCGGAGGATATCGCCGCGATGACGGCGCAATTAGATCGAAGCGATCTGACTGACGATGATCGGCTGCACTTCGAATTTGCGCTTGGCAAAGCACACGAGGATCTCGCGCAGTTCGACACCTCGTTCCGACACTACGATGCCGGTAATCGTCTTCGCTTGCGCATCGCGCCCTACGAGGCGGAAAGCTCGACGGTCAATCTGCGTCGCAGCCAAGCCATTTATACCCGTGATTTCTTTGCCGAGCGTCGAGACTGCGGCGCGAAGGCGCTCGATCCCATCTTCATCGTGGGCTTGCCGCGAGCCGGATCCACGCTGATCGAACAGATTCTCGCGAGCCACTCGCTGATCGAAGGCACGATGGAACTGCCGAACATCACGGATATCGCCCGCAGCATCGCGGATCGACAACGCAACGACGCCGATTACGACTACCTGCCGCTGATCCCGAGCTTGGCCTCCGATGAGTGGCGGAGCCTCGGCGAACGATACATCAGCGGCACCCGAATCTATCGCAAGACGGCGCGCCCGCTGTTCATCGACAAGATGCCGAACAACTTCACGCATCTGGGGCTCATCCATCTCATCTTGCCGAACGCGAAGATCATCGATGCCCGGCGTCACCCGATGGCCTCGTGCTTCTCGAACTTCAAGCAGCATTTTGCGCTAGGGCAGTTGTTCTCTTACGGTCTCGAGAACATCGGTCGCTTTTATCGTGATTACGTGGAGTTGATGGCGCACTTCGACGAGGTGCTGCCGGGCCGAGTTCACCGCGTGTATTACGAGAATATGGTCTCGGACACCGAAAACGAGATCAGGCGCTTACTCGATTATTGCGGTGTGCCGTTCGAGGAGCAGTGCCTGCGCTTTCACGAAACGGAGCGCATCGTACGCACGGCGAGCTCAGAGCAGGTGCGAAAGCCGATCTATCGCGAAGGCGTCGATCACTGGCGTCACTACGAGCCTTGGCTCACACCGCTGCGAAGCGCACTCGGTGCCGTGTTGACGAGCTATCCCGACGTACCGGTATTCGACTCGTCATCGAATCGATAACCGAACAGGTCGATGTCGATCCGATAACGCTCGGCGACGCGCTGTTTCAAGTCTGCGTCGTAGTACTCACGGTAATCGCGATGTTCGGACGCGTTACGCGTCTCGAGAGCGAGTTGCGGCAAGGAGAGCGCTTTACAGAGCGCATCGAAATCCGACTGCAGTGATTCGGCTCGCAAGAGATGCGACACCATCACTACGCCGCTCTCGTCGGTGACGAAATCGGCCTGGGCGCGAAAATGTACGGGGCTCTGATTCTGCGGATTGGCGAGCACGCGTCGCATCGCCGCTTGCGGATCGCTCGCGAATAAGTCGGTGTGACGCATCATGAAGGCGACATACGAGACGAATCTCGCCCACGGATTTCGAACCACCGCGAAAGATACATAACGCGACCAGAGATCCGAACCCAAGGCGTCACGGATCTCGCGCGCGAGCTGATGGCCGTGCTCCACCCGTGAAAACTCCGGCCGCTCGATGCGCTTGCGAACGAACAACGACACCTGTTCCTCGTCGTTGTCATTAAGACAGGGACGCAGAGCAAAGCGGATGCTGTGGCTCGCCACTTTAGGCACTGCCACGAACACGAACCGATGTTGATGCGAAATGATGGTCACGCGGGTTAGACGGACTCAGGCTGGCTCTTCGAAATAATCGACGATCAAGTGGATGCGCCGCACCGGCGAGGCATTGAGGACGCTGTGCCGGCGCAGATTGTCGAGCTCATAGGCCTGACCAACGGCGAGTTTGATGTCCTCGCCTTCGACCCAAAACTGCACGTCGGGGTGCGTCTCGAGCGGAACGTGAACACGATGCGCCGCCTCTAGCGTCGGACCATAGTCTTCGTGCTCGGGTATGTCATCGCCAGGCCCGAGAGCAGCCACCTGTGCATTCAAGACTCGACCCCGACGGGGATAGAACGAGGCGATGCGTTGTACAACCGGTTCGAATGCGCCGTGCAAAGGCGCCCAACCGGTAAGCCGACGCGTCGGCATGGTCGGGCCACCCACCGTCATGAGCAGATAGATCGTCCGGCTTTTACGATACGGCGCCAGACGCTTCTGAAACTCCTGATCGGCGTTCCATAGTTCTTCGGGCTGCTGCAGGAGGCATGCCTTGAATCCGGTGATATCCACCTCACCGAGGTGTCGCATTCGTTCATCGCAACGCATGCGTCGATGCTAACCGGCTCATCGGGCTATGGCCATCGCGCGCCGGAGGGAGAACAATACGGTTCGTGACGATCTCATCCGCACCCGGTACAAACGACCAACAGCAACTCGCCGCCGCACACACCGCGCTGACGCAAGGCAAGCTCGATACGGCACTCACTCTGGTCGAGACGCTGCTGCAGCGCCTCCCCGCTTGGGCGCCTGCCGTGCATCTGGCCGGTCTGATCGCCAAAGCCGTGGGTGATCTCTCTCGAGCCGAGGACCTGATGCGCCGCTCGCTGGAGCTGCCGGGTCCGGCGCCACGCGCCCGCGCGGAGTATGCAAACAACCTCGGTAATCTGCTGCGTAGCGCCGGCTATCCTGCCGCTGCTGCGGCGGCATATGAACTTGCCATCGAACTGGCCGCGTTACCGCAGGCCGCAATCGGTCTTGCGCGCGCGCTGCTCGAACTCGAACGACCCGAAGAAGCCTTGCAAGTCATTGCGACTCACACGGGCGCATCAACACCCTTGCTCGCGGTGCTCATCCGCTCCGAGGCGCTATCGCAACTCGGCGAACGCCAGGCCGCGCTACATGCACTCGGTGCCGTGAACGAGGTCGAGAAGACGCGCAGCAGTTTCTGGGTGGCGCTCGGATCGCGCCTCGCCGCCCTCGGCCGTTTCGAGGAGGCAGAGACCGCGCTCCTGCCGCTGCTCGCGACATCGGACGCCGCAGCCGCCATGCTCGCCTTGGCCGAAGTTCGCGTCATGTCGCGCGACTGGGTCAATGCACTCGAGATCTTGAAAAAGGGCATCCAGCAATTCCCGCACAGCATCGAGCTGCATAGTCGCCACGCGGGACTCGCGTGGATGATGGGCGATCATCGTCACTTCGCCGATCCGATGCGAAAAGCACTCACCGATCGGCCTACTCACAGCGGACTACGGCTTGCTTTGGTGACGGCTCTCGGCAATGCCGGTCTGCATGACGAGGCCGAGCAAATCCTTCGCGCCGGGCAATTGCTGCGTCCTAACGATCCGCATTTTCTCTCGCTGCTCAGTCTGCGTTGCGCCGAGACGGAGCGTCTCGATGAGGCGGCACAATGGATCGAAACGGCCCTCTCGATCGCACCCGAATTCGAATTGGTACGCGAGCATGCGACTATCGTGGCGCTGTGCCGCCAGCAACCCGATGTCGCTTTGACGCACACGGAGTGGCTGACAAGTCGACGACCGCTCGGTCAATTCGCCTGGGCCTTGCACACGACGGCACTCCGCACCGCCGCACGCGATGAGTGGCGACGCTACGCCGACCCCAGCGCGGTCTGTCACAGCCGCGTACTCACGCCACCGGCTGGCTATGCGTCGATCGAAGCGTTCAACGCCAAGCTCGCTGATCGATTGCGAGTACGACACAATCTCTCCGCGCATCCACTGGTGAATTCGGTTCGCCAGGGGACGCAGATCGAGATCCTCCCAGAAGCGGAGACGGATCCGATCCTACGCGAGTTTTTCGAAATGATTCGCGCGCCGATCGCGAATGTCATCGCCTCGATGCCCGAGGATGCCACTCACCCGCTACATGCGAGACGAGCGCACTCGAGAGAGTCTGAGGATTTTCACTTCTCGGGTTGTTGGAGCGTGCGGCTACGCGGTGGTTCGGGAAAACATGTGAGCCATATCCATCCGCGCGGTTGGCTCAGCTCGGCGTACTACGTCGAAGTGCCCGAGACGATCGCATCCGATCCCAATCGAGGCGGGTGGTTGCGTTACGGCGATCCGCCGTATCCGATCAAAGATTTAGAACCGAGTGGTTGGGTGCAACCCAAAAGTGGCACACTGGCGCTCTTCCCGTCGTATCAGTGGCATGGAGTCGAGCCATTTGCAGGCAAAGGAGAGCGCATGACGATCGCCTTCGACGTGGTACCACGTCGCGGCTATTCGCGCCCTGGCTAAGTGAGGCCAAATCGACTCGCGCTCCGTCAGCCCAAGCGAAACTGGCGCTCTGCGGCCGCCATGCGTTGCACGATCTGTCGCTCCTCGAGCGTCAGTAACGGATTCCAGACATCGAAGATCATCACGACCCGAATCTCGTCGCTATCGTTCCAAGCTTCGTGCTCGATGGTGTCATCGAAAACGATCACTTCGCCCTCGACCCAGCGACGATTGTCGTAGCCCACTCGGAATAGACACGGTTCGGGAACGACCAAGGGCAGGTGCGCAACGAGACGTGCATTCGACTCGCCATGATGCGGTGGAATCTTCGTCTTTGGCGCCAACACCGAAAACATGGCATTGGGGCAGGTACCGGCGAGATGGACCGCATCGATCAACTTCAACGCTTGGGCTGTCTTCGGACAGCGCGCGAGGTTGGCTTCGACCGGCTCGCCACCGCGATACAGATGAAAACTCGTCCACGCGCGCGAGTGATTGAGTTCCGCCCATTGATTCACCGGATCACCGGCACCGTACTGCACATAAGGCGTGAACTCGGCAGAGGCTTCGCTCAAGGCTGAGATCATTTCGTCGCGAATATCGGCGGTACGCTTCTCGAGTTCGGGGACCCAATCAAACATTTCGCGCCGAAAGAACGGTTGCGCGGGTAAGCGTGGCACGCCGAGCTGGTTGCTCTGCGAGAGAAACGGTTTGCACCTCCCCGCCAAAATCGAAATTGCCTCGCGCCAACGCGCGCTCAAACCCGGCAGACCATCGACGGCCTGAAGCAAGCTCGCTTCGAGCGCTTCGCTGTACATCGAAACCACTTGCTCGGCGTGCGCGAGCGGCCGGCGGAAAGACTCCGGTCGATATTCCGCAGGCGGTGAGATTTTGAGCACATCGCGATAGACGAGCGCTGCCGCCTTGGGCTTTCCCTGCCGCTCGAGTAGATCGGCTTTCTGCAGCAATGCAGGCCAGCAATAGGGGTCGATGGCGAGCGTCGCTTGTAAGGCTTCGAACTCGTCCTCGTAGCGGCCGAGCAAACGCAAGCTCGCCGCACGCGTCAGACCAAAGTCGACCAGAGCATCAGGCTCGATCTCGTGGGGCTTCACCCGCTCGAGCAACTCCAAGGCTGCCGCGGCACGGCCGGTCTCCAAGTCGAGTCGGCACAGGGCGATGACCGCGCGCGCTGCCGAGGGCTGTGCCGCCACGATAGTCTCATAGCTTCGTCTTGCCGCCGCCTTGTCGCCCGCGGCCTCTGCTTCTTTGGCCTCACGCCACCACTGCTGCACGTTGCTCATGGATCGCTCACTTCAAAAAAAAGGGGTGCCGCCGAAGCGACACCCCTTGTTTATCAACGTTATCGTCGAGATCAGAACTTGTACGAGACACCGACGCTGTAACGGGGTCCGAGCGGATCGTACATATCGACGTAGGCGTTCGCCGAGGTGTTGCCACCCGGAATGTTACCCACGACGGTCGGATCTTCGTCCGTCACGTTCTGAGCGGCCAAGGTCACGCGCAGCGCATCGTTCCACTTCCAAGTGACCGAGAGGTCGACGTATTGGAAGGAAGGAATGTTCTCGATGAGGTAGATGCTGCGACCGACCTGATCCGGATCATCGTTGCGAGCCTGTACATCGACCGACGACAGGTGACGCACGAAGACCGAAGCCGAGAAGGCGCGCCAATCAGCCGACAATGACAGATTCGCGCGATCCTTCGGAGTCGGCGTACCGCAAGTATCACCGTAGACGCCTTGACACTCGATCAGCGGCGAGGCCGGGCTCGACTTGAACGAGCTATCGAGCGTGTGCGAACCGGAGATACCCGCCGTCAGACCGACTTCACCCAACTCGAACGCGTAAGAGAAGGCGTAATCGACACCCTCGGCCGTCAGCGTCGAGAGGTTGCGAGTCTCTTGGACGATACCGAAGCCATCGCCCTCGAGTTCACCGAGCGAGTTACGCTTGATGAGACTGCAGAAGCTCGTGATGTTGTTGTTGAAGCAGTTGTCGAGCACTTCCTGCGCGCCATACGAGCCGATACCACCTTCGATCTCGATCTTGTAGTAATCGACCGAGGCGGTGAAACCCGGCAGCGCTTCCGGAGTCATCTGGAAGCCGATCGTGAAGGTGTCCGCCTCTTCGGCCTCGAGCGAGATACCGAGAGCGACGGCACCACCGCCGATGCTCGCAGCCTGCTGCGCGGCCGGCGGCGCGATCGAACCGATCTGCGAAGCCGGGGCACCCTGCGCAATACACTTCGCACGCAGCGTTGCATTGGTGACCGGACCCGAGCCCGCGCAAGGATCACTGCGCACTTCGGTGAGACCGAAGGCGAGCGGCGCAAACTGTTCGCCGATATTTGGTGCGCGAACGGCTTTCTGCAACATCGCACGGAAGCGGTAACCCGCAACCGGCGTGTACTCCAAACCGGCTTTCCAGGTCTCGAAGGAGCCGGCGAGGTTCGTTTCCGAAGCACGCAGACCGAGGTCGAGCGCGAGGTTCTCGACACCCGCCTTACCCGTGATCAACGGCACATAAGCTTCGCCAAAGAATTCGAGCGTATCGACACGGCCGGCGAGCGG
The DNA here is from genome assembly GCA_018970145.1 of Gammaproteobacteria bacterium. Lineage (GTDB taxonomy): Bacteria > Pseudomonadota > Gammaproteobacteria > Steroidobacterales > Steroidobacteraceae > UBA964. The sequence continues at coordinate 28,619 of JAGWWY010000005.1, forward strand.
CGGTGCCGTACCACCCTGACCCATCGCACCACCGAACTGGGTGAGATCGTCAGGGCGGAAGTCGGCGTTGAATTCGGTCCACTCGGCACCGAAGGCGAGACCAACCGGTGAATCCGCAGCTGGCAACTGGATGCCCGCCACCGGACCCGACACGATTGCCGAGGCCGTCTTGGCTTCGGTGACCTGGGTCGAGTAGTAGCTGGCGCGGATGTAGTCGAGACCCGCCTGCGAGATGGCACCGGTCATCGGCACGCCGCTGTCGCGGTAGACGCTACCGTTACCCGAGAAGATGTTGACCGGCGCACAGGTGCCGCCCGAGACGCACTTGATGCCATCGGGAGTCTGGATCGCCACGATCGCTTTGCGGGCCCGATCGATGCTGACGTCATTCTGCAGACCATCGAGACGCGAGACGCGACCGAACTGCGACGAAACGTCGTAGGTCCAATCCGAAGCACCGATATCGCCCCGCACGCCCGCGGTCAGCTGGAGCGTCTTCGACTCGGAAATACCGACGCGAGGTCCAAGCTCGATCAGACGGCGGCGCAGGCCGTTGACCGTGACGAGTTGGGTACCCGGGGTCGCATTCGGGTTGAAAACGCCGTGCGGCACTTCACCGGCGATCGGGAAGGCAGCCTCGTTGTTGTACGCGGCGATCAAGGCTGTGCGCTGACCGGCGGTGAGGAACGGGTTGTCCAGGTTGACCTTGAACGTGGCCGTCGAACCACCGAAGAACGCCGAAGAGGCGAGCTGCGTCGGCACGTCGGAGTTGACGGCGAACACGCGGCCGTAGATCTCGGTCGAGTCGCTGATGTCGAAGTCGATCGAACCGAAGGCCGACCAGCGCTCCTGCGGAACCTGGAAGTAGTTGTACGGGTTGTAGTTGAAGGTAGCGTTCGGCGCGTACTGACCGAGTCCACCGCGGGTGGTCAGCTTGCCATCCGGGGTGAAGTAACGGCTCGAGAAACCGCCCGACGCCGTACGGATCGCAGCGCGCGTCGCACCGGCGTTGCTCGAACCGAGCTGACGGTCGGCACCAAAGATATCGGACGAGTAAGCGTACCAGCTGCCGGCGTAACGGTAACCGTCGGCGGCGAACAGGTTGTAGTTCGAATAAGCGCGGTCACCCTGCAGCACTTCATCGCGCTTGGTGTAACCGAACGAGAGGATCGCCGAACCGCGATCGTCCGCGAACTTGGCGCCGGCCGTGAGCGCGGCGCTCATCACGCGCCCATCGCCTTCGCCGTACTGCGAAGCGTTGTAGTCAGCCTGCAGGCCTTCGAAATCCTTCTTCGTGATGAAGTTCACGACGCCCGACACGGCATCCGAACCGTAGACGGCCGAGGCACCGCCCGTGACGATATCGACGCGCTCGACGATCGCGCTCGGGATCAGGTTGATGTCGACAGCACCGCTCGTGCCGAACGGCGGCAAACGCTTGCCATCCATCAACACCAAGGTGCGGTTCGAACCGAGGCCACGCAGGTTGATCGTGGCGGCACCCGGGTTGCCGTTATTGATGTACTCGGTCGCGCCCGGCAGGAACTGGGGCAGCTGACGCAGCTGAGTTTCGAGGTTGATGACGTTCAGCTCTTCGAGCTGCTCGGCCGACACCGTCGAGATGGGGCTGTTGGAAACGAGGTCCGGCTTCGCGATACGCGTACCGGTGACGACGACTTCATCCAAACTCGCTTCTTGAGCGAGGAGCATGCCGGGCATGGCAAACGCCATAGAACCGTAAAGAACTTGTGCGACGCTTCGTCGAACGAGTGGATTCGATGTACTCACTAGCAACCCTCCCACAGGGTAAAGACGGTCTTGCCGAGACCTGTTAATAGACCTAGTTACGAGGGTATGCCCTTCCCTAAATCGGCGTCAAGCAATGCCCCCACAGTGTTGCTTAAAAGCAACAAACTATCCGAGCCAAGCCCTCGCATTGCGGAAGAGACGCACCCAGCCGGAATACTCGCCGGAGCCCGCAGGATGCCAAGACATCTGCGCGTTGCGAAACACCCGCTCCGGGTGCGGCATCATGATCGTCACGCGGCCGTCTTGGCTGCATAGCGCCGCCAATCCGTTTGGCGAGCCGTTCGGATTGGCAGGATAGCGCGAGGCGATGACCCCGCGCGATTCGACGTAACGCAAGCCGATCGTGCCCGAGTTCTCGCAAGCGGCCGCCTGCACCGTATCGACGAATTCCGCGCGGCCCTCGCCATGCGACACCGCGATCGGCAACACGGAGCCCGACATGCCGGCGAACAAGATCGACGGCGTCGAAAGCACTTCAACCAAGCTCGCACGCGCCTCGAACTGCTCGACGCGATTACGAACGAAACGCGGCCAATGCGTCGCACCCGGAATGATCGGTGCGAGTTGCGCCATCATCTGGCAACCGTTGCAGACGCCGAGTGCGAAGGTGTCACCACGCTCGAAGAAAGCGGCGAACTGCTCGCGCATCTGCGCATTGAAAAGTATCGATTTGGCCCAGCCCTCGCCGGCACCGAGCACGTCGCCGTACGAGAATCCACCACAAGCGACGAGCCCCTGAAAATCGGAGAGAACGTGGCGACCCGCGACGAGATCGGTCATGTGCACATCGTGAGTCGCGAACCCTGCGCGATCAAATACCGCTGCCATTTCCGACTGGCTGTTCACGCCCTGCTCGCGTAATACAGCCAAACGCGGGCGAACACCCGTTGCGATGTAGGGCGCTGCGACATCATCACCGACATCAAAACTCAGATCGACGAGCAGCGGTGGCGTCGTGATCTGGGTCGCTGCCTCGAACTCTTCTTGAGCGCAAGTGGGATCATCGCGCCGCTCACGCATACGGAACGAGGTCTCGGACCACTCACGCTTGAGGTTGGCCCACGATTCGTCAATCAACAACGATCCCGCGCTGATGCGGATACGATCGGACTCTGGCTCGACACGGCCGATGACCGCACTGCAATGACCGACACCGTGCGCAAAGAGCACGCCGAGCACCTCAGCAGCATCGAGAATACGCACTTGCAGCACGATGCCGAGCTCTTCGGAGAACAGCGCGGCGAGCGCATCTTCCTTGTTCTGCCGCGCATGTTTGCTCTTGAGGCCGATGTTGACCTCGATACCGCAGTGACCGGCAAAAGCCATTTCGATCAACGTGACAGCAAGACCGCCGTCTGATCGATCGTGATAGGCGAGCACCTTGTCGCGCTCGCGCAGCATGGCAAGCGCCGCCGCCACGCCTTTCAGCAGAGACGGGTCATCGACATCGGGCGGTTCCGTGCCGAGCGCACCATAAACTTGCGTCAGTACCGAGCCGCCTAAACGATTACGGGCTTCACCAAGATCAACATAGATCAACGCCGTGGGGCCGCAGTCGCGACGCAACTCCGGTGTCCAACAGCGACGCACATCGGCCACGGGCGAGAACGCCGAGACAATCAAAGAAACCGGCGCGACGACCGACTTCGATTCACCCGACTCGTCTTTCCAGGCGGTGCGCATCGAAAGCGAATCTTTGCCAACTGGTATTGCAATACCGAGCGCGGGGCAAAGCTCTTCACCGATGGCTTTGACGGCCTCGTAGAGCTTGGCATCTTCGCCCGGCTCCCCGCAGGCTGCCATCCAGTTGGCCGACAAGCGAATATCGCTCAGACGACGCACATCGGCTGCCAAGATATTTGTGATTGCCTCGCCCACGGCAAGGCGCGCAGCGGCGCCGGAATCGAGGATTGCGACCGGCGTTCTCTCGCCCATCGCCATCGCCTCGCCTTCGACGCCAAAATAATCGGCTGTGGTGACACCGCAGTCTGCGACCGGTACCTGCCAAGGCCCGACCATCTGGTCGCGCGAAATCATGCCGCCGACCGTGCGATCACCGATCGTGATGAGGAAGGTCTTGTCGGCCACCGCCGGGAATCGCAGCACGCGGCGCAGTGCCTCGCGTGCATCGAGCGTCGCGAGCCCGAAAGGCACCGCTGCAGGCGGCACACTCGTGACATCGCGCAGCATCTTTGGCGTCTTGCCGAGCAGCACTTCGAGCGGCATGTCGACTGGCGTTTCATTGAGCAACGAATCAACGACCCGCAGCTGCCCGTCGTCGGTCAACGTGCCGATCACGGCATAAGGACAACGCTCGCGGGCACAGAGCTTGTCGAAATCGGTAATACGATCTGCTGCGACGATGAGCACGTAGCGCTCTTGCGACTCGTTGCACCAGAGCTCCATCGGCGACATTCCGGGCTCGTCCGACGGAATCGCCCGCAGATCGATGATGGCGCCGCGATTACTATGCGAGACGGCTTCAGGGACCGCGTTGGAGAGACCGCCAGCGCCGACATCGTGGATCAGCAGAATCGGATTCGCTGCGCCTTCGGCCCAGCAGCGATCGATCACTTCCTGCGCACGCCGTTGCATCTCGGGATTGCCACGCTGCACCGAGGCGAAATCGAGATCCGCCGATGACGTGCCGGCGCCGACCGAGGAGGCAGCGCCGCCTCCCAAGCCGATCAACATCGACGGGCCGCCCAGCACGACCACCTTCGCGCCAACCGGGCAGTCGCGCTTCTCGATGTGATCGCGGCGCACGTTACCAAGACCGCCCGCAATCATGATCGGCTTGTGATAACCGCGATGCCGAGTCGGCGGATCACCAGCACCATGTAATTCAAAGTTACGGAAATAGCCGCAAATTCCAGGGCGTCCGAATTCATTGTTGAAGGCCGCCGCACCGAGCGGCCCCTCGGTCATGATCTCGAGCGCCGAAGCGATGCGATCAGGCTTGCCGATCGCCGGCTGCCCCGGCAACTGCTCCCACGGTTGCTCAAAACCCGGGATGCGTAAATGCGATACCGAAAATCCGACCAGCCCCGCTTTGGGCTTCGCGCCGATGCCGGTCGCGCCCTCATCACGGATCTCACCACCCGAGCCCGTCGACGCACCCGGGAACGGCGAAATCGCCGTCGGATGATTATGCGTCTCGACCTTCATCAGGATGTCGATGGGCTCGACGTGGGCGCGGTAAACTCCGCTCGCAGGATCGACGAACCACCGACGACCTGCGGGTGCACCCTCGATGACGGCCGCGTTGTCGCGATAGGCGCTCAAGACACCCTGAGGTGCCTTCGCGTGCGTATTGCGAATCATCGAGAACAGAGACTTACGTCGTGCCTCGCCATCGATGATCCAATCAGCATTGAAAATCTTGTGGCGACAATGCTCCGAGTTCGCCTGCGCGAACATCATGAGTTCCACGTCGGTCGGTTCGCGCCCAAGCTTGGCGAACGCCTCGAGCAGATAATCGATTTCGTCGTTGGACAATGCGAGTCCGAGCTCTCGATTGGCCGTCACCAAAGCGTTGCGATCACCGCACAACGGCACGCTCACGAGTGGGCGCGGCACTTCGGTCACGAACAACGCGTCCGCCTGCGCGACATCGATAAACACCGCTTCGGTCATGCGATCGTGGATCGCAGCGACGACCTCTGCACGCTCACTCTCACTGAGGGCACACTCGCAACTAAAGCGGTATTCGATCCCCCGTTCGATACGGCGAATCGTGCCTAGCCCGCATACGTGCGCGATGTCAGTGGCTTTGCTCGCCCAAGGCGAAATGGTACCGGGACGCGGGAACACCCACAGCGACTCGATGTGCCCGGCGAGATGACCGGAAGAGCCTGCCGCGGGCGCATTTTCGGCACGTGGGCCGTAGGTCAAAAGCGCCTCGAGACGACGCGCGTCCTCAGCCGTTAACTCGGTCGAGACATCAACGAGGTGGATCCAGCGCGTTTCGACCGCCCTCACCACCGGCAGCCGCAAGCCGGCCAGCAGTTTGTCGGTGCGGAAGCCTGAGAGCGCGGGAGAACCGCGAAAAACCATGCCGAGTGAGGGCCTATTTCTTTGAGCCGTCACCCGCGGGAGGCGAGTAGACCGGCATGGGGAATTGCGCGACGTTCGAGCCTTCGTAGGCGCTGATCTTGCTGACGCCCTGCGTTTTCACCTCGTCGATACGCAACACCGAATGCATCGGAATGTAGCTGCGCTTGACGCCCTCGAATTCGGATTTGATCCGCTCTTCGCCGGGGTCTACCACCACGCTCGAGCGCTCACCGAAGACGAGCTCTTCGATTTCCACGAAACCGAACAAGCTGCCGTGCGAAACCTTGCGGGCGAAGATCTCGTAGACCTTGCCTTGGTTGACGAACATGACTTTGTAGATGTGACTGGCGGGCATGCTGGTTGATCAGAAAGTGGCGGAGAGGGTGGGATTCGAACCCACGTGCCGGGATTAACCGACCATCCGATTTCGAGTCGGCGCCGTTATGACCACTTCGGTACCTCTCCGGAGCCGGTTATTCTAACCGACATGAACCCGCGCGGGACAGTAACCACCCCCTTCTTGGTCATCCTGGGAGCGCTTTTACTCATCCTCGGCGGATGTGGTGCTTGGCGCCCCGAGGCTTTGGAAGAGATTCGTAAACGGGGCGAACTGCGCGTGGCGATGTTCAACTCGCCGACAACCTACTACCTCGGTCGCGAGGGTCCTGAGGGCGCCGAATACGAGCTCGCATCACGATTTGCCAAACAACTCGGCGTGAGACTCGAAGTGGTGGTGGTTGCCGACCGCGCCGAGCTGCGCGAAGCGATTGCGACACGCAGAGCCGATATCGCCGCCTCGCGATTGAGTTGGAGCAAGCAATGGCGCGTCGTCGCCTTGCCCTCGGAGGTGTACGCCGAGTCGCCGCTCTTCTGGGTCTACCAAAGGGGCGGGCCGCGGCCGAAAACCGTCGCCGACTTGAAGAGTCTCAACGCAGTAGTGCTCGAAGACAGCGCAGCTTGGCACTATCTGCAATCGTTGTCGGCGCTCGAGCGCGCCGCCTATGAATTGACAGAGCTGCCCAAAAACCTCGGTCGCGATCCACTCGATATCGTGGCCTCGGGGCGTGCCGAGGTGACGCTGATCGACGGCTTCGAGTACGCGAACCTGCGCACGCGCTATCCCTCGCTCGATGTGGCCTTTGGTGTCGAGGCGCGTCGGCCGCTCTACTGGATGGTACGCAAAGACGGACGCGATTTACTCAGAGAGGTGAATCGCTTCCTAAGCGAACAGCGCACCAAAAAAAACATTCCCGACCCGGCATCAGAAATCGATCCGAGCACCTTGCCGGATTCGCACGCGCAACAATTTTCCCTCGATCTCGAGGTGAAGTTGCCGCTGTATCGCGAGCTGTTCGAGAACGCGGGCGCTGAAACCGATCTCGACTGGCAACTCATCGCTGCGCTCGGCTATCAGGAATCCCAGTGGGACCCAAAAGCGCGCAGCCCGTTTGGCGCGCAAGGCCTGATGATGTTGATGCCTCGCACGGCCCGCTCACTGGGGGTGACGGATCCTTACAACGCCGAGCAAAGCATTCTCTCCGGTGCTCGGTACCTCGCGCAGTTGCGCGAGACGATTCCCGATCGCATCCGTGAGCCGGATCGGACCTGGATGGCGGTGGCAGCCTACAACATGGGCTATGGCCACCTCGAAGATGCACGCGTGTTGACAGCGCGCCAAGGGGGTAACGCCGATCGCTGGATCGATGTGCGCGAACGCCTGACTTTGCTCTCGGACGAGTTCTGGTATCTGCAACTGAAGAACGGCTATGCACGCGGCTGGGAGACGCGACTACTCGTCGATCGCGTTCAACAGTATCGCGAGCTGATCGAACAAAAATTCGGCCATGCTCAACCGCCCGCGGGCGAGGACATCATGCGAGCCGAGCGCCAAGTACCCGCCAAGTAGTAGCCTGACGATAGCGCGGCGGCGACGATCGCCGAGATCGAGAAACTCCACCACACGCCATCAACGCCGAGGTGCAGCACGCTGTACTCAGCGAGCGGCATGCGTACCACGAGCAGCGCCAAGAACAGCACCACGAGCGGTGCGATCACAGCACCTGCCGCTCTTACCACGCCTGAGAGCACCATCGAGATGCCGAACAGGGGGAAGGACCACAGGATCACGTGATTGATGTGCACGGCGATGTCGCGCGAGGGGCTATCCGGCGGCAGAAACAAACCCACGGCCTGCGTCTCGGCGAGGTAAATCAGTACGACCGGTACGCCCGTCAGGATGAAGTTGAACCCGATGCCATAACGTGCCACCGACGACACCCGTTGCCAGAGTCCCGCACCGATGTTTTGTGCCGCCATCGACGAAACCGCCGCACCGAGCGCGAGCGCCGGCATCTGTACATACGTCCAAAGCTGCATGTCGGCGGCGAAGGCTGCCGCAATGTCCGATCCGTAGCGATTCACCACGCGTAGGAATAGCACCATGCTGAGTGCGAGCACGATCATCTGCAGACCCATCGGCACACCCTTGAAGACGAGCGCCTTGACGATGGTCGGATCGAGCGCGAGTAGGAATCTCTCCTCGGCGTGGATGGCGAGCGGGTTACGGGTTCGGTAGATGTGCCGCAACAACATCACCAACGAAATCGTTTGCGACATGAGCGTTGCCACGGCGGACCCGGCGATTCCGAGGGCCGGAACCGGACCCCAACCAAAGATGAAAAGCGGATTGAGCACGATATCAAGCACTACCGCAGTCACCAAAAACTGGAATGGCGTCTTCGAATCGCCCGCGCCACGCAACGCGCCACTGATGAAGAAAAACGCATACGACGCCGGTATCGAGAGAAACATCACCTGCAGGTAATCGATGCCGTAGTCCAACGCATCGCCCGGTGTGCCCATCCAGGAGAGCACCGAGGGAGCCGCAAAGAAACCCATTACGGCGATAGCAACCGCCAACGTTAGGAAGAACGTCGCGCTTGTTCCCGTGACTCGCTTGGCTTCCGGCAGGTTGCCGGCGCCGACGTGCTGCGCGATCAGCACTGTGGAGGCCATCGTGATGCCAAACACGGCGCCGAGCAGCAGGAACATCACGAGGTTGGCGTTATTGGCACCGGTGAGCGCCGCTGCGCCTAAAAACTGACCGATCCAGATGGCGTTGATCGATCCGTTGACCGACTGCAACACGTTGCCGAGCAGAATCGGCAACGTGAAGATGAATAAGGTCCGGGGAATAGACCCCTCGGTCAAAGTAGCCGGTTTTTTCATGATCGCCGTGCGCGAAAGAAATCGGAGAGCAGCGTACCGCATTCGTCGGCGAGTACACCGCCAAACACATCCACACGGTGATTCAAACCAGGAATGTTGAAAACGTCGGCGATGCTACCGGCACCGCCGGCCTTCGGATCCCATGCGCCGAACACCACGCGATCAACGCGCGCGTGCACGAGCGCGGCCGCGCACATGATGCAAGGCTCGAGCGTCACATAGAGCGTAGTACCGCCCAAACGATAATCGCCAAGGTGTCGCGCGGCATCACGCAGCGCAACGATCTCGGCATGCGCCGTTGGGTCGCAACTGCCGATTGGGCGATTCGCTCCGCGACCGATCACGCGATCGCCTTGGACCACGAGCGCACCCACGGGTACCTCGCCTGCCAGCGCTGTCGAGCGCGCAAGCTCGAGAGCCTCGCGCATGAATTCGCTGTCGGCGATCAACGGAGCACCCTCGAAATCGCCTGCCGCTGCTCGGTGTTCATGGTCGTCATCATGATCATCATTATTCTCACCCGTCCTCAGTCACCGATCGATAGACGGCGTCTATCGACAGCATCCGTTCTGTCGATTGGACTAATTCTAAGTTCCGTCCCATCATTCGCCCCGCGCCGCTAGGTTGCGACGCATTGCAACATTTTCTTCACTATCGATAGGAAGTCCCATGTCCCTCATCAACACCACCGTCAAGCCGTTCAAGGCCCAGGCCTACCATAACGGTAAGTTCGTCGAAGTCACCGACCAGTCGCTCAAGGGCAAGTGGTCCGTACTCTTTTTCTACCCGGCCGACTTCACCTTCGTGTGCCCGACGGAACTCGGCGACCTCGCCGACAATTACGACACCTTCAAGTCGCTCGGCGTCGAAATCTACGGCGTATCAACCGACACGCACTTCACGCACAAGGCGTGGCACGACACCTCGGACACCATCCGCAAGGTCAACTATCCGCTGATTGGCGATCCGACCGGCGCGATCACGCGTAACTTCGACGTGATGATCGAGGAAGAAGGTCTCGCCCTGCGCGGCACGTTCGTGATTAACCCGGACGGCGTGATCAAACTGTGCGAAATCCATGACAACGGCATCGGCCGTGACGCCAAGGAATTGCTGCGTAAGGTTCAGGCCGCTCAGTACGTTGCCAAGAACCCGGGTCAAGTTTGCCCGGCCAAGTGGACTCCGGGTGCGGAGACGCTGAAGCCCTCGCTCGACCTCGTCGGCAAGATCTAAACCGCGCTACCGCTCGCCACTACCGCTCATCGGAAGAACATGATGCTCGACGAAACGCTCCAGTCCCAGTTACGGGCTTATCTCACGAAGATAGTCCAACCCGTCGAGCTCATCGCGTCTCTTGATGAGTCACAGGGCGCGCAGGACATGCGCACCCTGCTCGAGACGATCGCCAGCCTGACCGACAAGGTGTCGGTCAGGCTGGACGGTCAACAAACCCGTCGCCCCTCGTTCCAGATTCGGCGAGTGGGCGCTGCGACGTCACTGCACTTTGCGTCCGTGCCGCTCGGCCACGAGTTCACCTCGCTCGTGCTAGCACTGCTATGGAGCGGCGGTCATCCACCCAAAGTGGACGAAGCGACCATCGAGGCGATTCGCAATCTGTCGTCATCGTTGCGCTTCGAAGTGTTCATGTCGCTGTCGTGCCATAACTGCCCGGATGTGGTTCAGGCACTGACCTTGATGTCGGTGATGAACCCGCGTGTCGAAACCATCGTCATCGATGGCGCGCTGTACCAGGATGAAGTCACGGCTCGCCAGATCATGGCCGTGCCGATGGTGTTCTTGAACGGCGAGCTCTTCGGTTCGGGCCGCATGAGCCTCGAAGAAATCCTCGCCAAGCTCGATACCAACAGCGCGGAAAAAGAGCGCGCGAAAATCGACGCCAAGGCGCCCTATGACGTGCTCATCGTCGGCGGTGGCCCGGCTGGTGCTGCTGCTGCGGTCTATGCGGCACGCAAGGGACTGCGAACGGGCATTGCCGCCGAACGCTTTGGCGGCCAAACGAACGATACGCTCGGCATCGAGAACTATATTTCTGTGCTCGAAACCAACGGACCCAAATTCGCAGCCGATCTCGAAGCGCACGTGCGTCACTACGATGTCGACATCATGAACCTGCAGCGCGTCGAGAAACTCGTCCCCGCGGCCAAGCCCGGTGATCTCGTCGAAGTCGTCATGAGTCATGGCGGCACGCTGCGTTCGCGCTCAGTGATCCTCGCAACCGGTGCGCGTTGGCGCAACGTCAATGTGCCCGGCGAGTCCGAGTATCGAAATCGCGGTGTTGCTTATTGCCCGCATTGCGACGGCCCGCTCTTCAAAGGTAAGCGTGTCGCCGTCATCGGCGGCGGTAACTCAGGCGTCGAGGCCGCGATCGACCTTGCCGGTGTCGTCGGACACGTGACCGTGGTCGAATTCATGGATCAGCTCAAAGCGGATGCCGTGCTCGTCTCTAAGCTGAAGAGCTTGTCCAACGTCTCGATCATCGTGAACGCGCAGACCACCGAGATCCACGGTGATGGCAAGACGGTGAATGCGCTCTCGTACAAGGACCGTGCGAGCGGCCAAGCGCAACGACTCGCGCTTGAGGGCGTGTTCGTCCAGATCGGTCTCGTGCCGAATACCGAGTTCCTCAAAGGCACGATCGAACTGTCGCGCTTCGGCGAGATCGTGGTGGACCACCACGGTGCCACGAATGTCCATGGCGTTTTCGCTGCCGGTGATGCAACCACAGTGCCCTACAAGCAAATCGTCATCGCCGCAGGCGATGGGGCGAAAGCCGCTCTAGGCGCCTTCGATTATTTGATCCGAAGCTCAGCACCACCGATCGAAGCGGTCGCCGCCTGATCGGCAGCATCGGACGTTGCGGCGGGCGGTCGTTCTGCATAATCTGAGTGCGGGTCGAGATCGAACCATCCGTCGGGGGACTCTGTGTCAACAACTGCCGATTTTGATTCAATTGCCCGCGCTCGAGCGAGGTTGCTCGCTGCCGCGGTCTGCGTCAGTGCGCTGAGTCTCAGCGCATGCGGTGGTGGTGGCGGTGGTGGCGGTACGACCCCAGCGCCGCCGACCGTCGTCGGTCCGCCCCCCGCTCCTCCCCCACCACCCCCTCCGCCTGCACCCCCGCCACCGAGTGGTCCGAGTTGGTCGTCCGGCGTCTTCGCCGCAGCCAGCACCTTCAAAGATCGCTGTGAGACGCCGCGCACTGGGGTCGATCTCAATAACCGCGCCTTTCCCGATAGGGCCGGAACCGCCGTCGAAGAGCGCTTCTGGCTGCGTTCATGGACGCGCGAGACCTACCTTTGGAATACCGAAGTGACCGATCAGAATCCGGCCAACTTCACGAGTCGTACCGCCTATTTTGCCGTGCTCAAAACGAATGCGGTCACCCCATCGGGCAAAGAAAAAGACGACTTTCATTTCAGCGAGTCGACCGTCGCCTACCAACAGCGACAAAACTCGGCGCCGCGCGCGACGTTCGGTGCGGATTTGATTGCGCTCTCGACACGGCCGCCGCGCGACTATCGCGTTGGATACACTGAACCACAGTCGCCAGCGGCCGCCGTCACGGGCGGCCAAGCGAATTTCGTGCGCGGAACGCGTCTGCTGCGAGTCAATGGGATTGATCTCGTCAATGGCAACACCCAATCGGACATCGATCAGCTGAACGCTGGCCTGTTCCCCGCCACCGCCGGCGTGAGTACGACCTTCGTGGTTCGAGACCCGGGCGCGACCGCAGATCGCACCGTGACGATGACATCGATCTCGCTGTCACCGAGCCCGGTGAATCGCACCCGCATCATCAACACGCCGACCGGCAAAGTTGGCTATATCCTCTTCAATACGTTCAGCCCTTTCGAGAGCGAACGCGCGATCGTGCAGGCCATCACCGAGCTTCGTATCAACAGCGTGACGGATCTCGTGCTCGATCTGCGTTACAACGGCGGCGGTCTGTTAGCCGTCTCGTCACAGCTCGCCTACATGATTGCCGGTGCCAATCGCACCGCTGGCAAGTCGTTCTCGAAGCTGCGTTTCAATCAGGGTGCGGGATCGCTAAATCCGGTGACCGGCAGTGCAAACAATCCAACCCCGTTTTACTCGCAGACCCTCGGCTTCACGCTCACGAGCGGCACCGATTTGCCTGCACTCAATCTCGCGCGTGTGTTCGTCCTCTCCACCGGAGAGACCTGCAGCGCGAGCGAGGCGGTGATCAATGGACTACGGGGCGCGGATATCGAAGTCAATTTGATCGGTACGAAAACCTGTGGAAAGCCCTATGGCTTTTATCCGCAGGATAACTGTGGCGAGACCTACTACACGATCCAGTTCCAGACGACCAACGACAAGTCTTTCGGCGATTACGCCGATGGCTTTTTGCCGAACAACTCGTCGACACAGTTCGGGGTGCGCATGCCCGGCTGTGAAGTCGCGGATGATTTGACGCGCGAGCTTGGCGATTCGAACGAGGCGTTGCTCGCCGCAGCGCTCCAGTTCCGCGTCAATGGGACTTGCCCCGTGCAACCCTCGGGCGAAGCATCGTCAAAGATGATTCGACAGAGTGTCTCGGGGCTGCCACTCGAGCTGCCGGCGCGCGGCTTGATGGAAACCAACTACGATATGACGATGCCATCGAATCGCACGGGAATCCGTTGAGATGCGCTTGCGCTCGGACAAGATCGCGTTGATCTTGGGCCTTGCCGCAAGTGCCGGCGCCTGTCAGACGACGGGCGGTGCCCCTTTAAGAACCGCGATCTTGCTCGAATCAGACGAGCAGACTCGTGCGCTGCTGGTTAAGACGATCGAGGATCTGGTCGGATCGGGGCGGATCACGCTCGGCCCCGTCGATCTGACACGTGATTCTTTGATCTCGGTATTACCGCCCCAACCGGGGCCGTACGAGGGCAACAGCCCGGCGATGCCGCGTTATTTCGAACTCATCACAGACGGTAAGAACTGCTTTCTGCGCGAACGTGGCAAGGACGAATTGCGCGCACTGCCGAGCACCACTTGCCGGGCGCAGTGAGGCCGATCGCTCATTTCATCGGCGTCAAACGGAACAACTTGCCCATCGATTCCGACAAGACATAGAGCGCTCCATCGGTCCCTTCGCGCACATCGCGCACCCGACCAAAACCGCTGATGCGCTCCTCGCCCGTAACGCTATCGCCATTTAAAGTCAGACGAATCAGCATTTGCTCGCGCAGTGAGCCCAAAAAAAGACTGCTCTGCCACTGCGGAAACAACTTTCCGGTGTAGAAGGTGAGACCCGACGGCGCGATCGACTGCGGCAACCAGATCTTCAACGCTTTGGGGATGTCATCGCGCTCGGTGCCCTCACCTATCGTTCGCCCAAGTCCGTAAGTGCGCCCGTGGGTAATCACCGGCCAACCGTAATTACGACCCGCGCGCAGGATGTTGAGTTCGTCGCCTCCTTGCGGCCCATGCTCGTGCGCCCAGAGCTCCCCTGTACGCGGGTGAATCGCGGCGCCCTGCACATTACGATTGCCGTAGGTGAAGATCTGCGGCATCGCCCCCTCGCGCTTGGCGAGCGGGTTATCTGCCGGGACGGTCCCGGTTTCGGTGAGTCGCAAAACGGTGCCAAGGTGATTACCGATATTTTGAGCTTCGTCCTGACGACCGCGATCACCGAGCGTGACGAAGAGGTTGCCGTCGCGATCCCAGATGAGCCGTGACCCGAAGTGGTGACCCGTATTCACCTTAGGCTGCTGAACGAAGATCACCTGTACGTCAGTGACACTGCACTGATCGGCCTCACAGACGAGTCGACCGCGCGCGACCTCGGTGCCCACGGCCTCCGCATCGCCCGCCGAGTAGGTCCAATAGATCAACTGGTTCTGGCGATACCCCGGATGCGCCACGACATCGAGCAATCCGCCCTGACCGCGCGGCGTAACCTTGGGCAAACCGGCCACCGGTGGTGCGAGCAACCTGCCCTCGCGCATCACGCGAAGATTGCCGGGCTTTTCGGTGATGAGGATCAAGCCATCGGGCAGCAGAGCCACGCTCCACGGCATCGTCAGGTCGCTGGCAACCGTCTCCACTTTGAGCGTATAACGCTCGGTTTTGAGGGGAGACTCCTGCGCGAACGTCATCGGCGCGGCGATGGAAACGAGCATCGTCAAAATAAGTCCGTGCAGCTGTCTGATCGAATTCACCGTGAAGAACATCGCTTCTGCCTCGAAGTTAACGCTTGAAGTCAGTCATGCAGCGAGAATTGTCATGGCAGTCTCGCGAGCCACGCCGCTGCAGTCTCGACGGCAACGAGACCGCGCTGTTCTCGCTGACGCGCATGCCGAAGCAATAATATAGCCTTGGCGTTGGGAAAACGCCCTGCAGTGGCAGCAAGATAGGCAGGAACCTGCGAATCGGCCCACTTACTCTCGATCAACCGGATCGGATCCCCCTGCTCACATACGACGAAATCGATCTCACGACGTTCTTTATCGCGGATGTAGTGCAGGCTAGTGTCGACACCTTCTGCATCGCGTCGCTGCTGCACGCTGGCGTAAAGCATCACTGCACAAGCGTTCTCGAACCGCGCACCATCATCACCTTGAACGAGCCCCGTATCGTAGAAATAGATTTTGGGCTCCTTGAGCAAGGCACGCGCGATATTTCGATGGTACGGTCTCACCGCAAAAACCACGTGCAAGGACTCGAGAATCTCCAAATAGCGCGTGAGTGTTGTTGGCGAAATCTGTAAGTCACGAGCAATCGAGGCCAGAGACAGCGGCGAGCCAACACGCGTTCGCAGCATCTCGACGAACATCCTCATCGCACGCACTTCAGCGATCCGCGAGAATTCCAAGATGTCATCGCGGATCAGGCCGTCAAGATACAACTGCCGCCAACGCTGTGCGTCTGTATCCGTCTCGGCAAGTAACGGTTCGGGGAAACCCCCTCGCACCAACAGTCGGCTGAGCGCATCATCGGGCGACACTCCCGCGCTCTCGACAAGCTCCTTGACCGTGATCGGCATCAGGTGCCAGGAAAAATAACGACCGACAAGTGATTCACCGGCCTGACGGAAGGCATCCAGCCGCGCGCTGCCAGTCACTAAAATACTCTGATTCGGCAGGCGTGCGTCATACACTCCTTTGAGCCACTGACGCCAATCCTTCATCTTGTGAAGCTCGTCGAACACCAGCAGCGGCGCATCAGTCACCCATGACTGAGCGAGTATCACCCGCTGATCTGCGAGCACATCCCAGTTGAGCACCTGAGCACCCGGACGGCGGCTCGCGATGGATTTGGCCAACGTCGTTTTGCCGGCTTGCCTAGGCCCGGTCAGAAAAACCATCTTGCGCGCGAGATCGCGCTCGATGAGCAGCTCAATAAAACGTTGCATCTGACTATTTTCTATTTGACTGGAAAATAGTCAAGACTAATTCACCAAACACTGGAAAAAAGTCGTTTGCAGCGCTGCGCTTCGGTGTCTGCAGCCCCTCCTATCCGGGGCGCTGGCGGGTCATTGTCGTCTCCGTGGCCGAAGGCTGTCGTTTCCTTGGCCAAGGCCACGGCCTGTAATTGGCTCTACGCATTGGGCGTAACACCTTCGGTATCCACGATGAATCAGAATACGCAACGTAAAACGGGAACAGCCCGTACCAGCAACTCAGCACACGGAGACACCCGCATCAAAGTAAACATGACAAACGGCATCGAGGCTTGGTTCGATGTCGATGACATCACCCTTCACGTCTGGTGCTCGAACTGGACTGGTCGCGAGGTCGTCACGGTTTGCCAAGGTGACGACAAGCGCGTGGTGTCGGATAAGCGCAGTTGGCGTTTCAAGACGCCTCACGCCTTCGAGCACAACGGCCAGCACTACCTGGTCGCATTTAGCGTGGGTTTCGGCGGGGCCGGTGTCGAGCTGTACCGTAATGGCGTGCTGATCGACTCCGACCAGATCAATACCACTGGCATCCGCATTGATCCGGCGACGGGCAAACTGGATTGGCGGCATGCGCTCAAGAACCTGGCGCTGCCTTTGATACTAGGCCTCGCCGTTGGTATCGGCTTCGGTTACCTCGCTGGACTCACATTCAAATGACCGTCCAAGTCGAATCGCCTGCGGGGCGCGCCTGATGGAGATCTCAAGCGAGAAGGTACGCGAGGCACGCATGGCACGCGGCTGGACCCAACAGCAACTTGCTGAGATTGCGAACTTGAGTTTGCGCACCGTGCAGCGGGTTGAGAACCAGTCAGTCGCCTCCAACGAGACGGTCTCGGCGCTGAGCGCCGTACTCGAAATTCCGCGTACCGAGCTCATGACTCTAAACGCGAATCAGCTAGGGCAGACCGAGGCCGAGCGAAGCATGGGACGACTGCTGGCGGCAATGGTGCTACTCGGTGCCGCGCTGGGCTCCGGCATCACGGTGTTTTTCATGGTCTGGCTTGGCGGCAGCTAACGTGCAGTAAGTCGCATCGGCTTCGTGCATTCGTCCAACAGGGTTGCATGAGCTCGGTATCGACGTCATGCGCAGATGAAATCAGACGCTGCTCAAACCCATCCACGTCGCCACTGCAATGCATTCTTGAGCTCGCGCCAAGCAATGACTTGTACGCGCTTAGAATGAACCGCCTCGATTTCGATCGACACGACGGGCGACCCGGGCGGCAACGGCTCAATCACCTTGGTGACGAGAAAATGCTTTTCCTTGTTGCACGGTGTGACCGCCGTCCACTTCGTATGCAACAGTTTCTTCGGACTCAAGGCGTTGATGGGCGAGTTCTTCATTAGAGTCCGCCGCGTTTCAAAACCTGCAGCCTCTCTCGACCCAGTCGCTGAAGCGTCAGGAGGTTGGTTGCGGGGATGCTGCTAGTATCACCGAAAGAGTCAACTGCCCGCGCGATGCTGTCCTCCCGCAACAAATGCAGCGTCGGATACGGCGATCGATTGGTCTCATTGCCAATGTCATCCGATTCAGTCTCGGCGAACTGGTAATCGGGGTGGAAGCTCGCGATCTGGATCTCACCCTCAAGCCCCAACATCCGCAGCAACTCATCGGCCACGTCTAGAAAATCATTAAACTCGCGAAAATCCTGCAAAACCTGCGGATGGATCAACAGTGTCGTCTCGAGCTCCTCCGGTGGCGCCGCAACAAGATGCTGCAACTCTCTCGCGAGATCTTCCAGCAAAGCCTCTGGCTTCTCGGCATCGCTCGTTACGTAGCGGATCAATCCTTTGATTGCAGGCGCCGGTGCGAAAGGGCATAGCTTGAGGCCGATGACGACCCGCTCGACCCAATCACGTGTCTCGCTGATGCAATGCAAAGTCACTCCCATTCAATCGTCGCGCGCGGCTTGCAGTGAATGTCGGAGATCAGGCGGCTCACGCCCTTTACTTCGTTGACGACGCGGCGCGAGCGACAACACCGAAGCGTATCCGCGAGGGCAGAGGCCCACACATGAGCAAGCGTCGTCGGAAGAGCCGGCGGGAGTCTCGCGTCGATGAGGCCTGGGTCATATTCCGTCTGAGCTGCTTGCCAACGCCCGCGACCGAGGTCTCGCCGCACACGCCCTCGTCATGCCAGAAAGCGCGTCATCAGCGACGGGCGCCGAACATGCCGCCACCCTTGGAATGATAGCCGGGCGGGCGGCGGACGAAGAGTTGGACGGCGTACTCGAAGAGGCGCGCTCGGTCTTCGCCGATCGCCTCGGCGATCGACTAGCCAGCACGAAGTTGACACCCCTTGCGCTCGACACCAAAATGCAACCATTACGGTTGGAGGTGGCCATGCCCACTACATTGACCCTGAAAAACATCCCCGACGAAGTGTACGAACGCCTTCGAGCGCAGGCGACACTGAACCGTCGCAGCCTCAACAGCGAGGCCATACTTTGCCTTGAGACCATCCTGAACCTGCGCCCCGCCGACACCCGCGAAAGACTCGCTCGGCTCAGAGGGATGCGCGCCGCGCTGGGCGAAGCCCGATTCGGAACTGGCGACATTGATGGATTCAAGCGCGACGGCCGGGAATGATTGTTGTTGATACCAACGTCATCGCCTACCTGATGCTGCCCGGTGACCTGACAGCGGCAGCCGAGGCCCTGTTGGAGAGCGAGCCCGATTGGGTGGCGCCGCCACTCTGGAAGAGTGAATTCAGAAGCATATTGGCGGGCTACATGCGCAGAGGAACGCTCTCGCTGCAGCAAGCAACGGAGATCCAAACTGCGGCCGAGGACCTGTTGGCCGGCAACGAAATCAACCCTGAATCCAAGGCAATCCTCCAACGGGTGGCTGAGAGCCCCTGCTCCGCCTACGACTGCGAGTTCGTCGCTCTGGCGCAGCAACTCGAATGCGCGCTCTACACCATGGACACTAAGGTATTAAACGCATTTCCTAAAACAGCGAAGTCCTTGCGAAAGCCCTAACGCCTGAATGAGGCTGCCCCGCCCATCACGTCACCGGATAAAGCTTCGGGAACCAGCGCTCGACGACGTCGATGGGAAAGCCCAGCCGCAACGGCGCTTTGTGTGAGCCTGAAACCAGCAGTCGCTTGTCGATCAGCGCGGAAATCACGCGACGCGCCGTGCGTTCGCTCGTGTCAATCAGCTGAGGGATGCGACCACGCTCCAGTTCTCCCGCGAGCAGCGCTTCGCGTAGTACCGCGTAGCTGCGCTTCGGCAATCGCTCCGCGCTTTCCTCATCGCGCACGTAGAGCTCCATCCGGCGCTGGAGTTCCGACGGATCGAGCAACTCGCGCATGTAGCGGACTTGATCGAGACAGGTCTCCAAGAAGAACCGGCAGAAGTCGATCAGCGCATCGTGGGACAGCGCCCCTCGCCCGTCGAAATCGTGCCGGCGAGGCTCATCCGCCGCCATGAGGAGACGCTTGTATTCGCCCGAGTTGCGCGCCAGTCCGCGCGACACGGACCAGAGCGCTGAGCCAATTCCGATATCGAGCAGCAGGGCGTGGGACATCAAGCGCGCAACGCGACCGTTGCCATCCAGGAAGGGATGGATCCAAAGGAACCGATGATGAGCCGCGGCAACGGCGATCACCTGCCGCGGCTTCGTCAGCCGTGCCGCTTCGTACGCCTCCTCGAACCGGCCAAGAAATGCGGACAGATCATCAGCAGCCGGTGCGACATGCCGTCCGACTGCGACGCCACGTGCACGCAGCTGCCCCGGGACAAAAGGAATGCGCTCTCTGGTGTCGGGGTTTTCAACGACCAGCAGACTCTCGGGCAACCGCTTGCAGAATTCCCGATGCGTCCACTCGATGAAGGCACGCGAAGCGGGCGGCCGCGGCATGTCGCCCACACGCTCGTCGATCATCTGCTGCACCTCGATGTGCGCCCGCGCCTCGAGCTGCAGGTCGCGGCGATGCGGGTCGCTGGAATAATCCGCCGACAAGGCACGATCGATATCGCGAGGATGGGTGTTGTGGCCCTCGATGAGGTTCGAGTAGTAGCAGTTCATCGACCGCACGAGATCGGCAACCGACAGCCGAACCACGGAATGCAGCTGGGCCGACAGCTCGCTGGCCTCCCGGGCCAGGTCGAAGGCCAGGTTTTCGAGCACGGGCGTGGCTTCGGCCGGCATGAACGGCTCGGCGGCGGCGGGGGTCAAGACACGCCCCCAAAAGCAGGGATTCTGGCCGGTTCCATGGCCGGAATAATCGCATTATAAACAGTGATTTGTCACCATAGTAGCGGACCATTTTGGCCGCTACTGTGACCGAGGCCGCGGCCGAATAGGAAATTCAACCCACCTTCCGCGCCGAAGCCAACTTCGCCGAACGGGCCCTATGGTGAGCCCCCGACTACCGTCGAAAACCGGCTCGAGTTTCGACCACTACTTCCCGGAATCTCAGCGCTGAATTGACGGGCGCACTGACCCACCATCCCGCGAGCGTACCTTCACTCCCACTCGATCGTGGCCGGTGGCTTCCCGCTGATATCGTAAACAACCCGACTGATGCCTTTGACCTCGTTGACGATACGGCGTGAGCACACATCGAGCAGGTCGTAAGGAAGATGAGCCCAATGCGCCGTCATGAAATCGATGGTCTCGACGGCGCGTAACGCGATCACCGGATCATGTCGGCGTCCATCACCCGTGACGCCAACGCTTTTCACGGGCAGAAACACGGCGAACGCCTGACTGGTTTTGTCGTACCAACCGGACTTGCGCAGCTCTTCGATGAAGATGTGATCCGCGAGTTGTAGCGTATGAACCGCCTCGCGTGTGACCTCACCCAGAATACGCACGCCGAGCCCTGGGCCCGGGAATGGGTGTCGGTAAACCATCTCGGCCGGCAGGCCGAGCTCGACTCCGATGCGCCGTACTTCATCTTTGAAAAGTTCGCGCAGCGGCTCAACCAACTTCAAGTTCATGTGCGCGGGCAGACCGCCCACGTTGTGATGGCTCTTAATGACATGCGCCTTACCGGTCTTGCCACCGGCAGACTCGATCACATCCGGATAGATGGTCCCTTGCGCCAGGAACTCCACGCGATCACCCGCCGCTGCATCACCATGACCCGCGCCTGCGAGCTTCTTCGCTTCTTCGTCGAAGACCTCGACGAATAGACGCCCGATGATCTTGCGCTTGGCTTCCGGGTCCGAAACACCCTTGAGCTCGCCAAAGAAGCGCTCGGCGGCATTCACTCGGATCACACGCACACCGAGATTGCGCGCGAAGATATCCATCACGGCATCGCCTTCGCGATATCTCAGCAGCCCATGATCGACGAACACGCACACGAGCTGATCGCCGATGGCTTTATGCAGCAGAGCCGCAACGACAGACGAATCGACGCCGCCAGAGAGACCTAGCAGCACGCGACCCTTACCAACCTGTGCGCGCACACGAGCGATGGCATCTTCGATGATATTGCCCGCGTTCCAACTGGCCTCGCAGCCGCAGATCTCGCGCAAGAACCGCTGATAGATGCGCGTGCCTTGCTTGGTGTGCGTGACTTCCGGATGAAACTGTAGCGCGTAGTAGCGACGGGTCTCATCGGCCATACCAGCGATGGGCACGTCACCCGTCGAAGCAATCGTCTTGAAACCCAATGGCAAAGCCACGACTTGGTCACCGTGACTCATCCAGACATCGAGCAAACCGTGCCCTTCGGAATTCACGCGATCTTCGATATCGCGCAGTAGCGCCGAATGTCCGCGCGCACGAATCTCCGCGTAACCGAACTCATGCACCGCACCCGGCTCGACACGCCCGCCGAGCTGCGCGGCCATGGTCTGCATGCCATAGCAAATACCGAGCACCGGCACGCCGAGCTCGAACACGGCAGCAGATGCCGCGGGCGCACCCGCGACCGTCACCGACTCAGGACCACCCGAGAGAATGATGCCTTTCGGAGCGAACTCGCGGACTACCGAGTCACCGGCATCCCACGGATGAATCTCGCAGTAGACGCCGAGCTCGCGTACACGCCGCGCAATCAGCTGCGTGTACTGCGAACCGAAATCGAGAATGAGGATCCGGTCAGCGTGGATGTCGGTCATGAAATACGGTAGTTCGGCGCTTCTTTGGTGATGCTGACATCGTGCACGTGCGACTCGCGCACGCCCGCCGTGGTGATGCGTACGAAGGAAGGCCGCGTACGCATCTGCTCGATGGAGTGACTGCCGGTGTAACCCATGGCAGCACGAAGGCCTCCTGCAAGCTGATGCAAAATATTGAGGAGACTGCCCTTATAGGGCACACGACCCTCGATACCCTCCGGGACCAGCTTCTCGAGCTCGGTGGTCGTATCTTGGAAATATCGGTCGCTCGAGCCATGACGTTCGGCCATGGCGCCAAGCGAACCCATGCCGCGATAGCTCTTGTAGCTCGCGCCTTGAAAGAGCTCGACATCACCCGGCGACTCTTCGGTGCCGGCGAACAAGCCGCCGATCATCACCGCATGCGCACCGGCCGCTAGCGCCTTGGCGATATCACCGGAATATCGAATACCGCCATCGGCGATCAACGGGACGCCTGTGCCCTCGAGGCTTGCCGCCACATTCGCAACTGCTGAAATCTGTGGCACACCGACACCGGCGACGATGCGCGTGGTGCAAATGGAACCCGGCCCGATACCCACCTTGACACCATCGGCGCCCGCTGCGATCAGCGCTTTAGCGGCATCGGCTGTCACGATATTACCGGCGATCACCTGCAGATCACTCCAACGCGATTTGACCTTCTCGACCATCTGGATCACACCGCGCGAGTGACCGTGCGAGGTGTCGACGACGACGGCATCGACGCCCGCCTCACGTAACGCGGCAACGCGATCGAGCGTGTCGGGCGAGGTGCCGACCGCAGCGCCAACGCGCAGACGACCGCTCTCGTCCTTACAAGCGCGCGGGCGCTCGGTAGCCTTCTGGATATCTTTGACCGTGATAAGACCGCGCAGCTCGTGATGATCGCCGACGACCAGCACCTTCTCGATGCGATGCTTGTGAAAAAGCTGTAATACGTCCTCGCGCGGCGCATTCTCGCGCACGGTGACAAGCCGATCCTGTGGCGTCATCACCGAAGATACTGGTGCATCGAGATGCGTTTCGAAACGCAAATCCCGGCTCGTCACGATGCCGACGACCTGCTGCCCACGTACCACCGGCATACCCGAGATGCCCTTGGATCGGGTGATATCCAGCACCTCGCGAATCGTCGTCTCGGGCGTCACTGTAATCGGGTCTACGACAACACCGCTCTCGAACTTCTTCACGCGGGCGACCTCGAGTGCCTGCGCTTCGATCGTCATGCTCTTGTGAATGATGCCGATGCCGCCCTCTTGCGCGATAGCGATGGCCAGACGAGCTTCGGTGACGGTATCCATGGCCGCCGACACGATCGGCAAATTTAGACGAATCTTGCGAGTCAGCTGGGTGGAGAGGTCGACTTCGCGCGGCAGAACTTCCGAGTAAGCCGGGACCAAAAGCACGTCGTCGAACGTGAGTGCTTCTTCGAGGATTCGCATGAGGGGAACCGTCCAACTAGTGTTTGGACGCCTAATTCTACTGCACGTGGCCAGACCCGGTAAACTCGCCAAGGTGTTGGTACCCGAGAGAGATGTTTATACCGTCGGACGCCTGAACCGCGAGGTTCGGCTGCTTATCGAGCATGGGATGCCGACGCTCTGGGTCGAAGGGGAACTGACCAATTTCTCGCGGCCCGCCTCGGGCCACTGGTACTTCACCCTGAAGGATCGAGAGGCCCAAGTCCGCTGCGCCATGTTTCGGCAGCGTAACGCCGCGCTGCGATTCCTGCCGAAGGACGGTCAGCTCGTCATGGCGCGGGTTCGCGTCGGGCTTTACGAGCCTCGTGGTGAGTATCAACTCCTGGTCGAGCACTTGGAAGATTCGGGCGTCGGCGCGTTGCGTCGCGAATTTGATCGCTTGAAAGACAAGTTGCAGGCAGAGGGCCTCTTTGCAAGCGCGCTGAAGCGACCGCTGCCAACCTTACCCAACCGAATTGGTGTCGTGACCTCACCGAGCGGCGCTGCAATCCGCGACATCCTCCACATCCTCGCGCGGCGCTTCGCCGCGGTGCCAGTCGTGATCTATCCGACGGCCGTTCAAGGCAAAGATGCCGTACCACAATTGCTGACTGCCATCTCGCAAGCGAGCACACGAGCGGAGTGCGATGTGCTCATCGTCGCGCGGGGCGGCGGCTCGATGGAGGATCTGTGGGCCTTCAACGACGAGGCGGTCGCGCGGGCGATCCGCGCCGCGCCGATGCCCGTGGTCACTGGAATCGGGCACGAGGTCGACTTCACGATCGCGGACTTCGTCGCCGACGTGCGCGCACCCACGCCATCGGGAGCGGCAGAACTCGTGGTGCCAGATTCGAGCACGTGGCGCGGGACGCTCGGCAAACTCTCGCATCGATTGCATCAAACGCTGACGCGGCGATTACTGGATGATCGTAGCCGCTTGCAGCAATTGCGTCGACGACTTGAACTCACGCATCCAGGTCACCGTGTCGATCAAGCCGCACAGCGACTCGATGAACTGACGCAACGACTCGGAGCGGCCTGGGCGCTACAGCGCTCACAGCGCGCCGCGCGTCTGCTTCGGCTCGAAGCACGCCTAGCGAATGTCTCACCGCGTCATCATCTCGAAGCCTTGCGTGCTCGACTGACGCGACTTCAGCATCGTTTGCAACAAGCTTGGCAACTTCAGTGGCAGCGCCGACAACAACGCCTTGCCCTTGCCTCCCGCACACTCAACGCCGTGAGCCCCTTGGCGGTGCTCGATCGTGGCTATGCCTTGGTGACGCTGGTCGAGAGCGACCGACTCGTTCAAGACGCCAGTGCAGTGCCGGTCGGCGCCCTCATCGAAGCACGCCTGGCCAGCGGGAAACTGCGCGCGCAAGTGATTTCGTCCGAGACACTTTCGGATCAGGACCGTGACTGAATGATTCGCTCGATGATGATGCGTTCGATCGCTCGATGGCTCGCCATGGCTTGCCTTGCCGCGTGCCTGTCGATCGCGCGAGCGGAACTTGCTCTGCCACGCGCAAGCGCGGTTCCTGGCGGTGTCGTCATGATCGATATTGAAGGCGACTCCATCGAAGCGCCGTTGGTGAGTTTCGAGGGGGATGCCGTGATGGTGTTACCGCGTGATCGCGGCTGGATCGCACTCGTTGGCATTCCGCTCTCGCGCGAACCGGGGACTGCCGCGATCCAGATCCGTCGTGGTGCGAGCACGCTCACTCGCGGTTTCACCATCGACGGCAAGCAATATCGAACGCAAGCACTGAAAGTGGCGCCCAAGCACGTGGATCTCTCCCCTGAGGATGCCGCACGAGTCGAGCGCGAGCAGCCACATCTACGCGCAATGTACGGGACTTTCACCGCACAGCCCCCCGAGACGCTGCGGTTCATCCCGCCTGTCAAAGGGCCGCGCTCGAGCTCGTTCGGCTTGCGACGCGTATTCAACAACCAGCCCCGCAATCCGCACTCCGGGATGGATATTGCCGCTCCCATCGGTACGCCCGTCGTGGCGCCAGCGCCGGGTACGGTCATCGACACGGGCGATTATTTTTTTAATGGCGGCACAGTGATCGTCGATCACGGCCGTGGGCTCGTGACGATGTACTGTCACTTGAGCCGCATCGATACGAAGGTCGGTCAAAAAGTCGCAGCAGGCGAGAGGCTTGGCGAAGTCGGTGCGACGGGGCGGGTGACCGGCCCTCACCTGCACTGGGGCGTCGCGCTCAATCGCGCGTTCGTCGACCCCGCGCTTTTTCTCGAATCTGCGAACGCGTCGCCCGTTGCGGGCGCTCGTTAGGTCGCGCGTAAGGGTTTTTGTCGGTTCGATATTCGATCGCCACCGGCGAGGCGAACAAATCGAACTCGCGTCGGAAGACGTTGGCGAGATAACGCGTGTAAGCCTCGGGTACGTGCGCAGTTTGATTGCCGTGGATGATGATACGCGGCGGGTTACGACCGCCTTGGTGCGCATAGCGCAACTTGATGCGACGACCCCGTACCATCGGTGGTTGGTGCTGCACCATCGCTCTCTCGAGCGTCTTGGAGAGCTTCGGCGTCGGAATTTCGGTCATCGCGGCGTCGTAGGCCTTGATGGTGGCGACGACGAGTTCGCCGACACCTGTGCCATGTCGAGCCGAAATGAAATGCACCGGCGCGTAAGGAACGAAGTCGAGCTTGAATTCCAGTTGCCGACGTATCTCATCGCGCTGCTCGACCGGAATGCCGTCCCATTTGTTCACGGCGATGATGAGCGCACGACCGCGATTCAAGGCGAGCCCGAGTACATTCGCATCCTGCTCACCGATGGTGTCATGCGCGTCGACGACGAAGATCACGACGTGCGCAGTATCGATCGCCTGCAGCGTGCGCGCGACGCTCGCCTTCTCAATGAAATCCTCGACCTTCCCCCGGCGACGAACGCCCGCGGTATCGATCAAAGTAAACTCGCGTCCGTCGCGTGCGAACGGCACGAAGATGCTATCGCGCGTCGTACCGGGCATATCGCTCGCGATAACGCGCTCTTCACCAATGAGGCGATTGACGAGCGTCGACTTACCGACGTTCGGCCTGCCGATGATGGCGATACGAATTCGACCATCATTTGGATTCGAGCTGCGCTCGATGGCCTCCGGATCAAAATCCGCAAGCACATGATCCATGAGCTCGCGACAACCATCGCCGTGCGCCGAGGCGATGGCAATCGGATCGCCTAAGCCGAGTGAATGAAAATCGGCGGCGGCAGTAGAGGGATCGAGACCCTCGGCCTTATTGACCGCGAGCACCACCTTCTTGCCGGAACGACGCAGCTCGCTCGTGACCCAATAATCTTGGGGTGTGAGACCCGTGCGTGCATCGGCCAAGAAAACCAACACATCGGCTTCGGCTACGGCGCGCTCGGTCTGTAAGCGCATCGGCGTTTCGATACCCGAAGGCTGTTCGACCAATCCACCGGTATCGACGACGACATAGGGAACGGGACCCAATTTCCCGTAACCGTACTGACGATCACGCGTTACGCCGGGCAGGTCAGCCACGAGCGCATCGCGCGTGCCCGTCAAACGATTGAACAGCGTGGACTTGCCAACGTTGGGACGCCCCACGAGCACGATTACCGGCAACATGCTCGCAGCTCCTGAAAAATCAGCCGCGCGGACGGAAGGCCGTCACACGGCCCTCGTCATCCTGCAGCACGACGAGATCACCGGCACGTACCGGCGGATTGCTGACGCGAGCGCCAGCCTGTGAGCGGGCGACGAAAGCTCCACTTGCAGCGTCCAACCAGTGCACATACCCCTCGAAATCCGCGACGGCTACGTACGCGCCGATCGCCACAGGAGCCGACAAACCGCGCAAGCGCAGCCCAGCTTGCCGCCACACTTCGACACCGGAACGACGTCGCAGCGCGACCACCTCGCCGGTCACCGTGCTCACGTAGACCGATTCCTCATCGACGTCGAGACCGCGATGGCTCGACAGCTCGCGCGACCACCAAGACTGCCCCGAATCGAGGGCTAACATCGCGACTCGGCCTTGAAACCCAGCTACGAAGACATCGACTCCAGATACTTTGACCGCCGCGTCGATATCGACCATGCGCTCGAGCTCCGTGCGACCACTCGGCGCCGAGACGAGCTGCTCCCAAAGCACTTCGCCGTTACGAGTCTCTGCGGCGATCACACGTCCGTTGTCAAAACCGCAGATCGCAGCATTACCTGCGACGACGGGCGCCGCAGCGCCACGCAGCGTGAGTCGTGGAATCTGCTGCTCTTCGCGCCACAAAGTTTTGCCATTTTCACGCGACAATCCCAGCAGCACGCCCGCAACGGTACGGACAATCACAGCATCAGAGGCAATCGCAGGAGCTGATAGCACTTCACCGCCCACCGACACGGTCCACAGTGTCGAACCGGTCGTCTGGTCGAGTGCGATCAACTCGCCATTGGCAGAGCCCACCGCGACGATGCCGAATCCGGCGCCGGGACCACCCGTCAACTCGGAACGAGTACGCGCGCGCCACAGCGTTTTCCCGCTGGCTTGCGAGATCGCCAGCACATCGCCCTCGCGACCCGCCGCATAGACCACCTCGCCATCGACGGCAGGTGCGAGCCCTGCTCGCATGACAGGATCGCCGCCACCGATAGAGACACTCCAGACTCGATCGACATTGAGACTCGACTTGAAGTCGACCAGCTCAGCCGGTGGTTCGATATCTTTGTCCTTGTCGCAACCGGCAAGGAGACCAAAAACTCCGAGCGCCACGGCCACCCAGAAATCACGCGAACTGAGCTTGAAACGAATCATGCAAATTCTCCGGCCCCTCACGGACCTTTGGGCGCCTCGATGCCATCGGCCTCGGCATCGGCAATCTTCAAACGCAAACCTTCAAGGTCGACCGTAGCCGGCTTGGTGGGATCACTCGACCCAGCCTCCGCTTTCCGCCACGCCGCAAGCGCCCCGGCGCGATCACCTTTGACATGCAACGCATCGCCGCGAACGTCGTCGAAGCGCGCCGCGAATGCACCTGGCTCGACTGCACTGAGCGTCGCGAGCGCCGCATCAGCATTACCCTGCGCGATTTGCACGCGAGCCAACCGAACCCGTGCCACCAACTGCAACTGCGGATCATCAGAACCCTTCATCACGCGCTCTAAGCGCGTTGCCGCTTCGCCTAATTCGTTGGCCTCAACCTGCACGCGCGCGGCCAGCAGATCCGCTTGATCGGCGTAGGCCGACGAGGCGTATTCGGCACGCAACGCTTCGACCGCTTTCAGTGCGTCTGCGCGTTCGTTCTTCTCTAGCGTGTCGATGATGCGCTGATACGATTCACTCGCTTCGACGTGACGACGCTCGATACGCGCTTCCCACCAACGCCAACCGGCCAGGGCGCCCAACCCGAGCACCACGCCCGCGACCAGCCACGGTCCGTTCTCGCGGATCCAGCGTTTGACCCGCTCCCACTGTTCTTCTTCGTTGTAATAATCGTCATCGATCACGTGCTTTACTCCTGACGTGAAAACCACTGACCCACGGTCTCAACCGCAGTCGTCAAAGAAATTTCGGTAGCCTCACCAGCACCTTCGCGCAGCGGCTTCATCTGCACGACGCCACGCGCCAACTCGTTCTCACCGAGGACCAGCGCGAGCGCGGCACCACTGCGGTCAGCACGACGAAACTGGGCTTTGAAATTGCCGCCACCGAGATTGGTGTCGATCCGACGCCCCGGCATCGCACTACGCAACGCATCGGCAAGACGAAAGGACTCGCGCACCGCGGCCGCACCTTGGGCCACGAGATACACATCGGCCAACGCCGCCTTGGGTGCGGTCTCTGCTTGCTCGAGCAGCGCCACCACCCGCTCGACACCCATCGCAAAACCGATCGCAGGCGTTGCCTCGCCACCGAGTTGCGAGATAAGGCCGTCGTAGCGACCGCCCGAGCAAACGGCATCCTGTGCGCCGAGCGCATCCGTCACCCACTCGAAAACGGTACGCGAGTAGTAGTCGAGGCCGCGTACGAGCCGCGGGTTGACCGCATAGGCGATTCCGAGCGCATCGAGCATCGCACGCAACTCGGCGAAGTGATCCTTGGACTCGGCATCGAGGTAGTCCGGCAAGATCGGTGCCTTAGCGATCATCGATTGCATCGTCGGATTCTTGCTGTCGAGAATACGTAGCGGATTACCCTCAAGTCGACGACAACTGTCTTCGTCGAGCGTGTCGTAGTGCGACCGGAAATAGTCGGTAAGCTCTGCTCGATAAGCACGACGCGAATCTGCCGTACCCAAAGAATTGATTTGCAGTGTGACCCGGGTGATCCCGAGACGCTGCCAGAAGGCGTTCGAGAGCGCGATCAGTTCGGCATCGATATCAGGGCCAGCAAAGCCGATCGCCTCAACGTCGATCTGATGGAATTGCCGAAAACGACCCTTCTGAGGCTTTTCGTGCCGAAACATCGGGCCCACGCACCACAATTTGTGACGTGCGCCGCGCAGCATGCCGTTGGAAATAGCGGCGCGAACCATGCCCGCTGTTGCCTCGGGACGCAGCGTGAGTCGCTCGCCGCCTTTATCCTCGAAGCTATACATCTCTTTTTCAACAACGTCGGTGTATTCGCCGATCGCGCGCTTGAACAGATCCGTCTGCTCCACCACGGGCACGCGCATTTCCTCGAAGGCGTAAGCGTGCAATAAATCGCGCGCAGTCGCCTCGAGAAACTGCCAGCGTGCGATCTCGGTCGGCAGCACATCGTTCATGCCCTTGACGGGCTGGATCATCGAAGCAGTCATGGATCAGTCGATCGGGTATTACGCGAGGCGGCACGTTGCACGTTGCCGTCAGCATCGATCGTAACGAAAGCGGTCGCGTTGTAAATGAAGGCGGCTGGTACCGTGATCGGACGACCGTCGAGCTCGATCGCGACCGCAGCGGCGCGACCCAGCACGACGCTAAACGGTGCCTCGCCACGGAGCGCAAGCGGGGTACCGGCAGCCGCGTTACCGTAATAACGACGAACTTTACTCGCGTCGTAGACCTCGATCCATGACGACTGACGCGGCACGAGCCGCAGCACGGCAACACGGTCGGAAACGGGGTTGGTGGTGGTGAGAGGCGCCGGCGCCACATCCAACGTGGCCGCCGGTGCCGATGCAGTTTCAGGCGCGGCGGCTAACGTGGCCGCCGGTGCCGATGCAGGCGCAAGTGAGGTGGCAGGCGTAGTTACCGGCGCCGCAACCGGTGCGGGTGCCGGCGCTGCGGCCACCGGCGCGTTGGCCGAATCCCAACGCAAAATCAACCAAGCGGCCACCGCGATGATCGCACTGATGCCAGCCACCGTGGCGCGACGCATCCACGCTTTGGGATCGACTGCGCGCGGCGGTACGCGCGGGATGCGCGCCAGATCCGGTTCGGCAAGTTTCTCGGCACGCAGCGTCGCCCATGCGCTCAACAGTTGTTCCGTCGGAGCGCCAAGGAAATCAGCGTAGCGCCGCAAGTGCCCCTGCGCGAACACCGGCGCGCCCAGTTCTTCGAATCGATCGGCCTCGAGTGCGCGCAGCAGCGCTTCATCGCAGTGCAGCTGCGTCGCCGCCTCGGCGAGAGTCACGCCCTTGGCCGCACGTGCCGTCGAGAGCAGTGTGCCGATTGAATCGCTCACGAAGAGAGTCCTGCTGCCATCGCACCTGAGAGCTTGTCACCTAAGCGAACTCGCGTGCGATCGTTCACCCTGCCCGCCAACTGACCACAGGCCGCATCGATGTCGTCACCGCGCGTGCGCCGAATGGTCGCCAATACCCCACGCTGGATCAGCTCATCACGAAAACGCGTAATCACCGGCATCGGCGATCGACGGTAGCTCGTACCCGGAAATGGGTTGAACGGAATCAGGTTGAGCTTGGCAGGCCGCCCCTTGAACATCTTGGCGAGTGCCCGTGCATGCTCGAGTTGATCGTTCACGCCATCGAGCATCACGTATTCGAAGGTCACGCTGCGACCGTTCTGCTCATCGATGTAGTGCCAGCAGGCCTCGAGCAACTCGGCGATCGGATGTTTACGATTGATCGGTACGAGCTCGTTACGCAGCGCGTCGTTCGGCGCATGCAGGGAGACCGCGAGCGCACAATTCACCTCTTCGGCGAGCTTGTACATCTGTGGCACGAGGCCCGAGGTCGACAACGTGACGCGACGGCGCGAAATGTCGAAGCCGAGATCATCAAGCAGGATGCGGATCGCAGGCACGACATTGCGAAAATTCGCGAGCGGCTCGCCCATCCCCATGAAGACGACGTTGGTGATGCGTCGATCGCCGCCAGGTTCGAAACCGAGTTCGCGATTCGCCAGCCACACCTGACCCACAATCTCGCCGGTCGAAAGATTACGGTTGAAGCCCTGCTGCGCCGTCGAACAAAAAGAACAGTCGAGTGCGCAACCAACCTGCGAGGAAATGCAGAGTGTGCCGCGATCGACCTCCGGGATGAAAACCATCTCGAAAGCCTGCGCGCTATCGGCGCGCAGCAGCCACTTTCGCGTTCCGTCAGCCGAGTCATGCCGCGAGACGATCTCAGGCACACGAATTTCGGCGCAGCCTTGCAATTGCACACGGAAATCTTTGGCTAGATCTGTCATGCAGGCGAAGTCGCCCTCCGCGCGCTTGTACATCCAGCTCATCAGCTGGCGCGCGCGGAAGGGCTTGTTGCCGAGGCCGCCCACGAACGACTCCAACTCGGCTCTCTCGAGTCCGAGCAAATTCGTTCGCGCGATGGCAGCTTCGGTCATGACGTCGATCGCGAGCGATCAGCCGCGCGGGCAAATCTCGATGCCGCGGAAGAAGTAGGCGATTTCCTGAGCGGCCGTATCCGGACCATCGGAGCCGTGGACGGTGTTCGCCTCAATGCTCTCGGCTAGGTCGGCGCGGATCGTGCCCGGTGCCGCCTTCTTCGGATCGGTGGCGCCCATGATCTCGCGGTTCTTCGCGATGGCGTTGTCGCCCTCGAGCACCTGCAACACCACCGGGCCCGAGGTCATGTACTTCACGAGATCGTTGAAGAAGGGACGCTCGCGGTGAACGGCGTAGAATCCTTCCGCCTCGGACTTGGACAGATGCACCATGCGAGCAGCGACGATCTTGAGACCCGCCTGTTCGAAACGACGGTAGACCTCACCGATCAGGTTGCGGGCGACGCCGTCAGGTTTGACGATCGAAAAAGTGCGTTCCAAGGCCATGCGAGACATCCTTCAAGGTTTGTTGGGAGAAAAGGTAGCCTGATAGTGTACCCGCGAGGGCACTGCCCCGGCAACGCGAGGGAACGCGCAAGTGACTGGATGGCAAGGTTTTTTTAAACGCTGAAGCTTTCTCCGCAACCACATTCGCCCTTGACGTTCGGGTTGCGGAACTTGAAGGCCTCGTTCAGGCCCTGCTTCACGAAGTCGATCTCGGTGCCGTCGATCAACGCAAGACTTGCGGGATCGACGAGCACCTTCACGCCGCGATCCTCGAAAATAAGGTCTTGAGGCTCGGTAGAGTCGGCGTAGTTGATGACGTAGGCAAAGCCCGAGCAGCCGGTTTTGCGCACCCCGAGTCGCAAACCAATACCTTGGCCGCGAGTCTCGAGAAAGGTCTTCACCCGATCCGCCGCCGCGGGCGTCAAGGAGATCGTCATGGTCTGGTGTCACCTCGTGAGTGCTTTGATTCTAGCGCCTCTTTTGCGGCACGCCACGCATCTTCGACCCGAATCAATCGCCCGAGTTTCTCGATCGGCACCTGAAATTGCAAAGCCCACTGCGCCGGCGCACCCAGATCGGCGATTTCTGGCCTGTGCCCCAGCCACTGCCGCTCAAAAGCCTGCAGCACCCGCCACAGATCGGGGCAGGTAAAGGCTCTGAAACCGACCGCTGCGATTCGGCCGTGCGCATCGCACGCGAGGTAGCAGCGCACGCGCATCCCCTCGCGATAGGAGCCCGCCTCGCCGACCGCCCAGACGACGTCTGGGGCAAGCACCGCCGCGGGGACCGAGTCGGCATCGCGATCGCGCAACTGCAAGACGGCGCGACGAATCACCGTGGCCGCGAGCCTCGCCTGCTCGGTGGTGTTACCGCGACCGAACGCCACCCGCAGCGTCGAGCGCGCCCACTCCACTGGCACGCCTTGAGCGCGTAAGACGTACGAGGGTTCGCCGGAGGCCGAGTCGCAAGCCGCGCCGCTGGAGACGGCGATCTCAGGCAGCGCTGCCAGCAGACTCTCCCCTTCGACGCGCTCAAACGTCACGGATACCAAGCCCGGCAAGCGCCGCTCCGGGTGATCCTCCCGGTAATCATTGAAACGCACACCCGCGAGATCCGCGAGGTTGCGCTTGAACTCATGGACGAGCGAGGCCGCCTGTTCAGCATCGCGATGTAGTCGATTGGCAGCGAGACGCGCAGCCGCAGCGAAGCCCGTAATCTGATGGGTGGCCAAGGTGCCCGGACGAAGGCCGCGCTCGTGACCGCCCCCGTAAGTCAAAGGCTCAAGCCACGGCCTCGCACGAGCTGACACATACAGCGCACCGATACCCTTCGGGCCGTACATCTTGTGTGCCGACAGCGAGAGCAGATCGATATCGAGCGCATGGACATCGAGGGGCAGCTTGCCAACAGATTGCGCCGCATCCACGTGCAGTAAGACGCCTGCCTCGCGACACAGGCGCGCGATCGCGGCAATATCCTGCACGATGCCCGTCTCGTTGTTGGCATGCATGATCGAGACCAATTGTGTGTCGCTGCGCAACGCGCGACGTAGCGCCTCGGGATCGATGAGCCCGTCGGCCTGCGGTTCGAGCCAGGTGATCTGCCAACCGCGTTTCTGCAAGTATTTGCAGGGATCGAGCACCGCTTTGTGCTCGATACGCGAGGTGATCAGATGCCGTCCGTGATCGCCACGCCCACGCGCGATACCGAGAATGGCGAGGTTGTCGGACTCGGTCGCACCGGAGGTGAAGATCAACTCGCGCGGATCAGCACCGATCAAGGCTGCGATGTCGCTGCGCGCTTGCTCGATGAGATCAGCTGCGAGCTTGCCAAAATAATGCGTACTCGATGAGGGATTACCGATACCCCCATCGCCCGCGAGGCACGCGCGCATAACCTCGATCACCTCGGGATCACAGGGCGTCGTTGAGGCGTGATCGAGAAAGATCGGTGCCGACGGGGATGTCACTCGCGTGGCCCCGCGTGGCGACGTTTATTCTGCACCGCCGTGAGAATGCCGCGCATGATATTGGCCTCGTTCTGATCGAGCTCGGCACGATTGATGAAGCGGCGAATGCGCTCCATCAAATGTTTGCCGCTCGCCGTTCGATCGCGAAAGCCGATCTCCTCTAGCACCTGCTCGAGATGCACGTACAGGCGCTGCATGTCATCGGCGGGTGCCAACGGTACGAGACCCGGCGCGGGCTCGTGCCCGGCGCCGCGTGCGCGATACACCTCATAAGTCACCAACTGCACCGCCATCGCCAGATTCAGCGACGCGTATTCGGGATTGGCGGGGATACGCAGCAATAAATGCGCGAGCGACAACTCGGCATTGGTCAGACCCGTGCGTTCGTTGCCGAACATCAACGCAACTGGACCTCGCCCTGATTCCTCGACGACACGCACCGCGGCGTCGCGCACATCGAGCACCCGGAAGTTTTGATCGCGATCACGCGCGGTGGTTGCCACGACGAGACCGCAGCCCGCGAGTCCATCCTCGATACGATCCACTACCCTCGCCCGCTCTAGCACATCCGTTGCACCCGAGGCGCGAGCGCTGGCTTCGCTGTGCGGAAACTCGCGCGGCCTAACGAGGACGAGTTGCGAGAGACCCATATTTTTCATGGCGCGCGCCACCGCCCCGATGTTGCCGGGGTGAGAGGTCTCGATGAGGACAACACGGATGTCGGCGGGAGTGGGTATCACGCGTGGTATTCTAGCGGCGTTTTTTCCATCGCTCTTTGCCAACATGCAGCCATTACTCAACATCGCCGTGCGCGCCGCGCGCCGTGCGGCCGAGGTCATCGTACGTAGCCTCAACCGTCTCGATTCTCTCGAAATTTCGAGTAAGAGTCGTAATGACTTCGTGACCGATGTGGACCGAGCTGCCGAAGCGGAGATCATCGCGACCATCCGACGCGCCTACCCGGAGCACGCCTTCCTGTGCGAGGAGAGTGGCGCGATCGGCTCAAGCCCCTTCGAGTGGGTGATCGACCCGCTCGATGGCACAACGAACTTCATCCACGGCTTCCCGCAATTTTGCGTCTCGATCGCCTGCCGCGTTCGCGGACGGGTGGAGCACGGGGTCATCTACGACCCGATGCGCCAAGAAGTCTTCACCACCTCGCGGGGCGATGGCGCGCATCTCGAGAACCGCCGCATTCGCGTGACGAATCTGCGCGGACTCGACGGCGCGCTGATTGGCACCGGCTTTCCCTACCGGGCGAATACGCAGCATCTCGATGCCTACATGGCGATGCTCAAGGACGTGATGATCGCGAGCGCAGGCGTCCGTCGCCCAGGCTCCGCGGCGCTCGATCTCGCCTATGTTGCCGCCGGGCGTACCGATGGTTTCTTCGAAATCGGTCTTGGCCCTTGGGACACCGCTGCCGGAACGCTGCTGATCGAAGAGGCCGGTGGTCGCGTCGGCACCTTGAGCGGAGGCGACTACACGCAAGGCGGCAATATCATCGCCGGTTCGCCTAAGGTCTACGACGCGCTCGTTGCACTCTGCAAGCCGCATCTCACCGATGCGCTGCGCGAGGGTTGATCTTGAAAGAGTGACGCTCGCTGAGGAGTCATCTCCGGATTTATTCTCCGGACGACTTTCGCTCGAGACTATCCACGACAGCCGTCGTTACCATGTCCGCACCAACGTTGACCATGGTGCGAGTCATGTCGAGCAAACGGTCGGCACCGAGGATGATGCCGATACCCTCGGCCGGAACACCAAAGGTGATCAAGAGGCCTGCAATGATTGGCAGCGAGCCACCGGGGATACCGGCAGCGGCCACCGCGCCGAGCACGGCCAGCAGCAACAGCGTGACCTGCTGGGCAAAATCGAGCTGAATCCCAAACACCTGCGCCACGAACAGAACCACGCAACCCTCATAGAGGGCGGTACCTGCCATGTTCATGGTGGTCCCGAGCGGCAACACGAAGCCGGCCGTAGTTGGCTTCATGCCAAGATCGCCTCGCGCCGAGGCGAGTGCGGCGGGCAACGTCGCGCTGCTCGAACTCGTTGAAAACGCCGTGACGAGCACGGGTCGAATCGTGCGCCAGAACTGCAGCGGTGAATAACGCGAGAACAGTTTCAGCCATAACGACATCGTGCCGAAGAGATGCACCAACATCACGACGAGGCAGCCGATGACGAACAGACCGAGCGCGATGAGGATGTCCCAGCCGATTTTCACCACCACACTGAAGATCATCGCGGGCACCGCATACGGCGCGATACGCAAGGCGAACTGCACGATGCCCGTCATGAGTTCGGCGACGAGCTCAAGCCCCGATTGCAGCTGCTCACGCCGGCGTCCGCCGACTCGAATGGCCGCCGCCCCCAACAAGATCGCAAACAAGATTAGCGGCAGCACTTCACCGAGGGTGCCGCGCTGATTGCCCGTAATCGCACCGATGAGATTACGCGGCATGAACATGTCGACAACGGTCTGCAGACTCATGGGCGGCTGTTCGGCGTGGCGCTCGATCAGTTTTTCACTATCGCCACCGTACGCGCTAACCAATCGAGCTTGCGTGTCAGAATCCAGAGCGGCCCCAGGTTGCAACACGTTCATCATGACGAGACCGAGCACGCAGGCGATCGACATGTTGAGAAAGAACAACGTGAACGTGCGCGCCGACAGTGGACCGAGACGCGCAAGATCACCGAGCTGCACGACACCCGCCGCCAGTGAAGCAAAGACCAGCGGCATGATCACGAAGAACAGCAACCGCAGAAAGATCTGACCGAGAGGATCAAAGATCGCAACCGACAGTGCTCGCGCGCCCTCCAGTACGGGGGGCACTTCAGCACCCACGATCAACGTGAGGGCGCCCGCGAGGGCGCCCACCACAAGACCGATGAGGATACGATTGGCGAGCTTCGAGTCTGACTCAGCCATGCACTTCGATCACTTCTTAGCGCGCGCCAGCGGGCTGTTGCGGAATCCGTAGAGGAAGTACAGCGCCAAGCCGGCCAGTGACCAGTACACGAAGGTCAACTGCGTCGAGGGCGGCAGGGAGAAGAACAGGAAGCCGCAACCGATCAGCGCCAACGGACCGACCACCCACACGGCTGGCGTGCTGAATGGTCGATGACGATTCGGTTCACGCACGCGCAAAATCAACACGCCCACCGATACGGCGAGAAACGCGAACAGCGTGCCGCTGTTGGCGATGTCCGCGAGCACACCCACCGGGAAGAAGGCCGCAAAGACCGTCACCGCGACACCCGTGATGATCGTCACGACGTAAGGCGTGTGGAACTTCGGGTGAACTTTGGTGAGCGTATCGGCAGCGGGCAACAGACCATCACGCGCCATCACAAAGAAGATGCGAGTCTGGCCGAAGAGCATCATCAGGATGACCGACGGCAGCGCGAGGAAGGCAGCCAAACCGATCAACTGAGATACCTTGTCCCAACCCAACAACTCGAGCACGAAGGCCAGCGGCTCACGGCTACAAGCAACCGCCTGCGCGTTCTCCGGAAGTGCGCATACCGCCGCGAATTCCGGGCTGCCCGGCGAGATCGCGCGACCAGCCGCATCGAGCACCGGCTGAGCGCCGACCGAACCGATCACACCGGCGGCGACGAGCATGTAAAAAACCGTGCAGATCGCGAGGCTACCGATCAAACCGATCGGGATGTTGCGCTGCGGATTCTCGGTTTCCTCGGCTGCGGTGGAAACGGCATCGAAGCCCACGTAAGCAAAGAAGATCGAAGCCGCAGCACCTGCGATACCAAGACCTGTTGCATCCCAGAAACCATTCGGTGCGAACGGCTCGAAGTTGTCGCCGTTGATCACGGGTAACGCGAGGAACACGAACAGAGTCAGCGCAGCCACTTTGATGGTGACGAGCACCGCGTTGACGCTCGCGCTCTCACGCGTGCCCACGATCAACAAGGAAGTCACGAGCAACGCGATCGCCGCTGCCGGTACGTTCATCACGCCACCCGCGTACGGCCCGCGAGTGAACTCCTCGGGGATAGAGATGCCAAGACTGCGATCCATGAGCCCAACGAAATAATTGGACCACCCGACCGAGACCGCACTCGCCGCCACGGCGTATTCGAGTACGAGTGCCCAACCGACGACCCAGGCGACGACTTCGCCCATGACCGCGTAACTGTAGGTGTATGCGGAGCCAGAGACCGGCACCATCGAAGCCAGCTCGGCGTAGCAGAGCGCAGCGACCGCGCAAACGAAGCCCGCGATGATGAACGACACCATCATGCCGGGGCCGGCTTTCTGAGCAGCCTCGGCGGTCAACACGAAGATACCGGTGCCGATGATGGCACCGACACCCATCATGGTAAGTTGGAAGCCACCGAGGGAGCGCTTGAGGCTCCGACGCTCAGCGTTGGCCAGGATGTCGTCAAGCGGCTTGATGCGCCAGTTCATAGTCTGCCCCCCTCGGGATGTTGTGCCCGATTGTAGGGGGGCGAGGAGCCCGACCGCTACACCCTTCAGGGCATGTCGTCGATGGCGAGCTTCTTGCGGGTCGGGAAGAGGCTCTCGGCCGTCAAACCCAGATCCAACGCGATTGCCCCGGCGATGTAGATCGAGGAATACGTACCGACGATCACACCGACGATAATGGCCGCTGAAAAGCCTTGTAACGCCGGACCTCCCAAGGTGTAGAGCACCACGACAACAATCAACGTCGTCACGCTGGTCATAACGGTTCGGGACAGTGTCGAGTTGACCGACTCATCCAAAACCTCGACCGGGGTCGCGCGCTTGTTCGCCACGAAGCACTCGCGAATTCGGTCAAAAACGACCACGGTGTCGTTGAGCGAGTAACCGATGACAGCCAATATCGCCGCCACGACGGCTAGATCGAACGGCATCTGAGTCAGCGAGAAAAATCCGAGAACCAGGATCGGATCGTGCAGAGCGGCAATGATTGCCCCGACCGAAAGCTTGAGCGTATTGAACCGTAACGCAACATAAATAAAGATCAAAATGACGGTTGCAAGCAAGGCCCAAACGGAACTGTCTCGCAACTCCTGGCCAACCTGAGGGCCGACGATATCCACTTTTGACAGTTTCACATTGGGCTCGATCGCCAAAAGTGCGCTATCAACGCGCGAGCGAATCTCAGCCGGACTCAACGAAGGCTGAGGCGGCAGCCGAATGGAAATATCGCGGGACGACCCGAAATTCTGCACCTGTGCTTCGGCAAATCCAGCAGCCTCGACGGCCGAGCGAACACGATCCAAATTCGGCTCTGAGGGAAAGTGCGCCTCCAGAGTGACGCCACCCGTGAAGTCCACCGAGAGATTCAGACCAC
This sequence comes from Gammaproteobacteria bacterium, assembly GCA_018970145.1. Classification (GTDB taxonomy): domain Bacteria; phylum Pseudomonadota; class Gammaproteobacteria; order Steroidobacterales; family Steroidobacteraceae; genus UBA964. The sequence goes on from JAGWWY010000005.1 coordinate 69,216, forward strand.
GGAACCACAACGACAACAAAGAAATGGACACCAGCAGAATTGAAAGGCCGTACCAGACCTTTCGGGTACCCATGAACGGGAACTTGGTTTTCTTTTTGAAAAACTCCATCGATCTTCTCCCGCTCGAATCCGTTAGATCGGCAACGATGTCAAACGGCGGTTACCGCCGTACATCAACGTCAAAATAGCGCGGCTACCCAAGATAGCTGTGAACATCGACGTGGCGATACCGAGACACAAGGTGACGGCGAAGCCGCGAATCGGGCCCGTGCCGAGCGCCCAGAGCACGATTCCTGCGATCAGAGTGGTGATATTGGAGTCGGCGATAGCCGAAAAAGCTTTTTCGAAGCCTCGGGCAATCGACGCTTGCGGCGTTGTGCCGTTGCGCAACTCTTCGCGGATACGCTCGTAAATGAGTACGTTAGCGTCGACCGCCATACCGACTGTGAGCACGATGCCGGCAATGCCCGGCAAGGTCAGCGCGGCCTTCAGCAACGAAAGTAGAGCCGCCAGCATCACGACGTTCGAGAAAAGCACGACGTTCGCCACGATACCGAAGACACGGTAATAGATCGCCATGAAAATGAAGATACCGACCATGCCGTAGATGAGCGCCTTAGTACCCTTCTCGATGTTGTCCTTGCCCATCGATGGGCCGATGACACGCTCTTCGATGACGAAGATCGGCGCCGCAAGAGCGCCCGCTCGCAATAACAGTGCTAGCTCTTTCGCTTCGTTGGTGCCAAGACCGGTGATCTGGAAATTATTCGAGAAGACACCCTGAATGGTCGCCGTGTTGATGACCTTTTCTTCCTTGATGTCGCGAACAATCTTCTCTCCAGCCACCTCGACTTCTTCACGACGCTGCTCGATAAATACGACTGCCATCGGCTTACCGAGGTTCGCGCGCGTCGTGCGCAGCATCTCCTCGCCACCGCCGCTATCGAGCTTCACGGACACACCCGGTCCCGAGTCGGTCGCGGCTGTCACGGCATCAACCAACTGATCGCCGGTAACGATGATGTCGCGTTTCAACAGCGTCGGCTGACCATCCCGGGTTTCGTAAAGCTTCGACCCGATCGGCGCACGGCCGCGCTGCACCGCGTCCGACACGCTGTTTTGGGTATCGACCAAGCGGAACTCCAAGGTCGCCACTTTGCCGAGGATATCTTTGACCTCGGCGGAGTTCTGCACGCCCGGCAACTGCACGGCGATACGATCGATACCTTGACGCTGCACGACCGGCTCGGAGACACCGAGCTCGTTGACACGATTGCGAATCGTCGTCAGGTTCTGCGAGATGGCGTAATCCTGACGTTCCTTGATTTTCGCCGCATCCAGGACCACCTCGAGAGCGGGCCCAGTTGCTGTATTGACCTGCTTGACGGTCAAATCGGGCAGAATGCGACGCATCACCTCACGAGCAGCGTCCGTCTTTCCACCCTCGGGAAGTATCACGCGAACGCCATTCGGCTTCACACTATCTTCGGTCACCTGCTGAACATCGGAAAAGGCCACATCCGCGTCCGATAGCGCGCGGCGCAGATCCTGTTCATAGACCTCGAGCAGTTGATTGACGGCACCATCGACATCCACTTGGTAAAGCAGATACAGACCACCGCGCAGATCGAGACCAAGGGGCATGGGTCGCAAGCCGAGATTGCGCAACCAGTCGGGCGCGCGCGAGGCAAACGACAGCGCGGTGACATAATCCTTCGCCAGTTCGTCATTGACGATGTCACGTGCTTTCAGCTGTTCCGGGACTTCGCCAAAGTGGAGCATCAGCCGACCATCGTCGATGTAGCTGCGCGCCACGGTCACGCCTTTCCCGCGCAACAGAGTCTCGACCGACGCGCGGCTTTCTTCGGAGATAGCCTCACGATCCTTGCGCGCCACCTGCAACGCAGCGTCTTCGCCAAACACGTTCGGCAACGCGAAAAGGCCGGCCAAGATCAGAACGATCGCGACGATCGTGTACTTCCAGCGCGGGAATTCAAGCATGACTTAACCGCCCTTCAACGTGCCCTTCGGCACCAGTGAGCTCACTTGGAACTTCTGCACCTTGATGTGGACGTCCTTGGCGATTTCAAGCGTGACGAAGCCGTCGCTGACCTCGACGATCTTGCCGACGATACCGCCGGCCGTCAGAACCTCATCACCCGCAGCGAGCTTGCCGAGCATCGCCTGATGCTCCTTCGCTTTCTTTTGCTGCGGACGGATCAACAGGAAGTAAAAAATGACGATGAAGAGCACCATCATCAACAAAGGGGCGAGCTGGCCGCCGGGAGCCGCACCACCCGCTTGGGCATAGGCTTCGGGGATCAATCCGTTCATGTTCGTCTCCTGTCCTGCAAAGGCGGCGAAAAAGGCCGCGAATTATGCCACAGGCGCTCCGGGCCGCCGTCGGTCGAGGAAATCCCGGACAAAGGTCGCAAACTGCCCCGCCTCGATGGCCGCGCGAATCTGGCGCATGAGATCAAGGTAGAAATACAGGTTGTGGATGGTGTTGAGTCGAGATCCCAGTATCTCGTTGCATCGATCGAGATGGCGTAGGTAGGCCCGCGAGTAGTGCCGGCAGGTGTAGCAGCCGCAGGCAGGGTCGATCGGATTCGGATCGCGTTGATGCGCGGCGTTACGAATATTGATGACCCCGGTCGAGGTGAACAGGTGACCGTTGCGGGCGTGGCGGGTCGGCATGACGCAATCGAACATGTCGATGCCGCGGGCAACCGCGGCGACGATGTCCTCAGGTCGACCCACCCCCATGAGATAGCGCGGCCGATCGGTCGGCATGTGCGGCACGAGTTCCTCGAGCACTCGCAGCCGCTCGGACTCCGGCTCGCCGACCGCAAGGCCTCCGACTGCAAGCCCGGGCAAATCGAGCTCCATCAAAGAACGCAGTGATTCCAGGCGCAGATCGCCATACATGCCGCCCTGCACGATGCCAAAGAGATCCCCGGGAACGGGGGCCGAACCTTCAGCGCCACCGCCGTAATAGTGACGGTGGCAACGTGCTGCCCAGCGCATCGAGCGTTCCATCGACAAGCGCGCCTGATCGTGCGTCGCGGGCCACGCCGTGCAGTCATCGAACATCATCACGATGTCCGAGCCCAGCGCGCGCTGCACATCCATGGAACTCTCAGGCGTTAAACGCACTTCGCTGCCATCGATAGGCGATCGAAAGCGCACGCCCTCTTCGTCGATCTTGCGAAGCTTCGCGAGGCTGAAGACCTGAAAACCGCCGGAATCCGTCAGGATCGGCTTCGACCAATTCATGAAGCGATGCAAGCCGCCAAGCTCCGCCACGACGTCGGGTCCCGGTCGCAACATGAGATGGAACGTGTTACCGAGAATGATTTCGGCACCGAGACCCGTCAGCTCCTCCGGTGTCATCGCCTTCACGGTGCCGTACGTGCCCACGGGCATGAAGGCCGGAGTTTCGATGCTGCCGTGACGCGCGTGAACGCGACCGCGACGGGCTGCGCCGTCGGTGGCGATACATTCGAAACTCAATCGATCCGGGCGATTGGGACTCATGAACGCGTATCCGAGGCAGGGGTCAACAACATGGCATCACCGTAACTGAAGAAGCGATAGCGCTGCTTGATCGCGTGAGCATAGGTAGCGAGCATCGTCTCGCGACCCACAAAAGCGCTCACCAACATCAACAGTGTCGACTTGGGCAAGTGAAAGTTCGTAATCAGCGCATCGATCGCGCGAAAGCGATGGCCCGGCCGAATGAAGATCCGGGTCTCACCAGACCACGCGTCGATGCCGCCATTCGCGGAAACCACAGCAGCCGACTCGAGCGCGCGCACGACCGTCGTTCCGACCGCGATCACCCGCCCCCCGGCGGCACGAGCGCGGGCGATGGCGGTCGCAGTTTCTGACGGGATTTCCGCATATTCCGCGTGCATCACGTGAGCTTCGATATCGTCGCTACGCAGTGGCTGGAAAGTGCCCGCTCCGACGTGCAGTGTAATTGTCGCTCGTTCGATCCCGGCTGCCGCCAATTGCTCGAGCAGCGCGTGATCGAAATGCAAACTCGCCGTCGGCGCTGCCACGGCACCTGGCACCCTAGCGAGCACGCTCTGATAGCGCTCGGTATCCTCGGCCACCGTCTTGCGCGCAATGTACGGCGGTAGCGGAATCTCACCATGTCGACCGAAGAACGCCAGCGCAGGCTCGGGCAACTCGACTCGGAACAGATCCTCCTGTCGGCCCAGCACCCGCAGCGGTCCCCCTGCGGTCTCGACGAGCGACCCGTCTCGCAGCGGCTTGCTCGCTCGCATGTGCAGCAAGGCCTCACGTCCCTCGAGTGCGCGCTCGAGCAACATCTCGACACCGCCACCGGTTGGCTTGCGACCGTGCAATCGCGCCGGGATCACGCGGGTATCGTTGAACACCAGCAGATCACCGGGACGGAGCCAATGGCCTAGTTCGCGGAACTCGGCATCTCGCCATGTCGCCGTTTGGCCGTCCACGACCAACAGGCGTGATGCCGCCCGGTCGGGCAACGGAAACTGGGCGATGAGGTCCGCTGGAAGGTCGAAATCGAAGTCTGAGGCACGCACCGCGCGCATGTTAGGCAAGCGCGGCCTCGCTTTCACGTATACTTACGTCACGTCCTTAGCCGGGATGGCGGAACTGGTAGACGCGCCGGACTCAAAATCCGGTTCTGGCGACAGAGTGTGGGTTCGATTCCCTCTCCCGGCACCACCTGATCACTCATGAACTACTGCAGTAATTGTGGCACCGCCGTCGTTGTGCGTATCCCCGAGGGAGAGCACTTGCCACGCCACGTGTGCCCTGCCTGCCACACGGTCCACTACCAAAATCCCAAACTCGTCGTCGGTTGCATTCCCGAGGACGAGCACGGTCGTATCGTGATGTGCCGGCGAGCGATCGAGCCTCGCCATGGGTATTGGACCTTCCCCGCCGGGTTCATGGAAAACAACGAATCGCTGCAACAAGCGGCCGCGCGCGAGTCTTACGAAGAAGCGCTGGCAGATGTGGAAATCGGCTCGCTGCTGGCGATCGTGCACATCTTGCATGCGCACCAAGTACACGTGTTTTTTCGCGCCAAGCTACGCGCGCCGCAGATCGGTGCGGGTACCGAGAGCCTCGAGGCACGCATGATTGCCGAGGCCGATATGCCTTGGCGTGACATCGCGTTCGCGAGCACCGAGTTCGCCCTGCGACGATTCTTCGAGGACCGGGCAGCGGGCATCGAGCGCCACCACTTCACGGATATAGACCGGCGGGTTTAGAGTCTCGCCTTCAGCTTAGATCGGGGTTGCCCATGACGTTCGTCGTTACCGAGAACTGCATCAAGTGCAAGTATATGGATTGCGTGGAAGTGTGTCCGGTGGATTGTTTCCACGAGGGCCCGAACTTCCTCGTCATCGATCCCGATGAGTGCATCGACTGCACACTCTGTGAGCCTGAGTGCCCGGCCGAGGCGATCTATTCCGAAGACGAGCTGCCAGCGGGACAAGATTCGTTCAAGGCGCTCAATGCCGAGTTGTCACGCAAGTGGCCGGTGATCACGGAAAAAAAAGACGCACCAGGTGACGCCAAAGACTGGGATGGCAAACCCGGCAAACTGAATCTGCTCGAGCGCTGACGGACGAATCGCTTCAGCGCAAGGCGACAGCCGGCTCTAGGCGACGAATCAGCATCGCGGGCGGCACATAGCCTGCCAACAGTTCGCCGTCTTCGAGAATGATGGCGGGTGTTCCGCGCAGACCGATTTCCTGGCCCAACTCGTAGTCGCGCTGCACCATCGATGCGGCGCTGCACTTGCTGCCTTTGATCGACTCGCCGCGCTTCGCGCGCGTCATCGCCTCGGCCTTGTTGGCCGCGCAGGCGACGGCTTGAGCCTTGTCCCAACCCTCGGAATCCGGACCCATGCGCGGGTAGTAGAGATAGCGCACGCGGATACCGAGCTTGTTGTACTCGGACATCTCCGAATGCAGTTTTCGGCAGTAGCCGCAATCGATGTCGGTGAACACCGTGATGGTGTGCTTTGCATCTTTGGCACCGAACACCACCATCTGCGCCTCGGGCACCTGACCGATCAGCGCAAGACGCGCCTCACGACGTCGAGTCTCAGTGAGGTTGTTCTCCGTCGCCAAATCGTAGAGATCGCCATCGAACGCGAATTTCCCGTCGGCGCTCAAGTAAATGATGTCGGCGCCACGCGTGTATTCAAAGATTCCAGGCAAGGGCGAAGGCCGAAAATCACCGAGTTTACTGCCCGGCATTCTCTTCACCAGTTCGGCGCGCGGATCGAGTTTCTTTGCGGCGCCTTGGGGCGCGGTTTGTGACCACGCTGGCAGGGCGCTCAGCGCGGCTAACACGATCAACAAGCCGCTGCGACGCAAGCCTCGGATTATCTGCATTTCCATGCGCCGAAGTTTAACACTCAGCCTCGCGGGTGATGTGTCTCGTGCAGTGCTTTCATGCGCTCGCGCGCCACATGGGTGTAGATCTGCGTTGTCGACAGATCACTGTGCCCGAGCAGCATCTGCACCACTCGCAAGTCCGCGCCATGGTTCAGTAGATGGGTTGCGAAAGCGTGCCGCAGGGTGTGCGGCGAGAGAGGCTTGTCGATACCAGCGCTGCGCGCGTGACGCTTGATCAAATGCCAAAACGCCTGGCGCGTCATCGCCACCCCCGCGCGGGTCGGAAAGAGATGCTCACTAGCGTGTCCCTCAAGCAAAGCAGCACGCCCGCGTTGCTCGAACTGCTGCAGTGCCTCGGCGGCGGCAGCCCCAATCGGTACGAGGCGCTCGCGATTGCCTTTGCCCGTCACACGCACGACGCCTTGATTCAAATTCACCTGCGTGTAGCGCAAGTTGATCAATTCGGAGACCCGCAAACCGGTGGCGTAAAGCATCTCGAGCATCGCCCGATCACGCAGTGACCGGGGCTCATCGCCCGCAGGCGCCACCAGCAAGGCCTCGACCTCCGCCTCACTGAGCGACTTGGGCAACCGCCGCCCGAGTCGCGGCGCCGCGATGTCGAGCGTCGGATCGAGGCTGCAATACCGTTCACGCACGAGGTGACGATAAAAACGACGGAAAGTCGACAACTGGCGCGCGGTCGATCGCGACTTCGTTCCCTGTTCGGCGCGCACCGCCAGATACGCCAGCAGATCCGCCCGCGAGGCTGCCGTGATGTCGATCGCGCGGAGGGCGAGCCAGCGTTGAAGCGCGAGCAGGTCGGCGCGATACGCCGCTAGCGTGTTCTGCGCGAGACCGCGCTCCATCCACAAGACATCGAGAAATCGCAGCACGACAGGATGAATCTCGATACCCGAGGGCTCGGGTGCGTCGACGGCGTGTTGTGAGGTGTCGTTCATTGACTTTGCAGTGCTCGCACCCAAGGATACCGCGCCATGTCGGAAGGTCGAGACAACCTGCAGCGTGAGTCCGCCCTCGCCTTGATGGGGCGGGTGCTCTACGGCTCCTACGCTTGGCTCATCTTCGTGCTGATCGCACTCGGTCTGTTGTTGTGGCTGCTGTTTGTGCCGAACGTGCAACGCCGTCGGCACTATGCCGGCGTCGCCGCGCGACTCGTCATGCGCGGAAGCTTCCACCCGCTGCAGGTCTCCGGGGCGGAACACCTGCCGCAAGGTCAGTGCGTCGTCGCCGCTAACCACGCGAGCTACATCGATGCCATCGTCATCAAGGCCGTGCTGCCTGATCGATTCGCCTATGTTGTCAAACGTGAGATGGCCGCCGTGCCACTGGCGGGTTTGCTGCTCGAACTGCTCGGCACCGAATTCGTCGAACGCTTCAACCGGCACCGCGGCGGACTTGATGCGCGCCGCGTGCTTCGGACCGTCTCGGGTGGTCAAGCGCTGCTGTTCTTCCCCGAGGGCACCTTCGTAGGGGAACCCGGTCTGTTGAAATTCAACAATGGCGCGTTCAAGAGTGCCGTTGCCGCCAACTGCCCGGTTGTTCCCTGCGTGCTACGCGGCACACGTCGGATCCTGCCGAGTCCGCGATTTTTCCCGAGACCCGGCCGTGTCGAGGTTGAGTTTCTCGATCCTGTCCTGCCTGACGCCGACTTGCCACCAGAGCAGCGAGTCTCCGCGCTGCGCGAGCACACCCGAGCCGCGATCCTCAAGCGTCTAGGCGAGCCGGATCAAGGCTAACGGGATCGTGCGCACGCAGGGTGCGCAGCCGGTGTCGCTTGGCTACACTTGAGGGCTGTCCCAGCCCCCTTGCAGCACAGGTTCAGCTATGTCCGATTCCGTCGTGATCCTCGCCGCGCAGCGCACTCCGATTGGCGCTTTTCAAGGTGTTTTCTCGCCCGTCACCGCACCGCAGCTTGGTGCCGTCGCCATACGAGGTGCCATCGAGGCGGCGGGAATCACTCCGGAACAGGTGGACGAGGTCATCATGGGTTGCGTGCTGCCCGCTGGCCTCGGTCAAGCACCGGCTCGGCAAGCGGCGATCGCCGCCGGCATTCCGACCTCGGTGCCCGCTACGACGATGAACAAGATGTGCGGTTCGGCGCTCAAGGCCATCATGATGGCGGCGGATCAGATCCGTGCGGGTGAAGCTGGCGTGATGGTCGCTGGCGGACTCGAATCCATGACCAACGCGCCCTACCTGCTGCCGAAAGCCCGCAGTGGCTATCGTATGGGTCACGGCGAAGTGCTCGACCATATGTTCTACGACGGGCTGCAGAGCGCTTGGGATGGGCAGATGATGGGCTGCTTCGCCGAAAACACGGCGGGGCGCTATCAGTTCAGTCGAGCCGACCAAGACGCCTTCGCGGCAGAATCGGTGCGCCGCGCACTCGCCGCGGTGGAATCGGGTGCGTTCACCAAAGAAATCGTGCCCGTCACGGTCAAGGGCCGCAAGGGTGAGGTCGTAGTGGATCGCGACGAGACGCCCTTCACCTGCGATATCGCCAAGATCCCGCAACTGAAGCCTGCATTCCGCAAAGATGGCACCGTGACCGCTGCCAGCTCCTCGTCGATTTCGGACGGCGCTGCCGCCGTGGTGCTTGCCAGCGAATCGGCGGCCGCCAAGATCGGCGCGAAGCCACTCGCCAAGATCATCGCCTACGCCAGTCACTCGCAAGAGCCCGAGTGGTTCACCATCGCACCGGTCGGTGCGATCCAAAAGGTGCTTGCACGCACCGGCTGGAAAGCGAGCGATGTCGACCTGTTCGAAGTCAACGAAGCCTTTGCAGCCGTCGCGATGTCCGCCGCCAAAGATATTGGGATCTCGGCCGATAAACTCAACGTGAATGGCGGCGCTTGCGCGCTCGGTCATCCGGTGGGTGCCACGGGTGCTCGCATCGTCGCCACCTTGCTGCATGCACTCATCGCACGCGGTGGGCGTCGTGGTATCGCCTCGCTGTGTATCGGCGGTGGCGAGGCGGTCGCCATCGCGATCGAGCGCATCTGACCATGGACATACGCACTGCGAAAGCCGTTATCACCGGCGGCGCGTCCGGTCTCGGTGCTGGTGTCGGTCGTTATCTCGCGAGCCGCGGCGCGCAGGTCACACTCGTGGATCTGCAAGCTGAAGCCGGTCAAAAGACGGCGGCTGATATTGGAGCTGCAGCGCGTTTCATCCAGTGCGATGTCACCCATGAAGCTGCGGTCGATAAAACCATGCAGGCCGCGGCCGATGCCATGGGCGGAATCAACTTGCTCGTGAACTGTGCCGGTATCATCGGTGCCGGTCGCGTGCTCGGGCGCAATGGGCCGATGCCGGGCGACTTTTTCACCAAGGTCATCCACGTCAACCTGATCGGTACCTTCCTTTGCGATAAAGCCGCCGCGTCGTTGATGCAGCACAACGCTTCGAACGAAGATGGCGAGCGAGGCGTACTCATCCACACCTCCTCCGTTGCCGCCTTTGAAGGCCAGATCGGTCAAGCGGCTTATTCAGCCACCAAGGCCGCTCTTGCTGGCATGACGCTGCCGCTCGCGCGCGAATTTGCGGCGTTCGGTATCCGCGTGATGTCTATCGCACCGGGCATCTTCCACACGCCGATGGTCGGCGGGATGACGCCGGAAGTGCAGGCTTCGCTCGCGAGTCAGATTCCGTTTCCAAAGCGCCTCGGCCAAGCCGAGGAGTACGCGCGCCTCGTTGAGTCAATCTTCACAATTCCGATGCTCAACGGCGAGACCATCCGTCTCGACGGTGCGATCCGTATGCAGCCGAAATAGAGCCATCGAGGGGGTTTTCGATGATCGAACGTGACGTCATGGAGTACGACGTGCTCATCGTGGGTGGTGGTCCCGCCGGGCTCGCTTGCGCCATTCGCTTGAAGCAGTTGCAAGCCGATCTCAATGTTTGTGTGCTGGAGAAAGCCTCGGCCATCGGCGCGCAGGCGCTCTCGGGTGCCGTGCTCGAGGCGGGTCCGCTCGATGAACTGCTGCCCGGTTGGCGCGACGATCCGCCGGGTATCTGCATCCCGGCCAAGCGCGATGAATTTTCGCTGCTGACCAAGACCGGGAAAATCAAATTACCGGTGCCGCCGCAACAGCACAACGACGGTAACTTCATCATCTCACTCGGACTATTGACCCCGAGGCTCGCCGCGCACGCCGAGTCGCTCGGAGTCGATGTGTTTCCGGGATTTTCGGCTGCAGTGCCATTGTTCAACGACGACGGCTCGGTCGCCGGCGTTCAGATTGGTGACATGGGAATCGAGAAATCCGGCGAGCAGGGCCCCAATTTCGCACCCGGTCCTGAGGTTCGCGCTCGCATCACGGTGCTCGCTGAAGGTTGCCGCGGCAGCATCACCAAACAACTGATCCAGCGCTTTGCGCTCGACGCCGATTGTGACCCACAAACTTACGGACTCGGCTTCAAAGAATTATGGCAACTGCCAGCCGGACGTGTCGAGCCTGGTCTGATTCAGCACAGCATCGGCTGGCCGCTCGACACACGTACGTATGGCGGCAGCTTCTTGTACCACCTCGACAATGATCGGGTGTATGTCGGCTACGTAGTCGGCCTCGACTACGAAGATCCGCGTCTACAGCCGTTCGAAGCGTTCCAACAATTCAAACATCACCCGAGTATCAAGGCGCTGCTCGAGGGCGGTGAAATTCTGGCAGCGGGCGCGCGCACCATTTCTGCGGGTGGTTGGCAATCGATGCCAAAGCTCGAGATGCCAGGAGCACTGCTGATCGGCGATGCCGGCGGTACGCTGAACGTCCCGAAGATCAAGGGTATTCATCAAGCCATTCGAAGTGGCATGCTCGCCGCGACTCATATCGTCGAACAAGCGAGCACGGCAGGTTTCGATGCACGCTGGCGCGCCTCGCCCGGTGGCCAAGAACTGAAAACAGTTCGCAATATCAAGCCGGGCTTCAAGCGGGGCCTGTGGTTCGGCTTAGTGAATGCCGCATTCGAGACCGTGCTCGGCGGTCGCACACCGTGGACGCTGCGCAACACCGCTGCCTACGCCGCGACCAAGAAACTCGACGAGTACGACTCACCCGATCGAAAGTGGGTCGAGCGCCATCTGCCGCCTCGAGATCGACTGGCCTCGGTCTTCTTCGCGAACAACTCGCACGAAGAGAATCAGCCGGTGCATCTGAAGGTTCGCGACACCTCAATCTGCGCAACGACCTGCGCGACCGAGTTCGGCAACCCCTGTCAGAACTTCTGCCCCGCCAACGTGTACGAAATGGTCGACGATGGCGCCGGCGGTAAGCGTCTACAGATCAACGCAGCGAACTGCGTGCACTGCAAGGCGTGCGATATCAAAGATCCTTACCAAATCATCGACTGGACCACGCCCGAAGGCGGGTCGGGACCGATTTACCAGTCGTTGTGATGTGTAGCTGATCGAGGCGCTCGGGGGAAGATCAGGTGCAAGAGATACTGTGGAGCCCCTCCCCTGCGCGAATGGCCGACAGCAATCTGCGCCGCTTCATCGATTGCATCGCGGCGCGCCGCGGTCTGCGAACCGTTGACTACGCGGCCCTACATCGTTGGTCGCTCGAACGACCAGACGCGTTCTGGTTCGAGGTGGCTCACTTTGCCGACGTGAAGGCCGATTGGGCCGCGGCGCCCGTCCTCGAGAATGGCGATCAAATGCCCGGAGCCCGATGGTTCCCGGGCGCACGGCTCAACTACGCCGAGAATCTGCTGCACTATCGCGACGATCATCCGGCGTTGATCGCCTACAACGAACGCGGTCAGCGCCGCGTGTTGTCTTACCGACAGCTCTGCGCGGAGGTCGCTCGTATTGCCTCTGGGCTCAAAGAAATCGGCATCCAGCCAGGTGATCGCGTCGTGGGCTTTCTGCCGAATATCCCCGAAGCGGTCATCGCCATGTTGGCGGCGACGAGCCAGGGCGCCATCTGGAGCTCCTGCTCGCCGGATTTCGGAACCGCAGGCGTGCTCGACCGTTTCGGACAGATCGAACCCAAAGCCATCTTCACCGCCGATGGCTATCACTATGCCGGCAAAACAATCGATTCGATCGCGCCGATGGCGGAGGTGCTGAAGTCGCTGCCCAGCGTGACGACCGTGATCGTCATCACGCAGTCGGGCAGCACACCAGACCTCGCCACCCTCGAGGCCAACAGCCGACGAGCACGGCGCTTTGAACAATTTGGCTCGCCGCAGGCCAAGCCGCAGTTCCAACGTCTACCCTTCGACCACCCGCTTTTCGTGATGTATTCCTCCGGCACCACGGGCAAACCCAAGTGCATCGTGCACGGCGCCGGTGGAACACTGCTGCAACATCTGAAAGAGCACCAACTGCATGTCGATCTAAAACGGGACGACCGTTTGTTTTACTACACCACCTGCGGCTGGATGATGTGGAACTGGCTGGTCAGCGGATTGGCCTCGGGTGCGGCACTCGTGCTCTATGATGGCTCGCCGACGCACCCGGATAGCGGCATGCTCTGGCGCATCGCTGAAACCGAGCACATCAGCATTTTCGGTACGAGCCCGAAGTATCTCGCCGCTTTGGAGAAAGCGGGTTATCACCCGCGTCGGCATCATGCGTTACCCGCGCTGCGTACCGTCATCTCGACTGGTTCGCCGCTGGCGCCCGAAGGTTTCGATTTCGTTTACGACCACATCAAGGCGGATGTAGAGCTCGCTTCGATCTCGGGCGGCACCGATATCATCAGCTGCTTCATGCTAGGGCAGCCATTTGCCGAAGTGCGCCGCGGAGAGATGCAATGCGCCGGTCTTGGTATGGCGGTCGATGTCGTCAATGAAAAAGGTGAGTCATTACCACCGCGCGAGAAAGGCGAATTGGTGTGCCGCCAGCCGTTCCCCTCCATGCCTCTCGGTTTCTGGGGCGATGAAGATCAATCGCGCTATCGCGCCAATTACTTCGAGCGCTTTCCCGGGATTTGGCACCACGGCGATTACGCCGCACGCACCGAGACGGGCGGATTCATGATCTTCGGACGATCGGATGCAGTTCTGAACCCTGGCGGTGTCCGTATCGGCACGGCGGAGATCTATCGACAGGTCGAGCAACTGCCGGAAATTCTCGAGGCCCTTTGTATCGGCCAGCAGTGGCAGGACGATGTGCGAATCGTGTTGTTCGTGAAGCTGCGCGCCGGTGTCGATCTCGACGATGCACTGCGGCATCGGATCCGCAATCACATTCGAAACCAGACGACGCCGAGACACGTGCCCGCCAAGATACTCTCGGTCGCTGACATTCCGCGCACCATCAGCGGCAAGATCGTGGAACTCGCGGTTCGCAATGTCGTGCATGGTTTACCGGTCACCAACACCGAGGCGCTCGCCAACCCGGCCGCACTCGAGCTGTTTCGGGATCTCGCCGAGCTGCGTAGCTGACGATGTCTTACGACTCGTTGCGACAGCTCTATCGATCCGCACTGCAGGAGTCGGGTCACACGGAGGATCCGAAACAACATCAGGTGCTGCAATCCTTCGCGCGGCTGCGTAGCGAACTACTGGATCGTAAACCGAGCGCGTGGCAGCGACTCGGCACTCAACTCGGGCTGCGCAAACCTGCAACAACTACGCGCGGTCTTTATCTTTGGGGTAGCGTCGGTCGAGGTAAAACTTGGCTTATGGATCTGTTCTACGACAGTCTGCCGTTCCGAGAAAAGCGCCGCGCCCACTTTCATCGCTTCATGCAATCGGTACACGCTGGGCTGCAGAGACATCGCGAGACGGAGGATCCGTTGCGTGCGGTTGCCGCCGATCTGTCATCCGAAGTGCAGGTCATTTGCCTCGATGAGCTGTTCGTCACCGATATCGCCGATGCCATGCTGCTAGCGGGATTGTTCTCGCATCTGGTGGAACGTGGCGTAGCGCTGGTCTTCACATCGAACGTGCCACCATCCGGGCTCTATCGCGATGGGTTGCAACGGCAGCGGTTTTTACCTGCCATCGACTTGCTCGAGCGGCATTGCGAGATCGTCGCTCTCGATGGCGATACCGACTATCGACTCCGGCAACTCACTCAGCGGCCCATCTATCTCGATAGCGGCGACGCCGAAACACCGACAGCGCTGGACAAGCTCTTTGCCGAGTTGAGTGACGGATTCCGTATCGAGGCTCGCTCGATCGAAATTGAAGGGCGCGATATCCCCGTCGTGAAGCTCGCCGAGAGAGTCGTTTGGTTCGAGTTCACGGCGCTGTGCGAGGGGCCACGAAGCCAGAACGATTATGTCGGCCTCGCGCGTGAGTTTCAGACGGTGTTGGTGGCGAACGTACCGGTTTTCGACGTCACCACCGACAACGCCGCCCGGCGCTTTATCGCGATGGTCGATGAGTTCTACGATCGTCGCGTGAATCTCGTGGTATCGGCGGCTGCGCCACCGACTGAGCTTTACCGCGGCGAGAAACTCGCCTTCGAATTCGAGCGCACCGCGAGCCGGTTGATCGAGATGCAAAGCGAGGGATACCTCGCGAGCGAACATCGTCCGGGTTAGTTGACCGAGTTGCTGCCGGGGACTTGCTCGCCAGGCGAGCCGAACATTCGCGCGACATCCACGGAATCAAACCGCCAAGGCTTGTGACAGAACTCACAAGTCACGGTCACGGCGCCTTGCTCGGCGATGATGGAATCGACCTCGGCAGCGCCGAGCGAGCGCAACATCCCGCTCACGCGATCGACACTGCAGCGACAACGAAAGCGAACCGGTTGCGCTTCGAACAACCGCAGATCGAGCCCGGTGAAAACGCGCTGCATAAGATCCGTCGCCGAGCGCGCCAGCAATTCGTCTGGCTCGATACCTTGCAAACTCTCGCAGGCCTGTTCGTAGCTCGCCCACGATTCCGCCTCGCGTACGGCGCTTGCCGCACTGGAGTCTGCCCCGACGATCCCGCCCTGCTGCGGCAAGCGTTGGATCAGCACACCGGCGGTACCGGCATCGTCAGCGGCCAACACCACTCGTGTCGGCAATTGCTCTGAGCTCTCGAAATAATGTTCGAGAGATGCCGCCAAAGATCGCGAGTCGATCGGTACGATGCCTTGATACCGCGAGGCATAGCGCTCCGCTTCGATCGTCACGACGATCTGTCCGCTTCCTGCCAGTGCCGCAAAATCGGTCGCCGCTTCGATGCGATCTCGATCAAAACGCGCCACGGCTCGAACCTGGAAATCGTGGGTGCATTGAGCGACGAGCAAACGAACCGCACCATCGCCCTGCATCTGTACCGTCAACTCGCCTTCGAACTTCAGCGTCGAGGCAAGCAACACGGCGGCAGAGACGGCCTCACCCAACAATTGGCGCACCGCCTGCGGATAGTCGGCATGCTCGCGCAGCTCTAGCCAAGCGGGCCCGAGACGCACCCACTGGCCCCGGACCGCCTGATGCTCGACGGTGAAGCGTCGAACGACATCAAAATGTTGCTTCAGTACGCTCAACCGGCGAGTTTCTTCTTCAGAAGATCGTTCAATTGCGCGGGATTCGCCTTGCCACCCATCGCTTTCATGACTTGCCCGACGAAGAAGCCGAACAGTTTGTCTTTCCCGGAGCGGTAGTCAGCGAGCTGCCCTGGATTCTTCGCCATCACCTCATCGATCGCTTTCTCGATCGCACCGGTGTCGGTGATCTGACGCAAGCCCTGCCGCTCGATGATGGCATCCGCCGACTCACCCGAGGCCCACATGGCTTCGAACACATCTTTGGCGATTTTGCCTGAGATCGTGTTGTCGACGATGCGGGTCACTAGCCCCGCCAGCGCGGCGGCGTCCACCTTGGTCTCTCCGATCTCGAGACCATCTTTGTTGAGGAAGGCGGCTAAGTCACCCATCACCCAGTTGGCACAGAGCTTCGGCTCACTGCCGACCCGGGCGACCACCTCTTCGTAATACGCACCAAACTCGCGACTGGCTGTGAGCACGCCCGCGTCGTATTCCGGCAAGCCGTAATCGCGAACGAAGCGCGCCGCTTTTTCGTCCGGTAATTCCGGCAGCGAGGCACGCACCTTATCGATGAGCTCATTCTCGAGCACGACCGGCAACAAATCCGGATCGGGGAAATAACGGTAGTCGTTCGCTTCCTCTTTCGAACGCATCGAACGCGTCTCACCCTTGTCGGGGTCGTAGAGACGCGTTTCCTGTACGACTTTACCGCCGCTTTCGATCAGTTCGATCTGGCGTTCGATTTCGTAATTGATCGCCTTCTCGACGAAACGAAACGAGTTCAAATTCTTGATCTCGGCGCGCGTACCGAATTTCTCCTGACCCTTCGGACGCACCGAGACGTTGGCATCGCAGCGGAAGGAACCTTCCTGCATGTTGCCGTCGCAGATCTCGAGGTAGCGTACGAGCGTGTGGATCTTTTTCATGTACGCCACCGCCTCTTTGGCGGAGCGCAGGTCCGGCTCGCTGACGATTTCAATCAAGGGGGTGCCCGCTCGATTCAAATCGATACCGCTGTGCCCAGGCAGACCCTCGTGCAACGACTTGCCCGCATCCTCCTCGAGGTGCGCTCGAGTGATACCGACACGCTTACGGGTGCCATCGTCGAGCACGATGTCGATAGACCCTTCGGCGACGATCGGCAGTTCGTACTGACTGATCTGATAGCCCTTCGGGAGATCCGGATAGAAGTAGTTCTTGCGCGCGAACACCGAGCGCGGCGCAATCCGCGCGCCGATCGAGAGACCAAACCGCACAGCCATGCGTACCGCCTCGGCGTTGAGCACGGGCAGTACGCCGGGATAACCCAAGTCGACGAGATTGGCTTGGGTATTGGGCTCGGCGCCGTAGGCCGTCGCTGACCCGGAGAAGATCTTTGAGCGCGTGGCCAATTGCGCATGGATTTCGAGGCCGATGACGGTTTCCCATTCCATGGCGGATCCTCAGGCGAAAGCCGCCGGCAGCTGCAGATGCCAGTCGGTCTCGAGTTGGTAGCGATGCGCCGCATTCAACATACGCGCCTCGGAAAAATGTGGTCCGATCAACTGCAGACCGACGGGCAAGCCACCCACGAAGCCGCAGGGCAGCGACATGCCGGGCAAACCCGCAAGGTTTGCGCCGATCGTGTAAATGTCGTTCAGATACATCGTGATCGGATCGTCGCTCTTCGCACCGATCGCGAACGCGGGCGTCGGCGAGGTGGGGCCGAGCAGCAGATCGACTTCGCTGAACGCACGCGCGAAATCGGCACTGATCAACTGCCGTACCCGCTGCGCTTTGAGGTAATAGGCGTCGTAGTAACCTGCCGAGAGCACGTAGGTGCCCGTCATGATGCGTCGCTTGACCTCGGCACCGAAACCCTCGCCGCGCGAGCGCATGTAAAGATCGGTGAGATTCTTGGGCGACTCGCAGCGATAACCGAAACGCACGCCATCGAAGCGCGCGAGGTTCGATGAACACTCAGCCGGCGCGACCACATAGTAGGTCGGTACCGACAACGGCAAATTTGGGCAGCTGACCTCACGGAACGTCGCGCCAAGCTTTTCGTATACGCGCATGGCATCTCGGATGCGCGATTCGCAGTCGGCATCGAGACCCTTATCGAAGAATTCTTTGACGATGCCGATCGTCATGCCCTCGAGCGAATCGCCGAGTGTGCGCGTGTAATCCGGTACCGGCGACTCAACGCTAGTCGAATCCTTCGGATCGAAGCCAGACATGGGGCCAAGCAGCAGCGCCGCATCCTCGGCGCTGACCGTGATCAGCCCCGCCTGATCGAGACTCGAGGCGAAAGCGATCATGCCGTATCGACTGACCCGCCCGTAGGTCGGCTTGATGCCGGTGACGCCGCAGAGCGCAGCCGGTTGGCGGATCGACCCGCCCGTGTCGGTGGCCGTTGCCGCCGGTACGAGGCGCGCGGCCACTGCGGCGGCCGAACCGCCGGAGGACCCACCCGGCACCATCGCCACGTTCCACGGGTTGCAGACAGGCCCGAAATAGCTCGTTTCGTTCGACGAGCCCATGGCGAACTCGTCCATGTTGAGCTTGCCAAGCATCACGGTGCCCGAACGACGCAAGCCACTGACGACGGTGGCGTCGTAGGGCGAGACAAAATTCGCGAGCATCTTCGAACCGCAGGTAGTCAACACACCCTCGGTGCAGAAGATGTCCTTGTGTGCGAGCGGCACACCCGTCAACGCGCCCGCCTTGCCAGCCGCGCGTGCTGCATCCGCCGCGGCAGCCTCGGCGAGCGCCGCCTCAGCCGTCACCGTGATGAAGGCGTTAAGGCCCGGTTGCGCGGCCTGGATGCGATCGAGGTAGCTACGCGTCAGCTCGACGCTCGAAAAATCACCTGCGGCCAAACCCTTGGCGAGCGCAGCAACGGTAGCGGCTGGCGCGCTCATTCGATCACCTTTGGCACGACATAAAGCCCGGCCTCGACCTTGGGCGCATTCTGCTGATAGAGATCGCGGTGGTCCGTCTCGCTGACCGCATCTGCGCGCAAGCGTTGGGCCAGACCCGGCAGCGGATGCGCCATCGGGCTGATACCGGTGGTCGGCGCCCGGTCGAGCTCGCCCACGAAGGCGAAGATTCGGGAGAGCGAGTCGACGTAGACGGGGATCTCCGCCTCGGTCAATTGCAAACGCGCGAGCCGCGCGATGTTTTCGATGTCGGCACGGGTGAGGCTCATGAAGCGACCCTGAGGTTGTCTGTGGAAGTTGGTTGCCGCGGTGAAAACCCGCCGTGAACCAAGCCCCTCATCATAGCACCGTCGCCTTGTGGAAGCGGCCGCAGGTTGTTAAATTTGCCGACGTTTTCCGGCTCGGCGCTATACCCATGTTCAAACGCTTGCGCGGCTATTTTTCCAGCGATCTGTCGATCGACTTGGGAACAGCCAACACCCTCATTTACGTCCGTGATCGCGGCATCGTCCTGAATGAACCCTCGGTGGTCGCCGTCCAGGACGACTACAGCCGCGGTGGCAAAGTCATCGTGGCCGTCGGCGCCGATGCCAAGATGATGCTCGGCCGTACACCGGGGAACATCACCGCCGTGCGTCCGATGAAGGATGGCGTGATCGCCGACTTCACCTACACCGAGAAGATGCTGCAGCACTTTATCAGCAAGGTGCATGACAACCGCCTGCTGAAGCCTTCACCACGCGTGCTGGTCTGCGTGCCGGTGGGCTCGACGCAGGTCGAGCGGCGTGCAATTCGCGAATCGGCCGAGGGCGCAGGTGCACGTACCGTCGCAATCGTGAGCGAACCGATGGCGGCTGCCGTCGGCGCCGGCCTGCCGGTGCAGGAAGCGCGCGGCTCCATGGTTCTCGACATCGGTGGCGGCACCTCGGAAGTGGCCGTGATTTCATTGAATGGCATCGTCTATGCGCAGTCCGCCCGCATCGGTGGTGACCGCTTCGACGAAGCGATCATGAACTACGTGCGCCGCAACTACGGGATCCTCATCGGCGAAACCACCGCCGAGCGCATCAAGATCGAAATCGGGTCGGCCTATCCCGGTCAAACCGTGCGCGAAATCTCGGTCAAAGGTCGTAACCTCTCGGAAGGCGTGCCGCGCAGCTTCACGCTCAACAGCAACGAAATTCTCGAGGCACTGCAGGAGCCGCTGCAGGGCATCGTGGGCGCGGTCAAACAAGCGCTCGAGCAAACGCCGCCGGAACTCGGTTCCGACGTCGCCGATCGCGGTATCGTCGTCACCGGTGGCGGCGCGCTGTTGCGCGACATCGATAAGTTGATCACCGAAGAGACGGGTGTCCCCGTCGTCATCGCAGAGGATCCACTCACCTGCGTCGCTCGCGGTGGTGGACGCATCCTCGAACTGATGGACGAGCTCGGCCCCGGCCATTTCGGGCTTGAATAGCAGCGACGCCAGCCGCTATCTGTCCACGCGTGGCGCGCCAGCTGGCCTGCGCTTCGTCATCTACGCGGTTCTTGCGCTCGTCTTGATGTACCTCGACCAGCGCGGCCGCTGGTTGGAATCCATCCGCTACGGTCTGCAGGCCATCGCCTACCCGATCGAAATCGCACTGAACTCACCGGCTGCTGCCTGGCAGTGGTCGCAACAGGTCTTCGAGGAACGTGCAGTGCTGCAAGCAGAGAATCGCGAGTTGCGTCAGCGCTTGCGCGAACTCGATCAGCTCGCGCTGCGACGACAGAGTCTTGAGCGAGAAAACGCGGCGCTGCGCGCAATCGCGATACCCGCCGTCGATGTCGTCGAGAAATATCTGCCGGCGCAAATCATCGGCAGTGAGCTCAATTCGCAGCAGCAGCGACTGACGCTGGATCGCGGGGCCGTCAACGGGGTCTTCGATCGTCAGGCTGTCGTCGCAGCCGGCGGTGTGCTCGGGCAAACGATGCGAGTGGGGCCCTGGAGCAGCGAGATCATCTTACTGACTGACTCCGAACATGCGCTGCCCGTGCAAATTCTGCGTACCGGCATGCGCACGCTCGCTATCGGCACCGGTCGACGTGAGCAGCTCAGCTTACCGTTCCTGCCGTTACAAACCGATATTCGCCGCGGCGACCGACTCGTCACGTCCGGTCTCGGCGGTGTGTTTCCAGCGGGCTATCCGGTGGCGGTTGTGACCGATGTCAAACGCGATGGTGGCGCGCCGCTCGCACAAGTGCAGGCACGCACACTCGCTCGCGTCGATCGCGATCGAATCGTCTCGCTATTGTGGTTCACACCGAATCATCCGGCCGCCCCGGTGAGTCCCACGCAAAATTCTGGTGGCGACCCATCGGCCAAGCCCATCGATGTGATTGCGCCAAGCGCGACACCCCGCGGCGAGACCTCCCAAGGCGAGACTTCATGAGGCGCTGGAGCTTGCGACATCGCGCAACCGTCGGGCTGCTCGTTTCATTCGTCCTGCAAGTGATGCCACTGCCCGCCGTACTCGGCTGGTTCCGACCGTCATTTGCGGTCATCGCCGTGTTGTACTGGTCGATCGCCGCACCCGGCTGGGGCGGCGTTGGTCTCGGCTTTCTGATGGGACTGGCGCTCGATGCGTATCTCGGCGTCGTGCTCGGTCAACACGCCCTCGCCACGGCACTCGTGGCCTATATCGCGATCCGCCAACATCTCATCATTCGAAACAAGTCGATGTTTGAGCAGCCGTTCTACATCGCAGGCTTATTGCTACTTTGGCAGATCGTCGTCTGGATCATCGACGGCTGGACAGGTCACGCCTTGGGTTCATGGACCCGTCTATTGCCGATCGTGACAGGCACGCTGCTATGGCCTTTTGCGTGGGAGTGGTTGGGCGGTGACCTCTCGCGCAGCAGACGCTGAAGCGCCATGAGTCTCGGTGGTCGGATCAAGGATTTTTGGCGCGAACAACATCTGTTCGAGCAGCGAATCGTGCTCGCGATCGTCATCATTGCAGCGCTGTCGATAGTGCTGTTGTTACGTCTCGGCTGGTTGCAAATCGTCAAACACGGCTTCTACACGGAGCTCGCCGCGGGCAATCAGGTACGCATCGAGGCACTGCCTGCACCGCGGGGCGTCATCTACGATCGAAACGGTGTGATCCTTGCGGAAAATCAACCGGCCTATCAATTGGAGTTGGTGCCCGAGCAAGTTCCTGATCTCAACTGGACTTTGCGTCGTCTCGCCGAGATCGGACTCATCGCAGAAGAGGACCTTGATGACGTACGTCGGACCATCCGCTCACGCCGGGGTTTCGACAGCGTACCGATCCGGTTACGGCTCACCGACGAAGATATGGCGACGTTCGGCGTGCATCGTTTCGAATTTCCGGGCGTCGACATCCGTACGCGACTCGCACGTCATTACCCGCTTGGTGAAATCGCCGTCCACGCGATCGGTTATGTCGGCACGATCTCCGAGTCCGATCTGCAGCGCATCGATCGCGATAGATACGCAGGATCGTCCACTATCGGGAAAGTGGGTGTCGAGGCTGCCTTTGAGAACGTGCTTCGTGGCCGTGACGGGCGACGCGAAATCATGGTCAACGCACGCGGACGATCGGTCGACAAGCTCGGCCCCTTGCAGCCGGAATTGAAACGATCACCAGGCGAGCCCGGTCACGATTTGTTTTTGACGCTCGATCTCGAGGTGCAGCAGGTCGCCGAGGCGTGGGTCAAGGATCGTCGCGCTGCCATCATCGCACTCGATCCCCAGAACGGTGAAGTGCTCGCGCTCGTCAGTCGCCCCGGCTTTGACCCCAACGGGTTTGCCCGCGGCCTGAGTCGCAGTGAGTTCAAACTGCTCAACGAAGACCCGGATCGACCGCTTTTCAATCGAACCGTGCGTGGTCTTTATCCACCGGGCTCGACCATCAAGCCCATCGTCGCCATGGCAGGTCTCGAATACGGCATCATCGACCCACTCGAAGCGCGCTTTTGTCCAGGTTACTTCTCACTACCGGGAAGCCGACATCGCTTCCGTGATTGGCAACCGCGCGGTCATGGCAATGTCGACATGGTCACGGCCATCGCTCAGTCTTGTGACCCCTACTTCTACGCGCTCGCCGAGCGCCTTGGCGTGCAGCGACTCCACGATTTCTTGGGTCGCTTCGGACTCGCCGCCGAGACCGGAATCGACATCGGTGGTGAAAAAACCGGTGTGCTGCCCTCGGTTGAGTGGAAGCGTAAAGTCTTCAAGCGTCGGAGCGAACAAGTTTGGTTCCCGGGCGAGACGGTGATCTTTGGTATCGGTCAGGGCTACATGACAAGCACACCGATGCAGATTGCGCAGATGACCGCTATCGTGGCGACCCGCGGGCGACATTGGGTGCCGCACGTCGTCCGCGCGACGCGCGATCCGGTCACACAGCGTGTCACGACGATCAAACCAAAGTCGCTCCCGGCAGTGAAACTGCAGAACGACGCTCACTGGGACAAGGCCATCAATGGCATGCGAGCCGTAATGCAAGGTGGCACCGCCTCGCGAGCCGCCTTTGGTGCGCCTTACAGCATTGCCGGAAAAACCGGTACAGCACAGGTCTTCACGGTTGCTCAAAATGCGCGTTATAACGAGAGTGCCATTGCCGAACGCCTGCGCGATCATGCGTGGTTTGTCGCCTTCGCACCGATAGAAGATCCTAAGATTGCCGTCGTAGTGCTGGTGGAGAATGGGCGCAGCGGCAGCGGCACGGCAGCACCGATCGCACGCGCCGTGATGGATGCCTATCTGCTGCGTAAGTTCATCGTGCCGACGGCAGCGCCAGTCACTGACACGATCAATCCGGGCGAGTAATACGACATGCTGCGTGAAGAAGTCGATGGGCCGACCAGACGCACTCTGAGTTACACGACGCGCCTGCTCAGTACGCTGCGACTTGATGGTCCGTTGCTCATTGGTCTCGCCGCGATCGCGCTGTACAGCCAACTGATTCTCTTCAGCTCCTCGGGTGGTGATTGGGAATCGGTAATACGCGGCAGCATCCGACTCGTCATTGGTGCGACGATTATGTTGACCCTCGCGCAACTGCGCCCCTCGACGTTGCGCCGTATCACGCCCTGGCTTTATGGAGTGGGCCTCGCTTTACTGATCGTGGTCGACGCCATCGGCTATGTCGGCAAAGGTGCACAGCGCTGGCTTGATCTGGGCTTCATCCGCTTTCAACCTTCGGAACTGATGAAGCTCGCAGTGCCGATGGCTTGCGCCCTGCTGCTGCGCGAGCGCGCACTACCGCCTGATCTGCGTACACTTGGTCTGCTCGCGGCGATCATCCTGATTCCGACCGCGCTCACGATCGTGCAACCGGACCTCGGCACCGGTCTGCTAATCTTGTTCGCGGGCACTCTCGTCGTCGTGCTTGGCGGTCTGGCATGGCGGATCATGGGTGTACTGGCTGCGATCGGTGCCGCAAGCGCTGCGATCGGGTGGAATTTCCTGCACGACTATCAGCGCCAGCGAGTGCTCACGCTGCTCGACCCGCAGGCTGATCCACTCGGCTCGGGTTATCACATCATTCAGTCGACGATTGCGATCGGCTCCGGCGGGCTTTTCGGCAAGGGTTATCTGCAAGGCACGCAAGGCCAACTCGAGTTTCTGCCCGAGCGCACCACGGACTTCGTGCTCGCCGTCATCGGCGAAGAATTCGGTTTCGTCGGTATCGTCGTGCTGATGGGTCTCTATCTCTTCGTCGTGTTTCGAGCGTTGTTCCTCACCTCGCAGATGCGCGATACGTTCTCGCGACTTCTCTCCGGTAGTCTGGCCGCGATTTTCTTTGTCTATGTCTTCATCAATGCCGGTATGGTAAGCGGACTGTTACCGGTCGTTGGCGTGCCGTTGCCTTTGGTGAGTTATGGTGGCACCTCGATGGTGACCCTGCTGGCTGGCTTCGGTATGCTCATGTCGTTGTATGCCAATCGGAAGCTCGCAGGTTGATGTCCCTACGTCATTCGTCAGTCCTTTTAATCACCCTGTTGTTGTCCGCCTGTGCGGGTCAGCCTCGTTCGGCCAAGCCCGTCCTGGCAACTCCGCACTCCGAGGTACCGAAAACCTCGAGCGTGAGCGTCCGTGATGAGGCAGAGAAGACTCCGGTCAGTGTCGCCGACGAGGCACCCAAACCCTTCGATTTGACGCGACCCGAGATCGTCGCGTTCATTGATGCGGTGTCGACTCAGCATGCGATCCCGGCCGACGAGCTACGTGCCCTGCTCGGGCAAGGCCTGTTCCAACCCAAGATCATCGAGGCGATGAGCCGCCCTGCCGAACGCGTACTCGCGTGGTGGGAATACAAAGATCGCCTCGTCAGTCATGAGCGAATCGCTCGCGGACGTGAGTTCTGGAACACCCACCGCGATCGTCTCCATGCGATCGAGCAAAAGACGGGTGTCGACGCGGCCATCATCGTGGCGATCATCGGAGTCGAAACCAACTACGGTCGCAATATGGGTTCGTGGCGCGTACTCGACGCGCTGATGACTTTGGGCTTCGACTACCCACGCCGTGCTGAATTCTTTCGCGCGGAGCTCGAGCATTTCATTCTGCTGG
Organism: Gammaproteobacteria bacterium; assembly: GCA_018970145.1. Classification (GTDB taxonomy): domain Bacteria; phylum Pseudomonadota; class Gammaproteobacteria; order Steroidobacterales; family Steroidobacteraceae; genus UBA964. Next base: position 94,566 of record JAGWWY010000005.1, read on the forward strand.
CACGTCAAGAGTCATGGGATCCGCTCACCATCCGCGGCTCGTACGCCGGTGCCATGGGCGCGCCGCAGTTCATGCCCTCGAGCTATCGTCGATTCGCCGTCGACGGCAACGTCGATGGCAATGTCGCGCACAGCGCACCGGCGCGTCGCGACCTGTTCACCGACTGGGACGACATCACGGCCAGCGTTGCCAACTACTTCACCGCTCACGGCTGGCAGAGCGGTCAACCGGTGTTGGTCGATGCGTCCGTGCCGACCGAACTGCTCGACGGGCTCGATCGGCGTAATCTGGAGCTTGATCGAACCGTGGCCGCACTGCGCGCCAGTGGCGTCAGCCTCGAATCGACTCTGCCCGAGGAGATGCGCGCCATGCTGATTCCGGCGGAAACGCAAACCGGGCCCGCTGCCCGCATCGGGTTGCCTAACTTTCGGGTCATCACCCGATACAACCGCAGTGTGCTCTATGCGATGGCAGTGAACGATTTGGCCAACTCTCTGCGATGAAGCGTCATACGCTGCTGATCCTCACCTGCCTCGTGTTGCCCGGTTGCACACTCTGGCGCAGTGGTGGTGTGCCGCCACCGCCGATCACGTTACCGACCCCGCCGCGCGATCTCGACTCGATCCCAGATGCCGTGCCGCGCGCCGAACCGCGCAGCCGCTACGGCAACCCGGAGAGCTATGTGGTTTTTGGCCAAACCTATCGCCTGCAAAAAAGCGCGCGCGGTCATGTCGAGCGCGGGCTCGCCTCGTGGTACGGACCGGGCTTTCACGCCGAGCGTACCTCGAGTGGCGAACCGTACGACATGTACGCGATGACCGCAGCGCACAAGACGCTGCCGATCCCGGCGTATGTACGAGTCACCCACTTGGAAAACGGACGATCGGTCGTCGTCAAAGTGAACGACCGTGGTCCCTTCGTGGGCGATCGCATCATCGATCTCTCCTACACGGCTGCCCACAAGCTCGGCATGCTTCGCAGCGGTACCGCGCCGGTGGAAATTCGTGTGCTCGAGCCGGGCGAGGCAACGCCCACGCCGTCACTGACGGCGTCGTCAACGCCGTCGATTGGCGTCAGCCACTACGTGCAAGCCGGCGCATTCGGCGCGCGTGTCAATGCCGAGGCCATGTTGACGAGGCTGCGAAGCGCGGGAATCGATAACGCGCTGATCCGCGAGGTAACCATCGCAGGTCGACAGTGGTTTCGCGTTCAGGCTGGACCCGTTGATCAAGCGTCCGCTGTCGATGCCTTAGTCGAGCGCTTACGGCGTGCCGGTGTGCCGGACGCAAGACCCGCACACGAGTGAGTTCCGAGAAATAAGTTCCGATAAACTAGCTGCCTGATCTTCACGGGGTAGTTGTTGATGCATCGATTCGCTCGCCTTCTTGTTTCGCTCCTCCTGAGTGCTGTCAGCTCGCTCGCGTCGGTGGCGATCGCTGCCGACGCACCGCCACCACCGAAAGTCGACGCCCCGGCCTACATCCTCATCGATCAGGCCTCAGGCCGCACGCTGGCCAGCGAACGAGCCGACGAACGTGCGGAACCTGCCAGCATCACCAAGCTGATGACGGCTTACGTCACCTTCCGCGCACTGAAAGAGGGGCGCCTAAAGCTCGATGAACTCGTCTCGATCAGTGAGCGTGCGTGGCGCGCCGAAGGGTCACGTACCTTTTTGAACGTGGGGGATCGGGTCCCGGTTGAGGTATTGCTGCAAGGCATGATCGTGCAGTCTGGGAATGATGCCGCTACCGCACTTGCCGAGCGCCTCGGCGGTTCAGAAGACGTGTTCGGCCAGATCATGACCCGCGAGGCCAAACGCCTCGGTATGAAGAATTCCAACTTTACCAACGCGACGGGTTTGCCCGACCCCGCGCTTTACACGACTCCTCGCGATATCGCGATCCTCTCGCGCGCGCTGATCGATGAATTCCCGCAATACTACCGCTGGTACTCACAGCGCGAATTCGTCTGGAACAATATCAAGCAGGGCAACCGAAACGGCCTGCTCTATTCAGACCCTACAGCCGATGGCATCAAGACGGGTTTCACGGACAGCGCCGGCTACTGCCTTGCAAGTTCGGCCAAACGGAATGGCACCCGCATGATCGCGGTCGTGTTCGGTACCCAGTCACCGCGTATTCGCGAACAAGCGAGTACAACGTTGTTGAACTACGGCTTTGCCTTTTACGAGACCGTCCACTTGCGCAAGGTCGGTGACGCTGTATTCAAGCCGCGGGTTTACAAAGGCTCCGAGCAATACGTCTCCGTCGGTCCTGCCTCAAACGTGGAAGTCACCGTCGCACGTGGCACTCGTTCGCGACTGAAGACCTCCACCACGCTCAACGAACCGCTCGTCGCTCCGCTCAAAGCGGGCCAAACGATCGGTGAAATGCGCGTGCTCGATGGAAAAACCGTGGTCAAACGCGTTCCTCTCGTCGTCAATGACCCCGTTCCAGAGGGCGGTCTGTGGGCGGGCACGCGCGACACCTTCGCGCTGTGGTTCCGCTGAAGCGATGGCTGAGCCCCTTCCCATCTGTCACCTAAACGGCGAGTGGCCGCTGCTGCGTGAGGCTCGAATCTCCCCACTCGATCGCAGTTTTCTTTTTGGTGATGGTGCCTACGAAGTGGTTCCCGTTTTTCGCGGTCGACCGTTCCGCTTCACGGAACACTTCGATCGCTTGTCGCGCAGTTTGCGTGAGATTCGGTGTCGCGATCCGCACAGTCGTGGTGAATGGCGGGCGCTGATGACAGAATTGATGCAGCGTAACGGCAGCGGTGACATGTACGTTTACGTACAGGTCTCCCGCGGTGCTGAATACGGCCGCAGTCATGCGCCGCTGCCGGATGTGCAACCGACGGTATTCGCCTTCGCCGCGCCTTTGCCGCCGATCACCGAACAGCAGCTCGCCCATGGCATCGCTTGCACGACGGCCGACGACACGCGTTGGGGACGTTGCGATATCAAATCGGTGGCGCTGCTGGCCAACTGTCTGCTTCGGCAACAAAGTATCGATGCCGGAGCGCAGGAGACGATCTTGCTACGCAACGGCTACCTGATGGAGGCGAGCGCCTCCACCGTGCATGTGGTCATCGACGGCGTCATCGTGACACCACCTGATTCCAACGCGATCCTCCCCGGGACAACTCGTTCGGTCGTCGAAGAATTAGCGGATCGCCACCAGATGGCACGCGTGACCCGCGCCGTCACCGAGGCGGAATTACGCAGGGCCGATGAAATCTGGTTGGCTTCGGCCACGCGTTGCGTCTCGTCGGTCACCCAGCTCGACGGCAAGCCGGTGGGCTCGGGCAAACCCGGACCCGTTTGGGCGCGTATGTGGGCTGCGTTTCAGCAGTTACAGCAGGAGCTTGCCCATGCGCCTTGGTGAAATGCCCGCAGATCAAAGTCCGCTGCAGTTTCCAACCGATTATCCAATCAAGGTGGTCGGCAGAACCGAGCGCAGCTTTCGAGCGCGCGTCGATGCCATCGTTTTCTCGCACACACCGGACTTGACTCAGGACCGCGTCAGTGAGCGCGCGAGCGGTGCGGGCAACTTCACCTCGATCACCTACACCATCGTGGCGCGCGATCGCGACCATGTGACCACCCTCGTAACGGCACTCGTTGCCACCGAGGGCGTGCTGATGGTCATCTAGTCGGTCAACGCCCGGTCAACGCCCGATTAGAGACAAAAACTCCCGGCGGGTGTCGGCATTTGCCTTGATCGACCCGCGCAGCGCTGAGGTGACCGTCGAGGTGCCGGTATGACGAACGCCGCGCGACTCCATGCACATATGGCGACACTCGATCACCACTGCCACACCCAGCGGCTGCAGATTTTCGTCGAGTGCATCGGCGATCTGATTCGTCAAACGCTCCTGCACTTGCAAGCGCCGACCGAATATCTCGACCAGTCGCGAAATTTTCGATAATCCAAGAATACGCTTGTCCGGCACGTAGCCCACGTGCGCCCGACCGAAAAACGGCGCCAGATGATGCTCGCACAAGGAATACACGGGAATGTCACGCACGATGACCATTTCGTCGACGTGCTCAGCGCCGTCTTCGAAGGATTTGAGCATTTCTTCGGGCTTCTCGTGATACCCACGCGTGTATTCCGCCCACGCCTTGAGAAAACGTGCGGGCGTCTCGAGCAGACCCTCACGGTCGGGGTCCTCACCGATATAGACAAGCAGATCACGGACCATCTGCAATTCTTTGGTAGTGGGCTTGTTCATACGCGATCCCTCGACAGCATTGAAGTCAGGTCGGTCAAAAGATCCGCGGCTACACACGACAAATCCGTCGGTCCGTTCAGAGCGGACAGTTGGGTCATCGTGAGCCCCTCGTAGCCGCAGGGGTTGATGCGCTGAAAAGGCTCCAAATCCATGTCGACATTCAACGCGAGACCATGATAACTCGCGCCACGTCTCACCCGTATACCCACGCTCGCGATTTTCGCCTCGCTCACATAGACGCCCGGGGCTTTTGGCCGTGTGGTGGCTGCGATTCCGTAGCGCGCCACACAAAGAATCACGGCCTGCTCGAGCGCGGTGACGATATCGCGAACCCCGAGCGCAGCCCGACGCAAATCGATCAACGGATATACGACCAACTGTCCCGGACCGTGATAGGTCACCTGACCACCGCGATCGACTTTGACAACGGGGATATTGCCAGCCACCAAGACGTGCGCCGGATCCGCATTCATGCCGAGCGTGAACACCGGATCATGCTCTAAAAACCAGATTTCATCCGGTGTCTCGCTGGTGCGCTCATCGGTGAAGCGCTGCATCGCCTGCCATGTCGACAGATAAGGAACACGCCCGAGCTGTCGGACAAGGGGCTTACGGTCGATGATTGACGAGTCCCGCATTATTGCCTTGCAACGCCAGCTCAGCTCGATAGCTCGAGCGCACCAACGGCCCGGATACACACTCGCGAAAGCCCTCGGCCAGCGCCCACTCGCGATAACGATCGAACTCCGCCGGAGTGACGAAACGATCGATCGGTAAATGATGTACCGTCGGTTGCAGGTACTGGCCCAAAGTCAAAAGATCGACCGCTTGCGAGCGTAGATCGCGCATGCACTGTCGAACCTCTTCATCGGTTTCACCGAGACCCAACATCAAACTGGTCTTGGTCAACACATCCGGACGATGCCGTTTGGCGTGGCCTAGCACCTCAAGGGTCTGGGCGTAGCTCGCCCGGGTGTCTCTGACCGGGTGCGTCAACCGCTCGACCGTCTCGACGTTTTGCGCAAACACGTCGAGCCCCGAATCGACAACTGTCTCGATATCGCGCTGCACGCCCTGGAAATCGGGCGTCAACGCCTCGACCGCCGTCTCCGGCGACACCCGCTTGATCGCACGCACCGCCGCCGCAAAATGGGCAGCGCCGCCATCCGGCAGATCGTCCCGATTGACCGAGGTCAGCACCACATAGCGCAACCGCATCAAAGCGACGGTACGCGCGGTGTTCTCCGGCTCTTCGGTATCGAGCCAACCGCGCGGATTGCCGGTATCCACGGCGCAAAACCGACAGGCGCGCGTACACACCTCACCCATCAGCATGATAGTGGCCGTGCCGGCATTCCAACATTCACCGATGTTCGGGCACTTGGCCTCTTCACAGACGGTGGCCAACCGATGCTCGCGCACAGTTTTGCGAACGAAGTCGTAGTTCGAGCCGGTGGCAAGCGGTGCTTTCAACCAACGCGGCTTCCCACCCGGAACGCGAATCGGCGCGGCTGCTGTCGCCTTGATCCCATCACGTATCGCGCTGAAGCCTTGCGCCGTGCGATATTTTTGACCACTGCGAGGCTCTTCGACGACGGCGATCGAAGCGAGACTCTCGGAGGCGGAACGTTCCTGGCTCATGGGGCCAAGTTTACGCCCTGTCACCCCTCACGGTCAGCCGATTGCGCCCGAACCGAGTCGATCGTCGAGATCCCGCAGCCGCTCCGGGGTCCCGACGTCCGACCAAAACCCATCGTAGATACGTCCTCGCAAACGCCCCATTGCCGCGGCACGTCGCAACAGCGGTAGCAGCGGAAAACGCCCGGGTTTGCACCCCTCGAAAAAAGCCGGCTGGTAGAGGCCGATACCGGAGTAGGTATAGCGAGTCGGGCAGTCGGGCGCAGACAGACGCTCGGGGTCGGCGATGATGTCGAGCGAGCCCAAGGAATTCGGTTTCAAGGCGAAATCTCCTTTGGGATGTTGCGGGGGGTTCGGCACCAGGATCAGACTCGCGAGCGCTTGGCTGTCGAGCGGCGGTAGCCGAGCAAAATCGAAATCCGTCCACACGTCACCGTTGACCACCAGAAAGGGCTCGCTACCGAGCAGGGGCAGCGCGTTGAAGATGCCACCGGCGGTTTCGAGCGGAATCTCCCCCTCTGCGCTGTAACGGATTTGCAGCCCGAAACGGGCTCCATCGCCAAGTGACGCCGGAATCTTCGCCCCGAGATAAGCATGGTTGATGACGACCTCTCGGAAACCGGCGCGCGCCAGCGCACCGAGATGCCACTCGAGCAAAGATTTGCCACCGACGCATAACAAGGGCTTCGGCAAGTCATCCGTCAGGGGTCGCATCCGCTCGCCGCGCCCAGCGGCCAGGATCATCGCTTTCATCGTGCGAGTGCACGCTCGTTGGCCGCAGGCAACAGCGGTGCAATCCGCGACTCAAACCAGCAACCGAGATCATGCAGTTCGGGGTAACGCGCGCAAGCATCGATCACGTAATGCAAGGTGAGCGGCAAATCATTGAGATATCCCGCCTTGCCATCACGCCACCAAAGACGCGCAAAAATACCGAGGATCTTGATGTGACGCTGTAGCCCAATCATATCGAACCAGCGGATGAACTCACATTCATCGCTACCTGCGAGATCCGTGCGCTGCGCAGCGATCAAAGACTGTCGATAATCGCGCAGCCACCGCTCTACCTCCGTGCGCGACCAACGGATGTAGCAATCTTTCAGTAGCGAAACGAGGTCGTAACCGACAGGGCCGGCCAACGCATCCTGAAAGTCGATGACACCCGGCCCGCGCTCTGGCAACACCATCAAATTACGGGAGTGATAATCGCGGTGGACAAATACCGTCGGCTGCGCGAGCGACTCGGCAACGAGCAAGGCGCGCGCGGCATCTAGCGCTTGTTGCTCCTCGGACGTCATCTCGATCTGCAGGTGACGCGCCAGAAACCAATCGGGCAGCAACGCCATCTCGCGCTGCAACACCGGTTCGTCGTAAGGCGCGAGCTCCGCCGTCAAATGGCGACCATCGACCTGCATGCAACGAAGTGCCACCATTGCGTCCGCATAGAGAGCGGGCGCCTGCTCGCGACGCTGCAGTTGCGCAAGATAGGGAGTCGAGCCGAGATCTTCCATCAACAGGAAGCCCTGCGGTCGATTCACTTCGTGAATCGCCGGGACATGTACACCAATGGAACTCAGCAGCCCGGACACGTGCAGATAGGGCCCGACGTCCTCATGCTCCGGTGGCGCGTCCATCGCTACCAACGGCGGCTTATCCGATCTATGGATGCGGAAATATCGGCGAAAGCTCGCATCGGCCGAGGCGACCTCAATCCGCTCGATGGCCAAACCGAGATCACGACACACCCAATCGGAGAGCAGCGCAAGACGAGGGTCAGACACGTTCAGGGGATTTCCGTAGGTCATGCAGGGGCGATCATTATAATGGTGCCCCTGATGTCGCCGCTGCTCGCTCATCTCTGCCTCGGTTCGTTGTTGGTTGCGACAACGATGCACGCTGCCTTTGCGCAAAGCGCTACTCCGCCGCTCTGTCCCGCGCCATCGACACTGCGTCAATCCAAACCGACGGCGGCTCCCGCCACCACACCGATCACAGCACCGGTTGACGAACCGATCGAAGTGTTGAGTGATGGGGCGACACTCGATCTCGATGGCGACGCATCGTTGAAGGGCGATGTCGATTTGCGCCAAGGCGAACGACAGTTGCATGCCGAGGATGTTGAGTACGACGCCAAGACGCGTCAGTTTCGCGTCAACGGGCAAATTCGTTATTCAGATCGAACGCTGCAAGCAACGGGTCAGGCTGGCAGCTATCAACCCGCCGACGGCGCGGTCATCGAAAATGGCTCGTTCGCACTCCCCTCGAGACCCGCCCGAGGCGCAGCGGACGCCATTCGTATTGGTCTTGACGGGAAGGTGTCGCTCTCCGAAGTTTGGTTCAGCACCTGCCCCGAAACCAAACCGGGCGATCTGCCGGATTGGCGAATCAAGGCCAGCGACATCACTCTCGATACGATCTCTCGTAACGGCACGGGCCGAAACGCCTCGATCGAATTTCTCGGCGTACCCATCCTGTACTTGCCGTATTTGTCGTTTCCGTTGGGCGATCAGCGCAAGAGCGGTTTTCTATTCCCCAATCTCGGCTACAACACACGTGGTGGTGTCGAGCTGGCGGTGCCTTATTACCTGAACCTCGCACCCAACTACGATTTGACCGTGCTACCGACGCTGTACGGACGCCGCGGACTCGATCTCGATGCCCGCTTTCGATATCTCACGCAGCAGCACCGAGGGGACTTGCGGTTTAATTACTTGCCGGCCGATTCGCTGCGACGAATCGACAGAAGCTGGCTGCAAGCCCGACATCGCAGTGACTTCGGTGATCGATGGCGCCTCGACGTCGCTGCACAAAGCGTCAGCGATGCCGAATATTTCGAGGATTTCGCAGCGGGCGCCGAAGGCACCAGCACCGCGTTCCTGCAGCGCATCGCGCAACTGAGCTATAGCGACGAACGATGGTACCTGCGTGGCGAGTTCCAGCAGTTCCAGACCATTGATCGCCAACTCGATCTTGCCGCGTTGCCGTATGCGCAACTTCCTCGACTGAGTCTCGGCGGTACCGGATCCTCAAAGAATCGGAGGCTCCCGCTGTCGTGGTCACTCGATGGTGAACTCGTGAACTTCGATCGTGACATCGGCGTAACCGGCTGGCGAGTCGATATTGCACCGCGAGTCAGGCTCGATTGGTCGGGCCCGGGCTATTACCTCAAACCTTCAGCTGGTTGGCGCTACACGCAGTACGAACTTGATGGCGTGGCGCTGGACGCTACACGCTCCCCAACGCGATCGCTGCCTTTCGCAGCACTCGATGCCGGATTCATCCTTGAGCGCAGTGCAAAAATACCGGGGGACAATCGCATCACCCTCGAACCTAGACTGCTCTACCTCTGGACACCCTGGCGCGATCAGAACGAGCTACCAATCTTTGACACGGGCATCCCCGATCTCGATTTTGTACAGCTTTTCCGCACCGAGAGATATGTTGGCGCTGATCGCGTTTCCGACGCCAACCAGGTCAGTCTTGGCACCACGGCGCGAATCTACGATGGCAAATCCGGTCGCCAAAAACTCGCCGCCACCATCGGGCAGACTTTTTATTTCGACACACCGCGAGTACGTCTGCCGAACGAGCCGCTGACACTGCGCAACGAATCAGACTTGTTTGCCCAAGTCTCGGTAGCGGCCTGGCGCGCGTGGAACGTCAACATGGGCTTGCAGTGGAACTCGCTCGATAACCGTCAGGAGCGCAGCCAAGTCCGCCTCCAGTATCGACCGGACGACGAACGCGCCCTCAACCTCGCTTATCGATATCAACACAATCGCCTCGAGCAGGGCGAGGTCTCCGGTGCCTGGCCCGTCAGTCGTCGTTGGAACGCCTTTGGACGTATGGTCTACGACCTGCAAGATCGCTCGAGCCTCGAGACCTTTGCGGGCGCCGAATATAAGGCCTGTTGCTGGCGACTGCGGCTCGTTGGTCGACGCTTCATTTCGACTCGTACCGGCGAACGCGACACGGGTATCTATCTGCAGCTGGAACTCAATGGCCTCGCGAGTGTCGGAAGCTCGGCAGACGCTTTCCTCGAGCAGGCAATTCGGGGATACTCGTCGACCGGCGTAACTCGTTGATTTTTCGCGGAACAAACTCATGACTTCCAGTCTCTCTTCGTGGCTTGCCGTCGCAGCTTTGCTTTCTTTTCTCGGTGGCACCGCGGCAACAGCGCAAAACCGCACCCTCTCGGACAAGGGCGTGATGCTCGATCGCGTCGCGGCCGTGGTGAACGACGGCGTCGTGCTGCGCAGCGAACTGGAGGAGCAAATGTCGCTAGTGGGCGAGCGTCTCAAGGCGCAAGGCCTCGAGATGCCGCCGGTTGATGTGCTGCGTCAGCAAGTGCTCGAGCGCCTGATTCTGCAAGAGTTGCAAATCCAGCGCGCGCAGCGTGCGGGCATTCGTGTCAACGACGAGAATTTGAACCAAGCTCTGGCTGAAGTTGCGCAGCGCAACAATATCGGCCTCGCCCAACTGCCGGCTGCACTCGCTGCGCAAGGCATCGACTACGGCGCATACCGCGAAACCGTACGCCGAGAGATGACCATCCAAGTGCTGCAGCAGCGCGACGTCATCCAACGTATCAACGTGTCGCCGCGAGAGCTCGAGCAATTTCTCGAGAAGCAGAAGTCGCGCCCGTCTGAGCTCAATGAATACAACCTCTCGCACATCCTCATCGCGGTGCCGCAAGAGGCAACGCCGCAGCAGCTCGAAGATGCCACCCGTCGTGCTGAGGACGTGGTCAATCGTGCGCGTCAGGGCGAGGACTTCGCGCGTCTCGCCGTCGCCTATTCGAACAGCCAAACCGCCCTCGAAGGGGGTGCGCTCGGTTGGCGTCGCGGTCCTGAAATTCCGACGGTGCTCGCCGATCTCGTAGTCGGTCTCAAACCCGGTGAAATCAGCACTCCGCTGCGCACGCCGTCGGGTTATCACATCGTGCGGTTGAATGAAGTTCGTGGTGCCGATCAGCAAGTGGTGATCGAGCAGACCCGAGCGCGCCATATTCTGCTCAAACCCACGGAAATTCAGGATGACGCGACGGTCGAGCAGCGCCTGCGCGATGTTCGCGAGCGTATCCAGAAAGGCGAAGACTTCGCCGTACTCGCCAAGACTCTTTCCGAGGACCCCGGCTCAGGCGCGGAGGGTGGTGATCTCGGTTGGACCGCACCGGGTACCTTCGTACCCGAGTTCGACGCCGTTTTAGCGTCGCTGCGCGAGAACGAAATCAGCGAGCCTTTCCGTACGCAATTCGGCTGGCACATCGTGCAGTTACTCGGCAAGCGTCAATACGACAGCACCGACGAGCTGCGCCGTCAGCGCGCCTTCCTGCAACTGCGCGGTAGTAAGGCTGATGAAGAAACCGAGCTCTGGTTGCGTCGTCTGCGCGACGAAGCCTATGTCGACATCAAGAGCTGAGGCCCAACAGACGCCGTCGCGCCCCCGTATCGTCATCACCTCGGGTGAGCCAGCGGGTATCGGCCCGGAGCTGTGTGCGCAAGTCGCCCAAAGTCTCACCAAAGATTTAGCAAACGATGTCGAGGGTCGTATCGATCTAACCTGCCTCGTCGATCGGGGGCTGTTCGAGGCGCGAAGCAGCGCGATCGGAATCGAGACAGATAAGCTGCCCATGACGATCGAACATCGACCCCTGAGCGTACCATCGCAAGCAGGTGAGCTCGATGTGCGTAACGCCGGCTACGTTCTCGGGCTACTCGATACGGCAGTCGATGGAATCCGCGCGGGTCGTTTCGATGCGATGGTGACAGCGCCTGTCCAAAAGAGCGTGATCGCCGAGTCTGGTGTGCCGTTCTCGGGACACACCGAATACCTCGCTGAACGGACCGGTAGTCCCCTGCCCATCATGATGCTCGTTGCCGACAGTCTGCGAGTCGCGCTCGCGACGACTCACTTGCCGCTGCGGCGCGTGCCCGAGGCGATCACCCGCCGCAAGATCGTCGACATCCTGACGGTGATGCACGCTGATCTGCGGCGACTCTGGAAAATCGCACATCCGCGAATCGCCGTATGCGGATTGAATCCGCATGCCGGCGAACATGGTCTGCTCGGCGACGAGGAAATCCAAACTATCGCGCCCGCAATCCAAGAGGCCAAAGATCTCGGTATTAATGCCTATGGCCCGATCCCAGCCGATACTGCATTCGTGCCGCGCGAGATGGCGCAATATGACGCCATTCTGGCGATGTACCACGATCAAGGACTACCGGTGCTCAAGCACGCCGGCTTCGGTGCCGCGGTGAATGTCACGCTGGGGCTACCCATCATTCGAACGTCTGTTGATCATGGCACGGCACTGTCAATGGCAGGCAGCGGCCGCGCCGATAGTGGCAGCCTCAGCGCAGCCTTGGAGCTCGCCGTACGACTGGTCGAACGTCGCTGATGGTGTTTGCTCGCAAACGTTTTGGTCAAAATTTTCTGCATGATCGCAGCGTCATCGCTCATATCATTGAGGCCATCAATCCGAAGCCGGGCGACCCGCTGGTCGAAATCGGGCCTGGGCGCGGCGCGCTGACGGAAGATCTGCTTCAAGCAGCGGGCGCATTGGATGCGATCGAGATCGATCGCGATCTCGCTTCCGCGCTGCAGCAGCGTTTTAGTACTCTCGGCCTTCATCTGCATGTGACGGATGCACTGCAATTTAATTTCGCGACGCTCGCCGAGACCAAAGGTCGACGCTTACGCGTTATCGGCAACCTGCCCTACAATATTTCGACGCCGCTGCTCTTTCATCTGCTTAAAACGCCCGCTGCCATTTTGGATCTGCACATCATGCTGCAACGGGAAGTCATCGAGCGGATCTGCGCCGAAGCCGGTAGTAGCGAATATGGGCGACTGACCGTGATGCTCGCGCCGTGGATTGAAGCAGAACATCTCTTTGATGTGGGTCCCGGTGCTTTTAAACCTGCACCGGAGGTCTGGTCGGCGGTGGCTCGACTGACGGTGAGAGAGCAGCCCGCCTTCGCCGTCGATGCACGTTACGGCCAACTCGTCACCGCTGCTTTCTCGCAGCGACGCAAAACTCTTCGCAATGCCGTACGTCAATGGCTCGATGCGGCGGCGATCGAATCGTGCGGCGTCGATCCGAACGCCCGACCCGAGACGCTGCAACCGAGCCAGTTCGCCGCTCTTGCGCAGCTCATCTCCGCTCGCTAGCGTTGGCCCATGGACGAACAGCATTGCATCAAAATCGACGTCGTGACGGAATACATCGACGGTCAATCAGATCCGGACGAGCGGCGATACGCGTTCGCTTACACCATCACCATCGTGAATGAGGGCTCGGTGAGCGCGAAACTGATATCGCGTCACTGGATCATCACCGACAGTGACGGCAAAGTTCAGGAGGTGCGTGGCAAGGGTGTGGTCGGCGAGCAGCCCTTACTCGAACCAGGGCAGGGTTTTCGCTACTCGAGCGGCGCAATCATCGAGACGCCGGTCGGCACGATGCAAGGTAGCTATCAAATGCAAGCCGAAGACGGCGTCCAGTTCGACGCTCCGATCGCCGCGTTTCGGCTCGCCAAGCCCGGCATGCTGCACTAATGCGCCGACTTGCGATCGGCGACATTCAAGGTTGCCTCACGGAGCTGACTCAACTTCTTGGCGTCTGCGAATTCGATCGCGCGCACGACCAGCTCTGGCTCGTCGGGGATCTGGTCAATCGTGGTCCTGATTCCTTGGGTGTACTGCGTTTTGTTCGGTCGCTCGGGGATACTGCCAAAGTGGTCCTCGGTAACCATGATCTGCATTTGCTGGCCGTTGCTTTTGGCTCTGGCTCAAGACAGCGACGTGACGGCGATACCCTCGATGACATTCTCGACGCCGCAGATCGGGATGACCTTCTGAACTGGCTGATCAGCCGACCACTCGCGATCGCCGCGGAGACAGATCTGATGGTACATGCCGGTCTCGCTCCGCAGTGGTCGGTGCCTCAGACACTCGAACTGGCGGCCGAGGTTGAACACCAATTACAGCGCGATCCAACAGCGTTGTTCGATAATATGTATGGTGATGAACCGTGCGTGTGGTCGCCGTCCCTGAAGGGATTCGATCGCTGGCGCTTTGTCATCAATACACTCACCCGCATGCGTTACTGTCGGACCGACGGACGAATCGATCTGAAGATGAAAGGAGCGCCCGGATCCCAAAAAGCGGGCTGGCTGCCATGGTTCGACATCACGCCGCGGGCCAGTGCGGGTGGCCGCGTGATCTTCGGACACTGGTCGACACTCGGTCTGCTGGATCGCGCTGACCTACTCGCGTTGGATACCGGTTGTGTTTGGGGTGGTCGCCTGACCGCCGCCTGTCTCGACGAAGGCACACGCTGGCAGCTCGACTGCGCGGGCCATCGTAACCCCGGTTAAAATACGGTGACATTTCAGCGAGAGCCGCCCCATGAACACGATCAAGCAGCAAGATGTCATCGACAGCGTCGCTGACGCGCTGCAATACATCTCCTACTACCACCCGACGGACTACATTGAGGCCCTCGGCCGTGCGTACGAGCTCGAGCAATCGCCGGCGGCAAAAGACGCCATCGCACAGATCTTGACCAACTCGCGCATGTGCGCCGAGGGTCATCGCCCGATCTGCCAGGATACCGGTATCGTCGTCGTGTTCGTCAAAGTCGGCATGAACGTGCGCTGGGATGCCACACTGACGCTCGATGCAATGATCAATGAGGGCGTACGAAGAGCCTATCTAGACCGGGACAATACCCTTCGCGCATCGATCGTCGCGGACCCCGCCTTCACGCGCAAGAATACTCGCGACAATACGCCCGCCGTCGTGCACGTCGAGCTGGTGCCGGGTGATGCAGTCGAGATCACGTTGTCCGCGAAGGGCGGCGGCTCGGAAAACAAGGCGAAGTTCGTGATGTTGAATCCGAGCGATTCGATCGTCGATTGGGTTTTGAAAACAGTCCCAACCATGGGTGCAGGCTGGTGCCCGCCTGGGATGCTCGGTATCGGTATCGGCGGTTCGGCCGAAAAGGCGATGTTGCTGGCCAAAGAATCCTTGATGGATCCGATCGACATGTCCGAGCTCAAAGCGCGCGGCCCGAAAAATCCTCTCGAGGAATTACGCATCGAGTTGCACGACAAGGTGAATGCGCTCGGGATCGGTGCCCAAGGCTTAGGCGGACTGTCGACGGTGCTGGATGTCAAAATTCTCGACTATCCGACCCATGCGGCCTCAAAGCCAGTGGCGATGATCCCGAACTGCGCCGCGACGCGTCACCTGCATTTCACGCTCGACGGCTCGGGTCCCGCAAAGTTAGACCCCCCGGATCTCACCCGTTGGCCCAAAGTAAACTGGGCTCCCTCGGCCGAATCGCGTCGCGTGAATCTCGATACGCTGACGCCGACAGAAGTCGCCGAGTGGAAGCCCGGCGATCGACTGTTGCTCAACGGCAAGATGCTCACGGGTCGCGATGCGGCGCACAAACGCATCGCTGATCTGATCACCAGCGGCAAGGGCCTTCCCGCGGGCGTCGACTTCCGGAACCGCGTGATCTACTACGTCGGCCCCGTCGATCCTGTGCGCGATGAGGTCGTTGGACCTGCAGGTCCAACGACAGCGACGCGGATGGATAAATTCACTGAAATGATGCTGGCGGAGACGGGTCTCATCGCCATGATCGGTAAAGCCGAACGCGGACCGACCGGCATCGAGGCTATTCGCAAGCACAAGGCGGCCTATTTGATGGCCGTCGGTGGCGCTGCCTATCTTGTCTCCAAGGCGATCAAATCTTCACGCGTCGTCGCGTTCGAGGATCTCGGCATGGAGGCCATCTACGAATTCGAGGTCAAAGACATGCCGGTTACCGTGGCGGTGGATGCCACCGGCACCTCAGTGCATCAGAGTGGACCGGCTGAATGGGCTGCCAAAATTTCAGCGAGTGGCATTCCCGTCAAACAACGCTGAATCTCGGTGAATTAGCTGCGCGCGTGCTGAACGGCTGCGTTCCGAGCCGGCGGCGGCGTTCTGCCTGATTCCATGCAACCGCGCAATTTTTTCGCGACAGCGGTCAACAACTGGCTAACACGTGATTCGCTGACCGAGAGTACGGCGCCAATTTCTTTTAGCGTCAGCTCTTGGTCGTAGTAAAGTGCAACGATGAGTTTTTCGCGCTCGTTGAGTTCGGCGATGCCCGCCTTCAACGCGCGAAAGACGAGCTCCTCTTCAACCTCGTCTTCAGGCAGCGGCGTTTCGGCTGCGAAGTCGATCTCCTCCAGCGTCGTCGACTCAGCCAAGCCTTGGTTACGACCGCGAAGTGTGTGGTAGCGCGCGATATCAAGACCCATTTCGGTCGCGATCTCGCGATGGGTTGGCGCATTGCCCGTCGCATTGGCCAAGCGCGTCTCCGCTTCACGCGCCTCGACGGCCACCTTGACGGTGCTGCGCGGGGCCCAGGACGCTCGACGAATTTCATCGAGCATCGCGCCGCGGATCCGCAGCTTGGCGAAGGTCTCGAAATCGTTGCCGCGCTCGGGATCATAGGCAGCGAGCGCCTCGATTAGCCCCACCATGCCGGCCTGGATCAGATCAGCAGGCTCGATCGCCGCCGGCAAACGCGATCGAAAATGCGACGCTACTCGCTTCACGAGACCCATGTGCGCAGCGACATCCGGCATCCCAGCCACTTCGATGTCGGTGCAGTCGGCCACCGATTCGTAGGAGTCGCGACGTTTCATGAGAGCGTCGCCTTGGTACTTGGCCCGAGTCGATCCAGCAGGAAGTCCGGTGAATCCGGCTCCGCGGGCAAGGCAGCAATATTCGCTGCAATCTTGCGCAGCGCTGCAACCGCAGGAGTGATCTCGGACGCTTCGGCCAGCAATTGACGGCGGCGCGTGGCAATGGCGACGCTCTCGTCGCGCGGCACGATACCCGCCAGTGACAGAGGCAATCCCAAGAATCGAACAGCCACCTCGTTGAGCCGCGTAAACACGGCCTCACTCGCTTTCGCGTTGGTGCTGTCGTTGACGATGATCTCGAATTTTTGAAATCCAAAATCGCCATGCATCACCTTGATGAGACCATACGCATCCGCAAGCGAGGCGGGCTCATTGCGGATCACGACCATGAGTGAATCCGCCAACCGCGCGAGAGTCGTCACATGCGTACCAATACCCGCTCCGGTATCGATCAAAAGAAAGTCTGGTTTCGGCAAGAGGTCGTTGAGTCCTTGCAGCACGCGTGCAAGCCCGCGCCCATCGAGTTCGGCCATATCGCGCTGTCCGGAGGCGCCCGGAATGATCTGCAGACCGAGTGGTCCCTGTAGCAAGGTATCCTGCAGACTTTTACGACCCGCCACGACGTCGGAGATATCGAACTCGGGCTTCAAGCCGAGCAAGACATGTACGTTGGCTAGACCCAAGTCGCCATCAAACAAGGCCACACGCTTACCCAAACCGATCAACGCAGCCGAGAGCTGCAGACTGATGAAAGTCTTACCGACCCCACCCTTGCCGCTCGATACCGCGATGATTTTGGTACGTGTGTTTTCCATGATGGCTCGTTACTCCGTCGCGTGTTGAGGTTCTGACAACGCGAGTTGGAGTATAAGGCCTAGACCCTGCTTGATCGCCGCGGCGTCCGTTGGCTGTAATCGAGCGCTCGGATCTGCAGAACTCGAAACGCCCCAGAGCGACTTGCCGCACTCGGCAATCGCGGTCAATAAACCAAGCGGCATACGTGCTGCGTCCCAATGCGTGAGCATCACGCCGGCAATTGGTAACGAGGACTGCAACCAACGCAAGGCTTCACTACGTGAAATCGTCGTCGGCAGCACGAGAATCAGCCGCTGAGCAGGCGAATCGTGCGAGAACTTGTCCTGCAGTTCGCCAAGCGAAGTACCCGCCGAATCGACAACGGCATGTGCTGGCGCCTTGGCGCCCCATCCGGCTTCGACTCCAGCGCGATCGGTCATCGCAAAGAAACGCTCACGACTACCCGGGCGTGTATCACGCCATGACTGAACCATACCCGTGTCGATCGATAGTTGAATGGCAAGGGTCGTCTTACCGGCACCGGCGGGTCCGACGAGATGGCAACCAGATATGTCTTCGCCATGGACAATCGCAAGATCATCGATTACTTGCTGCGCCATCGCATCGAGATCGTCGAGATGATCGAGCAAGCGCATCGCGTATTGCGCAGAGACACCCTGCTCCAGCATGGCCATCTTCTCACGCATCAACACGGGCGTACCACCGTTGACAGCGAGTCGCTTTTCCAGCGCCTGTAATTCTTGTCGGATCGCCTTCACCAAGGCAGAACCATCCACGCTCGACGATGGCGTCGCAGATGCGGAGGCATCCGCTACGGGAGCGCCGTTGTTGACGCGCTTCGGCAAGACTTTGGCAATTTGCGAGGTGAGTTCCTCACGAAACCCTGGGGCTGGTACGAAGCCATCGTCCTCGGCTTCGACACACACCAACAGCTCGGTGATATTGCCGATCTTGTTGGTCGAGAGGATCAGCGCCTCGCTGCCATAACGCTGCCGCGCCTGTTCGCTGGCTTCGCTGAAAGTATCTGCTGTGACTCGCTCTATACGCATGTCTCAATATCCTCAGGCCGCCACACCTTGGCGCGCTTGCACCGTGATGCTTTGGGTAACTTTCAGATTTGTGTCTTCAGGCAGTTCCGAGTACGACAGGACCGCAAGGCCCGGTACGCGCGGCCGCAAAATGCGCGAGAGCCAAGGCCGTAGCGTTGGCGAGGTCACGAGCACAGCCGGGCGATCGAGGTTGAGCTCCTCTTGCGCGGCCGTATTCACCGAACGCAACAAGCCCTCAGCCAACTCGGGTTCGATCGGAACGCTGCCGCCTTGCCCACGACGCACGGTACCGTGCAACACCTGTTCGAGCTCGGGAGCGAGCGTCATCACATTGAGCTCCTCGCCGTGCGCCACGTATTGCTGCACGATCATGCGACCGAGTGCAATTCGAGCAACTCCGGTGAGCTCCTCGACGTCTTGTACCTTCTCGACGATGGGTGCGAGTGCGGCGAGCACACCGCGTAAATCGCGTATCGCCACGCCTTCGGCAAGCAAGCCTTGCAACACTTGCGTGAGCGTGCCGATCGGCAGCTTCTTCGGCACTAGCTCTTCGACGAGCTTCGGCGCAGCAGCCGCCAGCTTGTCGACGAGCTGCTGCGTTTCATCGTGACCGAGCAGTAGATGCGACTGGTCCTGAAGAATCTTGTTGAGATGGGTCGCTATGGTCGTGCTGGCATCGACGACGGTATAACCGAGTGAGCGAGCGTAATCGCGCTGCGCCGGGTCGATCCATACTGCATCGAGACCGAAGGTCGGATCTTTGGTGCGCAGCCCCTGTAACTCACCGTGCACCATGCCGGAGTGGATCGCGAGTTCGCGCGTTGGCTTCACCTCGCCGCGACCAATGACCACGCCGTTGATCATGATCTGGTAAGCCTCAGGGCGCAGATCGAGGTTATCGCGAATGTGAACCTGAGGAATCAGGAAGCCCAGTTCATACGTCAGCTTCTTGCGGATGCCGCGAATACGCGTGACGAGAGCACCGCCCTGCTGCGAATCGATCAGCGCCACCAAGGCATAGCCCACCTCGAGGCCAATCGCATCGGCTTGCTGAACATCAGACCAAGTGAGTTCGCGTGGCGCTGCCGGTGCGTCTTCGGCTTTTTTAGCCTCTGCCACCGTCTGCTGTTTTTTCTTGGTCATCAACCACGCGCCGCCGGCCGTTACCGCTGCGAGGGCCAAGAAGGCCAAGTGGGGCATCCCCGGAATGATGCCAAGCAACGCCAGAATACCCGCCGTTAGCCACCAAGCCTCGACATTGTTGAACTGACTGGTCGTCTGATTGTGCAGCGTCTCCTCACCGGAGACGCGCGTGACGATGATCGCTGTGGCGATCGACAACAATAGCGCGGGCACTTGAGCGACGAGACCATCACCGACGGCGAGCGTCGAGTAACGCTCCATGGCTTCACCAACGGCCAAGCCATGCTGCATCGTACCGACCAAGACACCGCCGATGATATTGATGAACAGAATCAAGATACCGGCGATCGCGTCACCACGAACGAACTTGCTCGCACCGTCCATCGAACCGTAAAAGTCCGCCTCCGAAGTGATCTCCTTACGACGTGTGCGCGCTTGATCTTGAGTGATGAGTCCCGAGGCGAGATCGGCATCGACGGCCATCTGCTTACCGGGCATCGCATCGAGGGTGAAGCGGGCGGTCACTTCGGACACGCGACCAGCACCCTTGGTGACGACGACAAAGTTGATGATGACGAGGATCGCAAAAACCACGAGACCTACGATGTAATCACCGCCGACTAGCACGGAGCCAAAGGCCTCGATCACCGCACCTGCAGCATCCGGTCCCTCGTGACCGGCGCTCAATACCACGCGAGTCGAGGCGACGTTGAGCGCGAGGCGCAGCAAAGTCGCAAACAGCAACACAGTTGGAAAGACCGAGAATGACAACGGTCGAGCGGCCGAGATCGACAGAAAAATGATGACGAGCGAGAGTGCGATATTGAACGTAAAAAAGAGATCGAGCAGCGGCGTCGGCACTGGCAAAATGAGCATGCCGAGCAGCACTAGGAAACCCAACGGGATCGCGACCGCCTGTAGCGGCACGCTTCCGACCCATTGTCGGAGATTCGACGGCAGTGCAAACGGCATCGACGCCATAGTAAAATTCAATCTACTCAATAAGTTACGTTATCGACCGGCAAAGCCAGCATGACTTTGCCGATCCCCGTACTGTGGTATGCAACCCACATGCCAATATTCAACGTCGGAACCGCTCAAGCACAGCCCGGCGCGGTCGACTACCGAAGTGAACCCTGTCTGAAGAGCGTATCCATGGCACCACATCGATTCGTCCTGGCGTTGGGGTTGGGTTTGTTGGCACTTTCGGGCTGTACCCGAGTGAGCTCCACCACCCAACTCGCCCCCAAACAGGTCGTCCCCGCGACGACCTCGACACCGATCGCAGCGCCGATCGAACCCCGTCGCCTCGAGCGTGCGCAGTCACTGCTCTCTCGGCTCAGCCTGCGGCCACGCAAGCCCGCAGCGCCGCCCTCACCACCGGTCGTCTACTCGGAAGATTTGATTGCCGTCGGCTATGCCTCGATTACGGCTCAACCGAGCACAGACGTGGCGCAACGTCGCTTGATGGCGGCTCGGGCCTCTCGAATCGATGCCTACCGAAACATGGCCGAACTCGTCTATGGCGTCACCTTCGGTAGCGAAAGTGCGACCGACGATAATCGGCTTCAGAACGACGTGACCCGTACGCGTGTGACCGGTCGACTGCAAGGTGTCGAGATCATCAGTATCGAACCACTCGGCAACGACACGTACCAGACGACGCTGCGATTGCCTGGCGTTGAAGTCGCACGTTTGCGTAGCGCCACCGCTGCTCGATGAATCCTCTCTCGAACCGTTATGTGCCAGTGCGTCTCGCAGTCGTCGCGGCGCTTGCCGGGCTGAGCGCCAACCCCTCGCTCTGCGCAGAAACTCAAGACGAATTGCTCGATCGAGCTGCGCAGTGGCAGAGCTGTTTACAGGACGAGACGACAGCCGAAGCGCTGGCCAGATGCACTCAGCCGACGCCCTGCGCTTCACCATCGCCGATCACCACGGCGGGTTGGAGTCGCCCGATCCGGTTGAGTTGGCTTGCGGGTGAAGCACATCCGGCTTGGTCCGCAAGCGAGCGAGCACGCCTCGCGGATCTTGGATCTCAGCGCGCCCGCCGACTGATCGAAACGCATGCGGGCACGCATCTAGCGCAAATCACCAGCGACAAGATGACTGCGGCACTCGAGATCGAGACTGCATTTGCCGGTGTCACCCAAGGGCATCGCGAGTTGACCGATTGGATCCGCACGCCGCGTAAGCTCACACTCACGGCGCGGTTGGCCGGTAATCAGCATACGATCACGGCCAGCG
This sequence comes from Gammaproteobacteria bacterium, assembly GCA_018970145.1. Classification (GTDB taxonomy): domain Bacteria; phylum Pseudomonadota; class Gammaproteobacteria; order Steroidobacterales; family Steroidobacteraceae; genus UBA964. The sequence continues at coordinate 116,407 of JAGWWY010000005.1, forward strand.
TTCCTGTTCAGCTGCGGCCATATCAAGGCGAGGCCAACGACGCGACGTGGTTGCGATCCACGCTTGAGGATCTCGAGCGTGGCACGCGCAAGCTACTCGACGAATTTGCCTGCACCCCCTTGAGCTTTCCGTTGTTGAAAAGCGCAGGGGCAAGACTCGCACTCGATCTTCAAGGTGTGCGTGGCGCCAAAACGAATCAGGCACTATTACTCGTGCCGCTCGTGCCGGGTAACAGGCTCGAGAGCTGGCCCGTGGCCCGTATCACCGGTAGCGACCCGGCACGCAACGGTGAGTTGGAAGTGATCTCCGGCAGCGCAGATCTCTGCGCCACCGAGAGTTGCATCGCGATTCCGCTTTAAGCAGCCGACCTGTTAACCGATCGACTTAGTTGCCCGTCTGCTTGCGAAACGCCGGTACGCCGCCCTGCAGTTCCGGCGATTTCTTCTCGAGCAGCGAACGCAGCTCCGCCATTTCCTTGCGAAGCGTCGCCACGTCCTCCGCCGTCTTCTTCAATTCGCGAGCCTGCGCATCGGTCAAGGCTGCCGTGCGATTCGATCCCGTCGCTGGCGCCGCCGGCTTGATGCCCTTCACCGCTACCGTGATCTCGTTGATGCGCGCATCCAGACGCGCGATTGCCTTGTCGAGATTGGCACTTTGCGTCTCGTTGGCTTTGGCAATCGTTCTTTCGATCACGGCCGCGCGAGCCGCCTCTTCTGCCTTAGCCGCTGCGGGTCTAGCCGCGGCATCTTCACGAGCCGTGCCGAGAATTTCTTTCAGTCGGCGGCTCTCAAGATCGATCAGGGCAGCACGATCCGCCTTGGTCTGCTCTCGAAGAACGACCATGGCACGCTGAGTCGTGTCGTCGGCGACCTTTTCGTATTTCTTGAGCACCTCTTCGAACTGCGCAACTCGCTTGAGAGCGCCCTCGAGTGCCTCGATCTGCGCAGCTTGGTTGTTCATGACGGCAAGCAGCGCATCACTCTTAGCCGAAATATCGCGAAAGACGATGGCGATCACAACCGCCAACACGATCCCGATACCGAGAATCACCGCACCCAGAATCGCCGGCGCATTACGCACCGCCTTCGTGGTTTCCTCGTTGGCTTCGACCACACGCGACAAGCGTGCAAGCGCTTCGCTTGTCATTTGCGCGCTGTCATTGGCAGCATCCGCCGCGTCGAGGACGAGCGAGGTCAGTGTCTCAAGTGGGCTGCCATCAGATTTATCTGCAACCGACGGCGCGTGTTCGTTCTTTACTTCGGTCATGATGACTCTTCCTGTTGAACTCAGCGCTGCACGCCGCGACGCAGATTTTTAGTACGCGCGATAGTGGCTTCGATGCGCTCACGCAGCTTGTTGTCGAACGTCAACGCCTCTTTGATGCGAGAGACTTCTTCCAGCATTTTTTCGGCCTGGTCGTACGCCTCTGCAAGCTTCGCCTGACGCTGCTCGAAACTCTCAACTAAAGCATCTGCCTTAGCGAGCGTGTCTTGCAGCGCCACCACCTTGGTGTCCTCAGCAGTCGACGTATCCGGGGTCTGACCAACGAACACCTCGTTAGGAACGACCGTTGGTATTGCGCCCACGTGGACTTGGTTCTTGTGGACTTCGACCTCGGCGCGGCTCACCGCACTCTCGGAGACCGCAGAGTTCACGAACTCATTCATACGCTGCGGCGCACTGGTAGCCGATTTCAAAATTCCGGATTCATCCGGATGGAAGTGGTCATCAGGATGTTTTTTATCACTCATCGGAATCACCCTTTTTTGGTGTTCTGCACAATCGACGGATTCACGCGACAGGGACCGATGCCCCAAATCTGACTCAAGTGACGCTCGGCGTCCGCCGTGCCCTCGAAGGGTCCAACTTGCAAACGCCACTTATCCTGCTCACGCAGCACGCGCGTCGGCACGGTTCGCCCCAAGCGCTCGCGGACAATATCCAGGGTCGCCTCGTCCGAATATACCCCGCAATCATAAACTCGCAGACGCTTATCTTCGGTGAGCTGGCTTTGGGCGAACCACCCGCCAGCGATCAGCAAGACCACAATCACGAGCATCGTGACCGCCCGACCGTAGAGCGCCCACCACGGACGGTGCGTTGCGTCAAAGCCCCGCTCACGAGCGCGCTCGGCTGCCAAGGCCGTTAGTACATCGTCTCGCTCTGCGACATCCCGCTCGATCGAGACGCCAGCTGCAGATTTGGCCGCAGATTTGGCCGCAGATTTGGGCGTGGCCGCCGCCTCGGACGCTGGCTCTGGCGCCGGCTCGAGCGCGAACTCGGGCGTCTGTCGGGTGACGGCGCTGTCGATCGGCGCAGTCCCCTCGATCCACCACGTCGGACTGCCTTGGACCAAGCGCTGTAAAGCCTCGGCGAGCACTCGCTCGCTCTCGGCTTTGAGGAAGTAAACGGTGCGGAATGTCGATCCGCGCAGAGCGCGGCTGAGTCGTTGCAGCGCCAATAATTCCGACTCATCGAGTTGCTCGGCGCCATCGATCAACAGCAGCCGCGGCGCCTCATCGACGCGTGCTGCCGTCAACTGATCCACAGGTACGTCTGCCAGTAATTTATTTGCTGCGTGTATCGCGGCGTCTACATCGCCCCTCTGATAAAACTCGACTCTCGCACCAAGCTCACGCAATCGTCGAATTAGCTCACGCGAGACTTGCGACAACGACGCCGTCGCGGCGGCTGCCAACACGACACTGTCGATGTCGCCTGCACGCAGTGCCGCCTCCACCTCGTCTGCAGCGCTATTGCCGTACCAATTTGGGAATTTGTTCTTGCTCATTTTTTCTCGTCTGTTGAACGCCGACCGTTTTCGTCATAGCGGAAATCATCTGGTACCTCCGGAGCAGTGAACTCCGGTCGCTGCAGATCGGCCGATAGCGCGCTCAAGCGGAAAACATACGCGAGCACTGCCGCCACGGCTCGGTAGAGCCCCTCGGGAATCGGATCGTTTATCTCAGTCGTGTAATAGAGCGCGCGAGCAAGCGGCGGTGCGGATACCTCGGGCACGCCCGCTGCAGCGGCACGCTCCTTGATCGCTCGGGCGACTTCACCTTTTCCTTTGGCGAGGACGATCGGCACACTGCTCTGCTCTTCGTCGTATTCAAGTGCAACGGCAAACTCGCTCGGGTTCACGATCACGACATCAGCCTGCTTAACCTTGTCGAGCATTCGGCCACGACTGAGCTCGCGTTGCTTGCGACGAATCTGTTGTTTGACCTCAGGACGGCCCTCGATATCCTTCATCTCGTCGCGAATCTCCTGCTTGGTCATACGCAGGCGACGCAGGTAGTTCCAGCGCTGATACGGCACATCCAGAATCGCTATTGCAGCGACGACCGCGGAAACGAGGGTGAAAATCGTCAGCGCAAGCGATGCGCCGTGAACCATCATCGGTTCGAGTGCATCTCGCGACATCGAAACGATCTCCTCACGGCGTTGCCACAGCAGCAACGTCAGCACACCTGCGATTCCGATGAACTTGAGCAGATTACGCAGCACGCCCATCAATGCCTGCGTTCCGAACATCCGCTTCAGTCCATTCAAAGGATTGAGTTTCGAGCCCTTTGGCGCAGCGGCCTTCCCGGAAAATTGGAAGCCTCCGTTGACCGATGCCGCCAGCAAAGCCACCACGACCGCGACGAGGAACAACCATCTGACTGACCATAGACCATCGAAGATGGACATGCCGAGTGTCATCGGCAAATCCTGGACATCATCGATTTGGCCACGCGTGAAACTGAAGCTCTCTTTCATCTGACCGGCGATGTCGCCGACGATATCGCCACCGATGAACATCAGCATGGCACACAGCGCCATCACGACCATCGCACCACCAAAATCAGGTGATCGCGGTAACTCGCCTCGCTCGCGCGCCTGCTGCAAGCGTTTCGCAGTTGGCTCTTCTGTTTTTTCTTGGCCTTGATCCTCTGCCATGTCGCTACCCCTGTCCCAGCAGTCGGGTACGGATATAGCCCTCGGCCAATCCCCAAAGCTCGGTCATCCGCTCGCCGATGACCGGCATCAGCACAAACAACAAGGCGAAGCCCACGATCAAACTCACCGCAAATCCCACAGCGAAGACATTCAAAGACGGAGTTGCGCGCGACAAGGCGCCCACACCGATATTGACAGCCAAAAGAGCCAAGAGCAGTGGCGCAGCGAGCAAGGCAGCCCCTCGGAAAATAATGCCCGAGAAATCAAGCCACGCCTGGACGTCGAGCAAACTGAAGCTCCCGGGCGGCAAAGCGCGAATGCTTTCGGTCAGCATGCTGATGATGACGGTGTGGCCATCAGCTGTGATGAAAATCAGCAACGCGATCAGGTTCAAGAACTGCGACAGCACTGGTGTCGAGCCGATCGACGGATCAAATGACTGCGCGAAACCGATACCGACGGACATCGAGATTTGCTCGCCCGCCAGAACGACCGCAGCCGACACAAATTGCAACACCAAGCCGATCGAGACGCCGATCAAGGCCTCACTCAGCAGGGTGAGCAAATTAGGCTCGCCGAACGGTAGCTGCGGTGCACCGGTCGAAATCGGCATGGCAGGCAGCATCAACACACACAGCGCTGCCGCATAGATCACACGAATACGCGTGCTGCCGGCAATTTGCGTGAATAACGGTGCGGTGAGAAAAAACGCCGTCACGCGGGTGAAGGGCAGCAGGAGCGACTCCATCCAGCTGAGCACGAATTGACCGAGCTCAAGCACGACATCATCCCCCGATGTCCGGTATTCGCTCAAATATTCGGCGGGTGAAATCCACCAGCAGCTGCAGCTGCCAACCGCCGAGGGCCGCGATCAGCAAGGTAACAGCGATCAGTTTCGGCAGAAAACTCAAGGTCATCTCGTTGATCGAGGTGGCGGCCTGGAAAATACCGACGACGACACCCACGACTAACACCAATAACAAAATTGGCCCGGCAACAATCGCGCCGAGCCAAATGGCTTCACGAGCCAGATCGATCACTTGAGTGTCGTTCATGATCCGGGCGCTCCGAAGCTTGCAGCCAGTGAACCGACTATCAAAGCCCAACCGTCAACCAATACGAACAACAAAAGTTTGAAGGGCAAGCTGATCATGATCGGTGAGACCATCATCATGCCCATCGCCATCAAGACGCTGGCGACGATAAGGTCGATGACCAGGAACGGGATGAAGATCAGAAAACCAATAGTGAATGCCGTGCGCAGTTCACTCGTGATGAACGCCGGTAACAACACGTGCAGCGGTGTTGCGAGCGGCTCCTGCACCGAGCCGATTTTTCCAAGATCCATGAAGAGCTTGAGATCCGATTCGCGCGTCTGCGCCAACATGAATCGCTTCATCGGGACGATACCGCGATCGAGCGCTTCCTCGAACGGGATCTTATCCTCGACATAAGGTGTCAAAGCGACCCGCTGCACCTCATCGAAGGTCGGAGCCATGACGAAAAACGTAATGAACAGTGCAAGACCAACGATCACTTGGTTGGGCGGTGTCGATGCCGTACCCATCGCCTGACGAAGCAAGCCGAGTACGATGACCACTCGAGTAAAAGCCGTCATCGACAAAACGATCGCAGGCAACAGCGTCAATAGCGTCACGAGACCCAAAGCCTGCAGGGTCAGACTGTAGGCCTGACCGCCACCGGCGACCGGTGCGGTCCGCAACACTTCGATCGATGCGGCGTCCTGAGCTAACGCGAGCGGCATCATGCACAGGAACAGCACGAGACCGGTCAACGCCGAGACATTACGCTTCAAGATCGCGACTCCAATTCAGCACGAAACTTGTCCGCCTCGTTTTCCGCGAGGTGACGTGCAGTGTCTGCCGGAGCCGCTCCCAAACGAGTGATGGCGTGCGGCGTGATACCGAGCAAAACGTCTTCGTTGCCGAAGCGAACAACGAGCAACTTCTCACGGGTGCCGACGCTCAGATGCGAAACGACCTTCAAACGTGAGGGGACACCGACACCTGGCACGTTGAAGCGGCGCAGCGCCCAAATCGCCAATGCCAAAAGTGCGGCCACCAGAATGATGGCCGAGATGTAGCGAACCGGATCCATGTGAGATCAAAGATGTTTGACGCGATCTTCAGGGTCGACAACCTGAGTCAACCGAATTCCGTAACGCTCATTGACGAGAACCACTTCACCGCGTGCAATCACCGTATTATTCACACAGACATCGAGTGGTTCACCGGCGACGCGATCGAGCTCGACAACGCTACCTTGACCCAGACGCAGAAGGTCACGGATCCGCAGTGAGGAGCGACCGACTTCGACCGAGATGCTGACGGCCACATTTTGGATGAGATCGAGCTGCATCGCGGCCTCGCCCTCACCGTTCGCTTTCGCGATGGTTCCCATGGATATGTCGCTCATGCTGCTGATGCTCCTGCTGACTTGGCCGACCTGCCTGCCGACCGTCTACGAGATGATGACGAGTTTTCGGAATCGTGCGAGTGTTCACCGACCGGCTCGATGGCCAACATCGAGGATGATTCGACCGGTTGAACGACCTGTGTAATCCGTACGGCAACGGCGTTGTTGGCCGTACCGTACTCTGCATCAAACAGGTGGGTTGACTGTACCAACACCTTGACCGACTCAGGCGGCTTGAACCAGATCGTGTCACCGGGCTGGATCGACGCCAGATCGGCGGCGGAGACTCGCAGCGTCGCGAGTTGCGCGGTCAACTCAAGCTCCGTATCCGTTAAGGCGTCTTGGAGCTGATTGGCCCAACGCACGGCGAGCTTCTCGTCACGCTCGCCAGACTGCAGTCGTCCGCGCAATAACAGACGGATCGGTTTCAGAGCCGAAAAGGGATACATGATCGAGATCACGCCATGCACACCCGCACCGAGCTCAATATTGAAACGGGAGACGACGACGGTCTCTTTCTCTTCGCCCACTTGCGCAAACGCCGGATTGATTTCACGGCTGACATATTCGGTGCCGAGGCTGTAAACAGGCGCCCAAGCTTCGCGTAGATTTTCGAAGACCGTATCGAGCAACAACTGGATGATGCGCTCCTCGGTTGGCGTGAAACCGCGTTGCGCGGAGGTCTCGATCGAGCCTGAACCACGACCACCGAAAAAACTGTCGACCGCGCCGTAAACCACCGAAGGCTCGATCGTGACGAGGCCGTAGCCGCGCAGTGGCGGGTAGCGCACGATATTCACACTGCAGGGCGACGGGACGCTCTGGATGTACGCACCGAAAGTCGTCACTTCGAAAGGGTTGATCGAGACTTTGACGGCTTGACGCAGCAGGTTCAGCAGCCCACCACGAAGTTGCCGGGCAAACCGATCGTTGATCATCTCGATCGCCGCCAACTGCGAGCGTGACGTGGTATCCGTCGAGACTAGGCTGTAGGCCTGCACCGACGGCGGCGTGGACACGGCGGCCTCCGGGGAGACATCCACCTCGCCGCTTGCCATTGCGTCGACGAGTGCCTGCACCTCATCGCTCGTCAGTACTTGACCTGAGTTAGACATGTCGTTCTTTGATTTCTTCGTTCGTGGTCGAGCGATGCGTTATTGGAAAACGAAGTGCGTGAACATCACTTCTTCGATACCGCCAAAGTCCTCGTTACGAATCAGCACGTCGTTCATCGCATCGCGCAGCGCCGCTGCCAAGCGGGCACGACCATCCGCCGATACCATTTCCTCTTCGCTGTATTGCCCTGCCGTACCGATGATTGCCGCCTCGATGGCAATCTGGTGGGTCGTGACGCGCTCGACGATCTTTTCACCGTAGAACGTCTTATACGCAAGACGAAACTGGACGAACTTGCGCGAGTTCGGCACGTTCAAAGTAAAATCTCGCTCAATCGGCTTGTAAGTCGCTGCAAAACGCTCGCCTTCGGGAATTTCCTTGGTCTGCAATTGCGGACCATCCGGAACCTGCGGGCCTGCGGCACCACCTTCAGCTCCGTGCTCGCCTTCGGCCGCATGGCCATCGGCCGCATGGCCATCGGCCGCGTGGCCGTCTGCGCCGTGTTCGGCACCGGCTGCTGCTGCCGGCTTCGGGTCGAAGAAACCGGTGAGGAACAACGTCGCTCCGACAGATCCACCGACCAGTACCAGTACGCCAACCACCACCATGATGATGAGCAGCAGTTTGGATTTCTTCTTCGGTGCGCCCTCTTCGCCTTCGGCGGGAGCCGCATCCGGAGCCTTCTTTTTGTCGTCTTTCTTGTCAGCCATAGTGCTACACCAGAATAATCAAAACGTTAAACGTACACATCTACCACACGCGATGCCGACTCCTCGGTCACCCTGCGTGGAGCCTCATCCTCGCTCGCAAGCTCGGCAGCCTTCGACGTCGCCTTAGCGGCCGCGGCGGCACTTTGCTGCGCGAACTCGCGAAACTCACGAGCGCCCGACTGCGCGAATGACCAGTTGGCCAAGTTTAGCCCCGCCGAATCCAGCGACTCGCGTAGTTTAGGCAACGCCGACTCCAGTAGGTGACGAACCTCCGCATTGGCGACCCCCACCTGCGCGGTGACTTGATTCCCCTCGAGCTGCAGTTCGATCTCCATCGGACCCAGCCGCTGCGGATCGAGCTGCAAGTTTACGGTCCAACGATCTTCACGAATCTGTTGCAGCATGCGTCGACCGACTTGCTCCGCAAACTGTTCAGCGCGCAGCTCGTGTTGCAGAGCCGGGTCCGGCACCCGCAGCGGGGTCGTCAAAGGGTCTGCCAGAGTCGTCACCGGCACGTTCGGCGGCGCGCTCGTCGCAGCCGGAAGCACCGCCGGATTCACGGGGCTATCGCCTGGCAAAATCGCCGTCAGTGCCGTCGAACTGACCGGTGTCACGGTGCTAGTCAGGATCTGCCGTCGCTCGAGCGCAAAACCACGCAACGAGGCGGTGGCTGCCGCGAAATCAATCTCGCTCAAGCCGCGACGGGGCGCCGCTGTGAGGGGATCGAAGGTTTCACCACGCGCTGCTTGCACGGTTACCTCTTGTGCCGGCTCACGCAGTCCAGAAGATGAGCGGTGAATGAACGCGCGCCATCGCAGAACGTCCTCATCTCGTAGAGCGGGCGCGGCGATGCCCGGGACTACGAGCGGCGCTGAGACGGATACCGACGGTAGCGCGGGTATCGATGCCGGCAGGGTCAAGGGCGGCGAAATCGCGGGCAGTTCTGTGCGCGGCTCGTCCTCGAGCTGATACGTCGGGTGTGCCGACTGCGGCTGAACTTCCCGCAAACTGAGCGAGGGCGGAGCAGATACCGAAGGCAGAATCGAGGTCGGCGCTGAAACGGATACCGACGGTGGCGCGGGAACCGATGCGGGCAGGGTCAACGGCGGCGAAATCGCGGGCGCGGTCGCGATCGATGAAGAAGGCAGTGGCGTCGTTGTGTCGACGGGTATCGCAACCGGCTGAGCGGCCGTCTCGCGTAGCAACAAACGGGCGAGTTCGCGATCAATTCCAAGACCAACGGCGAACTCTTCGAGCCGGATGTCTGCTTCCGCTTCCACCGTGACCGGCAACATGATCGCCGCGGGCATGCTAAAGGTCACCGCCGGGGTATTCCCCGTTAGTTCGGTCGGCAAGATGACCGGCGTTGCCACCGGTATCGGCAAGCCGTTGCCGAGCAGTTCGAGTGCCGGATCGCGCGCCTCAGGCTCGACTGCCTCGTCCGGTGTTTCTGATCTTTCATATTGTTTCATTAAAGAAACAAAATATGAGGAATCGGACTCACTGGCTCCATTTTGCGCCGTTTCAGGCGCGTTCAGTAGAGCAGATCCCGATCCTTCGAGCAGATTCAGCAGTGCGGAGGTGCCAGACATAGTGCCAAACGTTGCCGGTGCGATTTAACTACACCAGCGGTTGCAACTAGGATGCCAACCCGTCCGGCATCGGGCGCGCGAGCGCATCCATGGCTTTTTGTTCCCGTTGCGCAGCCTCGCGAGCCGCGGCGGCATCAGCACGTTCCGAGGCATTTTCGAGAGCACGAGCAAAGTTGCGCTTTTGCAGCGCCTCGTCCGAAGCCGCATCGACAAAGAACTGCGCTTGCGCGACTTCATTTCGCTGAGCAACGGACATCTGCGACAGCCAACCCGAAAAGTCGCGATAGTTTCGCCATGTCACGATGTTCTGTCCAACCGTCTCTTGGCGACGGGTCGATTCGGCATAGTCGCGACAATAGTTTTCGACAACCTGCAGTCGCTCCTCCTGCACCGCGAGTTCACTACGGCGCTGAGCGACGATAGCTTCAGATGCTTTGGCCACGGCATCACCGATTCGCGCTACGCGCTGCAAGCGCTGCGCGCGTCTCGCAGTCCGATCACTCACCCGAGCACCGACTGCAACTGATGAAAACCTTGCTCGAGCGATACGGATTGTTCAGCGTCTTGCGAGAGAAACTCCCGAAACACGGCGCGGCGCTGTAGGGCCTCATCAAGTTCGGGATTGGCGCCTTGGCGATAAGCTCCGACGGCCACGAGATCCTTATTCTCTTCGTAGGTGGCAAGCAGTCTTCGAAACTTGGTAACGAGCGCGCGGCGCTCACTGGAGATCAACTTGGTCGCCAAGCGCGATACCGAGACACTGATATCGATGGCCGGATACTGACCCATCGCCGCGATTTCGCGCGATAGTAGAACGTGCCCATCAAGGATGGCGCGCGCACCATCAACGATGGGATCGTTCGCATCGTCGCCCTCGGCGAGAATCGTATAAATACCGGTGATACTGCCTGCGGCACTCACGTTGCCAGCCCGCTCAACGAGTTCGTTAATCAGGAAAAATACCGACGGCGTATAGCCCTTCGTTGTCGGCGGCTCACCGATCGCGAGACCCACCTCACGTTGTGCATGTGCGACACGAGTCAGGGAATCCATCAATAACAAGACGTTCTTGCCTTGATCGCGAAAGTACTCAGCGACCGCACAGCTGTAATGAGTGGCGCGCAGCCGAACGACTGGTGAGCGATCACCCGGGGCTGCGATCACGACGGAGCGCTTCAAGCCCTCTTCACCCAAAGTCTCGTGAACAAAGTCGAGCACTTCACGGCCGCGCTCACCGATCATGCCGATGACGATGACATCCGCCTCTGTGAAGCGGGTCATCATGCCTAGCAGCATGCTCTTGCCAACACCGCTACCGGCGATCAGCCCAATTCTTTGACCACGACCGACGGTGAGAAAAGTATTGATCGCACGAACGCCGACATCGAGTGGCGCTGTGATGGCAGCGCGGTGCAGTGGATTCTTGCGCTCGCCGCGTAAGGGGACGAATACGTCCGGAACGATCGCCGGACCGCCATCGAGCGGCTCGCCGAGCCCATCCACAACACGCCCCAGTAGACCGGCACCGACACCGACTCGAGCGGTCAAGGTCAACACGCGAACGGCGGTTCCCGGCAACAAGCCTTGCACCGCCGAAAGCGGCATCAACATGACTTCACCATCGCGAAAGCCAACAACCTCGCAGACGATCCCCTCGCCTTGTTCGGCCATCACCTCGCAGTAAGCCCCAAGTGGTGCCCGTACACCTCGGGCAGACAAGATCATGCCGGTAACGCGCGTCAAAACACCGCGAACGGAGGGAGCCGAAATTTCCGTGCTTGAGAGCCGTTGCTGCAACGTCTCAAGCAGTGAGCCGGCACTCATGATGCGTCCCGCATGACCTCGGCAGCGGCAGCCAAGGCGGCCTCGCGTACCTCGCGCACACGATTCTCGAAACGATCGTCAATCACTTTGTCACCGGCGCCGAGGATCACGCCCCCGCGAGCAACCAGAGGATCGGACTGTAAACGGATATGTACCGGGCGCTCGTTAGCACGCTCCAACAGCGCCAAGTCCTCAGGATGCAAGCGTGCTAAAACAGTCTGGCCCTCGCCGAGATTCGACTCGAGCGAATCATTCAGCGAGGCCTGCACCATTTGTAGATAACGCTCGAGACCCGCTTCACTGTGCAGATTTTGCCTCGCGATCTGCGCACCAATATCGAGACTCGCACGTGCCAGCGGCACCACCATTTCTCGCTCGAGCGCCGCCTGCTTTTCGGATAGCTCGCGGGCTGCTGCATCGAGCGCCAGTATCGCCGCATCGAGCGCCGATGCCATCTCGGCGAGCGCCGCGTTGCGACCGCGCTGCTCAGCCTCGGCGATCCTGGCTTCAATCTCTTCTTCGCTTGGACCGACGCCAATCGGCATCAGATCGACCAGATCATCCGTCGACGTCGCGTCGATCGGCTCGATCAACAACTCGGGGATGTCGTCCGCAGGCGTGATGGTCGCAATGTCGTCAGCGAACGGCGTGGGTGCCGCCATCTGCTTGGCATGCTCGCGCAACAGGAATCCTGCGCGTCGAATCGCAAAATGCCTTGCAGCAAATGAAGCCGAGCCGTCGTTGTCCGGTCGTCGCAAAGTCTCGGAAGCGACGAACGGCGTTGCCGCCTTGAACATATCGCGTCGTCCTTATACGTAGTCGGCGCCGCGCCCAGAGAGCATCATCTCGCCGGCATCGGAAAGTCGCCGCGCCGTGCGCAGAATCTGCTTTTGAGCCTCTTCCACTTCCGACAAACGCAAGGGACCGCGACCTTCCATTTCGTCGACAAACATGTCCCGAGCACGCGCCGACATGTTCGAAAGGAACTTGTCTTTGACCAGCTCGTCGGCGCCCTTGAGGGCTACCATGAGCTGCTCGCTCGGCACATTGCGCATGAGAGTTTGGATACTGCGATTGTCGCAACCCGAGAGATTCTCGAAAGCGAACATATTGTCCTGAATTCGCTGTGCGAGGTCGGCATCTTTTTCGCCAAGGCGCTTCATCATCGATTGCTCGATATCCGTCTTGACGTAGTTCATGATCTTGGCAGCCGCTTTCACGCCGCCCACACTCGAGGACTTCAACGAGGAGTTCGAGGAGAACTGCTGTTTCATGATCGCCTCGAGCTCGGCCATCGCCGTCGGTTGAATCGTTTCGAGTGACGCGACACGCGATAACGCCTCTGGACGCAGGGCTTCAGGGAGAAATCGCATGACGTCCGCAGCGACGTCATAGTCGAGAAACGAAAGAACGATGGCGATGATCTGCGGATGTTCGGCAGAGATCATTTCAGCGATCGAGCGAGCATCCATCCACTGCAGCACCTCAAGCCCGCGGTTTGCCGAGGCCGGCATGATACGACTGAGGACGCTGCTCGCCTTGTCCTCACCGATTGCCGCACGTAATACATTTTCGAGATAGTCGATGCCACCACCGATATTCGTTTGCTTCTTGATGGTAGCAATAAACCCATCGAGTACCGCGCTGACCGCCTCTTGAGATAAGTCAGCGACGGACAACATGGCGGAACTGAGATGTTGCACTTCCTTGGGCGCTAGGTGACGGATCACACTCGCAGCTTCCTCCTCACCTAACAGCATCAGCATGACCGCTGCACGCTGCGTGTTGGAGAGCGCTGCCACCTCGGCGGCCACCTGTTCCGGATCCGGTCCGCCGGGCGCGGTTGCCAATGCCATTGCTTCAGCCATGATCGTCTCCGGGTCAGCTCAAGTCGCGAGTGATGAGGTTCTTGAGCACCAACGCCACACGCTTGGCATCCTGCTCCACCATCATGCGCACGACGGTGACCTTGTCATCGTAACTGTTGGCAGTATCGAGCATCTCGGCAGAAATGCCCGCCTTCTTCTTCGGTTTGAGTCGCGCCTTGAGCCGCGATTTGAACTCTTCCATCGATTCGCCTTCGCGCATCTCGATAGTTTCGGTCTCCGTCGATTCGATTCCACCCGCGACGCCTGTCAGCTCAGCGGCTGCGCCTGATGATGCCACCAGCGCCTCTGCTGACAACTCGCCGCTTGCAATCAGCGCAGCCTTCATTTCATCGGGCGACATCTGTGCGGCCATCGGCGGCGGCGGGATGTAAGTAACCCGATTGATGATCGGTCGAACCACGAGGAAACCCACCAGAGCGATCGCTAAGGCAACCAACAGATACTTCGCAACATCAAGATACTGCGGCTGCTGCCACACCGGAAGCGGTATCACCGGCGCGGGGGGCTCGAAGCTGGTGCTGATGAGATTCACGACGTCGCCACGATTCACGTTGTAACCCACCGCACCTTGCACGAGTGAGGTCAGTCGAGCGATTTCTTGCGCCGGCAAGGGACGACGGGCGGGCGGTGTTGCGGCACCGGGCGCACCGATCGCATCGTTAATGGCGACCGCGACGGTCAAACGACGCATACGGGGCGCCGGATCGACGACGTACTGTACGGATCGATCCATCTCGTAGTTCTTGGCTTCGCTACGCTCTTGGCCTCGTACGACCGGCTCATCGGTACCCGGAGCGGACTCGGCAGGCACCGTCGCATCGGGCGTCGCGGCGACAGGCGGCGGCGGCTCGTTCGACAGCGACCCCGGTACGCCTTCGGATTTGGGCTCCGTCGTGGTCGACTCCCGCAACTGCTCGGATCGGACTTTCGTTCCCGTGCTGGTCGGATCAAAGTTTTCAACCGTACGCTCGATCACCGAGAAGTCGAGGTCTGCGTTGACCTGCGCGCGAACATTGTTGGCGCCAAAGATCGGGCCGAGCAGCTGCACGACTCGATCGGCGTAATCGGCTTCCAGTCGCTGACGCAGCTCTAACTGCTTAGCGCTGAGATCCTTCGACTCTGGCGTTTCGGTCAACAAGCGACCGAACTGATCCACGACGGACACGTTCGCGGGCGTCATGTAAGGAATGCTGGATGACACCAAGTGGACGATCGCTTGAACTTGGCCCTCACCAACAACACGCCCGTTGTACGGAGTGACGATCACCGACGCTTTCGGCTCGGCACGATCCCGCACGAAGGCACTTTGACGCGGCAGCGCGAGATGCACTCGCGCATCCTGAACCGTATTGATACGCCGAATACTTTGCGCCAATTCCTCTTCGATGGACGCGTTGTAGCGGGCTTGCTCCATGAACTGGCTGGTACCAAGCGGCATGTTGTCCTTCAGACCAGAGAATCCGGTCGTCGCCTCGCGCGGCAGTCCGGCAGCTGCCAGCATGATGCGCGCCTCGTGGAATTCGCTCGCAGGCACTTGCAAAGCACCGGTCAAGGGATCAAGTGACACATCGACGCCGTTCTTGGTCAGCAACTGTTGGGCTTGTTCCTTGTCTGCATCCGCCATGCTGGGATAGAGGGCACGCGGCGGTGAGGCCGACATCGTTGCGTAAGCAACGATAGCGAGTAGGATCACCAAGCCAATGCCTAGATAGGGCAGTGCTGTGCGTACGATCGGTTTTTGCATGAAACCACCGATACCGCTCGATCCCGCAGCGACCAAGGCGTTGCTATTGGTGTCCTCACCGGAGTTCGTACGAGCCATATCGCGCGAAGTGGAGACGGTCACGCCACCATCACCCATACCCGCGCGAGTAGCGGAATCCAGTCTAGAGCCCAGAACTTCTGCTTCAACGGTAGCCATGCGTTACACCGTCATGCTCATGATTTCTTTGTAGGATTCCAAGATCTTGTTACGAACCTGGACAGTAGCTTCGAATGCAACCGAGGATTTCTGCATCGCGATCGCGACATCTGTCAGCGAAACGTCATCGCCACGTACGTACGCAGTTTGCAGCTCCCGTGAAACACGCTGCTGCTCGTTCACGCGATCGAGCGCAACTTTCATCGTATCGGTAAAGTTGACCTTCGGCTCACCCGAGGGTGGCATCAAAGGCGATGCCGGGCCTCGAATCTCACCGGCTTCGATGCCAGGAGGACGCACCGACTCGCGCATTTGCCGCAACTGCTCCAAAGCCTGTTTCATCGCGACCGATTGAATGGTCATACACCCACCATCGCCTGGCCGCTATCACGCAGACGAGCGAGCTTGTATCTCAAGGTTCTCTCGCTGATACCGAGCTTCGCTGCTGCGGCCATCTTAGTTGGCGTATCGCGGAGTGTTGCCATGATGAGCTCAGCCTCTTGAGCAACGCGCCAATCGGCTAACGACTCCGGCGCGTCATTTGCCTCCTCGTTGGTCGATGGCGGCGGATCAGTCACTGGAAGCGTCATCGGAATGAAGTTGTTCTCTACCGGCAGACCGGTATCGAGACCGAGGTGCTCTGCTTGCAAGATCGAGCCGTCCGCGATCACCATGGCGCGCTGAATGACGTTCTCGAGTTCGCGCACGTTGCCCGGCCAGTCGTAGGCACGCAAAGCAGCAACCGCCGAGTCGCCGAGCCGCATCGCACCAGAGATGTATTGGTGCTTGTTCACCATCGCACGGGCGAGCGGAATGATGTCACCGGGACGCTCGCGCAGCGGTTTCAACTGCAGCGGGAAAATATTGAGTCGGTAATAGAGATCTTCGCGGAAGCGGCCAGTTGCCACATCGCCCTTCAAGTTTCGATTGGTGGCCGCAAGCAAACGGAACTGGGTCTTCTGCGGCTTGGTCGATCCGAGTGGGGTGAACTCGCGCTCTTGCAGTACTCGCAGTAATTTCGCTTGCACACTCGGCGGCAGCTCACCGACCTCATCCAGAAATAGCGTGCCACCATCAGCCTGCTCGAAATAGCCGTGGAAGCGTTGTACGGCACCGGTGAAGGCCCCCTTCTCGTGACCGAACAGCAAATCTTCGACCATCGACTCGGGCAAGCAGGCGCAGTTGAACGCAACAAAAGGCGCCGCGCTTCGTAACGAAGTCTCATGGAGATACCGCGCGAGTACTTCCTTGCCCGTACCCGAGGCACCGCCAATGAGCACGGTGACGTCGGTGCGTGCCACACGCGACGCGAGCGCGAGCAGTTGCGCGGTGAACGGATCGCCGTAGATGACCGAACCGGCGGTTGCCTCGGCATGGACATTCGCGTTATTCATGGACTCGGACACGACGGACACACGACACCTTCCCTGATCAGGTGACGAGGAGAAGCAACCTGCGTGCCAGTGGATTTTTTGCTTTATTAAAACAACAGGTTACGGATGAACCCGAGGGGGCGAATCGCTACTGTCGGGATACCGACAGATCGTATTTTCGTAGCCGCTCGATCAACGTCGTGCGAGCCAAGCCGAGCAGCTCAGCCGCGTGGGTGATGTTGCCCTCGGTGACCTTCATCGCCTCACGGATCCAGGCCGACTCGAAATCGGCCAACATCTGCTTGAGATCAACCGTCGCGTTCGACAGAGCCGGCGCAGCAGCCGCCGGCAACTCGGCGCTCCAGTTCGATGATGACTCGCCCCCGATGACATCGGCGACACAGTCGGCTGCCGCGTGGGCGGCCTCTTTTGCCGAGCCCAATTCGTCATCGCCCTGGAAGAGTTCCAGAATCGCCGCTTGCTCATCCGGTGAGCTCGCACTCACCACCGTCGACGCGCCCCGCGGCAGCATCGAGGCAGGAATCGATTTCAGCGATAACTCTTGGGCCGGCCAGAACACCGTCAAGCGCTCGACGAGGTTGAGCAACTCTCGGCAGTTACCGGGCCACGAGTATGAGGTCATCCACTCGCGAAGATCTTCACTCGCTCGGATCGGCAGCTGACCGGCAGTCGCACAGCGCTTGGCGAAGTGGTCGAACAAAATGGTGACATCGTCGCCTCGATCACGCAGCGCCGGCACATAGAGGGGAACAACATTCAACCGATAGAACAAATCGGCTCGAAATTTTCCTTGCGAAATGGACTCTTCCAGCTGCCGGTGGGTCGCCGCGACGACGCGCACATTGACGGGGATCGAGCGATCATCGCCCACTCGATCGATCACACGCTCCTGCAACACGCGCAGCAGTTTCACCTGCATATCCAGTCGCATGTCACCGATTTCATCGAGAAACAGCGTGCCCGAATTCGCGAGTTCGAAACGACCACGGCGGTCGGCAAGCGCGCCCGTGAATGCACCCTTGGTGTGACCAAAGAGCTCGCTTTCCAAAAGATCAGCCGGAATCGCGCCGCAGTTCACCGGAACGAATCGGTTCGTATGCCGGGTCGAAAGCCGGTGGACCGACTGGGCGACGAGCTCCTTGCCAGTGCCCGACTCGCCGAGAATCAGCACGGTGCTATCGGACGTCGCAACCCGCCGGATGAGTGCACGCAACGAACGCATGGCCGGAGAATCTCCTGCCAAGACGTCGAGTACATCGCCCTCGATGGAGCGCTTACCGGGGTGGGCGGCCAAACGACGCCCCCGCGCAACTCTTACGCGACAAAACCCTCTCCCTGATATCCGTCTATTTCAGTCCATTTTGGATCGAAACTGCCGGGATACTACATCAGAGAGCAGCGCTCAGGTGCGAACGATAAACATACGCTGGTTGACCTGGCCCACCGTGACCGGGTTGATGGAGGCCCACGCCTCGCGAACCTGGCCCAGCAAGTCCTCGCATTCGGCGAGATCGACCGTGTCCGTCGAACTACCGGCACGAACCAGTTTCCGGATTAAAAACTGATAAAAATCATCGAGATGCGATGCGACCGAACCGCCATTTTGAACATCGAGAGTCTCACGAAGACCATTGAGTATGGTCAACGCGCGGCTGACCGACGAACTCACGGCACGCCGTTCTGTGCGCTCGGCGTGGACGCGAGCCAGACGGATCGCCTCAATGGCGCCGTCGTACATCATGATGACGAGGTCGCGTTTATCGGCGTCCGTACAACGGACGTCGACGGCGGCGGAACGGTAGGCTTTGAGTGCAAGTGCAGACATGGTGTGGTGCTCCATGAACGGCGCTGTTGCCGTACAGGAATTAAGTCGGCTCTTGTCCGCCGATCTTTAGCCCATGCCTTGCGAGCCCGAGGATTAGCGGCGGGGGTTCCCCCCCGCCGCGATCCCGACAAGAAAAAGCGTACCCGCCCCTAGCAGGCAGCGGCTACCGCGGCACCACTGCGTGCCGCCGCCAGCCGACTCGGTTCCGCTTTCTCTCTCGTCTGTACCGGCGCAACCGCAGCGCGCCGAGCCAACTCGCCCCAGGCCTCTCGAACCGACTTCACCCAGGTCAGACACTGATCGAGCAATTCGATATCTCGCCGTGTCTGAGCGTGGATGATTTGCGAAGTCAGCGCGTTATAGAAACGCAGCAGATCTTGCGCCACCGGTTGTCCATTATCGAAGTCAAGCGTCTCGCGCAGACCAGAAATGATGGTCATCGCACGAGCGAAGTGACGACCGACGTCGCGATACTCCTTCCGCTCGAGGCAAGCCTTACCCGCGACCAGCGACTCGACGATGCCGTCGTACAACAAGACGACCAACTCCGCGCCCTTGCCGCCATGTGCCGTCGATTCGGTCTCGACCGCCTTGTAGGCCTTCAATCCACTTTTAAACATTGGTGCCATTTTTCATTACTCCATTCGGTCAACTAAAATTCCAGTCAACTCATCAATATTCCTCGTGATTCGCAGCGCTTCATCGCTGGGAATCTTTCGCAAAACACTGCCAGTTCGCTGATCGGTAACCGTGAACACGACCGTTCCGTTCACCGACTCGATACCCACATTCACGCTTCCCCCGACCTGCTCCAAGCGATCGGTCAACGCCTTGGCGACGCCTCTCGATTCGAGCGACGACTGAGCGCTCTGTCCCGCCTCACCAGACGAGGGTTTTGAGGCCTCAACGGCTGCAGATCGCTCCGCCCAGTCGCTCGTCACTTCCGCACGTTGCCCGGTACTCGGTGCGACGGCATTAACTGCTGCTGCCATGTTTCACTACCTCCGTTTCATCAAGCGCGAAGCAATAGCAAGACGTACTGCGGCGCCTGGTTCGCTTGCGCCAACATCGCCGTACCGGCTTGCTGCAACACCATGCCACGCGCAAGGTTGGCCGACTCCGCTGCGTAATCCGCGTCAACAATGCCCGATACGGCTTCTTGAAGACGCTGGTTCACGTTCATCAGGTTCGCAACGGTGTGCTCCAGCCGGTTAATCAAGGCGCCCGCTTGGGCACGATTGCCGTTGAGTTTGCCAATCGCTGTATCGATCGCTGCGACCGCCGTCGAGGCTGCATCGGCGGTTGCGATGCTCTTTAAAGCCGACGACGACGTGATGCTCGTCGGAATATCCGACCCCGTGGCACCACTCGCGTTCAAATCGAGTGTATGTGCCGAGAACGTGACCGAGTTGCCAGTCTTGGCAACATCGGATCCCACGAACATGCTGTGCGAATTAGCACCTCCGGTCGATGCGATCACGCCGCGATTGAACGCCGTTACGCTGTTGATACGCTGGACTTCCGCTTTCAACGCCTCGTATTCATAGTTGGCATTTGTTCGGTCCGCGTCCTCATAAGTGCCTGTCTTGGACTGCACCGCCAACTCACGCATCCGAATCAGGATATTCTCGATCTCTGCCGCCGCGCCGTCATAGGTATTGACCAAAGAAATCGCATCGTTGGTATTACGAATTGCTTGAGTCAGACTGCGGATGTCCGCACCCATCTTCGCCGCGACCGCCATACCAGCCGCATCGTCGGAAGCGCTATTGATCCGCTTGCCGGAAGCCAAGCGCTCCATCGACTGCTCCAGATCGCGACGATTCTCCGACAAAATCCTCGACGCGGTCGTCGAAGAATTATTGGTATTGATCACCACCGCCATAGGTCACTCCATCAAAAAAGGGTTTTGGTGCCTAATTTGGTGCCTCGACTGAGCTACTCCACCGCGCCGTCAAGCGACGATGGAGTAGATCGCTTTTTCACTTATCCTCGCAGTAGCGACAGAATATATTGCGGCGCCTGGTTCGCTTGCGCCAACATTGCCGTTCCCGCCTGCGCGAGAACCATGCCGCGTGCGAGGTTCGCTGACTCCGACGCATAGTCGGCATCTTCGATACCGGAGACGGCCTCTTGCAGGCGCTGACTAACATTCATCAGGTTTGAGACCGTGTGCTCGAGACGGTTAATCAGTGCACCAGCCTGTGCGCGCTTGCCGTTAAGTTGCCCGATTGCAGTGTCGAGTGCAGCGATTGCGCCCGATGCACCTGCGGTCGTGTCAGCGGCCAAAATACCTTTAAGATCAGAAGACGCGATCGTCGTCTGGGATTCTGAGTTGAGGTTCAAACCCGCACTACCCGCGGAGTTCGCGCCCATGAAGCTGACGGTATTGCCAGACTTGGCAACATCGGAACCCACATAAAAGGCGAAGCCGCCAGCCGCTGCAGCCGAGGTTCCCAGGTCGCGGCGATTGAATGCCGTCACATCCGCGATACGCTTAATTTCCTCTTTGAGAGCCGTGTACTCGTAGTCTGCATTGACTCGGTCGGGGCTTTCATAGGTGCCATTTTTGGCCTGCACCGCCAGTTCGCGCATCCGGATCAAGATATTCTCGATCTCCTGTGCCGCACCGTCATAGGTGTTCACGAGCGATATCGCATCGTTCGTATTACGAACTGCTTGGTTCAAACTGCTGATGTCCGCTCGCATCTTAGCGGCGACCGCCATGCCGGCTGCATCGTCGGCGGCGCTATTGATGCGCTTGCCCGAGGCCAAGCGCTCCATGGCCTTTTCGAGATCCGCACGATTCTCAGATAAAATGCGTGAAGCGGTGATCGACGAAATGTTCGTGTTAACTACAACGCCCATGATCTTCTCCTGGTTGAATGAGGGCGAGCTACCCCGCCCTCATGTGCTTCCGGCCTTTATCGCGCCGGCTCTCTAGGGTTTATGGATTAGCCTCGAAGCAACGACAGGATGTACTGCGGTGCTTGGTTCGCTTGCGCCAACATCGCCGTGCCCGCCTGCGCGAGGACCATGCCGCGCGCGAGGTTGGCAGACTCAGCCGCGTAATCGGCATCTTCGATGCCGGAGACCGCTTCTTGCAGACGCTGGCTCACGTTCATCAGGTTCGACACTGTGTGCTCGAGCCGATTTACCAAGGCACCCGCTTGTGCACGGTTGGCAGCGAGTTTGTTAAGGGAAACGTCGATATTTGCTATCGCAGTTGCCGCTAACGCTGCAGTCGAGACACTTGCAAGTGTCTGGGTCGCGGAAGTGGCGATATTAAGGTCCAGAGCACCCGCTGCAAAACTTACAGTATTACCGGTCTTCGCGACGTCTGAGCCGACATAAAAACTGAACGAGGTCGCTGTGCTACCAGTCGTACCTGAAGCGGGTGAAGACGGGACGCTCGAGCCCTGCGCGAGTGTTTGGCGGTTGAAGGCAGTCACGCTCGCAATACGAGTAATCTCGCTTTTCAGAGCCTCATATTCATAATCAGCGTTCGCCCGGTCAGCATTTTCGTAACTGCCGTTGTTAGCCTGCACGGCGAGTTCACGCATACGAATCAAGATCGACTCGATCTCCTGGGCCGCACCGTCATAGGTGTTCACGAGCGATATCGCATCGTTCGTATTACGAACAGCTTGGTTCAAACTGCTGATATCCGCTCGCATCTTAGCGGCGACCGCCATGCCGGCTGCATCGTCGGCGGCGCTATTGATGCGCTTGCCCGAGGCCAAGCGCTCCATGGCCTTTTCGAGATCCGCACGGTTCTCAGACAGAATGCGTGAAGCGGTGATCGACGAAATGTTCGTGTTGACTACAACGCCCATGATCTTCTCCTGGTTGAATGAGGGCGGGCTACCCCGCCCTCACGTGCTTTCGGCCGTTATCGTGCCGACTCTCTAGGGTTCAACGATTAACCGCGAAGCAACTGCAGAATGTACTGCGGCGCTTGGTTCGCCTGCGCCAACATCGCCGTGCCCGCCTGTGCGAGGACCATGCCGCGCGCGAGGTTCGCTGACTCAGCCGCGTAATCGGCATCTTCGATACCGGAGACAGCCTCTTGGAGACGCTGACTCACGTTCATCAAGTTGGAAACTGTGTGCTCAAGGCGATTGATGAGCGCGCCGGCCTGTGCGCGATTAGCAGCAAGCTCTGTAATCGCATCATCCAGACTCGCGATGGCCTGCCCGGCGCTCGTCGCATCGACGACGCTATTTAAAGTGCTCGACGACACAGCAAGATTCAAATCGAGTGCCTTCGCGGAGAAGGTAATGCTGTTGCCCGTCTTGGCAACGTCGGAGCCAACGTAAAAAGTAAACGCGGTGTCAGCGCTCGTAGTGGTGCCATTCGCTGTGGTTGCGCCCTGACCAACCGTCATACGGTTGAAGGCCGATACACCCGCAATGCGCGTTATCTCGTTTTTCAACGCAGCGTATTCATAATCGGCGTTGGTCCGATCTGGACTTTCGTAAGTGCCGTTCTTAGCCTGCACCGCGAGCTCGCGCATGCGGATCAAGATGCTCTCGATCTCAGCTGCCGCCCCGTCGTAGGTGTTGACGAGCGAAATCGCGTCGTTGGTATTACGAACGGACTGATTGAGGCTGCCGATGTCGGCACGCATCTTCGCGGCAACGGCCATGCCGGCAGCATCGTCTGCCGCGCTGTTGATGCGCTTGCCCGACGCCAATCGCTCCATGGCCTTTTCGAGATCGGCGCGATTCTCCGCGAGAATGCGCGAGGCCGTGATCGAAGAAATGTTGGTATTGACTACAACGCCCATGACTAACTCCCGAGGTGCATTACGGTTCCAGTCGTGCCGAGCTTGGTGCCGCGGCCCGTTCCTGAAAGTGCAGTCGTCTGCTCGGGAGATTTCTTTAGGGGGTTGGCTTCTTCGAATGGCCGCAGGACGCGGCGAACGAGATCTGGGGAGGCGAGCCTTCCCCCTAGGTCAACTTCGTTAAGTCGACCGCTGGCAGCTAGACTTTAGCGGCAAGACGTCGAATGACGTCCGAGTACACTTCAAGCAGATCGTCGGCCGCCTGACGAGTATGGCGAATTAGACCTAACAGCAACTGATCTGACTCCGCCCGACTGCGGTTTTCTACGCGATCAGTGTACTCATCAAGTGTCATGAGTTTTTCGTTCATGATGGTTGACACCTCGATGACCTTTTTCGACTCGACCTGGATCCGCTCGAGGTCGCGGGAGAAATCATGCCCTTTGCGAGCACGATCGAGAACTGAGTTGCAGCTTTCTCGCAGCGCACGTATGCGATCCATCCGACGACGTAGCTTCGCAGGCAGCTCGCTCAGCTTGATCTTGGAAATCGCTTGCGTCACCCTCAACACCGACTCGACCGAGGGCTTCGGGGTAATCGCGTTGGGATCGATACAGATGGAATCGACAAACTCTGCACCGGCGATCACGGCGCCCTGCCGGGCGAGGTTATAAAAGCGCACGGGCGTACTGGCCTCCGCCTGCTGCGCGATGACCCGCTCGACCCATTCTCGAAACTTGATCATCTCGAGGCTCGCACCAATGGTGGAGCCGTCGTTGGCATCCACCGGGATCAACCCACCGGCGCGAAAATGCGAATCTAACGGCTGCCGAGAATACGACTTGCCATCCGCGGAAACGACAAAACGATCCCCCGTGCCCGCGCCTGTGGCGTAGAGACGATCTTTGGGGAATCCGAAGTCCGTTCCTGCAAGGTAGATCTGTCCACAACCGAGTATCAGACCGAACTGGATGGCTGCGTGGACGGCACTACCCGCCGTACCAACGAGCGGCACCTCGATCATCTTCAACTCGCGAACCAGCTCGGCGGTCAGATCCGATGCGACGAAAGGTACGAGGGGTGCGCTCGCTGCTGCGGACAACATCTCGTCCTCGCAGGCCGCCTCGATGACGAAACATCCCACTTTTGATAAATCGACCCCTTCGAGATGTCGAACCTTTTGTTTCGGGTCAAGACAAACGACGAAGTCAGGTGAGATACCGCCAGCGACAACAGCCCGCAACGCTTTGAACGCGACGATAATCGTGACGTGGCCGGCAACCTCGCGCAGCACAGGAATGGCCTCATCCAGGGACGGTCCGGCTCCCACGACGACAGCCGGACGACCTCTCAAAGTGTCCTTGAGATGAAGCAACGAGCGCCCTTGTCGTACCAGCGCAGGAATATTCCGGATAAGTTGAGTCGTCCAGAGTTGAGCCATCAGCTCGGTGGTATTTCGACCGACGTAAAGAAGTTTCAGCCGCTCATCGACATGAGATAGCACCTTTGCCGAAAGAGCAGGCTCCAAATCGCCGAGCACATGAACTCGCTCCGGTCTCACCGCAATGATATTCGGCAGGCGTTGTAAGACTCGATCGAGTTGTTCGATCTCCTTGCCACTGGAGCGATCAGCCTCGTCGGTTACTATGGGTAAATCCTGCAGATCGAGTAGCCGTTGATACTGCCTGTCGCGTAAATTCGACAGTATCGATGCGGCATCGGTTCCGCCAACCACGAAAACATCATGATCTGGATCAACAGCCAGTCCCAGCTTGCGGTCGATATCGATCGTGAAGCTCTTGAATTCGAAGACCTTTAGCCAGTCCGCAAGTAGCACATCGTTCTGCCGGGCTTTCAGGCTCAACTCCAAAAAAATGATCGCTTCCTCGACTGCCGTAGTCGAAAAACGACTCGCCTCTTGAAAAATACTTGGCGGAAACTGTGTGAAGGCGATCCGGCGGCGCCTGACATCGTCGAGCTTGCATAGAATATCGGTATCGGCCTCGCCGCCTGTAGCGGCATGCATCAGCGCATACTGGGCTTTCAAGTATGCGTCGACGACGACGATGCGCTCTGCCCACTCCGACCCAGCCATGCCCACACCCGCAGGATTAGTTATCGTTATTGAAGTTCAGCGAGCTCTTGAGACGCTCGGAGGTTGCCTTGAATTCAGCCAACACGGAATTGAGCGCTGCAAATTGTCGCTCGTACTGGGCTGAAACCCTCTCCA
This sequence comes from Gammaproteobacteria bacterium, assembly GCA_018970145.1. Lineage (GTDB taxonomy): Bacteria > Pseudomonadota > Gammaproteobacteria > Steroidobacterales > Steroidobacteraceae > UBA964. The sequence goes on from JAGWWY010000005.1 coordinate 142,075, forward strand.
TATACTCATCCAGCTTCAGCTGCTTCGTTTCTACTATCTCCAATTTACTCTCATAGGACTGAGTCACCCGGCTGACGACGCCGGTCGAGGAGAGATACTGGTGTGCGGCAACCGCCAAGTCGCCGGCGAGTCCGCTGGGGCTGCCCGAAAAGTAGTACGGTGCCGCGGCATTGTTCGATAGCGCCTTGATGGCGTCCTCAGGCGCTTTCTGGAAGGCCGCGACGAACTTACTCGAGTCGAACTCCAAGACACCGTTGCGATCGAGTGACACGCCGAGGGAGCTCCAATGCGAGATCTGCCCGGCAGCACCACTCGACTCCGCCGTTAGTTTGCCACGGATACTGTTACGAATACTCTTGACCGCCGAGTCGCCACGAAGGCTGCCGGCGATATCGTCGCCTTTAATATTCGGACCTGTCGCGCGTACGATGAACTCCGTCAAGAGATTGTAGCTCTCAACGAAGTTACCGACGGCGGTAGTCAACGCCGATGCGTCGTAAGCGACCGTCAAATTCGTCGGTGTCGCACTAACCTGCCGAAGGTTAAGCGTGATGCCATCGATAACGTCCGTGACGGTATTGCTCGCTCGCTGGATACGTAGGCCATTCATGACGAAAACGGCGTCACCCGAGATTTGTCCGCCATCTGCAGAGGCGCTCGAAAAGACCGGTGGCGATACGATCGGATTATTTGCCGAGTCCTTGAAGCTGATCGAAAAATCGTTCTCGGCGCCGGAAGGACCCTCCAGCACGATCTTGAACGGCGAGGCTGATCCATCGGCAGTATTGACGAGTCGCGCCGTAACACCCATTTTTTCTTGATTGATCGCCGATACCAAGCCGGAGGCCGTCGTCACATCTTTGGTAATCGCGATATTTTTGGTGACTCCGCCGAGTTCGATTGCCATCGTCATATTTTCAGCGCTCGTCACGATGCTGGTTCCGGCGGTGTAGCCCGGCACACTCACGCTACGCTGAGGTTTCGCCATTGCCTCCACTGTCATGGTGTACGTACCCTCGCGGGCGACGGTTGTGCCCGTCCCTGCCGTCACGCCAACCACCGAGGTATTCGAACTCGTCAAACTGAGTTTGTTCAACTTGGAGACGCTGGCTAATTCGGCAGCGGTATCTTTCAGGGCCGAAAGCGCGCTTTTGAGCAACGCCGTATTCGAAATCGCTACTTCGGCTTTGGTCTTCTCGCGATCAATCAGCGCTTGCCTCGGCTCCTTGATGGCGTTGACCAGATCAACCGTCAGTTGCTTGGTGTCAAGATCCGCAGCACCCAGTGTTTTAATGACGTTGGTTTCAGTCATGAGAAGAAACCCGATGGATTACCGAATGGAATCGAGGAGCGATAACTGACTGAGACGCCCGAGCAAAGACTGCGAAGCCTGCATCAACAATTCTTGCTTCTGTAATTGGGCAAGCGCTGCTGCAAAATCCAACTCCTTGAGGTCGGCAAGCGATTTTTGTGCGCGAATCGCAGTCTCCTGCGCTTGTCGTTCGCTAATCTCAAGGCGCTGTTGCGCAGCACCGGTCTTCGCGATCGCGAGCCCGACGTTGTTAGATAGCGCCTCGACATCGCGTAAACCCTGCTGTCGTCCCTCGACCGCTCCACTGCGCAGCGCATTCTCGTAACTCGTCAGGATCGAGAACATGTCGACGGCCTCGCCGTCTCTTGGAATGCTCTTCCAAACGCTCACCCCCGGAACCGAGGCGTCCTCGTAACTGGCATCGTTGACCCGCACGCGTAACGGGCTGGTCGATCCTTCGTAAGTCACACTACCATCTGCATTGAGAACATACGGAATCTCGCCCGAACGGGCACCGCCAAAGACATAACGATCGTCCGCATCGCGCATATTGGCAAGATCGACGAGTGAGCGCTTGATTCCGGCAACTTCCTCAGCGAGCGTCTCGAGCACCGCTTGCGGCTGTGGATCGTTTGCACCTCGAAACGCGATTTCCTTCAAGCGATCCATGACCTCGGCGGCGATTTCGAGTGCGCGCGCTTGCGCATCGACGCCGACCTTAACTCGCGTAACAGCCTTTGTATCAGCCTCCAAAGTTTTCAATCGACTCTCGACCGCTTGGACACGTCCGACGATATCGGCGGCGTCCGACGGCGTCGCGTAATTATTACCCGTCGCGATCTGACTCTGTAACTGCGCCATATCCGCTGCGTTGTTCGCAAGCTTATCGGTCAGTCCTTGAAAAATCATGGATGTCGAAACGCGCATGAGTGCTTTCCTTACAATCGCTGCAGCAACGAATCGAATAGACGATTCGCCACTTGAATGACTTGGGCGTTAGCCTGGTATGCCTGCTGATATCTCAGTAAGTCAGCCAATTCCTCATCGAGATTGACTCCCGAGATCTGGTCGCGCCCTTCTCTCGCATGATCGAAGACAACTTGTTGGGCATCCTTGGCGATCTCGGCCTGCACGGTGATCGCACCGACCCGATTGACGAGATTTTCATACTCTTGCTGTACCGTCTGCTTCGAGGCCAACATCGCGCGGTTTCCCTGCAGATTGGCGAGTGCGGCAGCGATACGGTTGTCACCGAGCGGCTCATCCGTTGGCTGAATCGTATATTCGTCCAGATCTGCCGGAATTCCACTGAGCGAGACCGTCCAATTGCCGTACTGAACGGCGCGTGTTGTGGTGTCGAAGACACCAGCGGCAACCTCGGTGTTAGTGGCGATATCAACCAGTGAGTAGTTACCACTCTCGAAGCGAAGCTTGTACTCGCGCGCATCCGGAGCCAAGGTCGCAGGGACGCTGCCGGCTTCGTAGGACCCTGACAAGTAGACCGACGCCGCCAGACCTTGGTTGTTGACACCAAAGACGAGGAGATCTTCAGCTAGGGCCGCGTTCATCACAAACCCGTTACGCAAACCGAGGCTGCGCAAAACGCTCGCAGACTCGGTGGACGGTACGCCGATACTCAGGTTGCGATCGTTGAAGTACGTCTGGGACGTGAGTCCGACAGTATTACTGCCGATGACGATCGGCTCGCCAGCCGCACCCTCGCTGTTGGTGAGTACCAAGGCACCGGCAGAGGAAACGGATGCGGTGACACCCGACTCGGTCGCATTGATGGCATCGCGAAGATATTGCGCCGGCGTTCGGCCGGCCAACTGCGCAGCCGCGACCGTAAAGGCAACACCGCTGAGCGTGATCGAAGAGGTGTTATTCAGACTCGCGGAGGGAACGACGATCTCGTGATAGGACTTGAAAACCAACTTTCCGTCCGTTGTCGTCTCGGCGATCGCCTTAGTGCTGGCTTTGTGAGTGTTGATCGCAGATGCGAGGCCCGTCAGGGTGACGGGTGTCGGCACCGTGATGGACACGGTCTCGCCGTTGATTTGGAGATCCACGGTATCACCGGCCGTAAAGCCCGCTAAATCAACAACACCACCGAAAATCTTGGCGGGCGTCAAAACACGATTACCGTCGATATCCAATTGGGATCCGGGTACCTGACTGACACCGAAAACCAGACTCTGATCCAGATAACCGTTTGCACCGGTCTTGTTCAAGTAATCGTCAGAATAGGTCGCGTCGGCATGAAATCCATTCGCTGCGCGAACGACGCTAGCCGCCATCGCAGGCCCAGCCAACTGACGTCCATCACGGGTGAAGATAGCAAGCTCGCCGCCGGCTGCTGACGTGCTGAGTGCGACTTTAGAGTAGCCTGCGGGTATCACCGCGATCGGTGTCGCGTTTGCGGTAACGAGCGTGTCGTCGCGCAGAGGAACGTTGCGAGTGAAGGACTGTTCGCCCAGCGGAACCGACTTTGGTAACAGATCGCTGATTGATCGGAAAGTCTCCGCCGCGCGCGCCTCACTCAGATGGATGTCTGCAGAACTCGTTCCAAAGTTACGAAGTGCAGCCTTCGTGACTAACTTGGCGGCACTGGCGACTTCCGCGCCTTCCTTGATTAAGGTACGAAAAGTCGTCGCCGGGTGACTCTCCGGTGTGATTCGGTAGGTGTCACCATCGCGCGGCGTTCCTTGGATCGAAAACTTCAAGCCTCCCATCACCAGATTGTTGGTTCCTTGAACACTACTACCCGTCTTGAGATCACGTAGCGTCCAAATATTTCGGGAGGCGTCGAAGCGCATCTCGTAACTGCGCGCATCGACTGCGTTGGAATTGACAACTTCGACACCGAGGCGCGAGGTGCCCGCGTTGGCGCGCCCGTCCACCACAAAATCTGGCCCAACATAAAAAACATCTTGACCCGGTCGTCCGAGCGAATCGAGGCCCTGGCGATGCAGCTTGTTGACCTCGCGACCGAAGGCGAGCGCCAGTTCATCCAACTTATCCGCGGTCGGCCCGAGAGCCTGCCCACGAAAATTGACGAGACCACCGAGCGTACCGGTTCGGACGTTCGCCAGAACGACTGGCTGACTGGCCGCGTCGAGTACGAACTCGGCCTTACCAAAGTCATAAGGATCGAAGGTCACCGTCATCGTACGAGCACGCCCGTTCTCGACGAGCGCGACGCCGGACGCACTTTCGCCAGCAAAGACGGTTGCGGCGCCACTCGGGCCCAACTCGACCGTCACGCCAAGACCCTCGGAAAGAGCTTTTAAGGCGGCGTCGCGACGATCGAGCAACTGCATCGGTTGCTCACTATCAGATGCGCGTTTTACCAATTGGGTATTGAGCGATGCAATCTCACCAAGTAGCGTGTTGATTTCGCTCACCGCTTGGTCCACCTGGGTTCGCGTCGTGCCATCGAGCGTTTCGACGGCAGTGCCTAAGCCACGGAAGCGCGCCGAGAGCCCCTCAGCGGCTGCCAAAAAACCCGCTCGACTACCAGGTGATGCCGGTGCCGCCTCCAGATCACGAGCAGCGTCGAAAAACGCTTGGAATGCGCCGTGCAGACCGGCCTCCGAGCTACCGATGGAATCCTGCAAGCTTTGCAGCTCTTTCAGCAACGCCTCTTCACCCTTAAGAGATGAACTCGCACGCTGTAGATTTTCCTCGGCGAATCGATCATAAAGGCGCTGAACTTCGGTAAAGCGCGCTCCATTGCCGAGACTGACTCGCGAGAGATTATCCTGACCAGCGGACTCGATCACCGCTCGTTGCCGAACATAGCCCTCGGTCTGTAAGTTCGCGATGTTATTGCTGGTGGTCGCGAGCGCGCGTTGATATGCGCCAAGACCCGAGACGCCGATACTGACTAAATCGACCATATCAGCGCTCCTTCAACTTGAAGCTACGCTGCTGCAACACGATCGAAGTAGGTGCAACCTCTGCTGCAGCCTCGATCTTTTGGCCGTTTTGACGGGCAAGCTGCTCTTCGATGAAGGGCGCCAAACCAATTCCGCCAGCCCTCGCCATGCCGAGGGCAATTTGCTGATCGAACATCTGTTCGTAGCTCTCCATCGCCTCTGAGCCAAGCAGATCGCTACGCGAAACGGTCTTACGCATCTCCTTAAGCATCATATTGATGAACAGCGACTCGAACTGCTCTGCGACCGATGACTGCGCTTCAGAGGGCCGTTGCCCGGCTTGCGCACGCAAACCCGCCAGCGAGCCAAAGTCGTACCAGTTCGATGTCGCTTTGACGTCCATGGCGATCAGATGACGATTAACTCAGCCTGCAATGCACCCGCGCGCTGCAGGGCTTCCAAAATGGAAATCAATGCGGTCGGCGAGGCGCCGATTTCATTGACGGCATTGACAATTTGGCGAAGCTCGGCACCTGGCTTGAAGAGAACCATGTTCTTCTTGTCTTCCGTTACGGTGATTTGTGCATTCTGCACCGGTGTAGTCTGCGCATTATTGGGCGCAAACGGCCCTGGTTGACTTACTTCGTTGGTCGCATCGACCGTCACTGAAATATCACCTTGGCTGACCGCGGCTGCTTTCACGATTACGTTGCGACTGATGACGACGGTACCGGTTCGTGAGTTGACCACCACTCTCGCCGGCGGCTCAGCCGCATCGACATCCAATTCCTCGAGTAAGCCCACGAAGGCCACTCGCGCATCCGGTGCCGTGGGCGCACGAACCTTGATGGAGACCGCATCGACGGCAGCTGCAGTACCGTCGCCGAACTGCGCGTTGATCGCCTGCATGACGCGGGCGCTCGTCGCGAAGTCCGGTGCCGTCAAATTCAGCGTGACAAACTCACCGACGTTGAGTGGCCCCTCGACCTCTCGCTCAATCAGTGCGCCGCCCGGAATACGTGCCGAAGTTGCGACGCCGACAGAAACTGAGCTGCCAGCTGCGTCAGCGGTAAAACCGGAGGCTGCGAGCGGTCCTTGCGCGACAGCGTACGTTTGCCCGTCCGGACCACGCATCCGCGTCATTAACAAAACACCCCCGCGCAAACTTTTCGCTTTTGCGATGGCCGCAACGTTGACGTCAACTTTTTGCCCGGGTTTGGCAAATGCCGGCAGTTCCGCCGTCACCATCACGGCCGCGACGTTCTCGACTTTGAAGTCTTTCACCGAAACCGGATCAAGATCGTAGCTCGACAAGGGTCCGTCGACCGAAGTACCCAAGCGTGCCAACGTTTCACGCAGTGTCTGGATGGTGAACGAGATGTCTTTGCCATCACCCGTTCCCTGCAGACCGACCACGAGGCCATAGCCGAGCAGTTGGTTGGGTCTAGCAGCCGAAAGTGCCGAGATGTCCTTGATACGAGTTGCCTGCGCCTGCGGAGTCATCAGAGCTGCGAATACCGTTACTGCCAGAACGACGAGCGCACCGAAAGGTTGATTGAAGCTCTTCATGGAACTCTCCTAAAACGGCCAAACGCGTAGCAGTGCGCGGTTCATCCAGCCTGCACGACTGGCATCTGCCAACTCGCCTTTGGCGGCAAAGCTGATGTCGGCATCGGCCAATCGACGCGAGCGAACCGTATTGTCAGGCTGAATGTCAGATGGGCGTACCAGACCGGTCAATCGAATGATCTGCGCGCCTCGCGTCAGCTCCATCCGCTTGTAGCCACGGACGGCGAGCAGACCGTTCGGTAAAACTTCGGTTACAACAGCCGTAACCGCACCGGCGATTCTTCCCTGTTGCGCTGCGCTACCCTCGCCGGATGAGTCGATAGCGCTCTCGCTCGGATTGATATCGACCGGCCACGGCAGACCGGCATTTCCAAACCGTCGATTGATTTCACCCAACGCGCTCGTCGTCAATGCTGTAGTCGCCGAATTACGTGACGCGTTGCTTGAGGCGGATGTTGATGCCGAGACCTGCTCATCGACTAAAATCGTGATCAAATCCCCCGGGCGCCGGGCTCGATCTTGCCCGAGTAGACTGTCTTGGCCTGCCTTCGAGAAAATCGAACCGTCGGCCGTTACCTCGATCGGCGAGCCTGCAGGAATATAGACACGCTCAGGTGGAAAATCTCGAGCGCCGATCTCGGCGCATCCGGCGAGCGTGATCGCAAAAATCAATATCAACACTTTAAAAGCGAGGGGCTTCATTGCGATCACAGGTTGTTATTTGCGTACTGCAACATGCTGTTGACCGAATCGATCGCTTTCGAATTCACTTCGTAGGCGCGCTGCGTCTCGATCATGTTGACCATTTCTTCGACGACGTTGACGTTGGAGCTCTCGAGGGCACCCTGAATCAACTGTCCATTTCCCTGCTGCGTCGGAATACCCACCTGAGGCGGGCCGCTCGAACTCGTTTCCCGAAAGAGGTTTTCACCAATCGCTTGAAGTCCCGACGGGTTCAAAAAGCGTGCAACCTGAATCTGCCCAATGGTCTGGGCAGCTGCTTCACCAAAGGTTTGGATCGAGACAGTACCGTCCGCTCCAATCGTCACCGTCTGTGCGTTTTGAGGAATCGCCAACTCGGGTTGCAGGCGATACCCGCTCGAATTGACGAGTACACCTTCCGCCGAGATCTTGAAGCCGCCATCGCGACTGTAGGCTAGCGTGCCGTCGGGTTGCAGAATCTGAAAAAAGCCCTCACCGCTGATTGCCACGTCGAAGGCATTCTGGGTTTGGATGATATTGCCTTGCGCATGGAGCTTTTCGGTCGCGACCACGCGAGTTCCCGTACCGAGCATCAACCCGGTGGGTGCTGCGGTGTCTGCTGACGTCTGTGCTCCACCCTGCTTGACGTTTTGGTAAAGCAGATCTTCGAAGGTCGCACGATCTCGCTTGAACCCAGTGGTATTGACGTTGGCGAGGTTGTTCGCGATCACCGTCATGCGAGTCTGCTGGGCGTCAAGACCGGTTTTTGCGACCCATAGTGCGGCTTCCATCAGCGTATCTCCCGAAAAAACGTTACTGGTTCAAGCGCGCCATCGACTGGCTGCGCTCGGCGAGATCACTCGCTTGTTTCAAAACCTTGACTTGCATCTCGTAACGACGGCTCATGCTGATCATGTCGACCATCGTTGAGAAAAGATTGGTATTGCTACCCTCGAGCGCACCGGATTGCACGCCCGGCGTTTCTGCAATCGGAAACGGCTCGCCGGTCGCGTTCGTATACAAACCATCTGTACGCAGGCGAATGGCATCGACTTGCGGCTCGACAATCTGCATGCGCCCGAGCGGCAAAAAGATCGCGGCCTGTTCGCCGGGCTGCTTGGTAAAGATGGTGCCGTCCGTGCCGACTTTGACTTCGACAAGTGCAGGTATCTGCAATGGCGCACCGCCATCATCAAGCACTGCTTCGCCCGACCCGATACGCAGCGTTCCCTCGGCGTCCACCTTCAGGTCACCGCGCCGGGTGTAGGCGACGCTACCGTCTGCCCCCTGTACGGCGAGCAGCTGAGTGCCGCCGATGGCCACATCCAACGAACGCCCGGTATTCATGACGGTACCGGGCTTCATATCGACACCGTTACCAGGCGTGACGACTGGTACGAACCTCGACTCAAAACCATCGCCGTCGTAGCGGAAGGTTTTCAAAGTTGCAGCGAACGAGCGCTTGAACCCCACGGTTGAAACGTTCGCAATCTCGTTTGAGATCTGCTGCATTCGGTGAGCGACCGAGTTTTGCCCACTCAAACTTGTGAAAACCAGCTTATCCACGACTTAAACCCTCATTAGCCCCGAATGTTGACGATTGTGCTCGTCAGGTTGGTAGCGGTTTCAATCGCCTTGGCATTCGCCTGGAAGTTTCGCTGCGCAGTGATCAACTGCACCAACTCCTCGGTCAAATCGACGTTGGCACGCTCGAGTGCACCACCCTGAATCGAACCGAAACCGTCCGAGCCGGCCTCTCCGACCGAGGGCGGGCCCGAGTTGGACGTTGCGACGTAGTTAGCGTTGCCGATCTGCTTGAGACCGTTCGGGCTCGCGAAATTCGCCAGGATGATTTTTCCGAGCGCCTGCTGTTGACCGTTGGTGTAGTTGGCACGCACGACACCCGAGGTATCGATACTGATACCGTCGAGTCGCCCGGAGGCGAAACCGTCCTGCGAGAGCGACAGCACCGAGAAGGGCTGCGAATACTGGGTCGAGAACTTACCGTAGTCGACGTTCAACACGATCAAGTCGGCACCGTTCTGCGGATCGAACGGCGTGTACTTGGCGCCCTCTTTTGGCGACACCAACTTACCGGCCGTATCGAAGGTCAGCTGACCCTTGGTCAGATAAATCGGCGCGTAGTTCGGCAGGTTGTCCGGCTTCTTGGTCGTCTCATTACCGTCCTTGTCGATATACAACAAGTTTCCGTCGGCGTCCTTGGCCTGCACAAGCACCGTGACTTTCGGCACGCTACCACGAACCTGCGTGGTCGCATTGAGACCGAAGTTCGGGTGGCCGTTGACGTTGATAAATGATTCTTCGGAAGTCGTACCTGATGTGAAAGTAAAGCGCGAACTATCGGGATCGTAAACAACCTGTACGCCATTGATCGTCTTGCCATCTCCCGCAGCAATACTGTTGATACGATCTTCGAGCGCCTGCGCAAAGGTCGTACCCGTGTATGCACCCGGCGGAATTCGGATCGTTCCGTCGATGCCATCAACTGTCACGTTGACGATGTTGTCATTGGAGGTGACCGAAAAGGTTCCAGTGATATCGATACCGGCCTTGTTTCCAGTCGTGATCGCAGGCTTGGCACCCAATCCCGATCCTGCCGTCGTGGTGATCTCGGTCTCATATTCATCCGAGATACCAAAAATATTTGATGCACGAATGTTATCCGAGGCTAGCACATTGATCAGCGAACTCTCCCCGGTGGTGCCGGACGAGAAGACAAATTTACGCTGATCTTTCAGATACTCGACTTTGATGCCGAAACGACGCTGATCCTCGTTGATGATCTCGTTACCGTTCGGAATCACCTCGCCTGTACGCAGCGAACCCTGGGTCGTACCGGCGCCGACCAACGTATAGTCACTGGTCGCTGGAAATCCAAGCGTATCGTTCGGATCGTTGGTCACACCATCGTCGTTCAACGGTCCCGTCACCTTCAAGCTTTGCACTTTGAAGGCATTGTCATACGGTTTGAAGGTGAACGATCGCGCCTTAGGGTCGTATCCAACTTTGATCACACCAGCGCCGATGTGAGAATCAACTTCCGCCTGCATAGCCTTGATGATGTCGTTATCGGCGTTTGCTGCGTTTGGCCGATACAAATCACTGGTCGGAAGACGCAGCGTGATACCTGCCTCAAGAGCTTCGGCGATCGACAGGCCTGCCGTGACTAGGTCACCGTTCTGCGCTGCTGCGGTATCAACATAGTTCTCCAGAAGCGGACTACCAGCTGGCAGGTTTTCAAGATCGAGCTCTGCAAACAAGCGGAAATCACGGTTGTCGGTGTCGATTGCAATGTACTTATCATCACCAAAACTGTTGTTGATAGCCTTGGTCATCTCAGCCGCCAACTCAGTACCGGACAAGCTTCGACCGCGCAGATAGTCAGGCAAGCTCACCGTGATCGGATCGGAATCATCCACCGAGATCTTGAGCATATTTCGATTGCTCAAACCCTGCGCCTTCTCGACAGTCGACCCGATTGTCAGCGGTGTTGAGCTCGAAAAGTCTGACCCGTTGAAGCCACCGGCCTGGCCACGCATCGTATTCGTGACTTCGATGGTAAAAGTCTCATCGCCGTCGAGGTCGTAGAATGTCAAGGAGCCATCGATAGCTTTACCAGTGAAACCGAGACCCAAGGCTTCGAGTGCATCCGCGACCGATTCGGCAGCCGCTCCGCCCGTTGCGGGAGTCGCAGCGCCATCAGACAGCAATGCATCAATATCTTGGGCCTTGATAGTGGTCGCAGTTGCTGCAGCGCCGGCGGCGCCTGCGACTTGGCTATGAAAGGTAATCGTGCGAGAGACGGCGCCTTTGGTCAAGGTGACTGAATATTCTTGCGCCGCAGCGGCCTCTCCACCGGTCGAGATCGAGTTCGTCCAGGTACCACTTGCCGTTGTTGTGATTTCCGAGGCACCGATTCGAATCGAGTTTCCGTCTGTACTGCCGAAATCGAAGCCGGCCGCGCGATCGATAAAGCCACCGGCCAATTTTGCCGGTGTCGAATCAACCTTATTGGTTTGATCATTAAGATAGTAAAGCGGATGCGGCGCGGTCGCGTTGAAGGTCGGATCGAACTGCGTCGGATCCGTCGTCTGTTGTCCGAACTTGTCGATGTATAGCGGCTCGCTCTTATCCGTCTTTGCAGAGAGCAGCGCAGGCTTAATCTCACGATCGCCTACGTAGATGTACGTCTGCCACTTGTTGGTCGGGTCTTCGATCGTCGCGTTTGAGTTCTTGACGTAATAGATCGTGGCGATAGACGGGTTACCTAACGAATCGAACACCGTGATAGAAGTCGACCGGTTGAAAGTATTTGGATCGTTTCGATCGAATCGATAAACAGCGGCACCGGATTTGTACTGTTCCTGTTGAGGAATGATTTCGGCATCGGCCGGCAAGTTCACGCCGAGGTCGATCTTCGACGAGGCCTTCGGCAGACCCGAGGTGGTGGGCAGCTGCAATGACTTGGCCGAATCGAGGCCCGTCGCGACCACGGATCCGTCGTCGTTGACAGGGAAGACTTGAACAAACTGACCCGACGAGTCGACGACATATCGATCGTTGTTGACTCGGAACGAGCCGTTACGGGTGTATACCGTTTGATTTGAGGTCAAGTTCGGTTTCAGTACGAAGAAGCCTTGCCCCTGAATCGCCATATCGAGAGAGTTCTGCGAGAAGGCGACGTTACCCTGCGAAAATTCCTGCGCAACACCTTTCAGCAGCACGCCCTGCCCAATCGAGCTCGAGGCATTCTGCAATGGCGAGGTGGCGAAGATATCGCCGAATTCGGCGCGCGACTTCTTGAAACCGATGGTGCCGACGTTCGCAATGTTGTTGCTCACGATGCCAAGTTCGGCGGTCGCGGCGTTCAAGCCTGTCAATGAAGTATAAAACGACATCTTTGAATCTCCGGATTGGTGCTTCCGTTAAAACGTTGTTGAATTCAATTTCAACGCATGGTGGTGACTTGCGATAACGGAACCGTTGCGCCGTTCTGCAAGTTCAAAACTACATCTTGTCCGTTCATCGTCACGCTATTCACAGGCGTGTAGAGCAGCGCGCGCGCCGACTCCGTTTTCCCAGCGCGCGTCACGGCGACATCGACTTTGTATTGGCCCGGCAGCGCATTCACGCCACCTGGCAGAGCTCCGTCCCACGAAAAGGGATAATCGCCCTTGCCCGCGGGGCCAAGTTCAAAAGTTTCCATTACCTGACCGACTGCATTACGTACGTAAACGACCGCCCCATCGACAGGCTCGGTCAGCCGGACCACGCCATCGAGCGGCACGCCATCCTGCAAGTCTCCGTAGTTCCCCTCGGATAAGACCTGCCGACCGATCAAGGAGCCGCTTGAGAGCATGCGACTCGCGACGAACTGCTCGCTGAGGGACTGCAACTGCTTGGACATTTCGCCAATAGATGAGACCGTCGAGAACTGCGCCATCTGCCCCAAGAATTCGCCATTCTCCATAGGCTTCATCGGGTCCTGGTTTTTCAACTGAGCCGTCATCAGCTTCAGAAAGTCCTCTTGCCCGAGCGTTCCCGAGCGTTGTACTTCCTGTTGCTTCTCCGTCTCGTAACTCAGCACACCGGGCGGCAGTGCTTGGCGACTCGAGTTTGGAATGATGCTACTGGCCATCACACTGATTCCTTATTTGGTATTCATATCGATCGTGCGCATCATCAACTCACGCGCCGTACTAGCCGTCGTCAGCGCGGTCTCGTAAGACCGTGCGGCGTCGAGCATGTCGGTCATCTCTTCGAGTGGGTTGACGTTCGATCGATAGATGTAGCCGTCTTTGTCGGCGAGCGGATTTTCCGGGTCATAGACCTGGGCGTTCGGACGCTTTGTCTCCGAAATACCCTTGACCACGACACCGAAGCCGCTCTCTAGCTGACTAGTGGCGTTCTGCAGAACCGTCTGGAATACAGGCCGCTTTGCGCGGTAGGCCTCATCAGCGGAGCCTGCAACGGTCTCGACGTTCGACAGATTCGATGCGATCGTGTTCAGACGTACCGTCTGAGCATTCAATGCACCGCCTGAGAGCTTGAGTATGTTCGCGAGGGACATGAACGATCTCCTTCAATGCGTCGCTTAATCGCCGCGATACGCCTTACGCATCCCCGAGAGCGCTCCTTCCGCGAAGCGCAGGGCGGCCAGGTAGCGGCCAGCAGCATCACCATAGGCAGCTTCTTCAACGTGAGTCTCCACTGTGTTGCCGTCGCGCGAGGGCGCGAGCGGAATGCGAAACAACAAGGCATCTTTGGTGAGCTGCTCCGGCGTTTCGATATGCTTCAAGTGAGTCACGGACAGACGCGGCTGATCGCCGGTCTCCGCCATGACCTTGCGGAAATCAACGTCACGCGCGCGATAATTCGGCGTCGTGGCGTTGGCGATGTTGCCCGCGATGACTTCCAGTCGACGCGCCTGCACGGCAGCGGCGGTTGGGAAAGCCCCGAGAACTCGATCCAAATTCGGCATGGCCTGTTAACTCCCGAAGTTCGTGAAAAACCGACTTATGGTTCTTCGCGAAAGATGGGAAGCAACTTACGTGCCACTGTCGAGAATGCGCCGATCCACGAGCGGGAGCGGCAGAGAACGGCAAAGGGCGACGTCGAACCGGCAACGGTTTGCCGCGACGGAGGCGACTCCGCTCTCTGAGCAAGTATTCCGGTGACCTTATATATACCCACCTGTCCTGGGTCGCCGCCGTTGTTTCAACTGATGCGATAGCGAGTCTGGCTTGGAAATTGCTTGATCACGGCAACTGATTTTCAGGTGGGCTCATGATTGGCATGGGGCTTGCTTGATTACCTCTGCCGGTCAGAGTGACCGACGAGATTTCGACGGAGATCCAAATGGCTCTTACGATCAATACGAACATGGCCTCGATCAAGACCGAACGGGCCCTGGCAATGAACAGAGGCGACATGGAAACGACCATGCAGCGCCTCGCCTCGGGCAAGCGCATCAACTCGTCGCTGGATGACGCGTCAGGTCTCGCCGTGGCGAACCGTATGCGCAACCAGATCGAAGGCTTGAACATGGCGATTCGAAATGCCAGCGACGGCATTTCGATGGCGCAAACGGCTGAGGGCTCCATGGAAGAGCTGCAGAATATTTTGCAGCGCATGCGTGAGCTCGCAGTGCAGTCCTCGAACGGCACTTACACTGCGGAAGATCGTAGCTACATCGCAGCTGAATTCGATGAGCTCATCAAGGAAATGCGTCGTGTCTCCACCCAAGCAGCTTGGGACGGCGATGTGAAATTGATCTCCGAGGATGCCAAGCCGATGCAGGTGCAGGTTGGCATCAA
>JAGWWY010000021.1 GCA_018970145.1 Gammaproteobacteria bacterium
CAAAAAGTCGCCGTCTGTCGTCAGGATGGTAAGGCCATGTCGTATCGATAATTGTGCGATCAGCGCGTCGATGGTGCCAACTTGGATCCCGCCACGACGGGCCCTGTTGCGTAGTTCTGCCGCATCAATGTGATCTGCTCGACTTGGTACAACCAACGGGACTGACGAGAAGAAGTCGACCAGCTTGTCTTTGGCTTTTGGGCCTTTGAAACCTTGAAGCAGCTCTTGGAGGATGATGCCGGTCGAATAAATGCCTTCTCCCAGGGAGATTGCCGACTTCAGCTTCTCAATATGCGGACCGCTCGAGTAGTCGCGCCTGAGGAAAATGGACCAAACGCTGGTATCGACGAGTATCACGATCGGGAGCGCTCCGCTTTGTAATCGAAGGCGTCATCCCACTCCAGAGTCCCCATCAACTGCAACAGGCGTTTCTGTTTCCTACGGGCAATAAATTCTTGTAAAGCGCGCGTAACTGCCGCCTTCTTCGTTTTTTCACCGCTGAGAGCCAGCGCCTCGTCGATCAACTCGGGATCAATCGAAAGATTGGTAGCCATGTGTGAACCTCCACACATGAATCTACACAAACTAACGACTCAATTCACCCTTTGTCGCGACCAGTTTTTATCTGAAACGACCAAGAACTCACCATCCTCATCCCACGCCGCCAACACGATGCGTCGAGCAATACCGTTAGCTGTGGTGTGAAGATGCTCCGCTGGACGATGGGTATGACCGTGGATCATGGTGAGCGTGGCTGTCGCTTCAAAAGCAGCGATCACGGCTTTCGAATTCACATCCATGATGTCGGCAGCCGTTTGCCTGACATGCGCACGACTGCCCGCACGGGCGGCTGAGGCCATCCATTGGCGTGCCTCGATGGAGAGGCTGGAAACACGATCCTTGAAAGCGGGGCTTCGTACTGTCGAGCGAAGCTCTTGGTAGGACACATCGTCTGTGCAGAGCAGATCACCGTGGGTAAGGAGGATTCGTTGTCCCGAGAGGGTGGCGACGGTCGGATCCGCGAGAAGTCGGACTCCCGTACGTCGCTCGAAAGCCTCACCGTACAGAAAGTCTCGATTACCGCACATGAGGTAGATCGGGACGCCGCTAGCGGTAAGCGTGCGCAGCGCATCGCAGACTTGGCTACGCACCGGATCAGGGTCGTCATCGCCGATCCAGGTCTCGAACAGATCGCCCAGGATGTAGAGCGAATCGGCTGCTCTAGCCTCGCCCGCAAGAAACCTGAGGAAGCGCTGTACCGTCGCCGGCGCGTTCGCATCGAGATGCAGGTCTGAGACGAAGAGGTGGCGCACGGCTGCATTCTAGAACAGCCCATGGTCGGAATCTTCTCGACAGGACTGGAGGCTATTGCCACCATCCGCATTTCACGAGTCCGATCGGTCGACTCTGGGGTGATGTCATGAAAACACTGCATCTAGATGTCCGATCCTCGGGGCAGATGTTCTCCGAGATCGCTAAAGTCGCTAGAGGCGGCAAAGCAGAGCGCGAGGCGCGCATCAGCTTCGCCACGCCCGAGTTGCTTTGGGAAGTTCTCACGCTAAAGCGGTGGGAGCTGATCAAGTCGCTCTGTGGCGCCGGCGCCTTATCGATCCGTGAAGTCGCTCGTCGAGTGCATCGCGACGTGAAGGCGGTCCATGGCGATGTCCATGCCTTGCTTCAGGCAGGGGTTTTGCAGCGCGATGAGTCAGGAAAAATCGTCTTTCCCTTCGATGCTGTTAAAGTTGAGTTCCTCCTGCGAGCAGCCTGATTGGATTACCCCAAGAGATGACGACGACCACCCGTTTCGCCCCGAGTCCGAGCGGCGAACTGCATTTGGGCAATGCGCGAACAGCGCTCTTCAATTGGCTGCTCGCGCGACGCGATAGCGGTCGCTTCCTGCTACGCATCGAAGACACCGACGCCGAGCGCAGCAAGGCCGAGTTCACGGCGCAATTGAAGGACGACCTGCAGTGGCTCGGACTCGCGTGGGATGGCGAGATCGTCGAGCAGTCCAAGCGTGGCGACGTTTATCGTCAGGCGCTCGATCGACTAGCGTCAGTAGGGCGGGTCTATCCTTGCTACTGCACGCCGCTCGAAATTGAGATCAGTCGCAAGACGCAGCTCGCCTCGGGTAAGCCACCGCGCTACGCGGGTACCTGTCGTCATCTCGATGAAACCCAGCGCGCCGCGAAACTCGCCGAGGGTCGCAAGCCCACCCTGCGCTTCAAGGTGCCCGACAGCGGGCGCGTCGAATTTGTCGATCTCGTGCACGGTGAGCAGCGCTTCGAGTGTGCCGATATCGGTGACTTCATCGTGCAACGCGCCGATGGTTCGGCGGCGTTCTTCTTCTCGAACATCGT
>JAGWWY010000006.1 GCA_018970145.1 Gammaproteobacteria bacterium
CCGCCGTGCGATTCGATCTCGCCCTGCAGCGCGAGCATATAGCCGTGACTGTCCATCACACCGCTCTCGCGCGAGAGTATGGCTGCATCGCAACGTAACGCCGGTTCGAGGGCGATGGCGGCTTCACCGGATAGCGATTCGATACCTTCAACGCCGTTGATCTCGGCCTGTGCGTAGACCTTTCGCAAGGCGGCGATCTCGGCTTCGCCGTTGGCAACGACGAGTTTGCCGCAGCGGCGGTAGTTCACCCCGTGCTTATCGAGAAAAGGGTAGAGCGCGCGACGACCCTCGACGCAAAGCCGTGCTTTTAATGACCCCGTTGGATAGTAGAGCCCGGCGTGGATGACCTCGGAGTTGCGCGCGGAAACACCCTCGCCAATCCGAAAGCCGGCTTCGATGACGATCACGCGTAGGCCATGACTCGCGAGCGCGTAGCCACAGGCAAGTCCAACGGCGCCCGCGCCGACGATCAGCGCGTCGGTGTCTTTGGAGGGGTCGAGTGTCATTTGCGTCAGCGGGCTACTAAGCGTCACGGAGTTCGCAGCGCCTCGAGAGTGACTTCGGGTCGTAGCTCAAGAATTTTCAGTAGTGCTTTGGCTGGACCCGAGGGTTGCCGTCGATCCTGTTCCCAGTTCTGAAGGGTACGTACGCTGACATTGAGTAGCGTCGCTAGCTGCGACTGGGATAAGCCTGCTCGCTCGCGAATCTCTTGTAGGCGCGTCGTCACCGTCACACGAGCTCCGCGTTTCAGCTTCCTGTTGCGATCGTGTTCGCCCGCTTCCTAAATGCTGGCGAGTAGGGCGTTGAATAGTTGTCGTTTCATGTATTAAGTGCTCTTCAACATACGCGCGTAACTGACGGAGTTGAGATCGTGTTAGATCGCTCGTGTCGCTCTTCCGATACGCAAGCAGAAAGTAGCAAGTACGGGGCCTGCGTCGGTCAATATGACTTTGGTCTGTCGCGTGAAGACGCTGGTTTCAACAAAAAGCATGGCCATGGTATACGCCACTGGCGTAGAATTCCATAGCGCGATAATTAGTTGATATTTGGTTGTATGGGGCTTGCTCGCGAGTGAGAGAGACCGGCGCTAACTCAACGCCCCCCGTCCACCGCGATTCTCTCCACCGGTCCATCGACCATCGCCGCGAGATAAGTCGCGACTGCGAACACGGCCGTCGATTGCTTTAGGTGCAGAGGGTCCACCTGATCGAGGGTGTCGTTGACGGTGTGGTGGATATCGAAATAGGTCGTGGCATCGAGAAGCGGAGCGAGCACCGGCACGCCGCGACGACGCAGCGGACCGATATCGGCGCCACCCGCGGCGGTGTTGTCACCGAGCTCAACGCCTAAAGGCTTCACGAGGCGATGCATCTCATTGACCATCGACCAATAACGCGGCGGCACGCGCGCGGAGAGCTTCCACACGGGGCCATCGCCTAAGTCGGCTTCCATCGCGAAGGCGTGCTTGGCCACGCTTTCATCGCCCTCGTCAGCCGGATAATAGTTCGCGCCGGATAAGCCAAACTCCTCGTTCGCAAACAGCACGACCCGAATCGTGCGACGGGGCTTCGGACTCATCGAGGCCGCGAGTTTCGCCGCCGAGATCGCAATCGCCACACCCGCGCCGTCATCCTGCGCGCCGACCGAAGGGTCCCAGGAGTCGAGGTGAGCCCCGACGAGCACGACTTCATCGGCAAGATCAGTGCCCGGAATCTCTGCGATCACGTTCGCGGAGCGTGTCTGCGGCAGATCGCGCGAGGTGACCCGCACGTTCATCACGACCGGCTCACCCGCTCGTTTGCCGCCGGCTGCGGTGAGCTTGAAGTGCCGCTCGAGGTTGTCGGCATCGGGATTCGAGATCGCCACCGCCGGGATGCGCGGTGCCGAGACGTTGTAGGAGAGCGTGCCGCTGTGCGCGATGCGGTTCTTGCTCGTGCCCACCGAGCGCAGCACGACGCCCGCTGCACCGAGGGCACCGGCAATACTCGGGCCTTCGGTGCGCGCACGGACAGCCTTGCCGTAGCCGCTGCCGTCACGTGTGCGCTCCATGCGACCGTTGAAGAACACGAGCTTGCCCTTGACCGCGCCCGCGGGAAGCGACTGCAGTTCCGGGATATCTTTGACGATCACGACCGGCGCCGTGATGCCTTCGTCCGAGGTGCCGATGCTGCCGCCGATGGCGAGCGTCACGAACTGCTGAGGGTAGGGCGAGACGGTTTGCGCACTCGCTTCGCCGCGGATCCAGCGCGGCACGATCACCTCGGGCGTACGAACATTGACAAAGCCGAGCGACTGCAACGTCTCGCGCGACCAGTTCACACCGGCAAGATCACCCGCCGTGCCCGCAAAGCGCGGGCCGACTTCGGTAGTCAGCGACTCGAGCAGTTGATAAGCCTCATCCGAGGCGAGTGCCGTGTCGCGAAGTTGTGCGGCCGTCTTGATTACTTCGCGTGGCAGCGAGACGGCAGGCGCCGCCGCGGTGCTCGGCGTGTTGCCCGTTTCCGCCGCTAACGACCACGGTGTCGTAGCGAGGGTTGCGGTAAAGCTTCCGGCGACACCGGCCAAGGCCGCGACGCCGATCCCCAAAAAGCGACCGGCGACGCGGCGGTTCATCAGCTGAGCCTCGTGCGCAGCGCAGCGACCTCGGCCCGCAACTGGACGGGCGTACGATCGCCGAATTCATTGAGGTACTGATCCATGTCAGCGGCCTCTGCGCGCCACTCTTCGGTATTGACCGAGAGCAGCTGGTCGAGCGCGCTCTGCTCGATCTTGAGCCCCTCGAGGTTAAGATCACTCGAGCGCGGCAGATTGCCGATCGGCGTTTCCTGCGCTTCGGCTTTGCCGGTACAGCGGTTGAGAACCCAAGCGAGCACGCGCAGGTTGTCACCGAAGCCCGGCCACAGGAACTTGCCATCGGCATCGCGACGGAACCAGTTCACGTGATAGATCTTGGGCGGGTGCTTGAGTTTCTTGCCCATGTCGAACCAGTGCGCCCAGTAGTCGCCGTAGTTGTAGCCCGCGAAGGGCTTCATCGCCATCGGGTCGCGACGCAACACGCCGGCTTGACCGATCGCGGCCGCCGTCGTCTCCGAAGCCACCGACGCCCCGACGAGCACGCCGTGATTCCAATCGCGAGCTTCATAAACGAGCGGCGCAACGCCGCGACGACGACCACCAAAGATAATGGCCGAGATCGGCACGCCCTTTGCGCTATCGGCTTGCGGCGAGTAGCAAGGGTTCTGTTTCGCCGAGACCGTGAAGCGCGAGTTCGGCTGCGCGGCGGGACCATTGGCCGCCTCGTAGGGGCGGCCCTGCCAGTCGGTGACCGGCGTGCCGCTCTCGAGGCCTTCCCACCACGGCTGGTTGTCG
The DNA here is from genome assembly GCA_018970145.1 of Gammaproteobacteria bacterium. Taxonomy (GTDB): domain Bacteria; phylum Pseudomonadota; class Gammaproteobacteria; order Steroidobacterales; family Steroidobacteraceae; genus UBA964. The sequence goes on from JAGWWY010000006.1 coordinate 3,370, forward strand.
GCCGTGAGCGCCACGTTCGTGAAGAGCGTGTTGCGCTGGATCATCTCGAAGGCATTGCGATTGGTTTTCGCATTGGTGCCCGGCACCACACCGAAATAACCCGCCTCCGGGTTGATCGCATATAAACGACCATCGGGGCCCGGATGCAACCAGGCGATGTCATCGCCCACGGTCGTGACTTTCCAGCCGGGCATCGTCTCGGGCGGAATGAGCATCGCGAGATTCGTCTTGCCGCAAGCGGAGGGGAAGGCAGCCGCGACGTAGTGCGTTTCGCCTTGCGGGCTCGTGAGACCCACGATGAGCATGTGCTCGGCAAGCCAGCCTTCGTTGCGCGCCTGATAGCTCGCGATGCGAAGCGCATGGCACTTCTTGCCAAGCAGTGCGTTGCCACCATAGCCACTGCCGAAGCTCATGATCGAGAGCTCTTCCGGGAAGTGCATGATGAAACGGCGGTTGGGGTCGAGTTCGCCGGTCGAATGCAGGCCCTTCACGAAACTGCCTTCGCGACCGATGCGCTCGAGTGCCGGACGACCCGCGCGCGTCATCAGCATCATGTTGATGACAACGTAGGCGCTGTCGGTGATCTCGACGCCACAACGGGAATAAGGTGAGTCGATCGGGCCCATGCAGTAGGGCACCACATAGAGCGTGCGACCCTTCATGCAATCTTTGAAGAGCGACTCCATCTTCGCCTTCGCTTCGCCGGGCGCCATCCAGTTGTTATTCGGGCCGGCATCATCTTTGTGCCTGGTGCAAACGAAGGTGAGATGCTCGACGCGAGCAACGTCCGACGGATGCGAGCGCGCGAGAAAACAATTGGGGTAGTGCTCTTCGTTGAGCTTCATGAGTTCGCCGCTCGCTTGCAGTTCGCTCATGAGTTGTTGGTATTCGGCATCCGAACCATCGCACCAGTGGACGCGTTCGGGTTGGGTGAGCTCGCGAACCGAAGCAACCCAGTCGGCGACGGGTTTGGAAATGTCCGACAGGGGTTTCGCGGTCTCAGCAACTGTGGCCATCATGGCTCCTTTCGAATGACGAGAAATAGCGCTCGGAAAGAATGGGTCTAAACCCGGCCTTCCGCCCGGGAGCCGGTAAGTATAACGTCCGGCCCCCCAATCGCGGAAATACGAGCAAAATCAATGCTCGACACGCGGTGATTCGCACGGTAGCGTGCCGCCCGCATGCTGGATATCGATGACATTTTGGGCGCCGCCGGCCCCTTTGCTCGCCATCTCGCGGGCTTTCGACCTCGCAAGGCGCAACTACGCATGGCGTCCGCGGTTGCGCAGAGCCTTGCCGCGCGCGAGCCGCTGATCGTCGAAGCCGGCACCGGCACGGGGAAGACTTTCGCTTATCTCGTACCAGCCTTGCTTGCGGGGCTGCGCGTGCTGATCTCGACGGGCACGCGCACGCTGCAAGATCAGCTCTTCGCCAAAGACGTCCCGTTGGTCGCGAGCGCAATCGGTACACCCGCGAGGGTTGCCTTGTTGAAGGGCCGATCGAATTATCTCTGCGTGTATCGCCTCAAGCGCGAAGTGGCGCAGGGCGCGCTCGAGGGCATCTCGCGGCCCGATCCGCTGTTGGCCAAACTCGAGTCGTGGTCGGCCGTGACACGTACGGGCGATCTCGCCGAGGTGCCGGGCATCAACGATGCGCACCCGCTGTGGCCGCGCGTGACCTCGACCCGCGATAACTGCCTCGGGCAGCGCTGCAGCGATTACGCGAATTGTCACGTCGTGAATGCGCGGCGCGAAGCACAAGCGGCGGATCTCGTGATCGTGAACCACCATCTGCTGCTCGCCGACCTTGCACTCAAAGAGGATGGCTTTGGCGATATCTTGGGCACTGCCGATGCAGTGATTCTCGATGAGGCCCATCAGATACCGGATCTCGCCACCCAATTCTTTGGTGCCTCGGTGTCGAGTCGCCAGATCGAGCACGTCTTGTTGGAAGGGCGCGCAGCGCTGCTACGAGCCGGTGGATCGTTGGGCGACATTGGTGAGGTTGCGCGAGTCGTCGAAGCCGCCGTCTCATCGGTGCTGGCTGCGCTGCCGCGGCAAGCCATGCGACTGCGTTGGGAAGAGGCCTCGGTCGATCTGGAGTCGGCGAATCTCGCGGTGGTCTCGGCGCTTCGCGACTATGGCGCCGCCTTGGGCGATGTCTCGCGCGAGCCTGCCGTTGAGGCGATCGTGAGTCGCACGACGGAACTCGCCGCCTCACTCGAGCGCATCACCCTCTGTGGCGATGATGAAGGCGCGCGCACCGTCGAAACGACCGGTCGCGGCTTCACGCTCGGTTTGCTGCCGTTTGATATCTCTGCGCGTTTTCAGTCGATGATGTCGGCGCGACCTGCCGCGTGGATCTTTACCTCGGCCACGCTCTCAGTGCCTTCGTCGGCGGGCGATGACTTCTCTCACTTCGCGAATCGTCTTGGTTTGCAGGATGCGCGAAGTTTGCGCATCGCGAGTCCCTTCGATTACGAGACTCAAGCGATGCTGTATTTGCCGCAAGGCACGCCTGAGCCTTCGAGCCCGGGGTATGTCGAAGCGGTGATCGAGGCGAGCGTGCCGCTGCTCGAGGCCGCAGGCGGCGGTGCCTTTTTGCTCTTCACCTCGCATCGCGCTCTGGCACAAGGTGCTGCGCTGTTACGCGCGCGTTGGGATGGTGCGGCCGAGGTGCCGATCCTCGTGCAGGGCGAGGGGCCGCGCGAGCGACTGCTGCGGGATTTTCGCGAACACGGCAACGCGGTGTTGCTCGGTACCGCGAGTTTTTGGGAAGGGGTCGATGTGAAGGGCGAGGCGCTGCGTCTTGTCATCATCGAAAAGCTCCCCTTTGCCTCACCGGATGATCCTCTGACCAAAGCGCGCATCGAGTATCTGCAGCGACGCGGCGACAATGCCTTTCGCGATTATCAACTCCCGGAAGCCGTGCTCGCCTTGAAGCAGGGCGTCGGTCGTTTGATTCGCAGCGAGACCGATCATGGCTTGATCGTGATCTGCGATCCGAGATTGCTCGGTAAAGGCTACGGACGGGTGTTTCGCGCGAGCTTGCCCGAGATGCCCGCGACGCAGTCTCGCGAGGACGCGCTGCGATTTTTGCGTAAGCTACGCTGAATGAACGTGCTCGCGCTCGATACCTCGACCGAAGCCTGCTCCGCGGCGCTCAGCGTGGCGGGGCAGCTCAGCGTGCGCGAAGTCGAAGCGCCGCGCGGGCACGCCGACTTGTTGCTACCCATGATCGATGAACTTTTGGACGAAGCGGGTCTCGCGCTGTCGAATCTGCAGGCCATCGCGTTCGCGCGGGGTCCTGGTAGTTTCACGGGCGTAAGACTTGCCGCGAGTGTCGTGCAAGGTTTGGCCTTCGGCGCGGGGTTACCCGTGGTCCCCGTGTCGACGTTAGCCGCGGTGGCGCTGCGCGCGCTCGAGACGGCGCGCAACGACGGACTTGAGCCAAACGAGATTTGGGTCTGTAACGATGCTCGGATGGGTGAGGTTTATCACGCCGTGTTCGCCGTGAGCGATCTTGCGCAGGCGGCCACGCACTCGGGCGGTGTGGCCGAGTCGGTGAGTTCGCCGCGGGTCGTCACCGAGCGATGGGCTGAGCAGACCGTTGCTTCGACGACGGCGGGTGTGATTGCGCAGCCGCGTCTCGTCATTGGCGCCGGTCATGGGTACAGGGCTCATCCGGAACTCGCGGCATTGCCCGGCCTCACCAAGGTCTACCCCGACTTGCTGCCGCGCGCGCGCGAGGTGCTGGCACTGGCAGTGCCGGCAGTTGAGGCGGGCTTGGGCATTGATCCGACACAGGCTGTGCCAATCTATGTGCGCGACCAGGTCGCAAAGATTCCCGAGTGTCACAGCCCTGCAACACGAGTCGTTTGAAATATGTCTGAAACGAGGACAACACGACTTCCCCTGATGGCAGCAAAACAGATTCTGGTCGTAGAGGACGAGAAGCCGATACGCGACATGATTGGCTTTGGTCTGCGTCGTGCGGGCTTCGAGGTTCGTGAGGCCGCCGATACCCAAGCCGCACGCGCTCAGCTGGCCGATAAGCGTCCGGATTTGATGCTCGTCGATTGGATGTTGCCGGACATGAGCGGGCTCGAATTCACGCGACAGGTCAAGCGAGACGCAAATTTCCGCGATTTGCCAGTGATCATGCTCACGGCGCGCGCGGAAGAATCCGACAAGGTTGCAGGGCTTGAAGGCGGCGCCGATGATTACATCACCAAACCGTTTTCACCGCGCGAACTTGTCGCGCGCATCAACGCGGTGCTGCGCCGCTCCGACCCGAAGGTTGAGGGCGAGGTCATCGACTTCGAAGGTTTGAAGCTGGATCCAGTCGCGCATCGGGTCATGGCAGGTGACAAACCTGTGACACTCGGTCCCACCGAGTACCGCATGCTGGAATTCTTCATGACACATCCCGATCGGGTCTATTCGCGCGAGCAGTTGCTCGATCGGATCTGGGGTGGCAACGTGTATGTGGAAGAGCGCACCATCGATGTGCATATCCGCCGCCTGCGCAAAGCACTCGAGGAATTCGGGTACGATCGCATGGTGCAAACGGTGCGCGGAGCGGGATACCGATTCTCTCCCCGCGCGGAGTGAATTCAGCTGAACAACGGTTTCCAGGATTGGGCGTTCGCGCTCGGCCGTCTCGCGCTCGTCGTCGGGCTCGGAATCGCGGTCGGTTTTGTTGTGGGTCATCCGTGGTGGGGTATTGCGGGCGCCCTCGCAGTCGAGCTCGTCCGCAACCTCGTCAACCTGCACCAGTTCGATCATTGGCTGCGTAATCGCAATCGCCGCGATCCACCGGATGCGGGCGGCCTCTGGGGCGATCTGGTCTCGCAAGTGTCGCGGCTACATCGTCGCAAGCAGTTCCACAAGAAGCGCCTGCTGAGCCTGTTCCGTGAGCTGCGTCGTTCGACAGCTTCCATGCCTGACGGTGTCGTCGCGCTCAATGCGGCCAAAGAAATCGTCTGGTTCAATCGTAAGGCGGCCGAACTGCTCGGGCTCAAGCGCAAGACGGACTTTGGCATTCAGATTGCCGGGTTGCTGCGGGTGCCGGAGTTCTCGCGTTATTTGAGCAGCGGCGACTACAGCACGAGTCTGCGTGTGCCGCCGCGCGTGGGTGATGCGACCACGCTGGAATTTCAAGGTGTGCCGTATGGCGAGGGGCAGGTGTTCTTGTTGGTGCGCGATGTCACGAGGCAGTCGCAGCTCGAAACGATGCGCAAAGATTTCGTCGCGAACGCCTCGCATGAACTACGCTCGCCGTTGACCGTCATTTCGGGCTATCTCGAGACACTCGCACTCGATGACACCTTACCTGACGATCTGCGTGGGCCGATCGGTGAGATGCGACGACAGTCTGAGCGGATGACGACGATCATTTCGGATCTGCTCGAACTCTCGCGCCTCGAGGCGACCGATGAACAGGTCGTTGGAACTCCGATCGATGTGGCGGGTCTACTGACGCTGCTGCGCAAGGATTTGGCGGCGCGCGATGCAAAGGTGCACGCCGTGGAGCTACGGATCGAGTCCCCGGATGGTTTGATGGGCGATCAGGGTCTCATGCACTCGGCGTTCTGGAATCTGGTCGACAATGCGGCCAAGTACTCGCCGCCCGGCGGGATGATCACGCTGCGCTGGTGGACCGACGACGATGGCGGTCATTTTTCTGTCACGGACACGGGGCCCGGCATTGCTGCTGAACACTTGCCGAGGTTGACCGAGCGGTTTTACCGCGTCGACCCAGGCCGAGCGCGTGACAAGGGTGGTTCGGGCCTCGGCTTGGCGATCGTGCGTCACGTGCTGCAGAAGCACGGTGGCGAGTTGAAGATCGAGAGCGTCGAAGGGCGCGGGAGCACCTTCAGCTGCCACTTCGCCCCGACGCGACTCGTACGCGAGTCTGTCGCCAAGGCGACCGACAGTCGCTATTCTGCAGGTCTCGATTCGAACGGGTGATCTGATACCCGGTGAGCTGTCGTTGAGTCGTTCCACGCATTGGGGGTGTCGTCATGGAAACGTCTGATCTCTCGCATCACATCTCGCGCCGCTTCAACGAAGAGTTAGAGCGCGTTCGCGGTCAGGTGCTCACGATGGGTGGATTCGTCGAGCAGCAGCTCGCCAAAGCAGTCTCGGCGATGGTCGAGGGTGACAGCCTCTTGGGTGAGACCGTGGCGCGGGACGACTTCGAAGTCAACAAGATGGAAGTCTCGATCGATGAGGAGTGCTCGCGTATCCTCGCCACCCGCAATCCGACGGCAGGCGACCTACGGCTGATCGTCGCCATCATCAAAGCGATCACCGACCTCGAGCGCATGGGTGACGAGTGCGAAAAGATTGGCTACATCGCCGCGCGGCTCGCCAGTCAAGAACGCCCCGTTGATAAGTATCGCGAGATCAAGCACCTCGGTCGGGTCGTGCAGAACATGGTGCACGATGCGCTTGATGCGTTCGCGCGCATGGATCCGCAGGCGGCGCTGCGTGTCGCCCGTCAGGATCGGCTCGTCGACGAGGAGTACGAGGCGATCCAGCGTCAGTCGATTACCTTCATGATGGAAGACCCGCGCGCGATTCGGCGTGTGATCGATGTCATGTGGGTGGTGCGCGCGCTGGAGCGAATCGGCGATCACGCTAAGAATATTTGCGAGTATGTAGTGTTCATGGTGCACGGCAAAGACATTCGGCACGTGCGGATTGAAGACGTCGAACGCGAGCTCAAGCAGCGGGAACAAAAGCAGCGCGAGGGTGAGGGTTGAACCTCGATCGACGCTTCGTAAACTCGGCGGGCTCCTTGTCCTGCGCCGCGATGATGGGCTACGCGCTGTATGCCGAGCGCGTGCTCGGTTTCGAGCCTTGTCCGCTTTGCATGTTTCAGCGAGTGGGGGTCGTGATCCTCGGAGCGGTATTTCTGATGGCCGCCCTACACAACCCGCGCGACGTCGCGGGCGCTCGTATCTACGCGGCCTTGCTGGCGCTCGCCGCAGCTTTTCCGTTGTATGTCGCCGGACGCCACGTTTATATCCAAAGCCTGCCCTTGGGTAGCGTGCCTTCCTGCGGCGCAAGCTTTGACTACATGATGGATGTGTTTCCGCTCATGACGGTAGTGCAGAAGGTGCTCACCGGTGCGGGCGAATGCCAAAAAATTGATTGGAGTCTGCTCGGGCTGTCGATGCCCGCGTGGGTATTCATCAGCGTGTTTGCCATCGCCGTCGTCGGTGTGTGGTCGAACGCGCGCTCGTCTCAATGATTTCGTCTTAATAAATTCATCGAGTCGTCATCCCGCCGTCATCGAAGGGGCGCAACCTCCGCGCAACTTCGGACACGCAGGGATTTGCCATTGAGCCCCGCCAACGCGCCTCGTCATTGGGTCCGCAGCGTCTTCATCTCCGACATCCACTTAGGTAATCGCGGTTGCAACGCCGCCGCGCTACTCGACTTCCTCCGCGATGTTCATACCGATACTTTGTACCTCGTCGGTGACGTGATCGACTTATGGAGCCTGCGGAAGAGTTTCTACTGGCCGCAGGAACACAACAACGTCGTTCGCACCATTCTGGGTAAAGCCAAGCACGGCACCCGTGTGGTCTACGTTCCCGGCAATCACGATGAGGACTTGCGTGAGTTTGCGGGCACGGTCTTTGGCAACCTCGAAATCGTCCGGGACTGCGTGCACACCACGGCGCGCGGTGAGCGCTTGCTCGTGCTGCACGGTGATGAGTTCGACAGCGTCGTCAAGTGCAGCCCGTGGTTGGCCGCGCTCGGTTCGCGCGCCTACGACTTCTCGATCGACATGAATCGTCACTTCAATCGGGTTCGTCGCGCCTTTGGTTACGACTATTGGTCGCTCGCGAACTATCTCAAGCACAAGGTCAAAAATGCGGTCAACTACATCTCGAGCTTCGAACAAGCGGTGGCGCATGAAGTGAAGCGTCGTGGTCTCGATGGTGCGATTTGCGGGCATATCCATCGCGCCGAGATCACCCAGCTCGAGGGCGTGCTTTACTGCAATGACGGCGATTGGGTCGAGAGTTGCTCGGCACTGGTCGAAGATCGTAACGGCCGCCTCGGCGTGTGGAACTGGCTCGAGATGAGCGAAGGCCTGCGTCTCGCTCGCGAGGTTCAAGCGGCGCGCGAAGTCGCTTAAGTCCATGCGCCGCGCGATGATCTCACTGGCGCTCTGTCTGACTTTTGTCGCGGCTGCAGCGCGTACGGAAGAGGCCACCTTGAATGGCGAGGCGGAGGTCACGGGCAAGACGGATCGCGGCGCGCGCTTCGAGTTCGGTGGCGGACGATGCGGGGCCTTCGGTTATAGCGAGTGGCGGGATGGCGCCGGTGTGCCCATTGCGCGCGAGGAGTTGATCTACGACGGAGCGGCTTGGCAGCGCTACCGATTGCAGCGGATACCCGTCAGTCAGGATGTCGAAGCCACTCGCGAGGGCGATGTCATCACGCTCGATATTCGCGATGGGGATCGTCGCCGCAAGGTCCGTCTCGCGGTAGAGGGAGAGGTGCTTGCGGGGCCCACGCTGATCACGAATCTGCAAGGCCAGTTGCGTGAACTGCGCCGCGGCCGATCTGTCGAGTTGCAGTATCTAGTTGCGGAGCAGGCGATGGTGCTCGGCTTACGCGCGACGACCACCGCCTACGGCGCGGACGGCCTCACCAACGTGCGACTCGAAGCCTCGTCCGCATTGTTGCGGCCGTTCGTGCCGACCACGTTGATCACTTTTGATAAGGAAGGACGTTTCGTCGGGATGCAGGGGCGACTTCTGCCGCAAAAGCAGCGCGGCGTGTCGTTGGATGGTGTCATCAGAGTGACATATCCGGGTGGGATGCGGATCGCGTCAATGAAATCAAGTTGTAATAAGTCGACCTTATCTTAGATCGATGAGAATTCTCATGGTCTCGGACGTTTATTTCCCCAGGGTCAATGGGGTGTCGACGTCGATCCAAACCTTTCGGCAGGACTTGTTAGGCCTCGGGCATGCCTGCACTTTGATCGCGCCGCAGTACCCGCAAGCCCCGCATATCGCCGATGACGCCGATATCGTCCGGATCCCGTCGTGGCAGGTGCCGCGTGATCCAGAGGATCGGGCCTTCAACTGGAACGAGTTCATGCGCCACACCTCGCGGCTGCGCCCTGAGGATGTCGACGTGGTGCACATCCAGACGCCGTTTTTGGCGCACTACGCGGGCGTTCGCGTCGCGCGGCGCTTGGGCGCACCGATCGTCGAGACCTACCACACTTATTTTGAACACTATCTGCATCATTACGTGCCCGCCTTGCCGGCCTCGTGGATGAAGGCGCTGGCGCGTCGCTTCACTGTTTCTCAATGTCACGACGTGCAGACGGTGATTTCGCCGTCCCGTCAAATGGCCGAAGCATTGCGTGCCTACGGCGTCGAGACGCCGATCGAGGTGTTGCCGACCGGTTTGCCGGCGGGGTGCTTCGCACCCGGGCACGGCGCCAACTTCCGCGCCGCGCACGGGATCGACCCGCAGCGCCCGGTTGCACTCTTCGTCGGTCGAGTCGCGCACGAGAAGAACATCGATTTTCTGGTGCGCATGCTCGCGCGGCTGCGCAGCAAGGTGCCCGATGTACTTTTGATCATCGCGGGTGAGGGGCCGGCCGAGTCGCATATTCGTCAGCTCGTGAGCTCACTCGGGCTTGATGCGCACGTGCTTTTCAAGGGTTATATGGATCGTACGACTACCTTGCTCGATTGCTACAACGCCGCCGATGCCTTTGTCTTTGCCTCGCGCACCGAGACGCAGGGGCTTGTGCTGCTCGAGGCGATGGCGCAGGGCACCCCGGTCGTCTCAACGGCAGTGATGGGTACTGCCGATGTGCTGGCGGGCGTGAAGGGTGCGGTGGTCGTACCGGAGGACATTGAGGCGTTCTCTGACGGGGTCGCCTCGGTGCTGCGCGATCCGGCCAAGCGCATGCTGCTCGCGGAGTTTGCCCGTGAGGATGCACAGCGCTGGACCTCGCGCAGCATGGCTGAGCGTCTCTCTCGGCTCTACGAGAACGTCATCGAGGCCGATGTGTTGCGGAGCGTGGTGACCTCATGAGTGCGTTCTTCGTTCGAGTCGATCGCGCCGAACGAAGAATTTGTCTGTTGGCGAACGCGGCGTGTCGTCGCCGCTTGATTCGGAACACCTTTCGGATCTGTTCGCGTCTGGGCGACGGCGTATTTTGGTACGCGCTCATGGCTGCGATGCCACTCATTGTTTGGGCGAGCGGCCGGACGATCGCGCAGGGCCTGTGGATTTCGCTCGAAATGCTCGCCGCCGGCGCCTTCGGTTTGCTGGTCTACAAGGCGCTCAAGAAGAAGCTGGTGCGTGAACGTCCCTACATCGGCCTAATTGGTATCGAGTGCGCCATGCCGCCGCTTGATCGTTACAGCTTTCCGTCGGGTCACACTTTGCATGCCGTGATGTTTACGGCGATCGCGATATCGCATGTGCCGGCGCTTGCGGTGTTGCTGGTGCCGTTCGCCTTGATGGTGGCTGCATCGCGTGTGGTGCTCGGCTTGCACTACCCAACCGACGTGCTCGCTGGTGCTTTGCTCGGTGCACTGATCGCGCAAGGATCGAACTGGTTGTTTTAACTGTTTGCGGCGATGAGCCGATCGAGCATCCCGCGGTACATACGGTGCAGTTGATCGATGTCCGCGATACAGACGCTTTCGTTGACTTTGTGAATCGTTGCGTTGATGACGCCGAGTTCGACGACCTGCGCGCCCATCGGGGCGATGAAGCGCCCGTCCGAAGTGCCACCGCCCGTCGAGAGTTTCGGCTTTTTGCCGGTGACCGCCTCAATGGCCGCGACTGCGGCATCCGATAGCGGACCGGGTTGCGTATAAAACGGTTCGCCCGAGACGTACCATTCGAGCGTGTAACGCACCCCATGCTTGTTCAGAATCCCTTCGACCGTTTCTTTGAGCGTATCGATGCTCTGCACGGGTGAATAGCGCAGATTGAAGCGCGCTTTCAGTTCGCCGGGGATTACGTTCGGCGCGCCCGTACCGGCGTTCAGGTTCGAAATCTGAAAGGTCGTCGGCTGGAAGTGCGCATTGCCGTGATCCCAGATGCGTGAAGTGAGCTCGAACAGCGCCGGGGCGAGGGTGTGTACGGGGTTCTCGGCCACTTGCGGATAGGCTACGTGTCCTTGCACACCATGCACCGTCAAACGCCCGGACAACGAGCCGCGCCGACCGATCTTGATCGTATCGCCGATCGACGCTTCGCTCGAGGGCTCGCCCACGATGCAATAGTCGATGCGTTCGCCACGCTCTCGCAGCGTCTCGACAACGCGCTTGGTGCCATCGACCGAGGGGCCCTCCTCGTCGCTGGTGATGAGAAAAGCGATGCGTCCGCCATGCTTCGGATGGAGACGGACGAACTCTTCCGTCGCCGTGATCATAGCGGCCAAGCCACTTTTCATATCCGCTGCGCCGCGTCCGAACAGCATGCCGTCCCGGATCACCGGCTTGAAGGGGTCGCTTCGCCACTCCTCGAGAGGGCCCGTTGGGACCACGTCGGTGTGCCCCGCGAAGCAGACCGTCGGCGTGCCGGTACCGCGTGTTGCCCAGAGGTTTTCGACATTACCGTAGCGCAGCGACTCGACTTGGAAGCCCACCGCGGTGAGCCGATCACCCATGACTTGCTGGCAACCGGCATCCACTGGTGTGACGGAGTTGCGGCCGATGAGATCTTGCGTGAGTTCGAGCGTGGTGGACATGGCGCCCCTTATAGGGAGGGGGGGCGGAGAGTGCAAGCCCTTGTGCGACTTGAGTTAAATTAGATGAAACAAATCTGCCATATTCGACCTCCATCATTTCTGTAACTCGCCAACACAGAGGTGCCGATCGTGTTTCAGAAACCCTTGATCTCGCTCACTTTCGCCGTCGCCTTGGCAGCGGGCTCGATCAGCGCCTCTGCACAAGCTGCTCGTGATTTCATCAACGTAGTCGGTTCCTCGACGGTCTATCCGTTCACGACGGCGGTTGCCGAGCAGCTCGGTCGTCAAGGTCGCTTCAAGACGCCGAAGGTCGAGAGCACGGGCACCGGCGGTGGTATCAAACTGTTTTGCAACGGCGTCGGTCCGCAGCATCCCGATGTCGCCAACGCTTCGCGTCGCATGAATGCCAACGAGTTTGCGACCTGCCAGAAAAATGGGGTGAAGGACGTTCTCGAGGTTCGTGTCGGCTATGACGGTTTGACGATCTCGGAAAGCAAGCGTGGTCCGACGATGACCCTCACGCCGAAGATGGTGTATCTCGCGCTTGCCAAGCAGATTCCGGATCCGGCGAATCCGTCCGCCTTGATTTCGAACCCGTACAAGAACTGGCGCGATATTGACAAGTCGTTGCCCAACATCAAGATCGAAGTGCTCGGCCCGCCGCCGACTTCGGGTACGCGCGACTCGTTCCACGAGCTGTACATGGAGACGGGCTGCCGCACCTATCCTTGGATCGACAACCTGCGCAAGATGGACGAAAAGCGCTTCAAGCGCATCTGCCACACGCTGCGTGAGGATGGCGCCTACGTCGAAGCCGGCGAGAATGACAACCTCATCGTGCAGAAACTCGAAGCGAATCCGAATGCGGTCGGCATCTTCGGTTTCAGTTTTCTCGAGGAGAACCTCGATAAGTTACGCGGCCTGAAGATCAATGGCGTCGAGCCCACATTCGAGACGATCTCGTCGGGCAAGTTTCCGGCCTCGCGCCCGCTTTTCATCTACGTCAAGAAGGCGCATATCGGCGTGATCCCGGGCTTGCAGGATTTCGTCAATGAATACGTCAGTGAAAAGGCGTTGGGCGAAGAGGGTTATCTCGCCGATCGCGGTCTTGTGCCGCAGCCGAAGGGCGATCTCGCGAAGACGCGTGCGGATGTAAAGGCACTGAAGAACTTCGCGCCCTGATGAGCTCCCAGCGCAACACGGCAGCGATCATCGCTGTCTCGTTGGCGTTAGCCGCTGGCAGCGCACACGCGCAAGTCTCCGCTGACGAGCTCGCTGCACTGCGTGCGCAATTGGCGGCTCTGCAGGAGCGGCTCGCGGCGCTAGAGGCGGCGCAGCAGAGCCAAGCGAGTCAGCTCGAAGAAGTCACGACGGCGAACGCCGATCAGCAGGAGTCGATCGATCAAGGCGCCGATAACCTCGCCCGCGCGCTGGGCGAGAGTGCGAGCTCGGGTTGGCTCGCGCGCTGGCAGTGGCGCGGTGATCTGCGTTATCGCAACGAGAACATCAATGCCGAGGGGGCGGTTGCGCGCAATCGAGATCGTATTCGCGGTCGTTTCGGTGCGCTCGCGCGCGTCAATGACACGGTTCGAGTCGAGTGGCAGCTGAGCACGGCCGAGAACGCGGACGCGCGTTCGACCAACATCACGCTGAGCGATGCCAACTCGCGCAAGTCGGTGTACGTCGACCTGGCCTATGGCGAGTGGACGCCGAACGAACAATGGCGTCTGACGGCGGGCAAGCTGAAGATGCCTTGGACGCGTGTCGGTAGCTACTTCTACGACGGCGATATCAACCCGGAGGGCTTCTCGGCTCATTGGCAACAGGGTTCGACCGGTTGGTTTGCAAGCAGTTTTGTCACGCGGCTCGCCGAGCGCAGCGCACTCGTCGACTCGGAGATGCTCGGAGTTCAACTCGGGTTTCGCGATTCGACCGCCTCGGGTGATCGCTACCTCATGGCCTTGAGCTATCTTGATCATCGCGCCGTCGAAGGGCACGCGATCGTGCAAGCGGGCAGTGTGGGTGGTTTCTTCGGCAACACGACTAAGGCAACCGATTGTCGAAGCAACTTCGGTGGCGTGTGTCTTGCGAGCGACTACGACGTGCTCGAGTGGCAGGGCGAGTGGCAGACGCGTCTGGCGGATCGACCGCTGACACTGTTCGCCAACTACGCGCTGAACACGGCGGCGAGTGGGGCCAAGCCGCTCGATACCGCCTATTCGTTCGGTTTTGCGTACGGACAAGCGATGACGGCGGTCCCGTCCAGTTGGGAGTTGGGTTTGTTGTACCAACTGATTGAAAGGGACGCGATGTTCGCCCAGTGGGTCGACTCGGACTTCGCAGGCGGTGCAACCGATGCCTCGGGATATGCATTGCGTGGTGCTTATCAGCTGCACCCCAACCTGCGCCTCGGGTGGGTCTGGATGATCAATGAACTGCAGGTCGATTCGCCGGCTCGGAAGGATTACGAACGAATCATGATTGACCTTAGTTGGATGTTTTAATTGATGGAAACACTCCGCCTAGCGTCCGGAGACTGGACGCCAAGTATGTCGCTTTTATGCCAATCAGATGAAATTTTGATTGCACAAGGCGACCGCGGTGGCGCAAGTCGATAAAATACGGCTCCCTGACCTCGGTCTGCCTGGATCCCCATGACACCATCGCTGCTGATCGTCGCCTTGGCGCTGTTGTCTTTCATCGCGTTCCAGATTGGTAAGGCACGGGCGCTCTCGGTTGCGGGCGGTGCACGCGGTATCCGCGATCTGCATTCTCTACCGGGCCATTACGGAATGCTCGCGGCCCTGTGGGCGGGCTTGCCGGCGCTGCTGCTCGTTATCTTGTGGGTGAGTTTGCAAGATCGTGTTTTGATCGCGATCGTCACTTCGCACTTGCCCGCTTCGGTAATGGCGCTTGGTCAAGATGGCTTTACGTTGTTCCTCAACGACGTGCGTAACGTCATTGCGGGCAATATCCCAGCCTCGCAGGTATCGGCCGAGGCCGCGGTGGCGGCGACTCAATACGTTCGCTTGCAGGGCTATTCGCGTATGGCGCTGACCGCGCTCGCGTTTGCGGTGGCGGTGCTCGGGCTCTTCATCACGCGCTCGCGGATCACACCCGAGCTGCGCGCACGCAACTCGGTTGAGCGCGTCTTCGAAGGCTTGCTGTTCCTGTGCTCGCTCGTGGCGGTGCTCACGACACTTGGCATCGTGCTCTCGGTGGCCTTCGAAGCAACGCGCTTTTTCAACATAGTCCCGGCATCGGATTTTTTGTTCGGGACTCGTTGGTCGCCGCAGATGGCGATCCGGGCCGATCAAGTGGGCTCCTCGGGCGCGTTCGGCGCGATTCCGCTGTTCGCGGGCACGCTGCTGATTTCGTTCATTGCAATGATCGTCGCGGTACCGATCGGCCTGTTCTCGGCGATTTATTTGGCCGAATATGCACCCTCGCAGGTACGCAAAGTGGTCAAGCCCTTGCTCGAGGTGCTCGCCGGCGTACCGACCGTCGTGTATGGATTTTTTGCGGTGACCACCGTCGGACCGATTCTGCGCGTGTGGGGTGAATCGGTCGGGCTCGACGTCGCAGGCGAAAGCGCACTCGCGGCGGGCCTGGTGATGGGCATCATGATCATCCCGTTCGTGTCATCGCTCGCCGACGACATGATCACCGCGGTGCCGCAGAGCTTGCGGGATGGCGCTTATGCGCTGGGCGCGACACGCTCGGAAACCATCAAACAAGTGGTGCTGCGTGCGGCGCTGCCCGGCATCGTGGGTGGCGTTCTGCTCGCGATCTCGCGTGCGATTGGTGAGACCATGATCGTCGTGATGGCGGCGGGACTTGCAGCCAACCTCACAGCCAACCCTCTCGAAGCGGTGACGACTGTAACCGTACAGATCGTGACACTGCTGGTGGGTGATCAAGAATTCGACAGCCCCAAAACGCTCGCGGCGTTTGCGTTGGGTCTGATGCTGTTCATCGTGACCTTGGTGCTCAATGTCATCGCGCTCTACGTCGTGAGGAAGTACCGTGAGCAGTACGAATAACTCGGCGGTGAAGTCAGCGGCCGAGACGCAGCAGCAGGTGCGTAACAGCCTTGCGCGTCGCTATCGGGCCGAGCGCCGATTCCGATTCTATGGATTTGCGGCTGTGACAGCCGGTATCGCTTTCGTTGTGTTCTTGTTCGGGACGATCTTTGCTCAAGGGCTGTCGGTCTTTCAGCAAAGCTATGTAAAGCTCGAAGTATTCTACGATCCCGAGACGATCGACCCGGCTGGCAATCGCGATCCCGATGATCTCGTCGTCGCGGACTACCAGGCACTCGTGCGTGCAGCGCTACGCGAAGAGTTCCCGCAAGTGGAGGGTCGGCCGAACTTGCGCGAACTCTACGGCTTGATGAGCAGTGCGGCCTCGATCGAATTACAGCGCGCGGTGACCGCCAATCCGGATCTCATCGGTCAGCGGCAAACGTTGTGGCTACTTGCCGATGACACTATCGACATGGTGTTGAAGGGTAATGTCAGTCGTCAGGCGCGTGAGGATGAGCGCCGGCTCTCCGATCAGCAAATCGGTTGGCTGAACGCGCTCGAGCAGCGCGGTGACCTCGACCTGCGCTTCAATCGCTCGTTTTTTTCGAATGGCGATTCGCGTGATCCGGAGCAAGCCGGTGTTCGCGGCGCTTTGATCGGATCTCTGTTGACGCTGCTGATCACGCTCTTGCTCTCGTTTCCTATCGGCGTGGGCGCGGCGGTGTATCTCGAAGAATTCGCTCCGCGTAACCGTCTGACCGACGTCATTGAGGTCAATATCAACAACCTTGCTGCGGTGCCCTCGATCGTGTTCGGTCTGCTCGGGCTCGCGGTGTTCATCGGATTCTTTGGTATGCCGCGATCGGCGCCACTCGTCGGCGGTTTCGTGCTGACATTGCTCACACTGCCCACCATCATCATCGCCTCGCGCGCCGCGCTGAAGGCCGTGCCGCCATCGATTCGCGAGGCGGCGCTCGGCATGGGAGCCTCTCGATTACAGATGGTGGGTCATCACGTCTTGCCGCTTGCGCTGCCGGGCATGTTGACCGGCGCCATCATTGGTATGGCGCGGGCGCTCGGCGAGAGTGCGCCATTACTCATGATCGGCATGGTGGCCTTCATCGTCGAGGTGCCGCAGGGTATCGTCGATCCCGCCACGGCACTGCCCGTGCAGGTGTTCCTGTGGTCCGACCTGCCTGAACGTGGTTTTGTCGAGCGAACCTCCGGTGCCATCATCGTGCTGTTGCTGTTTCTTCTTTTGATGAACGCAACGGCTGTCTGGCTGCGCAACAAGTTTGAAAAACGCTGGTGATTTCCATGAGTGATTCTGCCGCTTCCGTCGATTCGCTGAAGACTAAGGTGCCCGCCAAAACGATCGGCGACATCACGGTGCCGAGCCCGGTGTTCTCGTGCCGAGATGTCGATGTGTTTTACGGCGACAAACACGCAATTAAAAAGGTCAACATCGACATCGCCCGCCAGCAGGTGCTCGCGATGATCGGTCCCTCAGGCTGCGGCAAGTCGACTTTCTTGCGTTGTTTGAATCGCATGAATGACACCATTGTGGGTGCACGCGTCGAGGGGCAGATCACGCTCGATGGGCAAGATATACACGAGAAGCGCCAAGACGTCGTGCAGCTGCGCGCGCGGGTCGGCATGGTTTTTCAGAAGCCCAACCCCTTCCCGAAGACAATCTATGAAAACGTGGCGTACGGGCCGCGCATTCACGGCCTCGCGGCCAATCGCGGCGAGCTCGATGACATCGTCAACCAAAGTTTGCGTCGCGCGGGTCTCTGGGAAGAGGTCAAGGATCGCTTAAACCAACCTGGCACGAGTCTCTCGGGCGGTCAGCAGCAGCGCCTGTGCATCGCGCGAACGATCGCGGTGAATCCGGAAGTGATTCTGATGGACGAGCCGTGTTCGGCGCTCGATCCGATCGCAACAGCTCGTATCGAAGATTTGATCGACGAGCTGCGGGAGAGCTACGCGATCTGTATCGTGACGCACTCAATGCAGCAGGCCGCGCGGGTGTCGCAGCGTACGGCTTACTTCCACTTGGGCGATCTCGTTGAAGTGGGCGAGACCAACAAGATTTTCACTAACCCCCAAGCGAAGCTCACCGAAGACTACATCACCGGCCGCTTCGGCTGACGGCGCTCTGAGCGTGGCTTAACGGTGCTCCGCTTCGCGGAGCCACTTCGTAGCGACCCATTTTTCGCCCGCCCGCACGGGCATGCCGCCGTGTCGGCTGCGGGTCATTGGATGTGGGCGATCGTAGCTGAAATACAGTGCGCAGCCTTTGTGTGCGGCAATCTCGAATCCTGCGTCGGGAAAGTTCGTGCCGCCGCCGTCCAACGGCGTATTCAAATACATCAAAAGTGACGCAACGCGCTGCCCGCCGCGCGCGAGAAACGGCGCTGCGCCGGGCTGGGCCGGATCGACGTAATCGTAATGCGGTTTGTATTCCTGCCCGATTTCATAACGCAGGATCTGCAGTGCTTCACCACGCTCGTAAGGCCACTGCAACAGCGCCTCGATACGTCGCTCGATGCGCTCTATGAACGGGCTTTCGCCGCGGGTGAAGGCGGTGCCGCTGCTGGTCCGACCGGAGTCGGCGCGGGTGCTGCCAGAATCCATGTCGATCACGTGCGAGGCCTGCATGCGATCGCGTGAGAGGCGAATGAGTTCGTCGCACTCGGCATCGCTCAAAAAATCTTGAAACAGCACCACGCGCGGGCGATCGAGACTCAACATCACGTGGATGTCACGATCGAGATTCGCGCGACTCCCGGCCGGAATCACCGACGGCCAGTCGATCGAGAGTGGTTGAGGGACGGCCGTTACCGGATCGGGTACGGGAGCGTCGCGGGTCGCCGCTTTTTCCTTGAGCTCCTCGAGGCGGGCCTCGAGCGTGCGCGTCATGAAACGGACGGCGGTTGCTTCGTCGACACCGCGATCGATCAGCGCCTGCAGCAGCGTGTCCGGCGGCTCACCTTTTTCGATGCAGGCGATGACCCAAGTGCGAGTTTCCGGGGTGATAGCGGGGCTGACGGTCACTCTGAAATCATACACGGCGCGCCGTATGACACGCATTGTCATATGGCGGTCATGCCCTTGTCATATTCCAACTCCATCATTCCGGCCGATCGAATTTGCGCCCTCGCGTTTGCGCCCCAACGGAGTCTTCCTCACATGAACAACGCCTCTCAGTCTCGCAATCTTTTGTTCCTCGCCGCCTCCGTGGCGGTGCTCGCTGCGTGCGGCGCCGAGGAAATATCCTCGCCCGGTAGCGGCGGCAACATCAGCATTACCAACAACACGCCGGCGCCGCCGCCGCCGCCACCGCCGCCGGTGAGCACGCTGGTCACGCCTGCTGCGGGTTGCCCGACGATTGATGACTCTGCGGGTCTCACCGACCTCGGCACGATCTCCGGCCCGACTGGCACGTACCGCAACTGTGGTCTTCCGGCGCGCATTACGCGCAGCAGCAAGCTGACGCGCATCCCCGGCTTGTTGTACTCATTGCCGGGTCGCGTTGATGTCGGCACGGATTTGGGTGCCTCGGGCGGCACGGGCGTGACGCTCACCATCGACCCGGGTGTCGTGATCTTTGGTTCAACGGGTGTTTCGTGGTTGGCTGTCAACCGCGGCAATCGTATCAATGCTGTCGGCACGGCCACGCAGCCGATCGTGTTTACGAGCCGTGACAACGTGCTCGGTCTTGTCACCGACGATTCGCAGGGCCAGTGGGGCGGCGTGGTGCTGCTCGGTCGCGCGCCGATCACCGATTGCACGGTGGCGCCGAACGCGGAGCCGGGCTCGGCGAGCTGCGAACGTCAGACTGAAGGCGCGACGGACCCGGCCTATTTTGGCGGCGCGACCCCGAACGACAACAGCGGCACCATGAAGTACGTGCAGATCCGCTACTCGGGTTACGTGCTCTCGGGCAACAGCGAATTGCAGGCGCTCACCACCGGTGGTGTGGGTAGCGGCACGGTGCTCGAGTACATCCAGTCGCACAACAGCTCGGACGACGGTCTCGAGTTCTTTGGTGGTACGCATGATCTCAAGCGCCTCGTCGTGACGGGCGCCGACGATGATACTATCGACCTCGACACGGGCTATCGCGGTTTGATCCAGTACGCGATCGGGGTGCAGAAGACCTCGGGTAACGCTGACTCGATGATCGAGCTCGACTCGACCAATGCGCTCGAGAACAACAAGCCGCGCACGTGGATGCGTATCGCCAACTTCACCTTCATTCATCGCAACCCCGCCACGGGCAACGGCGCTGCCATGCGCTTCCGCGGTGGTGCGGACGTGTCGATGGTCAACAGCTTGTTAGTCTCGCCGATGACCTGCTTGCGTCTCGATGGCGCCAACATGCTCACGACGGACGCCGCGATCGACAAGCTCGGTCCGCCGGTCTTCAAGTCAGTGGCCCTGCAGTGTGGCACTACGCCGTTCAGCGGTTCGAGCGGCTTGACGGCGGCGCAGGTGGATGCGGTCTTCAATGTGGCTGGCAACAACAACATCTCCACCTTCACCAACAGTCTGACGGGCGGCTTCATCAACGGTGCCAACGAGACGGGTCGCACGGCGACGGATCCGAAGACCATCGCGGCCGGCTTCGACACCACGACCTACATCGGTGCGGTGAAGGATGCCAACGACACGTGGTACGCCGGCTGGACCTGCAACTCGGCCACCGCGAGCTTCGGTTCCACCAGCAAGTCCTGCACGTCCATCCCGTAAGGCACGGATATCAATCCGAACAGTGGGTCGCGGTCATTTGACCGCGGCCCACTCGGTGGAAGACTGCTGACGAACTTGAGGACGATCATGGACCACCTGCTTGCCCGCCCGAAAATGCTGTTGCTCGTCGCAGCGTTCGCCGTTCCCCTCGCTGCCGCCCAAGAGGCGCCTCCGCCAGCTCAGCCGGCCGAGCAGCCTGCCGCCGAAGAGGCGGTCGAGGAAGTGGTCGATATCGACATCGCGGGCGAGATTGTGATCGTCGGCCGTCGCGGTGACCGCAACATCCAGCAAGCCACAACCCAGGTCATCTCGGTGCTCTCGGCCGAGGACATCGCTCGAACGGGCGACGGCGACGTCGCGGGCGCCTTGAGTCGCGTGACGGGCTTGAGCGTGGCCAGCAACGGTTTTGTCTACGTGCGCGGTCTCGGTGACCGTTACTCGCAAGCCTTTTTAAACGGCTCACCTCTGCCGAGCCCCGAGCCGCTGCGCCGTGCAGTTCCGCTCGATATTTTTCCGACCGACATCGTAGCCTCTTCGTTGGTACAGAAGAGCTACTCGGCCAACATGCCCGGTGAGTTCGGCGGCGGGTTGATCAACATCACGACACTCGCGGTGCCCAAAGAGCCTTTCGTCAAGGTCGGTTTCGGAACGAGCGGTGACTCTGAGACCACGGGTCAACTCGGTTATTCACACTTCGGTAGCAAGTGGGATCCTTCGGGTAAGGACAGCGGCGTACGTGACGTGCCGCCGGCACTGGCCGCATTCTTTGCCAGTGGCGAGCGGATGAGCGCGGGCAAGGTCAATACCGGCGCCATCGCCAAGCAGCTCGTGAACACGCGCACGGGCCTTGTGCAGCGCCTCGATGAGATGCCGGCGAACTTCTCGGGCAACATCACTGGCGGCACTTCGCTTAGCCTCGGTGACGGTGAGTTGGGATTGATCGCCACGGCGGGTTACAGCAACGCTTGGCGTACCAAAGATATCACCGAGCAGAGCCCGGCGAGCCTCGATCTGTCGCGTCTCGATAAGGACTATCGTAAGGTGGCGAGCGAAAATCGCATCGTCATCAATGGTCTAGCGGGTCTCGGTTACGAGTATGGCGACGGTCACCGCCTGCGCTGGACGAACCTCATCGTTCGCGACACGTTAAAGCGCACGAGCCTCGCTGAAGGCAAGCAGAACAACCAGCGTCCGACCTTCGATTTCCTCGAGCAGGAGACTGGTTGGTACGAGCGTCAGTTGTGGTCGACGCAGTTGAGCGCCGGATTCAATTTCGAACCGCTGAAGATCGATTCACGAGTGGCGTTGGCCAAGTCAACCCGTGAAGCGCCGTTCGAACTCGGCATGGGTTATTCGAAGTCGAATATCGCGGCGAGCCCTTACGGTAGCTACTTCATCAACCGGCTCGACAACGGGCAGACCGGCTACGGACGCATCGCGTTCTCGGATCTTGAAGAAGATCTGTTCTCGTACGGACTTGATCTGACGTACAAGGTTTCGCCTACGACGGTGCTGTCGGGCGGCATTGAATACGGCAAGACCGAACGCGACTCCGAACGACGTGAATTCCTCATGTTGGCACCGTCGAGTTTCCTCTCTGGGGTCGCCATGTTCCGCCCCGACTATTTGCTGGGCTCGGCGGTGGTCGATTATTTTGGTATCGGTCTGGTCGAATCGACCGAAACGGATCCGGCGTTCACGGCCTCACTCGAGACTCAGGCGGCCTACGCCCAACTGCAGACCGAGATTGCCGAGGGCCTCGAGCTCAGCCTCGGTGCGCGTTACGAACAAGGCGAACAGACCGTTGCACCGCTGAAGGTCTTCACGGTCGCCTCGACTTCGGAGGCGGGTACGAACCTCGATAACGATTACACGCTTCCGGCGCTGACCTTGACCTACAAGTTTGGCGACAACATGCAGCTGCGCTTGAACGGTTCGAAGACGGTGGCGCGCCCGCAGTTCCGCGAACTCATGTTCCAGGCCTACTTCGACCCGGAGTCGAACCGCTCCTATCGCGGTAATCCGCTCTTGGTCGACAGCGAGTTCACTAACGCCGAGTTGCGATACGAGTGGTACTTTGCACCGGAGCAACGCTTCTCGATCGCGGGCTTCTACAAGCAGATCGACAAGCCCATCGAAGCGTTTACGGCGTTCAACGACAACACGCCGGTTACGAGCTTCGCGAATGCGCCGAAGGCGACACTGCTCGGTGTCGAAGTGGAGTCGCAGAAATACATCGACATGGATCTCGTGTTCGATACGCCGTTCTTTGCTTCACGTCGCGGCGTGCTGATCGGCAACTACACCTGGTCGGATTCGAAGATCGACGTGGGTGGTGGTGATACGGTGGATGTGTTCGGGACGGCCACGCAGCCCGCCAAGAACTTCTTCATCGATGGTTCGCCGCTCACCGGCCAATCGAACCATCTGGTGAACCTCCAGATCGGTCTTGAGGATCGCGAGTCGCTCTCACAACAGACGTTGCTGGTCTCGTATGCGAGCGACCGTGCATTCAGCCGCGGTGCGTCCGGGCTGCCGGATGTGGTCGAGTCACCGGGTGTAAACGTGGACTTCGTCGTGCGCCAGGGCGTGAACTGGTTTGGGCAGGACCTTGAACTCAAGTTCGAGGCCCGCAACCTGCTCGAGACCGAGTATCAGGAATTCCAGGAGCGCGACGGCAACAAGGTGTTCTTCAACCGCTATGACAGCGGCGTGAAGTTCTCGGCCTCGATCTCGGCGAGCTTCTAAGCGGGTTGACTAGAGCGGCCGGCGGCCGCTCAGTCAGTCGAGCGCAGCAAATCGTTGATGGAGGTCTTCGCGCGTGTTTGCGCGTCGACCTTTTTCACGATGATCGCGGCGTAGAGCGAATGACTGCCGTCCTTCGAAGGCAGACTACCCGGTACCACGACGGAGCCCGCCGGTACGCGACCTTGCAGAATCTGGCCCGTCTCCCGGTCGTAGATGCGCGTGCTTTGGCCGATGAAGACGCCCATCGAGATCACCGAACCTTCTTCGACGATGACGCCTTCGACAACCTCGGAGCGAGCGCCGATGAAGCAGTTATCTTCGATGATCGTGGGTGAGGCTTGCAGCGGTTCGAGCACACCACCGATCCCGACGCCGCCAGAGAGATGCACGTTCTTGCCGATCTGGGCGCAGGAGCCAACCGTTGCCCACGTGTCGACCATGGTGCCCGAGTCGACGTAGGCACCGATGTTGACGTACGAGGGCATCAGCACAACATTGGGTCCGATGAAGCTGCCTTTGCGCACCAAGGCGTGGGGCACCACGCGATTGCCGCTGGCGCGCAGCGCGTTCTCGTCCCAAGCGGAGTATTTCAGTGGCACTTTGTCGAAGAACCGGGTGTAGCTGCCTTCGATGACGCGGTTGTCGTTGGCTCGGAAGTAAAGCAGCACGGCTTTCTTCAACCAGTCGTTTACTTCCCAGCGACCGTCGATTTTCTCGGCGACGCGCGCCTTGCCGCTATCGAGTAGGTCTAGCGCTTCATCAAGGCTGACGCGCAGTTCGCGCGAGACGCTGTTCGGCGTGATCTCGGCGCGGGCTTCGAAAGCGGCCTCGATGAGCGTCTTGAGTTCGGTGTGGTTGGTCATGATGATCTTCCCTGAGAGTGAATTCCTTGGATGAAATCGGCGATGCGTCCTGCTGCCGCGACGCAATCTTCGAGATTCGCAACGAGCGAGATGCGCACCCTCCCCACGCCAGGGTTGTGGCCATTCGAATCGCTCAGGCCGTGACGAGTCGGGCGAGCTAGGTATGAACCCGGGACGACGGTGACGTTGTGCTTCGCAAAGAGCTCGCGCGTGAAGACGGTGTCATCGCCACCTACATCGGGCCAGAGATAAAAGCCCCCAGCAGGCTGCGCGACTTGGAGATGCGGCGCGAGGATTGGCAGCACGCGAGCAAATTTCTCTCGGTAGAGCGCGCGGTTGGCTTTGACATGCTCATCGTCGTGCCATGCTGCGATGCTTGCGAGCTGCGTCGGCACCGGCATTGCGCAGCCGTGATAGGTGCGATAGAGCAGGAAGTCACGCAACACGGTCGGATCGCCGGCAACGAAGCCAGAGCGTAGTCCGGGCAGACTTGAGCGCTTGGAGAGACTGTGGAACACCACGCAGCGCTCGAAATTCGAGTGGCCTGCCGCGAGCGCGGCATTCAACAACGATGGTGGCGGATTGGCTTCGTCGGTGTAGAGCTCGGCGTAACACTCATCCGAGGCGATGACGAAGTCGTACTTGTCGGCAAGCTCGATCGCGCGCCTGAGTAGATCGATCGACGTCACCGCGCCACCTGGGTTACCGGGCGAACACAGATAGAGTAGCTGCACCCGATCCCAAACGGCGGCGGGGATCGCATCAAGGTCTGGCAGAAAGCCGCGCTCCGTCGGTGTGTCGAAGAAATAGGGAGTGGCACCGGCGAGCAGTGCCGCGCCCTCGTAGATTTGGTAGAAGGGGTTCGGCATCGCAACGAGCGACTTCGCCGTCGGGTCGATCACAGCTTGGGCAAGAGCAAACAATGCCTCGCGAGTGCCGTTGACCGGCAGCACGGTATCGAGTCCGACGCGCATTGCACCAAGACCAAAGCGCCGCTCGAGCCAACTGGCGCAGGCGGCGCGTAACTCCGGAAGCCCCACGGTCGATGGATACTGACCGAGACCCGCCAGTGAGTCGCGCAAAACTTGCAGTACGAAATCCGGTGGCGCGTGCTTGGGCTCACCGATCGAAAGCGGGATGTGCGCTAGGTGTGCAGGTGGCGCGATGCCCGCTTTAAGCTTGGCCAATCTCTCGAACGGATAAGCCTGAAGTTCGGCGAGATGCGGATTCATGCCGCACGGCGCTGATTCAAGGCATCCGTCAGTCGAGCGATCAGACGCGCCGCCGTGGCGGCGGGTAACGGTCCGTGATCGTGATCACTGACATAGAAGACGTCCTCGGCGCGCTCACCAACAGTCATGATTTTCGCAGCCAGCAGATCAATTCGCTCTTCCATCATGACCTTGCCGATGTCGCACAAAAGGCCAGGTCGATCTCCCGCGATGATTTCGAGCACCGAGCGATGGTTGCGTTCATCGACGTTGACTTGGATTTGGGTCGGCGTATTGAACATACGCACCTGACGTGGTGCGCGGCGTGACACACCCATCGTGGCATCGCGTGGCGCTGCCAGTGATCGACGCAGCGCGCGCTCGATTTCTTCATGACGCTCGACGTCAGAGATCGGCGTGCCGTCTTCCTCGAGCACGTGATACAGATCGATGCTGTTGCCATCTTGGGTCGGTGTGATACGCGCATCGATGATATTGAGTCCGAGTTGGTCTAGCACCGCCGTGGTCCGCGCAAAGCCATGAGCGCGGTGCGGTGCATAGGTCATGATCGCGGTTGTCCCGCGCTCGCTCTCGGCTTGCAGAGAAACCACCGGATCGTCGCCCTCGTGATCCCGCTCAAGCAGCACGCGGGTGTGCCATACGATCTCCTGCGGCGTATGCCGCAAAAAATAGCTATCAGTGAGGATCATCCACACGCGATCGATATCGGCATCAGCGACTCGCGTGGCAGCGAGCAACTCGCGCGCATCGAGTTGATTGGCTCGCTTGAGCTCATCTTGATCGATCGGCGTTTCGAGGCCGCGGCGCAGCGCGTGCTTCACGCGATCATGAAACTCGGCGAAGAGCGAGGCTTTCCAGGAGTTCCACAAGCGCGGATTGGTCGCGCGCACATCCGCGGCGGTGAGCACGTAGAGGTAGTCGAGGTGTGTTTCATCGCCGACGAGCCGCGCGAATGCATTGATGACATCCGGATCGGAGATGTCTTGCTTTTGCGCTGTGAGCGACAGCAACAGGTGATTGCGCACGAGCCACGCAACCAGGCGCGCATCGTAACGCGTCAGCCCCTGTTCGAGGCAGAACGCCTCGGCGTCCACGGCGCCAAGATCCGAGTGGTCCCCACCGCGACCTTTGGCGATGTCATGGAAGAGCGCCGCCAGATAGGCAATCTCGGGGCGCGGTAAGGATTGCATGATGCGCGAGAGGTTCGGCAACTCGTGATCGAATCTCGGCAGGGCGAGACGTCGCAGATTGCTCACGACGAACAGCGTATGTGCATCGACGGTATAGGCGTGGAAGAGGTCATACTGCATACGACCGACGATGCGTCCAAACGAAGGGATGTAGCGCCCGAGCACGCCGTAGGTGTTCATGCGGCGCAGTTCGTTCGTGACGCCCGCGGGGGCTCGCAGGATCTCGAGGAAGAGCCGATGGTTCTTCGGGTTTTGCCGGAACTCTTCGTCGATTAACCAGAGATTTTTGACAATAGCGCGGATGGTATGGGCGCGCACGCCTTGGATCGCCGGGTTTTGCTGCAGCAAAGCAAACACCTCGAGCAGCGTCGCGGGCTGGCGTACGAAGATCTCATCATGCAGCGCTTCGAGATAGCCATTGCGCACTTGGAAGCGCGGATTGAGTGGTTCCGGTGCCGAACTCTCATCGAGGATGGCTTCGCGAAACAGCTGCAGCAGCAGTTCGTTCAGCAGCGAGACATCCATCACGGTTCGGTAGTAGCGCTGCATGAGTTGCTCGACCGCGAGCGTGAAGGAGGCATCTTCGTAGCCGAAGATGCGAGCGAGCTTCATTTGATGATCGAACAGCAGCCGATCTTCGCGCCGACCGGTGATGCTATGCAGCGCGAAGCGCACCTTCCAAAGAAACGACTGGGCACTTTGCAGGCGGCGTAGTTCGGCGGGCGTGAGAAAGCCGAGATCGACCAAATCATCGAGCGTTTCGGCGCCGAAGTGGCGCTTGGCAACCCAGGCAATCGTCTGGATATCACGTAATCCGCCCGGACCGGTTTTGACATTGGGCTCGAGGTTGTAGGCGGTATCGTTCGCCTTGAGGTGACGCTCGTTCTGCTCGCGCACCTTCGCGTTGAAGAACTCGCGCACCGGCCAAATCTCCTCCGGCGCGAGTGCGGAACGCATGCCAGCCACCAGCGTTTCGGAGCCGGCCAGACGACGCGCTTCGATCAACGTCGTCATGATGCCGACGTCTTTTGCGGCCTCTTCGTGACATTGCTCGATAGTACGCACGCTGTGTCCGACCTCGAGACCGATGTCCCAAAGAAAAGCGACGAACTGTTCGAGCGCACGACGCGCCGGCTCATCCGTGGCTGCGGGGACGAGCACGAGGATGTCGACGTCGGAGGCGGGATGAAGTTCGCCGCGGCCATAACCGCCGACGGCAACGAGGGCCCAGTCGGCATCATGGGCGCCGAGCTGGCTGCGCCAGGCTTGAGCGAGAACGGCGTCGATCAGTTTCGCGCGGGCGCGAACCAGCGTCTCGACCGGTTCGTCGGCTTCGAATAATTCTTTGAGTCGTGCTTGCGCTTCGCGCAGCGTTGCGGCGTAGGCTTCAGCCGTGTCGCCCGCTTCACGCAGGCGGGCGGGCAGGGCATCGAGCAGCGCGGTGAGTGGCATCAGGCGGCCTCGCGGCGCGCCTCGGCACCCTGAGTCAGCACTTCGAAGCCGCTGTCGGTCACGAGGACCGTGTGCTCCCACTGTGCTGAGAGGGAATGATCTTTGGTGACGACCGTCCAGCCATCCGGTAGCAGCTTCACGTGGCGCTTGCCCGCGTTGATCATGGGCTCGATGGTGAAGGTCATGCCCGGGCGCAGTTCGAGACCCGTACCGGGGTCGCCGTAATGCAGCACCTGCGGGTCTTCGTGGTAAACCCGGCCGATGCCATGACCGCAGTATTCGCGTACGACCGAGAAGCCCTCGCCCTCGACGTAGCTCTGGATCGCATACCCGATGTCGCCCAAGCGCTTGCCTGGGGCAACGATGCGGATGCCGCGCCACATGCCCTCGAAACAGGCTTCGACGAGGCGCTGCGCTTGTACCTGTGGTTTACCGACGAAGTACATGCGGCTGGTGTCGCCGTGGAACCCCTCGCGGATGACGGTGACGTCGATGTTGATGATGTCGCCGTCTTTCAGGCGCTTATCGCCCGGGATGCCATGGCACACCACGTGGTTGACCGAGGTGCAAATCGTCTTCGGAAAGCCCCGGTAATTGAGGTTTGCGGGCACGGCCCGTTGGACCTGCACGATGTGTTCGTGACAGAGACGGTCCAGTTCTGCGGTGGTCACGCCGGGTTTGACGTGTTGACCGATCATGTCGAGCACTTCGGCTGCCAAACGGCCGGCCTCGCGCATCAAAAGTTGTTCTTCAGGGGATTTTAGGGTCACGGGCATGTTCGGTGGGCCCGTAAAGCGTTGTTTTTACGGGACCTGCATGGTATAAAGCGCGGCCTTTTTTGGCAACGTAAACCAACCCACACGCGCATCGTTAAATCGGTTGCTGGGTGTTCCGCTTCGGCGGGATGGCAACCGGGGATGTGCGGAGGCCCAACCCGACAAGGAGAGACTGATGTCCAGCGTGTCCATGCGACAGATGCTGGAAGCGGGTGTCCACTTCGGACATCAAACCCGCTTCTGGAACCCGAAAATGGCGGAATACATTTTCGGAGAACGAAACAAGATTCACATCATCAACCTCGAGAAGACGCAGCCGCTGTTTGCGGAAGCCGCGCGCTTCATCCAGGGTGTGGCCGCCGATGGCGGCACGGTGCTGTTCGTCGGCACCAAGCGTTCGGCTCGCGAGCCGATCCAAAAAGAAGCCGTTCGTGCCGGCATGCCCTTTGTCAATCAACGCTGGTTGGGTGGCATGCTCACGAACTTCAAGACCGTGCGTCAATCGATCAAGCGCCTCGCCGATCTCACCGAGATGAAGGCAAACGGGTCGCTCGATCGCCGCGGCAAGAAAGAAGGCACGATGCTCCGTCGCGAGATGGACAAGCTCGAGCGCTCACTGGGCGGCATCAAGGACATGGAGTCCCTGCCCGATGCAATCTTCGTGGTTGACGTCGGTCACGAGAAAATCGCGATTCACGAGGCCAATAAACTCGGTATTCCGGTCGTCGCGATTGTCGATACCAACTGCGCGCCCGATGGTGTCGATTACCTCGTCCCGGGTAACGATGACGCCATGCGCGCCATCCAGCTCTACGCCGGTGGCATTGCCGATTCGATTCTCGAAGGCCGATCGACCGCGCCTGCGCTGACCGTCTCGGGCGATGATGAATTCGTCGAGCTCGACGAAAACGGCAATCCGAAACCGAAGGCCGCGCGTGGCAAGCCGCGTCGCGAGGCGCCAGGTCGGGGTGCACCGCGTCGTGGCCCTGCTCCACAGGCGGCGCGTCGTCGCCCGGTCGCTGCCGTGGCCGCGCCGGCTCCCGCTGAAGTGGCGGCGGGTGCCGAAGTCGAACTCGATATTCCCGAGGCCGCCGATGGTGAAGTCGCCCCGGCCGCGAGCGCCTCGGCGCCGCGCCGCAAGGCCGGTCCCACCGGTGCGCCGCGTCGGAGGGGTTAAGCGATGAGTGTTACTGCAGAAGCCGTCAAACAGCTCCGTGAACGCACGGGTGCCGGCATGATGGAATGCAAAAAGGCTCTCGTCGAAACCAACGGTGATCTCGACGCGGCCGCTGAGTTGATGCGCAAGCAAGGTCTCGCCAAGGCCGACAAGAAAGCCGCTCGCGTGGCTGCCGAAGGCGTCGTCGCACTCGAAAAATCGGCTGATGGAAAGTCGGCGGCGATGGTCGAAGTGAACTGCGAAACCGATTTCGTTGCGCGCGAGGCCGATTTTCAAGGCTTTTCAGCCGATGTCGCGAAGGTCGCGCTCACGGCGGGAGCAGCCAACGTCGATGCATTGATCGCGAACAAACTTGCCGCTGGCGAAACCATCGACGAGCGTCGTCGCGCGCTGATCGCGAAGATCGGTGAGAACATCACCGTGCGTCGGCACGCCACCTTGAGCTCGACCGGTTTCTTGGGTGCGTATCGTCACGGCACGCGTATCTGCGCTCTGGTCGCGATCGAGGGCGGCGATGCCGCGCTCGCACACGATCTGGCCATGCATGTGGCCGCCAGCAACCCTGAGTTTCTCTCGGCGGCCGATGTGCCCGCCGATCTCGTTGCCAAAGAGCGCGAGATCGAAACCGAGAAGGCGCTCGCCGAGGGTAAGCCCGCGGACATCGTCGCCAAGATGGTCGAAGGTCGTATCCGCAAGACGCTCAACGAGAAGGCTCTCCTGGGTCAACCGTTCGTCAAGGATCCGGATCAGACGATCGAGAAACTGCTGAAAGCCGCCAAGGCCGAGATCAAGGCCTACCAACGCTTCGAGGTCGGAGCCGGCATCGAGAAGAAACAAGATGACTTCGTGGGCGAAGTAATGGCCCAGGTGAAGGCCAGCAGCGGAAAATAACCCGCTCCGGTCGTAACAACGAAAACCCCGCCCCGGCGGGGTTTTCTGCAAAAGGAGACGGACGATGTCGACACAGTCAATCCGTTACAAGCGCGTTCTCGTCAAGCTGTCAGGCGAGGCGTTAATGGGCAGCGGCGAATACGGCATCGATCCCGCGATCATCAAGCGCATCGCACTCGAGATCCAGGAGATCCAAGCGCTCGGCGTGGAGGTGGCGGTGGTGATCGGGGGTGGCAATATCTTCCGTGGCGCGGGTCTTGCGCGGGCGGGGATGGATCGCGTCACGGGCGATCACATGGGCATGCTCGCCACCGTGATGAATTGCCTTGCGATGCAGGATGCGCTCGAAGCGATCGGTTCGCATGCGCGCGTGATGTCGGCGATCCGTATCAATGAAGTTTGCGAGGAATACATCCGTCGCCGTGCCGTGCGCCACCTCGAAAAGGGGCGTGTGGTGTTGTTCGCCGCCGGCACCGGCAATCCGTTCTTCACTACCGACACCGCCGCCTCGTTGCGGGCGATCGAGATCGGTGCGGAATTACTTGTTAAAGCGACCAAGGTGGATGGCATTTACTCGGCCGATCCTGTCAAAGACCCTTCGGCCGTCCGCTACCAAACGCTAACCTTTGACCGCGTGCTCGATGAGCGCTTGAATGTGATGGACGCCACGGCCATCGTCATGTGTCGCGACAACAACTTGCCGTTGCAGGTGTTCAATCTTGGCAACGCGGGCGATTTGTTGCGCATCGTGCAGGGCGAGAGCATTGGTACAGTCGTGCGCAACGCCTAATAACGCTGCGCGCGGTGAGTTGAATCAACACGCTATTTTCAGGAAGGTTCCGTCATGATCGACGATTTCAAGAAAGATGCCACTACCCGCATGGGCAAGTGCGTGCTGCAGTTCCAAGCCGATCTCAAGAAGCTGCGGACGGGCCGCGCGCATCCGAGCCTCGTCGAGAACTTGCGGGTCGATTACTACGGTAACGAGAGCCCGCTGCAGCAGCTCGCCAACATCAGCGTCGAGGATGCCCGTACGCTCGTGATCTCGCCGTGGGACAAGGGTGCTGTGCAAGCCATCGAAAAAGCGATTTACAAGTCCGAGCTCGGGCTCACGCCGAACACCGCGGGCATGGTGATCCGCGTGCCCCTGCCGCCGCTCACCGAGGAGCGTCGCCGCGACATCACCAAGGTGGTTCGTGGTGATGCGGAGAATGCGCGCGTGGCCGTGCGCAACGTGCGTCGCGACGTATTGCAGGATGTGAAGGAAGCACTCAAAGAAAAGCTCATCAGCCAGGATGAGGAAAAGAAAGCGCAGGAAGAAATCCAGAAGCTGACCGACAAGCACGTGGCCGAGATCGACCAAGTGCTCGCGGCCAAAGAAAAGGAAATCATGCAGGTCTGAGGCAGGAGCCTCCCGCATGTCCGTCCCTGCCCACATTGCGATCGTCATGGACGGCAACGG
Organism: Gammaproteobacteria bacterium; assembly: GCA_018970145.1. Lineage (GTDB taxonomy): Bacteria > Pseudomonadota > Gammaproteobacteria > Steroidobacterales > Steroidobacteraceae > UBA964. The sequence continues at coordinate 35,698 of JAGWWY010000006.1, forward strand.
CCGTTGGGCCGAAGCCCGTGGCGAGCCGCGCACCGTCGGTCATCGCGCCGGTATCGAACCGGTGCGGGCGACCATTCGGGAGTGCGCCCGCTTGGGTGTGGGCGCGCTGACCTTGTTTGCTTTCTCGAGCGAGAATTGGCGACGTCCCGAGACGGAGGTCTCGACGCTGATGGGGCTCTTCATGGAAGCCCTCGAGCGAGAAGTGCAAGAGTTGCACGCGAACCAGGTGCGCTTGCGCATCATCGGCAATCGGCAGCGCCTTGCCGTGGGTTTGCAGCAGCGTATTGCCGAAGCGGAAGCACTGACCGCGGGTAACACCGGTTTGCAGTTGCAGGTGGCGGTGAGCTACGGCGGTCGTTGGGATGTTATCGAGGCCGCCAAGCGCCTGGCCGCGCAGGCGGCTAGCGGTGCGCTCAGAGCGGCCGATATTGACGAAGAGCGGTTTGCGCGCGAACTGCAACTCGCCGATCTGCCGGACCCGGATCTCTTCATACGCACGGGTGGTGACCACCGGATCAGCAATTTTTTGCTTTGGAATATCGCTTACGCCGAGCTGTTTTTCACCGACGCGTTGTGGCCCGATTTCAACGCCGAGATCATGGCCGAGGCCATCGAAGATTTTCGCGGTCGTGAGCGACGCTTTGGCCTCACGGGCAAGCAACTGCGCGAGGAGCCTCGCGTATGAGTCTCAAGCCGGTCGGTCTGCAGCAACGCTTGATCACGGCGCTCGTGTTGTTTGCGCTCTTGGTTGCATTGGTATTTCTCGCGCCCGCCTGGGCCACGATCGTCATCGTCGCTATGGCGATCCTGGGTGGAGCTTGGGAATGGTCGGCCTTTCTGCACCATGATCGTCGTCCCGTCCGAGCGGCCTATGTGTTGCTCATCGCACTCGGCTTGGTCGCGGCTTGGTCGATCAGCGCGAATGTCGAGTCGTTCTCATGGTTGCTGCTCGGCGCGTGTGCGTGGTGGGTGATCGCCTTGCTTTGGATCATGCTCGCACCGCAGCGAGGCGGGGCGATCTCGGCGGCCGTCGCCGGCGTGTGTGCCTTGGTGCCTGCGGGTGTGGCATTAGCTCGATTACGACTCGAGCCAAATGGCGCCGCTTTGTTGGTGTTTGTGTTGCTGATCGTGATGGCCGCTGATGTCGGCGCGTATTTCGCCGGTCACGCCTGGGGCAAGACCAAGCTCGCACCGCAGGTCTCACCGGGTAAAACCTGGGAAGGGGTTATCGGCGGGTTCATCGTCTCAGTGCTCGTGGCTTTCGTGGGTTCACGCTGGCTTGGCTGGCCGACTCTCGCGATCATGTTGCTCGCGCTTGGCGCAGCGGCGTTCTCGGTAGTCGGCGATCTGATCGAGAGTTTGATGAAGCGCCATTCGGGGCTCAAAGATAGTGGTCGCTTGTTTCCCGGTCACGGTGGTTTACTCGATCGTCTCGACAGCCTCACCGCTGGTGTGCCGCTGTTGGTGTTGGGTTTGCTGAAAGCCGGCTTGATCGGCGCTGCGCTCGCACCCGGGTTCAGCGGGTGAGTTTGCAGCCTGCGATGGGCGCACCGATCGGTGTTACGGTGCTCGGATCAACGGGCACCATTGGTGACAACACGCTCGATGTGATCGCGCGTCATCCGGATCGATTCCGAGTCGTCGCGCTCGGCGCACATCGCAACGCGACGAAGTTGCTCGCACAGTGTCGGCAGTTCAAACCGGCCCATGCTGTCTTGGTCGATGCCGAAGCGGCCGCGCAGTTGCAGGCGACGCTTCGTGCAGAGGGTCTGCCGACCGAGGTGCATGCGGGCGGGGCGGCTCTTGATGCGATCGCGACACTCGCCGAGGCACCCTACGTCATGGCGGGTATTGTCGGTGCCGCGGGGCTCGCCTCATCGCTCGCCGCCGCCCGCGCCGGCAAGCGCTTGATGATCGCCAACAAAGAGCCGCTCGTGATGGCAGGCTCCCTCTTCGTCGCAGCGGCTAGCCGCTCCGGCGCAACCTTGCTGCCGATCGACAGCGAGCATAACGCCATTTTTCAGTGTTGGCCGGCGGGCTCTCGCACCGGCGTTGCGCCTGCGGGTGTGCGACGCATTTTGCTCACGGCATCGGGCGGGCCGTTCGTCGATTGGACCTCGGAGCAGATCGCGGTGGCGACGCCCGAGCAGGCCTGCAAGCACCCGAAATGGGTGATGGGTCGCAAGATCTCGGTCGATTCGGCCACGCTTATGAACAAGGGACTCGAGGTCATCGAAGCGCGCATTCTCTTCGGTTTGCCGCTCGAGCAGGTCGAGGTGGTCGTGCACCGTCAGAGTCTGGTGCACTCGATCGTCGAATACATCGACGGCTCGATGCTCGCGCAACTCGGTTCACCGGACATGCGCACCCCCATTGCCTATGCCCTCGGATGGCCGGAGCGCCTCGACTCCGGTGTACAATTTCTCGACTTGATGAAGGCCGGAAGCCTGCAGTTCGAGGCGCCCGACATGGCGCGCTTCCCCTGTCTGCGCCTCGCTCGCGAGGCGGCGATGGCGGGGGGGCTCGCGCCCACGGTGTTGAATGCGGCCAACGAGGTGGCCGTGGCCGCGTTCCTCGAGGGCCGGTTGAACTTTGCGGGAATTGCCCGGGTCATTGAGGCGGTGTTGGCGGCTGCGCCAACTGGTGCCGCCTCCGACCTTGGGGTCGTGCTGGCGGCGGATACCGAAGCGCGCGAGAGCGCTATGCGGCAGTTGGGTCGCACGGCGGGGGCGGCGGTCTAGCACCGCGAGGAGGCGAGCGATGGATTTCATTTGGACGATAGCCGGCTTCGTCGTGGCCGTCAGCCTGCTCGTGACGATCCACGAGTTCGGTCACTATTGGGTCGCCCGCAAGCTCGGTTTCAAAGTGCTGCGATTCTCGGTCGGTTTCGGTACGCCGCTTTGGAAGAGGACCGCGGGTGCGGATCGTACGGAATACGTCTTTGCGATGTGGCCTCTGGGCGGCTACGTGAAACTGCTCGATGAGCGCGAAGGGCCGGTGCCACCGGAGGACCTCGCGCGCTCGTTCACGCGCAAGAAGCCGTGGGAGCGCATCCTCGTACTGCTCGCAGGTCCCGCCTTCAATATTTTCTTTGCCATCATCGTGCTGGCCGCGATGCTCTGGGTGTCCGGTTCGCCCGAAGTGCGTCCGGTTGTCGGTCGTATCGTCGCTGATTCGGTCGCGGCGCAAGCAGGATTGCAGAGTGACGATGTGATCGTCGCCGTCGAAGGCAAAGCCGTCAGCAACCAGACGGATGTGCTCTTCGGTTTGATCGAAGGCATGAGCGAGAGTGGGCCGGTCGATCTGCGGGTGCGACGCGGTGATGCCGAGTTGCGCGATCTGCAACTGCGGATTGACGATCCGGAAGTGCGCCGTGCGTTGACCGAGCCCGCGGCGCTGCTGCCGGGCATCGGCATGCGTTTCTGGTCGCCGCCGATTCCTGCTGTGATCGGCAAGGCCGACGCGGGTGGTCCGGCCGACGCCGCCGGTTTGCGAGCGGGTGATCGTATCGTCGCCGTTGATGGCGTCGAGATCACGAATTTCCCGATGCTCGTTGAGGCGATCTCGGTACGTCCCAATCGCGCCTTCTCGGTGACCTACGAGCGAGCAGGCGTGCAGGGCAGCACGGTGGTGACGACCACCGCCGATCTCGTCGAGGGACGCGAAGTTGGTCGTATCCGAATCCAGACTCCACCGCCGCCACCGTGGCCTGCCTCGATGATCGAGGTCGTGCGTTTCGGGCCGCTCGAGGCCGTGGCTGAGGCGAGTGTGCGTGCCTGGGACATGACCGTGCTACAGGCCAAGATGTTCTGGCGCATGATCTTCGGTCAGGTTTCTTTGAAGAATCTCTCGGGGCCCATCTCCATCGCCGAGTATGCGGGTGATTCCGCTCGCAGCGGTTTGGCCGAGTTCTTGGGGTTTCTGGTGGTGATTTCGCTCAGTCTCGGTTTTCTGAATCTGCTGCCGATTCCCATTCTCGATGGCGGTCAGATCGTCTATCAGTTGGCTGAGTGGGTGCGCGGCTCGCCACTGTCGGATCGCTTGCAGGCCATCGGTCAGCAAGTGGGTGTCGCCTTGCTCGTGATGCTCATGGGCATCGCGCTCTTCAATGATTTCGCTCGGCAGTTCGGCTGACCAGGGGTCTCACTTGTCGCTTTTTCCCAGATTGATCGTTGGTGTGATTTTCTCGATCGTAGCGACCGCTGCGATGGCTCAAGACCCGCCCACACTGCGGGTCGACAATATCCGCGTCGAGGGCCTGCAACGAGTTTCGGAGGGTACGGTCTACAACTACCTGCCCGTGAACATCGGTGATCGCATCACGCAGCAGCGTGTGCGCGAGGCGATTCGTGCCCTCTACGACACCGGGTTTTTCCGTGATGTCGAACTGCGCTTCGACGAGGGCACGTTGATCGTCGCTGTGCTGGAGCGACCCTCGATCGAGAGCTTCGAGCTCAAGGGTAACAAGGACATCAAGACCGAGGATCTGACCAAGAGTCTGCGCAACGTCGGTCTTGCGACGGGTAAGACCTTCGATCGCTCCGTGCTCGAGGACGTCAAGCAATACCTCACCGATCAGTATTTCAGCCGCGGCAAATACGCGGTGCGGATTGCGACCGAAGTCGAGGAGCTAGCCGATAACCGCGTTCGCGTGAAGATCGACATCAAGGAAGGCAAGCGTGCGCGCATCCGTCAGATCAACTTGGTTGGCAACAAGACTTACACCGAGGAAGACGTTCTCGAAGATTTCGAACTCAAGACGCCAAACTGGTTGTCTTGGTATCGTCAGGACGATCGCTATTCGCGTGAATCTTTGCAGGGTGACCTTGAGAAGCTGCGCTCCTATTACATGGACCGTGGCTATGCGAACTTCGATATCGAATCTACGCAGGTTGCGATCGCGCCCGAGAAGGACGACATCTTCATCACGGTGAACGTGACCGAGGGTGAGGTCTTCAAGCTCGGTGAGATCAAGCTTGCGGGCACGTTCGTCGTGCCCGAGTCGGAACTCAAGAATTACTTGCTCGTCAAATCGGGCGAGACCTATTCCAAGAAAGACATCACGAGCACGCAGGAGCTGCTGCAAAACCGACTCGGTCTCGAGGGCTACGCTTTCGCCAAGGTTGACCCCGTGCCAACGCCGATCGAAGGCAAGAACGAAGTTGGTATCACCTTCTTTGTTGAACCGGGTAATCGTGTTTACGTTCGGCACATCGTCTTCAACGGCGTAACCAAGATCAACGACGAGGTGCTGCGTCGCGAGATGCGTCAGCTCGAAGGGGCTTGGCTCTCGAACATGCTCGTTGAGCGCTCCAAACAGCGTCTGCAGCGCTTGCCCTATATCGAAAAGGTCGAGTCTGAGACAAAGCCCGTGCCGGGGTCCGCCGATCTCGTGGATGTGGAGTTCGAGATCAAGGAGGGTCCGTCGGCGCAGTTGGGTGGTGGTATCGGCTACTCGGAGTCGCAGTCCTTCATCCTCAACGGTAACTATGCCGACAGTAACTTTCTTGGCACGGGTCAGCGTGTCTCGCTCGATTTGAACTCGGGTCGATATTCCAAGGTCTACGGCATCTCGCATACCGATCCGTACACCAATATCGATGGCGTAGCGCGCACCTTGTCTTTCACGTATCGCGATGTAACGCAGTTCGTGTCGGCTTCGTCAGACTTCTCGTCCGAGTCACTCTCGATCGGCGTCGACTACGGCTATCCGATCACCGAGTTCCAGGGTTTGCGTATTGGCTTGTCGGCCCAAAGATCCTCCTTGATCACGGGTGAGGGCAGTGCACAGCAGGCGCGGCAGTGGGTGCAATCGAACGGTGACTACCGTCAGCAAATCGTTCCCGAGCAGGATTATGGCGAGGGTTTCGTGATTCCGGGCACCACGCTCGATACCACGCAGTTCGACAGCTATGACCTCGTCATCGGTTGGAGCTACGACAGCCGTAACCGCGCGCTGTTCGCCGATCGAGGGATGCGTCATTCCTTGTCGTTGAGCTATGCCTTGCCGCTCAGCGACGTGCAGTATGTAACGGCCAACTACGACTACCTTCAGTTCGTACCCATCGTCGGCAGCTGGACCATGGCGTTTGCCGCCGAGGTGGGCTACAGCCAAGAGCTCGGCGATACCACTGCGCCGCCGCCGTATCGCAACTTCTTTGCGGGCGGTCCGGATACAGTGCGCGGCTTCCGCGAGAGCCGTCTCGGACCGAAGGACAGTTTCGGCAACCCCTACGGTGGCAACCTGAAGGTGACGGCGCGAGCGGAGCTGTTGATTCCGACACCGGAGAAGTGGCGCGCCTCAGCCCGTGCTTCGATCTTCTTCGACATCGGCAACGTGTTCTCAACGACGGACTTCTACAAGTTCACGGGTGCCGATGGCGTTACGCCGGTCGAGTACAAGTTCGGCTATGATAAGTTGCGTCAGTCGACCGGCATTGCCGTTCAGTGGCTGGCGCCGCTCGGTGTCTTCCGCTTCAGTTATGCGTTGCCACTCAACACCTTCGAAGGGGATGGCGTGCAGTTTGCGGACGAGGAAGAGCGATTCCAGTTCACGATCGGACAAGCGTTTTAATTTTTTCGGATAAGAGGTTCGAAGCGAGATGCGTGTGAATCTGAAGATGATGGCACCGGCCCTTGTGGTCATGGCAACCCTGTTCACGGCGCCGGCGGCATTGGCTGAGGCAAAGATCGGCGTGCTCGACTTTGGTCGACTCATGGACGAGAGTCCGCAAGGCAAGTCGCTCATCGAATCGCTGCGTACCGAGGCGGCGACGAAGCAGCGCGAGCTACAGAGCCAGGCCGCCTCGTTGCAGACCAAGCGCGATAAACTCGTGAAGGATCGCGCAACGATGACGGCGGATCAGATCTCGCGCGCCGAGAAAGAGCTGCGCGATGGCGAGCGTGATCTCGCCCGTCGTCAGTCCGAAGTGAACGACGACTTCAACGCGCGTCGAAACGAAGAAATGGGCAAACTGCAGCGCACGCTAATCGAAGAAGCGCGCAACTACGCGAAGTCGCAGGCCTACGATCTCGTCGTGACCGACGGCGTGATCTACGCGACGCCAGCCCTCGATATCACCTCGGGCGTGCTGCAGAGCTTGCAGTCGCGCGGTGGTGCGGCAGCTGCTCCGAAACCTGCGACTCGCTGATTTTTCACCGGCGTAAGCCGATGACGGTCACCCTCGGAGATTTAGCAGTCCGTTTCGGGCTCGCGCTCCGCGGTGATCCCGATCGCCCCGTTGATCACGTCGGTACCGTCACCGGCGCGGGTCCGCGGGGCATCGCATTTTTGGCCAATGCCAAGCGTCTCGATGAGTTGGTCGGGGCCAACGCCGCAGCGATCATCGTGTCCGCGAAGCTGGCCGATGAGTCGCCGATCGATTGTTTGATTGCCGAGAATCCACATGCCGCGTTCGCGCGTATCGCGACCGTACTGCATCCGAAGGCGATGGGTCCGGCTGGGATACACCCCTCGGCCGTGGTCGCTCCCGATGCGCGCGTCGACTCGAGCGCACACATCGGACCTTTGGTCGTCGTCGGCGCGCGCTCGGTGATCGGCGCACGGGCGTACATTGGCCCCGGCTGTGTTGTTGGCGAAGATGTCGAGCTCGCAGCGGATGTGCGCCTAGTGGCGCGCGTGACGGTGCTGGATCGGGTGAGCATCGGTGCGCGCTCGGTGCTCGATGCCGGTGTTGTCGTCGGGTCTGAGGGTTTCGGTAACGCGCTCGACGAAGGTCGCTGGGTGCACGTGCCGCAAGTGGGAACGGTACGTATCGGTGCCGACGTGGAGATCGGCGCCAACAGCGCCATCGATCGCGGCGCGCTTGACGATACGATCATCGGCGATGGTGTTCGCATCGACAACCTCGTGCAGGTAGGTCACAACTGCACGATCGGTGCGCACTCGGCGCTCGCTGGTTGCGCGGGTCTCGCGGGCAGTTCGCACGTCGGTGCGCGGTGTCGCATCGGTGGCGGTGTGGGTATCGCCGGGCATTTGCGCATTTGCGACGATGTGAGCATCACGGGCTATTCGTTCGTGACGGGCGATATACGAGAGCCCGGGGTTTACTCAGGCGGCATTCCCGCCGAGAGTGCGACTGATTGGCGGCGTATCGTCGGACGATTGAAGCGCATTGATGGTCTCGCGCGTCGCGTCGGTGAGCTCGAGAAAAATTTGGATTCGACGCAGAGTGAGGAATGACAGCGTGAGCGAGAAGGACATCATCAGCTTGGATATCAACGCCATCCTCAAACAGCTACCACACCGGTATCCGTTTTTGTTGGTCGATCGCGTGCTCGAGTGCCACAAGGGTGATCACATCCGCGCGCTGAAGAATGTCACCTATAACGAGCCGTATTTCCCGGGTCATTTTCCGTACCGTCCCGTCATGCCCGGAGTGATCATCATCGAGGCGTTAGCACAAACGGCTGGCATCCTCGCCTTCGTGACAGCCGGCGTCGTACCTGATGCGCAGACGCGCTTTTTCTTCGTCGGCATCGACGAGGCGCGCTTTCGGCGTCCGGTGGAGCCCGGTGATCAATTGATCCTTACTGCCAAGCTGACCCGTCAGATGCGCGGCATCTGGAAGTTCTCCGCCGCTGCCTACGTCGGCGAGGTGGAAGCGGCATCAGCCGAATTGATGGTGGCGCCGGAGACGGGCAAGGGGCAGGGCTGATGGGCGAGTCGACTCGAATCGATCCGCGCGCGGTCGTCGCGCCGACCGCCAAACTGGGCGAAGGCGTTGAAGTGGGTCCGTTCGCCATTATCGGACCCGATGTCGAAATCGGTGCGGGTACGATCGTCGGGCCGCATGCGGTCGTCACGGGTTGGACCAAGCTCGGCAGTCACAATCGCATTTTTCAGTTCGCGTCGATCGGCGATGCGCCGCAGGACAAAAAATACGCCGGTGAACCCACGCGTGTGGAGATCGGCGATCGAAACGTGTTTCGCGAATACGTGACGGTCAATCGCGGAACGACGCACGACAAGGGCATCACCCGTGTCGGTAGCGATAATCTCTTTATGGCGTCGTCGCACGTGGCGCACGATTGCATCGTGGGCAGTCATTGCGTGTTTGCCAACCTCGCGACTTTAGGTGGACATGTCGAGGTGGATGATCACGTCATCCTCGCGGGTTTCACCGGGGTACACCAGTTCTGCAAGATCGGCGCGCATGCCTTCATTGCCAATAACACTGCCGTGACGCGCGATGTGCCGCCGTATGTGATGGCAGTAGGTCATCCGGCTGCGCCCCATTCGATCAACGCCACTGGGCTAACGCGTCGCGGTTTCACGGCCGAGCAGGTGCGCAACATCAAGAATGCTTACCGCACGCTTTATCGCATGGATCTCCCGCTCGAGGCGGCGATGGAGAAATTACGCGATGCAGCGACGACGCAAACGGAGCTCGTGCCCTTCGTCGAGTTCGTGGCGCGCTCAACTCGTAGTCTCATTCGCTGATCCTTATCCATGCTTTCGCAGGCCGCACCGCTGATTGCGATCGTGGCCGGAGAGGCCTCCGGGGATAACCTCGGAGCCGCGTTGATTGCAGCGATCCGCAAGCGAGTGCCGAACGCGCGTTTCGTCGGCGTGCCGGGGCCGCACATGCGCGAGGCCGGCTGCGAGGCGTTGGCTTCGAGCGAGGAGCTCGCAGTCATGGGGCTTATAGAGATTCTGCGTCATCTGCCGAGGCTGTTTTCTTTGAGACGTCGTCTGCTGCGCGAATTTCGCGAGCGCCGTGTCGATGTTTTCATTGGCATTGATGCACCCGAGTTTAATCTCGGGATGGCGCGCCGACTGAAAGCGGATGGCATACGCACCGTGCAATACGTGAGCCCACAGGTATGGGCGTGGCGACAGGGTCGCGTCCACGAGATCGGCGCGGCGTGTGATCGTATCTTGTGCCTGTTGCCGTTTGAGCCCGCGTTTTACGAACGGCACGGCATCGCTGCGCGTTTCGTTGGGCATCCGCTCGCCGACCAATTTCCGATGCACAGCGATCGCGCCGCCGCGCGACGGGCACTCGGTTTACCGGAGGTGGGGGAGATCGTGGCAGTGCTACCGGGAAGTCGAGTCGGTGAAGTGACGCGTCTCGCTTCGCCCTTTGCCGGTGCCGCGGCGTGGCTCGATGCGCGCAGGCCGGGCGTGTACTTCGTCGCGCCGATGGCCAGCACCGCGACGCGCGAGCGCTTCGAGGCCGAATGGCAGCGCTGCGCGCCGCAGACGCCCGTCACGGTCGTTGATGGTCGCTCGCGCGAGGTGCTCGCTGCCGCCGATGTTGTTCTTGTCGCCTCGGGAACTGCGACGCTCGAAACCTTGCTGACGCGACGGCCGATGGTGGTGGCGTATCGCTTGGGTTCGATCACCGCCTTTCTGTTGCAGCGGTTCGGTCTCGTGAAGGTGCGATTTTTCTCGCAGCCGAATCTGCTCGTGGGTCGTGAAGTGGTGCCCGAGTTTTTCCAAGGACGCGCGAATCCCGAAACGCTTGGAAAAGCACTGCTCGAGTGGCTCGTGGAGCCGGCGCGGTGGGCCAACCTCGAGCCGGAGTTTGCCGAGGTACATCTGGCGCTGCGTCAGGACGGTGCGGCGCTCGCCGCTGAGGCGGTCGTTGAGTTGTTGCCGTGATCGCATGGCTCGCGTGATCGCATGGCTCGCTTGACGAAGTCGTCCTCATGCGCCGTTTGATCGTCGGCGTCGATGAGGCGGGGCGTGGGCCGCTGGCTGGGCCAGTCGTTGCCGCAGCAGTCATTCTCGACCCCGCGCAACCCGTCGCCGGGCTCGCAGACTCCAAGGCGTTGAGTGTGATCGAGCGCGAGCGGCTCGCGTTGCTGCTGCAGGAGCGCGCGCTCGGTTGGTGTGTCGCGATCGCAAGTCCCGCGGAGATCGATGCGGTCAATATCCTGCAGGCGACGATGCTCGCGATGCGGCGCGCCGTGCTCGGGTTGTTGGGGTCAGCCGCGGGTGGCGCGGCTTTCGGCGCGGTGCGTGTCGAGGTCGATGGTAACCGACTGCCGTCCCTCGAGGCGGTCGCTGGGATGGCCGAGGCGGTTGCCATTGTGAGGGGCGATGCGACGCAGCCGGCGATCAGTGCGGCTTCAATTCTCGCCAAGACGGCTCGCGATCACGTGATGGAACAATTGGATACGCGACATCCTGAATATGGATTCGCGGTCCACAAGGGTTATCCGACGCCGGCCCACCTTGCGGCCCTCAAGGCGCACGGACCGAGTTCAGTCCACCGACGGAGTTTCGGACCGGTAAAATCGGCGGCGCGATGAGCGCCTACGTCCACTTGCGTCTGCATACCGAATACTCGCTGGTCGACAGCGTAGTCCGCATCCCTGAGCTCGTCGCTCGCGTCGCCGAGCTCGGCATGCCAGCGGTCGCCGTCACCGACGAGCACAACTTGTTTGCGATGGTGAAGTTCTATCGCGAGGCTCTCGCCAAAGGCGTCAAACCCATCATCGGTGTCGATCTGCAGATCGCTGAGCCCGGCGAGCGAACGCCGCCGAGTCGGCTCACGCTGCTGTGCATGAACGATGCGGGTTATCGCAGGCTCACCCGCATCGTCTCGCGCGCGTATCTCGAGGGACAGCAGCGTGGGGCGCCGCGTATCGATCGCGCGTGGCTCACCCCCGCAACGACCGACGGTTTGATCGCGCTCTCTGGCGGGCGCGAGGGCGATGTCGGCCGAGCCTTGCAGCAGGGCAAGTCGGCTGAGGCGCGAGCCTTGGCCGAGTTCTGGAAGGCGCTGTTCCGAGATCGTTACTACCTCGAAGTGACGCGCACCGGTCGCGACGAAGAGGAGCCGCTCGTGGCCTCGACTGTGAGGCTTGCGATCGAGGCGGGCCTTCCCATCGTGGCCACCAACGATGTGCGCTTCCTCTCGAGCGATGATTTCGAGGCGCACGAGGCGAGGGTGTGCATTCAAGAGGGCAGCTTGCTCGCCGATCCCGCGCGACCGCGTCACTACACGCGCGAGCAATATCTGCGCTCGTCCGAGGAGATGATCGAGCGATTTGCCGATCTGCCCGAGGCGATCGAGAATTCGGTTGAAATCGCCAAGCGCTGCAGTCTCGTTCTGCAACTCGGCGAGAGTCGATTGCCGATCTATCCGGTGCCCGAAGGACAAACGACCGATGAGTTTTTGCGCGCTGAGTCAGTGCGTGGTTTGCAGCAGCGGCTCGAGCGCCTCGGTCATGTCGATCAGGATGCCTATCGCGCGCGCCTGCAGAGCGAGCTTGAAGTCATTTGCGCGATGGGTTTTGCGGGCTACTTCCTGATCGTTGCGGATTTCATCCGTTGGGCGCGCGGCAATGGCGTGCCCGTGGGACCGGGGCGTGGCTCGGGCGCGGGTTCTTTGGTCGCGTACTCGCTCGGCATCACCGATATCGACCCGCTGCAATACGATTTGCTGTTCGAGCGCTTCCTGAATCCCGAACGCGTCTCCATGCCCGACTTCGACGTCGATTTTTGTATGGATGGGCGTGATCGTGTCATCGAGTATGTTGCGGACAAGTATGGTCGCACGCGCGTCTCGCAGATCATCACCTACGGCACGATGGCGGCGAAGGCGGTGGTGCGCGATGCCGGTCGCGTGCTCGGACTTGGCTATGGTTATGTCGACAAGATCGCGAAGCTCATTCCGTTTGAGCTCGATATCACGCTCGACTCCGCACTGGAGAAAGAGGCCGAGCTCAAGCGGCTCTACAAAGAAGACGACGAAGTTCGTAACCTCATCGATCTGGCCAAGTCGCTCGAGGGTTTGACGCGCAACGCCGGTAAACACGCCGGTGGCGTCGTGATCGCGCCGTCGGTGCTCGAGGACTTCACGCCGCTTTACTGTGAAGACGGTGGCGGCTCGGTCGTTACTCAGTTCGATAAGGACGATGTCGAGGCCGCAGGCCTCGTGAAGTTCGACTTCCTGGGCTTGCGCACCCTGACAGTGATCGATCACGCCGTGCGCACGATCAATCTCGCTCGCATACAACGCGCTGAAGCGCCACTCGAGATCGCCGATCTGCCGATGGACGATGCAGCCACGTTCCAATTGCTCAAAAATTGCGAAACGACGGCCGTCTTCCAGCTCGAATCGCGCGGCATGAAAGATCTCGTGCGACGTTTGCAACCGGATCACTTCGAAGACGTGGTGGCGTTGGTTGCGCTGTTCCGCCCGGGTCCGCTGCAGTCGGGCATGGTGGATGATTTCATCGCCCGCAAGCATGGCCGTATCGATGGCCCGATCGATTATCTGCATCCGCGTCTCGAGCCGGTGCTGCGCCCAACTTACGGGGTGATTCTGTATCAAGAGCAGGTGATGCAGATCGCGCAGGTGCTCGCGGGCTACACACTCGGTGGCGCGGATATGCTGCGCCGCGCGATGGGTAAGAAGAAGCCCGAGGAGATGGCGAAGCAGCGCGGTAAGTTCGTCGAAGGTTCCGTCGAGCGCGGTGTTCCCGAGTCGCAGGCCGCCTACATCTTCGATTTGATGGAGAAATTCGCCGGTTACGGTTTCAACAAATCGCACTCGGCGGCCTATGCTTTGCTCTCCTATCAAACGGGTTGGCTCAAAGCGCACCATCCCGAGGCCTTCATGGCTGCGGTGCTCTCGGCCGACATGGCGCACACCGACAAGGTTGTCACTCTCAAAGACGAGTGTGATCGGATGGGAATCCGTGTCTTGCCGCCGGATGTGAACTCGTCGGCTTATGCCTTTGAGGTCGCCGGTGATCGGCAAGTTCGATACGGTCTCGGTGCGATTCGGGGAGTAGGTGAGGCTGCCGTCGAGGCGATCACGAACGAGCGAGTCGAGCACGGTCCGTATGGTTCGCTCGAAGATTTTTGTCGCAGGCTCGATCTGAATCGAGTGAATCGACGCGTGCTAGAGGCGTTGATTCGCTCAGGTAGTTTCGATTCCTTGGGCGTGAATCGCGCGACACTGATGGCGCGTCTTCCGGCGGCGATGCAGCTCGGCGAGCAAGCCACGCGCGCGGAGGCCACAGGTCAAGTCGATCTCTTTGGCTTGAGCGCGCCTTCTGCGTCGGCCAGTTCCTCGGAGGATCACCTCGCGCCGGCGCAGCCGGAGTGGAGTGAGACGGTGCGTCTTGCCGGCGAGCGTGAGACCTTGGGTTTGTACCTCTCGGGCCATCCGATCAATCGATACGAGAAGGATCTCGCGCGGTTTGTGACCGGTCGTATCGCGGATCTCATCAGTGATCGGCCGAGTCAGGGTGCGCCTGAGCGCGGTTGGTTCGGCGGCAGGCAGGCGACGATCGCGGGTTACATCCACGAGGTTCGCAAAAAGGGTAATCGAACCTCCATCGTGCTTGATGATCGTACTGGGCGCATGGAAGTCACGTTCTTCGACGAGGTGATGCAGCGGTATCGCGAACTCATCGTCAAGGATGCGTTGGTGCTGATCGAGGGGCAGCTGCGCTTCGACGAGCAGGGCGACACTTGGCGTCTGTCGGCCAAAAAAATCAGCGAGCTCGACCGCATGCGTGAGCAACAGGCGCTACGCATCGTGCTCTTATGGCCGCGCGCGCAGGGTACTGATCAGAGCCTGATGCTGCAGCGCTTGGCTGACACACTCGCGCCGCATCGACCGGGTCTCTGTGCGATCGGTGTGCGTTACCACGGCGTGCAAGCGAGTGTGGCGCTCGAGCTCGGTCCGGAATGGAAAGTGCGCGCAAGCCCGGAGTTGCTCGAGGCGCTCGAGCAGTTGGTCGGTGCCGAGGGCTTGCGGGTCGTCTACGGCCCGCCGCCCGGCACCGCCAACACCGCTTACGGCTGATAGCCGTCGCTGATAAGATCAAGCCATGGCCATCAATTTTCTCGATTTCGAGCAGCCGATTGCGGAACTTGAAGCCAAGATCGAAGAGCTGCGTTACGTCACCAAAGATGCCGCGGTGAACGTGCAGGACGAGATCGCGCGTCTGCAGACCAAGAGTGAACAGCTGACCCGGAGCATTTTCGGCAAGCTTTCGCCTTGGCAAATCACGCAGCTCGCACGCCATCCGCAGCGGCCGTATACGCTCGATTATCTTTCGGCGGCGTTCAGCGAATTCCAAGAGCTACATGGCGATCGGATGTTCGGCGATGATCGCGCGTTGATCGGAGGTCTCGCGCGCTTGAACGGTGAGCCCGTGGTGGTCATCGGTCATCAGAAAGGGCGTGACACCAAAGAACGTGTGCGGCGCAACTACGGCATGCCGCGACCGGAGGGTTATCGCAAGGCGTTGCGACTGATGCATCTGGCCGAGCGATTCTCACTGCCGCTCATCACCTTTATCGACACCCCGGGCGCCTATCCGGGTCTCGACTCCGAAGAGCGGGGGCAGAGCGAGGCGATCGCGCGCAATCTTTTCGAGATGGCGAAGTTGCGCGTGCCGATCGTGAGTGTGGTCATCGGTGAGGGCGGCTCGGGTGGCGCGCTCGCCATCGGTGTCTGTGATCGGCTACTGATGTTGCAGTACAGCACGTATTCGGTCATCTCGCCCGAGGGCTGTGCATCGATACTCTGGAAGAGCGCCGACAAAAAAGAACTGGCTGCCGATGCGATGGGCCTCACGGCGGATCGCTTGAAATCTTTGGCGTTGGTCGACGAGGTCATCGCCGAGCCTTTGGGCGGTGCGCATCGAAACCCGGCTGTGATGACGCGCTCGCTGCAGGATGCGGTGGCTCGTCATCTGGCCGTGCTAAGCGCTAAACCGATCGAAACGCTGCTCGCCGAACGAGCGGCGCGTATCGCAGGTTTCGGTGTGTACTCGGAGGCGGGCTGAAGCGCGTCCCTGATGAGGTCTCTGACGAGCTCCCAGCCGAGTTCGCGGACGAGCTCTCGCTGCGAGTCGCGCAGCGACTGGATGAATTGGCGCAGACAGCGTCCCTAAAGCTGCTCTCAAAACCTTTCTCAAAATCTCTGCGCCTGTGTTTGGCGCTCAGCGGCGGTCTCGATTCGATCGCATTGCTGCAGCTGCTGGTGCAGTGGCGCGCACGCCAACCTGCCTCACGTCGCGTCGAACTGCGTGCCATCCACATCGATCATCAATTGCGCCCCGCTTCGGCGATGTGGGCCAAGCACTGCCGTGCCGTCGCACGTGAGGTGGGCGTCGCCTGTTCGGTCGTCAAAGTCACGGTTCCGAAGCGACGCGGCCAATCGCTCGAGGCGGCGGCGCGTGATGTTCGATATGCCGCGCTCGCTGCGCGCTTACGCCCGAACGAGTGGCTCGTCACGGCGCACCATCTGGACGATCAGCTCGAGACGCTGCTACTGCAACTGATGCGCGGCGCCGGTGTGGCGGGTCTCGCTGGCATGCCCGCCGTCACTTGTGAACCGTTGCGTTTATGGCGGCCCTTGCTTGCGATTTCGCGCGTAGAGTTATCGCAATGGTTACAGGCGCGAGGCAGTCGGTGGATCGAGGATGACAGCAATCTCGATGAGCGGTTCGATCGCAATTACCTTCGGCATCGCGTCGTTCCGCTGCTACAGGCGCGGTGGCCAGCCGCGTCAAGGACCGCGGCGCGCAGTGCGGCGCATCTCGGTGAGGCGCTTGACTTGCTGCACGCTTTGGCGGAAATCGACGCGGCGCAGGTGATCGAGGCTGGCGTCGTGTCGATCGCCGCCTTGCAAAAACTCGATGCCGCACGGCAGCGAAATCTGCTACGTCACTGGATCGCGCTGCAAGGTTTGACGATGCCCGATGCGGTTCATCTTGATCGCATTCGTGTGGAACTGCCGGCCGCTCGCGCCGATGCCCAGCCCATCGTGCGTTGGGATGGCGGTGAGGTTCGTCGCTTTCGTCGGTGTCTGTATGCCCTCGTGCCCTTGGCAGCAGAGCGAGAGCAACCCATTCTGCACCGCTGGCGCTGGCGTCGAGAGCCGGTGCTCGAGCTTGGCGCGGGTCTCGGTCGGTTGCGATGGGTGCCCGATGCGAATGGCCAGATTGCTGCAACGCGCTTACCGGCGGTGTTGCGGGTCGCTACACGGGTCGGCGGCGAGCGCATTCGGTTGCGTGCGCAGGGTCCGAATCATGCGGTCAAGGAGTTGCTACGCAAGCGGGCGGTTCTGCCGTGGGAGCGCGATCGGGTTCCGCTTGTTTTTGTCGAGACGACCCTCGCGATGGTGGCGGATCTTTTCATCGCAGTGCCGTTTCGCGCAAATCCGGCCGACGATCTGCCGGTACAGCGATTGCGCCTCGTGTGGGAGCGCGGCTCGCATCAACAAGAATAAGGCAGGCCATGGACGCCGGCAGGCGTTGGCCGGCAGGCGTTGAGAGAAGAGCCCTTTTTTGCTAGTCTGACTTCCCGTCGTGCCGGCTTCCGAAGACGGCGTTTAGCAAGCGGCGGTTCACCATGCCTCGTTTCGTATTTGTCACGGGCGGTGTCGTTTCCTCTTTGGGGAAGGGCATCGCCTCGGCGTCTTTGGCGGCCATTCTCGAGGCTCGCGGCCTAAAGGTCGCGATGGTGAAGCTCGACCCCTACATCAACGTCGACCCGGGCACCATGAGTCCGTTTCAGCACGGCGAGGTGTTCGTCACCGACGATGGTGCCGAGACCGACCTCGACCTCGGTCACTACGAGCGCTTCGTGCGCACAGTGACCGGTCGCCACAGCAATTTCACCACCGGCCGCATCTACGAGCGGGTGATCGCCAAGGAGCGACGAGGCGACTATCTTGGCGCAACGGTGCAGGTCATCCCGCACATCACCGACGAGATCAAGGCGAGTATTTTCTTGGGCGCCGGCGATGCCGATGTGTGCATGGTCGAAATCGGTGGCACGGTTGGTGACATCGAGTCTCTGCCGTTCCTCGAGGCGATCCGACAAATCGGTGTGGAGCTCGGTCGCAGTCAGGCGATCTTCATGCATCTGACGCTGGTACCGGTCGTGGGTGGGGGTAGCGAAATCAAGACTAAGCCGACCCAGCACTCTGTCAAAGAATTGCGTGGCATCGGTATTCAACCCGATATCTTGTTGTGCCGGGCGCAGCATCCGTTGCCGGCTGAACACCGACGCAAGATCGCCTTGTTTACCAACGTGGAAGAGCGCGCGGTCATCTCGGCGATCGACGCGCGTGATATCTACGAGATTCCGATGCTGCTGCACGCGCAGGGCCTCGATGAGATCGTGATCGAGAAATTGCGACTCGAGACGAAAGCGACCGTAGCCGATCTCTCGTCTTGGCAGGCCGTGGTCGATGCCAAGGCGAATCCGACGGGCGAGATCGATATCGCGATGGTCGGTAAGTACGTCCAAAATCGCGATTCCTACATTTCGCTCAACGAGGCGCTCACGCATGCGGGCGTCAAGAATCGCGTTACCGTGAATATCCATTTCATCGAGTCGACCGACATCGAGGAGCGTGGTACCACGCTCCTCGCTGGCATGGATGCGATCCTCGTGCCGGGTGGCTTCGGTGAGCGCGGCGTTGAGGGCAAGATCGCGGCGGTGCGCTATGCGCGCGAGCGCGGCATTCCCTATCTCGGCATCTGTCTTGGCATGCAGCTGGCGGTGATCGAGTACGGACGCCACGTCTTGAGACTCGACGGCGCGACCAGCACCGAGTTCGATCGCACGACACCGCACCCGGTCATTGCGCTCATCACCGAATGGCAGGACGCCGCTCTCGGGACTCAGCAGCGCGACGAGCAATCGAACCTCGGTGGAACGATGCGTTTGGGTGGTCAGGACGTCACGCTCACAGCGGGTTCGCGTGCCAGTGAAATCTACGGTGGCACGCGCATTCGCGAGCGTCATCGACATCGCTACGAGTTCAACAACACGTATCTCGATCGCTACCGCGCGGCGGGTCTCGTGTTCTCCGGACTCTCGCCTGACGGCCTGGTTGAGATCGTCGAGCTACCAGGGCATCCGTGGTTCGTCGCCACGCAATTCCATCCGGAGTTCACCTCGAACCCGCGCGATGGGCATCCGCTCTTTACGGGCTTCATCGCTGCTGCGAGGAATCAACATGCGTCTCGGTAATGTCGAGGTGGGCGCGCGTGAGCCGCTGTTTCTGATCGCAGGGCCATGCGTCATCGAAAGCGCGGCACTGTGTGAAGAAGTTGCCGGACGCATGATCGAGATCACACGTGCACTCGGCATCCCCTATATCTTCAAGGCGTCGTATGACAAGGCGAATCGTTCTTCGCGCAGCAGTTTCCGTGGCCCCGGCATCGAAGCAGGCCTGAAGGTGCTCGAGGGCGTGCGGGCTAAGTTCGGTGTACCCGTACTTACCGACGTGCACGAGGATACGCCGCTTACTGAAGTGGCAGCTGTGGTGGATGTGTTGCAGACACCGGCTTTTCTTTGTCGTCAGACCAATTTCATCGTGGCGGCTGCATCGCAGGGCAAACCGGTCAACATCAAGAAGGGTCAGTTTCTCTCGCCTTGGGAAATGCAAAATGTCGTCGACAAAGCACGCTCAACCGGTAACCCCGGCGTCATGGTGTGTGAGCGCGGCTTCAGCTTCGGCTACAACAATCTGGTCTCGGACATGCGCTCGCTTGCGGTGATGCGCGGCACGGGGTGCCCGGTGGTGTTCGACGCCACTCACTCGGTGCAATTGCCGGGTGGGCAGGGCAGTGCTTCCGGTGGTCAGCGCGAATTTGTGCCGGTGCTTGCCCGCGCCGCTGTTGCGGCGGGTGTTGCCGGTGTTTTCATGGAAACCCATCCCGATCCTGCCAACGCCTTGTCCGATGGGCCGAACGCGTGGCCGTTGTCGCGCATGGCTTCTCTGCTCGAGACGTTGCTCGAGCTCGATCGTATCGTGAAATCCAAACCCTTCGAGGAAGATCAAAAATGAGCCGCATCATCGACATCCGTGCCCGCGAGATCATCGATTCGCGCGGTAATCCTACCGTCGAAGCGGACGTGATTCTCGCCAGCGGCGCAGTCGGTCGCGCAGCGGTTCCGTCGGGCGCCTCGACCGGCACGCGCGAGGCGGTTGAACTTCGCGATGGCGACAAGAAGCGCTATTTCGGCAAGGGCGTGCTGAAGGCGGTTCGCAACGTCAACACCGTGATCCGCGCGGCGCTGCTCAAGCGTGATGCGCGCGATCAGGAAGATATCGATGCACGCATGATTGCGCTCGATGGCACGGACAACAAAGGTCGGCTCGGTGCCAACGCGCTGCTCGCGGTGTCGCTTGCTGTGGCGCACGCGGCGGCTGAGGATACGGATCAGTCCCTGTGGCGTTACCTTGCGCGGGGCCGTAAACCGGTGATGCCGGTGCCGATGATGAATCTCATCAACGGCGGCGCGCACGCTGACAACAGTCTCGATATCCAAGAGTTCATGATTCTGCCGGTGGGCGCCAAGAGCTTCAGTCAGGCGTTGCAGCAGGGTGCTGAGGTGTTTCACACCTTGAAGGGCATTCTGAAGGGTAAAAGGCTGACCACCGCTGTCGGCGACGAGGGTGGTTTCGCACCGAATCTCGCCTCGAACGAGGCGGCGCTCAAGTTGTTGTTGCAGGCGATCGAAAAGGCGGGCTATCGGCCCGGCAAAGATATCTACCTCGGCCTTGATGTCGCCAGTTCCGAGTTCTTCAAGAAAGGGCACTACGAATTGCACGGCGAGGGGCGCCGCTTCACGGCGCTGCAGTTCACGCGCTACCTGCGCAAGCTCGTCGACAAGTACCCGATTATCACCATCGAAGACGGTATGGCCGAGGGCGACTGGACGGGTTGGGCGGGGCTCACCGAGGCGTTGGGCGCGGACTGTCAGCTCGTGGGTGATGATCTCTTCGTGACCAACACGGCGATCCTCGCCGATGGCATCCGCCAAGGCATCGCGAACTCCATCCTCATCAAGGTCAATCAGATCGGTACCTTGACCGAGACGCTCGAAGCGATCGAACTCGCCACGAGTTCAGGTTACTCGGCGGTCGTCTCGCATCGCTCGGGTGAGACTGAGGATTCGACGATTGCGGATATCGCTGTGGCGACGGCAGCGACCCAAATCAAGACGGGCTCGATGTCTCGATCGGATCGCATTGCCAAGTACAACCAGTTGCTGCGGATCGAAGAAGAGCTCGGCGGCAAGGTGCGTTACGCCGGGCGCGACGCTTTTCCTGTCAAACTCTAAACGCGTCAAACTCTAAAGTGGAAACACTTTCCTTTGTGCGTATCAAGGTTTAATCTGTAACGCCATCATGATCAGAGTGTTTGCAGGGGGGCTCGTTGCACTAACGGTACTATTGCAGTACCGCATCTGGCTATCTGCAGACGGTGTCAGTGAAGTGCATCGCCTGAAACTCGCGGTCGCTCAGCAGAGCAGCACGAACAGCGAACTGAAGCGCCGCAACGATCAACTCGCCGCCGAAGTGGCCGACCTCAAGGGTGGCCTTGTTGCCATCGAGGAGCGCGCGCGCAGCGAGCTTGGCATGATTGGCCCTAACGAATCGTTCTATCAAGTCGTGCCCAAGGTCATCACGGCGCCGCCCGCCGATGCGCTGACCGATCGAACTCGCACGGCGCAGCGCTGAGTTGACTGCGCCTGTGACGCCGCCGCGCTACTGGCTCGTGATGCCGGCAGCCGGACGCGGCAAGCGTCTCGGTAGCGAGACTCCCAAACAATTTTTGACCGTAGTGGGGCGACCGATGCTCGCCTGGGCGTTGCAGCCTTTCTTTGATGATCCGCGTTGTGCGGGTGTCATGCTGGCTATCGCGTCTGATGACGCCGATTGGCCTGCCGTGCGCTCTGCGCTGCCGCGGCCCGTGCTCGAAACGGTAGGCGGTCTCGAAAGGTCGGACTCCGTGCGTTTGGCGTTGCAGTCTTTGCTGGCGCGCGGAGCTCAAGCTACCGATTGGGTGCTCGTGCACGATGCGGCGCGACCCTGTGTCTCCAATGCGGAGATCGACGCTCTCGTCGATGCCGTCGTGGCGCATGCCGAGGGCGGCTCGCCATCGGATGATTTGCCATCTGGTGATGCGAGAGCGGGCGGACTGCTCGCAGTGCCATTAGCCGATACGCTCAAGCGCGGCCGCTCGCGTAGCGAGGCAACCGTGCCGCGTGAGGGGCTCTGGCGTGCATTGACCCCACAGATGTTTCGGTTAGGCGCGTTGTTGCAGGCCTTGCAACAAGCTGCGTCCGCCGGGCGCAAACCCACCGACGAAGCGCAGGCGATGGAGTGGCAAGGTAGCGAACCGCTGCTCGTCGGCGGCGACTCGACGAATATCAAAGTAACGACCTTCGCCGATTTGCGGCTCGTGGAAGGCATCTTGCAAGCGCGTAGCCAAGGAGAGTCGCCATGAGTATTCGAGTGGGATCGGGCATCGACGTGCACGCCTTCGGGCCCGGTGATCACGTGATGTTGGGCGGTGTGCGTATCGCGCACTCGCAGGGTGTGCAGGCGCACTCCGACGGCGATGTGCTCTTGCACGCGTTGTGCGATGCGCTGCTCGGCGCGGCGGGCCTTGGTGACATCGGACAACATTTTCCTGACACCGATCCGCAGTGGAAGGGCGTGGCGAGCCAGGGCTTCGTGCGTCATTCGTTGCGCTTGCTCGCCGATCGTGGCTATCGCTTGATCAATATCGATCTCACTCTCTGTTGCGAGGCGCCGCGGCTCGCGCCCCATCGCGATGCCATTCGCGAAACCGTAGCCCACCTGCTGCAATTGCCCATCGATGCCGTGAACCTTAAGGCGACGACGACCGAGAAACTCGGCTTTTTGGGTCGCGCCGAGGGTCTTGCGGCGTTTGCCACTGTTCTCATCGAGCGCGAGTAACCATGGAAGAGTTGGCATTGAATCCGCCGCGGGTTGCGGCGCCCTTGAGTCGTGCACGTATCCGCGAGGCACCGGAAGACTTTATCGTGGACGAAGTGCTTGGTTTCACGGCCTCAGGGCAAGGTGAGCACGCTCTGCTGCGGGTACGTAAGCGCGGTGCTAACACCGGCTGGGTAGCCAAAGAAATCGCGACTCGTGGGGGTGTTCGTCCGCATGATGTCGGTTACGCGGGCTTGAAGGATCGGCATGCCGTCACCACGCAGTGGTATACGGTCCCGACGCGGCGTCGACCGACAAGCGACTGGCTCGGCGTGCAGGGAGAAGGTTACGAGGTCATCGAGGCCTATTCGCACTCGCGCAAATTGCCGCGTGGTGCACTCGAGGCCAATCGGTTTGCGATCACCTTGCGCGGTTACGATGGCGATATCGATGCGTTGCAGGCGCGGGCAGCCGCTGTTGCGCGTACGGGTGTGCCGAATTATTTTGGTCCGCAGCGTTTTGGGCGAGATCTCGCCAATCTGCGAGCAGGTGATGCCCGCGATGCGATGTTCCGCTGGTCTGCTGCACGCAGTTTGATCTTCAATGCGGTGCTCGCGGAACGTATCAGCGCCGGCACCTGGAACCGCCTGCACCTCGGTGAGCGCGCTAATCTCGATGGCCGTAATTCGAGTTTTATCGTCGAGGCGCTCGATGCCGCTCTGCAAGAGCGGCTCGATACGCTCGATATTCACCCGACCGGTCCGATGTGGGGTGAGGGTGGCTGTGGCATCGAGGGAGAGATCGCGGCTCTCGAGACGAGTATCGCGGCGCGGTATCCCGAGTTTCTGGAATGGCTGCGTGCAGATCGGCTCGCGGCAGCGCGACGACCGCTGCGGGTGGCGGTGCGCGAAATGTCGGTCAACCTAGGCAGCGACGGAGCACCGGTCTTGAATTTCACCTTGCGCTCGGGCAGTTTCGCCACCACCGTCCTGCGCGAATTCATCGATATCGCCCCCGGCGAGGGTTCATCCGGTTTCGGTTCATCCGGTTTCAGGGAGTCCGACGATGCTTGAAATTATCCAACACGGCAGCGTGCGCGAGCTGCGCCTCGCGCGAGCGCCGGTCAATGCGCTGAACGCCGAGTTGATCAGCGCACTCGATGCGGCGATCACACTCGCCGAGACCGAGGCGGCGGCAGGTGCTTCGTTGCGGGCGCTCATTATTTCGGGCAATCCCAAGTTGTTCTCCGCGGGCCTTGATCTGCGTGAGATCACAGGATCCATCGAAACGGCTCGCACGCTGGTGCTCGCGTTCTCGCAACTGCAGTCACGACTCGCGCGCTGCTCCTTGCCTTTGATCGCGGCGATCACGGGTCATAGCCCAGCCGGTGGTGCGGTGATTGCCATCCTTTGCGACCATCGCGTCATGGCGAAGGGTGCCGCACGTATTGGTCTGAACGAAGTGCAGGTGGGTTTGTATCCGGGCGAGACGATCTTTCGCTGCTACGAGCGCATTCTCGGTACCGCGAAGGCAGCGAATTTTTTGACTCGTGGCGCGATGCTCACGGCAGATGAGGCCTTGGCCGCGGGGCTCGTCGATGAATTGGTCGAGCCGGAGCAGGTGATTGCGCGTGCCGTCGCGCTCGGCCAGGAGATTGCAACGCTGCCAGCGGAAACCTACGCCAAGACTCGTGCGCTCGTGCGTGCGGATCTCGCCCGCATCATCGAGCACCCGAACGAGAGTCTGGCGTCGCTCATGAAAGACGGCTGGATTACGGCGGAGACTCGCGAGCAGATGGCGAAGCTGCTGCGCTGAGGATGGCGCGGACGCGTCGGTGTGCCGATATGTCGGGGCTTCGGCGCGAGCGGATCAAGCCTGCAGCAACACGTAGATGGCGCCGGTACCACCATCGCGCTGGTTGGCAGAGCAAAAGGCGATGACATTCTCGGTGCGGCGCAGAATCACATTCACAGCTTTTTTGAGCACGGGACCGCGCGGCCCCGAGCCTAAGCCTTTGCCGTGGATGATCCGCACGCAGCGTTGTTGGCGCGCGATGCAACGGGCGAGAAAGTCGCGCAACTCCCGCTTGGCTTCCGCGACGATAAGGCCATGCAGATCAAGCTCGGCCTCGACGCGGTAATAACCTCGTCGCAGGCGACGCATCACCGCATCTTGCACACCGCCACGTCGATAGGAGAGATCGTCGCCGAATTCGACATCGAGATCGATCGGTGTGAGGACGAGGCTGTCCTCGAGAACCTCCGCTTCGCCCAAACGACGAAAACGGGCGCGTGGCGGTGGTGGCTTCGGGCGCTGACGAACACGGGGTTGGTGCCGCAGCGGTTTGGCACCGCGAACCGCCTCACGAAAGGCGCGAACGTCTTCCTCTGGCGGCTTACGCATCCTGCTGCTACCTCCAACCCTGGGCATTCAGTATATTGGCGAGCTCCACAGGTCTCCAAGAACAAACTCGCCCGATGAAGATTCTCGTCAGCAACGACGATGGGTACCGGGCGCCGGGCATCCTCGCCCTGCGCAAAGCCCTCACTGGTCTCGCGGAGCTCACGGTCGTCGCTCCCGAGCGCAACCACAGCGGCGCGAGTAATGCCTTGACGCTCGAATCACCCCTGCGGGTGACGAATTACGAACCGCAGGCCTATTTCGTCTCGGGCACACCGACCGATTGTGTGCATCTGGCGATTTCCGGGCTATTCGATTTTGAGCACGACATGGTCGTCTCGGGTATCAACAACGGCGAGAACTTGGGCGATGACGTGCTGTATTCGGGTACGGTGGCCGCCGCCATCGAGGGTCGCTTTCTGGGCTTGCCGACCGTGGCGTTCTCGCTGCGGCGTCCGGCCAGTACCGCCCCGAGCGGCGAGATGGATTACACCGCCGCAGGGCGCGTTGCACGGCTCGTCGTCGAGCGCTTGCTCACCCAGCCACTAGATCGAAACATGATTCTCAACGTCAACATCCCACATCGGGCTTACTCGGAGTTGCGAGGTTTCAGAGCGACTCGCTTGGGGCATCGCCATCGCGCCGAGAAGATTACCCGTGCTCTCGATCCGCGCGGCCGTGAGGTGATCTGGGTGGGTCAAGCGGGCGAGGGGCAAGATGATGGTCCGGGCACGGATTTTCATGCGGTTGCCGAAGGCTACGTCTCGATCACGCCGCTGCAGGTGGATCTGACTCGCCACGGCGAGATCGCGACGGTGGAGCGTTGGCTGACCGGCATCGGCGAATGAACGAACAACGCTTGAGCGGCATCGGCATGACTTCGGCTCGCACCCGCGAGCGACTCGTGCAGCGTCTGATCGAGCAGGGTATTCGTGATGCGCAGGTGCTTGAGTGCATTCGCTTGACCCCACGGCATCTTTTTATCGACGAAGCGTTGGCGAGTCGTGCCTACGAAGATACGGCTTTACCCATCGGTTTTGGGCAGACGATTTCGCAACCCTTTATTGTCGCGAGGATGACCGAGGCTTTGCTCGAAGTCGGGCCCTTGCACAACGTGCTCGAGGTCGGCACCGGCTGCGGCTATCAAACGGCGATTCTGGCGGCGTTGGTGCCGCGCTTGCATAGCATTGAACGAATCGAAGCATTGCATTTACGCGCGCAGCAACGTCTGCAGGAACTCGGCGCGAGCCATGTTCGCCTTCGGCACGGGGATGGTTACGAAGGTTGGCGGGCGAATGCGCCTTACGATGGCATTCTCGTGGCCGCCGCGCCGCCGGAGGTGCCCGAAGCCTTGTTGCGACAACTCACTCCGGGTGGTCGCCTCGTGATGCCGGTCGGCGATGATCGCAAGCAGGTCTTGCTGCGCGTCACACGGCGCGAGAGTGGTTACGAGCGCGAAATGTTGGGGCCGGTCTCGTTCGTGCCGCTGCAGAGCGGGCTCGTTAGCGATACGGGAACAGCAGGGCGATGACGCGGCGCTCGTCCTGCAGCAACACGTTGTAGGTGCGACAGGCCGCACCGAGTTCCATCACCTCGAGGCCGATCCGTCGCTCGAGAAACCAGCTGCGCTGCTGCGCGGGCAGGAAGAGTTGACCGCCGACCCAGCCGATCACGACAAGTTCCGGTGGTGCCGCGAAAACGGCGCCGAGGTGCTGTTCCTGCAAGTCGAGCGGGTTTTGTACCGGCAGGTTTCCATCGAGCAGCGCGGGACCCACCATCACGGCTCGATCAAAATGCTGATCGCCGATGCGTAATACCCCGTCCGCATAACTGCGGATGAGCTGGCCGGCCCCAGTCGAAGTCACGGTGAGTCTCATGCTTCGATAACATACGCGATGTGCGTGAACTCGTGCTCTTAGTCCCCGGACTTTTTTTAAGCTCCGATGCCGTCACTGCCTTGGGCACTTGGCGTTTTGCAACGCCGCGTCGCCTCAAAGGCGGTTGGCGAGCCGCCTTCGCGCGCCGCCTCGGTCGCGACGATCTCGCGCACGCGAATCCGGCGAGTGTCGTGGCGGCAAGCGCAGGGCTGCCAAGTGATACGTGGCTTGCGACACCGCTGCACCTGATCGCCGGTTTGACGACGTTGCATCTGCCGGCCGAGGGCGTCTTGTGCTTGTCGGCCGAGGAGGCGCGAGAGCTGGCGGCAGGATTCGCGAGTATCTTCGGCAACGAAGGACTCGTCTTGCATCCGCTCGAGGATGGTTCGTTGCTGCTGTCGGGTTTGCGCGATTGCGCTGCCGAGACCGTCGATCCGGCTCTGCTGTCAGCGCAGGCGGCATCACAAGGGCTGGCGAGTGCACAGCCGGTCGGAGAGGGCGCTGCGAGCTTGCGCGCCCTCATGACCGAGATCGAAATGTGGTTACACGACCTGCCGCTCAATCTTGAGCGCGAACGGACGGGTCTGCCGCCGATCCGATCTTTGTGGTTGTGGGGCGGCGGTGTCAGCGCGGCGCCTGTTGCGCGCGATCGTGACCGAGATTCGGTGTCAAAACTCGAGGGGAAGTCTATTGAAGCTTCCACCGCGCTCTGCGTATACACCCAAGACTCCTGGGCGCGTGCCTGTTGTGGTTTGAGCGGCATCGACTGCAAGCCGATCGATCTGTGTCCGGAATTCTTTGCAGGTATCGCTGCCGACTTGCAACGTGGCGAGCTGTCGAAACTCACCCTCGTCAACACTGATTGCGCTGTATCGGTGTGTTCCGGTGATCGTTGGCGCTGGTGGCGGCCGCGACGTGATGCGCTCTCGGCGTTGACGGCGTCTGTATGAAACTCACGGTCGTTCGTCGAGCGCCTTCGAGCGCTGCATTGCAGCGCCTCGCACATCTGCCACCGGTACTCGCACGCGCGTATGCCGCGCGTGGCATCGAGGATCCCTCGCAGTTGTCAACCGGTCTCGATCGCCTGCTACCGATTGGCACTCTCGAGGGCATCGAGGCCGCCGTACGTTTGCTGCTGCAGCACCGCGCGCGTCGCAGCCGTGTTCTCATCGTCGGCGACTTCGATGCCGATGGTGCGACGAGTTCCGCGCTGATCGTGCGTGCCTTGCGCGCCTGGGGTTATCCCGAGGTCGACTTTCTCGTGCCGAACCGCTTCGAGTTCGGGTACGGACTGACACCCGAAATTGTGGCGCTAGCCGCTGAGCGCGAACCGGCTCTGATCATCACCGTGGACAACGGCATCTCGAGTATCGCCGGAGTGTCGGCGGCGCGTGAGCTTGGTATCGACGTGCTCGTGACCGATCACCATTTGGCAGGTCATGAGCTGCCGATGGCCAATGTCATCGTCAATCCGAATCTCGCTGGAGCGACGTTTGGTTCGCGATCACTCGCGGGCGTCGGTGTCGCGTTTTATGTCATGGCTGCGCTGTATCGCGCTTTGGGCGAGAGCTCCTTGCCATCGCCAGCTACATGGTTGGATTTAGTCGCACTCGGCACCGTCGCCGACATCGTCCCGCTCGATCAAAATAATCGTGTGTTGGTCGCACAGGGTCTGCAGCGGATCCGCGCGGGTCGCTGCACGCCGGGCGTTCGCGCATTACTCGAAAGCGGCGGTAAACTACTCGGTAAAATCATTGCGACGGATCTGGGTTTCGTCGCCGGACCGCGCATCAACGCGGCGGGTCGACTTGACGATATGAGCATCGGCATTCGCTGTTTACTCACCGACTCGGCCGAGGAGGCGACGCTCATCGCACAGCGACTTGACGAGCTGAATCGCGAGCGTCGCAGCATCGAAGGCGCGATGCAGGAGCAAGCCATGGCAGCAGTGCGTCGTCTCGACGAACCGGGCCATGACCGGCGTGGTGTCTGCCTCTTTGACCCAGAGTGGCATCAAGGTGTGGTGGGTCTCGTCGCCGGGCGCGTGAAAGAACGAGTGCGCCGCCCGGTGATCGCTTTTGCGCGCGCAGGTGATGGCAGCTTGCGCGGCTCGGCCCGATCGGTCGCCGGCGTACACGTGCGCGATGTGCTCGAGGCGATTTCGACCCGCAGGCCCGGGCTGATCGTGCGTTTCGGCGGTCATGCGATGGCCGCCGGTCTAACGCTCGAAGAGGACAAACTCGATCAATTTGCAGCTGAGTTCGACGGCGAGGTCACCCGCTGGCAAGCCGGTGGTTCATTGGCAGAGCGTATCGATTCCGATGGCGAGCTTGCGGTCGAGGAGATCTCGTTGAAGACGGCCGAAGTGTTACGCGAGGCAGGTCCTTGGGGTCAGGCCTTCCCTGAGCCGTCGTTCGATCAGTCGTTTCGCTTGCGTAATGTGCGGATCGTGGGCGAGAACCATCTCAAGATGTGGGTGGAGCTTGCCGATACCGGACGTCGCTTCGATGCGATCGCGTTCAATGCGCTGCAGGGCAGACCGGATCGGCTGGATGCGGATGGCAAGCCGGTGCTGCCCGACCAAGTCCACCTCGTCTATCGTCTCGATATCAACGAGTGGGGCGGTGAACGACGTCTGCAGCTGATGGTCGACCATCTGCTAGACTAAGCCGCATGATCGAACTTGGCATCATCAAGCGCACCCTCGCCGACCTGCAGGAACGTGTCAGTTCCTTAAGGGGGTTTCTTTGAGTACGACCTGAAGAAGGAACGTCTCGAAGAGGTCTCTCGCGAACTCGAAGATCCTGCCATCTGGCAGAAGCCCGAAAAAGCCCAGGAGCTCGGTCGCGACCGTGCGCGACTCGCGGGCGATATCGACACCATGGATGCGGCCACCCGGTCGGTATCGGATTCGATCGAACTGCTCGAACTGGCTGAAGCCGAAGATGACGAGGCGACCGCGCGCGAAGTCGAGCGGGATCTGCCCGCTGTCGAGGCGCAGGTGCGCCAGCTCGAACTCAAGCGCATGTTTCGCGGCGAGATGGACTCGCACAACGCTTATCTCGATATCCAAGCCGGTGCCGGTGGCACCGAGGCGCAGGACTGGGCGCACATGTTGATGCGCATGTACCTCAAATGGGCCGCCAACCGTGGTTTCACGGCCGAGGTGGTCGACTCCAACGGCGGTGAAGTCGCCGGCATCAAGAGTGCGACTATCGAGTTCAAGGGCAACCATGCTTACGGCTGGTTGCGCACGGAGACGGGCGTGCATCGCCTCGTGCGCAAGTCTCCGTTCGATTCGGGTAATCGACGCCATACCTCTTTCGCCTCGGTGTTCGTCTCGCCAGAAATCGACGACGACATCAGCGTCGATATCAACCCTGCCGATCTCGAAACCGATGTCTACCGCTCCAGTGGTGCCGGTGGTCAGCACGTGAACAAAACCGAGTCGGCGGTGCGCATCAAGCATGTGCCCTCGGGAATTGTCGTTGCTTGCCAAAGCGAGCGCAGTCAGCATAAGAATCGCGCGACGGCCATGAAGATGTTGAAAGCCAAGCTCTACGAGCTCGAGGTCAACAAGCGCAACGCCGCCGCCAAAGTGCTTGAGGAGTCGAAATCGGATGTGAGCTGGGGTCACCAGATCCGCTCCTACGTACTCGATCAATCGCGCATCAAAGATTTGCGCACCGACGTGGAAGTGGGTAACACGACCGCCGTTCTGGATGGCGATATCGACGGTTTCCTCGAAGCGTCGCTGAAAGCCGGTTTGTAACAGGGCAGGATGCCGATCATGAGCGAGCCACTCGAACCCCCGGTCGATGAGAACAAGCTGATTGCGGAGCGACGAGCCAAGCTCGCCGCGTTGCGAGCGCGCGGACTTCCGGCGTTCCCCAATGATTTTCGACCCGACTCGCAGGCCGCCGAGCTGCATCTCGGTTACGACCAGAGCGAGGCGGCCGCGATCGAGGCGCAGGCGATCCGCGTGAAAGTTGCCGGGCGCATGATGCTGCGGCGCATTATGGGTAAGGCGAGTTTCGCCCATCTCCAAGATGTTTCGGGTCAGATTCAGCTCTTCCTGCAGCGAGACGTACTCACCGAGGCTTACGATTCGTTCAAAAGTTGGGATATCGGCGATATCGTGGCTGCCGAGGGTGTGCTGTTCAAAACCAAAACCGGCGAGTTGTCGGTGCGTGTCGAGTCCGTGCGTCTGCTCGTCAAGTCGCTGCGACCGCTACCCGACAAGTGGCATGGTCTTGCCGATACGGAATCGCGTTATCGGCAGCGCTACGTCGATCTGATCATGAACGATGCGAGCCGCACGGTCTTTCGCCAGCGCACCCAGCTCGTTCGGTTCGTGCGCAGCATGCTCGATGCACTCGGCTTTCTCGAGGTCGAGACGCCGATGATGCAACCGATTCCAGGTGGCGCAGCGGCTCGCCCTTTCGTCACGCATCACAATGCACTGGATATCGATATGTATCTGCGCATTGCCCCGGAGTTGTACTTGAAGCGCCTCGTCGTGGGTGGCTTCGAGCGAGTCTACGAAATCAATCGTAATTTTCGTAACGAGGGTCTCTCGACGCGGCATAACCCCGAATTCACGATGCTTGAGCTTTATCAGGCTTACGCTGACTATCGCGACCTGATGGATCTCGTCGAGCGACTACTGCGCGGCGCTGCAGAGGCCGTGGTGGGTTCGTTGCAGTTCGAGTCGCAGGGACGGCAATTCGATCTGAGTGCGCCGTTCCGACGCGTCAGCGTCGAAGATTTGATCATGGAGTGCAACCCCGAGCTCGATCGCGTGAAGTTACGCGATGTCAGCTACCTGCGCAGCGCTTGCGATGCACGCGCAATTCCCTGGAAGAGCGGTGATGGCGCCGGTAAATTGCAGATCGAATTGTTTGAGAAGACCGGTGAGCACACCTTGCTTGATCCGACCTTCGTATACGGCTATCCGGCCGAGGTGTCGCCGCTGTCTCGGGCCAATGATGCCGATCCGTTCCTGACCGATCGATTCGAGTTCTTCGTGGGTGGCCGTGAGCTCGCCAACGGTTTCTCCGAGCTGAACGATGCGGAAGATCAGGCGGAGCGCTTCCGGGCGCAGGTCGAGCGCAAAGATGCCGGCGACGAAGAGGCGATGTTCTACGATGCCGATTATGTCCGTGCGCTGGAATACGGCATGCCGCCCACCGCAGGCCTTGGTATCGGCATCGATCGGCTGGTGATGTTCCTCACCAACGCCGCCTCGATTCGCGATGTGCTGTTATTTCCGCAGATGCGGCCCGAGTAGCCTCACTCGTTAGCGTCATTCGCTCGGCAGCGCATAGCCGAGCGGCAGGCTCGGCAGGTCGAAGGTCGTCACCGCGAGAAATTCCGTACTGCCCGTGTCGGCGTGCGCGATTTGCACAACTTGTGCGGTACGACCATCTTGCAAGCGGATCGAGGCCGCTGGTGCCAGTTCGCCGGAGGCGACCATGCTCGAGTCGAATCGCTGCAGACGGCGCTTCACGCGGCCGCGGTAGTGCGCACGCGCGATCACCTCCTGCCCGGTGTAGCAGCCCTTGGTAAAAGAAATCGCCTCGAGCAGATCGAGATTGAGCATCTGTGCGACGAATTCACCGGAGGTTTCCTCCGTGATCAATGGCAGACCGGCGCGCACATCAGCGAGATGCCAGGCTGCCTGATCTGGATCCGCGAGGCCCTGATCAACCACGCCCAAATTCGCGAGCTCCGCCGCAGCCTCTCGCTCGACGATGCGCAGCCAGCGACCATCGCTTGCGTACGACCAGACCCGTTCGGTTTGCTGAACTCGGTCGGTTGGCCAGCCGCCCTCGACCGACAACCGCGCCGTTTCATCGCTCAGTTTGACCTTCGCGCGCAGCACGTAACGCTGCAGCAGGGCGAGGGTGCTCGCGATGCGCTCGCGCGGCAGCACGAGCCGTATGTCGTCGCTGCCGTGTGGCAGGATCAATACGACCGCGAGCACACGCCCCTGCGGGTTATGTAGTCCCGCACGAATCGCGCGAGTGTCGTCGAGGGCCGACAGGTCCTGGGAGAGTTGCCCGTTGAGGAAACGACGGGTATCCGGTCCGCGCGCGCCGATGACGCCAAGATGGGTGAGGATCATCTCGTTGATTTTGCCCGATTCCGACACACCGGCCAGCGACCGTTTGCTGTGGCCTTGGCGCAACGTTTCTGGCATGATTCACTCACGATGCAGCACGATCCACAGGGGGTGGGGCGGCCCGCGTCAGCGGCTGTTCCCGTGCCCGTTTCCAAACCTGAAGCTTCTCCAGACGACGCGGTCGTCCGTGGCCCTGCGCCGACCGAAATCGGCGGCCCGAGCGGCCCCGAACCGACGCGGTTCGGCGACTGGGAGAAGAACGGGCGTTGCATCGATTTCTGATCACGCGGGATTCTCAACGATGCGCCAACGACCCCTGTCTCCCCATCTCGACATCTACCGGTTCGCCTACACCATGGCGACCTCGATCGCGCACCGTGCGACCGGGCTGATCCTGACGGCGGGTTTTGCCGTGTTGATTTACTGGCTCGTGGCCGCGGCCAGCAGTGCCGACTCCTACGCGTCGGCGCAACAGATCGTCGGCTCAGGACCGGTCAAACTGTTGCTGGTCGGTTGGTTGCTCGCGTTCTGCTACCACTTGCTCAACGGCATCCGGCATCTGAACTGGGATCGGGTGCGAGGCCTTGAGCGTCACGAGGCGCGTCGCAGTGCGCGCATCGTGATCATCGCCACCGTCGTGTTGTTTCTGGTCCTCGGCGCGCGTGCGTTCGCCTCGGGAGTGCTGTCATGAGCTTGCAGAGCCCGCTCGGTCGCGCGCTCGGACGCGGTTCCGCCCATCAGGGTGTTGCGCATTGGTGGGTGCAGCGCCTGACGGCGATCGCACTCATCCCGTTGACGTTGTGGTTCGTGCTGCGTATCGCGGGGCTGCCCGACTACGAGTACGACACCGTGCGCGCCTGGATCGCCACGGGTTGGCATCCGGTGTGGTTGATTCTCCTGGTCGGCACACTCGCGTGGCACTCGGCGCTTGGCGTGCAAGTCGTGCTCGAAGATTACGTGCACGAAAAAGGCATCAAGGTGGCCGCTCTCGTGACCTCGATTTTCCTTCACGTTCTCGCAGTCGCAGCTGGCGCTTATGCCGTGCTGCGGGTTGCGTTCACGTTTACTGCGGGATGACACTCGATGACTGCTTATTCTTTCATTGATCATACCTACGACGTCGTTGTCGTCGGTGCCGGTGGCGCCGGTTTGCGATCGACGCTGGGTCTTGCGGAGGCCGGTCTGTCGACCGCCTGCATCACCAAAGTATTCCCGACGCGCAGTCATACGGTTGCCGCGCAGGGCGGTATTTCCGCAGCGCTTGGCAACATGGGCGAGGATGACTGGCGCTATCACTTCTACGACACCATCAAGGGCTCCGACTGGCTCGGCGACCAGGATGCGATCGAGTTCATGTGTAAAGAGGCCCCGGCGGCTGTTATTGAACTGGAGCACTACGGCGTGCCGTTCTCGCGCACGCCGGATGGTCGGATCTATCAGCGTCCCTTCGGCGGCATGACGACGCAATATGGCAAGGGTATCGCGCAGCGCACCTGCGCCGCCGCCGACCGAACGGGTCATGCGATGCTGCACACGCTGTATCAGCAGTCGATCAAGAACGAGGCTGAGTTCTTCATCGAATACTTTGCGATCGATTTGATCATGGAAAACGGCGAGTGCCGCGGCGTCGTGGCGCTCAATTTGGCCGAGGGCACGATCCATCGTTTCCGCGCCCACCTCGTGATCCTCGCCACAGGCGGTTACGGCCGCGCGTATTTCTCTTGCACCTCGGCGCACACCTGCACGGGTGACGGTGGCGGTATGGCGCTGCGCGCCGGCTTGCCATTGCAAGACATGGAGTTTGTGCAGTTCCATCCCACGGGTATCTACGGCGCGGGCTGTCTCATCACCGAAGGCTCGCGTGGCGAGGGCGGTTACCTCACCAACTCGCGTGGCGAGCGATTTATGGAGCGCTATGCGCCGAACGCCAAGGATCTGGCCTCTCGCGATGTGGTCTCGCGATCGATGACGATCGAGATCCGCGAAGGCCGCGGGGTCGGCAAAGATGCCGACCATATCCATCTGCACTTAGAGCACCTGGGCCCCGATGTGATCAAGCAACGCTTGCCCGGTATCGCCGAAACGGCGCGTATCTTTGCCGGCGTCGACGTAAACAAGGAGCCGATTCCGGTTCTGCCGACCGTCCACTACAACATGGGTGGCATCCCCTGCAACTACCACGGCGAAGTGGTCACCATGAAAAATGGTGATCCGAACTCCGTCGTGCCGGGTCTGATGGCGGTCGGCGAGGCTGCTTGCGTCTCGGTTCACGGCGCCAACCGCTTGGGTTCGAATTCTTTGCTTGATCTCGTGGTGTTTGGTCGCGAAGCGGGTCGTCACGCCGCCTCGATCGTCAAACCGGGCACGTCGCACCGGTCGTTGCCGAAGGACGCGGGCGATCTGGCCATCGCGCGACTCGACAAATTCCGTAACGCTGACGGTTCGCGATCGACGGCGCAGATTCGTCTCGAGATGCAGAAAGTCATGCAGTCGGACGCGGCCGTGTTTCGCACCGGCAGTTCGCTGCAGGAAGGCTGCGAGAAGCTCGCCAACACCGTTGCCTCTTTCGCCGATGTGAAGACGAGTGATCGCGGTCTCATCTGGAACACCGATCTCATCGAGACGCTAGAACTCGACAACCTGCTCGGGCAGGCGGTGGCGACGGTTCAATCCGCAGAGAACCGCAAGGAGAGTCGCGGTGCGCACGCGCGCGAAGACTTCAAGGATCGCGACGACACCCACTGGCTCAAACATACGCTCTGCTGGGTGGATGAGAAGGGCAAGGCCACCATCGACTATCGTTCGGTGAACTTGCACACCCTCACGAGCGACGTCGAGCCCATCCCCCCCAAGGCGCGCACCTACTGAGTTCGAGGATCTTCGACCATGGCCGAGTTTCGACTTCCCGCCAACTCTCGCATCAACAAAGACGGCAAGGTGCACAAGGCGCCGGCTGGCTCGACCAACGTGCGTACCTTCAAGGTGTATCGCTACGATCCTGATGGGGGTGAGAACCCGCGTATCGATACTTTCGAAGTCGACATGGATAGCTGCGGGCCGATGGTGCTCGATGCGCTCATCAAGATCAAAAACGAGCTTGATCCGAGCTTGACGTTTCGTCGTTCGTGCCGCGAGGGCATCTGCGGCAGCTGTGCGATGAACATCGACGGCACCAACACGCTCGCTTGCACGAAGAGCTGCGATGAGGTGAAGGGTGAGGTCAAGATCTATCCGCTGCCGCACATGCCGGTGGTCAAAGATCTCGTGCCGGATCTGACGCAGTTCTACGCCCAGTACGCCTCGGTCAAGCCATGGTTGCAGTCGAAGACGCCGGCGCCGCCGGATCGTGAGCGTCTGCAAGCGCCCGACGAGCAGGAGAAGATCGATCGACCGTCTGCCTGCATCTTGTGCGCCTGTTGCTCGACTTCCTGTCCGAGCTATTGGTGGAATGGCGATCGCTACCTCGGACCCGCGGCGTTGCTCGCCGCATATCGATGGATCATCGACAGCCGCGACGATGCGACTGGCGAGCGGCTCGATGCACTGAACGACCCTTTCAAGCTGTATCGCTGTCACACCATCATGAACTGTACCGAGGCGTGCCCTAAGGACCTCAACCCGGCCAAGGCCATCGCCGAGATCAAGCGGATGATGGTCGAGCGCGAGCACCTCTGAACCGCGCGCCGCTCGCGTCCGCTGCCATGAGTGCCGATACCGGCAAGGCGGGTCTAGGCCGCCTGCGGTGGATGTGTCGGCGCGGCATGAGAGAACTCGATGTGTTGCTCGAGCGGTGGCTCGCGCAGCACGGTCCGATGGCGACGGCCGAGGAACTCGCCCGGTTCGAAGCGCTTCTGCAATGGCAGGACCCGGATCTTGTACGTTATCTGATTGCCGGCGAGATTCATGCCGATTCGGATCTCGCGGCGCTGCTGCAGTCCATCCGAG
Organism: Gammaproteobacteria bacterium; assembly: GCA_018970145.1. Lineage (GTDB taxonomy): Bacteria > Pseudomonadota > Gammaproteobacteria > Steroidobacterales > Steroidobacteraceae > UBA964. The sequence continues at coordinate 72,753 of JAGWWY010000006.1, forward strand.
GCGTATGAGCGCGCCGGATGGTTACACTGCGGACAAAATAGCCCCTGAACGGCGTCCCTTGCGAACTTTTGTGAAGTCCCTCTGTCTACCTCCACGCGATGTGTGCATTGCCGGCGCCAGCGCTTGTGGCGGAGAGCTCCGGCATGAGCAGTGAAGCCAGCGATCTGAGCCTGGTGCAGCTTGCCCAACGGGGCGAGGCGGGGGCTTTTGATGCGTTGGTACGCCGCTATCAGCACAAGGTCGTGAAACTCGTCATGCGTTATGTGCGTGACCCGGCCGAGGCAGAGGATGTTGCCCAGGAAGCATTTATCAAGGCGTATCGAGCATTGCCGCGTTTTCGCGGCGACAGCGCCTTCTACACCTGGCTCTATCGCATCGCCATCAACACGGCCAAGAACGTCATCGCGGCTCGCAGCCGCAGTCCCATCGAGTACGACCTCGATCGCCCAGAGGGCGAAGAGTCCGCTGAACTGCAGGCTCGTATGAAGGACACCGCGACGCCCGAGGCCATGGCGCTCACCGAGGAGATCCGCTCCACCGTGAATGCCGCCATCGAGTCGTTGCCCGAGGATTTGCGCCACGCCATCGTATTGCGTGAACTCGAAGGCATGTCTTACGAGGAGATCGCCGCCGCCATGGACTGTCCTGTCGGGACTGTTCGGTCGCGCATTTTTCGCGCGCGCGAGGCGATTGATAACCGACTCCGTGAGGTCTTTGACGGCGGGTTAGGCCGCGGCGAGGTAGTGGGATGAGTGCAGATCAGACTGACAGCGAACGCGAGAGCCAACTATCGGCGATGTTCGATGGCGCACTATCTGAAGGCGAGTGCGAACTCGTCGCGCGGCGTCTCGCCAAGGACGAGAACCTTCGGCGCAGTTGGGACAACTATTCTTTGATCGGCGCGGTGATGCGCAGTGAACCGCTCGCTCGGCGTCACCTCGCACCGCAGATCGCCGCGGTCGTACTGGCGGAGCGTAGCGAAGTCGTCTCCGAAGCCGGCGGCGTGAAGGTCGCTGCAACGGTCGCCGCAACCGGCCGGCAGGCCGTGAGCCGAGCCTCTGCGCTGCGTTGGGCAGGTGGCCTTGGCGTGGCAGCGGCAGTCGGTGCGGTGGTCATCTTCTTCGGGGGCAACCCGCAAAGCCAATCACTTGTCACAAATGCGGTCGAAGAGCCATCGGAGCCGTCGGCGAAGGTCGTCGGCGAGGTTGTTGAAGAAGTCGTCATCCCGGCGGCCGCCGCGAAGAGTGACGAAATTATTTTGGCGATGAAGCCGGCCGAGCCTGTGAGTTATGTCACGCCGCCGATTCGAGAGGGCGCCACGCCAGTCGTGACGGCGCCTGTGCAACTGGCTAATTTCGTCGCTGCACACAGTGCCGTCGCGGCACCGATGCTGCGACACGGGACGCTCTCAACTCTGATCAGCAGCGCACCGATCGTCGAGGAGGCGCAGACGGAGCCTGCTGTTGTGACCGAGGATGCGCCCGCGCGGGGCGAGATTCTTTGATGATCGCGCTCGATGTGCGTCGTTCGGCAGTAATATGGCTCGCAACGCTGACGGCCGCTACGCTGCCGTTCGGTGCCGTCGCGAGCGAGGCGCAGGACTGGCTGGAGCGAATGAACAAGGCGCTCTCTGAGCGCAGCTACGACGGTACTTTTTTCCACACTCGCGGCGGGCGCGCCGAGTCGATGCGGATCGTGCATCGCGTCCGGGCGGGTGAGGTGTGCGAACGGTTGCTGTCGCTCGATGGGTCGGGGCGCGAATTTGTGCGCCGAGGCAACGAGGTCTCCTACGTGCTGCCGGACCAGGAAATGGTGCTGACCGAAGAGCGACCGCATTCGGGCGGGTTGCTGCCGACGTTACCGCGTATCGATAAGCGACAAGCTGACCTCTACGAATTCAGTCCCGTGAAGAAAGTGCGCTTGATGGGCCGCGACGCGCGTTTCATCGCGATGACGCCGCGCGATCCGTTCCGCTACGGTTATCGCGTCTGGATCGACGCTCGCTCGCACATGCCGCTCAAGACGGAGCTGCATGACGCCAAGGGCGAAGTGCTCGAACGTATTGCGTTTGCCAGCCTCGCCCTCATGAGCAGCATTCCGGATGAGGCTTTCCGATTGCCTGCCGGCTCCGAGCGATTCCGTCGGATGCATTCGCGATTCATCCGCGCCGAGAGTGGCACAGGGATTCGTCAGGTGTGGACGACGGCGCGGTTGCCGCACGGATTTCGCCTGACGCAACAGGTCGAGCAGACCCTGCCCGGGACAGATCGGCCGGTCTCGCATCTGGTATTTTCGGACGGACTCGCCTCGGTTTCGGTGTTCATCGGTGCGGCTGTGACGCGCGAAGCCGCGCAGCAGCAGGTGGGTGGCCCGCAACAGGGCGCCGCGACGACGCTCGTGACGGTGATCGATGGCAAGCCGGCGGTCGTCGTCGGTGAAGTTCCGCTGCGAACGGCGCGGATGATCGCCTCGCAGTTGAAGGCTGCGCGCAGCGTGGCGCCCGACGAACCGCGACGAGCAGCCAATCCGCTCAACTCGTCAGCGCCGGCCGCTGCCGCGGCTCCGGCGCCTTGAGCGTCGCTTGAGCGAGGCTCGTTTGACGCTGCTATCGCGGGAGGGCTGTGGCCTTTGCGAGGAGTTCGCGGCGGAGCTTGCGACTCTTGCCACGCAGATCTCGCTGCCGCCGCTCGAGATCGCTGATGTCGACTCGGACCCGGAGTGGCAGCGTCGCTATGGACTCAAGATTCCGGTTTTGCTCTGGGGTGGTGAGGCGGTGCTCACGACCATCTTCGATGCCACCGAGCTGCACCGCCTTTTCCGGGTTCGGTGACGGTGCCTCCGGTATAATCGGGTGTTTTGCCGCTTCCCGCGGCTCAGCCAGTCACCGATGCAGAACATTCGCAACTTTTCGATCATCGCTCACGTCGATCACGGTAAGTCCACACTCGCCGATCGGTTGATCCAACTCTGCGGTGGGCTCGATGCGCGTGAGATGCAAAGTCAGGTGCTCGATTCCATGGCGCTTGAGCGCGAGCGCGGCATCACCATCAAGGCGCAGAGCGTCACGCTCTACTACAACGCCAAGAACGGCCAGCGCTACCAACTGAACATCATCGACACGCCGGGGCACGTCGACTTTTCGTACGAAGTGTCGCGCTCGCTTGCCGCCTGTGACGGTGCCCTGCTCGTGGTGGATGCTTCACAGGGCGTCGAGGCGCAGAGCGTGGCCAATTGCTACACGGCCATCGAGCAGGGTCTCGAGGTCCTGCCTGTCATCAACAAGATCGATTTGCCCTCTGCCGATCCGCCGAAGGTGATCCGCGAGATCGAAGAAATCATCGGTATCGATGCGCAGGATGCGGTGCGCGTCTCGGCCAAGACCGGCGAGAACGTCCCCGAGTTGCTCGAGGCGATCGTCGCACGAATTCCCGCACCGAAGGGCGACCCGGCGGCGCCGCTGCAAGCGCTCATCATCGATTCCTGGTTCGACAACTACGTCGGTGTCGTCTCGCTCGTGCGTGTCGTCAACGGCACGATCAAGATCGGCGACAAAATCCGTGTGATGTCCACCGGTCGAATTTGGCAGGTCGACAAGCTTGGACGCTTCACGCCCAAATCGTTGGCAGCGCCCCAGTTGTCGGCGGGCGAGGTCGGTTTTGTGATCGCCGGCGTCAAGGAAATCGACGGCGCGCCGGTTGGCGATACGATCACCCTCGATGCCAAGCCGTGCTCGGCACAGTTGCCGGGTTTCAAACAGGTTCAGCCGCGCGTGTTCGCGGGGCTTTTCCCGGTGAATGCAGACGACTACGAGTCCTTCCGCGACGCGCTCGCCAAACTGCGTCTGAACGATTCGGCCCTGCACTACGAGCCGGAAGTTTCCGGTGCCTTGGGCTTCGGTTTCCGAGTCGGGTTCTTGGGGCTTCTGCACATGGATATCGTGCAAGAGCGGCTTGAGCGCGAATACAACCTCGATCTGATCACGAGCGCTCCAACGGTGATTTACGAGGTCGGTCTCGTCGATGGTACGAACGAATACGTCGATAATCCCGCCAAGCTGCCCCCGCCCAATAAGCTCGCCGAGATCCGCGAGCCGATTATTATCGCCAACATCCTCGTGCCGCCGGATTACGTCGGTGCCGTTTTGCAGCTGTGCACCGAGAAGCGCGGTACACAGAAAAAAATGCAGTATTTGGCCAACCAGGTATCGCTGCAATACGCCTTGCCGCTCGCCGAAGTCGTACTCGATTTCTTCGACCGCTTAAAGTCGGTCAGTCGAGGTTATGCGAGTTTCGATTACGAGTTCAGCCACTTCCAAGCGGCGCCGCTGGTCAAACTCGATATCCTCATCAATGGCGACAAGGTCGATGCGCTCTCGATCATCGTGCACCGCGACAGCGCCTATCAACGCGGTCGGGAGCTCGTGGACAAGATGCAGGAGTTGATTCCGCGCCAGATGTTCGAAGTAGCGGTTCAGGCGGCGATCGGCGCGCACGTGATCGCGCGTGCGACAGTCAAGGCGCTGCGCAAGAACGTGTTGGCCAAGTGCTACGGTGGTGATATCAGTCGTAAGCGCAAGCTGCTCGAGAAACAAAAAGAAGGCAAGAAGCGCATGAAGCAAGTCGGCTCGGTCGAGATTCCTCAGGAAGCCTTCCTCGCTGTACTCAAGGTAGGCAGGAAATAAACATGTTGGATCTGGTCGCCTCGTTGTTGTCGTTGTTTACGTTTCCCGTGGCGCTCATCTGCGTGGTCGACGACTGGTTCTTGCGGCCGGGGCGACAGTTGCGATCTCCGGCTGGCGCGTCTGTGAAAGATCCACTTTTGATGCGCGTCTCGTATGCCGTATTACCCGCGCTGGTGTTGGCAAGCTTTTATCAACTGATGAGTGCGCAGCGGGCGGATTTCAGCCTTGTGTTGATCCTCATCACGATCGTCTCGGGCGTAGTCTGGGCGATCGATCATTTTTTGCTACGACCGCGTCGTATTGCGGCAGCGCAAGCGATGGGACGTGACCCAGCGAGCATCGAACTACCAGGCACGGTCGATTATGCGCGCAGCTTTTTCCCGATCATGGCGGTGCTGCTCGTACTGCGCTCGTTCCTGTATGAACCGTATCGGATTCCTTCGGATTCCATGATGCCGACCTTGCTCGACGGCGATTTCATCTTGGTCAACAAATACGCCTACGGCGTTAGGTTGCCCGTCATCCACGAAAAGGTCCTCGAGGTCAGCGCGCCGCAGCGCGGCGATGTTGCCGTGTTTCGCTTCCCGACCGACACGACCGTCAATTACGTCAAGCGCATCGTGGGCTTGCCAGGCGATGTCGTCGAGGTTCGCGAGGATCAGCTGATCATCAATGGTAATCCCGTGCCGCTCGTGCAGCAGGGTCGCTACCAGGATGGGTGTTACCTCAACATGCGCATCGCCGAGGAGACACTCGGCGAGCATACCCATCGCGTGCTGCATTGCCTCAGCTCCGACCTCATCACGGTGCCGCCGTTGCCATCGTGCAATCGCAGCATTCCGCAGGGCTACATCTGCAATGAGTCGACCGCCGGTATCAATCCCGATTCCGGTAATCGCATCATGCAGGTACCGGACGGTCACTATTTGATGGTGGGCGACAATCGGGACAATAGCTCTGACGGGCGCGTTTGGGGCTTCGTCGCTGAGTCGCTCCTCGTCGGTCGAGCCAGCTTGGTTTGGTTTAACTGGGACCTGCAGCGATCCGGGGGTCCCGATTGGTCGCGCATCGGCACGCGCATCGAATGAGATCGGATCGGTCGTGAAGCCCGATTGGCCGCTGCACTGGCTCAAGTCGACGCTCGGCTACGAGCCACGCAATCTCGAGTTGTTCACGGCGGCGCTGACGCATCGCAGCGCCTCTGGGTGCAACAACGAACGGCTCGAATTCTTAGGCGATGCCGTCGTCAATTTACTCGTCGCAGAGCTGCTTTATCAACGATTTCCAAAAGCTTCCGAGGGCGACCTCAGTCGTTTCCGGGCGAGCCTCGTCAGCGCGGAGCCGTTAGCGCGTATCGCGCAGCGTCTCGCGCTTGGCGAAGAGCTGCAATTGGGGTCGGGTGAGTTAAAGACCGGCGGATTTCGTCGACAGTCGATACTCGCTGATGCCTTCGAGGCGCTGGTGGGCGCGGTCTATCTTGATGGCGGTCTCGCCGAAGCGCGCCGCCTCGTCGTCGAGTTATGCGGTGCCGAGCTCGAGAGCTTGCCGGACGCCGCGAGTCTCAAAGATCCCAAAACACGACTGCAGGAGTTACTGCAGTCCAGAGGTTATGCTTTGCCGATTTACTCTGTCGAAAATATCGTCGGTGAGCCGCATGCGCAGGAGTTCACCGTACGTTGTGAATTGGCCGAGCTCTCCTTGAGCACCTCTGGCGTGGGATCGAGCCGTCGGCGGGCAGAACAGGAAGCCGCTCAAAGTTTGATTCCGCAAGTGGAGACCCGTTGGGCGAGTACTCGCAAAGGGACTGCATCGTGATGCAGAGCGAGACGTTTCGCGCCGGTTTCGCTGCGCTGGTCGGTCGCCCGAACGTTGGCAAGTCCACTTTGCTGAATGCGCTCGTCGGTGAAAAGCTCTCGATCGTCACGCCACGTCCGCAGACGACTCGGCATCGCATCACCGGCCTCGTCAATCGACCGAATTTGCAGATTGCCTTTGTCGACACGCCCGGTTTGCACGTCGGTGGCAAGCGCGCCCTCAACAAGGCGATGAATCGGACGGCTGCTTCGGCGTTGGCCGATGCGGATCTTGTCGTGTTCGTCGTCGAGGCCTTGCGTTGGACTGACGAGGACGCCGCCGTGATGCAGCGCATCCGCGACAGCGGTCGCCCGGCGGTTGCGGTGATCAGTAAGGTCGATCTTGCCAAGCCGCGGGATCGCTTACTGCCCTTTATGGCCGAGCTCACGGCACAATATGCGTTCCTCGATGTCGTACCGGTTTCGTCCAAGCAGGGCGATAACCTCGAACCGTTGATCGCGACCATCGCCAAGCACTTGCCGCAATCACCGCAGCTCTTCGACGAGGACGATCGGACCGATCGCGATCTGAAGTTTCGTATCACCGAAATCATCCGCGAGAAACTGACGCTCGAGCTCAACCAAGAGGTCCCGTACGGCATCGCCGTCGAGATCGAAAAAATGGCCCAAGAAGAACACCGACAGGTCATCCATGCGGTGATCTGGGTCGACCGCGAGGGACAAAAGCCGATTGTCATCGGTGCCGGTGGTGCGCGTCTGAAACGCGTTGGTACGTCCGCGCGTCGCGAGATCGTGGGCTTGCTCGGTGGACGGTGCCATCTCGAGCTCTGGGTCAAGGTAAGGGAGAACTGGGCCGACAACGCGCAGGCGCTGCGTTCGCTCGGTCTCGAGTGACCGACGATGGCGCGCGGCAGTCGACGCGTCGATCTCACCACGGCCTATCTGCTGCATCATAAGCCGTGGCGCGATACGAGTCGGATGCTCGAGGTATTCAGTCGTGAACAGGGTCGGTTGACGTTGTTCGCTCGCGGCGTTCGCGGTGGCAAAGGCCGGCATGCATCGACGCTACAGCCGTTCCGCCGGTTGCTGGTGGCTTGGAGCGGCAGCGGGGATGCGGGCCAACTCACCCAAGCAGAGCGTGAACCGGCCGATACACTCCCGGAATTACCCGTGGCCGCGATGATGTCCGCTTGGTACCTCAATGAGTTGCTGCTAAAGCTCACGGTTCGTCTGGATCCGCAGCCGCTAGTCTTCGATCTTTACGATCGCACGCTGGCGCAACTGCGCACAGCCGCTTCCGTCGAGGCGAGTTTGCGTCGCTTTGAGCGGCAGCTGCTCGAACTTCTGGGGTACGGCATCGAGTTTGAGCAAGTGGCGCGTGAGGGCGGCGCACTGCAAGCGGGTGCGTATTATCATTTCCATCCTGATCTCGGCTTCGTGCAAGTGACGGGTGAGGCAGGCGGCAAGGTGTTCGAAGGGCGTGCTCTGCTCGCCATCGCTGCCGACGACTACGCCGATGAGACGGTATTGGAGCCGGCCAAGCGCATACTGCGGATGGCGCTCGATCACGCACTCGACGGTCGCGAACTGCAAACGCGAACGGTGGCCCGAGCCGTCGCTCGTCGATCAAAAGAGGACTGACATGAAGCCTATCGAGCTTGGCGTCAACATTGATCACGTCGCGACCGTGCGTCAGGCGCGGCGCATCCATCACCCCGACCCTGTGCAGGCGGCGCTGATCGCCGAGGAAGCCGGAGCCGACAACATCACGCTGCACCTAAGGGAGGATCGTCGGCACATTCAGGATGCCGATGTCGAGCGCTTGCGCCCCTTGTTGCGCTCGCGCATGAATCTCGAGATGGCCTTGACGGATGAGATGCTCGCGATCGCACAGCGCATCAAGCCGGCGGATTGTTGTCTCGTACCCGAGCGACGTGCCGAAATCACCACCGAGGGCGGACTCGAGGTCAGAGGTCAGCTGGAGCGTTTACGCGAGAGTGGTGCTCTGCTCGCAGCCTCGGGTATTCGGGTCGCATTGTTCATCGATCCTGACCCGGTGCAGATCGAGGCGACGGCCCGTATCGGTATTCCCGTAATCGAGTTACACACGGGTCGATACTGCGAGGTGAGCGGCGCCGAGCAGGCGCGCGAGCTCGATCGTTTGCGCGAGAGTGCGATACTCGCAGCATCGCTTGGTCTCGAGGTACACGCGGGCCACGGGCTCAACTGCGACAACGTCGCTGCTGTCGCGGCGATTGAGGAAATCACGGAACTCAACATCGGCCACGCCATCGTCGGTCGAGCGATCTTCATTGGCTTTGCGGCCGCGGTGCGCGAAATGAAAGCGGTGATGTTGGCTGCTCGCACCTGAAGAGGATCCTATGACCATACTCGTTTTCGATATTGAAACGGTTCCCGATCTCGAGTTGGGACGTCGTGTGTTCGGCCTCGACGGGCTCTCGGACAGTCAGGTTGCCAAGGCGATGTTCGCGCATGCGCGCCAGCACCGCGGCAGCGAGTTTCTGCCGCATGAGCAGCATCGCATCGTGGCGATCTCCTGCGTCCTGCGTCGGGGTGACACCCTAAAGGTTTGGAGTTTGGGCGATCTCGAATCGAGCGAGGGCGAGCTCGTCGCGCGATTCTTCGAGGGTATCGATCGCTATACGCCAACGCTGGTGTCGTGGAATGGGGGTGGCTTCGATTTGCCGGTGTTGCATTACCGCGCGCTCAAACACGGTGTCGTTGCACCCCGTTACTGGGAGAGCGGTGCCGAGGATAGCTCGTTCAAGTGGAACAACTATCTCAGTCGATTCCACGAGCGTCACACCGACCTGATGGATGTGCTCTCGGCTTATCAGCCGCGCGCCAAGGCGAGTCTCGCCGACATGGCTTATCTGCTCGGCTTTCCCGGCAAGCTCGGCTTTTCGGGCGATCAGGTCTGGGGTGCCTTTGAGGCGGGTAACCTCGAGGGGATCCGTCGCTACTGCGAGACCGATGTGCTCAATACCTGGCTCGTTTACCTGCGTTTTCAGCGCATGCGCGGTCATCTCGACGAGACCGAGTGTGCAAATGAGGAGGCTCGCGTACGCGAGTTGCTGACACACTCTGATGAACCACACTTCGCCGAGTTCTTGGCCGCTTGGCCCGTATCGCCATTGCCCACGCCGCGATGAGCCGATCTCGTATCGAAGCCGCCCCGATCGAAGAGGGCGTTGTCGCCGCTTTGAATCACGATGGCGAGGGGGTCGTTCGCGGTACCAAGACCGCGTTCGTGCCCGGTGTGCTGCCAGGCGAAACCATTCGTTTCCAACGACAGCGGCGGCATCGTCAACACGACGAGGCTGTGCTCGTCGAAGTCGTCACATCCTCGGCTGATCGAGTTGAACCGAAGTGCGCGCACTTTGGCGTGTGTGGCGGTTGCTCGTTGCAACATTTTGCGCCCGCGGCGCAGTTGGCGGCCAAGCAGCAGGAGTTAGCGGACAACCTGCAGCGTATCGCCAAGGTCACTCCGCAATCGTGGTTGCCACCGATTGAGGGACCCGTGTGGCGATATCGGCGGCGGGCGCGTCTTGGTGCCAAGTTCGTCATCAAACGAGGGCGGGTGCTGGTCGGATTTCGCGAGCGGGCAAAGCCCTACATCGCCGCGCTCGAGCGCTGTGAAATTCTGGCGGCGCCACTCGGTGACTTGATCATGCCCTTATCCGATCTGCTCACTGGCATGGCGGCCAAAGACAGCATCCCGCAGATCGAAGCGGCTGTAAGCCCGGAGGTGACGCTGCTGGTGTTTCGTCATCTGGCGGCTCTGTCCGAATCTGATCTTGCGGCGTTGCGCGATTTTGAGAAATCTTTTGGCGTTCGCATCTACCTGCAATCCGCTGGCGTGGAGAGCATCGTGCCGCTGATCGGAGACACAGCGCCGTTGCGTTATTCTTTGCAGAACGAGGGGCTAACCTTCGAATTCGCGCCGACCGACTTCGTGCAGATCAATGCGGCGGTCAATGAAACTCTGGTCAGTCGCGCGGTCGATCTGCTGCAGATCGGCCCTTCGGATCGGGTGCTCGATCTATTCTGCGGACTCGGCAATTTCACCTTAGCACTGGCTCGCAAGGCCGGCTCCGTTGTGGGCGTCGAGGGCGATGCAGGACTCGTCGCGCGCGCCCGCCGCAATGCCGAATTGAACGGTCTTGCGAACGCCAGCTTCTTGGTTGCCAATTTATTCGACGCTGACGCCGGACAGGGTGCATTCCAAGGCGGCTACACGCGCGTGCTGCTCGATCCGCCACGGGCAGGGGCACTCGAGGTGCTGCCGCGAGTCGCGGCGACGGGTGCACCGCGGATCGTCTACGTCTCTTGTCATCCGGGCACACTCGCGCGCGATGTCGGTGTGCTCTGTCACGACTTGGGTTACCGTTTGCACTCGGCGGGCGTGGTCGATATGTTCCCGCATACCAATCACGTCGAATCCATGGCAGTTTTGGAGCGTGCGCGATGACCCTCGGTCCCGTGATGGTCGATCTCGAAGGAACGCAGTTACAGCCGGTCGAGCGCGAGATGTTGCGGCATCCCCTCGTCGGTAGCGTCATCCTTTTTTCGCGCAACTACGAATCGCCTGAGCAATTGACGCGATTGGTGACAGATATCCACGCGATCCGCTCGCCCGCGCTCATCGTCGGGGTCGACCACGAGGGCGGACGAGTACAGCGCTTTCGCGAGGGCTTCTCGCGGTTACCGGCGGCGCGCCGCATCGGTCTCGAGTACGACGCCGAGCCCCGAGCGGGTTTGGCGCTCGCGCGCGAACTGGGTTGGTTGATGGCCGCCGAACTGCGTGCGTGTGGCGTGGATCTGTCTTTCGCGCCCTGTGTCGATCTCGATTACGGCGTGAGCGAAGTCATCGGCGAGCGAGCCTTTCACGCCAAGGCGAGCGTCGTTGGTGAACTCGCCGTCGCTTACGTGCATGGTATGCGCAATGCCGGAATGGTCGCCACGGCCAAGCATTTCCCGGGACATGGGGCCGTGGTCGCAGACTCTCACCACGCTTTGCCGATCGATCGACGCGAACTTGTAGATCTCGATGAGGATATCGCCCCGTATCGCGTACTCATCGCTAACGGGCTGGCGGGCGTGATGGTCGCGCACGTGTTGTACCCCAAGATCGACGATGTACCCGCGAGTGCGTCTGCACGCTGGATCCGCGGGGTGCTGCGAGGCGATCTTGATTTTGGCGGCGTCGTCTTCGCCGATGATTTGTCGATGGCCGGGGCAGCGGCGGTGGGAGGTATCGTCGAGCGAGCGGAAAAAGCCCTCGCGGCCGGTTGTGACGTTTTGCCGGTCTGCAATCACCGTCCGAGTGCCGAGGCCGTACTCGATGGACTCAAAGTACCGCTTGATGCCGCTGCCGCCTTGCGCCGCGTGAGATTGCACGGCAAAGGTGCGATGACGGACGCCTCGTTGCGTACGAGTCCAGAATGGCACGCCGCACAACGGAGTCTTGAGCGTTGTCTGCAGCCGCCCGAGCTCAAACTCGGCTGAGGTGAGGGGCTAAGGCCGAGCGGCGGAGGTGACCACGGCAATCACACCGATCCCCGGGTGATCGTAGTAGTGCCGCTCTTCGAAACGCACGCGGCGCAGCTCGCTGAGCTCGTGGATCGTCGACTCATCCGGTTGGTAACGCAAGTTCATGCCAAAGTGCAGCAGCGAGCCGCGCTCCAGTAGGAAATTACCCGATAGCCCGGGCGCGGCGACACCGAGCGTTTCTAGGGGGATGCCTGTGCGACTACCCCAGCTACTGGCCGTTTGGGTCCAACCGGCGTGAGCCAAGATGCGATAGCCACCGGCGGACATTCTTTGACGCAGGCCGGCGAGTCGCAGCCGCGCTGCCGGTGTCGCTGCGATAAATCGCCCGATCTGTGCGGCCGCAGGCGGCGTATCAGACTCTTCGGCGCCGCGCAGGGGCGGCGTGCCGCCGAGACCGACTTCGCGCGGACCGTTATTGCGAAATACGATCACTTCGATCGTATAAGCGCCCGCCGTACTCGTCGATTGGGAGAATGCAATCGGCGTGAGCATGAGGAAGCTCGCGCTCGTCAGTAAACAGAACAGCCCGCCCCGGATGAAGTCACGCATGGCGCGATCTTAACTCAGTCGATTGTTGATGAGTCGTTGCAGCAGCGCCGTTACGAAGTCAAAGCGTTCAAGCTCGTCGTCGAGATCGCGAGACACCCGCAGTTTGAGCGGCCCTTCGAGTTTGTACTCGCGCGAGCGGTCCTGAATAAGACGGATCACCGCAGCGGGATCGATCCGGTTGTCAGTCTCGAAGAGGAGGTATCCGCCGTGCGCGCCAAAGTCGAGCCGTCGTACGCCCACTTGGCGGGTCAGCAGGCGAATGCGCGCGGTGCGCAATAGGTTCTGAGTTTGAGCGGGCAGAGGTCCGAATCGATCGACGAGTTCGGCAGTGAGCTCCTCGAGCGCGGCCTCATCGGCTGCCGCCGCGATACGTTTGTAGAGTGCGAGTCGCACGTGTACATCCGCCACGTAATCATCGGGGAGCAGGGCAGGCACACGCAGTTCGACCTCAGAGGCGCTCGCGAGCGGCGCTTCGAGATCGATGGTCTTACCGCTTTTCATGGCCTTGACGGCGCGATCGAGCATATCGAGGTACAGGGTCAAGCCGACCTCGGTCATCTCGCCGCTTTGTTCTTCACCTAACAACTCGCCGGCGCCTCGGATCTCGAGGTCGTGAGTCGCCAGCACGAAGCCGGCACCGAGATCTTCCAGCGACTCGAGGGCCTCGAGGCGTTTCAAGGCATCGCCAGTGAGCGCCTTACGCGAGGGGATCAAGAGATAGGCATACGCTCGATGGTGGGATCGACCGACGCGACCTCGCATTTGATGTAGCTGCGCGAGACCAAAACGATCGGCCCGATCGATGATGATCGTGTTGGCGCTAGGCACATCGATGCCGCTCTCGATGATGGTCGTGCAGACGAGGATGTCGAAGCGACGGTGATAGAAATCCACCATCAGCGCCTCGAGCTCCCGCTCGCGCATCTGGCCATGACCCACGCGGATGTTAGCCTCGGGGACCAGCTTGGCGAGATCCGCTGCAACCTTCTCGATATCTTTGACCTCGTTGTGAACATAATAAGCTTGGCCACCACGACGCATCTCGCGCAGGATCGCTTCGCGGATCGTGCTGTCACTCCACTCGGTGACGAAGGTCTTGATGGCGAGGCGCTCTGCGGGCGGGGTTGCGATCAATGACAACTCGCGCAGACCGCCTAGCGCCATGTTCAAGGTGCGGGGGATCGGTGTCGCCGTGAGCGTGAGCACGTGCACCTCAGCCCGTAAGGCTTTGAGTCTTTCCTTGTCGCGCACGCCGAAACGGTGCTCCTCGTCGACAATGATGAGACCCAAATCCTTGAAGCGGGCGTTCGCGTGCAACAGACGGTGTGTGGCGATCACGATGTCGACGGTGCCTTTCTCGATGGCCTCGAGCACCGTCGTCGTTTCCTTGGCCGAGCGAAAGCGTGACAGCGCTTCGATGCGTACGGGCCAGTCGGCAAATCGATCGGCGAAATTGGCGGCATGCTGTTGGGCCAAAAGCGTGGTCGGCACGAGTACGGCGACTTGCTTGCCAGCCTGCACGGCTACGAAGGCAGCGCGCATCGCTACTTCCGTTTTGCCAAAGCCCACGTCGCCGCAGACGATTCGATCCATCGGCTGCTCGGCATCGAGATCGGCGATCACCTTGCCGATGGCCTCGGCCTGATCGGCGGTCTCCTCGAACGGGAACGCATTGGCGAAAGCCTGGTATTCGAGATCCTTCGAGGCGAGGCGAATGCCGCGGCGTGCTTTGCGCTGCGCGTAAAGATCGAGCAATTCGGCAGCGACATCGCGTACTTTCTCTGCGGCGCGCTTGCGAGCTTTGCTCCATTGATCCGTGCCGAGTCGATGCAGCGGCGCGCTCTCGGGCGCCGCACCGGAGTAGCGACTGACAAGGTGGAGCGAATGCACGGGCACGTAAAGACGATCTCCGCCGTGATACTCGAGCACCAAAAATTCGCCACTCTGACCGCCGACCTCCATGATCTGCAGTCCGACGTAGCGGCCAACGCCGTACTCTTCGTGAACGACCGGCGCACCGGCTGCGAGCGATTGCAGATCACGCAGAATGGCATTCGGGTCGGCGGTGACTTTACGCCGGCGGCGCTCTTGTCGAGCGCGCTGACCAAAGAGCTGCGACTCAGAGAGAATCGTGAGCGGCGGCGCATCGAGGGCGAGACCGGCGAGCTCGGGGGCAATCGTGATCGCAAGCTTGGCATCACTCTCGAGAAACGCCTGCCAACCATCGACAAGTTTGGCGCGCAGTGACGCGCCTCGCAGCAGCTCGCCGAGCACTTCACGACGACCCGGTGAATCGGCGGCCAGCAAGACGCGTCCCGGATAGCCATCGAGAAAATCTTTCAGCGGGGCTAGTGGGCGCTCGGCCCGGGCATCGATACGCAGTTCGCGCGGCGCATGGGTGCCAAGACTGCTCTCGTCATCGCGAGCAAAGGTGTCGATCGTGACGCGCGGGTGAGAATGGCAAGCCGCGATGACCGTCGTTTCGTCGATGAAGAGTTCGTCGGGCTTGAGCAGCGGGCGTTCGATATCGCCGCAGCGATCCTCGTAGCGCGCTCGCAGCGCTTCCCAGCTACGGCCGATCACGGTCTCGAGCCCGAAGGTGGCATCGACGATGACGGCACCTGCGGGTAAGTAGTCAAACAACGTGGCCGTTCCTTCAAAGAAAAGCGGCAGATAAAACTCGATTCCCGCCGGTGCCATCCCATCCGACACGCCGCGATAGATGGCGCTACGGGTGGGGTCACCCTCGAAGCGCGTACGGTAGCGGCGTCGGAAGGCGCGCACCGAATCGCCATCGAGCGGGATTTCGCGAGCGGGCAGCAGACGCACCGAGGTGAGTGATTCCCCGGAGCGCTGCGTCTGCGGATCAAAACGTCGGATCGCTTCGATCTCGTCGTCAAAGAGGTCGATGCGCAGCGGGCTCGTCGTGCCCATCGGGTACACATCGAGCAGCGAGCCGCGCAAGGCGAAGTCACCCGGGTCGGTCACCTGACTCACGCTGCAATAGCCCGCTTCGGTCAAGCGCAACTTGAACGCATCGAGTGCGAGAGTGTCACCGACCGACAGCGAGAAGCTTCGACCGGCCACGTAGGGCTTAGGTGGCAGGCGCTGCAGCAGGGTGTCGACACTCACGATCAAGACACCGCGCCGCGCGTGTGGCAATTCGGCAAGCGCCAGCAGGCGCTCCGAGGTGATGTCCGGATGCGGTGAGAAAACGTCGTAGGGCAGCACTTCCCAGTCGGGCAGGCTCAGCAGCGGTAAGCCTGCAGAGGCGAAGAACGCGAGCTCGGCGCGGCGTCGCTCGGCGCTACGGCTATCGGCCTCGATGACGACCCACGGACGATCCTCGCGCGCTGCGGCCTCCGCGATCGCGAGGGCGGTGGCACTCGCATGCAGTCCAGACCAGTGCACCTCGGGGCGACTGGTATCGGGGGTCGGTGATTTCAACAGCCCGGTTGGCATGGGCGCGCAAGCTTACAGGCCCATCCAGGGGAGGCAAGCCCTGTGATGTGGTTAAATCCCCAGCCTGATGTTCCAGCCCTTATCGTTGTTCGTCGGCCTGCGATACGTGCGCTCACGAACGCGAAAATTCTTCGTCTCGTTCATCACCTGGGTATCGCTGATCGGGGTGTGCGTGGGCGTGGCTGCGCTGATCGTCATCCTCTCGGTCATGAACGGATTCGAGGGGGAGTTGCGAGATCGTTTGTTGGCCTTGTCGACCCATGCTCGGGTCACGAACACGGGTGATCAGCCGCTCGCGCATCGGGAGTGGGAGAGACTCGCTGACACCTTGCGCCAAGAGCCGAGGATCGATGGGCTTGCGCCTTATGTCGAATTGCAGGCGCTCGGGCTTCGGCAGCCGGAGATGTTGCCCCTGCGCTTGCGTGGCATCGACCCGCGTCTCGAGCCTGAGGTCTCTGATGCGGCGGCGGCTGTCATCGAGGGTAAGCTCCTCGATCTTGAGGCAGGCTCGGATCGGGTGATCTTGGGTAGCGTGCTCGCGCGCCTGCTCGGCGTCAGCGTGGATGACTCGGTGACGTTGCTGGTGCCGGGTGTGGATGAGGCCGGCACGCCAACGCCGCGCTTGCGCGAGTTTCGAGTGGCGGGTCTCTTCGAGGCGGGGTTGCACGATCACGATGGCTCCTTGGCGTTCGCGCACATCGACGATGTGGCCGCGCTCGCCGCGGGTGACCCTCGTGCGCGCGGTCTGCAGTTGCACTTCATCGACCCGATGGTCGCGCCCATGGTCAGCCGCGCGCTCGCGACCCGCTTGAGTGAGGGACTCACCGTTCGCGACTGGACGCAGGAGCACGCCAATTATTTTCGGGCGATCCGGATCGAGAAAACGATGATGGGGATCATCCTGATGCTGATCGTCGCCGTCGCGGCCTTCAATATCGTGGCGATGCTCGTCATGGTCGTCACGGACAAGCGAACCGATGTCGCCATTCTTCGCACGCTCGGCATGTCGCCGGGCGCCGTGCAGCGCGTCTTCGTCACGCAGGGGCTCGTCATCGGGTGGGCGGGCGTTGTGCTCGGCGTGGCTCTTGGCGTCTGGTTGGCAGGCAATGTTGGCGTGGTCGTACCGGTGCTCGAATCGGTGTTCGGTTTTCACGTCATGGATCCGGAGGTCTATTACGTCACACGGATCCCCTCCGAGCTGCGCGCGCAGAACGTCATTGCGATCGCCATCGGTGCATTGACGCTCACGGCGCTCGCGACGGTATACCCCGCGCGCCGCGCCGCGCGCATCGCACCGGCGGAGGCGCTGCGCTATGACTAATCCCGGCCGTTGGGAATGGTGGGTGGGTGCGCGTTACTTGCGCTCGACGCATCGGCGCGGTTTTGTGAGTTTTGTTGCCGCGATGTCCGTGACCGGCCTCACCCTCGGTGTGGCTGTCTTGATTGTGGTGTTGTCCGTCATGAATGGCTTCGAGCGCGAATTGCGCTCCCGCATCCTAGCCGTGACTTCGCATGCGACCCTGATGGGGCTCGAGGGCACCCTCGAGGATTGGCAGCAGGCTCGCGACGTCGCCGTCGCGCGGCCGGGGGTGTTGCAGGCCGTACCGTACATCGAAGCGCGCGGCATGATTGCGGCCGGACCACGCGTGCAGGGCACGTTGGTGCGCGGTGTCGATCCGCCGCTCGAGAAGCAGGCCACCGGTCTTGCCGACCAAATGCAGACGGGTTCGATCGATGCGCTGCAGCCTGGCAGCTGGAACGTGATCCTCGGCGAATCGCTCGCGCGTGATCTCGGTGTCGCGGTTGGCGATAAGGTGGTGTTGATCGCACCGGAGGCAACGGCGACGCCCGATGGCGTCGTACCACGCATGCGACGGCTTACCGTGGCGGGTGTGTTTTCCTCCGGGATGTACGAGTTCGATCAGGGCTTGATCCTCATGAACCTGCGCGACACGGCGCGTTTGTATCGGCTCGGTGAGGGCGTGAGCGGTCTGCGTCTTGCCCTTGAGGATCCCCTGCAGGCGCCGGTCGTCGTTCGCGATCTGGCACTCGCCTTGGGCGGTGGCTACTTCGTCAGTGACTGGACGCGCGTACACGCCAATTTTTTCCAGTCGATCGAGCTCACCAAAGGCTTGATGTTCGTGATTTTGTTGATGGTGGTCGCCGTTGCGGCTTTCAACATCGTGGCGACGCTAGTGATGATCGTCAAAGAAAAGCAAACGGATATCGCTTTGCTGCGAACGCTCGGTGCCAGTCCGAGTGGGATCCTGCAGACGTTTGCCGTGCAGGGCATCCTGATCGGTCTGGCGGGTACTTTGGCGGGTTCCGCGCTCGGTATTTTATTCGCCCTGAACGTCGAGTCGATCGTGCACGGACTCGAGGCCCTATTCGGTATCCAGTTCCTCGACGCCAAGGTGTATTTCATGAGCGATCTGCCGGCTCATGTCGCGTGGCTCGATGTGCTGCAGGTGGCCGGCGTGGCTTTCGTCTTGTGCGCGCTCGCCACCTTGTATCCGGCATGGCGGGCCGCACGAACTCAACCCGCAGAGGCTTTGCGACATGACTGACCAGGCGGTATTACTAGCACGTGGTTTGGGTCGAGACTTCAATGAAGGCGGCTCGACGCTGACGGTGCTCGATGGCTTGGATCTCGTCATTGCCAAGGGTGAATGCATCGCGATCGTGGGTGCATCCGGTTCGGGAAAGACGACGCTGCTGCAGATTCTCGGGGGGCTCGATCGCCCGACGCGAGGCAGTGTGGCCATCGGCGGCAAGGATATCCACGCCCTCGATGAGGCGGCACGGGGTGCGCTGCGCAATCGCACCATGGGATTCATCTACCAGTTCCATCACCTGCTCCCGGAATTCTCGGCGCTAGAGAATGTGGCGATGCCACTGCTGATTCGACGCGTGCCGGCTGCTGAGGCGCGTCGTCAGGCCGCGGCCATCCTCGAGAAGGTCGGTCTCGGTGCGCGCTTGGAACATCGTCCGCATCAACTCTCGGGAGGCGAGCGGCAGCGGGCAGCGGTTGCGCGCGCTTTGGTTGCTTTGCCGTTGATTGTCTTTGCCGACGAACCGACCGGGAATCTCGATGGGCGCAATGCCGAGCAGGTGTTCGAGCTGATGCTGCAGCTCAATCGAGAGCACGGCACGAGCCTCGTGATCGTGACCCACGATCTTCGACTTGCTGCGCGCATGGATCGGGTCTGGTTGCTCGAGAACGGTCGCCTGAAACTGCACGATCAGCCCTAATCTGCGCTTGGTCATCCGCACCTGACGCGGTATCCCTGATCCATGATGGTTGGGGTTCTGCCGCGCATGAGCGGCTTTTTCGCACTGCTTGGCAACGTGGTCGTGCTCTTCGGCCCCGCCCCGGCGTGGCTTGCGGTAACCGTCGCCACCGCGAGTCTCGCCGTACTGCTTGCGATTCTCGGGTGGCGACCCAACTGGCGTTGCTCGTCGGCGACACTCGCTGTCGTGGTGCTCTCTTCAGCTGGCGTGACGGCGTTCTGCGTGCTCGATCGACAGGAACAACGCTGGCCGACTGAGGCAGCTCGCGAGCGCGTCATCGGTGAGATCACGATCGACTCCTTGCCAACGCGCGAGGGTGGTGTGTTGCGCTTCGACGCAGACGTCGTGATCGAAACGCCTGCGACCTATCGACGATCGCTACGCGCGAGGCTCAACTGGCGCGAACCGCCGCGACCCTTACCACGGGCGGGTGATCGATGGCGCGTGATGTTGCGACTCGACCCGATCGTCACGAGTAACAACCCCGGTGCCGCGAATGCGCAGCGAGCGGCTCTTCGCGATCGTATCGACGCCACAGGCAGCGTGGTGTCATGGTCGGCGACGCGTCGTGAGACGCCGCGCGCACCCGGGCTGCTCGAGTGGCGACAAGCGATGGCAGACTCCATTGCCGCAGCCGTGGAGGATCGTGATGCCGCCGCCTTGTTTCAAGGCTTGGCGGTTGGTGCCACGGGCGAGATTACGCGCGAGCAGTGGCGTGTGTTCAGCGTCACGGGAACCACGCATCTCGTGGCAATTTCCGGGATGCACGTGACTTTGTTCGCGTGGTTGGCGGCATTCGCCGCGCGGGCGCTGTGGCGATCTCTGGCGCTGCTGCAACCGCGAATTGATCGAGAGGTTTTCGCCGCTGCGATCGGCGTGCCGGCTGCCTTGGGCTATGCCGTCGTTGCGGGTTTCGGTGTTCCGACGCAGCGGACAGTCGTGATGTTGGCAGTCTGGTGGATGTTGCGGCTCTCAGCGCGCGAGCAACGCGGTTACGAGATTCTCGCGACCGCCTTGTTGTGCGTACTTTTGATCGACCCCTTCGCGAGTTACTCGGCTGGCTTCTGGTTGTCGTTCATCGCCATGGCCATCCTGCTCTCCATCGACGAGACGACGACCGCGAGTGGTCTCAGCTGGCGCGGACTACGCGCGTTGGTGCAGAGCGCGTGGCAGGTGCAATGGCGGGTGACTGTTGCTTTGATTCCCTTGACGGCATGGTGGTTTGCAAGCGTTTCGTTCGCTTCGATACCGGTCAATCTCGTGGCGATCCCGATCTTCTCATTTCTGCTCGTACCGTTGGTCTTGCTGGGGCTCGTATTGCAGGCACAGTCAGCGTCGATCGCAGCGCCGCTCTGGCATGTCGTCGAGACCGTCCACGAGATCATCTGGCCGCCGATGCTGTGGATCGCCAATCAACCGTGGGCCGCGCTCGATTGGCAACCGACGGGCAGCCAATTTTTGATGTTGCTCGCGTTGGCGGCGGTCGTGTTGTCGCCGCTGTCATGGCGGTGGCGAGCGGCGATCGTCGTCATCGGCATGCTGGGCCTCGGGCCAGCGACCGAGATCTCCGAAGGCGCGGCGCGAATCACGATACTCGACGCCGGGGATGCGCACGCCACGCTGATCGAGACGCGACGGCACTTGATCGTGTACGACACGGGCGAGTCGTACTTCAGCGCAGGCCGAAGCGCAGAGAGTTTGGTATGGCCTGCGATCCTTGCTCAATCGCGCTCGACCGTCGATCTGCTCGTGCTGGGTGCGTCGCACGGGTTTCGTGCCGAAGGCGCGGCGCGGCTGGCGTATCTGGCTCGCATCCCGACGGTGATCCACGGCGGCTCGTGGCGAGGCGCACCCGCCGGCCACATTCATTGTCATCGAATGCGGCGTTGGAGCTTCGATGGCGTGCAGTTTGAAACGTTCGCTGCAGCAGGTGGGAGTTGTCTCCTGCGGGTGAGTACGAGGGGGGGCGGGTCTTTGTTGATCGCCGAGAGAGTCGACGCCAAAGAGGCCGCTGTGCTCGTTACCGATCCGGACACTCGGGCGCAACTGAAAGCCACGCACGTCATCGCACCACGCCGTGGATCACTCGCTGCAGTCACCGCGGAGTTCGTCGCCGCCATCGATGCAACGACGGTCATCGTGGCCTCCGCCGAGTTGCCGCCCGCACGCCAAGCGGTTATCGCAAAGCGTTGGCAAATTCTCCCGCACGCGGTGTGGGCAACAGCTGTTCAGGGGGCTATGCGACTTGAGCTCGAACCCGATCGACCGGGCCGCCTCGCAGCGCTTTGAACGGCGGTCTCGGCTATGATGTTGCCATGTGGGAAATGCTGCGGGCTGGCGGCCCGTTGATGTGGCCGATCATTCTTTGCTCGGTGATCGCCTTGGCGATCACCCTCGAGCGTGTCTGGAGTCTGCAAAGGTCACGGGTCGCTCCTGCCGACGCTCTGCCACAGGCTTCACGCCTGTTATCCGCCGATGCCGTCGATGATCGCGCGCTCGAGTCGCTGCGCGCTTCGTCGCCCCTTGGGCGGGTGCTCGCGACGGTGGTGACCGATCGAGAGCTCGCGCGCGACGAACGGATCGCCCGCATCCAGGAGGTCGGACGTCACGAGGCCCACGCGCTTGAGCGCTATCTCAACACTTTGGGAACCGTGGCGAGCGTCGCACCCTTGCTCGGTTTGCTCGGCACTGTCACGGGCATCATCCGCGCTTTCTCGGTGCTCGAGGCCGGTGTCGTGACGCAACCCGATGTGCTCTCGGGCGGCATCAGCGAGGCGCTCGTGACGACCGCGGCCGGTTTGCTCGTTGCCATACCCGCGCTCATCGCGCATCGCAGCCTGCGGGGCCACATCGATACACTCGTGATCGAGATGGAAAAACAAGCGCTCGCGTTACTCGTCGTGCGCGGAGCGCGTCGATGAACTTTCGGGTCCGGCGTGTCGAGGACCCCGAGATCAATCTGGTCTCGCTGATCGATGTGGTGCTGATGATCGTGGTGTTCTTTTTGCTCTCCTCGAGTTGGGTAACCGAGGGTACTTTGCGTATTTCGCTGCCGATCGCGAGCACGAATGATCTCGCGACAGCCACAGAGAACGTGCTGCTGATCGAAGTCTTGGCGGACGGTCGCTATCGAGTTGCGGGTCAGAGGGTGAGTGCTGAGCCCGACACTGCGACCAATGCGCTGCGTGATGCGATCGTGCAAGCGTCAGGTGGTGATGTGACGCGACCTGTGGTGTTTCGTGCGGATGGCGAGGCACGACATCGAGATGTCGTTCGCGGTATCGATGTACTGCGGCAACTGGGTTTCGGCAGTGTGGATATGGCCACGCGAAACGTGGGGAGCGCGCGATGAACGTCCAGGCGCCCGTGCAAGTGATCGATGCACCGCAGGTTTACCGACGCTTACTTGGTTACGCACGCCCGCATCTGGGGATGTTCTCGATCGGCGTCGCTGGCATGGTGCTCTTCGCATCGACTGACGCGGCAATCGCCTATCTCGTTCAAAAGTTTCTAGGCGGCGCATTCGTCGATCCCGATCCGCGCATCTTGTGGGCTATTCCGCTCGGTGCAATCGTTTTGTTCTTGCTGCGCGGCATCGGTGACTACGTCTCGAACTACTTCCCGGGCTGGGTGGGGCGGCAGATCATCAAAGCACTGCGCGCGGAGTTGTTTGCGCACTATCTACGCCTGCCTACGCGTTACTACGACACGGCGGCCTCGGGCGGATTGCTGTCACGATTGACCTACAACATCGAGCTCGTTGCCGAGGCGACGACCAACGCCGTTACCGTACTGATCCGCGATACGCTCACGATCATCGCTTTGATCGGCATGCTGCTCTGGCTCAACTGGCAGCTCGCGACTTTTGTACTGCTGCTAGCGCCGCCGATCTCCTGGTTGATTCAGTACATCAATCGATCTTTCCGCCGCTACAGCGCGCGTATTCAAGCCTCGATGGGCGATGTCACTCGAGTTGCCAAAGAGGCGCTCGATGGTCACAAGGTCATCAAGATCTTCAATGCCGAGGGTCACGAAGAGCAGCTGTTCGATATCGCCAACGAGCGCAACCGTCACAGCAACATGCGTCTGATCGGTGCGCGCGCTATGGCCAATCCGGTGGTGCAGTTGATCGCGGCGCTCGGCCTTGCTGGTGTGCTGTATTTCTCGATCCGACAAGTGTTCGAAGCGGAAATGCGGGTCGATGAATTCATGGCGTTCCTGACGGCCTTGCTGCTCGTCACGGCGCCGCTCCGTCGCCTCGTGCAGGTGTTTGGCCCTCTGCAGCAAGGTATCGCGGCGGGCGCGAGTGTTTTCGAAGTGCTCGACACGCCGATCGAGGATGTGGGTGGCACGCGTGCACTTGTTGCCGCGCGCGGTGAGCTTGAGTTTCGCGATGTCGGATTCGCCTACTCGGTCGTGCAGGGTGAGGTGCTCTCGAACGTCAGTTTTCGCGTGCAACCGGGGCAGACCGTTGCCATCGTCGGAAAATCCGGTAGCGGCAAGACGACGCTCGCGAGTTTGCTGCCGCGGTTCTACGATCCGACCTCGGGAGCGGTATCGCTTGACGGCCATGATCTGCGCGACTATCGGTTGGCAGATTTGCGCCACCACATCGGCTTCGTGAGTCAAGAGGTCGTGCTGTTCGACGACAGCATCCGCGCCAACATTGCCTTCAATCTCACGACGCCCGATGATCCGGCGGTCGAGGAAGCCGCTCGCAACGCCCACGTGCTCGATTTTGCTGCGGATCTGCCGCAGGGGCTCGATACCCCAGTAGGCGAGCGCGGTGCAATGCTCTCCGGCGGGCAGCGTCAAAGAATTTCGATCGCGCGAGCGCTGTTGAAGAACGCGCCGATCCTGGTGCTCGATGAGGCGACGAGTGCACTGGATAACGAGTCGGAGCGGCGTGTGCAAGAGGCCTTGGGTCGCTTGCTGCAGGGGCGTACCACTCTGGTGATCGCCCATCGGCTCTCGACGATCGAGCGTGCCGATCTCATCTTGGTGATGCACGAAGGTCGGTTAGTCGAAGCGGGCGACCACGCGGCGCTGATCGCTCAAGGTGGTATGTACGCCCAGTTGCACCAGTTGCAGTTCGCGGTCTGATGGTCTCTCGATTGCGTCGCTGGCTCGAGGGGGTGTGGTACGAGGGTCGCAGCGGAGCGGCGCTGCTCGCACCGCTCGCGGTGCTCTTTGGTTTTGTCAGTAACCTGCGTCGATTGGCTTATCGATGGGGACTGCGGCCTCGCTACCGTGCGTCGGTGCCGGTCGTGATCGTCGGCAATCTGTCCGTCGGTGGGACGGGTAAAAGTCCCGTCGTTGCCGCATTGGTCGATGCCTTGCAGCGTCGGGGGTTGCGCGTCGGCATTCTGGCGCGCGGCTATGGCGTCAAGTTGCGCGAGCCGCGTGAAGTGTTGCCCGGGGTGGCGGCGAGCGAGGTCGGCGACGAACCACTGATGCACGCGCTCGCGAGCGGGGCGCGGGTCGTCGTGTGTCCCGATCGGGCCGCGGGTGCGCGTCACCTCGAGAGTCTAGGCGTTGATGTGATCGTCGCAGATGACGGCTTGCAGCATTACGGGCTCGACCGTGATCTTGAGATCGTGGTCATCGATGCATTGCGTGGTTTTGGCAATGGCCGTCTGCTACCCGCCGGACCGCTGCGCGAGCCTGCGACGCGCCTCGCGAGTGTGGACTACGTCATCGTGAACGGCGGGTCGCAGGGGCATGCTGCTTGGGTGGGTCGCTATGGTCAGCTCGAGTTGCGACTCTTCCCAGCGGCAGCTCGACGAGTCGATGATCCGCGCCAGTGGCGAGCGCTCGAGAGTTTTCGCGACCAGCGGGTGCACGCGGTGGCCGCCATCGGCAACCCGCAACGATTTTTCGATCTGCTGCGTCAATCAGGCCTCGAGATCGAGGAGCACGCGTTTGCGGATCATCATGTGTTCGCACCCGCGGATCTCGCCTTCGAGGATGGCGGCGCCATCCTGATGACCAGTAAAGATGCCGTAAAATGCCGCTCGTTTACGCAAGAGCGCATGTGGGAGTTGCCGGTGACTGCGCGGCTCTCCCCGGATGAAGGGCAAGGCTTGATCGATCGGATTTGCGCGTTACTTGTATCTCATCAAAAATCACCCGGATGAACACCATGGACAAACGACTGCTCGACATCCTCGCGTGCCCCGTGTGCAAAGGGCCACTCGTGCATCTGCGTGAGGAGGCGGTCCTCGTCTGTCGCGCCGACCGGCTTGCCTTCCCGATCAAGGACGGGATTCCGGTCATGCTCGAAGAAGAGGCGCGAACGTTGCCGGCGGATGATCCTTTACTTGCCCGCTGATGTTCAAAATCGTCATACCGGCCCGTTACGCATCGACCCGCTTGCCGGGCAAGCCGCTCATCGAGATGGCCGGCAAGCCCATGCTGCAGTGGGTCTATGGCCGAGCGTTGGCCTGTCAGGCGCGCGAGGTGTTGATCGCGACCGATGACGAGCGTATCGAGAGGGTGGCGCGTCAGTTCGGCGCCGAGGTCGTGATGACGGCGGTCGATCATGTCAGCGGCACGGATCGAATTGCCGAGGTCGCCAATTTGCGCGGCTGGGCGGACGATGAGGTCGTCGTGAATCTACAGGGCGATGAACCCTCGATGCCTGCCGAACTCATCTCGCAGGTTGCGCAATTGCTACTTGCAGATCCCGAGGCCGATATTGCGACTCTCGCGACACCAATCCGTGATCGCGAGGAATACTTTGATCCGAACGCGGTCAAGGTCGTCACGGACGGATCGGGCCGCGCGCTGTATTTCAGTCGTGCGCCGATTCCCTGGATTCGCGACGGGGTGGCCGAGGAGGGCCGCGATCTCGGTCTCGCGCGCCGGCATTTGGGTCTCTACGCCTATCGTGTGGCGTCGTTGCGTCGCTTGTCGAGCTTGCCACCCGCGCCCATGGAACAGGCCGAAAA
Source organism: Gammaproteobacteria bacterium (assembly GCA_018970145.1). Lineage (GTDB taxonomy): Bacteria > Pseudomonadota > Gammaproteobacteria > Steroidobacterales > Steroidobacteraceae > UBA964. Next base: position 99,074 of record JAGWWY010000006.1, read on the forward strand.
ACTCGAGCAATTACGCGCGCTGTTCAACGGGATGAAGATCCTGGTGGGTGAGGCTGCGCGTCGACCGGGACCGGATGTGAACACGCTGGCCGATCTCGCGGGCGCCGAGGCAGCCCTCAAAGAGGATCTGCCTAGCGTCTGCGATTAACGTGGCCGGTCAGCCGCGACGATCAAAGATCGTCGCGGCGTGAGCTGTATCCCGGGCCGAAGCTGATCGTCGAATTCGACGGACTCGACGACCAAACTACTTTTTTCTCTGTTACTGCGGCAGGTTCCTTGGCAGCAGGCGATTCCGCTTCCGGCGATTCTGTTACGCCTGCTTGCGGTTGCCCCGCCGGCTCGGGTTCGATGGCAGCAGGTTCGATGGCAGCAGGTTCGATGGCCGAAGGCGGTATCAACGCGGCCGGCTCGATTGCGGGAGGCGGTGCCAATCCCGTCCAGCTCACCTGAGCGGGCGCTGCAGCCAGCGGCGGCGGCGCGAAATCGTCAGCGACGGGATGCCGATCGGTACCCTCATCCAAGCGCTGCTCTCGCACGGCATCCACGAGGTCATCGGACGCGTCTTCCGCCGCGTCACTACCCGCGCTCATGCCGCTGACGGCACCCGCTTCACGATCACGTCCTCCCCGACGGCCGCGACGGCCACGTCGCCGCCCGCGCCGAGCGCCGCTCTCGCGCTCAACACCCTCGCGATCGGCGGCCGCTTCGCCGTCGGTGCCCGGTGGCGTGACCGCCATGACCGTCGGTTCGGCTTGCGTCGCGTTCGCGGCGGGTGCAGGCGAGGGGGACGGTCGCTGCGGCGACGGCGTCGGCGTCGGCGCAGTGGAAGCGGGCGCAGCGGAGGCAGGCGCCGCGGCTGCATGTCGCTCGCCCCGGTTGTCGCCACGCCGCTCACGACGACGCTGTTCGTCCCGACCGCCACGACGTCCTTGGGTTTGACCCTCAGGGCGAGGAGTATCACCAGAGGGTGCTTGTGGCGCACTCGGCTTGGCGTCACGCGGCTTGCGCTCGTGGCCGTCCCGACCGCGCTCGTGGCGATCTCGGCCGCGACCACGGCGTTCGCTGCGATCGCGCCGCTCGGGGCGTGGCCGAGCGTTTCGTGAGGCGCTCTCGTCCTGCTTTGGCGAAGGCGCGCCGAACAACCAGCGCCACAGTCGAACAAAAATACCGAGCTGCGGGCCGGAATCGACGGCTTTGGCTGCCGCCGCCGGCGCCTGTACGACGATCGGAGCAGGCGTCGTTGGCAGGAAGGTCGGTACGGCGGCCGGTTCCTGATGAGCTTGTTTTTCTCGCGTACCGGCCGGGTCGGGCACTTTGGCCGGAGTCGGCATCTGATAACTCAGACGCTTGACCTCTGGCAGATCGGCCTCGTCATCGCGTACGCGACGGATCGAATATTCCGGCGTGTCGATGTTGAGATTCGGCACGATGATGAGCTCGACATCGGTCTTATCTTCGAGCGTACGCAACCACTCGCGCTTTTCATTGATGAGATAAGTGGCCACATCGACCGGCACTTCAGCGATGACCTTGGAGGTTCGATCTTTGCGAACCTCTTCGCCGATGAGTCGCAGGATAGCGAGTGCCATCGATTCTACCGTGCGGATACTGCCGATGCCTTGGCAGCGCGGACACACTTCATGGCTCGAGTCCGAGAGGGATGGACGCAGTCGCTGACGCGACATCTCGAGCAGCCCAAAGCGCGACAAGCGACCGATCTGGATGCGCGCGCGGTCCATTTTCATGGCATCGCGCAAGCGATCCTCGACAGCGCGCTGATTCTTCGGCTCCTCCATGTCGATGAAGTCGATGACGATCAGACCGCCGATGTCGCGGATACGCAGTTGCCGCGCGATTTCGTCAGCGGCCTCGAGATTGGTATTGGTGGCGGTGGTTTCGATGTCACCACCGCGCGTGGCACGCGCCGAGTTGATATCGATCGAGACGAGCGCCTCGGTGTAGTCGATGACGATCGAGCCACCCGAGGGTAGCTGCACCTTGTGGGCATAAGCCGATTCGATCTGACTCTCGATCTGATAGCGCGTGAAGAGCGGGATGTCGTCGGCGTACATCTTCAAACGACGACCACCTTCGGCCGGCATGAAGCGTTGCATGTACTCGGCGGCGATGGCGTGCGCTCCGGGTTCATCGACGAGCACCTCGCCGATGTCGTCCGAGAAATAGTCGCGCAGGGCACGGGTGACCGGATCGCTCTCGCGGTAGACGAGAAATGGGGATGGCCGCTCGAGGACCGCCTTGACGATCTCGTCCCACTGGATCTTGAGGTTATCGAGATCCCATTGGAGCTCTTCGGTGGCTCGGCCAACCCCGGCGGTGCGCACGATGGCACCCATACCCGACGGAATGACGAGCGCATCCATGATGCTCTTCATCTGGTCGCGCTCTTCACCCTCGATGCGACGGCTGACACCGCCCGCGCGCGGGTTGTTCGGCATCAAGACCAAGAATCGGCCGGCGAGCGAAATGTACGTGGTGAGCGCCGCACCCTTGTTGCCGCGCTCTTCTTTCTCGACCTGCACCACGATGTCCTGCCCTTCTTGCAGGACCTCGCGCATGTTGATGCGGCCGCTCGAGGGGTTCTTGAGGAAATACTCGCGCGAGATTTCTTTCAGCGGCAGAAAGCCGTGGCGTTCAGCGCCGTAGTCGATGAAACAGGCTTCGAGCGAGGGCTCGATACGGGCGATCCGGCCTTTGTAGACGTTCGCTTTTTTCTGTTCGCGGGACGGGAGTTCGACCGAGAGGTCGTAGAGTTTCTGACCGTCAACCAGTGCGACGCGCAGTTCTTCCTGCTGGGTCGCGTTTACCAACATTCTTTTCATGGGCCCCAAATCTCCTGGAAGGGGCCGACAGTGCTCCGACGGTTGTCCACATGGACACCACTCGCGGACCGGTGCGAACACACGGGCGAGCGGGCAGAACCCGAGAGGTAGTGAGAGGCGCGAGCAGGGAGAGGAGGATGTAAATCACTGTCGTCTGCGCACCGCGAACCGAAACCTAGGCTCGTATCTGTCAACCGACGGCGTGACCGGATGGCCACGGCGACTATCGGCCGGATTCGATGGCCTCGTTGCCGAGGACCAACTAACATGCGTCACCCACCGACCGGCGGGCATCGCGCTGATGTCTGCAAGGTGTCGCTACCCGCGGGCGGCGTTCTCGAGACAGCCCTGATACTATGCCGAAGCTCATGGAAAAACAAGATCTTACGAAACACTCCGGAAAACTCTCGGTACGTCACCTCACGGTGGACGGCGAGGATGCCGGCACCCGCCTCGACAAGTTCCTTGCACGCCAGTACCCCGCGGTACCGCGTACCCGGCTGTTCCGTCTGGTCCGTAAGGGCGAAGTTCGGGTCAACGGCAAGCGCGCCGGGATCGATACACGGCTGGCCCTCGGCGATGACGTCCGCTTGCCGCCGGTGCGCGAGGCGGCGGCTGAGACGGCTGTTGATCCAGGCAGTGGTACCGGTGCGGCCAGCGGGACCGCTCGTGCCCTCACGCGCAAGGTCCCCGCGAGTCTGCAGGCGGCGGTGACCGCCTCGGTCATCCACGAGGACGAGCGGATCATCGTGGTCAACAAACCCGCTGGCATTGCCGTCCACGGTGGCAGCGGCGTGAGCTTTGGGGTGATCGAGGCCTTGCGTGCGGCCCGCCCCGATGAGGCAGACAAACTCGAGCTCGTGCACCGGCTCGATCGCGATACGAGCGGCGTGCTGATCATTGCCCGCAAACCGTCGGTGCTGCGCATGCTGCATGCGGGCTTGCGCGAGGGCGAAGGCTTCGAGAAGCGTTACCTCGCGCTCGTCAAAGGCAGTTGGCAGCTCGGTAAGAAGCGCATCGAGGCGCCGCTGCGCACGGATTTACGGGTCGGCGGCGAGCGCACCGTCAAGGTGGCAGCGGGTGGTAAGGCAGCTACGAGCGATTTTCGTCCCGTGCAGAGTTTCGGCAAGTTGGCCTCGTTGCTCGAAGTGTCGATCCTGACGGGGCGCACGCATCAGATCCGCGTACATGCCGCTTACGCGGGTCATCCCGTCGCGGGTGATCCGAAGTACGGTGATCGCGAGTTCAACGAAGAGATGCGCGAGCACGGGCTCGAGCGCATGTTCCTGCATGCTTCGAGTATTTCATTTCTTTGGCCAGATCGCGGCACCGAATTCAGCGTGAATGCGCCGCTGCCGCCTGAGCTGGCGCGGGTGATCGACGCGCTCGCGGGGCTCAAGCGTCCAGGGCGCGCAAGGTCCCGGCGACCCAGATCATCGGCAGGCCGATAAGGGCGGTCGGATCGACTGTCTCAAGTCGCTCGAGCAAAGTCATGCCGAGCGATTCGCTCTTAAAGCCGCCCGCACAATCGGTGGCGGGCTCTGCCGCAACATAGGCCTCGATGTCCTCGGCCGACAACGCACGAAAGACGCAGCGCGTCTCGTCGGTGTGTTCGTACCGGGCGCCACCCGGGCCCACGATGCTGACAGCCGTGTAGAACATGACCGTTTGACCCGAGAGCCGCTCCAGCATGCCGCGTTGTCCCTCTGGGGTGCCGGGCTTGCCGAGGCAATCGGCCCCGAGCGCACACACCTGATCCGACCCGATCACCCAAGCCTCGGGGACCGTTCTTGCGATGGCCTCGGCCTTGGCGCGTGCGAGGCGGTGGGCGAGGGCGTCTGGGGCTTCGCCGGGCAGACGGGATTCGTCGATATCGGGAGAACGGTGCTCGAAGGGCAGCCCTAGCCGGGCAAGGAGCTCGCGGCGATAGCGCGAACTCGAGGCTAGCCACAGCGGGCGGCGCAACAGAAACAAAGGCTTACCCAACACTGGTTTTGACTCGAAGGGGGGTGATCCCTATTATACGCGCCCCATGCCGGCCGACTGGTCCCGACCTGTTGATGTGGAGCGTCTGGCCGACGCGGGGGAGTGTCGTGAGAACGACTTGTCGCTCGCCAGCCTGCCGCGCCTCGCGCCGGATCTGGCGCTGACCGACGGCACGGTTCACGCACGCATCGGGTTTGCGCGCGAGCGCAAGCAACCGGTGGCCGACATCGAAGTGCGCGCGCGCCTGCCGCTGCGCTGCCAACGATGTTTGCAGCCGGTGTGGCTCGATGTCGATCAGCAATCGCGGGTGTGGTTGGTGACCGATCTGGCGAAGGTGGATCGCGATGAGATGGGGCTCGAGCCGATATTGGCCCCCGAGGGTCACATTGCGCTGCGTGATCTAATCGAGGAAGAACTGTTGCTCGCAGTGCCGCTGGTGCCGCGACACGAGGACGAATCGGATTGCACAACCGGTTCGGCGGAGTCTGAGGAAGAAGAAGTCGTGCAGAGACCGTTCGCAGGGCTCGGTGAGCTCCTGAAACGCCAGTAGTTTTAAGAGGTTTATCATGCCTGTTCAAAAAAGTCGCAAGACGCCGTCCAAGCGCGGCATGCATCGCTCGCACGACGGTCTGTCGAAGCCGGCTCTGTCGGTGGATCCGCAGTCGGGTGAGACACACTTCCGTCATCGCATCACGCCGGATGGTTTCTATCGCGGTAAGCGCGTGATCGAGAAGCCGGCTGACGACGAAGCGGCGGGCTAAGTCTTCAATGGCGGGCCGTTCGAGCCCGCCCGCTCCCGTTCTCGGGGCACACCCATGACTCTGATCGCGCTCGATGTGATGAGCGGCGACCTCGGCGCGCAGGAATGCGTGCCGGCGGCGCTGTTGGCGCTCGAGTCCGATGTGTCTTTGCGTTTGAAGCTCGTCGGGCAAGCGAGGGTCATCGCGCCCCTGCTCGAGGCGGTCGCTCTAGCCCCCGGCGTTCGTGATCGCCTTGAGCTCATCGAAGCGAGCGAGATCATCACCATGAGTGACGCGCCGCGCGAGGCGATTCGGCGTAAAAAGCAATCGTCCATGCGCATTGCCGCGGATCTCGTTCACGACGGGCTCGCCGCGGGAATGGTTAGCGCCGGCAACACCGGGGCGTTGACGGCGATCTCGCACTTTGTGCTCAAGTGTCTACCGGAAGTCGAGCGCGCACCCATCATGACCTCGATTCCGAATCGACGCGCTTTCACGCAGTTGCTCGACGTCGGCGCGAATCTGCGTGCCACACCCGTGCAACTGCGGCAGTTCGCAATCATGGGGGCGATCGTTGCGAGAGATGTGCATGGTCACGAGCGCCCCCGTGTGGGCTTACTGAACATCGGCGAGGAAGAAACCAAGGGTCACGATCTCGTGCAGGAAGCCCACGCGCTGCTCAAAGATTTCAAGCCTGTGGATTGGAAAAAGTCTGGCGATCAAGCGATATTCGATTACGTCGGCTTCGTCGAGGGCCAGGATATTTTCTCTGGTGACATCGATGTGGTCGTGACCGACGGCTTCACGGGCAACGTCGCACTCAAGACCATGGAAGGCGTCGCAGGTCTCATCGGTGATCGATTGAAGCGCGAGTTCACGGCCGATCTGCCGAGCAAACTCGCCGGTATGGCCGCCCGACCGGTGCTCAAGCGGGTCTCCGCTTCACTCGATCCGCGTCGCTTCAACGGCGCGATCATGGTGGGGCTCAAACACATCGTGGTAAAAAGTCACGGCAGCGCAGATCGTTACGCCATGGCGCAAGCCATCGCGATCGCCGCCACGGCGGTACGCAAGCGACTCGTGCAACATGTTTCACAAGCGCTCGGATCTGGGGATCACTCGACATGCTGAAGTATTCGCGCATCGCCGGCACCGGCAGTTATCTGCCCGAGAAGGTCCTCACGAACCACGATCTCGAGTCGATGTTCGAGACGTCGGACGAATGGATCCGCGAGCGCACCGGGATCCGTAAGCGGCACCTCGCTGCGCCCGATCAGACGACGGTCGATCTCGCCTACATCGCATCTCTGCGCGCGCTCGAGGCGGCAGGTGTGACGGCCGAGGAAGTGGACTTAATCGTCTTCGGCACGACCACTCCGGATTTGGTTTTCCCGAACTGCGGCGCGCTATTGCAGGATAAGCTCGGTATCCGAACGGCCTGTCCGGCGATCGGCCTCGAGGCGGCCTGCAGCGGGTTCATGTATTCCCTCTCGATCGCCGACAAGTTCATCAAACTCGGTGAAGCGCAGTGTGCGCTCGTGGTCGGTGCCGAGACCTTGAGTCGTATTGTCGATTGGACCGATCGCAGCACGGCGATTATTTTTGGTGACGGGGCCGGTGCGGCGGTGCTCAAGCCTGCTGATGCGCCTGGCATCATTTCCACGCATCTGCACACCGACGGTACTTACAAGGACTTGCTCTACTGCTCCGGTGGCCCGTCACGCGGCTTCAAGCAGGGGACGGACGGTCGTATCGATGCTTTTATTCGTATGACGGGTAACGAAATCTTCAAGGTAGCCGTCAAATCGTTGGGAGCGATCGTCGACGAGACACTCGCAGCCAATAACCTCGACAAGTCCGCCATCGACTGGCTGGTGCCCCATCAGGCCAATATCCGCATCATTCAGGCGACCGCCAAAAAGCTCGATATGCCGATGGAGCGCGTGATCGTCACGGTGGATGAGCACGCCAACACGTCTGCCGCTTCCGTGCCGTTGGCGCTCGATACCGGCATACGCGATGGTCGTATCAAGCGCGGTGATTTGATCCTGCTCGAAGCGTTCGGTGGCGGTCTCACCTGGGGTTCGGCATTGATTCGCTACTGATCGCAAGCACTGTCAGCAGCATCAAAAAAAACGCCGCGCTCTGGGCGCGGCGCTTTCTCGCACGAAGCGAATCGACGAGCGATTACTTCGAGATCGAACGCTTGAACATACGGTCGACCTTCTCGTTGGTCGCATCGCAGCAGGACTGCGAGGCCTGAGCGGCCGACAGCGCCTGGTTGGCGGTCGACTGAGCACCATTGGCAGCCGAAGCAGCCGAGGCAGCAGCGCCGTTCGCGGCGTCAGCCGAGCTCTTGGCGGCAGCGACTTGCGTCTGCAAGCTCGAAACTTGGGTCTTCAGGCTGTCGATTTCGGCCTGGAGCGGCTTCAGATCCGTGCAACCGGCGAGGGTGGCAACGGCGGCGACAGCGACGATCTTGGCGACGATCGGGGTCTTCATAGTGTTCATGTCCTCAATTGAGATTGTTGCTGGTTCGGGTCGTTGGCGAGAGGCCGCCATTCGGTCGACCCCAACGGCAACATTATAGCGGTACCCGAGCGCAAAGGGGACTGCAGCTCGGCGGGAATGCGCCGATACGGGCGAACCCGTACCGAGCGGTTGTGCGCATAATACGCGGCGTGAGTGCTGCCTCGCCGACTGTGCTGTTCGTTCCTGTCAGTGGCCCAAGTGGCATGGGTGAGTTCGCGCGGGCGCGCAGCATCGCCGATGCCTTGGTTGCGCAGAATCCTGGCATCGGTATCCATTTCCTGCTGCATCGTGCGGCGCCGTACGCCGCCGGCTTCCATCATCCGGCCACTCTGTTGCCGGCGTCGCCGACGCTGTGTACCCGTGAGGTCGTCGAGGTTATCGAGCGATTACGGCCCCGGATTGTGGTTTTCGATAACGCCGGTCGAACCGCGCAACTACGGGCTGCGAAGCGCGTCGGTGCGGCTGTCGTCTACGTGAGTTCGCGTTCGAGGCAGCGTTACAAGGCGTTCCGTCTGCGCTGGATGCGTCTGATCGATGAGCACTGGATTTCGTATCCCGAGTTGATTGCCGGTGCGCCGACGCTCATCGAGCGTTGGAAATTACGTTGGTTGGCACGCCCTGAACTGCATTACCTCGACACCGTGTTGGCAGCGACGGATGAGTCTGCGGCCGATGACTTGCTCGCCGATTTTGGTACGCCGGATATCGTGATCGTCCCGGGCGGTGGCAGTCAGTTTCATGATGCGAGCATGACCCCAGCGCGATTTGCCGAGTGGGGTGCGGCTCTGGCCATCAAAGGTCACCGCGTGGTGTTTGTCGCAGGACCCTCATTCACTCTCGAGCTGCCGCAGACGAGCCACTTCAGAACGGTACGCAGCGTGCCCGGTGGTGCGTTACACGCGTTGCTCGCACGCTCGCGAGCCGTGCTCGTGAACGGCGGCGATACCTTGTTGCAGGCGCTCGCCCTCGACAAACCGTGCATCGCCGTTCCGATTGCCGGTGATCAAGCGGAACGCATCGCGCGCTGCGCGGCGCAAGGTGTGGTGTTGTCACCGAAGCCCGATGACGTCGTCGACATTGGCGAGCGCGTGCTCGTCGATGCGGCGAGCAGAGACGATCTGGCATTGCACCGGCGCGCGCTGGCGCTGCGCGATGCTCTGCCTGGCATCATCACGCGGCTGGAGCGTTACCTCGCGCCTCGATGAGCTCGCGATAAGCCCGCAGCGTTTCGCGCACCACGTTTTCTAGGTGATAGGCAGATAAATCGTGATCCTTCCGTGCGGGTCGTTGCGTGGCCAGTGATCGAAGTGCTGCGCTCATCGCATCCACATCATCGATGGGCACCAACGTACCTGGGTAACGCACCAGGATTTCCGATGGTCCCTGAGTGGCCGTTGCCAACACGGGCGTACCAGCATCGATCGCTTCGAACAAAACACGTCCGAGCGGTTCGCTGCGCGAGGGACTCACGAACAAATCGAAAGCTTGATAGAACGCCTTCGCGTCGGGGCGAAAGCCGAGAAAGCGGATTTTGCCGGCCGAGTCGCTTTGCGCGAGCTTCTCGAGGCGTTTGCGCTCGCGACCATCGCCAATGATCACGAGCTTGGTATCGGGAATGGCCGCCTGCTCGAAGGCGCGGATGAGAGTGTCGAAGCCCTTTGATTTGGCGAGTCGACCGACACCGCCGATCAGAAACTCGGTTTCTCCGGCGCCAGCCAGTTCGCGCAAGTGGTAGCGTTGTTCGGCTTCGACTTTTGGCGTGGGGATCAAAGATTCGTTGATGTCGAAGATACGACCGCGGTAACGCTCGAGGTCTCGCTTCTGCCATTGGGCGATGACGATGAGACCGTCCATCTCGAGAAATTGCGGCCCATTCACCCACATGTGCAAGGTGGCGATGGTGGGGCACCGTGGTTTCAAGCGCGCAACCAGTCGCGTGCTTTTGCGTAAATGGGTGTGGATGATCTCCGGTCGGTGATCGCGGATCGCTCGCGCGAGTCCCCAAGCGGGAAACCAGCGACTCACCTCGATCACGCGTACTCGATCATCCAGATGATCGCGGATCGAGACCCCGTTCGAGGCTCGATGCCGTTTCTGCAGTACGAGCGTGACTTCGTGTTCTCCTGCACAGGCATTGCACATTTCCGCCGTGGCTCTTTCGGTGCCGGCGAAGCCGCGCGAGAACAGGGTGTGCATGATACGCATGGGTGATTCGCTCAAAGATGATCGCTGACTATTTACGGCGATCACGGAGAATTTCGCGTGCCGCATTCGAACCGGGCAGCCCCGTGACGCCGCCGCCCGGATGAGCACCAGAGCCGCAGAGATAAAGACCGCGTACGGGTGTACGGTAATCGCCATAGCCTAGCGCCGGGCGTGCCGCCCACAGCTGATCGAGTCCGAGCGAGCCGTGGAAGATATCGCCACCGGCCAGTGCGAAACGCTGTTCGAGATCGAGAGGCGAGAGCGCAAGCACGCCTACGATGCTGCGACGGAAGTTCGGTGCAACGGTATTGACCGTATCGATGATCGAATCGATTGCGGCTTGTTTCTCCACGGAGTCTTCCCAACTGCGCGGCGTCTCGAGAGTACCCGGCAAGTTGTAATCGAAGTGCTGACAGAAAAGGCTTGCGACATGCGCACCACGGGGCGCAAGCGTGTCATCGAGCGTCGAAGGAATCAGCATTTCGACGATGGGCTCACGCGCGCAACCGGTGAGTCTCGCATCGGCATAAGCACGATCCATGTAATCGAGTGAAGGCGCGATGATGATACCGGCGCCGAGGTGGGTGTCATCACTGCGCGAACGGCGCACTTCGAAACGCGGTAATTCACTGAGTGCCACGTTCATGCGGAAAGTAGCCGAGGCTGTACGCCATCGTTCGATATGCGAGCGAAAATCCTCAGGGAGATCTTCTGCGGACAATAAATTCAGGAACAGTGGCTTCGGACCGAGATTGCCGATGATGCGTGGTGCACCAAAGATGCGACCATCGACGAGTTTGATGCCGCTCGCCGTTGCTTGAGTCGGACTGTGGCCACTGGCGCGCGTGGTGATGATTTTCGCGACCGGCGCATCGCACTCGATATGCACGCCAAGACGCCGCGCCTCGGCCGCGAGAGCTTGTGTGATGGCGCCCATGCCGCCGATGGCATGACCCCAGAGACCGCGCTTACCGTTCACTTCACCGAATGCATGATGCAGCAAGACATAGCCGCTGCCCGGCGTGTACGGACTCGCATAGTTACCGACGATCGAATCGAAACCGAACAGCGCTTTGAGCGCGGGCGTTTCGAACCAGTGATCGAGGATCTCGCCCGCACTGCGTGTGAAGATTTCGTGCAGTTCGCGCTGTTGCGCGAGCGGCAGGGCGCGGAACTGTCGACCGAAGCGCAGCAGCTCCCACAGATCGCCCGTGCGACGCAGGTCGGTGGGTGGTGTTCGCGTCAGTTGTTCGCGCAGCAGCGTGACGGCGCGATCGAGCATGGCGTGAAAGGCGGGGAGTCTTTCTGCATCGCGGGCGCTGTAGCGACGCACCTCTGCCAAGGTGGCTGCGGCCTCAGGACCGGCACTGAACGAATCGCCATCGGGTAGTGGCAAGAAGTTCTGCATCGGCCGCTCGACGATGCGCAGGCCGTGTTCGGCTAGACGCAGATCGCGCGATACCTTGGCCTCGAGCAGGCTGACGGTGTAGCTCGCTGTCGAGTTACGAAAGCCCGGCGCGAACTCCTCGGTGACCGCGGCGCCACCGACCAGCGAGCGGCGCTCGAAGACACCGACCCGCAGACCGGCGCGCGCGAGGTAGCAGGCGCAGACGAGGCCGTTGTGACCGGCGCCGATGACGAGTGCATCGAAATCGGCGGTAGGGGGCTTGCGACTGGATGAATTCACAGGTACTGTATGAATCAACAGAGGTAGAGGTGTTCCATGTCAGATCTCACGCCGCGCCAAACTGAAATTCTCCGTCTGATCCAAAGAGCTATTGCCGAAACCGGCATGCCGCCCACGCGGGCAGAAATCGCGCAAGAGCTCGGGTTCAAGTCCGCCAACGCCGCAGAGGAGCATCTGCGCGCACTCGCCCGCAAAGGGGTGATTGCGCTCGTGCCGGGCACCTCGCGTGGCATCCAACTGAAGGACATCCTGCGCGAGCAGCTCGGTTTGCCACTCATCGGCCGCGTCGCCGCCGGTAAGCCCATTCTCGCAGAAGAGAACATCGAAGCGCGCTTCAACATCGATCCCGACATTTTCTCGCCCCGTCCTCATTACCTGCTGAAGGTCACCGGCATGTCCATGAAAGACGCCGGCATCCTCGATGGCGACCTGGTGGCGGTGCATCGCACCCCTGAGGTGCGCAATCGTCAGATCATCGTCGCGCGTCTCGAGAACGAGGTCACGGTCAAGCGCTACAAACAAGAAGGTCCGACGGTGTGGCTGCTGCCAGAGAACGCCGACTTCGAACCCATCCGCGTCAACTTGCGTGAAGAGCCGCTGATCATCGAAGGGGTGGTCGTGGGTGTGCTGCGCCGCGGTGCCACCGCCGGTAAAGCGACGCCCGCCGGTCTGATGTAACTCGCACTCTCAACCGGTTCGCCCGGAGGTTTCTATGTCTGTCTTCGAACTGCTCCCTTCGCCGGGCGCAGCGGATGCGCTCGCGCCAAAGAAATCAAATCGTCACCACAAGGTGACGGTGAAGGCTGCCGTTGCCACGCCGCGTACGAGTTTGCGGCGCTTTCAGTGTCCCTGTGGCTGTGAGAGGCGCAGTTGGTTTTCGCAGCCACGGTCCTTGCGCAGCGCACCGGCTGTGGCATCGGCAGCCGATTCTGCATCGTGAGTCATTCTTCTCGTTTCCATCCGCGAGCGCGTTGTTTCCATGGCTCCCTCGACTCCAGACAGCATCCCGAGTCTCGCGCTCGAGTCGCTGCTCGAACATCCGGCCATCTGGTCCGGTCGCAACGCTGCACGCGTCGCTACGCTCAGCACGGGCTACGCTGAGCTCGACGCTGCGCTGCCCGGCGGCGGTTGGCCCGCTGCCGGGCTCATCGAAATCCTCACGGCTCAAAACGGTATCGGCGAGATGCAACTACTCGTACCTTTGCTCGTACGAGTTGGGCAAATGGCGCCGCCCCGTTGGACTGCCTGGATTGCGCCGCCCTTTGAGCCCTATGCACCCGCACTCGTGGCAGCCGGTGTGCCACTCGCGCAGCAACTCATCATCCGTACGAGCCAAGCACTGTGGGCACTGGAGCAAACCTTGGTTTCAGGTGGATGTGCGCTCGTGCTCGGCTGGCCGGGTACTGTGCCCTCAGGCAGCGCCTTGCGTCGCCTGCAGTTGGCGACTCAGCGGGGCGGGGCGCCGGCGTTTTTGTTCCGTCCATTGAGCGAGGCTGCGCGTTCGTCCGCAGCTGAATTGCGCATTGCATGCGAGTCTTTACCGGCGGATGAACCTCAGCCCGGTGCGCGTTTGCAACTGCTGAAGAGTCGCGGTGGAAGGCGGCAAGCCTTCACGGTGTATTGGAACCATGGCCAGGCGTGAGCGAGTCTCGTCGACCCGGCGAGCGTTTGCCACGACACGGCATGTCGCTTCTACCGCGCGTTCAAGAGGCACCACGGTGCCAACTGGGCGATCGACGGCGGCATCCGCAGTGCCAGCGCATTTGGCGGAGTCGCTTTTCGTCGAGTCGCCTTTCGCCGAGTTGCCCTTTGAAAGCACTCCGGCGGAATCTTGGTTGGCGCTGCAGTGCAGCGATACCCCATCGGGTGCGCTCGAGCGGCTATCGGCTTTGGCCATGGACTACACGCCACGCGTCAGCATCGAGGCGCCCGATGCAGTCGTTCTCGAAGTGCGTGGCAGCTTTCGTCTCTTCGGCGGTGCGCGTGCCTTGTGCCAGCAAATTGCAGCGCGTGCGCAGGCGGCCTCCATACCCGTCGATTGGGCACTCGCACCGACGCCGTTGGCGGCGCTGGCCTTGGCAAGAACCAAGCAAAATCGGCTCGTCTCGAGTCGGGAGCGATTGGTGGGTCTGTTGTCGCCATTGCCGATCGCCGTATTGCGCTGGCCCTGTGCGCAAGTCGAGCGCCTCGAGTCGATCGGTGTGCGAACGATAGGCGCCTTGTTGCGCTTGCCGCGAGCGGGTTTCGCCCGTCGCTTTGGGCAGCCTGCCTTGCAGATGCTCGATCGCTTGACTGGCGCCACGGCCGATCTGCGCAAACCGCATCGAGTACGCGAGCGTTTTCACGCTCGTCGTGAACCGGATTTCGAATTACAGACTCAAACTGCCGTGTTGGCTTATATAGGACCTTTGCTCGCCGACCTCGAGCGGTTTCTCTGCTTGCGACAAGCGGGCCTCGAGTCGCTGCAATTGCGCTTGCATCATCGAGCACCCGTACCGACCACGCGAGTGACGTTGCGATTTGCCTCAATGCAATGGCAAGCCGCTGCCTGTCGCGAGTTGTTGTCTTTGCAGTTGTCGCGCTGCGCTTTGCCGGCGGCAGTCACGCTGTGCGAGTTGCGCTCAGGGGCATTGCGACCTCGCATCGCTTGCAGTGCATCACTCTGGCGTGCCGGCGAGCAGGGCGCCGGTACGACGGGTGAAGTGCCCGCCTTGGTTGAGCGTCTGCGGGCGCGCTTGGGCGATGAGGCGGTCTATGGTCTTTGTCTCGTACCCGAGCATCGACCCGAGCGGGCTTGGCGTGTCGCAGAACCGCGCGCGCCAAGCTATACATCTCGATCGGCTAAAAGTGCTGCGGATGATTTCACCAGCACTGCAACTAGCAGCACTGCAAGCAGCCTCGTCACTCGGCGCCCTTTATGGTTGCTGCAGCAACCGCGAACTTTGCCTTGCTCGCTCTCGCAACTGCAGTTGCTCGAAGGCCCCGAACGTATCGAGACCGGATGGTGGGATGGTGCAGACGTTGCACGTGATTACTACATCGCTCGCCATCGTGACGGCAGTCGCCTCTGGATCTATCGCGAGCGCTCGGCACCCCATGCGTGGTACTGGCATGGGGTGTTTGGCTAACGTGCGCGCTTAAGCGTTTTTCGATCTCTTCTGCGCTCTACCAATCTTCCTGTCACGTACTTGTGCAAGATACTGGCTATTAAGCTTTGGTACGGGAGCCCTTCTTCACGAGCGATCTCGCGTATGTCGTGCAGATCATCCGAAGACATTCGAATATTGATTCGCTGGTCTTTAAGCCTGGTCGCCCGCGCGGCCGAGCGTACATTCTCCAGCTGTTCCGGACTCTGGATAGACTTGAACTCATCTCGATTGTAAGCCGCCAAGATTCGTTTCTCGCTCGATATGAGTCTCGTCTTTGATCTGGAACTCATGACTTTGATTCCTTGAGATATCGCCGGGTCGCCTTTCGACTAGGAATGATGGTTTTTAAAAAATAATGATCTATTTGCTCTATGAAGGGCACGAGATAGGCGTAACTGTTGAGCTCAACAATCATGATTCTTTGGCTCGCGTACTTCTCGGGTTTCGGATGTTCTAACGATGTCGAGTAGTTTCCCTGTTTCAATGGCTGATACGATCTGTTCGAAGCAAATGTTTCTGTTTGCTAGGCGCCAGATGTTTTTCCGTTGACTCCATTCGAAGGTTCGGAACATCAGGTTGCACTCGCTGGATCGTAGATAAATGTGTGCCTTTTGTCATCGCTGCAAAAGGCTTGGCTGTAATGACTCAATACTGTATAAATAAACAGTATTACGAAGTCCAGCTATGAAATCGTCCGATTACGCCGAATTGCACTGCCTGAGCAGCTTCAGCTTTTTGCGCGGTGCGTCGCAGCCGCAAGAGCTAGCGGCGCGCGCCGTGGAGCTCGAATACGCAGCTTTGGCCATTACCGATGAGTGTTCAATGGCCGGAGTGGTGCGGGCGCACACGGCGTTACGCGACACACCGACTCGACTGATCGTCGGCAGCGAGCTGCGTTTGAGCGAGGGACCTCTGTTGGTGGCCCTTGCGAACGATCGACAGGGCTACGGCAGTTTGTGTCGACTGATCACGCGTGCGCGACGACAAGCGCCGAAGGGGGAATATCGTCTAAGCAGCAGCGATCTCTTCGAACTGCTCGAGCCGTCGCATGTTTCCTTGTTGTGGGCGCCCACGTGGTCCGAGTTTCAATCCAAGTCGCAAAAAGAAGGCTGCGATACTTTCGCAAGTGAGCTGCAACAGCACTACGCGGGCTCGGCATGGCTCGCCGTCGAGTTGCTGCGTGATGGCACCGAGCGAGGACACCTGCAAAGGGCCAGAGACCTGTCTGTACGCAGCGGTTTGCCATTGGTGGCAGCCGGTGGTGCTTGTATGCATCTTCGTGAGCGACGTCGTCTGCATGATGCTTTGACAGCCATTCGGCTACGCACCACCGTCGATGCGGCAGGTCTCGCGTTGTTACCGAGCGGCGAGCGGCATCTGCGCGAGCGCGCGCGTCTGGCGCGACTTTATCCACCGGAACTTCTGCAAGAAACCCTCGCGATCGCAAAGCGCTGCCGTTTTTCGCTCGATGAGTTGCGTTATGAGTATCCACGTGAACTCGTCCCGGAGTCGTATACGCCTGCTTCTTGGCTGCGCACATTGGTCGAACGTGGTGCATCAAAGCGATGGGATCACACGCCAGCGCCTGTGCAGAAACTCATCGAACATGAGCTCGCTCTGATTGCCGAGCTTGGCTATGAACCTTACTTTCTGACCGTATACGACATCGTTGATTTCGCGAGGCAGCGCGGCATTCTCTGCCAAGGGCGAGGTTCGGCGGCCAACTCCGTCGTCTGTTATTGCTTAGGTATCACGGAGGTCGACCCCTCGCGCATGTCGGTCTTGTTCGAACGCTTCATCTCGCGCGAGCGCAACGAGCCACCAGATATCGACGTCGATTTCGAGCACGAGCGGCGTGAGGAGGTCATCCAGTATCTCTATTCAAAATACGGCCGACATCGCGCGGCACTTGCAGCCACGGTCATCAGCTATCGACCGCGCAGTACCTTGCGGGATCTCGGGCGCGCACTCGGGTTCGATCCGATCGTGATCGAAAGCCTCGCCAAATCAGCAAGTCGCTGGGATCGATCTATCGACATCGAGCGCTTGGAGCTGCCGGCGCAGGCGGGCGATATCGATCGCGATCGCTTACGTTTGCTGTTCGAGCTTGCTGAAGAGTTGCTCGGTTTTCCGCGGCATTTATCGCAGCATGTCGGTGGCTTCGTGATCGCACGCGATTCGCTCGAAGAGCTCGTGCCGATCGAGAATGCGAGCATGCCGGATCGCACTGTCATTCAATGGGACAAAGATGATCTCGATGCGCTCGGACTGCTCAAGGTGGATGTGCTGGCACTTGGGATGTTGACGGCGATCCGTCGGGCGATCGATCTCATTTCGGCATGGCGTTGCGAGCGCGGCGGTGAGTCGCTAACACTCTCGAAGATCCCGGCAGAAGATCCCGAAGTTTACGACATGCTTTGCCGAGCCGATTCGGTCGGCGTATTTCAGATCGAATCGCGTGCGCAGATGAACATGTTGCCGCGACTGCGACCACGGTGTTTCTACGATCTCGTGATCGAAGTGGCGATCGTGCGTCCCGGACCTATTCAGGGCGACATGGTGCACCCGTATCTGCGACGGCGGCGCGGTGAGGAAGTGGTCGATTATCCGAGTGAGGCTGTCAAAGGTGTATTACAGCGCACGCTCGGGGTGCCGATCTTCCAAGAACAGGTGATGCAGATTGCGATTGCCGCCGCCGGCTTCTCGCCTGGTGAGGCGGATCAACTGCGTCGCGCGATGGCGGCCTGGAAGCGTCGCGGTGGGCTTGGGCACTTCGAAGAGCGATTGATACAGGGCATGCGCGAGCGAGGCTATACGGAAGCCTTCGCGCAGCGCGTGTTCGCGCAGATTCAGGGTTTCGGTGAGTATGGGTTTCCTGAATCGCATGCGGCGAGTTTTGCATTGCTGGTGTATGTATCGGCTTGGCTCAAATGCCATGAGCCTGCGGCGTTCACGGCGGCGCTGCTCAACAGCCAGCCCATGGGTTTTTATTCGCCATCGCAGTTGGTGCGCGATGCGCGCGAACACGGCGTCGAGATTCGCCCGGTTGATGTGTTGGTGAGCGATTGGGATTGTACGCTCGAGTCAACTCTGGCTGGCAGTCCTGCAATCCGACTCGGTCTGCGACTTGTACATTCTTTGACACGCGCGGGTGCCGAGCGAGTGGTGGCGGTTCGTGAGCGTATCGACAATCTGCAGGATCTCGTGCGGCACGCCGGCCTCGATCGAGGGGATCTCGAGGCGCTCGCGGCGGCAGGGGCTTGCGCGAACTTGACCGGTAATCGCCACCAGGCCTTCTGGTCAGTGGCCGGAACGGAAGTCGAACTTCCTTTGGCGCCCTGTGCCGAGGAGCCTGCGTTGCCGCTGCTGCCGGTGCCGACGGAAGGGCAGAATCTGGTGGCCGACTATCGTTCGATCGGCCTGACCTTGGGCCGACATCCGCTGGCTTTGCTGCGCTCACTGTTTTCGTCTCGTGAGGTCTTCACAGCGTCACAACTGCGGAGCCTGCCGCACGAGAACCCCGTCTCGGTCGCAGGCTTGGTGACGATGCGACAACGTCCGGGTACCGCCAGTGGTGTGACCTTCGTCACGCTCGAAGATGACACGGGCTACGTCAATCTCATCGTCTGGAAGCGCATCGGTGTGCAATACCGGCGTGAATTACTGCACTCGCGCTTGCTCGAAGCCGAAGGCTATCTGCAGCGCGAAGGTGAGGTGCTGCATGTGATCGTCGAGCGCCTACATGATCGCTCAGCTTGGCTAGGGCGCCTCACGACTCGATCGCGAGACTTTCGTTGAAGCGATGGGGCTGAGGCTCAGCGCTTGGCTTTGCGAGGCTTCGCTTCGATACCGATGTCGTAATCGTCGAAGTCGCTGGTGAGTTCCGCGGTCCGCTTCTCTTCGCGCAGACGCTCGAGTTTGCGCCAGGCAGGGTCACCCGATGGCTTAGGCGCCCCACGGCGCCGCCCTTGTTCGAAATCTCGGATGACTTGATCGAAGTCCTCGCCCGATTCGAGGGCCTCATCATCCTCGTAGTCGTCTTGCTCCGGTCTCTCGTGCATGGCACCACTGCCACTCAACCCCCAGACGCGCAAAATGTATTGCGATGCCGGGCGGCTTGCAATGGGTAACGATGAGCGTCACCGCACCAATGTATTCATTTCGAAGATGGGCATCAGCATGGCAAAGACGATGGCGAGAACGAATACCCCCATCCCGACGATCATGAGGGGGCCGAGCAGACCGACCAAGGCGGTCAACAAGCCGTCCAATTCGCGCTCCTGATTGGTGGCGGCGCGATCGAGCATTTCCTCGAGGCGTCCGCTGGCCTCGCCGCTCGAGATCAGGTGGACCGTCATCGGGGGGAAGAGTTTGCTTGCGGCCAGAGAGCGACCGATCGGGGCGCCTTCGCGGATGCGCTCGGCTGCCGTTTCCACGGCGGCGCGCATCGGTCGGTTGGACATGACGGCGCCGGCAATCCGTAGACCCTCGAGCACGGGGACGGCGCTGCCGGTGAGGATGCTCAAAGTGCGCGTGAATCTCGCGGTGTCGAAGCCGCGGATCAGTCGGCCGGCAAGTGGCAGACGCAGCATCCAGCCATCGAACCGATAGCGCGCCTCGGGTGCGCGCAACCATCGCTTGAAGAGCACGCCGGCGATACCGAGTGCCAGTAGCAGCCACAAGCCGTAATCGCGCAGTCCGTCACTGACAAACAGCAGCACTTGCGTCATCCAAGGCAGCGCGTTCTGACCCGACTCGAACACCTCGACGACTTTGGGGACCACGTACGTCAACAGACCCGAGATGATGGCGATGCACATGATCGTCAGTACGATCGGGTAAAGCAGGGCGCCGATGATCCTTTGTCGAAGTTGATCACGACTCTCGGTGTAATCGGCAAGCCGCTCGAGCACCACATCGAGCCGGCCCGATTGCTCGCCGGCGGCGACTGTGGCGCGATAGATCTCCGGGAAAACGCGCGGGAACTCCCCAAGCGCCGCGGCCAGCGTGAGACCCTCGGTCACTCGGGCGCGTACGGCCGTCACGGTCTGTTGCACCGCAGGCTTCTCCGATTGCTCGGAAACGGCACGCAGCGCATCTTCGAGCGGTAGGGCGGCCTTGACGAGCGTGGCGAGCTGTCGTGTGAGCAAGGCGAGATCGGCATTGCCGATGCGAGTGCGCCGAAGCGTGATACCCCTGCCGGCGCTGCCTTTGCCCACCTCGTCACGGGTCACCACAACGACCTGCATCGGCAGCAATTGTTGGTCACGCAACAGTTGCCGAACATGACGCGGGCTTTCGCCCTCTTGCACGCCGCGCACCTCGCGGCCAGTGGCATCCAACGCTGTGTATTGGAAAGCGGCCATGCGGATAACGCCGTCAGTCTTCGCGCGTGACGCGCAACACTTCCTCGAGCGTCGTGTCACCCGCGAGCACCTTGCGACGGCCATCGTCGCGGATCGACGGGGTCGCGAGGCGCGCGTGGCGTTCAAGTTCGCTCTCGGCCGCGCCATCGTGAATCCGTGTGCGCATCGCATCGTCGATCAGCACGAGCTCATAGATGCCAGTACGGCCTTTGTAGCCGGCGCCCTCGCGCCCTGGCTTGTGCAGTCTGACGGGTGCCGCATCGGGTGCGATGTTGAGCATGCGACGCTCGACATCCGAGGCGACATAAGCCTCCCGCTGCGCGGGGTCGAGCGTGCGAACGAGCCGTTGTGCCACGATGCCGATGAGGCTCGAGGCGAGCAGGAAGGGTTCGATGCCCATGTCGCGCAACCGGGTGATTGCCCCGACTGCGGTGTTGGTGTGCAAAGTGGAGAGCACAAGGTGACCGGTGAGCGAGGCTTGCACGGCGATCTGGGCCGTTTCGAGATCTCGAATTTCACCGACCATCACGATATCCGGATCTTGTCGCAAGATTGCGCGTAACCCGCGCGCGAAACTCATGTCGACCTTCGTGTTGACCTGAGTCTGACCGACGCCGTCCAAGTAATACTCGATCGGGTCTTCGACCGTCATGATGTTGCGCGTGGCGTCATTCAAGCGCGAGAGTGCAGCGTAAAGCGTGGTGGTCTTGCCGGAACCTGTCGGGCCGGTGACGAGCAAGATGCCATTGGGCTTGTGGATGAGTGCATCGAGCAGTGGCGTGATCGCCGGATCCATGCCGAGGTGATCAAGGTCGAGTCGGCCGGCCTGCTTGTCGAGCAAGCGCAGCACCACGCGTTCGCCGTGACCCGACGGAATCGTCGAGACGCGCACATCGACTGCACGCCCTGCAACTTTGAGGCTGATACGGCCATCTTGCGGAAGCCGCTTCTCGGCGATATCGAGTTTCGACATGACTTTGATACGTGAGACGACCGCCGCAGCCACGGCACGTTTAGTTTGCAGCACTTCGCGCAGCACACCATCCACGCGTAAACGAACCACCAAGCGATTCTCGAACGGCTCGATATGGATGTCCGAGGCGTTTTCTTTGATCGCTTGGGTCAGCAGTGCATTGATGAGTCGAATGATCGGCGCA
Organism: Gammaproteobacteria bacterium; assembly: GCA_018970145.1. Classification (GTDB taxonomy): domain Bacteria; phylum Pseudomonadota; class Gammaproteobacteria; order Steroidobacterales; family Steroidobacteraceae; genus UBA964. Next base: position 120,736 of record JAGWWY010000006.1, read on the forward strand.
TCATCTTCGCTATCGAGCAGGTCGGACTGCTCCGGCAAATCCTGGGCGAGAAAGGCGAGATCGGTCGTGTCATCAAGACCACCGGCAGCGCTGCGGGCATCGCTGCCCGCCTCGTAAGCGAGACGCAGCAGCACATCGAACTCGTCGGCGGCGACTTTGCGCAGATGTAATGGCATGCCGAGGTGTCGGCGCGCCTCGGCAATGGCCGAGGGCACGACATCCGGACGGATCGCAAGCTCGGCAAACTCCCCGTCGGTGCCCGTCAGCAGCAGCCCGTGGCGTCGGGCGAAGGCCAGCGGCAGTGTCGGTGTCACGGCGAGGGCGCAGCGGGGGTCGCGGTCTCAGCCGGCGTCGGGGTCACCGCCGCGGGCCGTTCGGGCGTGGGTGGCAACTCGGGCAGGATCGCCCGCGGTGTTCCGGGCAGCAACGGCAACACTTCGCGTTGCGGTCCGAGCTTGCGCTGTTGGTCGCGCATGTAGTTGTACTTTTGATTGGTCTCGAACGTGGCATCGAGACCATCACGCAGAATACGCGGCTGGATGAACACCATCAGATTGGTCTTGGTCTTTTTTGCACTGCGCGACTTGAACGCTTCGCCGATCACCGGGATGCGACCCAAGAAGGGCACGCGCTGTTCACCGCCGGTTTGTGAATCCTGAATCAGACCACCGAGCACCACGGTGCCACCGTCTTCGATCAGTACGTGCGTGCTGATGGTGCGCTTGTTGGTGACGAGATCGACGGCACCGGAGCTTGTTGCGGCGATACTCGAGCTCTCCTGTTCAATTTTCAACATCACCGAATCACCCTCGTTGATCTGCGGCGTGATCTTGAGGATGGTGCCGACTTCCTGGCGCTGGATCGTCTGGAAAGGATTTAAGTTATTACCGGTGTTGCCGCCGGTGCTGGTGTATTGGCCGGTGACGAACGGCACCTCTTGGGCGACCTTGATCTCGGCTTCCTGGTTATCCATCGTCACGATGGAGGGCGTAGCAATGATGTTCGTCGTCGAATCGCCGCGCAAAGCACGCAGCACGGCAGCGAAGTCAACGCCGCCGCTGCCGAGTCGACCGATGCCGACCGTCGTGCCACGCGGCACGCTGGTGAGCGTCGCAGGATCGGTTGCGGCCCGCGCGAGATCGACGATGCTCACGCCACCCACCGGCTCGATGAAGCCGCCGACGGCGTTATCCGCATTGCTGCCATCGACGAGCCAGTTCACGCCGAGCTCGGCAGACTTATCCGCCGAAACTTCCACGATGATCGCCTCGACGATGACCTGGGCTCGGCGGATATCGAGCTTGTCGATCACGGCCATCAAAGAATTCATGGTTTTGGCAGGGGCTGTAATCACCAGCGCGTTGGTCTCAGGTTCAGCCCAGATGACGGTGCTGCGATCGGCGCTGGCAGCGGTCGTGGTACCTGCTGCCGGTGCGCCCGCCGTGACACCTTGAACTTGTTCTTTCAGCTTTACGGCGATCTTTTCCGCATCGGCGTAGCGCAGATAGCGAACGCGGGTGTCACCGCCGCTCGAGAGCGGCGTGTCGAGATAGGCGATGAGCGTACGGGCGCGTAGGCGCTGCGTTTTGTCGCCGGCGAGCAAGATGCTGTTCGAACGATCGTCCGCCACGACGCGCAGCGGGCTCATACCGCCCTCAGCGGAGGCTTGCGCCGGATTCAGCGCGGTCATCGTGCGAACGACTTCCGCCGCCGAGGCATTTTGCATCGCGACCACTTCGATATCGGCATCGCTCGCCTGGTCGATGCGTCGGATGATGCGCAGCATGCGATTCACGTTGTTGGCGCGATCGGCGAGTATCAACATGTTCGAGGAAGGATAGGCCGCAAGGTGCGCGTTCTGCGGCATGAGCGGACGCAAGATGGCGACCAACTGCGCGGCGCTCACGTTGGTCACCGAAACCACTTGAGTGACGATCTCGTCTGAGGTTGCGCTCAAGCGATCCGGTAGATCATTGCCCGGCATGGTGCGCGAGTTGGCATCGGGAATGATCTTCAGCACATCGCCCGAGGGGGCGGCGACAAAGCCGTGAACTTGCAGCAAGGCGAGAAAGGCTTCGTAGAACGCATCGGGTGTCATCGGCGTCGAGGAGAGCATCGTCACCTGCGCGCGCACGCGCGGGTCAACGATGATGTTGCGACCGGTCGCGGCGGCCACCGCTTCGATCACCTGCGTGATCTCAGCATCCTTGAAATTCGGCGTGATGCGCGCGCCGGAGGTGGGCTGCGCAGACGACGGGCCTGCGGCGCCGAGGACGAGCAGGGCAGTCAGAAGCGGGATGAGCGGCGAGCGTAGATTCGGCATGAGATTTCCGTCAGGTCAGGCCAGTCAGTTTGCACCGGCCGCGGTCAGGCTGGCGAGATCGACCAGAATATTTTGGGTACGCCCGGCGCGCTCTACCGTCAACGATGCTTGCGGCACACCCGAGAGACTGCGCAGGAAGGCATCGCCGTTGGCTTGGTCGGACAGCGGCGAGTCATTGATGGCCACAATCAGATCGCCGGCTTCGAGTCCCAGACGCGCAAAGGCTCGTGCATCGGCGCCGGGATAAACGCGAATACCGGGGCTTTGACCGCCGCGGATCACCGCTTGCCAGCGAATCACGTTGGCGAGGCTTGTCTCTGAGTTGAGGGCTTGCGGTATCGCGCCGGGCGACGGTGCCGCTGCCGCGGGATCCAAGGGGCTGCCCGGGGTGAGTTGTCGTGGCAAATCGAGACGCTCGAGGGTGCCGCCACGATCGAGTATCACGTGATCGGCATGTACCGCGCGCAGCACGAGATTACCGGGCAAAGTGTTGCCGACCCGATAAACCTGCGCGGGGCTACCCGAGTCGGCGATGATGGCTTGGCCAGCCGCGGAGTCGGTCTCGGCGATCACGCCGGCGAGGCTCAAGTGCGTCGCCGAGGTTGCGACGATGGGTTGATCCAAGCTGCCGAGACGTCCGAACGGAGCAACATTCTTCAACGCGGCCAACGTCGTTGAGGTGCTGTCTGGCGCGGCGGCGGGCACGGATGTCGCCGTCATGGGCGCTTCGTGGCTGCGAAAACCGCTGGTGACGAGGTAGGCCACCTGCAGCCCCAAGATGGTGGCCAAGAGGGCGGTCACGAGCGTGGGCAGATCGAGCCGAAGTCGCATAGTGGCGATCATACCCGCCTGCCTCGCACACCACACTTGAGTTCGGGGTACCCTGGCCCTATAACAGTTCCATGTCTGCCGAAGAGTCCCGTCCCGATCAAGAATCCTCCGTCGCCGAGGCCACGCCCGAACTGAAGCAGCCACCGCTGTTTCGCGTCATATTATTAAACGATGATTACACTCCCATGGAATTCGTGGTGGATGTGCTCGAGCGGTTCTTCGGCATGGGTCGCAGCCAGGCCACGCAGGTGATGCTCGAGATCCATATGCGCGGCAAAGGCGTGTGTGGCGTCTTCACCCATGAGATCGCCGAGACGAAAGTGGCGCTGGTGACGCGGTACTCCCGCGATCATCAGCACCCGTTGATGTGCACACTAGAGGAAGTCTGAACCGTGTTGTCCGCCGAACTTGAAAACTGCCTGAACAAGGCCTTCCAGCTGGCGCGCGACGGCCGTCACGAATTCCTCACCGTCGAGCATCTGCTCGCCTCGATACTGGAGACGGCGCCCGTGAAAGACGTGCTGCGCACCTGCGGAGCCGATGTCGCCGTGCTCGCCAAGGATCTGCTCGATCACATCGAGCAGAGCACGCCGCGCCTGCCCGAGGGTGACGATCGCGAGGTACAACCGACGCTCGGTTTCCAACGTGTGCTGCAGCGCGCCGTGTTCCACGTGCAATCAAGCGGCCGCAAGGAAGTTGCCGTGACGAACGTGCTCGTTGCCATTTTCAGCGAGAAGCAGAGCCACGCGGTGTTTCTGCTGAGTCGCCAAGATGTCTCGCGCCTCGATGTCGTCAATTACATCTCGCACGGGATGTCGAAGGGCGACGACGAAAAGGCGGGCTCAAAGGAGGAGACGCCGGCCGTGGCGGCGGCGGCCGAGGGCGAGAGCGCGAGTGCACTCGAGAAATACGCGACCAATCTCAACAAGCTCGCCGAGGAGGGCAAGATCGATCCCTTGATCGGCCGCGAGCTCGAGGTCGAGCGCACCATCGAAATTTTGTGTCGTCGCCGCAAGAACAATCCGCTCTACGTGGGCGAGGCCGGTGTCGGCAAAACGGCGATCGCCGAGGGCTTGGCGCGTCGCATCGTGGAGGGTCAGGTACCCGAAGTGCTCACCGGTTGCACCATCTACTCGCTCGACCTCGGCTCATTGATCGCGGGTACGAAGTATCGCGGTGATTTCGAAAAGCGTTTGAAATCCGTACTCGCCGAACTCAAGAAGCAGCCGGGCGCCGTGTTGTTCATCGACGAAATTCACACCGTCATCGGTGCAGGCGCTGCCTCGGGCGGCGTGATGGACGCGTCGAATCTCATCAAGCCGGTGCTCAGCAATGGCGAGTTGCGCTGTATCGGGTCGACGACTTACCAGGAATACCGCGGCATCTTCGAGAAAGATCATGCGCTCGCGCGTCGCTTCCAGAAGATCGACGTCGTCGAGCCGAGCGTGGCCGAAACGATCGAAATCTTGAAAGGCTTGCGCAGTCGTTTCGAAGAGCATCATCGAGTCAAATACACCGACGGCGCATTGAAGGCGGCGGCAGAGTTGTCGGCCCGTCACATCAACGAGCGGCATTTGCCCGATAAGGCGATCGACGTGGTCGATGAAGCCGGCGCGCGCCTGCGCGTGAAGGGTCTCACCGAGCAGGCCGCGACGGTGGATGTCGAACAGATCGAAGATGTCGTGGCGCGTATCGCCCGTATTCCGCCCAAGACGGTCTCGAGCAACGACAAGGAAGTGCTGCGAAACCTGGAGCGCAACCTCAAGCTCGTGATTTACGGTCAGGACAAGGCGGTCGAAACTTTGACCGACGCCATCAAGATGTCGCGCTCGGGGCTCGGCGATGAACGCAAGCCGGTCGGCAGTTTTCTATTTGCCGGGCCGACGGGTGTCGGCAAGACCGAAGTCACGCGTCAGTTGGCCGTCGCACTTGGCATCGAGTTCCTACGCTTCGATATGTCCGAATACATGGAGCGTCACACGGTATCCCGTTTGATCGGTGCGCCGCCCGGGTATGTCGGCTTTGATCAGGGCGGGCTCCTGACCGAAGCGATTGCGAAGCATCCGCACGCGGTGCTGCTGTTGGATGAGATCGAGAAGGCACACCCGGATGTGTTCAATTTGTTGTTGCAGGTCATGGATCACGGGACGCTCACGGATAACAACGGTCGTAAAGCGGATTTCCGCCACGTGATCATCGTAATGACGACGAACGCGGGCGCGGCCGACATGGCGCGCACGCCGATCGGTTTCACGCCTGGGGACAACACCACCGACGGCATGGAAGCGATCAAAAAGCTCTTCACGCCGGAGTTTCGTAATCGACTCGATGCCGTCATCCAGTTCGGTGGGCTCGATGAGCGCACGATCGAGCGCGTCGTCGAGAAGCTTTTGGTCGAAATCGAAACGCAGCTCGAGGGCAAGCGGGTATCGCTGCAACTCGACGACGCCTCGCGGCGTTGGATTGCGAAAACCGGTTACGACCCGAAGATGGGTGCACGGCCCATGGCGCGAGTCATCCAAGAGCACATCAAGCGCCCGCTCGCCGAGGAGCTGCTGTTTGGCAAGTTGGTCGAGGGCGGTTTGGTGCGCGTCTCGGTGAAGGCCGATGACAGCGGACTCGATCTCGAGTGTGTGCCGGTACCGAGCGAAGAGCCCGTCACGGCTTAACCTGCAAGTACCGCTTTTAGCGGCCGCGGTAGACGATGCGGCCCTTGGTTAGATCGTAGGGTGTGACCTCTACAGTGACCGTGTCGCCCGTGAGAATGCGGATGTAATTCTTGCGCATCTTGCCCGAGATGTGGGCGGTGACGACGTGACCGTTCTTCAATTTCACGCGAAAAGTGGTGTTCGGCAGCGTCTCGACGACTTCGCCGTCCATTTGAATCGCGTCTTCTTTCGACATCAGGTTACGGTCGCTCTGCAAAAAAGAAGCGCGGATTCTGCCGCATGGGGTCCCCCGAATCAATGTAATTCGCTTGAGGGTCAAGCGTCGCGAGTGAGCTCGGCTAATCGATGCAAGAATTCGGCGCGCGATAGTGGACGGCTGCCAAGCGAGGCGAGGTGGTGCGAGTGCAGTTGGCAGTCGATCAGTTCGATACCACTCTCGGCGCTGTGTCGGACGAGACTGGAGAGTGCCACTTTGGAGGCGTCGGGCGCGCGACTGAACATCGATTCGCCAAAAAAAACGCCACCGATTCGAATGCCGTAGAGCCCACCGACCAACTCGCCGGCGAGTCGCGCCTCGACACTGTGGGCGATGCCGCGCCGGTGCAGTTCGAGATAAGCCTCGCGCATCTCCGGGGTGATCCAGGTGCCGCCGCTATCACGAGCGCGCGGCGCGGCGCAGGCATCGATGATCGAGGCGAAGTCGCGATCCACAGACACCTCAAAGCCCGCGTTCCGCTCGCGCTTAGCGAGACTTCGCGTGCGACGAAACTCGAGCGGGAACAATACTTCGCGCGGATCGGGGCACCACCACAAGATAGGCTGGCCCGGGGAGTACCACGGAAACAAGCCACGTCGATAAGCCGCTATGAGTCGTTCAGGGCGCAGGTCGCCGCCGGCGGCGACGAGCCCCGGCGGCTCATCGAGGGCGTCTTCGGCTGCCGGGAAGGCCTCTGGATCACCACCGGGCTCGAGCCAAACGAGCCCGCGCCGTCGCTTCACGGCACGAGGTCCTGTTTGTAGGGCACGTGCAGGGCGATACCGGCGGCGTATTGTTCGACACCAATTCGCTCGCGGGCCAGATAATCGGTGATCGCGGCTCGAAAGCGCGGCTCTACGATGCGATGCGCTGACCAAGTCAAGGTGGGTGCAAAGCCGCGACTGACTTTATGTTCGCCTTGTGTTCCGGGCTCAAATCGTTGCAATCCGCGCTCGATGCAGAACTCGATACCCTGGTGGTAACAGGTCTCGAAATGCAGGCTGTGATATTCCTCGGCTGATCCCCAGTAACGGCCGTAGAGTGTGTCCTTGCCGACAAAGAAAACGGCGACAGCGACGATCTCATCGCCAACACAGGCGAAGGTGAACTGCAACGCTTCGCCCATGGTGGTAGCGATCTGCCTGAAGGCTTCGAGGTTCAGGTAAGGCTCATTACCGCGCTGCAGAAAGGTGCGTCGGTGCAGCTGCCAGGCGCGCGTGATTTCTTCGGGTGTCGCCTCGTAACCGAAGCGTCGTTCAAACCGGATTCCCGCCTCGGCGACACGCCGCCGCTCGCGGCGCGCCTTCTTCCGCTTCTCGGCGGTGAAAGTGGAGAGAAAATCTTCGAAGTCGCGGTAGCCGCGATTTTCCCAATGAAATTGGCAATCGCAACGTAGCAGCCAGTCGGGATTAGCGCGTAAGGCCGAAAGATCGGTCGCATCGGGAAACGTGATGTGCGCCGATTCGAGGTGTAGTGCATCGGCTGTCGCGGCGATGGCTTCGAGCAGCGCCGTTGAGGTGCCGGTCACGGGTGCGTCAAGGCGTTGCAGCAAGCGCGGCCCGCTCGCCGGCGTAAACGGCGCAGCGAGGAGCAGTTTTGGGTAGTAGCTCAAACCGTGCCGCGCATAGGCTTGAGCCCACGCAAAATCGAAAACGAATTCGCCGTAGGAGTGATCTTTGAGCCAAGCGGGCGCCGCAGCGGCGATCCCGGCGTCATCTTCCAGCACGATGAAATACGGTCGCCAGCCCGTGGTCAGACCGATGCAGCCGCTATTTTCCAGTGCGGCCAAAAACTCGTGGCGGAAAAACGGGTAGCCACGATGATCGAGCGCATTCCATTCGGATGCGGCTAGATCACCGATGCGCTCGATGACACGACTGCGCATCGCGCGCGCTCCTTCAATGCGAATCCAGATGCTCGAGATAGCGGTCCGCATCGAGTGCGGCCATGCAGCCTGAGCCTGCCGAGGTGATGGCCTGACGATAGACGTGATCGGCCACATCGCCCGCGGCGAACACACCCGCCATGCTGGTCGCCGTGGCGTTGCCGGAGGTGCCGCTGTGCACCGAAAGGTAACCGTCTTTCATCGAGAGCTGCCCTGCGAAGATCTCGGTATTCGGTGAATGACCGATGGCGACGAACACGCCGGTCACCGCGAGATCTTCGGCGACCCCTGCGGCCGCGCCGGCGGCTTCGGTGCCGCGAACGCGCAGGCCCGTCACGCCACTTTGATCGCCCAACACTTCATCGACCGCATGGTTCCAAATGATCCGAATCTTGCCCGCCTTCTCGCGCTCGAACAGCCGGTCTTGCATGATCTTCTCGGCGCGAAGTCGGTCGCGGCGGTGCACCAGCGTGACGTGGGCGGCGATATTCGAGAGATACAGCGCCTCTTCGACGGCGGTGTTGCCGCCACCGATGACAGCCACCGACTGACCGCGAAAGAAGAAGCCATCGCAGGTCGCGCAGGCGGAGACGCCGCGCCCCTTGAAGGACTCTTCCGAGGGGAGCCCCAAATATTTTGCCGAGGCGCCGGTGGCGATGATCAGGGCATCGCAGGTGTATTCGCCAAGGTCGCCGATCAGTCGGAACGGGCGTTCGTCTAGTTTCGCGGTGTGGATGTGATCGCCCACCATCTCCGTACCAAATCGCAGGGCGTGCGCTTTCATGCGCTCCATGAGCGCCGGGCCGAGCAGGCCATGGGCATCGCCCGGCCAGTTATCCACCTCGGTGGTTGTCATCAATTGACCACCTTCCTGCAGCCCCGCGATCAGCATGGGCGCACGATTGGCGCGGGCAGCATAGACGGCGGCCGAATAACCCGCAGGTCCGGAACCCAAAATGATCAATTTGCGATGTGTGCTCATGCGCGCATGTTAGGGGCAGTGCGAGCAGGATGCCACGTGCAAGTCGATTCCATTAGAATCTCGGTTTCCAGACGCTGGTCCGCCACGGGATAACCCATTGTCCGATACTGCTGCGAAGGGTGCTGAGCCCTCCCGTTTTACCGCACGCGTCAAGCGTAGTTTGCGCGAGGTCGTGATCATCCTGATGGGCGCGACCGCGCTCATGTTGTTGGCGGCGCTCGCGACTTACGACCCCGCGGATCCGGGCTTCTCGTTCACGGGTGAGGGCGCCAGCGATATCCACAACCTCATCGGTCTGCAGGGCGCTTGGCTTGCCGATACGCTGTTTTTTCTCTTCGGCGGTCCGGCGTTCTTGTTCCCGCTGATGTTGGCGGGTGCTTGTTGGGTCATCTTTCGTGGCCGCGAGAGCGACGCAGAGCACGAGCCTGTCTCGCGTCTCAACAGTTTTGTTCGCGCCGGTGGTTTTGCGCTGTTGCTCGCGGCGTCCTGTGCACTCGCGACTTTGCACTTCGCATCCGGTGAGTTGCGCCAAAGTGCAGGCGGTGTCGTCGGTAGTTTGGTCGGCGAGTGGATGCGCGGCAATTTCAACTTCGTCGGTGGCACGCTGTTACTGCTGGCTTGCGCGATGGCCGGGTTCTCGCTGGCCTCGGGCGTCTCATGGCTGACCATCGTCGATCGCACGGGCGGCGGTTTTTGGGGCGCGATCGATTGGTTGCGCGCGCGTCGCCAGCAGCAGGCCGTGGTTGCCGAGGGTGAGGAGCGCAAGGCGGCTCGCAAGGAGAGCCTCGAGGTCCAAGTCAAAAAAGCCGCCAATAAACCGAAGCCCCGCATCGAGGCGCCGGCGCCGCAGCCTGAGAAAAGCGAGCGTATCGAGAAAGAGCGTCAAGTGCCGATGTTCACGGCCAAGGCGGGGGAGTTGCCGCCGCTGCAGCTGCTCGATGATCCGCCAGCACGCGAGTCGACGTACTCCGCTGAGGCACTCGAGGCGATGTCGCGCCTAGTCGAGCTCAAGCTCAAAGATTTCGGCGTTGAGGTCGAAGTGGTCGCGGTGCAGCCTGGCCCGGTCGTGACCCGCTTCGAGTTGCGCCCCGCGCCTGGCGTGAAAGCGAGCCAAATCAGCTCGCTCTCGAAAGATCTCGCGCGCGCGCTGTCAGCGATCAGCGTGCGCGTCGTCGAGGTCATTCCGGGTAAATCGGTAATGGGCCTAGAGATCCCGAACGAAAAGCGTGAGATCGTCACCTTCGGCGAGATCGTCAAATCGAAGGCCTACGACGAGGTCAACTCGCCGCTCGCGCTGGCGCTCGGCAAAGATATCGGCGGTCTACCGATGGTCGCCGATCTGCAGCGCATGCCGCATCTGCTCGTAGCCGGTACGACCGGTTCCGGTAAGTCGGTGGCGGTGAACGCCATGATTCTCTCGATGCTCTACAAGAGCACCGCCGAAGACGTCCGTCTCATCATGATCGACCCGAAGATGCTGGAGCTCTCGGTCTACGAAGGGATCCCGCATCTGCTCGCGCCGGTCGTCACCGACATGAAGGAAGCGGCCAACGCGCTGCGTTGGTGTGTCGCTGAGATGGAGCGCCGGTATCAGCTCATGGCCGCCATGGGTGTACGCAATATCTCGGGTTTCAATCGCAAGGTCAAAGATGCGATCGACGAGAAGAAACCGATCAAGGATCCGGTCATCATGAAACGGGCTGCGAACGATCCTTCGATCGATCAGTCGCAGATTCCCGATCTCGCTCCATTACCCTTCATCGTCGTGATCATCGACGAACTGGCCGATCTCATGATGATCGTCGGCAAGAAAGTCGAAGAGCTGATTGCGCGTCTTGCACAGAAGGCGCGTGCGTCGGGCATCCACTTGATCCTCGCGACGCAGCGACCCTCGGTCGATGTCATCACCGGTCTTATCAAGGCGAACATCCCCTGTCGGATCGCGTTTCAAGTGTCGGCCAAGGTCGACTCGCGCACGATCCTTGATCAGAGCGGCGCCGAGTCGCTGCTCGGTCACGGCGACATGTTATACCTGCCGGCCGGCACCTCGAACCCGATCCGCGTCCATGGCGCTTACGTGGCCGATGCCGAGGTGCATCGTGTCGTCGACGCGCTGCGCAAGGCGGGTGCCCCCGATTACATCGAAGAGGTGCTCTCGGGACCGAAGGGTCCGATCCCCGGGATGCCGCCGGAGGAGGGCGAGGGCGGTGAGAGCGCGGATTCGGAGCAGGATGCACTCTACGATGAGGCGGTCAAAATCGTGCTCACCGAACGCAAGCCCTCGATCTCGTACGTGCAGCGTCGTTTGAAGATCGGCTACAACCGGGCCGCGCGTTTGATCGAATCGATGGAGGCGGCGGGTCTTGTGGGTCCGCTGCAATCGAACGGGGGTCGCGAGATCCTCGTGCCTGCGCCGTCGGGCGACTGACGATGCAATCTCGCGTGATGGCGGCTCTCGTCATGGCCGCGATGCTCTGCGTGCCGGTGGCGTTCACGCAGACGCCCTCCGCGCTCGATCGATATCTGGATGGACTCACGAGTTGGCAGGCTGAGTTCGCACAGACGGTCGTTGACTCGCGCGGCAAGCAGCGAGTCGCCGAAACCGGTCGGTTCATCGTTCGCAGACCGGGGCAGTTCCGCTGGGAGACGGGCAGTGGTCCGGCGCAGAGCATGGTGGCCGATGGTCGAAATCTTTGGTTCTACGATCGCGATCTCGAACAGGTGACCGTGAAGCCTGTGCGCACGGCGCTCACGGCAACGCCCGCGATGCTACTCGTCGGCGGCGTCAATCTGCGTGAGTATTTCGAGATAACCACTTTGCCAAAATCCATCGGGCTCGACTGGGTGGCCGTCAAACCGCGCGGCGCCGATGCCGAGTTTCGCTCTGCGCGATTGGGTTTCGCCAGTAATGATTTGCGTCGCATGGAAATCGAAGACAAGCTCGGTCAGAAGACCCTGCTGGTGTTTTCGAAAACGTTGCGCAATGCGGCGCTTGCGGCCGATACGTTTGTCTTTCAGTCGCCTCCCGATGCCGATTTGATCGGCACGCCGGTGCCTTAAATGCCCCTCTTGCGTCCCTTGCGCTATGCGCACTACTGGGTGTGGTTTGGTCTCGCGATGACGCTGATCGTGGTTTATCTCACCCTGGAGGCGCCTTCGGGCCGTATCGGTCGCATTCCGCAGCTCGACAAGGCGTATCACTTCGGTGCGTTCTTGGGATTGACGCTCTGGTTTGCTGCGCTCGTCGAGCGACGCGGCTATTGGGTCGTCGCGATTGCGCTTTTCTTGCTCGGTGTCGCCATCGAGATCGGTCAGTACCTCATGGCGCTCGGACGATCGGCGGAGTTGCTCGATGTTGTAGCCGATACCGTCGGTATCGTGCTCGGTATCGTTCTGTCACTGTTGATCCGCGACTCGTGGCTGCAGCGTGTCGAGCGATGGTTGCGCCCAAGCTGAATCGACCGCTCGCCGATCGCATGCGACCGCGCTCCCTGGCGGAGTTCGTGGGTCAGGTGCAAGTGCTCGGCTCCGGCAAACCGCTGCGCGCGGCGCTCGAGAGCGGTCAGCCGCACTCGCTGATTTTGTGGGGGCCGCCAGGCACCGGTAAAACAACGCTCGCGCGCCTGATTGCCCAAAACGCCGATGCCGAGTTCATCGCGCTTTCGGCCGTGATGGCCGGGGTCAAAGATGTACGGGCGGCGATCGAGCAAGCGCAGCAGCACCGCGCCATGAAAGGGCGTCGGACGGTGCTCTTTCTCGATGAGGTACATCGCTTCAGTAAGTCGCAGCAAGACACTTTTCTGCCGTATCTCGAAGATGGCACGCTGATCTTCATCGGTGCCACCACCGAGAACCCGTCGTTCGAGTTGGTGAGTGCCTTGCTCTCGCGAGCGCGAGTCTATGTGTTGCGAGCTTTGCCGCCCGCAGAACTCGAGATCTTGTTGCAACGGGCGCTCGTCGATCGAGAGCGCGGACTCGGTGCGTTCGAACTCACCATCGATCCGGCGGCATTGAGTGTGCTTGCAACCGCGGCCGATGGCGATGCACGGCGCGCCCTCAACATGCTCGAGATTGCGGCCGACCTTGCGATCGATGGAAAGATCGGCGAGCAGCAGGCACGCGAAGTGGCGAGCGGTACTCGACGACGCTTCGACAAGGGCGGCGAGCAGTTCTACGATCAGATCTCGGCGCTGCACAAAGCAGTGCGTGGCACGGATCCCGATGCCGCTTTGTATTGGTTTTGTCGCATGCTCGATGGAGGCTGCGATCCAGGTTATCTTGCGCGGCGCCTCGTACGTATGGCGAGCGAAGATGTGGGACTCGCCGATCCGCGTGCGCTACAGATCACGCTCGAGGCCGGGGCCGCGCACGATCGACTCGGTAGCCCCGAGGGCGATCTCGCCTTGGCTAACGCCGTGGTCTATCTCGCTTGTGCGCCCAAGAGCAATGCGGTGTATGTCGCCTTCAAGGAAGCCGCGGCAGATGTGACGACGTTCGGCACGCTCGATGTTCCCTTGAAGCTGCGCAATGCCCCGACGCGTTTGATGAAACAGCAGGGCTACGGCCAAGGCTATCGATACGCACATGACGAACCCGGTGGGTACGTCGCGGGTGAGCGCTACTTGCCCGACGAGATGCCCGATCGTCGCTACTACCGACCCGTGGATCGCGGGCTCGAGATCCGCATCGGCGAAGCCCTCGCGCGTCTGCGCTCCCGCTACAATAAAGACCGTTCATCCGGAGAGACGTGAAGTGCTCGATTCGAAACAGCTGCGTACCGATACCGAAGCCGTCGCGCGTAATCTCGCGAGGCGTGGTTTCGTGCTCGATCTCGAGGGTTTCCGGGCGCTCGAAGAACGCCGCAAGCAAGCGCAGATCGAGGCCGATCGCTTACGTGCCGAGCGCAATGCGAATGCCAAGGCGGTGGGCATGGCCAAGGGGAAGGGCGAGGATGCGAGTGAACTATTGAAGCGCGGGGAGTCACTCACCCATGCGCTCGCTATCGCCGAGGCCGATCTCGAGCGTGTGCAGATCGAGGCCGATCAGTGGCTGATGGGCTTGCCCAATCTCCTGCACGACTCGGTGCCCGAGGGTCGTGATGAGAGCGCGAACGTCGAGTTGCGCCGTCAAGGCGAGCCGCGTCAATTCGACTTTGAGCCTGCCGATCACGTCGATGTGGGTGCGCGCTTGGGTGGTCTCGATTTCGAAGCGGCCGCGCGCATCTCCGGCGCTCGCTTCATGGTGTTGCGCGGGTCGCTCGCACGACTGCATCGTGCGCTCGCCCAGTTCATGCTCGATCTGCATACGAGCGAGCACGGCTATCAGGAAATCTACGCACCGTATCTCGTCTCGGCCGCGGCGCTCACCGGCACCGGTCAGTTGCCGAAGTTCGAGCAGGATCTTTTCAAAGTCGATGGCGAGCGCCCGTTTTATTTGATCCCAACCGCGGAAGTGCCGGTCACCAATCTCGTGCGTGAGCAGATTCTCACTGCGGAGCAGTTACCGCTGCGCTTCGTGGCGCACACACCGTGCTTCCGTTCGGAGGCAGGCGCTGCGGGCAAGGACACGCGTGGACTGATTCGTCAGCACCAGTTCGACAAGGTCGAGCTTGTGCATGTCGTGAAGCCTGCCGATTCCTATGCGGCGCTGGAGCAACTCACCGCACATGCCGAAGAAGTGTTGAAGCGACTTGAGTTGCCATATCGCGTGCTCGCGCTGTGCGCGGGGGACATCGGCTTCGGCAGCGCCAAGACCTATGACCTTGAAGTGTGGCTGCCGGGGCAGGGCAAGTATCGCGAGATCTCGAGCTGCAGCAATTGCGAGGCCTTCCAGGCGCGGCGGATGCAAGCACGCTGGCGCAACCCCGAAACGGGCAAACCGGAACCGGTGCACACGTTGAACGGATCGGGTATCGCCGTCGGTCGTGCGATGGTCGCGATCCTCGAGAATTACCAGAACGCCGATGGCTCGGTCACCGTGCCGGCGGCGCTGCGCCCGTACATGGGAGGTCAGGAGCGCCTAGTGCCCTGACAGCGGGTCGAGTGGCACAACAACGATATCCCCACGATCGAAGGCGGCCATTACCAAACCTCGCGACCGACTGGCTTAGCCGAGTCCTACAGGGCAAGGTCGACTGGGGCAGGTGCCTTCGGGTCGCACTGCGCGATCAAATCGCTCAGCCGATAACTCCGTTTGCGTGCGAGCACGATCTCGCCTTGCTCGTTAGTCGCCAACGTCATCTGCTGTCCTGCGGTGAGCTTCAGATTTTTGAGTACGGCGGGAGGCAGTACCGCAACCGTGCTGTTGCCGTATTTGCGCAAGACGATGTCTATGACGCTGCCGCTTTTAATCCGGTTCGACACGACGGGATTCTTGCGGTGGCTCAACCCATCCGTCAAGCATCGCTATCGGTATGACAGGGTGTAACTGCTGCGTCGAACAATGTTCTTGGGCATAATAAGCCGCGTCCACTCGCGACATCCGGAGAGGTGGCAGAGCGGTTGATTGCTCCAGTCTTGAAAACTGGCGTCCCTTCACGGGGACCGTGAGTTCGAATCTCACCCTCTCCGCCAGTTCCCCGATGGCGAACTGGCTCAGCGGCAATCGAGGCCACTCAGAAATGCCTTAAATTGCAGCACTTCGCGACAGGGCTCTGGACTGCGGTCCTGCCCAAAACTCCCGAAAACCCGTCTCAGAGCCGGTTCGTCTCACAACCTCTGGACTTTGTCGGGGTGAGGTTCAGAGGTTTGGGTGACAGTTTCGTATCCTAAATAAAACTTGGCCGAGCGCTACGTGTCGCGACCAAACTCCCTAAGACTCCAAAAATCCTTAGCGCCCTTAGCAGCCGTTTGGAACGGCGGCGCGCTTCGGCATCGCGGCGGTGTCTGCGGCCACCATTGCGGGCTTTTAATGAGTAACCCGATACAACGTCCCAACTTGATACGTCGCTTCACGGTAGTACTCAGCCGTCGTCCAGCGCAACGCGATCGGAGTGACCTTATCCGGCAGGAGGCTTACTCATCGTCCCCCTCTCAAGTTCTTCAGCCGGGTACCACTCGTTGATCTTGGCGCGGATTGCAGTGCTGAACTGCGGATAGAACTCTGACGAGGCGTGCGTGAAGTCGTGCGCACCCTCAATGTCAAGATCGTTACCGTTAAGCACATCTTTCAGCGCCGAAGCTCCCAAGAAGAACTCCACAAGCTCGGCCAGCGTCAACGGCTGCGTCGAAGTGCGGGTAGGCTTATCGGATAACGTGTCTCCACTGTGCTCATCAACGACGCGGTAGTAGATCGACTCTTTCCAACTTCGGCATAAACCGAGGTCACATCGCTTGTGGTGGAGTCGCGGCCGGACAGGGCGATTTTCAGTTCGCTCGCCTCAATCGGAGCCAGCGTCTTCTACTCGAAGCCGTTACTCATGTGTACCTCATGCGCGCGCGTGCAGCGCGCCAGAACAACAGGGCCGAGATTGGTCCGAGTACGGCGGCGATGAATAGCAAAGCCGACCCTATACCAGCTTGCTCAGGAAAAAACCGGTCACTGATCCACGCCGCGCCTACCGGACCGAGCCCGTAGCCAACGAGATTCAAAGAAAAGTAGTACGCAGCGACGAGCTGCCCTCGAACGGCCGCGGGTGCCAGTTCCTGCAGCGCCGTGATCGATGGACCGGATGCTATAGCTGCCAAACTTGTTGCCAGACCAAACAGCGCAATCGCGATCCACGGATTGGCAACGATCGTGCCGGCGACATACGGGATCCACGCCAGCCCCACTCCGAGTGCTGCTACCCGAAGATTGGGCGCGCGAAGACCCCGTTCCAGAGCCTCCTTGGCGAGCCATCCCCCGAAAACTGCACCTGTGGGTCCTAGAACCGCGAAGGCAAGGCCAAACCAGAACCCTGACTGAGTGACCGGCATTCCATGCGTTCGAAGCAAAAAGGTCGGGATCCACGCAAGGAGCGCGTATGACATCAGCGAAAACAGGGAGATGCCGGTAATCTGCGGCCCGAGAACGCTCGCGTTGTCCCGAAGCGTGCTCCAAAGACCTTCGCCACTCCGCACAGCCGCTCTGACGGGTGGTGGCTCCCGGCGCACTGGTTCAATGACCGTGAGACACATCGCCGCCACGATCAGGCCTGGCAATCCGAGCATCAAGAAGACCGTTTGCCACGCTTCGAATCCGGCTACTGCCGACGCGAGCCCGACTGCTACGCCTCCGAACAGCAGAGCGAGTCCGGCTCCGATGGATCCCGCTGAGACATAGGTGCTCATGGCGATCGCTCTCCGATGCGGCGGAAAGGCGTCGGCGATCAGAGACACTGCCGTGGGAGCTAGCACAGCCTCGCCGATGCCGACGAACACACGCGCAATGAACAGGTCGATGAACGTATCCGCGAACCCACAGGCCGCGGTCGCAAGGCTCCACACTGCCACGCCAGCGGCAAGCAAGAGTTTGCGCGACCTTCGATCCGCCAGCCACCCCAATGGGAGGCCGAAGACCGTGTAGAAGAGGGCAAACGCAAAGCCTTGCAGCAGCCCGACCTGAGTATCGGATATAGCTATCGAGGCGCGGATTGGCTCGACCATTAGCGACAGTAACTGACGATCAATCAACGCGAAAACGTAGGCAAGCATCAAGACCGCGACGAGGTACCACGCGCGGCCAGGAGAGGGCCACGACGCTTCCGAAGCAACGCCGTGGCCCACCGTCAGAACTCGTAGCGAGCAGTCAGCGACCAGGTGATCGGCTGAGCATAAAAGCGCGAGAACGGATTGACACCCTGGTACCAGTAGACCTCGTCGGTAAGGTTCCGCCCGGCGACAGTGAAGCGCCATTTCTGGTCCTGCGTCTGATAGTACGCTTGGGCGTCGAGGAAACCGGTGGATGGCGAGAGGATCGCAGCGCTGTTAGCGAGATTTCGCCAGATCTCGTCCGACCAGTTGAAGTTCGCGCCAACCCCCGCTGCAGCGCCTGATGCCAGCGTGCGCCGGTAGTCGAAGCCCAATTTTGCATGAAACTCCGGGACGTGCTTCAGCTTCCTCTGGAGCGTCCGACGTCCCCCCGGAAATTAGTCACAGGACGGTCTAGAGTCTGACCCCGGGTGACGTTGGTCCGTTTTTCGAACTACTTAAAACTAGAGTTCGGGGCCTCGGAGCCGTTTCCTGACCATCGTTTTGCGAACTCACTCGGGGTCAGATGACCGAGCGACCCGTGTGGACGGCAGTGATTGTAGTCCTGCCTCCACGCCTTCAAAACTTCTTTCACGTGGTCGAGCGTAGCAAACTCATTCACGTTCAGACACTCATCACGCAGTCGTCCATTAAACGACTCGATCATTCCGTTCTCGGTGGGTTTGCCGGGTCGGATGAGGTCGAGCTTTACGCCTCGGAGATAACACCACTCGTCGAGCGCTTTGGACGTAAATTCCGTTCCGTGGTCGACAGTTATCGCAAAGGGTAAAGATCTCTCGAGCGCCACCTCGTTCAGCGCATCGATGACACTTTGACCCGTCAAGGAGAAATCCGCCTGCAGCGCCACACACTGTCGATGCCACTTGTCGATGATCGTCAGTACGCGGAACTTCCGACCACTGGCAAGCTGATCGTGGACGAAGTCCATGGCCCAGTACTGCCCGGCAGAGAGCGCTGTGGGCGAGGGACCGCGGTGCAGGCTGATGCGCTTCTTTCGTCGCACTCTCATACGCACCTGGAGACCCTCCAGCTTGTACAGCCGATGCACTTTGTTCCGGCCCACCTTCCAGCCCTCTCGAGTTAGCAAAATGTGCAGACGTTCGTACCCGAACCGCGGCCTCGCGGTTGCCAGCTCGCGTAACCGCTGTCGTAGTACGCTCACATCTCGTGCCTGCGAGCGGTAGTACCACGTCGCCACCCGCAAGCCGATGAGCCGGCAGGACCGCTGCACGCTCAACCGAAAGCAATCTTGTATCCATCGTGCAATATCTCGGCGCCGGTAGACCGCTAAATCTTTTTTTTAACCACCTCCTGCAGGATGTGACGATCCAGCGTCAGATCGGCTACCAAGCGCTTCAGGCGCGCGTTCTCGTCTCGCAGTTGACGCAGCTCCCGCACCTCAAGAAGGCCTAGGTTCCCGTATCGCTTCTTCCAGACGTAGAACGTCGCTTCGCTGATACCCATCTGCCGACAAACATCCCCAACCGGCTGACCTGCGTCAGCTTGCTTGAGCGCAAATAGGATCTGTTCTTCGGTGAACTTCGATTTCTTCATCGCTTCCTCTCCTTGCATCGCAAGGACCCCGGAAGCACCTTACTCCAGTTGTAAACTCATACGAAATAACGGGGTGACGTCACGGGCGCGGAGGTTGGACGCGCGTAGCGCGCCCCGAGTGAAGACAAGGGGCGAGGGCCATGAATGGCCTGAGTCAATACCATCCTCGTAGTAAGTCATTGACGCACATAAGTCATTGGCGTACTCTCGCCATGTGATATTCATCGAGACCCCGATTTTCACCGACGATGTCAAAGCCATGTTGGCCGACGACGACTATCGGCAGTTGCAGCAGGTGCTCGCTGATCGACCTGATGCTGGCGATTTGATTCCGAGCACGGGCGGGCTTCGAAAATATCGGTGGTCGTTGCCGGGTCGCGGTAAGCGGTCCGGTGCCCGCGTCATTTACTTCTGGCGCGTGAGCGAATCGCAGATTTTGATGTTGGCGATTTACGCCAAAAACGAACGTGTGGACTTGTCGCCTGATGACAAGAAGGCGCTCAAGAGGATAGTGGAGAACTGGAAGTGAATACGAGAAAGTCAAAGAAACTCATCGAGAGTGTCCGGCAAGCCGATGAGATCTTGCGGGGCATTCGTTCGCCGTCGCGAGAGTTTCACGTCGACGCGACATCTATCAAGGCGCTTCGCGCCAGTCTTGATTTAAGTCAGGCAAAGTTTGCCGCGTTGTTGAGTGTCGATCTGGGGACGCTGCGTAATTGGGAGCAGGGACGCCGTGAGCCGACCGGGCCGGCAAAAGCGCTCTTGCGTGCAATTCGAAATGATCCCCGGGCGGTGATCTCGGCGCTTGCTGCCTGACGCTAGGGAATCTCTGGATGTTCAAAGCGCTCCCGTTTTTATTTCATTGGTACTAGAGACCTGCGATGTATTGCTGCGCGTCCTCGCGCGGCAGCAGATCCGCGTAAAGCCAATTGAAAAATAGTAGTGCGACGACGGCCATCGTGAAGGGTTTGATAAGCAGTTGATGACGAGCGTGATGATCAGACCGCGGGGTTTGCGGCCGACATTACGAATACTCGCGAAGTCGACGCCGACCATCATCGGGTAGATCATCGCCCAGATCAGCACGGCGACGACGAGGTTCACTTTAGCTACCTCGAGCGAGGCAATCTGCGCAACGAAAGCAGGCGCGAGATTGCCGAGGACGAGACCAGCCGCGATGGCGAGTGCAACCCATAGCGACAGCCAGCGCTCAAAGATTCCAAGGGGCGAGTTTCGGCTGTCGGTAGTGCTCATGATCGATTTAGCTCCGACCGATACGCGCAAGCTCAGTCTCCAGTGCTGCGCGCTCCAACGACTCGAGTGGCAGCTGCAACATCTGCAGCATGCGATAGCCGATCGCTTGGCGTGTGAGCTCGAAGGCGCGGCGCTTACCCGTATCGCCGCCCTCTGCGTTGGAAGGGTCGGGATAACCCCAGTGAACCTTGATCGGTGGAAGCTCGCTTCGCCCGATAAAAATCGGGCAAGTCTCTGCGGCAGCGCTGTCACATACCGTGATTACGATCGACAGAGCAGGCGCGTCAGCGCCCGTAAATTCGTCCCAACTCTTGCTGCGAAAATCAGCGGTATCGATACCGACACTTTGCAGAGCCTCAAGGGCGAACGGATTGACATCGCCACGCGGTGCACTGCCCGCGCTGTGCGCTCGAACGTCCCGGCCATATCGTGCAGCTAAGTGGTTCAGCATGCCCTCGGCTAGAACGCTCCGTGCGGAGTTGTGTGTGCAGAGAATCAGAATGTGTACGGCCATTTTCTTCGTCTTGGGCTTGAGGGGTTTGCGGATGAGTTGTCGTCACGCTCGTTTTCGAATTAGAAACTGATGGTTCTTGAGG
This sequence comes from Gammaproteobacteria bacterium, assembly GCA_018970145.1. GTDB lineage: Bacteria > Pseudomonadota > Gammaproteobacteria > Steroidobacterales > Steroidobacteraceae > UBA964. Next base: position 141,776 of record JAGWWY010000006.1, read on the forward strand.
CGAATGGTCTCGATTGAGGGATGGAGTCGAAACTCGTCGACCGCGCGAGTGACGCCATGATCCCAGATGCCGCGTCGGTCATAGTCGTCACCGGCGCAGTAGCCGCCTGGGCGGAGTTTCGGCAGGAACGCTGCGAGATCGCGCTTTACGTCATCATAGAAATGACTGGCATCGATGTAGGCCCAGTCAAAGTGTTCATCGGGGAACAGCATCGCCGCATCATGTGACAGCATCCGATGCATGACGACTCGCCCGGCTCTAATCTCTCTGGCGAAGCGGTGCGCTACTTGCTGGTACTGCTCTTCGAGCGCTGCAGTGGCCGTCTCTTTCGAAGCAAAGTCTTGAGTGGGGCCGTCGTAGAGAGAGCCATCGTCACGGGTGAACCACGGATCGACCAAGTGCAGGACCGCCGGCTCGTTGATGGCGAGGATCCGCTCTGAGAAGTCGCCATCGAAAACGCCAACTTCGATAACGGTGCCGCCTTTGGGGAGTGTCTCGAAAAGAAAGTCGCGGCTGGCCGCTCGGCGTGCTCGTTTGGAGAGCAGGCGATCGATCCAGCGACGGCCGGGTAGTCCTGGTGCCGGTCGGTACATGACAACGCTCCTCTGCGACGGGTGCGACTCGCTGGCACGACGATGCGACGGGCCAGTCCGTGGTGGATAATAACGGTAATACGTGGGAGGTTGATTGCATGCGTGGCAGATTCGGTTTAGCTCGAGTGGGTGTGGTCGTCGCGGCGCTCTTGGTGGTAACAGGCTCCAACGAGGTGACTGCTCGCGCGCCGACTTCGTTGGTTCCACAAACCGCCGAGTACTGGCCAGATGCCGATTACGACCCAGCGATTCCCTCGGTGCGCCATGTGCTCGGTTTCGAGGTGGGTGCCGAGATGGCTCGAGCGGACCAGGTCAATCGGTATTTCGAAGCCTTGGCAACGGCCGCACCGCAGCGCATGCGCATTTTCGAGTACGGTGAAAGCTGGGAAGGGCGCAAGCTGATCTATGGGGTGATCAGCGGCGAGAAAAATATGGCTCGTCTCGAGGAGATCAAGCGTGCCATGGTTAAACTCGCCGACCCGCGGCGTCTGGGTCCAGGCGAAGGCGCTGCGATCATCCAGTCGATGCCCGCCGTCGTGTGGCTCTCGCACTCGGTGCATGGTAACGAGCCGGGTACCACCGATGCCGCATTGTTGACCGCGTATCACTTGCTCGCTTCACGCGGCGATGCGCGGGTGGCGAAGATGCTCGATGAAACCGTGGTGGTCGTTCTGCCGTTGCAAAATCCGGATGGGCGTGAGCGATTCATCAATAGTAATCGCGCCGCTCGCGGTCTTGAGCCCGACCCCTCGCCTTTGTCTGCTGAGCGCGATGAACCTTGGCCGGGTGGTCGGATGAACCACTATGTGTTCGACATGAACCGCGACTGGTTTACCCAGACGCAACCGGAGATGCGCGCGCACGCCGGCTTGATGCTCGAGTGGATGCCCGTGGTCGTTGCGGATATTCACGAAATGGGTGCGAACCAAACCTTCTTTTTCCCGCCCGAGGCAGACCCGCTCAATCCGCATCTGACGCCGAAGCAGTTGGGTAACGTCGAGTTGATTGCGCGAAACAACGCAGCGTGGTTTGACAAGGTGGGCTTACGCTATTTCAATCGGGAAATCTTTGACGGATTTTTTCCCGGATACGGCAGTGGCTGGCCCAATTATCAGGGCGCGAGCGCTATGGTCTATGAGCAAGGCTCCTCGCGCGGTTTGGTGGCGCGGCGCGCTGATGGCTCTTTGCTGTCGTTCGCCGACACAGTCAAAAGTCAGTTCATTGCGTCACTCTCGGCGGTCGAGGTGGTCGCCGATAACCGCGCACGGTTTCTCACCGACTTCGCCGATTTCCGCGCCTCGGCGATTAGCGAAGGCCAGAGTGAACCAATCAAGGCGTACGTAATTTCGGAGGCGCCGGACGCAGACATGGCAGCCCGGCTTGCCGTTACCTTGGCGCGCAACGGGATCGAAGTGCGCCGCTCGGATGCCGCATTCTCCGCTTGCGGGCGTCGTTTCGAGGCAGGGAGTTACGTCGTCTCGGCGGCGCAGCCAACCAAGCGACTGATTCGTACGCTGCTCGACGAGAAGACGGAAATGAACGCGGATTTTGTCAAACGCCAGGAAGAGCGCGTCTCAAAAGGGCTACCGGATGAAATCTATGACGTGACCGCATGGTCGATGCCGTTGATGTTCAACGTACCCGTCGTTACTTGCAGAAACGATCCGGTGGTACGGGGTGAACTGATTTCACGCGATTGGCAGGCCAGTGGTGTCGTGACTGGCGGGCTGACCAAGGTGGGCTACGTCGTCCCCTGGGGCAATACCGCTTCGGCGCGCTTTCTCACCGCGGCACTTCGAGCAGGCTTACCCGTCAAGTCGTCCAACAAACAATTCACGCTCGCCGGGGTGACCTATCCGGCAGGATCGTTATTCGTCGATGCGGCTCGGGCGTCGGAAGATCTTGGCGCGCGCGTGGCGGAGCTTGCGAGGCAGAGCGGCGCGCGGGTGACGGCCGTTTCGGATAGCTGGGTGACCGAGGGGCCGAGTCTGGGTTCGCCCAATATGCTGCATATGCCGCTGCCGCGTGTGGCATTGGTCTGGGACGAACCGACGGAGCGTTACTCAGCTGGGCATAGCCGTTTCGTGCTTGAGAGGCAGTTTGGTTATCCGGTGACCCTGATCCGCGCGCGACGTATCAGTACTGCCAACCTCGATGGATTCGATGTCATCGTGCTTCCGGCTGAAGGCGGCAGCTACGCGTCGACCTTTGGGAAGCGCGGCGCCGACAACCTGAAGAATTGGGTCGAGCGCGGTGGTGTGCTGATCGGACTCGGTAGCGGCACTCGCTACCTTGCCGAGAGGGGCGTCGAGTTATTGCCCTTGAAACTGGAGAACGCCGCAGAGCCTTCAACTAAAGAAGAGTCGAGCGGTAAATCGGCTTCGAACGCCAAGACCGATTCGTCCGATGATGCGGCAGAGCAGCGAGTCGCAGGTAAAGAATTGACCTCTGAGGCGGATCTCGCGAAAGCGGAACGACCACTGAAGGCGCCGCCGCGTCCGGTTGCGGGCATTCTGGCGCGCGCGGACGTTGAAGATGAGCACTGGCTGACTGCGGGAATCAACCCGCGACTCCATGTGCTCGTTACGGGCAACGATATCTATGCACCGGTCCGATTGAACGACGCCGATACCGTGGCGCGTTTCGCGGCGCCGAATGAGGTGCTCGCATCTGGTGTACTGTGGGAAGAAAATCGACGACAGCTTGCGTTCAAACCCTTCATCGTCAGTCAGACAAAAGGTCGTGGCGTCGTGGTGGGTTTCACGGCCGACCCCAATTTCCGCGCCCACATGGCCGGCCTCAATCTCATTTTCCTGAATGCGATCTTTCGTGGCGCAGCGGTGACTTACGACGCCAATACACGGTAGCGACCTTCGGGACCGATCGCTTCGGTGGAGTTCATGCGCCGCGCAACAACTGCCAGGTTGCGAGTCCGGCGAACGTGGAGAAGGTGGTGAGTCCGCCACAAAACCCAGTGATGATCAATAGCCGCCATTCAGCCGGCAGGTCTTCTCGTTGCGCCAGGGAGGCGAGTGCTAATCCGACCACATAGCCGCCGATGATGTTGGCGGCGAGGGTGCCGGGTGGAATATCCGGAAAGAGTCGATTGAGCCGCTCGCCGAGCTGCCAACGCAGCAAGGCACCGAGCGCGGCGCCGATCCCGACTGCTGCGACAGATGGCCACATGCTCGACATTCCTCTCGTGGATGACCCGCTCATAATAACGTCTGTCACAATGCGTGAGTCATGAGCGAGATAGACGACCAGCCGCGCCTCTCCAAGCGCATGAGTGAATTGGGCTTGTGCTCGCGCCGCGAGGCCGAGCAGTGGATCGTCAACGGCTGGGTGCGTGTCGATGGTCGCATCGTCGATGTGCTCGGCACTCGGATCAGTCGTGAGGCCAAGATCGAAGTCGATCGTCGCGCACGAGCTCAGCAGGACGAACTCGTCACGGTCATCCTCAACAAGCCGATCGGATATGTCTCAGGGCAGGCCGAGGATGGCTACGAGCCAGCCACGGTGTTGATCCGCCCAGAGAATCGTTGGAGTGGCGATGATTCGGGCAAACGGTTCGATCTAAAACACCTGCAAGGTCTCGCGCCAGCGGGTCGACTCGACATCGATTCGACCGGGCTGATGGTCTATACGCAAGATGGTCGCATCGCCAAGCAGCTCATCGGCGGTAACGATGTCGAGAAGGAGTATCTCGTACGCGTACAAGGGATGCTCTCGGACGAAGGGCTTGCCCTTTTGCGATATGGATTGACGCTCGATGGCGTGAAACTCAAGCCGGCGAGCGTGGTTTGGCAAAATGAAGATCAACTGCGCTTCGGCTTGCGAGAAGGTCGTAAGCGACAGATTCGTCGGATGTGCGAAATTGTTGGACTAAAGGTGGTCGGTTTGAAGCGCATCCGCACGGGGCGCGTGATGCTCGGTGCCTTGCCGGTAGGGCAGTGGCGTTACTTGCGCGCTGACGAAGGATTCTGATTTCAGAGGACATCATGATGATCAACGGCATGCGGATGCGGCGATGTTTGCTTTGGGCTATCGCTATGCTGAGTTCGATCATCGGCCTCGCAAAAGCCGCTGTATTGCCCGGTCCTTTGGTGACAACGGAGTGGCTCGCCGCCAACGAGTCGGCTGTGACAATTCTCGAGATTCGAGAAGATCCGAACGAGTATGTTGCATCGCACATCCCCGGATCGCGATTGGTTGAAGCCGGTAAGATTCGTCAAACCCGACACATCGAAGGCCGGGATATTCCGGCTATGCTGCCGGATGCAGCAGCCATAGAAGCGCTCATGCGCTCGATCGGCGTGAAAGCCCAGCATCCGCTCGTCATCGTCTCGGCCGGCCGAACCGTGGAAGACCTCGATGGAGCAGCTCGTCTTTATTGGACGCTCAAATATTACGGTGCCGATGAGTTGGCGATTCTAGATGGTGGCTACGCTCGGTGGGTCGCTGAAGGGCGCACGACCGAGAGCGCGATGCTCGAGCAGAGGATCGGCGATTGGTCGGCAGGCGAGCCAAGAGAACACTTGCTCGCTGACACAAGGGCCGTGATACAGGCGTCGGCGTCGGGTGTTCAGTTGGTCGATGCGCGTCCGCTGGCCTTTTTTCACGGGCTCGCTAAGCGACCGGTTGTCGCCGCTTATGGGCATATTCCGGGCTCACGAGTGTTCCCAACCGAGTTGCGTGCCAAGCCAGAGGGCAACGCTCAGCGCTACTTAACGGTCGAAGACTATCGGTCAATTTTGGGGAGTTTGCAGATCGCGGAGCATCGCCCCACGATCACTTACTGCAACACGGGGCACATGGGTGCAGGCGCTTGGTTTATTTTGTCGGAGCTCCTCGGTAATCCGCAGGTCTCGTTGTATGACGGCTCCATGGCCGAGTGGGCGGATGGCTTGCGTCCGGTGGCGCGTTATTGAGGACGCGCGGAGCACTGGGTATGCAGCGGCAAGCAAATCTGCGTATTGAATCTTGGCCACTCGAGCGGCCGTTTCGTATTTCGCGCGGTGTCAAAACCGCAGCGGATGTCGTGGTCGTCGAGCTCACCGACGGTAATCACGTCGGACGCGGGGAATGCGTTCCCTACCCGCGCTACGGCGAGAGCGTCGATTCGGTCTCTGCGCAGATTCGCTCGATCGTCTCATCGCTCGAACAGGGTGCAAGTCGTGCCGATTGTCGCCAGCTGCTTCCCTCCGGTGCGGCATTGAATGCCATCGACTGCGCGCTGTGGGATCTTGAGGCCCGCGCGTCGGGTCATGCGGTCGATCAGCTGTTGGGCTTGGCGCGCCCAACTAGTTTGACGACCGCTTTGACGGTTGGACTTGATACGCCCGAGCAGATGGGATTGGTTGCGGCGCAGATGAGCTCGGCACCGGTGATCAAAGTGAAGGTCGATGGTCATTCGCCTGATCGGCAATTGCAGGCAGTGCATGATGCCGCCCCAAATGCACAGCTCATCGTCGATGCGAACGAAGCTTGGAACATCGAGATACTCACCGAGTTGAACTCGTTCCTCAAAAAAATCGGCGCCGTGCTAATCGAGCAGCCGCTGCCCGTCGGAAAAGACGACGCCCTCGAAGGCTTTCGATCCCAGGTGCCGCTCTGTGCTGACGAGGCCTGCCATACCGTCGATGATCTGCCGGGTTTGTTGAGTCGCTATCAGGCAGTGAATATCAAGCTCGACAAGACCGGCGGTTTGACGGGTGCGGTCGCGCTCTTGGCCGCGGCTCGTCGTAGCAATATGGTTGTCATGACCGGTTGCATGGTGTGTACGTCGCTCGCCATCGCACCCGCATGGCTGGTGGCTGCCGCGTCTGATTTCATCGATCTCGATGGGCCCTTGATGCTGCGTTCCGACCGCGAGGGAGGAGTGCGTGGCGACGCCGGGCAGTTATCCGCCCCAGACCGTAGACTATGGGGTGGCTAATAAAAACGGGGGTGGGGCGTGACGATCACTTTGGATATGGTGCAAACGCTGGCAGCGGGCGCACTCGCATTGTTTGTCGGTTTCCAGTTGGTCGATCGGGTGCCATTTCTGCGCCGGTACAACATTCCGGCGCCCGTCGTCGGTGGCTTGATCGTCGCGATTCTCGTATTGGTGTTGCGTCAGCAGAATGTCGCGACGATCAGTTTCGATACGACGCTGCAGACGCCGTTGATGAACGCGTTCTTCACGGCTATCGGCTTTAGTGCCAGCTTGAGTTTGCTGCGCGCGGGGAGCGGGCAGGCGTTGGTATTTCTCGTCTTGGCGGCTTTCCTCGCCGTAGTGCAAAGCCTGATCGGCATTTTCTCCGCTGTGCTGTTCGATCAGTCGCCGCTACTCGGTGTGTTGATCGGCCCAGCGGCTTTGGCGGGTGGACCTGCGACGGCGCTGGCATTCGCGCCACAATTTGCCGCGGCCGGTGTGCCATCGGCTGAAACGGTGGCGATCGCTGCGGCGATGTCGGGGATCGTGCTTGGCGGTCTTGTGGGCGGTCCGATCGCGACGCGCTTGTTGGAGCGACATGCGCTGCGTGCCGGGTCGGCCGCGGGTGTGGAACAGCCCGGTAAGCAATCCAACGTGGCCTCTGAATCGGCGACCACTTTGCCCGAGGACGAGGAGGGTAGCGCGCGTCAATCTTTGAAGGCGCTGACGGTCATCTTGGTTGCCATGGGTATCGGCTCTTGGCTCAGCGGCGTAATGAAAGATGCCGGTCTGACATTACCGGGCTACGTCGGTGCCATGATCGTTGGTGCGATGATCCGAAACGTGGACGACTTCTCCGATCGCATCGGTATTCCCCATGACATCACCGATCGAATCGGTACCGTGTCGCTCACGCTCTTCTTGGCGGTCGCCTTGATGAACGTCAAGTTGTGGGAGTTGACGGCGGTAGCTTGGCCGTTACTCGTCAACTTGGCTCTGCAGGTCGTCGTGATTGCCTTGTTTTGCTGGGCGGTGGTGTTTCGGGCCATGGGTCGCGATTACGATGCCGCCGTCATGAGTGGTGGATTCACCGGATTCATGCTGGGTACCACCGCGAACGCGATGGCCGTGATGCGCACCATCGTCGAGAAATTCGGGCC
>JAGWWY010000014.1 GCA_018970145.1 Gammaproteobacteria bacterium
GTGCGGTCGAACTCGGTTGTAGTGATGTCTCCATTGCTCGATCAGCACCTGGGCCTCGCGTAGGGTGTAGAAGATCTCACCGTTCAAAAGCTCGTTTCTGAGCTTGCCATTGAAGCTCTCGCAGTAGCCGTTCTCCCAAGGGCTACCGGGCTGGATGTAGAGGGTCTTCGTGCCCACTCGCCCCAGCCAAGCGCGCAGGTTCTTAGCCACCATCTCTGGACCATTGTCTGAGCGGAGGTGCTCTGGGGCACCCCGCTCGATCATCACGTCGGCCAATACATCGATCACATCGTGAGCGCGGATACGGCGCGCGACGTAGATCGCAAGCGCCTCTTTGGTGAACTCATCGATCAAAGTGAGGATCTTGAGCGGCCGACCATCGGCGGTCCGATCCATCACGAAGTCCCAGCTCCAGACGTGGTTTTTGTAGAGCGGCCGCAGCCGTACACACGATCCGTCGGCTAACCAAAGCCGAGCACGCTTGGGCTGCTTCGGCGGTACCTTCAGCCCCTCCTGCTTCCAGATCCGCTCCACCCGTGAGCGGCTGATCTGCCAGCCCTGCTGCCAGAGCAGGCCCGTCACTGGCCGATATCCATAGCGCCCATACTGCGCGGCGAGCGCAATGATCGCCTGCCGCAGCGGCGCCTCATCCGCCCTAGGCTGCGGGACGTACCTCACCACGGATCTGGCAATGCCCAGCGCCCTGCAGATCCGTCGCTCGGAGTACCGATGCTTAGATCGCACCAGAGCCACGGCCTCACGACAGCGCACCGGGCTTAGAATTTTCCCTCGGCGACTTCCTTCAGGATGATCTTATCGACCGTCAGATCCGCCACCGCGCGCTTGAGCCGACTGTTCTCCGCTTCGAGCTCCCGCAGCCGCTTAGCCTGGTCAATCCTCAAGCCCCCGTGGCTCTTGCGCCAGCGAAAGTATGTCTGCTCCGTCACTCCAATCTGCTTGGTCACCTGCGCGATCGTCTGCCCCTGGCCGATCAGTACATCCGCCTCCCGAAGCTTATGGATGATCTCCTCGGTCGTGTATCTCTGCTTCGCCATCGTCCACGTCTCCTGTCCCTTTTATGAACATTAAACATGGACCAAAAATACCGGGTCAGGTCAGATGACGGTCAGCGCCTGCAGTGCCTCCTTGCTCTCGGCATCGTTTGCGAATAATCGCTCGAGTTGGCTGATCATCTCGCCCGTTTGTTGTCGCTTGCTGGATCCGTAAGTATCGACGAACTGGCAAATATCCTGGCCGCGGGCGAACGGGACGGATGGCCAGAGCGTGATCGGTTCGGCGAACACGACTCGGGTCGATACTCCAAAGACGATCGCCGCGACGCCCAGCAGCTTGCAATAGCGATGGATCACGATTTGTCTCCTCTGCGCCCAGCCCTTGATGAGTATACTTCTCCGCCCAGCCGAGCGGCCGGATTGGCCACCCGTTTTGTTTTGAGGCCGCCTCTAGTTTTGTGGGAGTTGGTGCGATGAGCGAACAGCCTTATGTTCCGCCGCAAGTTTGGGTCTGGAACCCTGGTAACGGCGGCAAGTTTGCGCACATTAATCGCCCGACCGCCGGCGCTCGGCAGGAGCAGGCGTTGCCGCGCGGTACCCATCCGCTGCAGCTGTATTCATTGGCGACACCGAATGGGGTCAAAGTCACGGTCATGCTCGAGGAGCTACTGGCACGAGGCTGTGAGGGCGCCGAATATGACGCCTGGTTGATCGATATACAGACCGGCGATCAGTTCGGCAGCGGCTTCGTATCGGTCAATCCCAACTCCAAGATTCCGGCTCTGCTGGATGTGAGTGGTGCCGAGCCGATTCGGATTTTCGAGTCCGGGGCGATCCTTCTTTATTTGGCGGAGAAGTTCCGTTGCTTCGTGCCGGGACGCGAGCGGCCCGCGAGTCGTGCCGAGTGTTTGTCCTGGTTGTTCTGGCAGATGAGTTCCGCGCCGTACTTGGGCGGCGGTTTCGGGCATTTTTATGCGTACGCTCCGCAGAAGTGGCAATACCCGATCGATCGTTATGCGATGGAAGTCAAGCGTCAGTTGGCCGTGTTGGATCAGCATCTCGCCGATCGACAGTATCTTTGCGACGAGAACTATACGATTGCCGATATCGCGATCTTTCCGTGGTACGGCGCGCTGGTTCTCGGCGAGCTTTACGGCGCAGCAGAATTTCTGGATGTGGCCAGTTATCGGCACGTTGTCCGGTGGGCCAATGAAATCGTGTCGCGACCCGCCGTGTTGCGTGGGCGGCGAGTGAATCGAAGCTGGGGCCCCGAGGAGCTGCGTGTTCCCGAGCGACACTCCGCTGCCGACATTAGCTAAGTCACCGTCACCGGCACACCATTGAGCGCTGCGTTGCCACACAGCGCATCGAGGTATTGCTCGTCCGTCAGGTCGTTGGCGCTGACGCCCGGATGAGTGCGGGCGATGTCGAGACGAATTCCGTCGCGATCGTGACCCCACCCGTGCGGCAAACTGACGACACCCGGTGCGATTTCGTCGCTGACCTCGAGTTCGACGCGGACCGATCCTGTACGGGATGCCACTGTCACCAGCGCGCCACTCTCGAGTTGACGTGCGACCGCGTCAGTCGGATGCATCAAGAGCGTGCAACGATTTGGGCCTTTGATGAATCGCCGACTGTTGTGCAGCCACGAGTTGTTCGTGCGCAGATCGCGACGGCCGATCAAGTGTAGCGTCGGTGATGCCACCTGCGTTTCGTGAACATGGCGCTCGAGTCGCTGCAGATCCTCTTTTAACACGGGCGGCACCAGCGGAATGGTCTTGTCGCGGGTAAAGAGACGAGCCGGCAAGCAGGGCTGCAGAGGACCGAGATCGATGCCGTGCGGTGCAGCGGCAACTTTCGCCAGTGTGAGCCCAGCACCGAGGGGATTCCAGCCAGCGCCGTACGGCCCAAACCGCAAACCCAGCGCAATCGTCCGTCGAGGTGTCAGCCAGCGTGATCGCAGTCGCTCCAGCCACGGCCGCCGACGTGATCGATCAGCGGCTTCGATGTGTCGGACCAGTTGATCAAAGATTTGCCAGTCGTGCATCGTGTCGCCGACCGGTTCTAGCAGCGCCGACGAGTATTTGGTGGTGTTACGAATGGCGAGCGTGTGGAAGATCAAGTCGTAATGGTCTCGCTCGAGACCGAAGGTGGGCGGCAGGATGTAGTGTGCGTGCCGTGTGGTCTCGTTGATATAGATATCGATCGACACCATGAACTCGAGTTGCGCGAGCGCTCGATCCAGTTGGCGCCCGTTGGGCGTGGAGAGAACAGGATTACCTGCGGCCGTCACGAGCGCCTTGATTTGACCGTCACCGGGCGTGAGCATTTCCTCTGCAAGCGCCGCCACGGGAAACTCACCGCCAAATTCCGGCAAGTCGCGTACTCGGGTGCGTCTGCGATTGTAGGATCCGCGTTGTCCCATGGCGCTCGATAAACCGAGTGCGTCGAAAGCCGGGCGAGTGAACATCGCGCCACCCGGGCGATCGAGATTGCCGGTGACGATGTTCAACACCTGTACCAACCACTGACACAGGGCGCCGAACACTTGCGTCGAAACGCCCATGCGTCCGTAGCAGACGGCACTCTCTGCCTTGGCGAAGCGACGAGCGAGATCTCGTATACACGCGGCGTCGATTTGTGTGTGAGCGGCGGCGCGCTCCGGAGTGTAAGGCGCGACTGTATCGCGCAACTCATCCAGCCCGGTCGCGAATTTTTCGAGGCGGCCGAGGTTCTCCAGTTGCTCTGCAAAAATGACCTGCAGCATTGCGAGGAGCAGCCAGACGTCGGTACCGGGCTTGATGAACAGATGTTGATCGGCGATCTCGGCCGTCTCGCTGCGCCGGGGATCGATGACGACGAGCTGCCCATTGCGATGCCGCAAATCTTTGAGGCGTTGCGCAATATCTGGGGCCGTCATCAAGCTGCCATTGGAAACGAGAGGGTTGCCGCCAATCACCAGCAGGAGTTGAGTGCGATCTATATCCGGAATCGGTAACAGTAGCTGATGCCCGAACAGCTGCAAGGCGGCGAAATGATGCGGCAGCTGATCTACCGACGTCGCTGAATAGCGATGGATGCTGCGCAGCGAGCGTGCGAGTGCCGAGCCACCCAGTAACGCGCTGTAGCTGTGCACTTGCGGATTGCCGAAGTAAGTTGCAACGACATTTTTGCCCTGCTCGCGTTGCAGTGCGGTCAGTCGGGTTGCGATATCGCGGAAAGCCTCGTCCCAGCTGACTCGAACCCAGCCATCGGCCGTGCGCTTGACCGGGTGTCGCAGTCGATCGGGGTCTTCGTGAACATCCTTGAGTCCGAGTGCCTTCGGGCAGATATGCCCGCGGCTGAAAGGATCTTGTGCGTCACCCTTGATCGAAACGATGTGCCCGCCGCGAGTTTCGACGATCACGCCGCACATGGCTTCGCAAAGATGGCAATTCCGATAATGCATCCGCGACAGTCTACGCCGGGATGGTTCACAATAGCGCCATGCGGAGATCTCCATGGATTTTTTCAGTGCCGTTATTGTTGCTGCTGCTTGGTTGCGAGCGCCCTGCGCCCTCGCAGCGTCAGGACGCTGCGGGATCGACGGCTTGTGACGGCGCTCTCGCTGTCGGCAAACAAGTAAGAATCCCGGGCGGGCGCGTGACGCGCGCCGGAGTGGCATTCCGTGACGAGGAGAAGGTTGGCGGCGAAGGCGAGGTTGGCACCTTCGAGATCGATGTTACGGAAGTGACGAACGCGCAGTTCGCCGAGTTCGTGCAAGCGACCGGTTACGTGACCGTGGCAGAGCGACCGGGGCCGGACCGGCAACCGATGGGTGCCGCGGTCTTTGATCGAGCGACAGGACAATGGCGTATCGACCCGCGCGTCAATTGGCGTTCGCCGACGGGCGCAGGGTCGATAACAAAAGACGACGAGCCCGTCGTGGCTGTCGCTTATGAAGACGCCGAGGCCTACGCGACCTGGCGTGGTCGCCGCTTGCCGACCGAACTGGAATGGGAGCGTGCAGCTCGAGGGGATTCGGCCGTGCCAGCTAACATGGAAGCTGAGCGCCGCGATGCTCAGGGACGGTGGTTAGCGAATAGTTGGCAAGGCTCATTCCCGGCGCTCGATACGGCGGAGGATGGCTACCGCGGTCTCGCGTCGGTCGCATGCTTCGCCCCGAACGAGGCGGGCTTGTACGACATGGTCGGTAATGTTTGGGAGTGGACCTCGGACTGGTATTCCCCGGTCGTGGCGCCCGCCACTTTCGAGCAGTCGACTGCCGCAGACCCCGAGCGTCTGGGTAAGCGGGTCATCAAAGGGGGTTCACATTTGTGTTCGAGCGACTTTTGTGCCCGCTATCGATCTGGCTCGAGACAGCCTGCCGATGTAGCGCTCGGCACGTCGCATCTCGGCTTCCGGACAGTCAAAGAAATCCGCGAACAAGAGTCGTGAGTACGACATCGCGTCGCGCGTTGTTGAAATTCCTTGGATCCGGGATGGGTCTGAGCGCGCTCGGCAGTGCTGCTTCGTTCGCCAACGTGCCCGCTGCAGCCGGTGAGCGCGGCTATGCCCAAGGGCCCTACGGCTTAGTGCACTTCAACGATACTCGAACGGGAATGGGTGTACCGATGGTGCTGCTACATCAAGCGCCCATGTCGCATCGCCAGTTTAGTGCCGTTTATGGTCTGCTAAGTGCACGTGGCGTTCGCGCGATTGGCATCGATACGCCAGGTTTCGGCATGTCGGACCCGACTCCGTTCGTGCCGCAGGTTTCCGATTGGGCGAGTTCGATCGTCGCGGTGCTCGATCATCTCAAGATTTCGCGAGCCGATATGGTGGGGCACCACACCGGCTCGTTGATCGCTACCGAGGTATCACTGCAGTTTCCAAAGCGGGTAAATAAGGTTGTTTTAAATGGGCCATTTCCGATCAATGAGAGTGAACGCAAGTTGTTTCTCGATGATCTGCAGAAAAGCGAAGTCGACTTCGAGTACCGAGCCGACGGCAGTCATTTGAGTGCGAGCTTCGTCAAACGCAGCCAATTCTTCGGTCCGGGTGCCGATCCGCGGCATATCACGCGCATGCAGGTGGAGAAATTTCAGGGTTTTGGTCCGTTCTGGTACGGGCACAACGCAGCCTACCGTTATGATCATGCGAGCAGCTTGCTGCGCATGACACACCCCACCTTGATTCTCACCAACACCGGGGATATGGCCTATCCGATGGCGCAGCGAGCGCGTCAGTTGCGCCCCGATATGGCCTACGTGGAATTGTCAGGCGGCAACGTCGATATCGTCGATCAAGCGCCGCAGGCTTGGGTCGAGGCGGTCGTCGCGTTCACGCGGCGAGACTGACGACAACTCGGTTGTCGGGGCCGATATCCGAGATATCCAGTTTTACGCCGAGCACCGCGGCATAGCCTTCGATGCGCGGCTTCAACCACTGGCGATGAACTTCGTCGTCGGTCAAGTCGAACTGTCCGATACCGCGCGAAATCGCGAGCACCTTGCTGAAGGGGAAGGTGAAGCTACGCTTACCAGGTTCGCTTTTGAGATCCAGACACAGTTGATAGAGACAGGTCGTACGATCAAAGATACCCGCTAGAGCGATCTCTCTTTCGCCGGTCTTGTCGATCATGCCCTTGAGTCGGTGCAACATGGGCTGCATGGTTTGGATATCGTGCGTCACATAGTCCGCCAGCACACCTGCATTCTTGGCAAACTGAACCGAGTTCAGGTGCATCTTGACCAATGCATCGTTCATGTCGTGTTGATAAGGCGTCGAATCTTTGAGTGTACGAATCGCCATGGCGACGGCATCACCCAAGAGCTTTTCGCGCCCTTCGAAACCGCTCGACGTGGCGAGCATGGCTGCCATGCGTTGCGGTGCGCCACCGCCCGCGAGCATGGCTTTGACCCACGGCGGCGGACCACCGCCCGAGCCTGGTATACCGCTTGCGCCAGCTGCTCCGTTCGCACCTGCGCTGGCCATCATCTTTTTCATCAGCCAGCTGATGAGGCGGGCCTTGAGCGGTTTACGAGATTGTTGCGACATCACGATGTTTCCTGCGCGTGGCTCGAGTCATAGAGCAGTTCGAATTCCTCGATCCAAAATGGCATGTCGGTCGAAACCGCCAAACCAAATGGAGCGAGATGATGGTTCCAGTACTGCGTATGCAAGGGTACCCAGACTGCGGGATCACGCACCGGCGAGCCATCAATTACCGTATGTTCGGCGCGGACGGCCCCGAAAACGGCGCTATCGAGTCGCGTGACTCGAACGAGCAATGTCGGCGTGCCATCCATATCGACTAAAACCAAGAGATTGCCGACCGCGGGAGTCGGCGTACCAGTGCGCTCGACGATCCAGGGCAGCGTGAAGGTGCCGCGCTTATCTCCGGTTCGAATCAGCTGAAAAATGGCGTGTGTACTGTCTTGATCAAGGCCGATCCATCGCGGTTCCAGTTGCGCACCGTCGAGCGGTAATGCGGGCTCAGCCGCTTTGGCCGCCACGCGGAAAGCCTCGAGCGCTGCGGCAGACGGTGCGATGGCCGGTGATGGAAGATAGAACGACATCAATATCACTGTAGCCGCTAAACGTATCGCGGCCAACGGGGGTTCGTATGGTCTGTCCAAAGAGTAGAACGTGGCTCGTGCTTTTGGTCTGCGTGCTGCCCTATGCACTGCCCTGCGCGTGGGCCGCCCCACAATATCAGCCGACGCGCCAGGAACTCGAGTCGGTCATGGCAGATCTGATTGCGTGGTTGCCCGGGGCTTGGGATTCCTACCCACAGGTGCACTACCAGCGTCGCTACGTGAAACCGGTCGAGGGCGAGCATCCGCATTGGCACCACGTCTTTGCGCGTATCGATGCACCGCAGGTTGGTGCAGTCGTTTTCTACGGACAGATCAATCCTGGCGGTCGCGATCAACCGTTGATGCATCGCAGTCAGATTCTCTACAAAGTTTGGATCGACGAGCAACGTGGTGCCGTCGTCATCAACGGCCAAGGCCCCGCAGACCCGGATCGGTTCGTCAATTTGCACGAACGGCCGGAGTTGTGGGGTACGGTTCGAATGCGCGATGAGCAGAGTTTGCAGTGCGACTTCCTGTGGCGCCGCAGCGGCGAACAGATCGTCGGGATTTTGGATGGGAAGAGCGACGATCGCCGTCGTGGTGGCCCCGGTACTTGCACTTATCAGGTCAAAGGTACCGACGTCGAGTTCTTCGCTGATGCCGAATGGGTTCTAGGCCCCGACATACTTTGGGATTACGACATCAACACAATGGCGGGACATCAGTTCGTGGGTCGAGCCGATCGTACGCATATCAAGCAGTACCGCGCCCGTGGCTACCAATGTCGTGTCGAGGATATCAACGGCGTTCGCGACTGGCACGCGCATGATCGTGGCGCGACGCTGCCCGTCACCTCAAATGGCAAGCAATCGCAGCGTCTCATGTTGTTGCGTGCGCCCTTACCCGATTCGAAAGGCGTTGGCATGCACGACGCCCTACGGATGGCATTACTGCCGCTCGATTCCGAGCAGCCCCTTTTCGAAGTCAGTACGGCACCGATCGCGCCGAGTGCCCAGTTGAAACATGCCGGCGTGCAGGTGAATTGCGAGTTAGTCAAAGACCTGCCGCGTATGCACTTAAAGTAGGTCAGTCGAAGCGACGTTGAATCACTGGCTGAAGCAATAGCGTAGCGCAGATCACGACCACTCCCAGATAGAAAGAGATCGTCAATTCCCGGTGCTCGCCAAATAGCAGTGCAGCTAGCACGATAGCGTAGACGGGCTCTAAATTGAGCGTGAGTTGTGTGGTGAAGGCGCTGATGTGATGCAGTGCAGACAGCCACAACAAAAACGGCAGCAGCGTGCAGAACAGAGCGAGTACCAAAAGCCAGCCAAAGTTGGTAGCGGAGGGTGCCGCGGTAAACCACTGCTCTGCCGATATAAAAAACGCAACGATGATCAGAAGCATCGTTCCGGCGATCATTTCGACGAAGGTGATGGAGGCGGTATCGGCATCGCTGACGAATTTTTTGCTGAGCACCGCGAACGTCGCAGTCAACACCGCTGATATCACGCCGACGAGCACGCCGAGCTGCATATCGAGTGGTACGCCGCCAATGAGCAGCACGACGCCGGGGATGGCGAGCACACCGAGGGCGAGTTCGCTCAACTTGTGACGTCGTCGAAAAACGAGCGGCTCGATGATCGCAGCACTCACGGACCCGAGCGCGAGGCAAGCCACGGCAACGGAGGCATTGGCGAGTTTGATCGCGCCGTAAAAACTCAACCAATGCAATGCGATGATGCAGCCGAGTGCAGCGTAGGTACGTCGCAACGATGCCGGCATGGCTTTCAGACCGCGCCATACGCGTGGCCAGAGTGCCAGGCAACCAATCACGATCAGCATGCGCCAGATCACGAGTGTCATAGCGGGCAGCGTGATGATCTTGCCGAGGATGGCAGTGAAGCCCCATAGCAGCACGCAGACATGCAATCGCCACAAGGCCCGTCGATGATCGGACGCACTCATGCTGAACGATCAGGGCCTAACCAGTCAGCGCTCAGTGCCGGCCGGCTTGCCCAAGATTTTGTTGAGCTCAATGAAGTTGCCGTCGGCATCCCACACGGCACTGAAGAGAACCGGGATCGTGCTCCCACCGGCACCCGGATAGTCGATGCGTTTCGGTGCCTCGGCTACGGTGACCTGCGCAGTCGCGCGAATACGTTCGAAGCGGGTCTCGAGGTCTTGTAGGTTGAACACCAGAATCAAACCGCCGGGTTGCGCCTTACGAAAGACGGGCTCTGGTGTCGGCTCGGTCAGATTAAGTCGCTGCATCAAGCCGAGCACGCCGATGAAGTCGTCATTGGCACGCAATAAGACGAGGCGAGTCGTGCCGCCGATGATCTGATCGTAGATGACCTTGAGGCCGAGTGCATCGCGGTAGAGCGGTAACGATCGGTCGATGTCGCGTACGACGAGGGTGGTGCGGCGCAAATCGACGGGTATTCGTTCGCCTTCGGACACCGGCGCAGCGTTCGCCTGCGGCGATGTGCACCACAGCCCTAATAACACCAGGGCGAGCAGGTTCATTTTAAGTAAGTTCTTCATGGTGGGCGGGCCTGTTCAGCGGCGGGGGCTTGATCCCTCGGGTGACGACGATACACTGCCTCCCCTCGTTTCGAAACGACTCTCCGGATACCTTGCCTTGGTACGACGTTACGCCAAATTCGGTCTCGTCATTGCAGCCTCGCTGTACGCGATATTGGCTGTGCCGGCGCGTGCCGAAGATGCGCCGGCGGCACTCGATCAAACACTCGACCAAACAGTGGCCGAGATCATGTCTCGCGGTGTCGTCGATCGTGCTATGACCTATATCGGTGTGCCCTACCGATCCGGTGGCAACGATCCCAAGGTGGGTTTCGATTGCAGCGGTTTCGTCACCTACGTGTACCGCAACACCTTGGGTCTCGTCCTGCCGCGCACGGCTCGTCAGTTGGCAACGGTGGGCGTCGGTATCGCGCGTGAGGAACTGCAGCCGGGCGACTTGGTGTTTTTCAACACGCGAGGCTCGCCGAATTCGCACGTGGGAATTTATTTGGGTAATTCTAAATTCGTCCACGCACCGAGAACCCGTACCCTGGTGCGTATCGACAGCCTCGACGATCCCGCCTATGCGAGTCGGTATGATGGCGCTCGCCGAATCCTCTCGCCGACGCTCTCGTAAATCGTTCGACTCAAATTTTAAAATACCGCGACGGATGGGAGTGTGCCGGGTGATCGACCCAGCCACCGACTCGTTTTGCGACGAGCCGATTCGAGACGCCCGCCCACAGTGGCAGTAGCGGCACATCCTGCAACAGTAATCGCTCGGCTTCCGCGTAGGCGGCGAAACGCGCCTCGATCGTCGCTTGTCGCTCTGCCGACAGGAACGCCCGATCGTAGGCCGCGTTTTTGTAGCGTGAGACATTGACGCTCGAGTCCGAGACGAAGCGATCGAGGAAGACCGAGGCCGACGGGATCACGGCGAACATCGCATAGCTGAAGAGATCGTAATCGCCGCGTTGGATGGCGGCGGAATACGCACGGCCGTCTATCGGCAGTAATTCGAGATCGATACCGATTGGTTTCCACATGGCCGCGATGGCGAGATAAACCTTGCGGGTGGTCGGGTTCGTCGGAAAACCGATACCGAGTTTCAGACGCGCTCCACTGCGGGCTTTTCGTATCAAGGCGCGCGCGGCTTCGAGGCGTTTCGGCATCGGCCAGTTGGCGGCGTCTGGTGTCTGCAATGTCGGATATTGGGTGATGCCAGGCGGCAGCACGCTCTCGAGCGGCCGTTCACCGAGACCACGGACTTTGCCGGCGATGACGCTGCGATCGACGGCGAGTGTCAAAGCGCGACGAATATCGGGATTATCGAGCGGCTTGCGCGAGACGTTGATACCGATCGCACCCAAGGCGCACTCCGGCGAACTGCGCAGGAAGGCGGGTAGCTCGCGTTTGGCCATGGCGAGATTGCCCATGTCTTCAATGGAAGCGATATCCACTTGACCGAGCTTGAATAGACGCAGCCGTGTACCGTCGTCGTAACCCGTCAGCCATTCAACGCGCTCGATCGCAACCGAAGCGGCATCGAAGAAGCGGGTGTTCTTGATGAGCTTCACATCCTTGGCGCCGGCCGCCCAGGATTCGATTCGATAAGGACCATTGCTGACGATGTATTCGGGCTTCGACCATTCGCGACCCCGAACTTTGACGATGTGCTCCGGCACGCAATAAGCCGTGCAAAGATTCAAGGGCAGTTCGACGTCGGGATGCTCGAGTCGAATGATGAGCGTCGAGGCATCCGGCGCCGTTACACCGAGCGTTTCGGGTCCCTTGCGCGCGAAGCGCACGTCACGGGCACCGGCAATGGAATCGAGACGAACCGCATTCGGTGCGCCGGTTTCCGGATCGAGATAGCGACGCAAAGTAAAGACAAAATCTCGTGCGGTGAGGGCGGTGCCGTCGGACCATTGCAGCTTCGGTCGAAGCTTGAAGGTCCAGATCAGGCCATCCGCCGAGGTTTGCCAACTGGCAGCGCAGCCGGGCACTACACGACCGCTCGCATCGGTTACCGTGAGGCCGGCAAAGAGTTCGGCCGCCATTTCTGCGGTAACTTGTCCGGTGGGCCGCTGCGGATCGAGCGAGGTCATTTCGCTGGCGACGACACGGCGCAGGGTATTCCCCGATTGCGCTTGCAGTCTGGCGGGTAGCGCGAGCGAGGTCGCAACCGAAGCGGCGATGAATGAACGACGATCCATGTGCGGTTTCTTTGACCTTTGATTATTTGATGGTGCTGGCGTAACGAGCTGAAATGACTTTCCAGTCGACCACTTGCCACCAAGCGTCGAGGTAGTCGGCGCGACGATTTTGATACTGCAGATAGTATGCGTGTTCCCACACATCGTTACCAAGCAGAGGAGTGCCCCGATCGGCGACGACATCCATCAAGGGATTATCCTGGTTCGCCGTCGAGACGACCTTCAGTTTTCCTTCGGGCGTGACAATCAACCAAGCCCAGCCAGAACCGAAACGCGCGAGACCCGATGCCTTGAAAGCCGCCTTGAACTGATCGAGCGATCCGAAGTCGCGATCGATAGCAGCACGCAGCTCTGCTGAAGGCTCGCCGCCTTGGTTTGGCCGAGTCATTGATTGCCAAAAAAATTGGTGATTCCAATGCCCTCCGCCATTATTGCGAACCGCCATGGGTGCTTCCGAGATTCTCGCAAGCAGTTGTTCGAGCGAGCGCCCGTGCAGGCCCGCATTGTCCGCGACGGCTTTATTGAGGTTATCGACGTAAGCTTTGTGGTGCCGACCGTGGTGGATCTGCATCGTTTGAGCGTCGATCACCGGTTGCAGCGCATCATGCGGATAAGGCAGCGGCGCGAGACTGAACGATTCTGCAAAGGCCGGCACACACAGCGCAGCAAGCAGCGCCCATCCAGAGCGAATTCGCGAATTCATACGGAATCTCCAAGGGGTTGGGGACGGCGCCAAGAATACCGAGGCGGCCGTGGAAAATCAGCCGATTGCTTGCGCCACCTTGCGGGCGTTCAGTAGGTTGGCTTCAGATGTTTGTGGCTATGCCCACGACCGCCGTGCGAGTGCGTGTCGGCAGATTCGACCGTGATGAGATTGAGATTGCCGTGGCGGACACCCGGCTCTGCTGTGATTGCCGCAGCGAACGCCTGCACGTCGCGAGTGTTTCCCTGCAGTACGACAGTCTCGAGACAGTTCTCATGATCGAGATGTACATGCATAGAAGCGACCGTCAGATCGTGATGCGCATGCTGCTTGGTCGCCAATCGTTCGGCCAAGGTACGCTGGTGGTGGTCGAAGACGTACGACAAACTTGCGACACACTGACTGCCGTGGCCTGCGACTTGTTGCAGATCCTCGAGTCGATCGCGAATGAGATCGCGTACCGCCTCGCTACGATTTTGATAGCCACGATTTTTGACGTACCGATCAAAGGCCTCAGCGAGGGGATCGTCGATGGAGATAGTCAACCGCTGCATGGCATCACCTCGCGGTGTCGTGAAAGGCTTGAATCAATGGTAAAAGCGCTTCGCTCGGCGGGCCAGCGCGGTAGGCGAGCACCAGCGGTCGTTGCCACTCGAATCGAGACGAGGGCAGAGCGACCAGATTGCCGCTGGCGAGGTCTGGTCCGAGTAGCGCCATTGGCAGTACCGTCAAGTGGCGTCCATGTTCGAGCAGGGTGAGACAGAACTCGATCGAACTGGTTTCGATGCTGACGTGTGGTGGTGCGAGGCCAGCGGACTCGAAAGATTCACGCCAAGCGGCTTCCACATCACCCGAGTTACTACCGCGTATCCATGGATAGCGTGTCAAATCTTCAGGAGTGATTTCTTTGGTTGTCGCACATAGCGGATGTTTTCGCCCAGCAATGATTCGATACGGTTCGTGACCGAGCGTCTCGCGGATGATGCCAGAGGTGTCGTTAAGACTCGGGTGCGTGCGGATGTACACGGCGATATCGAGGGTGTTACCGGTCAAGGCCGCCACGAGCTCGGTTTGCAGACCGCCGGTGATCGTGACGGTGATACCCGGGTGTCGCCGCTCGAGGGTCTCAACTGCGGTTGCCACTCGACTGGCTGCCGCAGTGGGGCTTGCTCCGATGCGGATGTGACCGCTGCGTTGGATGGCGTCCGACAGCAGCGTTTGGCGCAGCCGTGTCTCGTCGCTGGTGACCTGGCGGGCGAAGCGGGCGAGTTCATGACCAAACGCAGTCGGACGGGGTACCGAGGATTCGCGATCAAGTAGCCGCACGCCGAGCTCGGCTTCAAGTTGCCGCAGCGATTTACTGATGGCCTGTTGGGTTCGTCCGAGGTGGGTTGCCGCTCGCGTGAACCCGCCGTGATCGATCACGGCGAGAAAGTAGCGTAGCTGCTGAATCTGCATGGCCTCGTCATGGTAACCCCCGGTTGGGTATGGGGGAATGGAAGTTGTTTTCCGACGGACGGGCGTTACGGCAGGCTTGTCGGGACAACCAATGGGAGTCGATAGCATGGCAAGTCTGCGGAGCGTGACCCAATGGGCCGATGAGACGGACGTTCTGATCTGCGGATATGGGCTGGCCGGTGCCACAGCCGCCATTGAGGCGCACGATCTCGATCCCGGCGCCGACATCCTGATTCTCGAGAAGATGCCGGAGGCGTGGGCTGGCGGTAATTCGCGCGTCTCCGGACAGTCCTTGCTGATTTCCAAAAACAAGGAAGCGTTGAAGTCGTATCAGCGCGCCATGAGTCAACCCAATCCGATACCCGAAGACATGTTGGACGCTTGGGCTGATCGTATGGTTGCACTGGAGCCTTACATCGAAGCGCGTGCTGTCGAGGTGGGGGCGAGCTACCTGCACGGAACGGGCTGGTCCGAGCGCGGCGTCGTGCTCGAGTTTCCGGAACTCGGTGCTGCGGAGGCGGTCGCGCATACCGCGACGATTCTTCCCGTGCCGAGCGGTGTATGGCTCGCCTTCGAGGCGAACGTCGACAAACGTTTGCGAATCCGCAAGCGCTTCGAGACTAAAGTACTCGATCTCATCCAGGATCCGGATACCCTCGAGGTGTTCGGCGTCGTCGCGGAAATCGGTGGTGAGCGTCGCTATATTCGCGCGCGGCGCGGCGTCGTGATGTGCACCGGTGGCTTCGAGAACAACCTCGATATGCACCGCAATTATTTTGGTCTTTCACAGGCGCACCCACTCGGCACACCCGGCAACACGGGTGACGGTTTGCGTATCCTCCAGAAGGCGGGCGCCGACATGTGGCACTTACGCAATCAGGGGCAGTCGGGCGGCATCTGGCCAGGATTCCGGTTTCCCGGAAAAGACACTGTGTTTCTTCGACAGCTCTTCTGGCAGACCTTCAGCTGGATCGATGTTGGTCGCGACGATCAGCGATTCTTCGACGAGACTTGGGAGTGGCAGCTCACGCACTACAAGATGAAGAGTCACGGTGAGTGGATCGACACCCCCCATCACCGGGTATTACCGATCCACATGATCTTCGACGAAACCACCCGAGTGCATAACCCGCTCATCACCAAGGTCATGACGTGGAATGCCGTCGTCGAGAACTACCCATGGAGTGACGATAACAGCGCGGAAGTGGCCAAAGGCTGGATCGTGCGCGCAGATTCCATCGAAGAGCTGGCGACGAAGATCGGAAGAAACCCGGTGGAGTTGGCGGCGACGGTACGCAAGTACAACGAAGCTTGTGCCACGGGTGTCGACGAGGAGTTCGGGCGCAGCAAGGAGACGCTCTACGCGATCGATAAGCCGCCTTATTACGCCATCGAGATCGTGCCTGCCATCGTCTGTACGGGCGGTGGCGCCAGACGCAATATCGAATCTGAGGTGCTGACGCCAGAAGGCGGTAAAATTCCGCGTCTTTACGAAGCAGGCGAGTTGGGTTCGATGTTCTCCAACCTTTATCAAAATGGTTCATATCTCACCGAGGCGATGATCTCGGGTCGTGCCGCCGGTCGTAATGCGGTGCAGCAGAGTGTGTCCAAATGAAGATCAAGACGCCCGCCATGAAACTCGATCTTCGTATCGACAAGATGGAGGTGCGTGACGGCGAGCTCCGTCTCGATGGCGTGGCGGGTGTCTTGCCCTGCGAGGCGTCACTCGGCGCTGCGGAAGCCCGTCGTCTGATCCTGCAAGCTTTACGGCCGAAGACCATTCTTTGGGCGCTGTTCAGTAAAGGTTAAACAGTCATGTATTCTTTGGTCTCCTGGGCTCACGTGCTCGTCATGGGTTATTGGCTCGGCAGCGAGTTGGTGATCAATGCGCTCACGCACTACATCGCGCGTACCACGAGCCTCTCGGGTGTCGAACGCATGCGACTATGGGATTTCCTGCTCGACGTCGATCAGCATGTGCGCAACGCGATGATCATGTCGGTGCCACTCGGCTTCACGTTGGCGTCGATGCTCGGACTCGTGCCGATTGAGGGTGTCGGCATGTGGGCGTTATGGGTCGTCTCCGCCCTGTGGTTCTGGTTCATGTGGATGGTCCACTGGCGGCGCAAGAGTCCGAACGGGGTTGTTTGGGCGCGTTGGGATTGGCGGTTGCGCTATCCGCTCATCATCTTCTTTGCTGGCAGCGGCGCGCTGTCCTTGGCGATCGGTTGGCCGTATCCGGCGCCCTGGCTTGCAGCCAAAGTCTTGTTGTTTGCCGGCGCCATGGTTTGCGGCATTTTCGTCCGCCACTACATCCGTGAGGCTTATCGATCTGCCTTGCCGGCAATCGCGGCAGATCGCGCTACCGATGCAGACAACGAGGCGTTCCGCATTCTCATGATCAAGGGCACCTGGGCGCTGGTGGTGCTTTGGGCGCTGCTGTTCGCGATCGGTGCGCTCGGAGCCCTCAAACCCGGCTAGAATTCGGGGGATGAACGTCCGGATTCTGCCTGTTTCGTTGGCCCGCTTGCTCGGGCTATCCCTGACCCTGTTGTGGCTGTCAGCCTGTCTCTCAAGCGCGGCACCGAAGGCGCCGACGATCACGGAACAGCCGAAGGATCGCACCGGTTTCGTGACCCAAACGGTTAAGTTCGATTTGGGCGTGTCGGGTAAACCACCGTTCGCGTTTCAATGGTTTCGCAACGGCGTCGCGATCGCCGGCGCGACGGACGCCATCTATGTCACTCCGGCGTTGACCTTGGCCGATGAGGGATCGAAATACTCGGTCCGAATTACCAACGCCGATGGTTCCGTGACGAGTAACGAGGCCGCCTTGACCGTCAAACCCGGCCCGACTCTGACGGGTCAACCCACCTCACAGTCGGTTGCACTTGGTGCGAGCGCGACTTTCACGGTGGCCGGTTCGGGCGAGCAGCTCGTCTACCAGTGGTACCGCGACGAGTTGCCGATCAGTGGCGCCAATGCGGCGACGTACACCATCAGCGCGACGGCTGCGGCGGACGATGGCGCTGTCCTGCGCGCGTACGTCATCAATCCGGGTGGTTTCGTCGTCTCGCAAGCAGCGACATTGACTGTTAACGCCGCGCCCGCGATCACCATCCAACCGGTCTCGCAAACGCTGGTTGCCGGCGACCCACTCGCGCTCGGCGTGTCGGCGACGGGCGGTAACTTGCAGTATCAGTGGCGTCGCAACGGCACCGAGATCAGCGGTGCGACGAATCGAGTGTTGCGTCTCGCTTCGATTTCAAGCGCGGATAACACGGCGCTGTTCTCGGTCGTCGTGCGTAACGCGCAAGGGTCCGTGACGAGTGCGAATGCGAGCATCACGGTGGTCACGGGTGAGGTTGTCGCCTTACCCAAAGCAGCCGCGGATGTCGCCGTCTCCGACACCGGTTTGACAACCGGAGGTTTTGTCTTGGTGCGCCGTAGTAATGGCAGCGTTGCCAGTTGGGGTCATGCTCTCGATGGTCAACGTGGCGATGGCACGGCGGGCGAGGCGACCGACACAATCGCGACGGTCAAACTGCCCGCGGGGCGTACGGCAAAGGCCGTCGCCGCAGGCGGCTCTCATGCGATGGCGTTGCTCGACGATGGAAGTGTCGTCACTTGGGGATTGAATGATTCCGGGCAACTCGGTCTCGGTGACGTCTCGACACGATCCACTCCGACCAAAGTCACGCTGGATAGACCTGCCGTTGCGATCGCAGCAGGGCGTCTCTTCTCGGTTGCGGTGCTCGACGATGGTCGAGTGTTCACCTGGGGTGCCAACACGATCGGTCAGCTGGGTGACGATGGGCGGATTGCGCAGTCGGTTCCCGTTCGCGCCAAAGATCTCACCGACGTGATCGAGGTGGCGGCAGGTTCTGAGCATGTGCTGGCGTTGAAGCGTGATGGCTCGGTTTGGGCTTGGGGTGCGAACGGTTCGGGGCAATTGGGTGACGGCTCGTTCAAGGCGAGTCGCGTACCGGTGCCAACCGGTTTGATCGGTATCGCACGAGTTCGTGCTGGCGGTAATCAGTCGTTCGCGATTTCCTCACGCCGTGCGACCTACAGTTTTGGCGAGAGCGGTGACGGCCAGTTGGGTCTTGGCGATGCGATCAGCACGGATATCGGTGTGCCAAGCGCTGTTGCCCGATCGGTCACGGATGCAGCAGCCGGGGATCGAACGGCCTTATTGCTGGGCGTGAATGGGCTTGTCAGCTCTGCGGGTGCCAACGAGAGCGGATCACTCGGCGATGGTGGTACGAGCGCGCGCAAAATCTTTGGTGCGGTGAATGTGTTGAGCAACGTCGTTGCGCTCGATTCGGGCGGGCGTTCGTTCTCGGTTGCGATCGCTGCGGATGGCACGACCTATGTTTGGGGTGATAACACCACCAAGCATTTTGCCAACTCAACAATCGCCGCAGCGGGTACCGGCACGCCAACGGCAGTGCCGAACTTCGACGCCATCCCGTAAAGGCGTATCCATCACGACGCAAGGCGTCAGCGGTAACGCTGCCAGCGCCCTTCGCGCCGAATCAGCAAACCCTCTGGATGGTTCACCGTTTCGAGGATCGCCGCCGTCTCGGCATCTGGATTACCGTCATAGAGCGCCGGTCGATACTTCATCTGGAATGCGGAGATGACGTTGCGAGTTTCGTCGTCGAGCAATCCATGGCGTGGCACGACGAAACCGTGTTTTTCCAACTCCGTTTGAAACCACGCGACATCGGGTAGCGCCGTGTCGTAGCGCGGACGATTGCTCAAGACGAGCTCGGCGTTAGGCCAAGGAATCAAGCCGGCATCCGCAAAGCGCTTCCAAGGAAAGAGTGGGCCCGGATCGGCTTTGCGTTGAGGCGCGATGTCGCTGTGCCCGACGACGCGATGCGGTGCGACCGAGTGGCGCTTGGCGACATCACGGACGAGTTTGATGACCGCATCGATTTGCGGCTCGGGGAAGGGCTCGTAGCGACCATAACGATCCCCCGAGTGCCCACCATTGACGATCTCGATGCCGATTGAGCTCGCGTTGAGCTCGGTCTGGCCAAGCCAGCTGCTACGCCCCGCGTGCCACGCGAGACGGCTCTCGTCGACCAAGCGATAGATCGTGGGCGGTTTGACGTCGACGAGATAATGACTGCTGACCCGGCCCCGAGTCAGCACCTCCAGCGAGTCGCGGAAATTCAGGTCCGTGTAATGCAGCACGATGAAGCGCGCCCGGCTCTCGTGGTTCAGGCTCTGATAGCGGGTGTCGATATACGGCTTCTCGAGGCTTGCCATACAACCTGACAGCAACAGCAGCGGAGCGAGTATGATCAGGCGCAGGTTTTCAGGACCGGAAGATAGGGAGAGAGTCTTCATGGGACGAACCATACTGCCTCTGCTGGCGACCGTCATCGTCTTGGCGGTCAACGCTGCCGCTAATATCGTGCCGCTCAACGGCCTCAACACGGGCGAATTATCGGCGCTGTATCCAACGGGATTCACGCCGCCCGGCTGGGTATTCAGTATTTGGTCGTTGATCTATATCGGTTTGCTGGCCTTCAGCATCGCGGCATTACGCGGGGCGCCCCGCACTCGCGCTCGCATCGCGCCGCTGATCACACCGTACCTGCTCAGCGCAGTTGGTAATGCTGGTTGGATCTTCGCCTGGCATTACCGGCAAGTACCGTTGAGCGTGGCGCTGATGTTGCTCGTTCTCGGCTCGCTCATCGTGATCTTTTGGCGCTTGCGGCAGATGCCCACCTCCACTTGGAGCGAGTTCTTCGTGGTCGACGGCGTCTTCGCGCTCTATTTCGGTTGGATCAGTACGGCGACACTCGTGAACTTCGCAACGCTGTTCTATGACCGCAGCTGGTACCCATTCGCACTCAGCATGGACGACTGGGCGCTCATCACGGTGGTGCTCGCGACGGCGATCTACGTTTGGATGGGAGTCGTCACGCGCAGCATCGTCTATTGCGCGGTGTTCGTTTGGGCAGCGACTGGCGTTTATCTCGGCGAGCCTTCGATCACGCAGCCGGTGCGCTTGGCCGCAGCGACGGGTGTCGTAGCCGTGCTCGCCTGCATGATCTGGATGGCTTTCAACCCGCGACGGCGAGCCACTCTGCGAGGACCTTGAATACCGGGGCGGAATCCGCCTCGTTGAAGATTTCGTGATAGAGGCCTTCGAATCGCTTTGACGTGACGAGCGATCGCGGGGCGATGCTGGCGAAAGCGTCACTTCCTCGCGGGCTCACCAAACGATCTTCACCGGCGTAAAGCAGCAAGGTGGGCACGTGCCACTTTGGCGCTTGTCGCAGCACTTGCTCGCCGGTGGTGGCGACAAAGGCACCGAGTCGTGCGCAGATGCGATCGTGGACGAGCGGGTCTTCCCGATAGGCTTCGACAACGCGCCGATCATGCGAGAGGTAATCCGCATTCAAACCGTTGCCGAGCGTGAGATTCGGTGCGAAACGCGGCAACCAGCGAACGGCCGCGCGTTGCCAGCCCGCCATTTCAACAGCGAGCGCGGGCGATGAAAGCACGAGTGCATCGGGCTGCACGACACCTCGTGCCACAGCCGCAGCGGCCAGCAAACCACCGAGGCTATGCCCTAGCAGAATGCGTCGCGCCGGCGCTGCTGCCGGTTCACTTGCGCGCCAAATACTCCGCAGATGCTCGAGTAGTTGATCGTCGCTCGCGAGGTGACCGCGTTTGCCTTCAGATTCGCCGTGGCCATATTGGTCGTAGGCCAGCACATCACAGCCTAGCGCGAGCAGCTGCTCTGCCGTCCGTTGATAACGCCCGGCGTGCTCGCCGAGGCCATGTACGATCACGATCTGTCTTGTCGCCTTCGGCAGTCGCCAGTGGCGTAAGCACAAACTCACGCCATCGCTCGTGATGAGCGTACTCAATTCAGGTTGGGTCATGCTGCTAGCCTCGCAGATCACAGCCCTAAAAGAAAAGGCCCGCCAAAAGGCGGGCCTTTTCGTGTCACGTGGTGACGGATCGCTTAGAAGCGATAACCGACGTTCACGAACGCACGACGTCCGAGGATGTCGTAGTTGCTGATCGCGATCGCGTTACCGATACGGCTCGCTCCGGAACCGGTCGAGACGAACGGCGGATCCTTGTCGAACACGTTGTTCACACCGACGATGGCTTCCCACTTGTCGGCACGATAACGCAGCGACATGTCGTGCTGGACGTGCAGGTTGGTCGACTGGTCGTACTTCGCCGAGACGCAGTACGGGGCCTGAGCCGCGCTGACCGTCGCACAGTTTGGCAAGCCGATACCACCGAACACATCGCCACCGAAGAACTTGTCGTTCGTCGTCGCCGAGAACGAGTCGATGTTCCAGTTGAAGGTCCACGGGCCACGCTCGAAGCGCAGGTCGAGGCTCGACACCCACTTGTTGTTGTAGGGTCGGCCGCGAACGCTGACATTCGGCGAGTCACGGAACAACTGTGACGAGTCGACGAAGTTGTAGGTGACGAGAGCCTGGGCGGTGAAGCGCGTCTTGCCGAAGCGCTTGTCGAAACGCACCGTCCAGTCCGTGCCTTCCACGATCTGGTTCGAGATGTTCACGTAGGAGTTACGTACCTCGAGGATCTGGTTGACGCGCTGCGAGCCGGCTGTAGTGTCGCGGACGAACAGGCGGCAGAAGGCATCGTTCGGGAAGTCTGGCGAGTTGTAGCAAGCACTGACAATGCTGCCGGCGCCGAACTGGGCCACCTGGTTCTCGACTTCGATGCGCCACCAATCGACGGCCGCGCTGACCGGGAGCTCTTCCGGCGTCCACACGAGACCCACGGTGGTGTTGTTCGAGGTCTCTGCGGACAATACGCCTTGTCCACCGCCCGCGATGATCAGGGCCGAGGATGAGCCTGCGCCCGTGTAGTCACCCGGTACGTTGGCAGCGCCGCAGTTCTTGCGCAGCGTTTCGTTCGAGCTCTGCGCCCAGTTGATGCAAGGATCAACCGAGGTCTGACCCAGGAACGAGGTCTGGTTCGCGAGGAACAGTTCATACAGAGCCGGAGCGCGGAACGAGGTGCCGTAAGCGCCACGGAAGCGGATCGAGTCGATGATCTGCCAGTTCAGGCCCGCCTTGTAGGTAGTATCTGACCCGTAGCTGTCGTAGTCCGTCCAACGGAACGAGCCGTTGAACGAGAGGCGCTTGACGGCCGGCAGATCGCGAAGCAGTGGCACTTCGAGTTCCGTGAAGACTTCTTGGACGGTGTCTTCACCCGCAGTGCGACCGGCACTCGTCAAACCCCACGCGTTGCCGCTGATGGCCTGAGGACCTGGGATATCGTCGATCTCGTCCTTGCGCTGCTCGATGCCGAACACCGCGCCGACGGAACCGGCGGGCAGGTCGAACAGGTTACCCGTGACCGAGGCGCCAAAGGTCGTTTGGTCGTATTCGGTGTGACCGAAGTCGCGTGCCATCAGGAAGTTCTGCTCGGCAGAGGTCATGCCGTAGAAGCCCTTCGAGACAACATCCGGATGCGTCCAGCGCACGTTCACGCAGTCGGTCGGACCCGACTTGGTGATGAGCGCCGGGTTACAGTTACCCGCGCCGGTCGAGGCCAAAATTCGATCGTTGTAGAACGAATCGATACCGTAGTCAGCTTCAGACTGTGTACGTTGGACGAACACGTCATACGTCCAGTCATTGAGCGGACCGGCCGAGAAGTCACCGGTCAGGCCGATGACGCCGCGCTGGAAGCTTACGTCCTGTTCTTGGCTGAGCGGCGCGAACAGGATCGGCAGAATGAACTGCCCGAAGGTGTTGCCCGCGTTGGCAAAGTTAACGGACGGAAAGATCTGGCGGAAGCTCGTCTGCGACGACTTGCGATTGTTCCAGAGATACTCGCCGTAGATCTTGGCCGAGTCACTGAACTCGTGTGAAGCCTGCGCGAAGACCGAGTTACGCTCAGCGGGCGAGATGAAGGTGCGCGTACCGAACAACGGATTGTCTTGCGGTACTGCGGCGCGCAGCGCCAGATACGCCGCGAGGTTCGCGGCCGGGGTTGAGCCCGGGCGCAGACCGACCACCGTCGCGATCGATCCGCCGACGCGCTGCCAGCCTGCGAGGTCGCGGCCCAACAAGCCGCCACCGGCCACGGCTGCCGAGTTCGGAATGTAGTCACCGTTGACGTTCACGCCCGATTGGAAGCGGAACGCACCGACGAAGATGTTGTAGCACTTCGACTGACCCGTCACCGGATCGATGATGTCGAGGGCCTGACCCGTGCTGCTCGCGAGCAACGAGCGCGAATCGGTCGTGACGTTTTGCAGCCGATCCTGCGCGCAGTTGAGGAAGTCGCGGTCTTGAACGAGCAGCGGATCACGCTTGTAGTGCTCGAAGGAAACCGAAACATTCGACTTGTCGTTCCAGGTCTTGCCCCAGGAGCCCGAGAAGTTCTGCGTTTCACCACCACCGTCGAACACGTTGGTGCCCGAGAAGTTGATGCGCGCTTCGTCGAGGTTCTGGTTGGTGATGAGGTTGATGACACCGGCGATGGCGTCAGAGCCGTACACCGATGAAGCGCCGTCCTTCAGGATCTCGGTGCGCTGCACGATCGAGCTCGGGATGACGTTGAGATCGGCAGCGGCCAACTGACCACGCGCACCGGCGGGTGAGAGGCGACGGCCGTTCAACAGCACGAGCGTACGAGAAGAACCGATACCGCGCAGCGCGACCGTGTTGGCGCCCGGACCGTTCTCGGTCACGAAGCCCGTCGTCTGGTCGTTGATCTGCTGCGAACCCGCGGCGAGCGTGTTCGTTTGCAGGATCTCGGTGGTGCTCAGCAAACCTTCGAGCGAAGCATCTTCACTCGTGATGATGAGCACGGGCGAGGCGGTCGTGAACTCGGTGCGCTTGATACGCGAACCCGTGACGACGACTTCCTCAACTTCAGTAGCGTTGGAGGATTGACTCTCCTGCTGCTGACCTGACTGCTGTGAATTGGCGGTCGACTGATTGGCCTGCGGCGCAGCCAGGGCCGCGCTTTGCGCGATCATGGCAGCGACGAAAGACGAAATCAGAGCCGCGCGATTGACGCGATTCATGGTAGTTGGTCCTTCCCTTTGTTTTGAATGGAATCGGTTCCGGAGGGCCGAAACGATTGACGTCAGAAATAGCACGTAACCAGCGATTTCTCAATGGTTTTGCGTTGCTTTCTCGCAACAAAAAGGGCGGCCACGTTGCCGTGACCGCCCCCAGAGGGCCGAGCTTATTCAGCTCGAGGTCAGAACTTGTACTTGACCGTCAAGCCGTACTTGCGAGTCTCGTTCGGATACCCGGAGAAGCTGCCCGTCTGTGCGACAGCCGGAAAGGCCTGCAGCAGATAGTCGTCATTGGTCAGGTTGCGACCCCAGATGAGGAAGTCCCACTTGTTGATCGCGAAACCCACCGAGGCGTTGAGCGTATTCACCTGGCGCGAGGCGAAGCTCGCCGGCACGTTGTCGACGAGCTGGACGTTGCTCGCGTAGAGGTAGTCTGCGCGGACAAAGCCCGGAATGTCGCCGATCATCCAGTTGTACGTGGCTGCCGTCGAGACGCTCCACTTGTGAATTCCAGCCGGGCGCGTACCCGAGGCGTCGTACGGACCATTGATGCCTGGTGCGCCGACGTAGCTGTCGTACAGCGGATCGAGCCACGTTGCGGCGACATCGAGTTGCAGCGCGTTCGTCACCTTGAACTGGGTCTCGATTTCAACGCCCTTGGTGGATTGCACGCCGGCATTGGCGAGCTGGAAACCGGTGCCGAAGAACAGATTCGATTGAAAGTTCTTGATCTCCTGATCGAAGATCGCGATGTTCGCGGCGAACCGATCCCAACGACCCTTCAAGCCGAGCTCGATGACCGTGGCTTCTTCCGGCTTGGCATAACGGGTGCCGTAACGCGGATACCACGGGTTGACCGCGCCACCGAGCGGTGAGCGGGCCGCGGCGGCCGGCGGGAAGGGCTTGCTGTCACGCGAGAGGTTCCAGGACGTGGCTTTGTAACCCGTCGAGACACCCGCGTACGCATTCACGTTGTCGTTGAAGTCGTATGCCAAGCGGATCGTGTAGGTCGTCTTGCTATCGCTCGAGCTGTCGCTGAACGGTACGACCGGATGCAGGAACTGCAACGGGTAGAGCGCGAGCAGCGGATTACAGAGCGGGCCCGTCAGAGCGCCAAACGGCGCCGGCGGACGGAAGCAAGGGACGACCGTACCATCGGCCACGCTCGCCTGATCGGCAAACTGGCTGGCGAGCGAGTCAGGCAGACCGGCGCGGAGCAAGCCCGCCCGGATTTGCGCGAAACCCGCCGTGACGAAGTCGAGGCTCGAGAACACTTCGTTCGAGAACTGACGGAAGGCGACGTCTTTCTGCGTGTCCGTCATGGCGACGCCCGTGGTCAGCGTCAGCTGCTCAGTGAGATCGAAGTCGAGCTGACCGAACAGCGTGTAGGCGTCGGTGTCCTGCTCGGTTTCGATCTTGTTACCCGTGCCCGAGCGGAAAAGTGAGCCCGAAGGCAAACCAAACGCCGCCTCAAGTCCGGGCAGCGTCTGCAAGCCCGCAGCCGGGTTGGTCGGGTTGGTCAGCACGCCTGCGTAGTTGCGGAAGCCGGCACCGATTTGAATGGTGTTGTCGTATTCGACCTTCTCGGTCATGTAGTACGCGCCCAATAGGCCGCGCACTTTGCCGCCGCCGTCGTACGACAAGCGCAACTCCTGCGTCACCGTGCCGATATCACCTTCGTTCAGATTGACCGAGCCGAGATCGCCGCTGGTGAAATCAAAGTCGTAATCGAACGCGCTTTCTTGGTTGCGCGATGCGGTGATCGAGGTCATCTGCCAATCGCCGAGATCCCAATCAAGGTGCACTGAGATACCGCTGTTTTTGATGACGTTGATCGGTAGCTTGTTCGCGTAATACTTGCGATCAAAGGGCTTGGCAGCATAGATCTGGCCGCCGACGAGTGGCGACTGAATGATGCCACCAGTCGGACCATTGACGAGGTTGGAAACGCCGCAACACACCTCATTGATCGTGCTGGTGTCGCCGATGAGGCGCAGCTCGAAGTTATCGCTTGCCTTCCACAGCAGCTGGGCGCGCACATCCGATCGATCACGATCGTTGATGGCAGCGCCGCTCTTCAATTCTTTGAAGTAGCCATCACGCTCGTTGCGCACGGCCGAGAGGCTAAACGCCACGGTGTCGCTCAAAGGCCCCGTGATTTTCGACTTCAAAATATTCGAGTTGTAGTTGCCTACTGTGCCTTCGACGTAGCCGCCCCACTCGAATGAGGGCTTTTGCGTGATGATGCTGATGACGCCCGCTGAGGCGTTCTGACCGAACAACGTGCTTTGCGGACCGCGCAGCACTTCGACGCGCGAGACATCGACGAGATCGCCGATGGCACCTGCCGAGCGCGAGCGATAAACGCCGTCGATGAAGACGCCGACCGACGGTTCGATACCCGGGTTGTTCGCGCCGTTGCCGAAACCGCGGATGACGAAGGTGGTCTGCGTCGAAGTCTGCAGCGTCGTGACGCGCAGTGACGGGATGATGCTCGCGAGGTCGGTGATGTCCTTGATCGACGCCTGGTTGATGGTTTCGACCGGCGTCACGCTGACCGCAACTGGCACGTCTTGCAGTGTTTGCTCGCGCTTGGTTGCGGTGACGATGATCTCTTCAAGCTCGGCCGACTCCTGTGCGACAGCGCCTGCAGAGAGCAGGGTGGCCGCGACCGCCAAGCCGACAGCGGAATATGACTTCATTTAGAGTCCCTCAGTAGGTTTGATCTCACGAGCCTTCAGGCCCCGTGGACGGTTTTTGTCCTTCAGGGCTGATTCTAAACCGAAAATCGGGAAATAAACTCCACTGGCGTGAACCCCTGCCAGCGGCGATCCCCTCGGTTCAGGGGTCTGAGCTCGCGTGAGCCTCGTCGGTGCCGAAGTGGCGGGCGATGCCTCGGATCACATCCTGAATCTTGGTCGCCCCGTCATCCGTTAGTTCGATGTATTTGCGGCGCCGGTCCTTCGGATCAAGCGAATAGGTAATGAAGCCGGTTTCGAGCAGCCGCTCGATTCGGCGCAGCGCGGTGGTCACCGGGCTCTTCGAGGCAAGGCACAAACTGGTCACCGAGATGCGGCGGCGAATGAGGCGCGCTCGCAACAGCTCGGTCAGCATGCTCCATGTGGCGTCGGGCTCAACGATGCCATCCAGCGCCCGCAAGCGAAAATCGTCGATGTCGTGCAGGATTTGCAGAACTTTCAGTTCCAGCGGCGGCTCTCGGCCAACCCCATTTTTGGCGGAGTTCTGCGGTCGCTCGAGCACCCGCGGCGGCGCTCTGGGAGGCTCCCGTTCCGAGTAATGCTCGTAGCGGCGGCTGGCCTCGACGACGGCGCGCAACAACACACTGCGGGTCAGTGGTTTAGGCAGAAAGTCGGCGGTGTCGAGGTGCAGATAGTCTGAACCGCGGTCGCCGTGCCGGGGGTCGGAGACCAAGACGAACTGCAACGATGGCCGGTGATTGGCATAGCGCGCATGCAGGTTTTTGAACGATGTTCCCGCGGACTCGCGGCAGCTGTGTGGATCAATAACCACCACGTGGATATCCTGGCGCAGATCGAGCAGCCCCACCGCACCTTGCGAGCCGCCGACTTGGGTAGTGGCGATAACCTTCAGCCCCGCTTGGCTCAAGGCGCGCTCTATAAATTCTAGCGACGACGCATCCGAGTCCACGATCAGGACCGTGGACCGCAGCGTGGGAACACGGCCCACGGCGTCATCCTTCGCTGCGGCGCCGTCTTCAACTTCAGGTGGCACCACGGGCGTTCCTCTCGGGACGAAATATAGGATCTAGTTTTTACTGCAAACGAGTTCCAATTCGCACAAAACTTGTTCCGTTACGGAAGTGAAGGCCTATCGAGCCATGCCGAGCCGTTGTGAGAATCAAACAATTCGTGCCTTGAGCCACGCACCAATTTCCTGTGTAATCCGATGTTCTTATTCGGACGAAATGTCCAGGGAGTTGTATATGAACAACAAGCTGATTGCGGTGTTCGTGGCCGCTGCCTTGACTCAGGCGGCCGTGGCACAGAGTGGAGCGGACAGTTCCGCGGGCGCCGATGCGCTCGAGCAGGTGGTCGTGACCGGTACTCGCGTCGCGAATCGTTCGGCGCTCGATACCCCGGTGCCTGTCGATGTCATCCCGGCCGAGGCGCTGCAAAACCTCGGCGTGACCGAAATCAACCAAGCGTTGTCGGTAGCGTTGCCGTCGTTCAATTTCCCGCGCCCGGGTCTGACGGACGGAACGGACACCGTGCGTCCCGCGACACTTCGGGGTCTCGCGCCCGACCAGACGCTGGTGCTCGTCAATGGCAAGCGTCGTCATTCGGCTGCGCTCGTTAACGTGAACGGCACGGTCGGCCGTGGCGCGGCCTCGGCTGACCTCAACACGATTCCGAACAACGCGATCAGCGCGATCGAAGTGCTGCGCGACGGTGCTTCGGCGCAGTACGGCTCGGATGCGATCGCGGGCGTCATTAACTTGCGCTTGCGCGAAGCCCGTGACGGCGGTGAGGGCACCGTCAGCTACGGCTGGCGCGAAACCGAGTACGAGACCGCAACCGGAACGCCGCCGACGGGCGCCAATTGGTCGGCGCCGCGCGTATTGCAGCGCAGCCGATCCGACGGTGAAACTCTGACCATCAGTGGTTGGAAGGGCTTTTCTTTGGGCGATACGGGCTTCTTGACCGTGTCGGCCGAAGTGAAAGAAGCCGAACGCACCGAGCGTGGTGGTTGGGACTTCCGTCAGCAGTATGCCAAGACCGCGACGGGCGCCTTCGATCCGCGTGAGGCGACCTTCCAACGTTTCAGCGCTTGGTACGGCGAACCGGAACTCTCACAAAAAACCGTGTTCCTGAATTCGGGTGCCGAGTTGTCCGAGGGCGTCGATATCTATGCATCGGCTAGCTGGCAGGATCGGTCTGCCACCTCGGCGGGTTTCTATCGCCCTGCGAGCGACGCGCGCAACGTGGTGCAAATTTATCCTGACGGCTTCTTGCCGCTGATCTCGCCCGACGTGACGGACTTCTCTGCTGCGGTGGGATTGCGCTGGGCCTTCGCGGGTTGGGACATGGACACGTCGGTCGTCTACGGCAAGAACAAGATGGCGTTCACCATCGAGAACACCTTGAACCGTTCACTCGGCACCGCCAGCAAGACCTCGTTCGATGCGGGTGGTTTCGATTACGACCAGGGCGTGCTCAACATTTCGGGTGTGCGCGGAATCGAAGTGGCGGGACTCGCTTCGCCGCTCAACGTGGCTCTCGGTCTCGAGGCGCGTCGCGAGGGCTACGGTATTTTCGCCGGTGAGCCGGATTCTTACCGCAACGGTGGCGTGCAATTGAACGGCGCTCCGACGGCATCGGGTGCGCAGGTGTTCCCGGGTTTCCGTCCTGGAAATGTGGTCAACGAGCATCGCAGCGCCGTCGGCGCCTATCTCGATCTCGAAGCGAACTTGACCGAGAACTTCCTCGGTTCGGCGGCGATCCGAGTCGAGGAATATAGCGACTTCGGCAATAATGTCTCGGGCAAGATTTCGGGCCGCTACGACTTCAGCGACGCGTTCGCGCTGCGTGCTTCAGTCTCGAGCGGTTTCCGTGCACCGTCGTTACAGCAGCAGTACTTTGCAACAACCTCGACGAATTTCATCAACGGCATCCCCTTCGACATCACCACGTTCCCGGTCTCGGATCCGGTGGCGGTGGCACTCGGTGCCAAACCGCTCGAGGCGGAAGAGTCAATGAACTTCTCGGTCGGTGCCGTGATTCGCACGGGCGATCTGAGCCTGACCATCGACGCCTATCGCATCAATATCGACAACCGCATCGTGCTGTCGGAGAACCTCACCGCGACCAACGTGCGTGATTTCCTGACCTCGAAGGGTTTCATCGGTATTGGTGGCGGCCGCTTCTTCATCAACGGTGTGGACACCAACACCCGTGGTGTCGATGTCGTCGCGAACTATCCGGTGCGCTTCGACAACGGCAGCAAGATCGACGTGACGGCGACGGCGAACTTCAACTCGACCGAGGTCACCCGACTGCCGACCATCTCGCAGATCGCGCAACTCAACCCGACCTTGTTCGGACGAGTCAACGTGTTGACCTTCGAAGAGGGCAATCCGAAGAACAAGTTCGGCTTGTCGGGCGCTTGGTCGCATGGTCCATGGGGCGCCACGTTGCGCGCCACGCGCTATGGTGATGTCTTGTCGCCGGGTACGACAGCCGCGACGGACTTCGTGTTGAAGGCCAAAACGTTGGTCGATCTCGAGGCTCGTTACGAGGTGAACGAGAGTGTGAAGGTGGCTCTCGGCGCCGACAACATCCTCGACAAGTATCCTGATGGCTTGCCGCCGTCTTTGAATACGACCGGTGCGACGGCGTTCTCGAACTACTCGCCGTTCGGTCGTTCAGGTCGCTTCATTTACGGACGTGTCACGGTCGGGTTCTGATATCGACCTAGCCACCGAAGTGGCGCCGGAAGTCGTGCTTTTGCGCGGCTTCGCGGCGACCACCGCTGAATATGCCGCCGCGGTCGACGCTGTCGCCGCGGCGGCGCCGTTTCGGCATCTGCAAACGCCGGCTGGTCGGCCGATGTCGGCCGCGATGACCAATTGCGGTACGCTCGGTTGGCACAGCGACGCCAAAGGCTATCGTTACGAGCGCAACGATCCGCTTTCGGGGCGCCCCTGGCCTTCGATGCCGCTGATTTTTTTGGACCTCGCTCAGCGCGCGGCGTACAAGGTGGGCTATCGCGATTTTCTCCCCGATGCGTGTCTGATCAACCGTTACGCGGGTAAGGCCAAGATGGGCGCCCATCGCGATGCCGATGAGCGCGATTTTTCACAGCCCATCGTCTCTGTCACCTTGGGTGCGTCTGCGACCTTTCTCTGGTACGGACCGCTGCGTTCCGGGCCAGCCGTGAAGATTCGGCTCGAGCCGAGCGACGTGCTGGTGTGGGGCCGCACCGCGCGGCGTGGCTATCACGCCGTCGGGCAGGCCGAGGGTGCTGCTGCCGGCGCCGTGCGGTTCAATCTCACCTTCCGTAAGGCGGGCTGAGGCCGCTCAACGAGTTTTAGTTCTTCCCGCAAAACTCGTCGTAGCTCTGCCACCGTCAGCGGCGTTGAGACTTTTCGTGAATTTCGTTGGTGCGACATTGCCTGACGTTATCGTCCAACATGATCGTAATGCGGATCTTTTGCGACGTTGAGATTGTCGCGCCACGCTTCGCTTTGGAAAAGTCATAGTGCTTTCGCATGGTAACGATCCGTTTCGCCACGACTGTCACCATCTCAGCATCACCGAACCTGATTCCGTGAAGCAGGACGTTACGGCGCGCTATTCCGGGGTCGCACGCGATATGCCCAGTCCGATTATGCATATGCTATGCATATTCATAATCGGCGCGGGGATAACCAACCCGCACTAATCGGCTTTGTCAGTCGTTATTCTTACACCAGTACGCGCTCGATGCCGCCGTCGTTGGCCGCAGCAACATAGTCGCGCATCCAGTGTTCGCCGAGAACGTGCTTGGCGATCTCGACGACGATGTAGTCGGCATCGAGCGCCGTCTCATCTTCGTAGCGTTTGAGTCCCTGCAAGCACGACGGGCAGGAGGTCAGCACCTTCACATCGCCTGTGAAGCCATCCGCACGAGCGGTTTTGGCGCCTTTTTGCATTTCTTCGGCTTTACGGAAGCGAACCTGGGTCGATACGTCGGGTCGTGAGATGGCAAACGTTCCCGACTCGCCGCAGCAGCGATCGTTCTTGACGATCTTGCCGTTGGCTTCCGCGTTCATCAATTCATTGACAACCTTTAGTGGCTCGTACTTCTTCATGGGCGAGTGGCAGGGGTCGTGATAGAGATAGCGAACTCCCGTCACGCCCTCGAGGCGTACTCCCTTCTCTAGCAGATACTCGTGGATGTCAATGATGCGACAGCCCGGGAAGATCTTCTCGAACTCGTAGCCCTGTAGTTGGTCGTAGCAAGTACCGCAACTGACCACGACCGTTTTGATATCGAGATAGTTGAGCGTGTTGGCGACTCGGTGGAACAACACACGGTTGTCCGTGATCATTTTCGCAGCCTTGTCAAATTCACCCGCGCCACGTTGCGGATAGCCGCAGCAAAGATAGCCCGGCGGCAACACCGTCTGTACGCCGACGTGCCACAGCATCGCCTGCGTGGCGAGTCCCACCTGTGAAAAGAGACGCTCACTACCGCAACCCGGGAAATAAAACACGGCCTCGGCATCCGGTGCGGTGCCGCGCGGATCACGAATGACGGGCACATAGTTTTTGTCTTCGATGTCCAGCAGTGCGCGTGCGGTTTTCTTGGGTACGCCCGCCGGCATCCGTCGATTCACGAAGTGCACCACCTGCTCTCGAATCGGCGGTTTGCCGACGGTGGCGGGCGGTGCTTTGACCTGAGGCTTGGCCAAGGTCTTGAAGAGCTGATGCCCCAAGCGCTGCGCCTTGAAGCCCCATTCGATCATGCCCTTGCGGACGAGTTTGATCGTCTCGGGATTGGTTGTATTGAGGAACAGCATCGAAGCGGCCGTACCTGGATTGAAACGCTTTTTGCC
This sequence comes from Gammaproteobacteria bacterium, assembly GCA_018970145.1. Taxonomy (GTDB): domain Bacteria; phylum Pseudomonadota; class Gammaproteobacteria; order Steroidobacterales; family Steroidobacteraceae; genus UBA964. Next base: position 33,112 of record JAGWWY010000014.1, read on the forward strand.
CATGCGGCGCAGCAGATCGCGCATCGCCATGGAGACAGTGCCGAAGTCGATATCGACCGGGCAGGGCGACTCGCACTTGTGGCACACCGTGCAGTGATCGGCGACGTCACCGAATTCGTCCCAATGACGAATCGATACACCACGACGCGTCTGCTCTTCGTATAAAAACGCTTCGATCAGCAGCGAGGTGGCGAGAATTTTGTTGCGGGGGCTGTAGAGCAGGTTCGCGCGCGGCACGTGCGTCGCGCAGACCGGTTTGCACTTGCCGCAGCGAAGGCAGTCTTTGATCGCACCTGAAATCGAGCTGATATCGGACTGCTGCATGATCAGCGATTCGTGACCGAGCAGATTGAAGCTCGGTGTATACGCGTGTCTAAGATCGCCACCGGGCAACAACTTGCCCTTGTTGAAACGACCCTCAGGATCGATTCGCGCCTTGTATTGACGCAGATCCGCGGTTTCTTCGTCGGTGAGGAACTCGAGTTTAGTGATCCCGATGCCGTGCTCACCGGAGATGACACCGCCCAAATCGCGCGCGATTTTCATGATGCGCGCCACAGCGGCGTTCGCCTCCTGCAGCATGAGGTAATCGTCAGAGTTGACCGGGATGTTGGTGTGCACGTTGCCATCACCCGCATGCATGTGCAGAGCGACCCACACGCGGCTCTTCAAAATGCGCTGATGGATCGAAACGATTTCGCTGCGAATCGCTGCGAAGGCGTCGCCCGCGAAGATATCGAACAAGGGTTCGCGCAGTTCGCGCTTCCAGGAGACGCGAATGCTGCGATCTTGCAGTTCGGCGAAGGTTTGGTCGATTCGATGCAGCAAATCGCTCCAGTGATTGCGAACCTCGACGAGCACTTGCTTGGCTCGAGCCGGGCGATCACCGAGCATGTCTGATTTCGACAGAGTGTCGAGTTCCGCATCGCCGGTTTTATTCAGCTTCAACTCACCGCGCAGATATTCTTCGAGGGCATCGATGAGTCTCAGCTTGTTCGTGATCGACAACTCGATGTTGATACGCTCGATGGCATCGGTGTAGTCGCCGAGTCGCGCGAGTGGGATCACGACATCTTCGTTGATCTTGAAGGCGTTGGTGTGCTTGGCGATCGCGGCGGTACGCGCTCGATCGAGCCAGAATTTCTTACGAGCATCGGCGCCCACTGCGATAAAGCCCTCGCCGCCACGGGCGTTGGCGATGCGGACAACTTCGGATGTGGCTTTGGCTACGCTGGCATCATCGTCACCGACGATGTCGCCGATCAACACCATCTTCGGTAGCGCAGCGCGCTTGCTCTTGGTGGCATAACCGACGGCGCGTAGATACCGCTCATCGAGATGCTCGAGACCCGCGAGCTTGACACCGTGCGCGCGATCGGCCGCTTCGAGATGCTGCGTAATCTCGACAATCGACGGGATTGCCTCGCGGGCTTGGCCGAAAAACTCGAGACACACGGTGCGCATGTGGCGCGGCATGCGATGCACGACCCATCTTGCCGCGGTGATCAAGCCATCGCAGCCTTCCTTTTGCACACCGGGAAGTCCGCCCAAGAATTTGTCCGTGACGTCCTTTCCGAGACCCGCCTTGCGGAACGACGAGCCGGGCATACGCAGCGTTTCCGTACGCAACACTCGGGCTTCGTCCGCTCGAACGCGACCGTCTTTCCATGTGAGGCGCCACTCGACTGTCGGCGCATCGTGAATCTTGCCGAGGTTGTGTCCAACTCGATCAACCTCGAGCCAGTTACCCTCGGGGTCGACCATGCGCCACCAAGCGAGATTGTCGACCGCGGTGCCCCACAGTACGGCTTTCTTACCGCCCGCGTTCATGGCGACGTTGCCACCGACGCAGGATGCGTCGATTGAGGTGGGGTCGACGGCGAAGACAAAACCAGCTCGCTCGGCAGCTTCCGCCACGCGCTTGGTGACGACGCCCGCTTCCGAATAAACCGTCGGAATCAAGCGTGGGTTGTTCTCGCTCAGACCAGGGCTCTCGCCAAGACCCGGCAGCGCCACGTGCTCAACTTCGCTCACGCGTTCGAGTTTCTCGGTATTGAAGACAGCCGAGAGCGGTGTGAGAGGGATCGCACCGCCGGTATAACCGGTGCCGCCGCCTCTCGGAATGATGCTGAGCCCGAGTTCGATACAAGCGCGTACGAGGCCCGGGATTTCATCCTCCGAATCAGGGCACAGCACGACGAAGGGATATTCGACGCGCCAATCGGTCGCATCGGTCACATGCGAGACGCGCGAGAAAGCGTCGAATCGGACCGCATCTTCACGCGTGTGTTTGCCGAGGAGCTTGCGAGCACGGCTTCGCAGCTTGGCGTGACGCACGAAGTTGGCCGAGAACGTCTCGACGGCACGCTGCGCGGCATCGAGCAACAGCCCAACCTTTCGGTCCCGGTCGCGGTCACTCTCCGAGCCACCACCCTCGCGTCGTCGTTCGATTTCTTTGAGTCGATGCTCCAGCGCTGCGATCAATTGCTGGCGGCGCTTCGGATTATCGAGAAGATCGTCCTCGAGGTACGGATTACGTTGCACCGCCCAGATGTCGCCCAGCACTTCGTACAGCATCCGCGCCGAACGACCGGTGCGACGCTCGGAGCGTAGTTCGTCCAGAAGTGACCATGCTGATTCGCCGAGCAAGCGAATGACGACCTCTCGATCCGAGAACGACGTGTAGTTGTAGGGGATCTCACGGATGCGCGGCGCAGCGCTCTCCGGCGGGGCAAACAAGGGCAGTTCGGCGGCTACGGCATTCATCAAGGTGGTTTCCGAGTAGTGACATTCCGTGTCGACTAACGCCCTCATTCTCCCATCATTGGCCTATCATTTGGGGCTTTATGACAGCCTCTTCTGAACGCAACCCGCAGGCGGCCCAGATGGCCGACGAGTCGATGATTCGGACCTTGGCCAATCAGGCCGAGGCGATTTGGCCGCAGGAATCACGGTTGTTTTCCCGTTATGCGTTGCCCGCCGGAGCACAGATTCTGGATGTCGGATGCGGGACCGGCGAGGCGACTTTGCGTTTATCTGCAATATTCCCCGGCGCAAGCCTCATCACCGGGCTTGACCTGATGCCGGAATTATTGAGCCTCGCTCAACAACGTCTTCGTGAACAAGCCGCTGCATCGGGTCCGGAAATTCGCTTCGAGCAGGGGGACGGATTCAACCTGCCGTTCGAGGCTGCGAGCATCGACCTGCTCGTATGCCGACATGTGACGCAGTTGGTACCCGATGCAAGGCAGTTGTTGACCGAGTTCCGTCGGGTGCTACGCCCGGGTGGGTGGTTGCATGTGCTCTCGGAAGATTACGCTATGTTGCACTTCCCGCCGCGCGCAGGGGTCGACCCCGACCGGTTGTGGCACGAGGCAGTCGTGCCGTTCACGGCGGCAACCGGTACCGATGCACGGATCGGTCGCAAGACCTTGCCGTTGCTGCGTGAACTTGGGTTCTCCCACCTCAGTGTTCAATATTTGACGATCGATACCGAGCGAGTGCCAAGAGAGATCTTGGCCGGGATCTTCACCGCCTGGCGTGACGGTTACGCCGAGGCACTAGCGGAGCATTCGAAGCTTGATCTCGCCGCTGTCCGTCAACTTTTCGATGCGGTTATCGATGGTGTGCGCGATCCTGCGAGCTACGGCGTCTGGCAGATTCCGATTGTGGCAGGTCGCAAGGCGTGATCGAGCTGATCGGATTTGATGCGGGGTCGAGTGCGAGATCGGGTCGGGTTTTCGTTGAAACTCGGATCAACGATCAGCACCTCGAGCTTTTGTATCGCTGGCGAGGTTGGGTGACGGCGCCAATCCGGCTTCCAAGCCGGTTTGCGCGCGCTGCAAATCCGCAACGTCGCGATGAGTTGTGGCGTGCCACTTGCGCTGAAATCTTTGTTGCGTTGGATGACACCTCCGTCGGCAAGTCCTGCACCGTCGGTCCTTACCTTGAATTCAACTTTTCGCCCACTGGTGACTGGGCCGCGTATCGTTTCGACACTACGCGAGTCGGTTTTCGCGCGCACGTTTGGCGTGGGAACGAGGCGCCTCGCATCTCGCTGGCAGGATCTCCCGATGATTTGTTGCTCGAGGTGCAATTGCCGCTCGCGGCGCTGTGCGCAGGCGCTCATCGAGTGGGATATGCCAGCGTCGTTGAGACCGCTGATGGCCTGTCGTACTGGGCGTTGACGCACCCGACGGACCGACCCGATTTCCATCACCCTCAGTCTTTTGCTGCCTTGCTGGAGTTGCCCGCATGAAATTCGGAATCGATCGACTGATAGCCGAGTCTGCTTTACGGCGACCCCTGCAAGGAAGACGCGTCGCGTTGCTTGCGCACCCGGCTTCGACAACGGCATCCACAGTCCATAGTCTCGATGCGCTGCATGCCTTACCGGAGATCACGATTACCGCAGCTTTTGGGCCGCAGCATGGTCTGCGTGGCGATAAGCAGGACAACATGATCGAGTCGGCGGATTTTCTCGATCCGACTCTCAACATTCCGGTATTCAGTCTTTACGGCGAAGTGCGCAGACCAACCGACGCTATGCTCGGGCACTGCGATGTGATCATGGTGGATCTGCAGGATGTGGGGTGTCGGATCTACACCTTCATCACGACACTGCGCTACGTTCTCGAAGCCGCTGCCCGACTGCACAAGGCCGTTTGGGTACTCGATCGACCGAACCCGGCAGGTCGACCTATCGAAGGCAGCAGTCTGCGAGCCGGTTGGGAGAGTTTCGTCGGTGCAGCCGAAATGCCGATGCGGCACGGCATGACGATGGGGGAGCTTGCACGTTGGTTCGTGCGGCGGTTCAGGCTCGATGTCGAGTTGGTCGTGATCGAGGTGCAAGGTTGGCAGCCCGACGTGCATCCAGGCTACGGCTGGCCCGTATTCGAACGCGCTTGGATCAATCCGAGCCCGAATGCGCCGAATGTGTACATGGTGCGTGCTTATGCCGGCACGGTGATGGTTGAAGGCACGACACTGTCTGAAGGGCGTGGAACCACCCGGCCGCTTGAACTGTTCGGAGCACCGGATATCGATGCACGGGCGGTGCTCGCCAAGATGACGCAACTCGCACCGCATTGGCTGAACGGTTGCCGTTTACGCGAGTGCTGGTTCGAGCCGACATTTCACAAGCACGTGGGCAAGCTTTGTCACGGCGTGCAGATCCACACCGATGAGGCGAGCTACGACCATCAGGCTTTCCAGCCATGGCGTCTACAGGCACTCGCTTTCAAGGCCATTCGACACATCTACCCCGATTATCCCCTGTGGCGGGATTTCCCGTACGAATACGAACGCGATCGGCTCGCCATCGATGTGATCAACGGCGGGCCGATGTTGCGCGAGTGGGTCGATGATGCCGCAGCGAGACCTGCGGATCTCGATGCGCTCGCTCAGGCGGACGAATCCGCCTGGCGCGAGACGCAACGGGACGTGTTCAGCGCTTCTTGCTGACCTTCAAGCGGCGACCGCGATTCGAACTCGCGAGACGCAGCGACAGGCGCAAAGAGAACGCCTTGAAGGTGATAGCGGCAACCGAGCGACCCAAGGCCTTGGCGATCTTGGCAGTCGACATCGTGCCGGCGAGTTTGCGCAGCTTCTTCTCATCCGCCGGGGTCCACGGAGTGACGTTACGCTTGCTCTTGCGGGCGACCGGACGAGATTTCTTTTTAGCCATGAATGTAAATTCCTTAAACGAAAACCACCGGCATTCTAGTGGGAAACTCCGGTGCTGCCTACCAAAATTCTGTGCAGCACCGGATTTTTGGTGTCTTCCCGATCTTTTTTGTTATTTCATTGAGCCGCTTGCAGCCGAAGAAAAGCCGCGTTTGCGCATCAGGGCGTCGATTTGCGGGTCACGACCGCGGAAGGAGCGATAACTGTCCGCGGGGTCTACGGTATTGCCGATCGACAGCACGTTATCGAAGAGTTTCTTCGCCAATTCCTTGTCCCACGGACCTTTGCCGGCAGCAAACGCTTCCCACGCATCCGCAACTAGGGTGTCGGCCCAGAGATAGCTGTAGTAGCCCGCCGAGTATCCGTCACCGGAGAACACGTGTCCGAACTGCGGTGTGCGATGACGCATCACGATTTCGGTCGGCATGCCGAGACTCGCGAGCGTCTCGCGCTCGAACGCGTCCGGGTCGATGCGTCGATTTGGCGTCGAGTTCAGGTGCAGCTTCATGTCGATGAGTGCTGCGGAGAGATATTCCACCGTCGCAAAGCCTTGATTGAAGGTTTTGGCACGTTCCACCTTTGCGACGAGTTCAGCCGGAATCGGCTTGCCCGTCTCGTGATGGACCGCGTAACGATCGAGGATTTCCTTCACGGGCAGCCAGTGCTCGAGCAGTTGTGACGGAAACTCGACGTAATCACGAGCGACGCTCGTACCAGCAACACTCGGGTAGTTCACGTTGGATGAAAGACCGTGCAGAGCATGGCCGAACTCGTGGAACAGCGTGACCGCATCGTCCCAACTGATGAGCGTTGGTTTGCCAGGTTCGCCTTTGACGAAGTTGGAGTTGTTCGACACGATGGTCGTGACTTCGCCGTCGAAGCGCTCTTGCGTTCTGTAAGCATTCATCCACGCGCCCGATTGCTTGCCGACACGCGCGAACGGATCAAAGTAAAAAAGGCCAATCAATCGTCCGTCCGTGTGTTCGACACGCCAAACACGCACGTCCGGGTGATAGACCGGCACCGTGCCGGTAGCGAGTTCGGTCAAGCGCATCCCGAAGAGCTCTTCGGCTACGCCGAACATACCCTCTCGCAACTTTTCGAGTTGCAGGTAGGGCTTCAGTTCGTTGGTGTCCAGATCGTACTTCGCTTTGCGAACTTTTTCGGCGTAGAACCGATAGTCCCAGGGCTCGATTCGAATCTTGGCGCCCTCAGAGTCAGCCAGCGCCTGCATGTCGGCGACTTCTTCTTTGACGCGGGCGACTGCGGGTTTCCATACGGCTTCCATCAACTCCATGGCGCGCTCGGGTGTGCGTGCCATCGAATTTTCAAGGCGCCAGTGCGCATGGGTTGAGAAGCCGAGCAGACGCGCGCGCTCAGCGCGCAGTTGCAGGATCTCACTGATGATTGCGTTGTTGTCGCGGGCGTCACCGTTGTCGCCACGGTTGACGAAGGTACGCCAGACTTTTTCGCGTAGATCGCGGCGCGTGGAGTAGGTGAGGAACGGCTCGACGGACGAACGCGTATTGGCCACGACCCATTGACCTGCTTTGCCGCGACGCTCGGCATCACCGGCAAAGCCGGCGCGTAGCGAATCGGGTAGCCCGGCGAGCTCGTCGGCTTTTTCCAGTACGAGATACTGCTGGCTCTCGTCGCCCAACAGATTTTGACTGAACCGCGTGAAGAGGCCTGCGAGGCTTTGATTTATCTCGCCGAGACGCTGCTTGGAAGCCGCATCGAGTTTGGCGCCGGCTCGAACGAAGTTCGTGTAGACCAGCCACGTGAGACGTTGCTCTTCGGCCGTCAAGCCGCTCGATTCACGCGTCTCGTAAACCTTGGCGATACGGGCGAACAGCTTTTCGTTTTGCGTGATGCGATCACGGAACGCCGCCATCTTCGGTTCGATGTTGCGCTCGACTTCCTGAACGGCGTCGTCGCTGAGCGATGAGCTGTAGATGTAATAGACGGTGCTCGCACGATCGAGCGCGCGTCCGGAGCGCTCCATCGCGGCAATCGTGTTGGCGAACGTCGGCGCTGCCGGGTTGCTGGCGATGGATTCAAGTTCGGCCAAATGTTCGGCCATACCGGCTTCGAGCGCTGGCGCGAGTAACGCAGGCGTGGCGACATCGAATGGCGGCACGCCGCCATAGGGGCCTTGCCAGGGCTGTAACAGCGGGTTCGTGGCTGGGGCGGCAACTGCGGCTGAGAGGAGGGCGGTGGTCATGATGATGGGCAATATCCGGCGCATGAGGCGGGTTACCTTGGGGATGAACGTGAAACGGGAATGCTCGGGAGGATAGCAGCTGATCTTAGGCAGTGACGAGTCGTAGTGGCTCAGGGTCACGGTAGCCGGTTTCCGCGTCGAGATCGGAGTGCAACCGGAACAAGGTTTCTTCGAGCCGTCGTCGCAGTGCTTCGAGTTGAAGCTCATCGAGTTTGCCGGGCACCTCGATCGGATCGGCCGCCTGGATGAGTACCTTGGCGCCGGGTTTTGGGATGACTGTACGATCCCATGACCGCTCCCAGCGCCAGCAATGATTCGTCGACGCGGCCACCGGCAGCAGCAGGCTACCGGTTTTTTGAGCGAGCGTGATCGTACCGAGTTGCGCGATGCCGCGCGGCCCGCGCGAACCATCGATCGCCAAACAAGAATTCAAGCCGCGATCTTCACGCTGGGCTTTGATCATCTCGACGAGTGCCCGCGCGCCACCCTTGCCCGATGAGCCACGTGCGACTCGAAAACCGAGGCCTTCTTCGATGCGGGTCATCGCCTCTCCGTCACGGCTCTGTGAGCACATCAAAATCCAGCGGCCTTGTTGCGCCAGGCTGAAGTAGTGCAGCAAAGAAAATGTTCGTGAGTGCAGAAACGCGCCGACGACCGGTTGCCTTTGTGCGATGAGTTTGTGCAAGGGGTCGATGTTGCGCTCTTCGTAATCCCAACTGCGACCGAGCGCGCGGTAGAGTCGCCAACCGAACGGCGGCAGCACGTTATGCAGGAAAAACCGGCGTATCGGTTTGCTTCGACGCGACTGGCTCATGAGTGGGTCATGATCTCGATCAGGAATCGCCTGTGCCGCGACCTTTGCGACCACCGCTCGCGTGCGCTTGGGCAAATGCACCACTGGCCATGGCGCCGACGATCGAGAGTTCACCTGCCAAGGCCAAGACTGCACAAATTTCGGCAAATTTCGCGGCCGTACCTTCGCCGATGCAGTCGAGCATCGCCAGACACTCGCGTGCAGTGGGTAAGAAAGTGCCGCCACCGACCGTACCGACGATCAAATTTGGCAAGGTGACCGATGCATACAGATCACCCGTCGCGGTCACTTCGAAGCGCGTGATCGAGGTGGTGGCTTCCGAGACGCACGCCACATCCTGACCACAGGCAATGAAGAGTGCTGCGAGCGCATTGGCTACGTTGCCCTGCATGCCGACCGCGCCGGTTTGCGCAGCACCGACTGTAGCCTGATTCCAGCAACTGGCCATCGCCGCTGCGTCGGCACGCCAATAGCGCCCGATGATGCGTGAGGGCAGCACAATTTCGGCCGAGGCGTTACGACCGCGTGCCCCCAAGAATGCTTGCGCCGAGGAGCGCTTGTCGCCCGAGAGCGCGGATTCGACGAGCCAATGTACGGGGGTGTGCGGCATCTGCGGCAGCAGTGCCTCGCACACAGCCTGTGTGGCCAAGGTCACCATATTTTGACCCGCCGCATCGCCCGTGGCGTATTCCAGCATCATGTAGACGGTGTTACCGACGAGCGAAATCTTGGCACTTTGCAAGCGGCAGTAACGTGAGGTACTCGCCGCTGCTGCCTGCATTTTCTCGAATTGTATCGGTAGCCAATCGGCGATCGCCGCGGCCGTCGGTAAGTCGGTAAAGACGAAGCAAGGAGCGCGACCGACGAGCTGGCGATTGCAGGCAGCCAATGCACCACCACAACGATTCATCACGTTAAAGGCATGCTGGAAAGAAGCGACCAGTGTGCCTTCGGTCGTGGCGATCGGGATGATGAACTCGCCCTCGGCGTAACGGCCTTTGATGCGTACGGGTCCCGCGACCCCGATGGGAATCTGGGCGTAACCGATGAAGCCTTCGATGCTACCCGCGAGTCGCGTCGAATCGAGCGGTGGTGCGACGCCCGTGATGGCATCGAGCGTCAGTCCTTCCTCGGCAAGCCGCGCGCGTCTCGCGTCGCGCGCTTCGTTGGAGGCGTCGGTGGTCGATGGTAGGCGGCGCGAACTGCGCGGTTCATCACTCATCGGGGCATTTTGAGCGGCGGCGGCCGCGCGGGCAACCGTGGCATGCCACGCTGCCGGCGGGCGCTTCTCACGCTAGACTCACCCGCATGCATCCGTTTCCTCATGTTTATCGAGTGGGCGCCGCGGCCGAGGTCGAAGGTCCCGTACAACTGACATCGCCGGGGCTCGTCGCGATCCCGAGCGCGGGACCCGCTGAGTTCGATGGCCCGGGTGATCTCTGGTCGCCCGAGACGCTGCTCACGGCCGCCTTGGTCGATTGTTTCGTACTGAGTTTTCGGGCCGTTGCCCGCGCGTCGCATCTTGAGTGGCTACGCTTGGATTGCTCGGCCACGGGTACGCTGGATCGCATCGAGAAAGTGACGCAGTTCACCGCCTTCACCGTTCATGCTGTGCTTGAGGTGCCACGCGGGACCGATCTCGAGAAAGCGCGCAGGGCTCTCGAGAAGTCGGAACAAGTCTGCTTGATCTCCCACTCACTGAGGGGCAGCAAGCGTTTGGAGATCGAAATCCGCGAGCGTTGAGCGCGGTCAATTGCCGGTCAGCATGTGGCGGCGAATTTCCTCAGGCGAGACCAGATGACAGTAGTGATTGCCGCGCCAACTCTCGGGCATCATCTTCCAGCGCCAGTCTTCCCACTCTGCGAAGAGGGCGCTGGCGCGTAGTCTGAGTTTGCCGTCTGCGCCCACGCTCGCTTCCGGTTTTGTCTTGATCCAGCTTGAGCCCGTGTAGCTCAATTGGTCCGTCTGCAGCATGACCTGAGCCGGTCGAATTTTCGCCGATGCCCTTTCGCCGGGGCCCATGGCTTGCCAGATATCGCGCACCATCGCGCGGTGGATATCGGAGCAGGCGCGTGGCGTGAGCGCAGGGTCTCTCGCTGTGCTCGCGCTATGGGCGCTGCGTAGATGATCCGCCGTCTTGGTTTTGCAGGAGATCTGCAGGATGTCGAGCCGCTCGTCCCGCACAACATATTGATGAGTTCGCAACGGTGCGACCCGCGGCTTCGAGAGCTTGAAGGTTTCGTAATCCTTCTCGAGCACATTCGTCATCGGCAGGGTCGTGTCGACGAGTCTGCGCTGCACCTCGCTGCAAAATTCCGCGTGGGAGTTCGAGAGGGGGTGCCGTGGCGCAGCCATCGACTCGGGTGACACCATCCAGCATGACGATAACAGAGCGGCAGCGACGACGAGCTCAAGTCGGGATCGTGTCATGTGTTCCTCACGAACCAGCGTTATTTTTGGGCATGGCGAGTTTATCATCCGAGGCTATGGAGCCCGCTGCATGAAGCGATCACAAATCCACTCTCTGGCGCAGGAGATCATGTCGCTAGAGCCTGCGGCGATCGACGCGATGTACGGGCTCGAGCCTGTCTTCGAGCCCGGGGCTGGCGAGCTAGCGGGTCACGCCGAGCTCGGTGTCTTCGTCGAACTGCAGTGTCCTTATTGCGGTGAGGCTTATGGTTCGATGCTCGATCTGACCGATGCGTCCCGCGCCTACATCGAAGATTGTCAGATTTGTTGCAGACCCATCGAAGTGGGGCTTGAGGTGGATGAACGTGGCGTGCTGCAGCGCGTCGAGACGAGTCGAATCGACTGACCGCCGACCGATTGCCGACGGAAATCTCAGCGAACGTTGCCGAAAGCGGTATGACGCAAACGATCGCCCGGCTTGATGCCGCGCTTAGCGGCCTCTCCCCCGCGCAGCTCTAGAATGGCTTTGACCGGCACATCGGGGCCCACTGGGTCGAGTGTCAGTGGCGGCACATTGGCGAAAACAGCGACGATTTTGCCGCGCGAGTCAACGAAGATCATATCGAGCGCGACGTAGGTGTTCTTCATCCAGAACGAGGACAGGCGGACGCTGTCGTTGATGAACAGCATGCCTTGATTTGCGGGCAGGTCGCGAACCCACATTAGCCCTTGGCGTTGTCGCTCCGGCGTGTCGGCGATCCAGACATCGAATCGGTGATGTTTCCCGCCGCTGTCGATCTGCAGATCGGTACGCGGGTAAGTCGAGAGATCGAGTGGCGCGGGCTCCGCTGAGGTTCGCCATTGCGCGTGAACCGGGGTGGCAAGCGCCAACAACACGAGCAGACTGAAAATGGAGATGCGCAGTGTCATAGCGCGACCAGCATACGCTTGGCGAAGGCGCCGTGCAGTCGGCCGAGGGCGCGCACGAGATGTAGGGTGAGGGTGGTCGCCACCACGCCACCGACTGTCAGCAGCATCAGACCGAGCGGATGACGGACCCATGTCTGCAGCCAAGCTGAATCATCAGCGAGGTGGATCCCGAGGTCGCTCGGCAGGACGAAGCCGAGCGCAACCAAGCTCTCGAGGATCGCGGCGAGGATCAAGCCACAGCCGACCGAAAGGCCGACAACGGCGATGATGAAATAGATGATACCGATCGGGAGCATCAAAAGTTGATAGGCGAGAGTGGTCCACGTGCGAATTTCTTTGAGCATCGCACCGATACGTTGTAGCAGCGAGAGGTCGCGCGGTCGTGCACTTGGGCGGCGCGGCATACGCTCGCCGGTCATGGCTTCGACAAGGCGGCCCTCGACCAAAGCCAAAAGCCGTGCAGCACCCACGAACCCCAAAAAAAACGGCACGCCGACGACCAAGATGGCAAGCCCGATGGAGAGCGAAAGTCCGATCGTGACGAAGCTGAAATAGAACACACCCGTGAACAACGCGAGCAGACAGTAGAAGAGCATGGTGTAGGTGCGCACGTCGGCATAGACACCAAAGAACCGTCGCCCGATTCCAGGCTCGGCAGCACCGCTGACCTCGACATCGGCAAAGCGACGGCTCGATGCGGATGTCGCCATCGCCGCTTGCACGCGCGACTCGGTCTCGAGGTAGGCTGCGGCCACTTCATCCGGGGCGCCGTAACTTTTGACGATCTCGGCAAGCACCTCGCTTTCGGGTAGGGCCGGCTTGGCCGCGACTTCGGCCCGAAGGTGCTGTTCAGCGTCGTACAGTGCATCCTGGATCAGCGCAGGGTCGGCGCCTCGCAGGGCGATACGCAAGGCTTGCAGATACGCGTTGATGGAGGTCGGGGCAGGGGTCATATGGTCGATCGTCATAGTGCCGATCCTGAAGATGGTTGCGGCTGGGCCGCCGCGCGGGTGAAGTGGTCGACAAAGTCGCGGGTGTGGGCCCAGGCGGCCATCCAGTCTGCCAGCACGACTCGCCCCTCGGTCGTGATGCGGTAGTAGCGGCGTGGTGGGCCAGAGTACGAGGGCACGATTCGACTGGAGAGCCAGCCGGAGGCGGAGAGCGAGCGCAGCACCGGGTAAATCGTCCCTTCTTTAAACAACGGTTCGCCGCCCTCGGGGGGTTGGAGACGCTTGGCGATGTCGTAGCCGTAAGCATCCTCGTCGGTGGCCGCCAGCACGGCGAGCAGCACGAGGGCAACAAGGCCGGCATTCAGATCCTTTTGGAATTTCTTGGCATGACTATCATTCATTGACTAGTACTGTGAAGTAAACAATACAAGCTGTCAACTAGTAGTTGAGATCCGTGTACCAAGATCGCTTCCGCCGGGATGCGGTGGATGTTGGCTCGTCTGCAATGTTGGTTAAGATGCAACAAATGCCTCGTCACTTTCGTTGGCTCCGCTTGATGCTCGCCGTGACCCTCATGGTCATGGCCTCTGGCTGTGCCGCGCTCGGTCCCCAATTGCAGGCGCCCGATCTGTCGATGGTGTCGTTTGACCTCGTGAAGGGCGATCTATTCGAGCAGCGCATCAGGGCCCGCATGAAAGTCCAGAACCCCAATGATCTTGAGCTCGCGGTGAGAGGCGTGACCTACACCATCGAACTAGGGGGTGAGCCGCTCGGTCACGGACTCGCGGGCAGCAGCTTCGTGGTGCCGGCCAAAGGCGAGGCCGAGTTCGACATGCTCGTGACGGCGAACCTCGCTGGCACGCTACTGAAACTCATCGAAAAAGCGCGAGCGCAGGGCGGCTCTCTCAATCAAGTGGAGTATCGCCTGCGTGGCCAAGTGCGGCTCGAGCGTGGTGCCCTGCGTACCGTACCCTTCGACGAGAAGGGCATTTTGAAGTTGCGCTGAGCGGATGGCCGGTGTCAATGGCGCTCTCACGCGGCGCAGAATTCTCCTTATCGTGACCGTGGTCGTGCTCGTCGCCGGGTCCGTAGCGGCGGGCTGGCTGGCGGCAACGTGGCCTTCGTGGCGCGCCGCGTTCGAGTGAGCGAACCCCATCTTTGCAATGCCGCGATGTTCACGGGCATCGCGCAGACGCTGGCTGTGTTGGCGCAGCAACGGGCGGCGCTGCCTTCGCTCTCGCGCATTGCGAGTTTGACCGGGCTGAGTCTGGCGCGTCTTCGTCGGCACTTTCATGACTGGTCTGGCGTCGAGATCGATCTGTTATTGAACGCTTGCGAAGTGATCGGTGACGCAGAAGGCCTGATCGGTGAAGCGCGTTTGTTTGCAGCCGCGCACGCGTTGCAGCTGCGCGGACAGGATCGCCTACGTCAGTGCGTCGTTGATGTGTACCTGCAAACCGACGATGAGGCGCGTTGGCACGGTTTGCTGCATTGGGGTTGCAGTCGCTCCCCCTTCGGTGATTGTGTCGTAGCTTGGACCGAGATTGGTTTATGTCATCTCGAATTCTTTGGTCACGCGCAGGATCCCCTGCGGACGTTGCGGGAGCGATGGGGCAGCGTATCGTTGGTGCGCGATGACGCCGTTGCCGTGCGCAAGGCGACTGCCGTATTCGAGGGGAAGGGTCTCGCGCTGCATCTCATCGGTAGCGCGTTTCAGCTTGAGGTTTGGCGAGCGCTCGTAGCGCGCGATTCGGGCGAGACTGTGACCTATGGGGAGCTGGCGTCAGCCGTGTCGCGCCCAACCGCCGCGCGTGCCGTTGGAACCGCGGTGGGCAGTAATCGCATCGGTTGGCTCGTTCCTTGCCATCATGTAACTCGCGCGGATGGTGGTCTCGGCGGGTTCCATTGGGGTGTCGATCGCAAGCGCGCGATGCTGGTCTGGGAGTCGGTCAGACCTAGCTAGCGCGATGGTATGCTCGAGTCTTTGAATTCGTTCACTCTCACATTCTCAGGAGTTACCCATGACCATTGCCCTCTGGACATTGCTACTCGCCGCGTTGATGCCGATCGTCTGTGCCGGTATCGCCAAGGTAGGACCGGGTCGCTATGACAATCGTAATCCGCGTGATTGGCAGGCCAAGCAGCAAGGCTACCGAGCGCGTGCATATGCAGCGCAACAGAACTGCTGGGAAGCGCTCGCGGTCTACGTTGCCGCGCTCGTCGCCGCCTTCATCGGTAACGTGCCGCTCGAAACCTTGGCGTTGATCGCGGGTATCTTCGCCGCCTCACGAGTCGCTTATCTCGCTTGCTATCTGGCTGACCTCGCCACGTTACGATCGCTCGTGTGGCTCGTGGGTTTCGGCAGCTGTATTTGTCTGATCGTGATGGGGGCGCAGGCAATTTGATGGAGCTGCAGGGCACGACGGCGCCGATTCCGGCACTGCCATCGGCCAAAACATCGAGCACTTTTCGCAAGCTGCAAGCGCAGCTGCGCGGTCTTGTCGGTAAGGCGATCGAGGACTACGCCATGATCGCCGAGGGCGACAAGGTCATGGTTTGTCTCTCGGGTGGCAAAGATTCGTACACGCTGCTCGATGTTTTGTTGTCGCTGCAGCGCAGTGCGCCAGTGAGTTTCGAGCTCGTGGCCGTCAATCTCGATCAGAAGCAGCCGGGATTTCCGGAACATGTGTTGCCTGAGTATTTGCAGGCTCTCGGTGTGTCGTTTCATATCATCGAGCAAGACACCTATTCGGTGGTCAAGCGGGTGATACCCGAAGGCAAGACCATGTGCGGATTGTGTTCGCGCTTGCGTCGCGGGGCGCTCTATCGCTGGGCGGCCGAGAATGGCGTGACCAAGGTCGCACTCGGTCACCATCGCGACGACATCGTCGAGACGATGTTCTTGAATCTTTTCTTCGGCGGTCGCCTCAAGGCTATGCCGCCGAAACTCCAGTCCGAGGATGGCAGGCACATCGTGATCCGTCCGCTCGCTTATGTGTCCGAGCGAGATGTCGAGCGTTATGCGCGCGCACGACAGTTCCCGATCATTCCTTGCACGTTGTGCGGTTCTCAGGAGAACGCGCAGCGACGACAGATCAAGCAGATGTTGCAGGCTTGGGAACGCGACTATCCAGGGCGCACCGAGTCGATTTTTTCCGCTCTGCGCTCGGTTGAGCCGAGTCATTTAGCCGATCCCCGTTTGTTCGACTTCGCGGCTCTCGGCGCCAAACATAACGGATGACGGGCGAGGGCTTCGATTGGCTCGACTCGTCGAACGCCGAGTGGGTATTGCGCTGGCGGGATCGCGTCCGAGGAGTCTTGCTCGGACTCGCACTCGGTGAATCCGCGTCGATGCCGACGCAGCTACGCCGCGCCGGCAGTTTTACTCCGGTGCGCGACCTCTTCGGTGGGGGTCCCTTCGATTTGCCACGGGGTGCGTGGGCCGATGAGACGGCGATCATGCTGTGCGTGGCGACGAGTTTGCTCGATCGCGGTGGTTTCGATTCTGTCGACCAACTGGCGCAGTTGCGTCGTTGGCAGCAATGGGGCGAACACAGTGCGACAGGAGAGTGTCTCGGCCTAACGGCGGCCGTCAGTCGTGCACTGGTCGATGGCGCACCTGACATAGCCTGGTCCGATGGAAGTGATGCGCTCACGCGGTTAGCGCCGCTCGTCGTGTGGCACTTGACGGATGATGGCGATGCATTGTCGCGAGATGTCGCTAGTGCGACACAGATCACGAGCCATCAAGACTCGACCCTGCAGCAGGCGCAAGTATTTTCTTTGATCTTGAGATCCGCTTTGCATGGCGCAACCCACGCCGCGCTGTGCGAGCAAATTGCCAAGAGTCAATGGCTGCCGACCGACACGGGTCGCTTGCTTGGGGCGGCGACTGCGGCTTTTTGCGGTACGAGGAATTGGAAGGACGCCGTGCTCGAAGCGATCAACCAGGGCGGCGACTCCGATGTACTTGGCGCATTGTGTGGTCAGCTCGCCGGCGCTCACTATGGGGCAAGCGCTCTTCCTGTTGCATGGCTCGAGACGCTGGCCGAGCGAGATTTGATAGAGCGACGAGCAGATTCGCTGCTTGCCGCAGTCTTGGTCGGTCGAAGTTGATGTGGTGATGGATCGATGAAGTCCTTGAAGATTTTGATGGTGGTTCACGAGAGCTTGATGCCCCCCGCGAGCACGGAGGGCTATAGCGATCAGCAGATCGACGAGTGGCGCACGGAATACGATGTCATGACACACCTGCGCGCCATGGGGCATGACGTGCGGTGCCTTGGCGTTCTCGACAGCCTGACCGCGCTGCGCAGCGAGATCGCCGAGTGGAAACCGGATGTCGTTTTCAACTTGCTCGAGGAATTCAATGGCGTCGTCACTTACGATCAGCACGTCGTCGCGTTCTTGGAGTTGCTGGAGCAACCCTACACTGGCTGTAATCCGCGCGGCTTGCTGCTCTCACGTGACAAGCCGCTCTCGAAGCAGCTGTTGCACTATCACCGTATCCCGACGCCTCAGTTTGCGGTGTTTCCGAAGGGTCGAGTCGTGCGGTTACCCTCCAAACTGCGCTATCCGCTGTTCGTGAAGTCGGCGACCGAAGATGCGTCACTCGGTATCGCTCAAGCATCGGTCGTCGAGACACCCGAGCAGCTGCGCGATCGCATTGCGTTCATGCATGAGCAGGTCAAGACGGATGCGCTCGTCGAGGAGTACATCGCCGGCCGCGAGTTGTATATCGGCGTGCTCGGCAACGATCGACTGACGCGCCTGCCGGTGTGGGAAATGCACTTCGGCTCGATGGGTGATAATCAGGCGACAATCGCCACACGCAGGGTGAAGTGGGATCGGCGCTACCAAGCCAAGCACGGCATCACACGCTCGGCGGCGACAGAACTTTCGCCTGCGCTCGAGGCGAGACTCGACAAACTTGCGAGACGCATCTATCGCAGCCTCGGCCTGTCTGGCTACGCACGCATGGATTTTCGTGTGCGGCCCGATGGCGAAATCTTTGTGCTCGAAGCGAACGCCAATCCGTGCCTCGCCGAGGCTGAGGATTACGCGCGCTCAGCGCTCTCGGCGGGCATCAGCTATCCCGAGTTGCTGCAACGCGTCGTGTCACTCGGCCTCAATTACCAGGCGGAGTGGCGGGCGGGGTACGTGTAGTCTTCAAATGCTGATCCAACCACCCAAGCACTTCTGAGTGCCAACGCAAGCTGTTGGCGGGCTTGAGTATCCAGTGGTTCTCATCCGGGAAAAATACGAAGCGGCTTGGAACACCTTGGCGCTGTAATGCCGTGAAGGTCGCAAGACCCTGCGAGTAGGGCACGCGATAGTCGAGCGCGCCGTGGATCACGAGCATCGGTGTGCGCCACTTCGTCACGTGGTCCGCGGGGTTGAACTTCTCGTGGATCTTCGGCGTGAGGTAATACGGCCCGCCATTTTCCCACTCGGTGAACCAAAGTTCTTCGGTGGTGTAGTACATCGTCCGCTGATCAAAGATGCCGGCGTGGTTGACGATGCACTGGAATCGATCCGACCAGTTGCCGGCGATCCAGTTTTGCATGAAGCCGCCATAGGAAGCGCCGAGCGAGCACGCACGGGTGCCATCGAGCCAGTCATAGCGACCGAGTGCCGCCTCAAGACCCTTTTGTAGATCGACGAGCGGTTTGCCACCCCAGTCCTGACTGATCGAGTCGGTGAAAGCCTGCCCGTAACCCGGCGAACCATGGAAGTCGATGAACACGACGGCATAGCCTGCACCCGCGTAGACCTGCGGATTCCAGCGCCACGACCATTGGTTCGAGAAACTGACCTGCGGTCCACCGTGCACGATGAAGGCGATGGGGTATTTCTTGCCGCGCTCGAAACCCGCGGGTTTCATCACGTAACCGTAGACCGTTTCGTCGTTCCAACCTTTGAACGAGAACTGCTCGAACTCGCCGAACTCTCGCTCGGCGAGCAGGGTTTGATTGACGGCAGTGAGCGGTCTCGGCGCGGGCGGAAGTACGGCACGCGAGTTGGCTGCCTTCGAGGATTTCGATACCAGATATAAATCGGGCGGTGAGTCGAGCGATGCCCAGGTCATCACGACGCCATCGCGCGTGGGTGAAAAACCTTGCACTTGACCGTTGCTGAGCAGTCGTTGCCGATAACCTGACTTCGGGTCGATCTCAACGAGTGCCGTCTGGCCGAGATCGTCTGCGGTCGCGATGAGCTTGCGGCCATCGAAGTTCGCGGCGATGTGGCCGACCGAGCGATCCCAGTCGGCGGTGAGTGCGCGTGTTTCGTTATCCACGCCGCTGCGTAGCATCACGACATAACGATCGGCTTCGAAGCCGGGGCGCGACATGGCAAGCCACGCGAGATCACCGTTGGCCAAAAATACGGGTTGTGCGTCCCACGCCGGATTGTCAGTGGTCAGGTTGCGCGTCTCGCCCGTGCCATCGGCGGCAACCTCATAAAGATCAAAATTGGTCGACCACGGTTCTTTGGCATCAGCAATGCGTGCCGAGAACACGATGCGCTGACCGTCCGGGCTGAAGGTGTAGTCCTCCTCGCCACCGAAAGGCTTGGAGGGCACGTGCCCAAGGACGGCGCCTGAGACCAATTTGAACTCACTGGCCTTGCGATCGTTGCCGATCACGGCGGTGAACAGACGCGACAGCGTACCATCGCTCCACGTATCCCAATGACGGACGAAGAGTGCGTCGTAGCTCAGCGCTGACGCCTTGTCTTTCTTGCGCTCGCCTAGTCGGTCGGTCGTGCATTTGAGTTCGACACAGTCGGGGAATACTTCCATCGACACGGCGAGACGATCACCGCGCGGCGACACTTCGAACGAACCCACACCGAGCGGCAGTGAGGTCACTTGCTGCGCCTCGCCACCCTCGAGACCGATATGCCACACCTGCGACGAGCCGCTGCGGGTCGAGAGAAAATAGATGCCGCGACCATCCGGTGCCCAGCGCCCCGAGGAGTCGCTCGCCGGGTGTTGCGTGAGACGACGAGCGACGGGTCTCTCGTCGTTCAGATTGAGCAACCAAAGATCGACTTTGCCGCGGTTGGCTTCGATATCGGTCTCGCGCAGGGCGAACACCACATGTCGTCCATCGGGCGAAACTTGCGGATCGGAGACTCGTGCAAGTCGCACGAGATCATCCGCCGAGAATGGCTTGGCGGCATTCGAGGCGAGGGCGGAGCTAGCCAAGAGCGCAAGACCCAGCAGTGGCAGGGCAGTCCAGTTCAGTCGCATGGTTGTACTCCAGTGGCGATACCGGTAAAACGAGCGCCCGATTGTACATCTGCCGCTTTCCGATGCCTCTTGACGTGCGCGCCATCTGTTTTGACCTCGACGACACCTTTTGGGAGGTCCGACCCGTGCTGCAACGCGCGGAGGCGCGTATGGCGGCTTTTCTGCAAGAGCAGCACCCGGTGCTAGGCGCTCGATTTGCACCGGAGGATCTCTATGCGCGGCGCATGGCGCTGGTCGAAGAACGCCCGGATCGAGCGCACGATATGACCTGGTTGCGCACCGAAGCCTTGCGACGCTTTGCGATCGAGCATGAACACGACCCGACGATCGCCGATGACGCTTTCGCCGTTTTCATCGACGCTCGTCATGATGTGACCTTGTTTGCGGATGTGCTGCCGGCGCTCAAGCGACTGTCGGGACGTTACCCGCTCGCCACCTTTTCAAACGGCAATGCCGATGTGCATCGTATCGGCATCGGTAGCCAC